>NZ_CP118734.1:90000-1290000 GCF_032594935.1 Streptococcus sp. 29892
GTTCGAATCCCTCTCTCTCCATACCTTTACGGGCATAGTTTAAAGGTAGAACTAAGGTCTCCAAAACCTTCAGTGTGGGTTCAATTCCTACTGCCCGTGTTTTATGGCGGGTGTGGTGAAGTGGTTAACACATCAGATTGTGGCTCTGACATTCGGGGGTTCGATTCCCCTCACTCGCCTATTTTAATATTGGGGTATCGCCAAGCGGTAAGGCAAGGGACTTTGACTCCCTCATGCGTTGGTTCGAATCCAGCTACCCCAGTTAAACTATATGCCGGCGTGGCGGAATTGGCAGACGCGCTGGACTCAAAATCCAGTGTCCGCAAGGACGTGCCGGTTCGACCCCGGCCGCCGGTATAGTTGAAAAAGACAAGGTTTCTTAGCCTTGTCTTTTGTTTTGTGCTTTTAATTTTCTTTTTTTAAGGGGCTCTTTGTCAACTGTAGTGAGGAGATGTATGCCCACATTTATAGGTTGTTTTATCTGCCATTAGTTTGATCTGAAAAATTATAGAGTGAAGGGTTTAGTTAGTCAGTAGTAGGGGCTAGAGATATCTATTGTAGGGCTGTTATAAATTATGAGGTGATATATATAGGATTGCATTTGTTATATGTAGTTGAAATTTTGTAAATAATTTTCAAATTTTCCTTGTCTTTTCTTTTTTTCTATGATATACTTAACAAGTTAATTAAAGAGTTAAGGGAATTGTATGAGTCATCTTGCATCACAGATTGAAAAATGTTTACATGAAATTGTTTTAAGCTCTGAGAACCAATTAGAGATTTTAGTTGGTACTTGTCAGAGTTCAGTCAAATTAACAAATACGCAAGAGCATATTTTGATGTTGATTGAAAAGGCTGCCTATACCAATACGGAAATTGCTAAGGAACTGAATGTTAGTCAGGCTGCAATTACCAAAGCAACAAAAGCTTTGGTGACGCAGGGACTTTTGGTTGCTGTAAGGGATACAAAGGATGCCCGTGTTGTGCGTTTTAGTTTGACGGAAGCTGCTAAGCCAATCGCGGCTGAACATGCCCATCATCACGCTCATACTTTGGAGGCTTATGAGCACTTGTTGTCGCGTTACAGTGAGAGTGAACAAGAAGTCATTAGTCGCTTTATGAATGATTTAGTGGAGAAAATTAGAAGATAGATGAGATATATAAGTGTGGAGGATTTATCCTTCTATTATGATAAGGAACCTGTATTGGAACATATCCATTACCACTTGGATAGTGGGGAGTTTGTTACTCTAACCGGTGAAAATGGGGCTGCAAAGACAACCTTGATAAAAGCTACTTTGGGTATATTAAAGCCTAGATTTGGGAAAGTGGCCTTTGCAGAGAAAAGTATAAAAGGGAAGAAGTTGCGCATGGCCTATTTGCCCCAGCAGATTGCGAGTTTTAATGCTGGTTTTCCGAGCACGGTTTATGAATTTGTAAAATCAGGTCGCTATCCACGTCAGGGTTGGTTTCGTCGGCTCACTGGACATGATGAGGAACATATTCGGATTAGTTTGGAAGCAGTAGGTATGTGGGAACACAGGGATAAGAAATTGGGGTCTTTGAGCGGGGGACAGAAACAACGTGCTGTCATTGCCCGAATGTTTGCTTCGGATCCGGATATTTTTATCTTGGATGAACCGACAACGGGAATGGATGCTGGAACCAAGGATGCTTTTTACCAACTCATGCACCACTCGGCTAAAAAGCATGGGAAGGCTGTTTTGATGATTACCCATGATCCTGATGAGTTAAGTCAGTATGCGGATCGCAATATTCATCTGGTGCGAGATCAGCAATCTCCTTGGCGTTGTTTTAACGTCCACGAAGCGGATGAGGAGGTATCCAATGCTTGATTTATCTGTTTTCAACTATGATTTCATGCAAAGGGCCTTTCTAGCCATCATAGCCATGAGCTTGTTTTCACCTGTTCTGGGAGTTTTTCTCATCTTGAGAAGGCAGAGTCTGATGTCGGATACTCTCAGTCACGTTTCTTTAGCTGGTGTGGCTTTTGGTCTGGTCTTGGGGATTTCACCGACACTTTCAACGGTCCTGATTGTCATTGTGGCAGCGGTATTTCTGGAATACCTGCGGACTATTTATAAAAACTTTATGGAAATCGGGACGGCTATTCTCATGTCGACTGGTTTGGCTATTTCGCTGATTGTTATGAATAAGTCAGGCGGGAAGTCGGGATTGAGCCTGGAACAATATTTATTCGGTTCGATTGTGACCATTAGTCAAGAGCAGGTATTTGCCTTATTTGCTATTGCTCTGATTGTTATTGTATTGACCTTGCTGTTTCTACGGCCGATGTATATTTTGACCTTTGATGAAGATACAGCTTTTGTGGATGGCTTACCTGTGCGGGCTATGTCCATTGCTTTTAATGTGGTGACTGGTGTCGCCATTGCTCTGATGATCCCTGCAGCGGGTGCCTTGTTGGTGTCGACCATTATGGTTTTACCGGCCTCCATTGCCCTTCGCTTAGGAAAGAGTTTTAAGGCAGTTATCTTGATTGGTATGCTGGTTGGTTTCTTGGGAATGGTTACGGGCTTGTTGACATCTTACTATGCAGAAACGCCTGCTAGTGCAAGTATTACCTTGATTTTTATCAGTATTTTCTTACTGGTGAATGTGATGCAAAAATTAAAAAAATAGGAGTGTATATGAAAAAAATTGGTTTGTTATTCTTGTCTGCTTCAGCCTTATTGTTAGCTGCTTGTGGCAATAGCACAGCTTCTCAGGAAGATGGCAAGTTGGATATCGTCACGACGTTTTATCCTGTTTACGAATTCACGAAACAGGTAACAGGAGATGAAGCTAATGTAGAGTTGTTGATTAAAGCAGGGACAGAGGTTCATGGTTATGAGCCTTCAGCTAAAGATATTGCCCGTATCCAAGAGGCAGATGCATTCATTTATGAAAATGAAAACATGGAAACTTGGGTCCATGATATTGAAGATTCGGTGGATACAGAGAAAGTAGATGTTATCAGTGCAACGGAGGGAATGTTGCTCTTGCCTGGTGGAGAAGAGGGGCACGAGGAGCATGATCATAGTGAGGAAGGACATAGCCATGCTTATGATCCGCATGTATGGTTGTCCCCAGAACGTGCCATCACACTTGTAGAGAATATCCGTGATAGTTTGATTGCAAATTACCCAGATAAGAAGGCTGTTTTTGAGAAAAATGCTGCTGCCTATATTGAAAAGTTAGAGGCTCTACATTCTCAATACACTGAAACCTTGTCAGTGGCTAAGCAAAAATACTTTGTAACTCAACACACTGCCTTTGCATACTTGGCTTTGGATTATGGCTTGAAACAAGTTTCTATTACAGGTGTTGCTGCGGATGAAGATCCAACTCCGACTCGTTTGGCTGAATTGACTGAATATATCAAGCAATATGGCATTAAGTATATCTATTTTGAAGAAAATGCCTCAAAATCTGTAGCTGAAACACTTGCCAAAGAAACGGGTGTTCAGCTAGATGTTCTCAATCCGCTTGAAAGTTTGACGGATGAGGCGATGAAAAATGGAGAAGATTATATCTCTGTGATGGAGGACAATTTGACTGCGCTTGAGAAGACGACTTCCCAAGCAGGTGTTGAAATCTTACCAGAAGAGGGAGAGGTAACAACCAAAACAGTCTACAATGGTTACTTTGAAGACAGTGCTGTTAAAGATCGCACTCTGTCAGATTATGCTGGCGAATGGCAGTCTGTGTATCCTTACTTGCTAGATGGTACGCTGGACCAAGTTTGGGACTACAAGGCTAAGCTCAAAGGTGGTATGACAGCTGAAGAATACAAGACTTATTACGATACTGGCTACAAGACAGATGTCAATCAGATCAACATCACAGATAACACTATGGAATTTGTAGTGGGTGATAAGAAGCAAAAATTCACTTATAAATATGTAGGTTATAAGATTTTAACTTATAAGAAAGGTAATCGTGGTGTTCGTTTCTTATTTGAAGCGACAGATGCCAATGCCGGAAACTACAAGTATGTGCAGTTTAGCGATCATAATATTGCTCCTGTGAAGACAGGCCACTTCCATATCTTCTTCGGTGGTGAGAGCCAAGAAAAACTCTTTGAAGAAATGGAAAACTGGCCAACTTACTATCCTGTTGGTATGACTGGTTTTGAAATTGCTCAAGAGATGTTAGCTCACTAATACCAGAAGAGAAGGGCCGAGTAAATTGCTTGGCTCTTTTTCTTGACATTTTTTGACTACAAATGTAAACTAATTTTAGAAATACGATTGGTTGGAGGTGAGTTTGTGGAGCAGACGATTTCAGCTGCGGAGTGGCAGGTCATGCGGGTCTTGTGGGCTCGGCCTGGTGCAACTTCGCAGGAAATTATTCAGGCTTTGCAGGAGGGTTTTGACTGGCAGGCAACGACCATTAAGACCCTTTTGGGACGGCTACGGAAGAAAGACTATCTGAGAATGACTAAGAAAACCAGCAAGTACCACTATTATCCTCTCATCAGTGAGGAGGAGCATTTGCAGGGGCAGGTGGAGCTCTTACTGGCTACCATATGTTCCACCAAACAGGGACAGCTGGTCGAAAGCTTGCTAGACACAGGGACATTTTCCAAAAAAAGCCTAGAAAATCTAGCTAGCAAAATCTCGCAGCTTCAAAAGACTGCACCTGAGCGCATCGCCTGTCAATGCTTGGCAGGTCAATGTACCTGTGGACACCATACAAAAGGAGAAAACACATGAAGCAAACCTTGAAATTGAAAAACTTATCCTGTCAGAACTGTGTCAAACACGTGACCAATCACCTCTTGGATTTGGACGGGGTGGAAGAAGTGAAAATTCAGCTGGATCAGCAGTTGGCGGAAGTGGAAACTTCGGTGGCCTATGATTTAGAGCGATACCAAGAGATGCTGGATGATACCATCTATGAAGTAGAAGAGTTGGTGTAAATAAAATAAAAAGCAGCTGTCGGGCTGCTTTTTTATATTGCTTTGAGGAGTTTGTTCAGGTCCAGCTGGGCTTGCGTAAGCCTAATCTGGTCCCAGAAGCCATCTGATTGAAAGCGTGGGATGAGATGAACATGGAAATGGGTACCAGCATCAAACAAGCGATCGTTGCAGGCTGTGGTCACACCGTCAATTGCCAATGTTTGACAGAGTTTTTCAGTCAAAAAGACTTCCACGTCCGATAGTTCATAGCGAACAGCAGAAGGGATTTGGCTGAGCGTGTCATAGTGGTTTTTGCTGATAATCAGTAGATGTCCAGTTTGAATAGGGTCAATATCCCAGACCACCTTAAAATGTTCTGTCTGGTAGAGAATGTCATTTTCGTTGAGTTGGTGGCAAAAAATACAGGTCATAGCTGTTCTCCTATTGATAGAACAAAAGGAAATCACGGTTGATTTCCTTGAAAAATCTTAATAAGTCAACACAGAATATTTCTTCTTACCACGACGGATAACGGTCAACTCGCCGTCGATTTTGTCGCTGTCAGAAAGAGTGTAGTCCAAGTCTTGCACACGCTCACCGTTGACATAAATGGCACCATTTGCTACGTCTTCACGAGCTTGGCGTTTTGAATTGACAATACCAGAGGTAACTAGCAGTTCCACGATGTTAAGGTTGTCTTCAGCCTGTACAGCGTAGTTTGAAACGTTGCTGAGGCCCTGCTTGAGCTCTTTTGCGGACAGGTTTTTGATGTTGCCTGCGAACAATTGCTCGGTGATGTTAAGGGCTTGGTTATAGGCTTCTTCACCGTGGACCAATGTCACGACTTCCTTAGCCAAAATCTTCTGAGCTAAGCGTTCATGACGGGCAGCGTCAAATTGTTTCTCGATTTCAGCAATCTCATCCAATGACAAGAAAGTAAAGATTTTCAAGAAACGAACGGCATCATCGTCCATGACATTGAGCCAGAATTGGTACATTTCATATGGAGAAGTCTTGTCGGCATCCAACCAAACGGCGTTGCCTTCAGACTTACCAAATTTCTTACCTGTTGAGTCAGTGATGAGGGGAACAGTCATCACGTGGCCAGACTTGTCAGCCTTGCGGCGAAGCAATTCAGTACCTGCTGTCATGTTGCCCCACTGGTCAGAACCACCGATTTGTAGGGTCACATTGTGCTTGTCATTAAGCTCGTAGAAGTCATAACCCTGCATGATTTGGTAGGCAAACTCGGTGTAGGAAATCCCTGTTTCAATCCGTTTTTTTACAGAGTCCTTGCTCATCATGTAGTTGACTGTGTAGTATTTACCAACATCACGGAGGAAGTCGATAAAGCTGATGCCTGAGAACCAGTCGTAGTTGTTGACCATTTCAGCCTTATTGTCGCCGTTTTCAAAATCCAAGAAGCGAGAGAGCTGACCTTGGATTTTTGTTACCCAGCCGTCCACGGTGTCTTTGGTTTGCAAGCTGCGCTCCGCATCCTTGAAGGAAGGATCGCCAATCAGACCAGTCGCACCACCAACTAGGGCGTAAGGCTTGTGACCAGCCAACTGCAAACGACGGCTGGTCAAGATGGCAACCAAGTGGCCCAAGTGCAAGCTGTCAGCTGTTGGGTCGTAGCCTGTGTAGTAAGATATTTGTCCTTCTGTCAGTGCTTTTACCAAGGCTTCTTCGTCTGTCGTTTGAAAGACCAAGCCACGTGCTTTTAGTTCTTCAAAAATGTTCATGCGTTTCTCCTTAAATAGAATGTGATAAAAACCACATCTAACCAATAAAAATTCTCCCTTATTATACCATGAAATTGTGGAAAATAAACAAAATTTGGTATAATGGTAAGATAAGGAGTTACTATGACGACTAAATCAGATAAGCAAAAACATAAAGATAAATCAAATGCTCTAGGGCTCGGAGATACGCTTGGCGTTTTCCTTCGCACCTTGAAATTGTTGCTCAATTCCATTGCTGTCTTGTTGTTCCTATTTGTTCTTTTTGGTGCAGGTATAGGAGTTGGTTTTGTTGCGAGTTTGTTTGACAAGGTTGAGGTGCCTAAGACCGAGGAACTGCTGACACAGGTTTCAGAAGTAAGTCGGATTTCCAAAGTAGTCTATTCTGACGGCAGCCTAGTAGCAGAGGTTAATTCGGACTTGCTTCGTGTACCAGTTGGGGCTGGTGATGTATCGGACTACCTCAAGCAAGCAGTTATTGCAACAGAGGATGAAACTTTTGAAAGTCATAACGGAGTTGTGCCAAAAGCTGTTTTGCGTGCGGCACTAGGTTCAGTTGGCTTTGGGTCATCCAGTGGTGGCTCTACTTTGACCCAGCAGCTTATTAAACAGCAGTTGGTCGGAGATGCACCGACTTTTACTCGAAAGGCGAATGAAATTATTTCAGCTTTAGCCCTGGAACGCAATATGACCAAGGAAGAAATTTTAACCATTTATTTGAATGTTTCGCCGTTTGGTCGAAACAATCAAGGTCGAAATATTGCGGGAGCAGAAGCTGCCGCTCAAGGAATTTTTGGCAAACCTGCCAGTGAGTTGACAGTTCCACAGGCAGCCTTTATTGCAGGTCTACCGCAAAGTCCAATTGTCTATTCTCCATATGCTTCCGATGGTACTCGTAAGTCGGATGAGGATATGGTTTACGGTATCGAACGTTATCAAGATGTTCTTTTCAATATGTATCGTGCTTCGTTCTTGACCAAGGAAGAATATGAAACCTATAAGGCTTACGATATTAAGCAGGACTTCATTGCTCCAGCGCCTGTGACAGCTGATACTAAAGATTATCTCTATTATGAGGTGATGGAAGAGGCTCAGCAAGTCATGTTTGACTACTTGGTGAAACGTGATAAGGTTTCTGATAATGACTTGAAGAACGATGCAACAAGGAGTTCCTATGAGGAGTTGGCTAAGCAGGAGCTTAGTCAAGGTGGCTATACCATTAAGAGTACAGTTGATAAGGGTATTTATGATACCATGCAGTCAGTTGTTGCCAATTACGGTTCAGTATTGGATAATGGAAATGTGTACGTTGAAACAGGTAGTGTGCTGATTGACAATTCCACAGGAGCTATTCTAGGTTTCGTTGGTGGTCGGGATTATGCGACTAACCAAAACAACCATGCCTTTGATACCCTGCGTTCGCCTGCTTCGACCATTAAACCTTTATTGGCTTATGGGATCGCTATTGACCAAGGTTTAATCGGTTCAGCAAGTATTTTGTCAGATTATCCAACCAATTTCTCAAGTGGCCAACCAATCATGTATGGAACCAGTCGAGGTTCGGGCATGATGAACTTGCAGACGGCAATTGATAGATCTGTAAACATTTCGGCATTCTGGACTTATAAGATGATTCAAAATGCAGGAGTTGATGCCAAAGCCTACATGGAGAAGATGAACTATCATATTCCTATGTATGATATTGAAAGTGTGCCACTCGGTGGTGGCGTTGAAATTTCGGTTTTGACCAATACCAATGCCTATCAGACCTTAGCTAATGGTGGTGTCTATCACAAACACTATATTGTTGAGAATATTACGGCTGCGGATGGAACGGTTGTTTACCAGCATGAGGCAGCTCCTGTTCAAGTCTATTCCAAGGCCACCGCAAGCATCATGAACCAACTCTTGCGCCAAGTAGTGAATTCGGGCTATACAACGACCTTCAAGAATCGGTTGAGTGGCTTAAATCCTCAGGCAGCAGCTTCGGACTTTGTCGGTAAAACGGGAACAAGTAACGAGGTAAATGACGTCTGGCTCATGTTATCAACTCCAAAAGTAACTCTGGGGACTTGGGCTGGAAATGATGATAACTCAGAAATGTATGTTTGGACAGGCTATCACAACAATTCGCAATATGTCGCTCATATGGTTAATGCGCTCTATAATGTGAATGCAGATATGTTTGCAGGTCGCTTTGAGTTGGATGGTAGCGTGATTGCTTCGAATGTTGTTGCCTCTACAGGTCAACGTGCAGGAGCAACGCAAGTAAACGGACGTCAGGTCATGATTGGTGGTGCGACGACTACTAGTTATTGGGCTAAAAATGGCGCTCCTGTTACGAGCTACAACTTTATGGTCGGTGGTACAGATAGCGATCGGGCACAGGCTTGGAATAGTATTTTTGGTTCGCAAACATCTTCTTCAAATACGAGTCAAGGTACTAGTTCTAGCCGTTCTAGTAGTTCTAGTTCATCATCGGTAAATACGGAAACATCGACTGAAACCTCTACAAGTAGTCAAGATAATAATGATTAACCTTGCTTTTTATTATAAAATGTGATATAATTCTGTAAATAATTTGTCGTGTGTCTTGATTGAAATCTTGTCCAATCAAGACTTGCAGCAGTTAAATCAAACTTTTAAAAGGAAGATTTAGCTGCTCTTTTTGTGTCTATGAGGTCTCTTTTTAAGAAATGTTACTTACTCTTAAAGATTCTAAATATTCAGAAAAAGGATGAATAATGGTCATTTGCTGACTGTATATAATTGAACTCGCCTACAACTCTGTGAAAAAAGATAAACAGCTCCTAGGAGGCTTGCCTCCGTCGTCGTGTTTCCTATTTTTCTTTGAGTTGTTTACGGCTTAGTATCTTTAATTGAACTCGACCTAAAACCTGTGTGAAAAAGATAGAGCTCCTTGTGTCTGGTGACACGGCGTCACTCTCCTATTTTCACTTTGGTTTTCACGGTCTCGTATCTTATTACAAAGGAGAAAACTTTTGGCAGGACATGAAGTTCAGTACGGTAAACACCGTACCCGTCGTAGTTTTTCAAGAATCAAGGAAGTTCTTGATTTACCAAATTTGATTGAAATCCAAACGGATTCATTTAAAGATTTTCTTGACTATGGTTTGAAAGAAGTCTTTGAAGATGTACTTCCGGTTTCGAACTTTACAGAAACCATGGAATTGGAATTTGTGGGTTATGAGTTGAAGCAACCCAAATACACTTTGGAAGAGGCGCGTGCACACGATGCAAACTACTCAGCTCCAATTTATGTAACCTTCCGTCTGGTGAATAAAGAAACTGGCGAGATTAAGACTCAAGAAGTATTCTTCGGTGAGTTTCCAATCATGACTGAAATGGGTACCTTTATCATCAACGGTGCAGAGCGTATCATCGTTTCTCAGTTGGTTCGTTCACCAGGTGTTTATTTCAACGATAAAGTTGATAAGAACGGTAAGGTTGGTTATGGTTCAACGGTAATCCCTAACCGTGGTGCTTGGTTGGAATTGGAAACGGACTCAAAAGATATTGCCTATACTCGTATCGACCGTACGCGTAAAATTCCATTTACAACGCTTGTACGTGCGCTTGGTTTCTCAGGCGATGATGAAATCTTTGATATCTTTGGTGATAGTGAGTTGGTTCGCAACACCATTGAAAAAGATGTTCACAAAAATACGGCAGATTCTCGTACAGATGAAGCTCTCAAGGAAATCTATGAGCGTCTTCGTCCAGGTGAACCAAAGACAGCTGAAAGCTCTCGTAGCCTTTTGACTGCTCGTTTCTTTGACCCACGTCGATATGATTTGGCACCAGTTGGTCGTTACAAGATCAATAAGAAACTCAACCTCCGTACTCGTTTGCTCAACCAAACACTTGCTGAGCATGTCATTAACGGTGAAACAGGCGAAATCGTTTTGGAAGCGGGTACTGTCTTGAGCCGTGATGTGCTTGAAAAAGTAGAAGCACAATTTGATGAACTCAACTTGGTAGAGTATATTCCAAATGATAATGCTGTTCTTCTTGAGCCAGTTCTCTTGCAGAAGTTTAAGATTGTTGCACCAAAAGATCCAGACCGTGTTGTAACAGTTATTGGTAATGCTAATCCGGCGGAAAATGTGCGTATTGTTACACCAGCAGATATCTTGGCTGAGATGAGCTACTTCCTCAACTTGGCGGAGGGTCTTGGTCGCGTAGACGATATCGACCACTTGGGTAACCGTCGTATTCGTGCCGTTGGTGAATTGCTTGCTAACCAAGTCCGTATCGGTTTGACCCGTATGGAGCGTAACTTACGTGAGCGTATGTCTGTTCAAGACAATGAAGTATTGACGCCACAACAAATCATCAATATCCGTCCTGTTACAGCCGCAATCAAAGAATTCTTTGGTTCATCCCAGTTGTCACAGTTCATGGACCAACACAACCCACTTTCTGAGTTGTCGCACAAACGCCGTTTGTCAGCCTTGGGACCTGGTGGTTTGACCCGTGACCGTGCAGGCTATGAAGTTCGAGACGTTCACTACACTCACTATGGTCGTATGTGTCCGATTGAAACGCCTGAAGGACCTAACATCGGTTTGATCAACAACTTGTCTTCTTATGGTCACCTCAACAAGTATGGTTTCATCCAAACACCATACCGCAAGATTGACCGTGCAACTGGTACAGTAACGAACGAAATCGTTTGGTTGACTGCCGATGAAGAAGATGCTTATATCGTGGCTCAATCGACTTCACCACTCGATGAAAACAACCGTTTTGTTGATAAAATCGTTATGGGACGTCACCAAGGTAATAACCAAGAGTTCCCAGCAGATTCAGCAGACTTCATGGACGTTTCTCCTAAGCAGGTAGTTGCCGTTGCGACAGCATGTATTCCTTTCTTGGAAAACGATGACTCCAACCGTGCCCTCATGGGTGCCAACATGCAACGTCAGGCTGTTCCATTGATTGATCCAAAAGCACCTTACGTTGGTACAGGTATGGAATACCAGGCTGCCCATGACTCAGGTGCGGCAGTTATTGCCCAACATGATGGTAAGGTTGTTTACGCAGATGCGGACAAGGTAGAAGTACGTCGTGAAGATGGTTCCTTGGATGTTTACAGCATTCAGAAATTCCGTCGTTCAAACTCAGGTACTGCCTACAACCAACGTACCCTTGTGAAATTGGGTGATGTCGTTGAAAAAGGTGACTTCATCGCAGATGGTCCTTCTATGGAACGTGGGGAAATGGCTCTTGGTCAAAACCCTATCGTTGCCTACATGACTTGGGAAGGTTACAACTTCGAGGATGCGGTTATCATGTCTGAACGCCTAGTGAAAGACGATGTTTATACATCTGTTCACTTGGAAGAATATGAATCAGAAACACGTGATACCAAGTTAGGCCCTGAAGAAATCACACGCGAAATTCCAAACGTTGGTGAAGATGCCCTTCGCAACTTGGACGAAATGGGGATTATCCGTATTGGTGCCGAAGTTAAAGAGGGCGACATTCTTGTTGGTAAAGTCACACCAAAAGGTGAAAAAGATCTTTCTGCTGAAGAGCGCCTCTTGCACGCCATCTTCGGTGACAAGTCACGTGAAGTTCGTGATACCTCTCTTCGTGTACCACACGGTGCCGATGGTGTCGTTCGTGATGTGAAAATCTTTACTCGTGCCAACGGTGATGAATTGCAATCAGGTGTTAACATGTTAGTTCGTGTTTACATCGCTCAAAAACGTAAGATTAAGGTCGGAGATAAGATGGCCGGTCGTCACGGTAACAAGGGTGTCGTTTCACGTATTGTACCTGTTGAGGATATGCCGTATCTTCCAGACGGAACACCAGTTGACATCATGTTGAACCCACTCGGGGTGCCATCACGTATGAACATCGGTCAGGTTATGGAACTTCACTTGGGTATGGCTGCACGTAACCTGGGCATCCATATCGCAACACCAGTTTTCGATGGTGCAAGTTCAGAAGACCTCTGGTCAACTGTTAAAGAAGCAGGTATGGACTCAGATGCCAAGACCATTCTTTACGATGGCCGTACCGGTGAGCCATTTGATAACCGTGTATCTGTCGGTGTCATGTACATGATCAAGCTTCACCACATGGTTGATGATAAACTTCATGCCCGCTCAGTCGGACCATACTCACTCGTTACCCAACAGCCACTCGGAGGTAAGGCTCAGTTTGGTGGTCAGCGTTTCGGTGAGATGGAGGTTTGGGCCCTTGAAGCCTACGGTGCTTCAAACGTCCTTCAAGAAATCTTGACTTACAAGTCAGATGATGTGACAGGCCGTCTGAAAGCCTATGAAGCCATCACCAAAGGTAAACCAATTCCAAAACCAGGTGTTCCAGAATCATTCCGCGTTCTTGTCAAAGAATTGCAATCACTTGGTTTGGATATGCGTGTCCTTGATGAAGATAACAATGAAGTAGAATTGCGTGACCTTGATGAAGGTGAAGATGATGACATCATCCACGTAGATGATCTTGAAAAAGCACGTGCAAAAGCAGCAGCTGACGCAGCGGCAGCCTTTGCAGCGGAAGAAGCGGAAGACAAAGAGTAATTCAAATGGATGGAACAAGTGGTCCAAATCTCAGAACGGAAAGGGATGAGGACCAACGGTCTTCCTCTATTTGCTTGATGAAAGAATAGCTTATCAGCTACTTATTCTGCTGTTTATTGTTCAAGAATTTGAGGTTTGGGAATCCAGCCTCTCACAAGAAAAGAAAGGGATTATTAGTGGTTGACGTAAATCGATTTAAAAGTATGCAAATCACGTTAGCTTCACCAAGTAAGGTTCGTTCATGGTCTTACGGTGAGGTTAAAAAACCTGAAACAATCAATTATCGTACACTCAAACCAGAACGTGATGGACTTTTTGACGAAGTCATCTTTGGTCCAACAAAAGACTGGGAGTGTTCATGTGGTAAATACAAGCGTATCCGTTATAAAGGGATCACTTGTGACCGCTGTGGTGTGGAAGTAACTCGTGCAAAAGTCCGTCGTGAGCGTATGGGACACATTGAGTTGAAAGCACCAATTTCACACATTTGGTATTTCAAAGGTATTCCAAGCCGCATGGGCTTGACCTTGGATATGAGCCCTCGTGCGCTTGAAGAAGTTATTTACTTCGCAGCCTACGTGGTCATTGATCCAAAAGATACAGACCTTGTGCACAAGTCAATCATGACTGAGCGCGAATACCGCGAGCGTTTGCGTGAACATGGATATGGCTCATTTGTTGCTAAAATGGGTGCAGAAGCCATTCAAGACCTCTTGAAGCAAGTTGATCTTCCAAAAGAAATCGCAGCTTTGAAAGAAGAATTGAAAACTGCTACAGGACAAAAACGGATCAAGGCTGTACGTCGTTTGGATGTACTCGATGCCTTCTATAAATCTGGAAATAAACCTGAGTGGATGATTCTTAACATCCTTCCAGTTATTCCACCAGATTTGCGCCCGATGGTTCAGTTGGACGGTGGCCGTTTTGCTGCATCTGACTTGAACGAACTCTACCGCCGCGTTATCAACCGGAACAACCGTTTGGCACGCCTCTTGGAACTGAACGCTCCAGGTATCATCGTACAAAACGAAAAACGGATGCTTCAAGAAGCTGTGGATGCTTTGATTGACAACGGTCGTCGTGGTCGTCCAATTACAGGACCAGGTAGCCGTCCACTTAAATCACTCAGCCACATGCTTAAAGGTAAGCAAGGACGTTTCCGTCAAAACTTGCTTGGTAAGCGTGTTGACTTCTCAGGACGTTCCGTTATCGCCGTTGGTCCAACGCTTAAAATGTACCAATGTGGTGTGCCACGTGAAATGGCGATTGAGCTCTTCAAACCGTTTGTGATGCGTGAAATCGTTGCCCGTGAGATTGCAGGTAACGTGAAAGCAGCTAAACGCTTGATTGAACGTGGAGATGATCGCATTTGGGACATCTTGGAAGAAGTGATTAAAGAACACCCAGTTCTTTTGAACCGCGCACCTACCCTTCACCGTTTGGGTATCCAGGCCTTTGAGCCAGTTCTGATTGACGGTAAAGCCCTTCGTTTGCACCCGCTTGTCTGTGAAGCCTACAACGCCGACTTTGACGGTGACCAGATGGCCATTCACGTTCCATTGTCAGAAGAAGCGCAAGCAGAAGCACGTATCCTTATGCTCGCGGCAGAACACATCCTTAACCCTAAAGATGGTAAACCAGTCGTAACACCATCTCAGGATATGGTTTTGGGTAACTACTACTTGACCATGGAAGATGCAGGTCGTGAAGGCGAAGGTATGGTCTTCAAGGATGCGGATGAGGCTGTTATGGCTTACCGCAATGGCTATGTTCACTTGCATACCCGTGTTGGTATCGCAACGGATAGCTTGCACAAGCCATGGAAAGACAACCAAAAGCACAAGATTATGATGACAACTGTCGGAAAAATCTTGTTTAACGCGATTATGCCTGAAGGACTTCCTTACTTGCAAGAGCCAAACAACGCTAACTTGACAGAAGGAACTCCTGATAAATACTTCTTGGAACCAGGATCAGATATCAAGGCTGCTATTGCAGAATTGCCAATCAACCCACCATTCAAGAAGAAAAATCTTGGTAACATCATCGCTGAAATCTTCAAGCGTTTCCGTACAACTGAAACATCAGCCCTTCTTGACCGTTTGAAAGACTTGGGTTACTATCACTCAACACTTGCTGGTTTGACAGTGGGTATTGCCGATATTCCAGTCATCGACAACAAGGCTGAAATCATTGAAGAATCTCACGAACGTGTCGAACAAATCAAGAAACAATTCCGTCGTGGTATGATTACAGACGATGAGCGTTATGCAGCTGTTACAGATGAGTGGCGTTCAGCTAAGGAAAAATTGGAAAAACGCCTGGTTGAAAAACAAGATCCTAAGAACCCAATCGTTATGATGATGGACTCTGGTGCCCGTGGTAACATCTCCAACTTCTCCCAGTTGGCCGGTATGCGTGGTCTGATGTCAGCTCCGAACGGACGTATCATGGAATTGCCGATCTTGTCTAACTTCCGTGAAGGTCTTTCGGTATTGGAAATGTTCTTCTCAACTCACGGTGCCCGTAAGGGTATGACGGATACGGCTTTGAAGACAGCCGACTCAGGTTATCTGACTCGTCGTTTGGTTGACGTTGCCCAAGACGTTATTATCCGTGAAGACGACTGTGGAACAGACCGTGGTCTTGACATCCGTTCTATCACAGATGGCAAGGAAATGATCGAGCCACTTGAAGAGCGTTTGCAAGGTCGTTACACTAAGAAAACTGTTAAACACCCTGAAACTGGTGCAGTCATCATTGGTCCAAATCAATTGATTACCGAAGACATTGCTCGTGAAATTGTCAATGCCGGTGTTGAACAAGTCACTATCCGTAGCGTATTTACATGTAACACCCGTCACGGTGTCTGCCGTCATTGTTACGGTATCAACTTGGCAACAGGTGATGCAGTTGAAGTGGGTGAAGCAGTTGGTACAATTGCAGCTCAATCAATCGGTGAGCCTGGTACACAGCTTACAATGCGTACCTTCCACACGGGTGGTGTAGCCTCAAACAGCGATATCACGCAGGGTCTTCCTCGTGTCCAAGAGATCTTTGAAGCCCGCAATCCGAAAGGGGAAGCGGTTATCACTGAGATCAAAGGTGAAGTTACAGCCATCGAAGAAGATGCTTCTACTCGTACCAAGAAAGTCTTTGTTAAAGGTAAAACTGGCGAAGGCGAATATGTGGTTCCATTTACAGCCCGTATGAAGGTTGAAGTTGGTGACCAAGTTGCGCGTGGAGCAGCTCTTACCGAAGGTTCTATCCAACCCAAACGCTTGCTGGAAGTCCGTGATGTCTTGGCGGTTGAAACTTACCTTCTTTCTGAGGTTCAAAAAGTTTACCGTAGCCAGGGTGTAGAAATCGGCGACAAGCACATTGAGGTAATGGTTCGTCAGATGCTTCGTAAAGTTCGTGTCATGGATCCAGGTGACACAGATCTTCTCATGGGTACCCTCATGGATATTACCGACTTTACAGATGCCAATGCGGAAGTGGTTATTGCAGGTGGTATTCCGGCAACAGCTCGTCCAGTTCTTATGGGTATCACAAAAGCGTCTCTTGAAACCAACTCATTCTTGTCTGCCGCATCCTTCCAGGAAACAACTCGTGTCCTTACAGATGCTGCTATCCGTGGTAAACGTGATAACCTTCTTGGTCTTAAAGAGAACGTTATTATTGGTAAGATTATCCCAGCAGGTACAGGTATGGCCCGCTACCGTAATCTTGAGCCACAGGCTATTAATGAAGTTGAAATCATTGAAGACACAGTGGCTGAAGAGCTTGCTGCAGAAGCAAATCTTGAAACTGTAAGTGAATAATATTTTATGCACATCTCTAGATTTCTAGAGATGTGTTTTTTGCTATTTGGAAATAAAGCGCATACATAATTTGATCAGTAATTAACAAGCAGAATACTTTCTATACGATTTTATATTCGATATAATGAGTGTGAAAAAGGAAGTGTGTGCTTATGTATCAGGTAATAAAATTATATGGAGATTATGAACCCTGGTGGTTCTTGGATGGTTGGGAAGAAGACATTGTCAGTAAGGATGTCTTTAGTCGTTATGAGGATGCCTATACTGCCTTTCAAAAAGAATGGGTACGTTTGTCAGAAAAATTCCCTAAGAAGCAGAGTAAAAATGGAACCCTGGTGGCTTTTTGGGATGAATCAGACCAGCATTGGTGTGAGGAATGTGATGAGTATTTACAGCGTTATCATTCGCTCATGCTAGTAGAAGCTAAGGAAAATTTACCTGCTGGTTTTGTCAAGTCGCAGACACCCCCTCGTTTGCGTACTTGTAGGCTGAAACAAGACAAATGTATGAACCATGAAGAAAAGGATTGACATTGGAATGTCAATCCTTTTTAGCTGAATCTGATAGAAAATGCTTTGGTGTCGAGCTCCACTTGACCTCCGATTGTGATAGTAAAAAGAGGTTGGGTATGGGCAAAGTCCAAATCGTAGAGAACAGGGATGGTTTTGAGAATCGGGTGCTTGTCCAAAATGGCCAGCAAAATCTCCTCCGTCATCTTGGTTTCCTTAGGAAAACGACCGAAGACAACCGCCTGCGGATTAGGATAGGCTTGTAGCAGGGCAGTCAAGTGACGAGCAATAATCAGATAATCGTCGTCTTCCGCCTCCTCCAAAAAGAGCACATACTTGTCAGGTTTGGGTGCGAACTCGGTTCCAGTCAGCAGATTGAGGGTTGAGATGTTTCCGCCGATGGCAATGCCAGAGGCCTGTCCTGGATTGTAAACTTTCCATTCTGTTGGGTAAAAGGTGCGAGGGGCGTCTGATAGGTACCAAGCGTCGCTAGACCATTCTGTACTGGGACTTAATTTATATGTGTTCTGAGTTACTGCATTTAGCCAAGATTGTGTTTGATAGTCTTGGCCTTGCACCATTTTAAAACTAGAATAGGCTGGCCCCATATAGGTTTGTATGCCTGTCTTGGCGTAGATAGCATTGAGCAGGGCAGTCGTATCTGAATAGCCACAGAAAATCTTCGGATGGCGCGCAATTAGGTCAAAATCCAGATAGGGCAAGAGTTCGTTAGAGTTGAAACCGCCAATGGTTGTCAGAATGGCATCGACCGACTCATCCCCAAAAGCGGCTTCCAAGTCCGCAACACGACTAGCAATCGGAGCCGAATCGAACATATCGTTTTCAAAATAATGTTCTGAGAAAGAGAGTTTGAAGCCCAGGTCTTCCAATTTTTCCTTGGCGGCAAGATTGGCTTCAAAACCACCAATTCTTTCAATAGACGAAGAGGGACTGACTACACGTATGTGGTCGCCTTTTTTTAATTTTTTCATAGGAACCTCCAAGTTTTTTATTATTTTAACAAAAAAGTATGGAAAATCAAGTTTCCTTGCGAATAGATAGGGTGAGGAGGTTTTATGATTCAAGAAAAAGCAAGAAAGTTGATTGAAGAGGCGGTGGCGGATAGGGTCAGTGATATTTATCTGGTTCCTCGTGGTCAGGACTACCAAGTCTACCATCGCATCATGGACGAACGGGAGTTTGTGCACGACTTGGCTGAGGAGGAAGTAACAGCCATCATCAGCCATTTCAAGTTCTTAGCAGGTTTAAATGTCGGTGAAAAACGCCGTAGCCAGCAGGGTTCCTGTGACTATGATTATGGGAACGGCGAGATTTCACTTCGCTTATCAACTGTCGGAGATTATCGTGGCAAGGAAAGTCTGGTTATCCGCCTGCTCTATGACAATGACAAGGAACTCAAGTTCTGGTTTGAGGCGGCTGAGCGGCTTGCAGAAGAAATCAAGGGACGAGGGCTCTACCTTTTTTCGGGTCCAGTCGGCTCTGGTAAGACCACACTTATGTACCATCTTGCCAGGCTGAAATTCCCAGACAAGCAGATTTTGACTATCGAGGATCCTGTCGAAATCAAGCAGGAGGACATGCTGCAACTCCAGCTCAATGAAGCCATCGGAGCCACCTACGACAATCTGATCAAACTGTCCCTCCGTCATCGACCAGACTTGCTCATCATCGGTGAAATTCGGGATGCGGAAACCGCTCGAGCAGTCATTCGAGCCAGCCTGACGGGAGCTACCGTTTTCTCAACAGTCCATGCAAGGTCTATTTCAGGTGTCTACGCCCGTATGTTGGAATTGGGTGTCAGCTCTGAGGAGTTAAACAATGCCCTTCAAGGTATTGCCTATCAACGTTTAATAGGGGGAGGAGGTGTGGTAGATTTTGCAAAGGGAAATTACCAAAACCATTCCGCAGACCAGTGGAATGCGCAAATTGATCGCCTTTTTGCAGCAGGACATATCAGTCTTCGGCAGGCAGAAACAGAAAAAATTACCCTTGGTTCGCCAGCGTACGGTCATTGAACTGTTTAATAATCTCTTTGCCAGTGGTTTTCATCTGGGGGAGATTGTTGATTTCCTCAAACGCAGTCAGCTGCTGGCAGATCCCTATACCCAGGTCTTGTCGGATGGTCTTCTTGCAGGCAAACCCTTTTCAAGTTTGCTGGCGGATTTGCATTTTTCAGATGCGGTGGTCACACAGGTGGCTTTGGCAGAAGTTCATGGCAATACCAGTCTGAGTTTGAGCCATATCCAGTCCTATCTGGAAAATGTCAGCAAGGTTCGTAAAAAGCTGATTGAAGTAGCGACCTATCCAGTTATCTTGCTTGGTTTTCTGCTTTTGATTATGCTTGGCTTGAAAAACTATCTTCTGCCCCAGTTGGAGGAAGGCAACGTAGCGACCGTGCTAATTAACCATCTGCCGACTATCTTTTTATCCCTTTGTGGACTTAGTTTGGTAGCGGTCTTAGCTGGTCTTGTTTGGTTTCGCAAAACCGATAAAATCAAAGTCTTTTCCCGTTTAGTAGCTCTGCCATTTTTCGGAAAACTCATCCAAACCTACCTGACGGCCTATTACGCCAGGGAGTGGGGGAGTTTGATTGGGCAAGGCTTGGACCTGCCGCAGATTGTGGGCCTGATGCAGGAGCAACAATCGCAGCTCTTTCGGGAGATTGGCCAGGACCTGGAGCAGTCGCTTTCCAATGGTCAGAGCTTTCACGAACACATCAAGACCTACGCCTTTTTTAAGCGGGAGTTGAGTTTGATTGTCGAGTACGGTCAGGTCAAGTCCAAATTAGGGAGCGAGTTGACAGTCTATGCAGCTGAGTGTTGGGAGGAATTTTTCTCTCGGGTCAATAGAGCCATGCATCTAATCCAACCGCTGGTCTTTCTCTTTGTGGCCTTAATGGTCGTTCTCATCTACGCAGCCATGTTGCTGCCGATTTATCAAAATATGGAGTTATAAAATGAAAAAATTAATGAAATTGAAAAATAAAGCCTTCACATTGGTGGAAATGTTAGTAGTACTTCTCATTGTTAGTGTGCTTCTGCTCCTATTTGTGCCTAATTTGAGTAAGCAAAAAGAAGCGATTAAGGAGTCAGGAGGTGCAGCGGTTGTTAAGGTTGTAGAAAGCCAGATGGAGCTCTATGAATTAGAGCATGATAAGGAAGCAACGGTGGCAGACTTGCAGGCAGCTGGCTACATCACTGAAAAACAAGCAGAAGAGTATGCTAAGGCGAAAAAATAAGGCCTTCACTCTTCTAGAAAGCTTGCTGACCTTATTTGTCGTTAGTTTTTTAGCCGTTTCTTTGTCGGGAACGGTGCAAACAGCCTTTCAGTCAGTTCAAGAAGAGATTTTCCTCTGGGAATTTGAAGCCATCTATAAAGACAGCCAGAAATTGGCAGCTAGTTCTCACCAGTCAATTAGCTTGACTATCGGCGAACAAGAAGTGACAAATGGTCATCAGGCTGTAGAGGTGCCCAGAAACGTAAAAGTATTGGAAGAGAAGACCATCCAATTTGAAGAAAATGGAGGAAATTCCTCACTGTCTAACATTCGTTTTCGGCTTAGTCAAAAAATAGTCAAGTATCAATTATATATAGGGAGTGGTCGCTATAAGAAAACAGAAGAATAAGGCTTATATCTTGCTAGAAAGTTTAGTTGCCCTTGCGACCCTAGTGACTATTTGTAGCTTGATTTTGACTGCGGTAGATACAGGTCGCAGGCGACAGGCTTGGGAATTGGAACAACAGGAAGTTCTCAATCTAGCACAGATGGCTGTTCAGACCGAGCAAGATAGCCTAGCCTTAAACGGTGTTACAGTTCAGGTTCAACGAACAGTGGATAAGATGATTGTTTTCCACGAGGGAAAGGAGGTTTTATCGGTTGTTAAAAAGTAAAATTCCTGCCTTTACTCTCCTGGAATGCTTGGTAGCCTTAGTCATCCTTTCAGGTAGCCTTTTGGTCTTTGAAGGCTTGTCAAAACTGCTGGTCCAAGAAGCGCATTACCAAAGGCATACCATACAGAAGGAATGGCAGGTCTTTTCTAGCCAGTTGCGGTCGGAGTGGGACCAGGCGGACTTGGTCAAGGTTGAAAATGGCAAGGTCTATGTAGACAAGGCTGGTCAGGCTTTGGCCTTTGGTAAGTCACGGTCGGATGATTTTCGGAAAACAAATGACAGGGGACAGGGCTACCAGCCCATGCTCTATCAGGTGGACAGCGCAGCCATTTCCCAAGAAAACCAGCTGGTGCGCATCGACTTTAGCTTTAAAAACGGGGAGGAGCGGACCTTTATCTATGCTTTTAAAGAAAAAGGTTAGGGCTGGCATCCTGCTCTATGCCCTCTTGATGCTGGCAGTCTTTAGTCTCTTGCTTCAGTTTTATATCCACCGCCAAGAAGCCGAAAGTCGCTTAGTTCAGGTTGCGAGGCAAGAAACGACGGCCTACATCATGGCTCAGATGGTCTTGGACCAAGTCGAAGAGGACTTGCAAGAGCGTCAAGCGGTTGCTAAGGAGGAAGCTAGCCAAACAGATGAAAGGAAGGAAGATGACATAGTCGTTAGCGAGACTGTTGAGAAGAAGGAAGTAAAGGAGGCTCAATCAACTAAAGAAAGTCAAGAAACGATAGAAAAACCAGCTCAAACGAGTGTTAAGAAAAAGGAGGAAGGTAAACTGATAGAAGATAGGGGAACTATGTTATTTCAACAGGGTCAGGCTAGTTATCATGTTCAAAATCAACAAGTGTCAGTGTTGGTAGTATTAAGGGACGGAAGAGAGTATCGCTATCAATTTGGAATGAAAAGCCGAGATTGATTGAATAAAAAGTCTATTGCACCTTGCTTTCTCGCAAAAAGAGATAAAGGATATCTGTAGTCAATCCATACTGTTAGTGTGTGATGCAAGGTATTTTACAACCGCACTTTATCGGTAGTCTTCTATTACCGTTAAAAGTGTGGTTTGTTTTTAGTAAGTTGATTTCAGCGAAAAAGTATTTGAAAACACCTAAGGAAATATGTTATAATGACTTTGAATTCATAATAGGAGATGACGAATGAGAAGCAAATATATAAAAAGTTTAGGACTCGGAGCTACTTGTTTACTAACGATGACTTTACCTGTTGCAGCAAACACTACTGAAACAAGTCAAAGTTCGGCTGTGTCGGAAACACAAGTTTCTACTACAGAGGCGACAAGTTCAGAAGTCTCAACGGTTGCAGAATCGAGTACAAATTCCTCAACTCAGGCTCAGACTGAGACCAGCACAGTTGCAACAGAAGAACCGAGAATTTCATTCCGATCAGTACCGGATACTGAAGAGGGTACTGCTAGTGAAGAAAGTTCAACAACAAGCAGTTCAACCTCAATAACTGCAACTCAGCCAGAGGCTACAACAGTTACACAAGCAACCGTTGAGCAGGCTTTGTATCGTCTCTATCAGCCGGACTTGCGTGTCCACCTGTATACGAAGGATGCAAATGAATATGCTGTTCTAGCAGGTCGTGGTTGGAGACAAGAAGGTGAGGCATGGAGATTTGTTTCAAATCAGGGAGAGCCGGTTTACCGTCTCTATCAACCGGATTTGCGTGTCCATCTGTATACGAAGGATGCCAACGAATATGCTGTCCTAGCAGGTCGTGGTTGGCGACAAGAGGGAGAAGCCTTCCGTTCTCACGGCAATATTCCGGTTTACCGTCTCTATCAACCGGATTTACGTGTCCATCTGTATACGAAGGATGCTAACGAATATGCTGTTCTAGCAGGTCGTGGTTGGCGACAGGAAGGGATTGCCTTCTACGGACTAGGAAGTGCAGGAAGTTCAAGTGCTCCAAACACACCTGCAGCTCCACAAGTTGAAAAGAAACCAACAGGAACTGTAAGTGTTCAGAATAAGAATTCTCAAAACGGGAATTTTGATATCATTGTATCAAACGTTGATAGTCCTTTAGGTGTTAGCAGTGTTCTTGTACCAGTATGGTCAGATGAAAAAGGACAAGATGACTTGGTTTGGTACGAAGCTGCAAGACAGGCAGATGGAAGCTATAAAGTATCTGTCCAATCCAAAAACCATGGCTATAGCACTGGAGTCTATCAGGTTCATTTGTATCTTGTACAAACGGATGGGACAAAAATTGGTGTTTCTCCTTCTACCACAACTACAGTAGAAATAAAGGATACCGTTCCAAAAGCTACGGTTAGAATTGAGAATATTGACAGAACCTATGGTTTCTTTGATGTTCGTATCACAGATTTATATGTTCCTAAAGGTATTGAATCCATCCAGGCATCTGTCTGGGCAGATGTTAGTGGTCAAAATGATGTCCAGCATTATGAAGCGACAAAGCAATCTGATGGAAGTTATCTTGTACCCGTTCGAATCAGTAATCATAACTATGAACAAGGAAATTACAGCATCTCCTTATCCATAACTAGTCAGGGGCAAAAGCATAATGTTGCCCAAGCTAATGCCTCGATTAGTTATACGAAATCAGAGATTCCTAGATTTATCGATGTAAGTAGCCATAATGGAACCTTGTCGGTAGCTGACTACAAAACCTTGGCTGCCAATGGTATTTCAGGTGTTGTCGTTAAACTATCAGAGGCTGTAAGTTATTTAAATCCTTATGCAGAAGGGCAGGTGAAAAATGCCTTAGCTGCAGGTCTCAAGGTTTCTGTTTATCACTATTCGCACTTCACGAGCAAGGAAGAGGCTAAAGCAGAGGCGCAATATTTTGTAGCTGCAGCCAAGAAACTCGGGCTTCCAACAAGTACTCTAATGGTTAATGATATTGAAGAGCATGCCACTCGTAAGAATATCAATGAAAATATGAAGGCTTGGGAAGAAGAGATGCGTCACTTAGGCTATTCAAATCTCATTCACTATACTGGAGCTAGTTGGCTTGATGATAATTCTCTAGGAGTAGTTGGCCCGATTCAAACCAGTCAATTTGGAATGAGTAATTTCTGGGTAGCGCAATATCCATACTCTACTATGACCCCTGCACAAGCAATGTCTATGTCTCTACACGCACGGACAGCAGCATGGCAGTATACATCTAAGGCGGAATTGTTGCCAGGACGTTCCTTCTTTGATGTGAATTTAGATTATACAAATCGATTTACTAAGTAGGAATGATTCCTGATTATATAGCTCCACGGTTTCTGTGATGGATGTTTTCATTATCGGAACTAGTGGAGCTTTTATTGTGTCTATGCATTGCGCTCCCTTACTAGCGACAGTGTTATATTGCAAGCAGCGTTAATTAAGTGTATAATGTAGTGAGTTCGCTTTAGAAAAAACTTGTTCTATAGTGGGAATTGAGATGTATTTTTCTCAGAGGAATAGGATTTTATAGAACTGTTATAATCGAAAGGAAAAAGGTATGGATTTATTTTCCACAAAAAATCGAATTCTTTTAAAAGAATTGATTAAAACAGACTTTAAATTACGCTATCAAGGGTCGGTAATTGGCTATCTTTGGTCAATTCTAAAGCCCTTGATGTTGTTTGCTATTATGTACGTTGTTTTCATTCACTTTCTAAGATTAGGTAGTGACGTTCCGCATTTTCCGGTTGCCTTATTGTTAGGGAATGTTATCTGGTCCTTCTTTTCAGAGGCCACCAATATGGGAATGGTTTCCATTGTTACACGTGGAGACTTATTGAGGAAGTTAAACTTTTCTAAGGAGATTATAGTGCTCTCTTCAGTATTTGGTGCGGCAATCAATTTCTCCATCAATTTATTAGTTGTGTTGATTTTTTCTCTATTTAATGGTGTACAGTTCACATGGACGGTTGTGATGGCTCTCCCTCTATTTGTTGAGCTCTTTTTGTTGGCGACAGGGATTGCTTTGATACTCTCTACCCTCTTTGTTCGTTTTCGTGACTTAGCACAAATTTGGGAAGTGGTGATGCAGGCAGGGATGTATGCAACCCCAATTATCTACTCCCTATCGTTTGTGATGGACCAGAGCGTATTGGCAGCTAAGTTGATGATGCTAAATCCGATGGCTCAAATTATTCAAGATATGCGCTATTTTGTTATCGACAAAGCCAATTTGCCTGTTTGGCAGGTTATTAACAATAAGGTGATTGTGCTGATACCATATCTCATCCCTCTAATCGTCTTTGCAATTGGGGTGACTGTGTTTGGAAAATATTCTAAGAAATTTGCGGAGATTCTCTAATGACAGAAAAAAATATTGCAGTAAAGGTTGATCATGTCAGTAAGTTTTTTAAATTGCCGACAGAAGCTAGTCAGAGTCTGCGTACAACCATGGTCAATCGTTTTAAAGGAATCAAGGGTTACAAAGAGCAGCATGTATTGAAGGATATTTCTTTTGAGGTTGAAAAAGGTGACTTCTTTGGTATTTTGGGGCGAAATGGATCAGGTAAATCAACGCTTTTAAAAATTATTTCACAGATTTATGTTCCAGAACACGGGACAGTGACCGTAAATGGGAAATTGGTTTCTTTTATTGAACTTGGAGTTGGTTTCAATCCTGAATTAACAGGGCGTGAGAATGTGTACCTAAATGGCGCTCTTCTTGGTTTTTCACGTGAAGAAATTGATGCCATGTATGATGATATCGTTGATTTTGCAGAATTACGTGAATTCATGAACCAAAAACTTAAAAACTATTCTAGCGGGATGCAGGTTCGTCTAGCGTTTTCTGTAGCCATCAAGGCCCAAGGAGATGTTCTCATATTGGATGAAGTGTTGGCGGTGGGCGATGAAGCCTTCCAAAGAAAATGTAACGATTATTTCCAAGAACGGAAGAAAAGCGGAAAGACAACCATTCTGGTTACCCATGATATGGGTGCAGTTAAGAAATATTGCAACAAGGCCGTCTTGATTGAACATGGCTTGGTAAAGGCTATTGGAAACCCAGAAAATGTGGCCAATCAATATAGTTTTGACAATACTGTAACAGTTCAACAAGAACATTTAGAGGAAGAAAAAGGCGTAGATTCTGAATCCGCAGAAGCAAAAGAAGTGCAATTGGTTGAGAATTTTAAGTTGGATTTATTAAGTCCAAACCAGATTTCCCCTAAAGATACCATTCATTTTAGAATGGAATATACTGTTTTACAAGATATTGAGACCTATATGGCACTCTCTCTGACAGACATTGACCGCAACATTTGGATTTATAATGATAATTCAATGAACCAACTACAATCAGGGAAAGGCAAAAAAGTAGTAAACTACTCTTGTTCATTGCCTAATGTTAATGATTTGAAACTAAAGTTGGAAGTCACGGTGCGTGATAAAGACGGTAAGATGCTGGCTTTTTCAGATGCGACGCAGACACCGATTATCATGGTGAATCGAACAGATATTGCACCAGATGATATTTCAGCTTTAGATTCAGCAAGTGGTCTCATTCAACGAAATGGTAACTGGACTTTTGAAAATAACTAGATAGAGGATGAATGATGGGACAACCAATAGTATCAATCATTTGCACGGTTTATAATAAGGCTCCGTGGTTAGAGAGGGTTATCGAAGGCTTTCTAGCACAAGAAACAAGCTTTGAAGTTGAAATTATTCTTGTTGATGACTGTTCGACGGATTCGTCCAGAGATATCATTAGATCGTATCAAAACCAATATCCAGAAAAGATTCAAGCGATTTTCCATGAAGAGAACCAGGGAATCTCACGGACATGGGTGTCCGCCTGTCTAAAAGCAAAGGGTAAATACATTGCTCGTTGTGATGGGGATGATTTTTGGTTAGATCCATACAAGCTTCAGAAACAGGTGACCCTACTAGAAGAACACCCAGAAGCCAAGTGGTCCAATACAGATTTTGATATCTATGATGAAAATGGACAGCTGGTGTCCAGAGCAGGTTTTGCTAGTGGAAGTATTCCCTTAGCGGATACCTATGCTAAAATGTTAGCGACTCGTGGGTTTACCATGGCTTCGACTTGGCTTGTAGAGAGAGAATTGATGCTAGAGGTTAATCAGGAACTAGATTTGACCACTGCTGACGATACCTTTAATTTACAGCTCGATTTATTTCAACGAACACAATTGTTGTTCTTGCCAGAAGTTACAGTTGCCTATACGATTAACCAAGGCTCTGACTCGCGACCGGTAGACTTTTCTAAAATAGAGAATCGTTTCCATACCTTGTTGGAGACTCAGAAATTCTATCTAGATAAATATCCATCTAGTCATTATCGAGAAATGCTTGATATTCTTTTAGAACGAAATAACAACTACGAAGTTGTCTTGACAAAAAAAGAACGTGGTCTTGCGCAAGTTGGTATTCAAGAAGTCACTATCTATTTCGACACGGATGGATCTGGATTTTGTCAAGAAAATATCTTACGCTATCCTTTGTTGAAGCAGGATGAGATTCGATTTAGCTTGCCTGATAACTGCCAACGAGTGCGTATTGACCTATCAGAACAACCAAGTTTTTACCGAAATATTTCATTGGTGAGTCAAAAGGAGCGAACAACCCTTCTACCAGCTTACACCAATGGCGTATTGGTTGGAGACATGGTGTTGTTTACACAACAAGATCCGCAATTGATCTATGAAACCTCGTTTTTATATGGTTCAGAATTTACACTAAATTATACTATCTGTGAATTGGATGATCTGCAGTCCCCAGACTATGTTGCTAAGATTTTGGGAGAGCAGCTAGTTGAATTCCGGAAGAAAGCCATAGAGGGAGAGCGATTAGAGCGGCAGCTTCGTGAAAGTGAAGCCCTTATTAGCCGACAACAAAAAGAGATTGAAAATCTTACTATCTCATACCATGCAGTTGTTGGCTCACGACGTTGGATTATTCCAACAAAGATTATCAATTTTTTTAGGAGAAAAAAATGAAGCGTTTGCTTTTGTATGTCCATTTTAATAAATATGGACAGCTTAGTTCCCATGTCCAATATCAATTAGAAGCCATGCGTTCGCTCTTCTCAAAGGTTGTATTTATTAGTAATAGTCCGCTTTCAGAAGAGGACGAAACTGTTCTCAGACAGTCTTTTTTGGTAGATGAAGTTATTCGCCGAGAGAATATTGGCTTTGATTTTGCTGCTTGGCGTGATGGGATGACAAGTATAGGCTTCGAGGAGCTAAAGCACTACGATTCACTGACCCTAATGAATGACACCTGTTTTGGGCCGCTGTGGGATATGTCAGAGCTTTATCAACGGTATGAGGAAGATGAAACGATTGATTTTTGGGGGATGACCAATTTCCGAGAAACCAAACAGTTTCGTGAGCATATTCAGAGCTACTACTTAACCTTTTCAAATAAGGTAGTTCAATCAACAGCCTTTCAAGAATTTTGGAAAAGTGTGCAAAACTTTACAAATGTTCAGGATGTTATTGACCATTATGAAACACAAGTTACGACAAACCTACTTGAAGCAGGTTTTCGTTATCAGACGGTCTTTAATACAGTAGAAGAAGATACTGCAGGAATGCTGCATCCAGATTTTTCTTACTACAATCCGACAGCTATTTTGAAGCATCGGGTACCCTTTATTAAGGTTAAAACCATTGATGGGAACCAACATATAACGCCTTATATTTTAAAAGAGATTGCCGAAAAATCAGATTATCCAGTTGATTTAATCGTGTCACATATGTCCAAAATCAACTACCCTGATTTTAAGTACCTTTTGGCACAAAAATACCTAAAACCAGGTCAAGAGCCTTATTCTAACGACGGAAGAGTAGCTATTCATTTACATGTATTTTATGTAGACCTCTTGCAGGAATTTTTAACAGCTTTCGACTCCTTTAATTTTAGTTACGACTTGTTCATAACCACAGATCAAGAGAATAAGGTAGCTGAGATAGAGGCGATACTATCTGAAAATGGAAGGCAGGCTCAGATTTTTGTAACGGGAAATATTGGTCGCGATGTACTACCTATGTTGAAACTGAAGGAGCAATTGCAGACCTATACCTATGTTGGACATTTCCATACCAAAAAATCCAAAGAAGCAGACTTCTGGGCGGGAGAGTCTTGGCGGAAAGAGTTGATAGCTATGTTGGTAGAACCAGCAAATGATATTCTAGCCAATCTGGAACAACAGTCTGATTTAGGGCTAGTGATTGCAGATATCCCAACCTTTTTCCGTTTTAATAAAATAGTCGATGCCTATAATGAGAATAGGATCGCTCCAGCCATGAATGAGTTGTGGCAGAAAATGGGGATGCAGAAACAGATAGATTTTAATGCTCTTCATACTTTTGTGATGTCCTATGGAACCTATGTGTGGTTTAAATACGATGCCTTACAGTCACTCTTTGATTTAAACCTAACCGATGCAGATGTGCCAGCAGAGCCCTTGCCACAAAATTCTATTCTCCATGCCATCGAACGCTTATTGGTTTATATTGCCTGGGATAAAAACTATGATTTCCGTATTGTTAAAAATCCCATCGAATTAACAGCCTTTATTGATAATAAATTGCTTAATGAGCGGGCGGATGCTCTGCCTCACACCTATGTAAACTTTGATCACATTGGTGGGATTAGAGGCGCCTTAAAATATATTATCATTGGTCCATTACGAGCTATTAAGTATATTATTCGACGTCTGATGACCAAATGATAGAGGAAATCAGTTTGATGAGCAGGATAGTTAAGTGTAAAAAGGTAAGATATGATGAATCGAAACGAATCAAGGCGGGAAAAACTGAATATTTTCTATCAGCACCCTTACGTCACACTGTTTGTTTATGCATTACTGATGACGCTCATTTCCTATATTTCCATCAATACAAACAGTCAAATCTATGATTATCCATTCCATATGGCCAGGATAGTAGGATTGGCGCAATCTATTGCTAATGGAGACCTGTTGCCAAACCTAAACTTTCTGTTTACACATGGTTCTGGTTATGCAGTTCCAATGTTCTATGGTAACGGTATTCTTTACATTCCTGCCCTAGTCTATCTAGTAACGAGAGTAGGGACGGTTGCCTTTGCAAGCTATGCCTTCATCATTATGTGGGCTACAGCAACAACATCCTATTTTTGTCTTTATAAGATGACTCAAAATAAAGCCAAGTCTTTGTTATTTGGTATGACGATGGCTATAGCCTTCCCATATTTTGGTTTTGGCATGAGTGCAATACCTCCTTTGATTGTTCCGCTAATCTATTGTATCTACAAGGTGATCTTTCAGGATAAACTCAATCCTATCCCCCTAGGAATCATTATTGCTCTGATGGTCCAGACTCACATCATCTCAACTCTAGTATTAGCCATCTCTTCGTTCATACTGGTCTTGCTTTCGGTAAACAAATTGACCTTGAAAAAAATCATTTCATTTGTTTTTTCGATTGTGATAGCGGTAGGATTGTCCATTGGTTTTGTGTTACAATTTATAGAACAAAGGCTATCGCAAACCTTCTTTGTGTCTTGGGGATTACGTGATTACCCATTTAAGTCAAAAACCATCTTAGATGCAGGGAATCTTTTTGAGGAGATTACGAACTACTATTTTCCATTAGCTCTGGTCTTTCTAATAATCGGGGGGGGGGTAGTCTATAAATCCTTACCCAAGATTGGTCGTCAGTTGCTGGTGACTTCGACAATCCTATTGGTTGCTACTTCAAATATTTTACCTTGGTACTCGGTATTTCGTTATACCTTTTTAACAGTCTTCCAGTATTCGAATAGACTATCTTACTTCATACCAGCTTTTGTGATTACTGCTCTATTTCTAGCAGAGAAAAAACGATTATACAAAGTAATAGCAGTAGTACAGATAGGCTTTTATCTAGTGACAAATCCCTTGAGCTTTTTACCTAACTTTGCCAACTTCAAAGAAGAATACAATCTAACAGCGACAAATGCTGCTGTGATGAAAGAGCAAAATGAAATGGCAGACAAGGCCTTTCAAAATCCCTTATTGACCACTTATTGGGCCTCAGGGAGCGAATACTTTAATTTAGATATTAACCATAAGCGTGTTCAGAATGGTACAATCAATCAGTTTATCTATGACACAAATCAGGTTACGGTAGAAAACGTACGTCAAGGCTATAACCTTCTTATGTTTGATGTTCAGTTGAATCAAGAAGGAAAAAGTGTAGAGTTGACCTTGCCGAGAATTTGGTATAAGGGCTATGTTGCGGAGTATTCTGCGGGTGCAAAGGGAACACAACCCCAAATAGCTTATGCCCCTTTAACTAGCGAAGAGCTCCAACAATACAAGAAAAAATATAAGCCAAATGTCACCCAGAAAGCATTAAATGACGGTCGTGCAACGATAAGTGTGACGCACAGCGGAACAGTTTCTGTCTTTTATAAAAGGACATTTGCTCAGATAGTTGGATTTACGCTTCAAAGTGCAGCCTGGTTGCTATTGTTCTACCTATACTTGCACTTGACATTAACAAGGTTTGTACGAGAAAATAGTGTTTGAATGATAAAGTGAAAAATGGCAAATGACTATAAACTGTGATGAGGAAGGAATAAATAATGTTAAAACATATCAATAGTGAAATACCTGATAGGAGAAAAAATTGAGATGATCGCTACTTACAAACGGCTAATGAAAGAGTATGCTCTCTATGTCTTATTGAGTAAGTACCTTTTTGCTGTTCTTCTGTCCATAATGAGTTTTAAAAACCACACAGATTGGGCCTATATTCTTGTTACTATTTTTGAAGTTGTTAGCATTGCAACATTCAGTAATCTATTGATAAAAGAAAAAAAGCTTGCAGCCTACATTGTGAACTGCCTACTTTTAATGATTGTCAATGTGCAGAATATTGTCCTGTTTTTTGGTGGAAGTTTCACCACTTTGGTAATGGTGACAAACCTTGAATCCTTAGAATCTTTGTCGGGGCATTTTGCTTCCATAGTGTTCGGAATGATTTGTATACTGATCTTCACATTTTTACCAATCACCTATGTGAAAACAAGAAAAATCAATTGGTCAACAGTCTTATCTAGCTCTCTTCTGCTAGAGTTGATTATCACCTTAATGAGTGGAAACATTTATTCTCCGATTTTTGGAGTATACCAACTAGCAGCTGATTCCTACGAATACCAGCAGGACCTGGCAAAAATTGCCAATGCTCCTAATGTTACGGATTTTTTCTATAAAGGGATTGTGCAGAATGCTCGTCCTAAACCAACCAATTTATCGGCAACTCCTAATGTGGTTCTGATTTTTGTGGAAGGCTTGTCACAAAATATTGTAGAAGATGAACGTAGCATTATGCCGAATCTGAAGAAATTGCAGGATTCATCACTCACTTTTGAAAATTATTACAATCATACCTTTGCTACCTACCGAGGTTTGATTGGTCAATTGTATTCAGGTTATCAACTAGATAATTATGAATCGAATACCTTAACTTCCTTGCAGGGAGTATTGGGAGAAAAGGGGTATCAGACAACCTTTATCAATACTGAGCCGAATAATACTCAGTTTACATCTTATCTAGAATCGTTCAACTTTGATAGTATTGTGAATGAGAACGACCTGGCGAAAGGCCCTAATGGAAGTTTAACAGACCAGGCGGCATTAGAGCTTCTATACGATACGATAGAAGGACAGGTTTCTCAGAAGACACCTTTCTTAACAGCTATCTATACTTACGGTACCCACATGACCTTTAATTCGCCGGATAAGAAATTTGACTCTGGAACAAACATATTATTAAATCGCTTCTATAACTTTGATTACTATTTTAATCAATTTTTAGAAAAATTTAAAAGCAACCCAGTCTTTGATAATACGATTTTGGTCTTTACAACAGACCATGCCACCTTTGCAGATAAGGATTTCATAGCAGCCTATCCGTCTTATAATCGTGAAAACCAAGATGTTGATAGAGTTCCGTTTATAGTCTATCATAAAGGAATCGTGGCAGAGAAAAAGGATGTTGAAGGCAGAAATTCCTTGGATCTGGTACCGACTCTACTAGATTATATGGATATTTCGGTTCCTAACTACTTCTTGGGAGAGTCATTGTTCTACTATAAAGAAAATAATAACTCATATGATACTGTTTTCTTTGACAATACCTATCTATTGAGTACGGATATGGGCAATATTCAGCCCTTGTCTGAAACTAATGAAGGTACGATCAAGGCCCTGCTTCAGAAATACTTTGCAGCCAAACAGCAAAAGCCACAAATTCCATAATCATTGTATGAAGGGGTATTGACAATTGCCCTTTTATATATTAAAATGGCGAAAAAAGCAAGGAGTTATCATATGAAAAAGACCCTGTCCGTCGGAGTGGTTACCGCTCTGTCAGCCCTATCTTTGTTTGCAGGCCAATCTGTTCAAGCAGATCAAACCATTTATCGTTTGTACAACAGGCAGAATGGAGAACACCTATATACAACCGATAAAAATGAAAAAGATGTCTTGTATACCCAGCATGGTTGGGGCTATGAAGGCGAAGCATGGTATGCTCCAGATCCAGGCCAAGGTAGTCCTGTCTATCGCCTTTATAATGCTGGCTTGCAAAACCACTTATATACAACTGATACTAACGAAGTCAAGGTATTGACCAGCAAACATGGTTGGACACTTGATAACAATGGACAGCCGGTATTCTATTCTGGTGGAATTGCGAAAATTTACCGTGTCTATAATCAAGCCTTGCGAGGGCTACATCATTGGACCACTGATGAAAATGAATACACGGTACTACCAAGACATGGTTGGCAACAAGAAGGGGTTAAGTTATATGGAAATCGTGTAGGTGTCCCAATACAAACCCAGTATTACAATCAACCTGCGCAACCGACCAATCCGACTCCATCAACTGGTTCGACCCCAGTAATACCTCCTAAACAAGAAACTAGCCAGTTATCTTCATCTGTTCCATCTGGAGCTGCCACGATCGCAAATACAGAATCAAACCATACCATTGAAGCGGACGTGACCTTGACAGGCTCAGGTACTGGCTACCATGCAAAACTTGTTATGGCCGCACCAGATGCAGCAGTTAGTTTTGGTTTGCAATTTGATACTGCGGCAGTTGCACCATACACAGGTAAAACAGCCTTCTTGATTGAAAATATTGGAAGCAATAATGTAGGTGGACAGTCCTACCATAGAGCAAACTATCTTGCAAATCTCAACACTACCTACCGTTTGATGTTAACCTTGCAGAAAGATGGCAGCTATGTTGGATATGTAAATGGGACGGAGGTTGTCCGTGGTCAGAATGCAGTCTTGGCCAATCGTTCTGACATATACCTTCGAGTTGAAGGAGCAGCACGTAAGACAGGCGATGCTGTAACAGCAAGTTTCAGTTCGATTAAATTGAAGCAAAATGGAACGTACAATGCTTCTAGAAGTTGGGCAGGAACTCCGCAGTTTAATATTTCAAATGGTATAACAACTACTTTAGATGGTGCACAGGTCGGTAATAGCCCTAGCGAAGCTCGTACAATTAGCAATACGGTTGTCTTTACAGGAACACTAACAGGCTTACCTCAACATGCCGATTGGGATACTGCTGGCTATTATGACAAGGTGTCAGGTCTTATCCAGTTTATCAATTAGCAGTCTTTATTAGAGATAGTCAATTGGATCTTGCCTTAAAAGTATCACATATTCCAAAGTCTCATTGATAGGCTTTGGAATTTTTTGCCAATAGAGAATTTAGTCAACAACAGACAGATGTCATCAGCAAGGCCGAGCATTTGCTGGATAGAAATACATGGACAGAGTAGGAAAAGAAGATGATTGATCAACTGGCCTATAGTGCCGCTAATCATTTTGGGGAACTGGAAACTTCTTTCTTACTAGGTAGAAGTCGTGGTAGGGAAGAAGGTCTGCAACAAGGTCTACAACAAGGTTTGTTAGATGGTCAACTCAAGATTGCTCAGCAGATGTTGGCCGAGGGCTTCGCTGTTGATATGATAGTGAGATTGACAGGACTCAGTCAGGAAGAATTGGATGGTTTGAAAGCAGGGATAGAGTAGATGGAGGTGCCGCCTGTATTTCATAGAGTTGATGAGTTTGCAGGCGTGAAGAAAGCCTTCTACATGGTTATTGACAGAGAGGGGCGAAAATGATAGGTCAACGGACCTAAAGTCCTCCACTATTTCGAAGAGTTGGAACCTTTCAATATACTTGCTGGAGACAAGATGGTAAGAAAGTAGTCCTTAAGACGATCTAGGGTTACTTGGTCAGGGCATGCACCTGTTCTTTAGCCCTTCTCTGGTAATCCTACTAGCCGATGGGGATGGATTGGCTGAAGATACAAGTTTACACCTATGGTATTCGAGTCGGTTCAAAAATTTTTAAAAAAAATCTTAAAAAAATACTTGACAAAATGTGCAAGGGTTAGTATAATGATGGTAACGTTCCATGTAGAACGAATATAAATATTTATAGGAGTTTTTTATCATGAAAAAAACACACATCACACTTGCAACGGTTGCAGCTTTGGCAGCAGCTATCGCAGTTGCTCCAGTAGCGAAGGCAGATGTCCCATCTAAGTTGAATGAAGCACGCGGTATTGTCGTATCTAACGAAAGTGCTGCTGCTAAATTGAATGCAGACTTGGCTAAAGCAGTTTATTATGCTCAAAATGGTACACAAAAACGTGCTGCTGCTTTGATCATTTACGATTCAACTAAAGTAGAATTAGCGAATGCAAAAGCGAAAGCAGCTGCTCAAATTACTGCTATTGATGCTGAATATGAAGCAGCTATCAAACCATTTGTTGATGCAGTTAAATTGGAAGAGAAAGCTGTAGCTGATCAATTAGCAATGATTGCGGATGCTGAGAAAACTATTCCAGAATTTGAAAAGAAAATCAATGAATTAAATGTAGTTGCTGGTGTTACTGGCGAATCTAAATCTGCAGAAATTGCTGCATATGAAGCAAATCTTTCAACTCTTAAAGCTGAACTTGCTGACCTTAAAGAAGGTTTGCCATTCAAACAACAAGATCTTAAAGATAAACAAGATCAATTGAATGCTAAAAAAGAATATGAAGCTGCTGTGGCTGCTCAGAAGAAAGAACTTGTTGCTCGTGAGTTGAAAAACTATGAAGATGCAGTTGTTGCAGCTGAATTGGAAGTTAAAGAGTGGACAGAAGCTGTAGCTATTCTTGAAAAAGAAATTGAAACTATCAAGTTAAACCTTGTTAAAGAAGGATTAACAGAAGATCAATTGCGTGCAATTATTGCACAAGCACAAGCAGAAGTTAAAGCTGAGAAAACTGTTTCTTCAACAGCAGTGTACCGTCTCTACAACGAAGGTCTTAAAGTACACCTTTACACAACTGACTTCAACGAGTACAATGTTCTTAATGAACGTGGTTGGAGACAAGAAGGTGTTGCTTTCAACTCAGCAACAGAAGGTACTCCAGTATACCGTCTTTACAATGAAGGTCTTAAAGTACACCTTTACACAACTGACGCAAATGAGTACGCAGTACTTGCAACTCGTGGTTGGAGACAAGAAGGTGTTGCCTTCAACTCAGTTAAAGAAGGTAAACCAGTATACCGTCTTTACAACGAAGGTCTTAAGAAACACCTTTACACAACTGACGCAAACGAGTACGCAGTACTTGCAACTCGTGGTTGGAAACAAGAAGGCGTTGCTTTCAACTCAGCTAACTAATTTGGCTAAATTAGAGAAGGTTCATATGAACCTTCTCTTTTTTGTGTTGAATTTAGGATAGTATGCTAATAGAACTTTCTCTTTTTTGTGCAAAGTCTGTGAAATTTTGATAAGATAGGAGTATGAATTTTGAGAAGATTGAACAGGCTTACGACCTGCTATTAGAAAACGTACAGACCATCCAAAACCAGTTAGGCACCAATATCTATGATGCCATGATTGAGCAAAACGCAGCCTATCTAGCTGGTCAGCACGACACGGATTTGATTGTCCGCAACAATCAAACCTTACACGACTTGCACTTGACCAAGGAAGAATGGCGTCGTGCCTTCCAATTCCTGCTTATCAAGGCCAACCAGACCGAGCCAATGCAGTACAATCACCAGTTTACGCCAGACTCTATCGGCTTTATCCTGTCATTTCTAGTGGATCAGTTGCTGGCTACTCAAAAGGTAACAGTCTTGGAGATTGGCTCGGGGACAGGGAACCTGGCGCAGACCATCCTTAATGCCAGCCAGAAAGACTTGGATTACTTGGGGATTGAAGTAGATGATCTCTTGATTGATTTATCAGCTAGCATGGCAGATGTTATGCAGGCAGAGATTTCTTTTGCCCAGGGCGATGCGGTACGTCCGCAGATTTTGAAGGAAAGCCAAGTCATTCTTGCGGATTTACCAATCGGGTACTATCCAGATGACCAGATTGCCAGTCGCTATCAGGTAGCGAGCCAGACAGAGCATACCTACGCCCACCATCTACTCATGGAACAGTCCCTCAAGTATCTTGAAAAAGATGGGTTTGCGATTATGCTGGCTCCAAATGATCTTTTAACCAGTCCACAGAGCGATTTGTTGAAAGGTTGGTTGCAAGCAGAGGCTAATATCGTTGCCATGATTGCCCTGCCACCAAGTCTTTTTGGCAAAGCAGCCATGGCCAAGTCAATTTTTGTCTTGCAGAAGAAAGCCGCTAGACCGCTAGTACCATTTGTCTATCCCTTGCAGAGTTTGCAAGAACCAGAAGCTATTCAGAAGTTCATGGTCAATTTCAAAAATTGGAAGCAAGAGAATGCAATTTAGGTGAAAATCTGTTATACTAATAAGGAAAACGCTTTTAAAGGGGAATATTATGTCAAAAACAATTGCAATTAACGCTGGTAGCTCAAGTTTAAAATGGCAACTCTACCAAATGCCAGAAGAAACTGTCTTGGCAAAGGGTATTGTTGAGCGTATCGGTTTGAAAGATTCAATTGTCACAGTAAAATTTGGGGATCAAAAAGCTGAACAAGTCTTGGATATTGCGGACCATGTGCAAGCAGTAAAAATCTTGTTGGAAGACTTGCTCAAGCACAATATTATCGCAGATTTCTCAGAAATTACAGGTGTTGGTCACCGTGTGGTAGCTGGTGGTGAAATCTTCAAGGATTCTGTTGTGATTACAGATGAAGTCTTGAAACAGATTGAAGACCTTTCTAGCCTTGCACCGCTCCACAACCCAGCCAATGCTGCAGGAATTAAGGCATTCAAGGATATCTTGCCAGAAGTAACAAGTGTGGCTGTTTTTGATACGGCCTTCCATTCAACAATGCCAGAGGTGGCTTACCGCTACCCAATCCCAAACAAGTACTATGAAGAGCACCAAGTTCGTAAGTACGGAGCGCATGGAACATCTCATTTTTATGTTTCACGCGAGGCAGCAAAAATGTTGAATAAGCCAATCGAGGAAGTGAAAGTTATCACTGCCCACATCGGAAATGGTATTTCGATTTCTGCTATTGATGGTGGTAAATCAGTGGATACTTCAATGGGATTCACACCGCTTGCAGGTCCTATGATGGGCACTCGTTCTGGTGACATTGACCCAGCCATCATCCCTTACTTGATTGAAAATGTAGCTGACTTGAAAGATGCTGCAGATGTAGTCAACGTTTTGAATAAGCAGTCTGGTATTCTTGGTATTGCGGAAGTATCGAGCGATATGCGTGAGGTCGAAGCTGGATTTGAGGCGGGCGAAGCAAAATGTACTCTTGCCTTCAATATGCTTGTCAATCGTCTGCAAAAATTCATCGGTCAATACTTTGCAGTCTTGAACGGTGCTGATGCCCTTGTCTTTACAGCAGGTATTGGTGAGAACTCTACGCTTGTTCGTGAAGCGGTTGTTAACGGTTTGACTTGGTTCGGTATGGAATTGGATCCAGAGAAGAATGTTCGTGGTGCTGAAGGAGATATTTCAACTCCAGAATCTCGCGTTAAAGTCTTGGTTGTTCCAACGGATGAAGAATTGGTTATTGCTCGCGACGTAGAGCGATTGAAATAAGAAAATGTAGAGAGGTCGGTACTAGTTACTGGCCTTTTTTATAGATTTTTAGTTTTCATCAGTGCTAAAAGTTATTGGCTACTCGCTGGTGAGTGTGGTATAATGGACGAGCAAAGAAATTTGCACAGAGTAGGTGGTTTGCGTTAAGTGTATGTGGATGGGATGTTGCCACATAACGAAGCGTCAGCGCGGTAAACCATTGCATCCGCTGTCGAATACATACGACAGCTCCATTTTTTGAAAAAAGGAGCGTTTTTATGGAAAAGAAAATTCCAAAACTAACGGTGCAGCTGTTGGCTGCTGTTGCAGTGACTCTTGCCTTGGTCATGATTGTGGAGAACTATTTTTCTGTTCGTCTTTCTGATACCTTGCAGGTCCAGTTTACCTTTATCCCTAATACTATTTTAGGTGCGATTGCTGGTCCTGTTTGGGCAGCTGTCTTTGCGGCTATTTCAGACCCAGTCTTTGTCTTGTTCAGTGGACAGACCATGCTATTCAGCTTTATCTTGATTGAGGCGGTATCGGCATTTATCTATGGCTGGTTCTTCTATCGAAAACCGCTAGACACCAAGAACAAGGCTGATTGGCTCTATGTTGCAGGGGTTGTTGTCTTGATTCAGGTTGTGATTTCCTTCATCATGACACCGATTGCCCTCCATTTCCATTTTGGAACACCTTGGATTGCCTTGTATAGCAGTCGTTTTATAAAAGCTATTTTTGAAATCCCATTACGCATTGTCGTGACTATGCTTGTCTTACCAAGTTTACAAAAAATACCTGAATTGGCTAGGTTAATGGGCCTTAAATAAGAAACTATCTAGCAACAGGTCATCCCCCTGTTGCTTTTTATAGAGAGGGAAACATGAATTATCAAGAAATTAGGCAGTGGTTGTCTAGTCGCCCGGCCTCTGATTTAGAAAACGGTGTTGCACGTGTCAGCTGGCTCTTGGAACGCTTGGACAATCCCCAACTTCAAGTGCCGACCATTCACTTTGTGGGAACAAATGGTAAGGGATCGACCCTCAATGCCCTGAAGTCCATCTTGCAGGCTTCGGGTTACACGGTTGGTCGCTTTACCTCGCCGTCTATCATTGATTTTCGAGAGCAGATTGTCTTTGAGCAGGAGATGATTTCGGAGGAAGATTTTGCGAGGATTGTGACAGACTTGCAACCCTTGATTGAGGACTTGGACCAGACAGCTGGACTGGATGCCATCTCGGAGTTTGAGATTGTAGTAGTGGCTATGTTCGTCTACTTTGCCTACTACCAGCGTCCCGACATTCTTTTGGTGGAGGCGGGCATGGGCGGTTTGCAGGATGCGACCAATGTCCTTAATCCTCTAGCGGTAGTTTGTCCTTCCATCGGCTTGGACCATCAGGCTTTTTTGGGAGAGACTCATGCTGCCATAGCCCGTCACAAGGTTGCTGTCTTGCGTGAGCGGGTTCCCCTCGTTTATGCGACCGACCAACCAGAAGTGTTGGTAGTATTTGAGGAGCAGGCCCGTCAGCTTCAGAGTCTGACCTATGCGGTGGGGCGGGAGATTATTTTGGAAAATAGCAGAGCAGGTTTTGCGGTTTCAAGCCCCTTCGGTCATATTGAGGATTTAAGGCTACAGATGCAGGGGCGTCACCAGGAGGTCAACGCAGCCTTGGCAGTGACCACAGCTCAGCTCATCAGCCTTCATTTTCCAAAGATTACCAATGAAACCATTAGCCAGGGCTTGTTCCAAGCCATCTGGCCGGGCCGCTTAGAATTGATACAACCAGGGCTCATGATTGACGGAGCCCACAATAATGAAAGTATCGCCGTCCTGACCCAGCTCCTAGAGGAAAAATATGCGGACAGAGATATTGAAATCCTCTTTGCAGCTATCAATACTAAGCCAGTGGACCAGATGTTGTCCCAGCTTAGCAAATTCGGACCTGTTAGCGTGACAACCTTTGACGATTTCCGTGCGGTGCAGCTAGAAGATTATCCGTCAGGTTATGAGCGAGTTCAGAACTATCAGGAGTGGTTGGAGCGGGCGGACTTGGACAATCCCAAAAAACTTTACCTGATTACAGGCTCACTTTACTTTATTACCTATGTGAGGAAGTACATTTTAGAAGAGTTTATATAGAAAAAAGGCTTTGCCGGGCATTCTACCTAGCAAAGTCTTTTGTTTTAATAGTTTTTAATCAAATCAACCGTTGAGCGGTCTAGCTTTTTAACGATAGCTTGCAAGAAGGCTTGGGCCTCTAAGAAGTCATCCATGCTGTAGAGAGTTTGATGTGAATGGATGTAGCGAGCGCAGACACCGATAGTTGTTGATGGAACACCATGATTTTTCAAGTGGGCTGCACCAGCATCTGTTCCACCTTTACCACAGTAGTATTGGAATTTGACACCAGCCTCCTCAGCAGTCGTCAAGAGGAAGTCTTTCATGTTTTTCAACAAGATATGACCTGGATCGTAGAAACGAAGCAGAGTACCGTCACCAATTTTTCCTTGGTCGCCATAAATATCTCCAGCTGGCGAGCAATCAACAGCAAGGAAAATATCTGGATCGAACTTGGTTGTCGAAGCATGAGCTCCACGTAGGCCAACTTCTTCTTGCACATTTGCCCCAGCAATCAACTGATTTGGCAAAGCTTGACCGGATAGGTTTTCCAGTAATTCAGTCACCATAAGGACACCGAAGCGGTTGTCCCAAGCCTTAGAAATAACATTTTTTCCGTTGGCAGTAAGGATAGTTTCATTTTGGGGAACGAGGACATCCCCCGGACGAACACCGAAAGCCCAGGCTTCGTCATAATTGGCAAAACCAGCATCGAAAATAATATCAGCAATGGCAGGCATGCCAGGAGCGTTAGCTCCCCGTGAAAGGTGAGGTGGTACTGAGCCTGAGATGGCTGGAATGGTACGACCGTCCTGCAACTGAAGAGTGAAGGCTTGGCTAGAAACAACCAGAGGATTCCAGCCACCTAGCTCAACAACACGGAAAGTACCGTCTGGCTTGATTTGGCTAATCATAAAGCCGACTTCATCCATATGAGCGGCTACTAGGATACGAGGTGCGTTTTCAACAGCCGTATCCTTGATGCCAAAAATTCCACCTAGTCCATCTGTTTCAATGCGGTCCACATGCGGCGTGATTTTTTGGCGGATATGGTTGCGGACTTGTCCTTCAAATCCAGGTAAGCTTTGCAATTCTGTAACTTCTTTGATTTTTTCAAAAAGAGTCATTCTTCGTCCTCCATGACATGATTACTACTATTTTATCACGAAGAGCTAGACTTGTCTTGAAAATATAGAAAAATATGGGATAGTATTGACAAGAATGTTTGAAAATTGCTAGGATAGAAACGCCCCTCAAAATAGAGAGGAGGTGATTGCTAAGTGTGGGAAGCATTTATCACAGTTTTTCTTGTACCTTTGTTCGTCAGTTTTCTAACAGTTTTGTTTGAAAGATGGCTCAACAATCGTGACAAGTAGGCCCCAGGGGCAAAAGAAAACCCTCAACGCTGGGAACGTTGGGGGTATTTTGATTGCCAAGTGTTGACAAACATTTATCACTGTAAGACCATTCTATCTATTTTTTAGTCTTTTGTCAAGCAGTGAGAGTTTTTCTCAGCTGTCACAAGTCCAATGGCATTTTTGGGAAAAATCCAGAGAAATATGATAAAATAGTCAACATGAAAAAGAAAAAGACAGCCTTGCTAGCAGGCTTATTGGGGGCAGGTGTGCTCACCGCTAGTGCTCAATTTTACCGTAAAATCCAAGAAGACCGTAAAAAAGCACAGGCATTGCAGGAGGTGCGTGACTTTTTCGCTGATTTAGGAGAGATTGCCACGGTCTATGTGGATGAAACAGCCTCAACTCGTGATCAGCTTATTGGCGGGGTTGTGATGGAGGCAGGACAGGTGTTTTTATTTGAAAATACCCAAGGTTCTATTCAGTACAGGGAGGAAGAAAGATGATTTTTCCAACAAATCTTGAAGAAGTGGCTGCCTTGATTGAAGATGGCAAGCCAACTGTTTTTCTATTTGTGACGACTTGGTGTGGAGATTGCCACTATATCAAACCGCATTTGCCAGCTATCGAAGAGGCTTTTCCGGATTTCTGTTTTGTGCAACTGGATCGAGATGACTTTATGCCTTTGGCACAGGAATGGGCTATTTTAGGCATTCCAAGTCTGGTTGTTTTGGAAAATGGGAAGGAAATCGGTCGTTTTGTCGATAAGAATCGCAAGACCAAGGAAGAAATCATGAACTTCTTATCTGGACTGGGTAGGTAAATCGATGCTGGGCTCAAGTCCAGCGCCACTTCTCAGGGTTTGTGTCAACATCTCAGCGCAGTGGTTGATTGGCTTTAACAGTCTGGGGGACTGTTAAAGGTTGGAGATGGGATTTGCAGAGCAAATCTCAGCAATTCGTGTTTTACACTCCAAATCGGACCATTACGACTGTTGCGAACAAAGTTCACTCTATTTCCAACCTCAAAAGGTTCACTGAACCTTTTGAGCTATGCGGGGGTGGGAGTGAAACAGTCTGGGGATAGACTGTTTCAGCTCAACAACTGGAAATAAGGACTTGTTGACGAACTCTTCTATGGATGGTCGAGTTCTTTCCCACTCCCATTTCCCAAAAGAAAGGAAAAAACATGAAGAAATCATTAGGAAAAATCCTGCTAGCACCTGTGGTGCTGGGCTTGAGTTTGAGTTTGGCACCGCTGGCTCAAGCGGAAATCCAGACGGATGTCATCAATGAAAAATGGGGCAAGCCAACACTGGTCTACGGTGGCGGTTTGTCAGATGCGCAGGCGACAGAGGTTAACAATCTATTTGGTATTTCGGATGTCAATAATGTTAGTCGTCAGGTTGTTGTTGGCACGGATATGGACCAATATTTAGGTACATCTGGAGCGGATACAGCCTCCCTCTATTCATCTGTCTTGGTGCAAAAGCAGGACGCTGGCAAAGGGGTTTTAGTGGATATTAAGACGCCACAGAACATCACCTTGATTACCGAAACCCAGTATGCCAATGCGGCTATTACAGCTGGTGCGACAGATGTCTTGATTGACGTTGCGGCACCCATTCAGGTGACGGGAGAGTCCGCTCTGACAGGTGTTTACAAGGCTCTTGCGGCCAATGGTGAAACAGTTGATACCGCTCGAACTGAAGTAGCTCAACAGGAGCTAGAGACAGTCAATGAAGTGGCAACGGCTCACACAGGTGACACTAATTTTGATAGTTCGGCCTTGGATAAGGCAGTAGCAGAAATCAAGACAGCTCTTGCGGATTACAAGCAATCCAATGGTCAGGTGGCTTCTGAGGCTGACATCAACACCATCATCAATGATGTTTTGGCCCAAAACGGTTTGGAAAATGTCATCACAGCAGATGAAATTTCTAAGCTAGTCACATTTGCCAAAGCTTATCAGGAAACCTCTGCTATTGATTCGGCAGAAGTTGCTGCTCAACTCAACCAGTTCAAGCAAGAGGCGGAGCAACAAATTTCAGAAGCCTATAAGAATTTACAAGATTCAGGGATTTTAGAAAAAATCGGTGCCTTCTTTGAAAATCTTTGGAAAGGCTTGACCGGTCTATTTGCATAAAGGAGAAATGAAAAAGAAATGATTTTTACATATAATAAGGAACACGTCGGCGATGTTCTTATGGTGATTGTTGCGGAGGACAAGGGACAGGCTGTCCAGTTTGAACGCAAGGGCAAGGTAGCACGTGTCTTCTTAGCAGAAACGGGTCAAACAGTCGCTTGGAATATCTTTGAAGCATCAAGTTTGGTTGAGCTTGCTGGAAATGGTCAAGTTTTCTTGACAGATGAGCAAGTTGCGACCTTGAATGCTGAATTGGCTAAGGAAGGTTTTACTGAAAGCTTGGTTAACGACAATGCTCCAAAGTTCGTAGTCGGTCAGATTGTGGAACTGGTTCCGCATCCAGATAGCGACCACCTCAATATCTGTCAGGTCAATGTTGGTGACAAAACAGTGCAAATCGTAGCTGGTGCCCCAAATGCTGCCCAAGGCCTGAAAACCATTGTGGCTCTTCCGGGGGCAATGATGCCGAGCGGTAGCCTGATTTTCCCAGGGAAATTGCGCGGTGAAGATAGCTTTGGTATGATGTGTAGCCCACGTGAATTGGCATTACCAAACGCACCACAAGTCCGTGGTATTATCGAATTGGACGACTCCGCAGAAGTCGGAGAGGCCTTTGATCCAGCTAAACATTGGAAGGGATAGAAAAAAGAAGAATTGGTCAATTTTGGCCAATTCTTTTATGCTGGTTCAATTTTTCCTTCAATAGCCTGTTCGATTTCTTCGGTCGATGCTTGATGTGACCTAAGTTGGAAGTAAAGACTAGACAGAAAATGTTGGAGATTGAGCCACCGGAAGTAGTCTACTGGTTCTTGATTTGGAAAGTCCAGCTTGCTAATCCATTCCGTCAGCTCTTGGCTGGTTACTTTTTCATTCAGTAGTAAATATACAGGAATTTGTGCCAGACTTCTTTGCTTTTTTCAGCGGGAAATTGATCATGACAGCTTGCGGCCAGAAGAAAATCTGCTCCGTGGGCAACGGTATGGATCCAACCGAGTTTTTCATCGTAGCCAGACCAGTCATTTTCAATCGCCAAATAATCCAAGGCCTGCTGGAAGAGTAGGTCACGGTCGTTAGTGCTTAAAAATGCATGATAAATAGACTCTGGCTCATTATCGACAGACAGCAACAGACAGTAAAGTAAGCAAGTAAAACTTCACTTTAGTGTGGAACTTTCTAGGGAAAGAGGACTGGTTTCTTGAGAGAATTGTAGCAGCGACTGTGCTTGCTCCCTTGTGACCAAGCCCTCCAAAAAGATGTGGCAAAAACTAGCATAGACCAGTTCGTCGCGTATAGCAGGAACAGGATGACCGATGTTTTCCAGCAACCAAGCCAGTTCGGCATTGGTATATGGTTGGGAGGTCTGTATCTTTTCCATCAAAAATTCTTTCATAATTTTCGCTCCTTTTCAAATCCTTCTACGAATAAATAAGTAGGAGGATATAATATGTATAATAAAACAATTTTAATCGGTCGCTTGACGGCCCAACCTGAACTCACTCAAACACCAACTGGTAAAAATTTGACTCGTGTTACTGTTGCAGTTAATCGACGATTTAAGACAGAAAATGGCGAACGTGAAGCAGATTTTCTTAATGTCATTTTCTGGGGCAAACTGGCGGAGACACTTGTTTCTTATGGCAGCAAGGGCAGTCTGATTTCTATTGACGGTGAGTTGCGAACGCGAAAATACGAAAAAGACGGCAGCAACCACTATGTGACGGAAATCTTGGGCAATACCTTCCAGTTGCTTGAAAGTCGCGCCCAACGTGCCATGCGTGAAAATAACACAGGCGATGACCTAGCTGACTTGGTCTTGGAAGAGGAGGAATTACCGTTTTAAAGCAATATCGGTCCTAAGACCGATGGAGAACGAGAAAAAGTAGGCTATACTATAGTCAATCCTAAATATTTTTCATATCTCCTTAAAAAACGCTGACGAAAGTTGGCGTTTTTTGCTACTTATTTTCTATATTTCCACCATTCTATCAGCATGATAATTAGAGAAAGTAGGAGAACTCCGTAGAAGAAAAAGATGATGTAATGAGGGTGGCTAAAGAAAAATATCCAGATTGCCCAGAGTAGATAGGCGAACATTATTTTGCCCCAAAAACCTAATTTACGCTTTAAAAACCATTCGGCGAAACTTTCGTGAACGGAAAAACGGCTTTCTAGGTAATCTGTTTTTAGCTCTCTAAAAAATTTCATGAATACCCCCTAACTTGTTAAAAATAGTATAGCATAGTTTCACTATAATTAACAGGCTTCGTTTCCTCAGTCCTGCGACGGATTTTAGGAAAAATAAAATAGAATTTTCTTGACTATTTTTGACCAAGTGATACAATAAGAATTGTGAATTAGCACTCGAGATGTCGGAGTGCTAAAAATGAAGGAGGCATTGATATGTTGAAACCATTAGGCGATCGCATCGTTGTAAAAATCGAAGAAAAAGAACAGACAGTAGGGGGCTTTGTCCTTGCAGGAACTAGCCAAGCAGCGACCAAAGAGGCGCAGGTCTTAGCGGTTGGTCAAGGAATTCGCACCTTGAACGGAGAATTGATTGCACCGTCTGTGGCAGTCGGTGACAAGGTCTTGGTCGAGGCCCACGCTGGTCTGGAAGTCAAAGATGGTGAAGAAAAAGTGACTATTGTCCGTGAGGCGGATATTGTAGCAGTGGTTGAGTAAGATAGACTATGAAAGAACAGCTAAGTGAGATTCTTCAGAATTTTTTGCAAGCTAGCACGTCCGGAAGCTGTATAACTGCCTGGGAACAAGGAAACCAGCAGCAAATTTGGTTTCAATTGACGTCAGACAATATGCTAAACTTAGCTCTTCCAATTAAGAAACCTTGGTTTCAATCCTTGGAAACAGTCTTGCCGCCCTTTTTAGATGGTATGACAATTTTGGATTATCGCTCAAAACGATATATTACTTTAGATGTAACAGAACAATCACTAGAGCAAATTTGTGATTATCTTGTGGTCTACTTTGAACACTTTTTTGGGGATAATCTGATATTTTTATGGAAATTGGAAGAAATATAGCACTTTATAATATTTAATTGATACAAAGGATGGAAATAAAATGGCAAAAGAAATTAAATTTGCAGCAGATGCACGCGAGAGCATGGTCCGTGGTGTTGATATTTTGGCTGATACAGTCAAAGTAACCTTGGGTCCAAAAGGTCGCAATGTTGTCTTGGAAAAGGCTTATGGCTCACCACTCATTACAAATGATGGTGTAACCATTGCCAAAGAAATCGAATTGGAAGATCACTTTGAAAATATGGGTGCTAAGTTGGTATCCGAAGTGGCATCAAAAACCAATGACATTGCTGGTGACGGTACAACAACTGCCACTGTTTTGACCCAGGCTATCGTACGTGAAGGATTGAAAAACGTAACTGCAGGTGCCAATCCAATCGGTATCCGTCGTGGGATTGAAGCAGCAGTTGCAACAGCGGTTGAGGCCTTGAAAGCACAAGCAAGTCCTGTATCCAATAAAGCTGAAATTGCTCAAGTAGCAGCCGTGTCTTCACGTTCTGAAAAAGTTGGTGAGTACATTTCAGAAGCTATGGAGCGCGTGGGAACAGACGGTGTTATCACTATTGAAGAATCTCGCGGTATGGAAACTGAGTTGGATGTGGTAGAAGGTATGCAATTCGACCGTGGTTATCTGTCACAATACATGGTAACAGATAATGAAAAAATGGTGGCAGAACTTGAAAATCCATTCATCTTGATTACAGATAAGAAAATTTCTCATATCCAAGACATTTTGCCACTCTTGGAAAGCATTCTTCAGACCAACCGTCCGCTTTTGATTATTGCTGACGATGTGGATGGTGAAGCACTTCCTACCCTTGTTCTCAACAAGATTCGTGGTACATTCAACGTTGTTGCAGTCAAAGCTCCAGGCTTTGGTGACCGTCGTAAAGCTATGTTGGAAGACATTGCTATCTTGACAGGCGGTACAGTCATTACAGAAGACCTTGGTTTGGACTTGAAAGATGCAACCATTGAAGCACTTGGTCAGGCTGCAAAAGTTGTGGTCGACAAAGATGGCACAACCATTGTTGAAGGTGCTGGAAATCCTGAAGCCATTGCTAACCGTGTTGCTGTTATCAAGTCACAAATTGAGGGAACAACTTCAGAATTTGACCGTGAAAAATTGCAAGAGCGTTTGGCTAAATTGTCTGGCGGTGTCGCAGTCATCAAAGTTGGTGCCGCTACTGAGACTGAGTTGAAAGAAATGAAACTCCGTATCGAAGATGCCCTTAATGCAACACGTGCCGCAGTTGAAGAAGGAATCGTTGCTGGTGGTGGTACAGCTCTTGTCAATGTGATTGATAGCGTAGCCAAGCTTGAATTGACCGGTGATGATGAAACAGGACGCAATATTGTCCTGCGCGCCTTGGAAGAACCAGTGCGCCAGATTGCCTATAACGCAGGCTATGAAGGTTCAGTTATCATTGATAAATTGAAGAATTCTGAGCTTGGAACAGGCTTTAATGCTGCGACAGGTGAATGGGTGAATATGATTGAGGCAGGAATTATTGACCCTGTTAAAGTTACTCGTTCTGCTCTTCAAAATGCGGCTTCCGTAGCCAGCTTGATTTTGACGACAGAAGCAGTCGTTGCCAACAAGCCAGAACCAGCCGCTCCAGCTATGCCACAAGGTATGGATGGAATGGGTATGGGCTACTAAGAAATAGCAAATTGACACAGCTACTTGGCTGTGTTTTTTCTTGAAAATTTCAAACATATCTATTTGACAATAGTTTTGAGATGTGGTACTATATTAGACGGTACTTTTTACTTTTGGTCTCTCAAGAGTGTACAGGGACGTGCTGACAAATGTTGCAAAAGTACACACAGATAGGGGTTGTCACCAATGCCCTATCACCAAAAATAAAAAATATATACAGGAGAATGTAGATGCCTACAATTAACCAGTTGGTACGTAAACCACGTAAGTCTAAAGTAGAAAAATCTAAATCACCAGCTTTGAACGTTGGTTACAACAGCCGTAAAAAAGTTCAAACTAACGTTTCATCACCACAAAAACGCGGTGTTGCAACTCGTGTCGGAACAATGACACCTAAAAAACCTAACTCAGCCCTTCGTAAATTCGCTCGTGTACGTTTGAGCAACCTTATCGAAGTTACTGCTTACATCCCAGGTATCGGCCACAACTTGCAAGAGCACAGCGTTGTTCTTCTTCGTGGTGGACGTGTAAAAGACCTTCCAGGGGTACGTTACCATATCGTTCGTGGTGCGCTTGATACTGCAGGTGTTAACGATCGTAAGCAAGGCCGTTCTAAATACGGTACTAAACGTCCAAAAGGCTAAGAAAGGGGAAATATAAATGAGTCGTAAAAATCAAGCGCCTAAGCGCGAAGTATTGCCAGATCCATTGTATAACTCAAAATTGGTAACTCGTTTGATCAACCGTGTTATGTTGGACGGTAAACGTGGTACTGCTGCATCAATCGTTTACGGTGCCTTTGATCAAATCAAAGAAGCAACTGGTAACGATGCACTTGAAGTATTTGAAACAGCAATGGAAAACATCATGCCTGTACTTGAAGTACGTGCACGTCGTGTCGGTGGTTCTAACTACCAAGTTCCAGTTGAAGTTCGTCCAGAGCGTCGTACAACACTTGGTCTTCGTTGGTTGGTAACAATCGCTCGTAACCGTGGTGAGCACACTATGATCGATCGCCTTGCGAAAGAAATCATGGATGCAGCAAACAACACAGGTGCAGCTGTTAAGAAACGTGAAGACACCCATAAAATGGCAGAAGCAAACCGCGCATTCGCACACTTCCGCTGGTAAGAATAAGATACGAGGGCGTCAAGCAACTCCTAGACAAAATAGGGAAGCGAAGCAGATTGCTGTGCAATCAATGAGGTTCATCTTTTTGTCAGTGAGTTGTAGCCCGAGTTCAATTAGGATGTGAGGACGTTAAGAAAATTCAAGGAAAAATAGGAAATCAGACGATGGACCTTAAGGTCCAAGGAAGATTTATCTTTTTTCCAGAATTTTTAGTCCGAACTCAACTAATTAGGATGTGAGGAAGTCAAGTTAGTTCTACATAAATCAATTATGATTATGGTACAAACTTCTCGTTCAATCATCACAAATCGGATTGAGGCTTGCCTCATCCACTTCACACCATTAGTAAGAAATCAAGCGGGTGGGACTTGCCCACTCGCTTTTCTTAAAATATGGTATAATAAAGTATAAAACTAAAATTATAGGAGAACAAACCTCATGGCACGCGAATTTTCATTAGAAAAAACTCGTAATATCGGTATCATGGCGCACGTTGACGCGGGTAAAACAACGACAACTGAGCGTATTCTTTACTACACTGGTAAAATCCACAAAATCGGTGAAACTCACGAAGGTGCATCACAAATGGACTGGATGGAGCAAGAGCAAGAGCGTGGTATCACAATCACATCTGCTGCGACAACAGCTCAATGGAACAACCACCGTGTAAACATCATCGACACACCAGGACACGTGGACTTCACAATCGAAGTACAACGTTCACTTCGCGTTCTTGATGGTGCGGTTACCGTTCTTGACTCACAATCAGGTGTTGAGCCACAAACTGAAACAGTATGGCGTCAAGCAACTGAATACGGTGTTCCACGTATCGTATTTGCCAACAAAATGGACAAAATCGGTGCTGACTTCCTTTACTCAGTAAGCACACTTCATGAGCGTCTTCAAGCAAATGCTCACCCAATTCAATTGCCAATCGGTTCTGAAGATGAGTTCCGTGGTATCATCGACTTGATCAAGATGAAAGCTGAAATCTATACTAACGACCTTGGTACAGATATTCTTGAAGAAGATATTCCGGCTGAATACCTTGAGCAAGCTCAAGAATACCGTGAAAAATTGGTTGAAGCAGTTGCGGAAACTGATGAAGAATTGATGATGAAATACCTTGAAGGTGAAGAAATCACAAACGACGAATTGAAAGCTGCTATCCGTAAAGCAACAATCAACGTTGAATTCTTCCCAGTATTGTGTGGTTCAGCCTTCAAAAACAAAGGTGTTCAATTGATGCTTGATGCGGTTATTGACTACCTTCCAAGCCCAGTTGACATCCCTGCTATCAAAGGTATCAATCCAGATACAGATGCTGAAGAAGAGCGTCATGCTTCTGACGAAGAGCCATTTGCAGCTCTTGCCTTCAAGATCATGACTGACCCATTCGTAGGTCGTTTGACATTCTTCCGTGTCTACTCAGGTGTACTTAACAGTGGTTCATACGTAATGAACACTTCTAAAGGTAAACGTGAGCGTATCGGACGTATCCTTCAAATGCACGCAAACAGCCGTCAAGAAATTGAAACTGTTTACGCTGGTGATATCGCCGCTGCGGTTGGTTTGAAAGATACTACAACTGGTGACTCATTGACAGATGAAAAAGCAAAAGTAATCCTTGAGTCAATCCACGTTCCAGAACCAGTTATCCAATTGATGGTTGAGCCTAAGTCTAAAGCTGACCAAGACAAGATGGGTATCGCCCTTTCTAAATTGGCTGAAGAAGATCCAACATTCCGCGTTGAAACAAACGTTGAAACTGGTGAAACAGTTATCTCAGGTATGGGTGAGTTGCACTTGGATGTCCTTGTTGACCGTATGCGTCGTGAATTCAAGGTTGAAGCGAACGTAGGTGCTCCTCAAGTATCATACCGTGAAACATTCCGTGCTTCTACTCAAGCTCGTGGTTTCTTCAAACGCCAGTCTGGTGGTAAAGGTCAATTCGGTGACGTTTGGATCGAATTCACACCAAACGAAGAAGGTAAAGGTTTCGAGTTCGAGAACGCTATCGTCGGTGGTGTGGTTCCACGTGAATTCATCCCAGCGGTTGAAAAAGGTCTCGTAGAATCTATGGCCAACGGTGTTCTTGCTGGTTACCCAATCGTTGACGTTAAAGCGAAGCTTTACGATGGTTCATACCACGATGTCGACTCATCTGAAACAGCCTTCAAAGTGGCAGCATCTCTTGCCCTTAAAGAAGCAGCTAAATCAGCTCAACCAACTATCCTTGAGCCAATGATGCTTGTAACCATCACTGCACCAGAAGATAACCTTGGTGACGTTATGGGTCACGTTACTGCACGTCGTGGTCGCGTTGACGGTATGGAAGCTCGTGGTAACACACAAATCGTTCGTGCTTATGTACCACTTGCTGAAATGTTCGGTTACGCAACTGTTCTTCGTTCAGCAACACAAGGTCGCGGTACTTTCATGATGGTATTTGACCACTACGAAGATGTACCAAAATCTGTACAAGATGAAATCATCAAGAAAAACGGCGGCAACGCTTAATTGATTGCCCAAGCCTGCTCGAAAGAGTGGGCTTTTTTCATACCTTCTCTCTCTTTCGTCAAGAACAAAATGAAAACCACCAGTTAAACTGGTGGCTGCCAAGGTGTTGCAGTTCACTAAAAATCACCTCCAACAGTCTAGGGCTGAACTGTGGCAAGTGGAAGTCGGACAAACCAAGTGGAAAGTAAATAATCAAGTTGACTTTTTACCATCTCTACTAGATATAAAATCATTGTTCTTGGATGGGGAATATTTTAAAATATTGTAATTGTTCTTGATACAGTTTTGTGTATTTATTGGCTTGTGATAGACCAGATAAAACTGTTTGTGTACGAGTTGGGTAGTCGGTGATGATGCCATCTACTTCTATGGAGTCTGCTTGTTGCACTCCCTCAGGAGCATTGACAGTCCATACGTAGAAAGCTTTTCCCGATTTGCGAATATAATTAAGTAAATCATCAGTGAGTTGATCCAAGGGAACACTATAGCCAGTCAGGTTAGGTAATTCAATTTCCGGAGGTGCGCTCATCAATAAGTAGGTTTCAAATTTTGGAGCATACTTTAGAATAGCGTTTATGAAATGAGGGTCAGCAGACTGAAGCTGATGCCCCTCCTCTTCAAAGCTTGCTTGGTATTTCTTCATAAAATTGTCTACCATTTGGGAACTATCTTGTGCAGAAGTTTTAAAATCAATTAAGAGTTTCTGATTTTGTGCCCTAGCTTCAGTTAGAATTTGGTCAAAACTTGCAATTTTGGCAGAGTAGCCAGCTGCATCTGTTATGATGGTTTCTGTTAAGTTTGCCAAAGTAAGATCATGGGGACGATAGTCTACACCAGCCCAATTGATTAAACTTGCATCGTGAAAAGCAATAAACTCTAGGTCAGCTGTTTCCCAAAGGTCGATTTCGATGTAGTCTGGCTGGCTCTGACTTGCTAACTGCAGTGCTTCAACGGTATTTTCAATAGCGTGGTGGTCGTTTAAAGCGCGATGAGAAATAATAAGTGGCGCTTTTGGGGTATGAAAGGAGGCTTCATATCGGGCTAATAAGAAGACTGGTACAACTGGAAGGAAGATGAAAAGGAGTGAAGAGGGCTTCCACCAAGTAAATTTTTCGTTAAAGAGTATTTTCCACCAGAACCACAAGGTAAGTGTGAGCGCAAGGACTAAACTACTGTAAAGAAAAGCGAAAAATAGGCTATAGTTCATTTGCACATGACTGGGAAAAATATTTGAGATGACTGGCTGGATAGATATGCTGATTGTATTTAATACATACCATAATCCTAAACTTAATAAAGGAGTGAGAATGCTGAGGATGGATTTTTGAAATTTAGACCGATGTTTTCTTTTGGATAAGTGTTTCTGGCGGATTTTTGAGTATTTTGTCGGCATAGGAGTAATAACTTTCTAAAACATTACTTATGATTGTATCAAATTTTATAGGTTTTATCCAATTGCATCAGTAAGTTTTCAGAAATTCCATGCAGTTCCGACAATATTAACAATGAAACTATATGAAATTCTTGCTTTTTTATTGAATAAGTTATATAATAAAAACGTTGAAAAGATGCTTGTAGGCTTACAAGTTAATATTTTCACAAAAGGATTAAAAGGCTTGCCTTTTAAAATAAAGAACTCGATTTTCATAAGGAGGAAATCATTCATGGTAGTTAAAGTTGGTATTAACGGTTTCGGACGTATCGGTCGTCTTGCTTTCCGTCGTATCCAAAACGTAGAAGGTGTTGAAGTTACTCGTATCAACGACCTTACAGACCCAGTAATGCTTGCACACTTGTTGAAATACGACACAACTCAAGGTCGTTTCGACGGTACTGTTGAAGTTAAAGACGGTGGTTTCGAAGTTAACGGTAAATTCGTTAAAGTTTCTGCTGAGCGTGAGCCAGGAAAAATTGACTGGGCTGCTGACGGCGTAGAAATCGTTCTTGAAGCAACTGGTTTCTTCACTTCAAAAACTGCTGCTGAGCAACACATCCACGAAAATGGTGCTAAGAAAGTTGTTATCACTGCTCCTGGTGGTAACGATGTTAAGACTATCGTTTTCAACACTAACCACGATATCCTTGATGGTACTGAAACAGTTATCTCAGGTGCTTCATGTACTACAAACTGTTTGGCACCAATGGCTAAAGCTCTTCACGATGCATTTGGCGTTCAAAAAGGTTTGATGACTACAATCCACGGTTACACTGGTGACCAAATGGTTCTTGACGGACCACACCGTGGTGGTGACCTTCGTCGTGCTCGTGCTGCTGCTGCGAACATCGTTCCTAACTCAACTGGTGCTGCTAAAGCTATCGGCTTGGTAATCCCAGAGTTGAACGGTAAACTTGACGGTGCTGCACAACGTGTTCCAGTTCCAACAGGTTCTGTAACTGAATTGGTTGCAACTCTTAACAAGAAAGTTACTGCTGAAGAAGTAAACGCTGCTATGAAAGCTGCTGCTACTGAATCATACGGCTATACTGAAGACCAAATCGTTTCTTCAGATATCGTAGGTATCTCATTCGGTTCATTGTTCGATGCAACTCAAACTAAAGTTCTTGACGTTGATGGTGAGCAATTGGTTAAAGTTGTTTCATGGTACGACAACGAAATGTCTTATACTGCACAACTTGTTCGTACTCTTGAGTACTTCGCAAAAATCGCTAAATAATCCTTAGTGAAAATCAAAGAGGCTTCGGCCTCTTTTTTCGTACAAATAGAACATATATAACTATGTTTTGCGCGAAAAAAGCTTGTTATACTATGCATAACAAGTATTGACTTACCAGTCAATACTTAACCTAAGAGTAACATGGAGAAAGTTATGAAAAAATTTCTAAACCTACACCCTAAGTTCATTCGCTTTGTTTTCTTACTTGTTGCGGTGCTGACTTGCCTATCATTTGCTTATTCACGATATGAAGATTATCGGTTAACTCCACGTATCAGTGAGGAAGTGAAAAATGCTCCCTTAAAGATTGATACTAGTTCAATTATGTTGGAAGACAATAAGCCCTATCGTTTACCTGAAAATATCGGTGACCTGGTTGGTGTTTATAAAGGGAACGATGACGGGAAGGAAATTCAAGTCAGGGTAAATCCAGATGGAACCTATGAAAAAATTAGTAGGGGTAATAAAACTACAGAGACCTATTTAGATTCGAATGGAGTAATTCGTTTTTCGGAAGGAGAAACGGTTCAATTAGAGATAGGTTATCTGGTAAAAGAGCACGCTTATATTCATTTTTATCTCTATTCTAATGACATTCTTGATGCTGGGACCTTTCTGGGCTTAAAGCTACTCTCAGATGGTTTATATATGGATAGTAGTGGAAACATTGACATCCTAAAGTCTATGTTCCAAAAAATTCGGAGAGAAACGATTTTCCAAAACAATGAAGTTATCCCGCAAGATGTGCTTATGATTGATGAATCGAATGCAACATTTCGGCGTGATTTTTTACTGTTTGATGAGGAAAAATTAGTTAATTATTCACGGTACCACGGAGGTAGCAATAAAGGAGGTTGGAGAGAAAGTTATATTCCAAAATATGAACTTATCAAATCAACAGAAGTTTATGATATTTGGGCTCAACCGATTGAGAAATGGGCAATCGAGGAAGTCTTGATAGAGGAAGTTACCTTATCCGACTTTTTACAAATGTATGGTTCGAGTATTCGGAAAACAGCTAAGGGGCTGTGGCAGATTGCTAATAATAAAGTTACTGATCCGACAGATACAGAGTTGGAGACTTATATCAAAGAAAACGGTCGAGCTTTAACGGATGAGGAATTGGCTCATATAAAGAAAAAGTACGGAGTGGAGTTTGATGTTTCGTTCGGTATTGAGAATAAGGGATATTTTACGACCATAAATGTTTTCGGCTGGTCTGAAGATACTGGTTTTGACGAATTTGGGCTCCTGAAGGAGAATGGGAGGTTTTAGGAAACATATGTTATCAATAGCATCAGATATTGTCACGATTATTGGAGGTCTGACAATCGTAGGAAGTCTTTATCAGTATCTAAAAGCAAAAAGTTTTGAGAAAGAAGTATCTTTTCTGGAAATCCTCGACAGTTTTAATTCTTCTATAGAAGTGATGGAAGAACAACTAGAGGTTCTTGAGGGATGGAATGATTATCCTCTGTCTGAGGATGGTCAAGCGGTATTTGATGAACAATTAAATCAATTACGGAGGCAGGAAAGTCGTTCTCAAAAGAATATGCTCTATTTGGATCTGCTAAAGATACTTATTGCTTATTCAGGTTCAATGCCTTTGCATGATATTTTTGAAAACAATCCATATATTGTTGGAGAATTGGTAAAGTTGCTTGTTCAAAAATCGGAGGCTCTCCTATCTGACTATCATACAGAACAGATAGTCAGATTTCGTAAGTATTGTCTGCAACTATCGGACGACTACCTTTCCATTCATAGAGGCGGTCTGGAGGAAGAGGATGTTATGAGATATAAGGAATTACACTTAGACATCCTCAATGATGTAAAAAGTTCTTTAGAAAAGTATGTAAAGGAGAAAGCATTATGAAAAAGTATTTATCGGCTATAGTATTGGTTTTAGGAACACTTTTCTTAGTTGCTTGTAGCAAGGCAGAGGAGGTCGTGGTTGAAACCATTAACAATGTTGATGGGCGTTATCTAGCTGATGCTTATGGTTTCGAGCTTGACATTGAAATCGATGGCGAAACCATTACAGGTGAGGCTAGTATAGGTATTGTGGATAGTGACATTACTGGCAGTGTAGATTTGCAGGGGCAAGAGATAGATATCGATCTTTCAGATAGCAAATCGATTTCAGGAACCTATGAAAAATTAGAAAATGGAGATTTAGAGGTCGATTTTTCAGGGAAGATGATTGTATTTGAAAAGCAGTAGTAGGAAAATAGATGTGTCGATGAGGAAAAATATACATGCAGTTATCATGGGTTTGCTAATCGTGGCTCTATTATGGTTTGTCTACCAAATTTTCGCTATACAGAAGAAAACGGAACAATACAAAGCCGATGTTGCTACTTTTGTTGGTGCTGTTGAAAACAAGAATTATGGCGAAGCTCTTTCACAACTATCTCGGTTAGAATCGTATTCACTTTCAAACTCTGAACTGATAGAAGCAAAGGAAGTAACTCGCATTTTGAAAGGAGATTTAACTAGTCTAGAAAATCGTCAGAAAGCTTTGAAGCTAGAACCGATGGAATTCCTGACAGGTTATTTCAATGCTCAGTTTACACCAGGTACGACTTATTTAGTTAGTCATGACCGTGATATGATGTTAGAATATGAAACAAAAGCGCCTGAAATTGTTAGAAACTATATAATTGGAAATACTTTCTATGAGTATGATGGTCATGGGGGTATTGATTATGATAAGTTTATCAAAATTTCTGAAGATGGTAATGTTAATTACTTATCTCGTACAGGAAAAATCGGACGGATAAGAGTTTATTTGAATAAAGTTGAAGTATTCTTGCAAAATGTCAATGGTGATGAAATTTATGAGTGGGGAATATGGGATATTGAAAGTAGTGTAATTGATTCTACATTATATACAAGCAGAAATGGCCGGGCGATAGATAGGGTTTATGAGGCTAGTGGCTACACAAAGGAATAGGAGAATAGGATATGATGAAAATAAAATTGGTTTATACTCTACTGATTCTGGCTTTGGGAGTAGCGATAACGACGTATTTTGCTACTCAGGATAAGTATTTTGATTTAATATATTCAAAATATATTCTTCAACAGCTAGGCGTAGAATAGAGAGTACTTCGCAAAAATCGCTAAATAATCCTTAGTGAAAATCAAAGAGGCTTCGGCCTCTTTTTTCTATCATTCGTTCTTTTTGTAGATTTGTGAAAAAACTATCTTTATGAGAGAAAAAATACAGAAAATATGGTACAATGGTAGGGTAAATATAAATTAAGGAGTTCTTATCTAATGGCAAAATTGACTGTTAAAGATGTAGAATTGAAAGGCAAAAAAGTTCTTGTTCGTGTGGACTTCAACGTGCCTTTGAAAGATGGCGTTATCACTAACGATAACCGTATTACAGCAGCTCTTCCAACAATCAAGTATATTCTTGAGCAAGGTGGACGTGCAATTCTTTTCTCTCACCTTGGTCGTGTGAAAGAAGAAGCTGACAAAGAAGGTAAATCATTGGCTCCTGTAGCAGCTGACTTGGCAGCTAAATTGGGTCAAGACGTTGCTTTCATCGCTGGTGCTACTCGTGGTGCTGAATTGGAAGCAGCAATCAACACATTGGAAGATGGACAAGTTCTCCTTGTTGAAAACACTCGTTTCGAAGATGTTGATGGTAAGAAAGAATCTAAAAACGACGAAGAACTTGGTAAATACTGGGCTTCACTTGGTGATGGTATCTTCGTTAACGACGCGTTTGGTACTGCACACCGTGCGCACGCATCAAACGTTGGTATCTCAGCAAACGTAGAAAAAGCAGTAGCTGGTTTCCTTTTGGAAAACGAAATTGCATACATCCAAGAAGCTGTTGAAACTCCAGAGCGTCCATTCGTGGCAATCCTTGGTGGTTCAAAAGTATCTGATAAGATCGGTGTTATCGAAAACCTTCTCGAAAAAGCTGACAAAGTTCTTATCGGTGGTGGTATGACGTACACATTCTACAAAGCTCAAGGTATCGAAATCGGTAACTCACTTGTAGAAGAAGACAAGCTTGATGTGGCAAAAGCACTTCTTGAAAAAGCTAACGGTAAATTGATCTTGCCAGTTGACTCAAAAGAAGCTAACGCATTTGCTGGCTACACTGAAGTTCGCGATACAGAAGGCGAAGCAGTTTCAGAAGGCTTCCTTGGTCTTGATATCGGTCCTAAGTCAATTGCTAAGTTTGACGAAGCTTTGACTGGTGCGAAAACAGTTGTTTGGAACGGACCTATGGGTGTATTTGAAAACCCAGACTTCCAAGCGGGTACAATCGGTGTAATGGATGCTATCGTGAAACAACCAGGCGTGAAATCAATCATCGGTGGTGGTGACTCAGCAGCTGCTGCTATCAACCTTGGCCGTGCAGACAAGTTCTCATGGATCTCAACTGGTGGTGGTGCATCTATGGAACTCCTTGAAGGTAAAGTCCTTCCAGGTCTTGCAGCATTGACTGAAAAGTAAAAACTTACGACGAAAAGAGTTGGATTTCCAGCTCTTTTCTAGTGCATCGCGTAGAGTTTCTACGAAGCTAAGCGAGTTAGAAAGTCTAGCAAGGTGTAAGGCTCTTCCAGGACTTGCGACGGCACGGAGTGCCTAGTGCCATGCCTAGTCTTTCTGGGAAGTGTGACCTAGAAAGACTGGCTAGGTGCAGCATTGACTGAAAAGTAAAAACTTGAGAGAAAAGAGTTGGGTGACCAACTCTTTTCTGCCTTTCTTGGGATAATGACCCCATTTTCCATAAAATCATGTTAGAATAGAGATATGTTTGAAAAATATAAGTTTGATCCCCAAAAATTTCGATTAGGAATGCGGACCTTTAAATCAGGTCTAGCGGTTTTTTTAGTTATTTTGCTTTTTGGTTATCTGGGGTGGGAAGGTATTCAGATTGCAGCCTTGACAACGGTCTTTAGTTTGCGTGAGGACTTTGACCAGAGTGTCCATTTTGGTACCTCTCGTGTTTTAGGCAATTCGATAGGTGGTTTCTACGCCTTGATTTTCTTTTTACTAGATAGGTTATTTTCTGATCAGTTCTGGGTAACTGCGGTCTTTGTGCCTATCTTTGTCATGCTGACTATTATGACTAATGTAGCTATGAATAATAAGGCTGGCATTATCGGTGCGGTGTCGGCTCTGTTGATTATTTCTTTATCAATTCCAGCAGGTGATACCATTCAGTATGTTTTCGTTCGTGTTTTTGAAACCTTTGTCGGTGTTTTTATAGCGATTTTGGTAAATTACGATGTTAATTTGATAAAAAAACGTTTCCAAAAGAAAAGATGTTAGAAGATATAACATAATCGCTTGACCCATGGTCAAAATTCTCCTATAATAGTCTGCAGAAAGGAGTTCATTATGAGAGAAAAAGAGTTCCGTCGTTCCTTGGCCATTTTTCCAATTGGCAGTGTTATGAAATTGACAGACCTAACGGCTCGTCAGATTCGTTACTATGAAGATCATGGCTTGATTAAGCCCGATCGTAATGAGGGCAATCGTCGCTTGTATTCTCTAAATGATATGGATTTGCTTCTTGAAATCAAGGATTTTTTGGACGAGGGTTTGAATATTGCGGCTATTAAGAAGGAATATGCAAACCGTGAAGCAAAAGCTAAGGTCCAAAAACAACAGAAAACCTTGACCGATGAAGATGTACGCCGTATCTTACATGATGAATTCAGTCGTCAAGGACGCTTTTCAAGTCCTAGTTCTATTTTCCGTTCATCGTAATTATTTTTTAAATAGAGGAGAAAAACAATGGCAGTCACAGTAGCGGACATTAAACGCGATATTAAAGAGAAAAACGTTACCTTCCTACGTCTGATGTTTACAGATATCATGGGAGTAATGAAAAACGTAGAAATTCCAGCAACTGATGAGCAGGTGGATAAGGTTTTATCAAACAAGGTGATGTTTGATGGTTCATCAATCGAAGGTTTTGTTCGTATCAATGAATCAGATATGTACCTATATCCAGATTTGAATACCTGGACAATCTTCCCTTGGGGTGATGAGAATGGTTCAGTAGCGGGCTTGATTTGTGATGTTTATACAACAGCAGGCGAGCCATTTGCTGGTGATCCTCGTGGTAACTTGAAAAAAGCCCTTCGTCACATGGAAGAACTTGGATTTTCTTCTTTCAATTTGGGTCCTGAGCCAGAATTCTTCCTCTTCAAGATGGATGAGCAAGGAAATCCAACCCTGGAAGTGAACGATAAGGGTGGATACTTTGACCTTGCTCCGACGGATTTGGCTGATAATACTCGTCGTGAGATCGTTAATGTCTTGACGCAAATGGGCTTTGAAGTAGAAGCTAGTCACCATGAATGTGCTGTTGGTCAGCATGAGATTGATTTCAAATACGATGATGTTTTGAGTGCTTGTGATAAGATTCAGCTCTTCAAGTTGGTTGTTAAAACAATTGCCCGTAAACATGGTATGTATGCAACCTTTATGGCTAAGCCCAAATATGGTATCGCTGGTTCAGGTATGCACTGTAATATGTCACTCTTTGACAAGGATGGCAACAATGCCTTCTTTGACCCAGAAGATCCTCGTGGCATGCAATTGTCAGAAACAGCCTATCACTTCTTGGGTGGTTTGATCAAGCATGCTTACAACTATACTGCTATTACAAACCCAACTGTAAACTCCTACAAGCGTTTGGTTCCAGGTTTTGAAGCTCCTGTTTACATCGCTTGGGCTGGTAAAAACCGTTCTCCATTGGTTCGTGTTCCAGCTTCTCGTGGTATGGGAACTCGTTTGGAATTGCGCTCAGTTGACCCAACTGCTAACCCATATTTAGCAATGGCCGTGCTTTTAGAAGTAGGTCTAGAGGGTGTTGAGAACAAGATTGAGGCACCAGCACCTGTTGAAACAAATATCTATGCAATGTCTGATGAGGAACGCCGTGAAGCTGGTATTACAGACCTACCATCAACTCTTCACAATGCTTTGAAGGCACTTCGTAAGGATGAGGTAGTTCGTGCAGCCCTGGGCGAACATATCTACACTAACTTTGTAGAAGCTAAGAAAATCGAGTGGGCAAGCTACGCAACCTACGTTTCTCAATGGGAAATCGACAACTATTTGGATATGTATTAAAAAAATGGTCCGGTGGACCATTTTTTCACGAGCCGAGAAACTGGAAAGCGAGTAGGACCCCGACGGGTCCTTTGTTCACGGGCTTGAAAAAGACTACCCTTATATAGATAAAAAAAATTGGAGGCGATGTGGATGGATGAATTTGTAAAAGCTGTATTTGATGAACAGTATAGAGCGGTTTTTGGAGAAGGGCAAGACCTTGCTCCTAGTCAGCAGGAAATTGTTTTGGTAGAAGAGGAAGCAGGTCAATTAGTAGCTGTCTTGCAGGCCCAGCAGACCTTGGAAACGATTCATGTAAAGGCTTTGGTGGTTGTCAGACACAAGCAAGGTCAAGGATTGGGGAGGCGTTTGCTGATTCGTTTGGAAAATGAAGCTAGACAAAATGGAGTAAAGAGTATCACACTGTCAACTAAGTCCTATCAGGCTAAGGATTTTTATCTGAAGGCTGGATATTCTATTTATGCTCATCTAACAGATGTGCCGAAAAAAGGAATTTCCAAATATCATTTTATCAAGTGGTTGTAAGGTATTCCTATTGGAAAACAAGTGAAGCCTCGGCAGTTGCCGAGGCTTCTTCTTTCTTAGTGATCAGGCGTTAAAATCATTGGAATGATGATTGGTTCACGCTCTGTTTTTTCGTATAGGAATGGTCGTAGGGCATTGACGATGGCGCCATTGACCGTTTGGATATTGGCATCTTTGTTGCGCATGGCGATGCGGATAGCGTTGAAGAGAACGCGTTGGCTTTCGCGGATCAAGTCACCAGATTCGCGCATATAGATGAAGCCTCGGCTGAGGATATCTGGTCCTGCCAGAATCATCTTGGACTTGAAGTCAACGGTTGCGACAGCAAGGACAACGCCGTCTTCTGAGAGGTCACGGCGGTCTTTGAGGACAGCTGCACCGATTTCACCAATACGGTTTCCATCCACGTAGATGTCTTGGGCATTGAACTTGCCAGCCAATCGCGCAGAATCCTTGGTCAGGGCTAGGACATCGCCGTTTTCCATGATGAAGATGTTGTCTTTTGGTACACCTGTATCCACTGCCAGACTGGCATGGATTTTTTGCATGCGGTATTCGCCATGGACAGGCATGAAGTATTTTGGCTTGATTAGGCGGAGCATGAGTTTTTGTTCTTGCTGGCCACCGTGTCCAGAGGTATGGATGTTGTTAATCTTGCCGTGAATGACGTCAACTCCGGCTTCAATCAAGATATTGATGAGCTTGTTAACACCTGTGGTATTTCCCGGAATAGGACTAGACGAGAAGATGACCGTGTCGCCCGGCTGGAGTTGAACCTGACGATGAGTACCGTGGGCAATGCGAGATAGGGCAGCCATTGGCTCACCCTGGCTACCTGTACAGAGAATCATGATCTCGCTGGCAGGATATTCTTTGATCTCGTTTGGTTCGATAAAGGTGTCTTTTGGAACCTTGATGTAGCCGAGCTCGATACCATTGACGATGGCCTTCTCCATAGAGCGTCCAAAGACAGCAATTTTGCGACCAGTCTTGACTGCAGCGTCAGCCGCCTGTTGCAGACGGAAGATGTTGGAGGCAAAGGAAGCAAAGATGATGCGTCCGTGGATGCCTTCAATCAGTTTCATGATGGACTGACCGACCACTTTTTCCGAGTTGGTAAAGGTTGGAACTTCGGCGTTGGTAGAGTCGGAAAGGAGGCAGAGAACGCCTTCTTCACCCAGGGCTGCCATGCGATGTAAGTCAGCTGGCTCACCAACAGGAGTGAAGTCGAACTTGAAGTCACCGGTACAGACGACTTTTCCTTGTGGGGTATCAATGACAATACCGAGTGGCTCTGGGATAGAGTGGGTGGTGCGGAAGAAGCTGACCTTGAGGTGCTTGAAGGTCAATTCAGTATTGTGGTTGATTTCATACAAGGTTGCATCACGAAGCAGTCCGTGTTCTTCCAGTTTTCCGCGAATAAGGGCGAGGGCCAAAGGACCTGCATAGATTGGGACATTGGCTTGCTTGAGCAAGAAGGGAATGCCTCCGATGTGGTCTTCGTGACCGTGGGTAATAACCAGACCTTTGACACGATCTAGATTTTCAACGATATAGGAGTAGTCAGGGATAACGTAGTCGATACCCAAAAGGTCATCTTCAGGGAACTTGATACCCGCATCGACGATGAGAATTTCATCCTTGTACTCGATACCGTAGGTGTTTTTCCCGATTTCTCCCAAACCACCGATGGCGAAAACGCCAACTTCATGAGGTTTTAGATTGACTGATGACATAAATTAGAACTCCGTAAGTTTGAAATCTGCGTGCTCTTTTTCGTATTCGAGGTGTTTGTCAGAGAGTAGATCAACGAATTCAACGTTGTAGGCTGGGAATTTTGATTCAACCAATTCTTTGACTTTGATGCGACCTTCCAATTCAGAAGCTGCGTCAACTTCTACATAGAGGGCTTGTGTCTGCTCACGGCGTGGGCTAACTTTTGTTTCTTGGTAAAATACTTTATAAATCATGTGTAGTATAGTTCCTTTCTTTTTGACTGGCAACTATGAAAAAAGCCCCAAACAGCTATTCTGCTTGGTATTATCTATTCAATTTTCTCGAGTTGTCAATTTATTCAGTCTAAATGTTACTCTTCATTATACCATAAAATATGCTGATGGTAAAAGGGTTTGGTAGGAAAATGGAAAAGTGTCATGATTTTCAGAAACAAGTAGGGAATAAATGGATAAATGAGCGAAATTGACAAATATATATCTGTATAGTATAATAAATGTGAGCGATATCATCCAGTGAGAAAGGAGGTAATTTATGGATGCAGTACCACAAATAGGATTGGGAGAATTTTACAGGGAACTCCGTCGTTCTCGCTTGGTCAAGCAAAAGGATGTTGTCGGTGGAGACTTTACAGCAGCTCAATTGTCACGCTTTGAGTCTGGAAAATCTATGTTGGCAGCGGATAAGTTGATTGTGGCTGTCGAAGGTATCAACATGACCATGGAGGAATTCACCTACAAATATCATGGCTACAAGGAAGCGCCCCATATTGAGCTAGCAAATCTGATTTCAGATTTGTATTACCGACAGGATAGGGATGGGCTAGAGGCTTTGTTGGAGTCAGACCTCTTGAATGCTGAGGGAAATCTCTATGCTAGGTTAAATGGAATTGTCATCAAGGTGGCGCTGGCTGCCTTAGATGGTCAATCTGATTTTGACGATGAGGATAGAGAGTTTCTCTCAGATTATCTCTTTGCCATTGAGGAGTGGACCAGTTTTGAGTTGTATTTGTTTTTGAATGCGCAAATGTTGTTGAATGACGAATTGATTATTGTTTTGATTTTAGAATTAAAAAACAAATCTCATCATTATCGGAATTTGAGAAAAAATAAACAATATTTAAAAGAAATTCTGATAAACTCAATAACTGAAATGATAGAACGTGGGCGGTATGTTTATGCCGAACAATTACTATGTGATCTAGAATCAATCTCTGAAGTTTGTGATGCATTAGAACATATTTTTATTAACTATTTTAGGTTATGTTTGAAGTTCCTTCGAACAGAAGGAACGGAAACGAGTAAAAAGAAAATAGAGGCCTTTATAGCCTCTGTTGGGGTGGTTACAAATGAGAAGTTAGTTTCTCTGCTGGAACGACACTATAGACGGCAGTGTCTTCGTTTGGAGTGTGTTCTTGAGGAGTAGGACGTATAATAATTGGAATTACGATTAAAGTACAGATAATCAGTGAGACTATTTTATGGTTCATAGTTTCGTATCTCGTTTTTGATTTTATTATAACTAATTTTTATTGTATTTTGATTAACTTGAAAATATGTAATTTTATAAAAATAATCTTGTAAATTTGTAAGTTGACTCGATGGTAGATGTATATCTGATAAAATTGGAATATGGAAAATGTTTTAAAATAAAAATAGGAGGTACAATACCATGAAAAAAATATTTGTTTCAATACTGTGCTGTACTTGTATCCTAACAGCCTGTACTAAAGTACAAGAAAGTGTAAATACAGGTACGAGTCAATCTAGTCAGACTAGTGCTAGTCAGCAGAAATCAACTGGGACTAGCGAAACTAAGCAAAGTGGGCAGTCGGCATCATCAAGCACTAATACAAATTCGAGCACCTCAACGACTACCGAAAGTAGCTCTCAAATGGCAGCAAGTTCAGAGGAACAAGTGGCTTCTAGCAATAGCGAAATTAAGGAAACAGAACTTCAAACAGCAACGGACACTGGCCAGACTACTGTTTCAAGTAGAACTACAATTGATATTGATGCCATTTCTAATGGAGATTATTCCAGTGTTGCAGGGACTTGGGCAATACATCCATGATGGCTCCGCCCTCACCCACAGAATAATGAAAACGAACATAAAGCCCTCACTAGGTGTATAATCTTAGTGAGGGCTTTGTGGTTGACGACTTAATGATTCTAATAATCGAGGGCAAAACTGATCCACTCTACTGACGAGCACCCCAAAATATGCGATAGGCATGAGTATAAAAATACGACAAAAATTCGGTAGATAAGCTCTCTAATTTTTAGAAGGAGGGAATTATCATGGATGTTCTCTATCAATCTTGTGCAGGTATTGATGTCCATCAAGCCAATATCGTTGTCTGTATCCTACACGGACCACTCACCTCAACTCGTCCAAAGCGTGAGATGGCTACGTTTGATACAACGACTAAAGGCCTACGTGCTTGCCACGATTTTCTCAGTCAATTTCATGTGGAAGCTGTTGGTATGGAAAGTACAGGTGTTTATTGGCGACCTGTCTGGCATGCTCTATGTGATGACTTCAAGTTGATACTCGCTCAACCAGCCCACATGAAGGTTATTCCAGGTCAGAAAACCGACAAGAAGGATGCTCACTGGATTGCCAAATTAACACGAATTGGTCTGCTTCCTCGGAGTTTCGTTCCCGATGAAACCATTCAAGAATTGAGGGAGTTGACCAGACAACGAAAACATTATGTGGAAAGTCGCAATCGAGAAACAAACCGTATCCATAAAATTCTTCAATCAGGTGGTATCAAGCTAACAACCTATATCGAAGATATAATGGGACTATCTGGTCGCAATCTCCTTCAGCTACTGGTTGATGGGACGCCTATCACACCTCGCATTGTCCATCAATCAGTTTACACCAGCTTGAAGAAGAAAGTGCCGCAGCTTCTGGAAGCCTTGGATGGCTATTTTTCTGACCATCATCGCTTCATGTTAAAGCAATCCTTAGAGATTTATGATTTTTATCAGAAGCAGATTGAGTTGTTGGAAGAGCGAATTAATGTTTATCTATCACAATATGAAAACCATGTAGAAATATTGGATTCCATCCCAGGCATTGATGTCATTACAGCTTCTGTTATCATTTCTGAGGTTGGTGTTGACATGAGTCAGTTTCCCACTGCTGGACATTTAGCTTCTTGGGCTGGACTTTGTCCAGGTAATAATGAGAGTGCTGGTAAAAAACGAAGTACTAAGATTCGACACGGAAATTCTTATTTGAAGAAATGTTTATGCCAAGCCGCTTTTGCTGTCAAAAAACAAAAAGGAAGTCCTTTAGCAGACCGATTTTATCAGATTCAAAGTCGGCGTGGTTCACAAAAAGCAACAATTGCACTCGCACATCAATTATTAAAAATAGCTTATATCCTCTTACAAGAGCAGATAACGTATCCTGAATTTTTAGCACAGAAAAAGACTACTAGGGACGAGCTAGTAGCCTAACATAAAAAATTTTTTCACTTTGATTATATCATAGGGAGGGAGTTTTTGCATTCTTTTGAGTTTTCGTATAAATAGTCGTGGAGAAGTATTGATCATAGAAAATGATGGGAAGGCTCGTTTTTCAGAATCCACAGAAGATTCTATTCTCAGTGTTCAATCAATAAAAAACCAAGTTATCCATGCGGACATTGCTACTGGTCCATACTCCGCAGCTATGAAGATTATTCCAGCTGGAGAGGAAGATCCGTACTATGCAACTGTGGAGAACGTAGACCGTATTGCTATCGGTCATAGTATAGATATGTATGAATATCCTTTTTACCGCCAATAACCTATTTACAAACCTCCTCATCGTAGGAGGTTTTTGATTATTTGAAAAAAACTTCAATATAGCTTACAATAGGGAGTAGCATTGTACAGAAAGAGAAAATTATGAAAATCCTAGCTTTAGATAGCTCTAACCAAGCCTTGTCGGTGGCCTTGGTGGAGGACGGTCGTTTGCAGGCGGAAACCCTGCTGGCCGTTAAGAAAAATCATAGCATCAGCCTCATGCCTGTGGTCGATTTTTTGGTGGCACAGGTGGGCTGGACGCCCAAAGACCTGAATCGGATTGTGGTCGCTCAGGGGCCTGGCTCCTACACGGGTCTGCGGGTGGCGGTGGCGACTGCCAAGACCCTGGCCTACACCCTCAAGATTGACTTGGTGGGGCTATCCAGTCTTCAGTCCCTGGTTCCGCCAAGCCTGACGGGTCTGGTGGTGCCCCTCATCGATGCCCGCCGTAACTGCGTCTATGCAGGTGTTTATGAAAATGGCAGAGCAGTCGAGGCAGACCGCTACTGGTCTTTTGAAGACTTGCTTTCTAGCCTGGCTGGCAAGGAAAATATCACCTTTGTCGGAGAAGTAGAAAACTTTATGGAGCAAATCGAACAAGCTCTGCCGACTGCTCAGTATCAAGCCAGTCTGCCGTCTGCCTATCAATTGGCGGTAATTGGTCAAGACTTGCCAGCAGTAGATGTCACCAGCTTTGAGCCCAACTATCTCAAGCGAGTCGAGGCAGAGGAGAACTGGCTCAAGGATAACAAAGCTGGCTCAGAAAGTTATATCAAACGTGTATGATAGAGATTAAACACTACGATGGTCAGGCAAATCTGGCAGAGGCTGTTTTGGCAGTTATGCAGTCAGTCTATGAGCAATCTCCATGGACTCTGGAGCAGATTGCCTCCAGTATGGCTGGTCAGGACGAAGACTATTATCTGGCCTATGAGGGTCAGGAATTAGTTGGATTTTTGGCTGTTCAGACGGTGCTGGATGAGATGGAAATCTTGCAGATTGCTGTCAGGGCTGATTTTCAGAGGTTGGGAATCGCCAGTCAACTGATGGCTGCTGTGATGGACTGGGATGGGGACATCTTCCTCGAAGTGAGGGAGTCCAACAGTGCAGCTCAGGCCCTCTATACACGCCAGCATTTTACCAAAATAGGAAAACGAAAAGACTACTACCGCTATCCTGTCGAGGACGCGGTGATGATGAAGAGAGAACGTGATGAAAGATAGATTGATTTTGGCGATTGAGACCTCCTGTGACGAGACCTCGGTGGCTGTTTTGCGAAATGAGGCGGAGCTTTTATCCAACGTCATTGCCAGCCAGATTGCCAGCCACCAGCGGTTTGGTGGGGTGGTGCCCGAGGTGGCCAGCCGTCACCATGTGGAAGTGATTACGGCCTGTATCGAGGAGGCCTTGTTGGAGGCGGAAGTGACGGCAGAGGACTTGACGGCTGTGGCGGTGACCTATGGGCCTGGCTTGGTCGGTGCCTTGCTAGTTGGGATTTCGGCTGCCAAGGCCTTTGCCTGGGCTAACGGTCTGCCGCTCATTCCTGTCAATCACATGGCAGGGCATTTGATGGCGGCGCGTGCGGTTAAGGAATTGGAGTTTCCGCTCTTGGCCCTTTTGGTCAGCGGTGGGCACACGGAGTTGGTCTATGTGTCAGAGGCGGGTGACTACAAGATTGTCGGTGAAACGCGAGATGATGCGGTCGGCGAGGCCTATGACAAGGTGGGACGGGTTATGGGTCTGCCCTATCCAGCTGGTCGTGTCATCGATGAGTTGGCACATGAGGGACAGGACATTTATGATTTCCCTCGGGCTATGATCAAGGAAGATAACTTAGAGTTTTCTTTCTCAGGACTCAAATCTGCCTTTATCAACCTCTACCACAATGCCCAGCAGAAAGGGGAAACCTTGTCCAATGCAGACCTGTCAGCCTCTTTCCAAGCCTGTGTCATGGACATTCTTATGGCTAAGACCAAGAAGGCCTTGGAGCAATACCCTGTCAAGACCTTGGTCGTGGCGGGCGGTGTGGCAGCTAATCAGGGCTTACGAGAGCGATTGGCTGCTGAAATCACCGATGTGGAGGTTATCATTCCCCCGCTTCGCCTCTGCGGTGACAATGCAGGCATGATTGCCTTGGCAGCAGTCAGTGAATACAACAAGGAAAACTTTGCTGGCTGGGATTTAAATGCCAAGCCAAGTTTGGCTTTTGAGAATTTGTAAGAAGGAAACAGCTGGATTTTGATGCCCAGCTTTTTCTAATGATGTACCAATTTGTTATTGACGAGGGAGAGATTGTCTCCTATACTAGAATGATATAAATTGATATCAAAGGAGAGAAGATGAAAGTACAGGATTTTCGTGAGGGCTTGCGGGATGCCATTCCCACAGCTCTGGGCTATGCCAGTATCGGCCTAGCCTGCGGTGTAGTTTCGGTCAATTCAGGCATTTCTGCGGTGGAAATGGGGCTGATGAGCCTCTTGGTTTATGCTGGAAGTGCTCAGTTTGTTATCTGTGCTATGATTTTGGTTGGGGCACCCTTGTTGTCGATTGCGGTGACGGTTTTCTTTGTCAATCTGCGAAATTTTCTCATGTGCCTGCACACGACGACCATTTTCCAGGGCAACAGTTTGGGCTCCAATATCCTGATTGGCTCTTTTGTGACGGACGAGTCCTATGCGGTTCTCTTGCGGAAACACATTGAGGAAAAGCAGATTGCCCCTAGCTGGATGTACGGCAACAACTTTGCTGGTTATGCTTCTTGGGTTATCTTTACCACTCTTGGCAATCTCATCGGCGGTTTGATTCCAAATCCTGAGCAATTTGGCTTGGATTTTGCCTTGGTGGCTATGTTTGTCGGCATTTTCTCAGGTCAGTTGGAGGCTATGGCTCGGACCATTCCTTTGAAAAAAATCGGCCTGATTCTGCTAGCGGTTGGTCTGGCCTATGTCGGTCTGTCTGTGCTGGTGTCGTCCTATGTGGCGGTGCTTCTGGCGACGATTTTGGGTTGTTTTGTGGGGGAGATGATTGATGATAAAAACTAGTATTCTACTGATTATTCTGGCGGCGGCCCTAGTGACTTGGGTGCCACGCGTCCTGCCTTTTGTACTGACGCAGAACAAATCCCTGCCTCCAAAGTTGGTGAAATTTCTCAGTTTTCTCCCCATCACCATTATCTTTGCCCTGACCCTGTCTAGCATCATGGACGAAGAAGTGGGCACACTCCCCAGTCTTCTCCCTGTCGAAAGTCTGGCCCTTATTCCGACCTTTTTGGTGGTCCTGAGGACCAAAAATATCCTCCTCGCAGTAGTGGTTGGTGTCTTGACGACAGCTGCTCTCCGCTTGATTTTCTAGGAGGGGCTTATGGTTAAGGAAAATGCCAGAGGTGTGGTACTTTGTCTTGTCTTGGCTTTGGTGGGACAGTGGTTAGGTGGCTTGTTTCCATTGGTGGGTGGGCCTGTTTTTGCCCTTCTGATTGGGATGAGCCTGCATTCCTACATTTTAAGGAAAAATGCTTTTCAGCCAGGCTTGACCTTTACCTCTAAGAAGATTTTGCAGTATGCGGTGATTTGCTTGGGATTTGGATTAAACTTATCTGCGGTCCTGGCAGTCGGTCGCCAATCACTTCCGATTATTCTGTCAACAATTAGTTTTGCCTTGTTTTTGGCATTTCTGCTGTGGAAATGGTTGCCTATTTCATCTCATCTGGCGACATTGATTGGCGTAGGGACCTCTATCTGTGGCGGCTCTGCCATTGCGGCGACAGCTCCCATTATCCAGGCGGATGATGAGGATGTGGCACAAGCGATCTCGGTCATCTTTCTCTTTAATGTCTTGGCAGCTTTGGTCTTTCCGACCCTGGCAACCTGGCTTGGGTTTTCGACAGATTCGGGTCAGGCCTTTGGGATGTTCGCCGGAACGGCGGTCAATGACACCTCGTCGGTCACCGCGACAGCAGCCACCTGGGATAGCCTTTACGGACTGGGCAGTCAGACCTTGGACACGGCAGTGACGGTTAAGTTGACGCGTACCCTGGCCATTATTCCCATTACGACGGTTTTGGCGATTTGGCAAGCTCGAGGAAAGGGAGTTCAGGCAGATAAGAAGTCGCTCCTGACAGGTTTTCCGACTTTTATCCTCTATTTTATCCTAGCCAGTTTGGTGACAAGTCTTGCAGGTCACTTTGGGCTGGGAAGGGACCTATTTGCTCCACTCAAAACCCTGTCCAAGTTTCTCATTTGCATGGCCATGACAGCCATTGGCTTGCGGACTAATGTGTTGGCCCTGGTAAAAAATGGTAGAGTTGCTCTTCTGGTCGGACTTGCTTGTTGGATGGGAGTGACCCTGTTAACACTGGTTTGGCAGGCGATCTTGGGAATTTGGTAAATATAGTCTTTTAGTTTACTTTTAGTACTAGGCAACGAGCCGCTGGCATAACTAAGGTTAGGCAAGGCGAGTTAACGAAGTAATAAAAGAGAAACTAAATGACGAGAAAACAGCCTTCTCTTGCGAGAGGCTGCTTTTTTATGCCTTCAATCTAAAAGTCTGCGGAGCTTTTTTCAATAAAATCCAGTAACCGATGCTGACATAGGCAATCATAGCCAGGGAAATGAGTAGGATGTACAAGTGACTGCCTAGATCTAGCTGGGTGTTGATGTAGGCCACCCAATAGAGGGCTCCACTGAGAAATTTATAGACTGGGTTGACAACCTCCATATCCTTTGTAAAGGGCTGGAGGATGTAGTAGATAAAAAGGTCGTGGAAGGAGAAGAGAGCTGTCAAGCTCAATAAAAGCAGAGCAGTTAGGAGATAGGTTTCAATAGGCAGCTGCACTCTAGTAAAGATGATGAGGGCCAATAGTAGAGACCCAGAGAAGGCAGCATTTAATTTTACAGTTTGCAGAAAACGATAATGAAAGCCTGTAATAATGGTCTTTGCTTCGCGGTAAAATGGATAGTGGAGCATGGAAATGTCGCAGTTAACAAAGACCATCTGTGCGACAGCCTTGCCCATGGAGGCCACATACATGACCATGAAAGCAAATGGAAGTCCCTCGATGTAGTTGGCATTGCTTATCTCTATATCCTCTTTTGAAAACCAACGGATTCCTTCAAGAAAGAGGACAATAGCCAAAAGACACCCCAAGCGGAAGAGTAATTTTTTAGTGAGGATGGAGCGGTAGCGGTCAAATAGCAGAGCGTTTAAGTAGGTCATGCCAGACAGGTGGGACAGGTCTTTTCCAGTTTCCATATTGAGTTTTGCCTGCATCTGCAAACCCTGACGAGTATATTCATTGCCCTTGGTCATCTCAACAATTTTCTTGTCCAACTGCAAGGACTGGTCCATGCAATAGGAAAGATAGTCAAGGTGGTTGGTTTGTCTTTTCAAATAATGGTAGCCAAACCAAATCAGAAATGGTTGGACAAGCAGGATAGGGACCAGCATGCCTAAGGAGAGCTGATGACGGAAGACAATCGCCAGAACATATAACACAAGAACAAACGCGACCCATAGCCAAGCATGCCAAGAATTGCGACGGGTTAAAATACGATGTTCAAAGAACCAACGATTGAGAGCATGACCAGTCAGGTGACCTGCTAGTACGGTCATCAGACCGACAGGAAATACCAGCCATTGATTTGTCATTAGGCAAAAAATAACTAGGGCTGGAAGATAGTAAATGGTAGTCAGGATAGGTTCGATAAAGAGTTGACTTTGCAAAAAGGTAGATTGTGATAGACCGAAGTTCTGCATAAATTCTCTATCTGCTTTCGAGATAACTGGGTCTAAGCCCTTCCCCAAACGATAGTTTAGTCCGACAAACAAAAACCAGAACACAAAGCCTAGAAACCAAGTCCCTGGAAGAATATTCCAAAAGGTCAATTCCTCACTGGCCAATACATTCATCCAGAAAGAAGCATGATAGAAATGAAAAACCAACCAGAAGCACTTGGTCAGAAAGCGACTGGGGATGGAGAGGATGTGCAGGATCAAAAAGAGACCAGACTTAAAACTGTAAGACTTGAAAATACTCTCTGGAATGCTCTTTCCAACAAGTGGCAGTTTCCGTAGATAGTAGAAGAATCCGTTGACGGAGCGATGGAGGGCATACTTTTCCCGATACCAAAAATAACGTAGAATGGTTTTCATAAGCTCCTCCTAATCTGCTGTCAGCAGCTGAACAATCTCCTGTTCAAAGTCAGGATCATGGAGTTTGTCGCTTGAAACAGCCTGCAATTCCTGGTGATGAAGCAAAACAATCTCATCACAGAGGTCTTGTGCTAATTGGAGAATGTGGGTGGAAAAGATAATGACGGAATCTTTTTTGGCTTCCCGAATTAACTGCTTAAACTCGTGGGCAGCCACAGGGTCAAAGGAAGTCAGGGGCTCATCTAATAGCAGGACAGGTGGCTGGACAATCAAGGAAAGGAGCAACTGGACCTTGTTCTGCATACCGTGGGAAAAATCCTTGAGCAGGCGATGCTGGTCTTCTTCTCCGATACCGACCAAGTTTAGCCATTCTTCTGGATTACGAGGAGATTTGAGTTTATCCTTGTGAATGTCCATATAGAAACGGACAAATTCAAAGGCGGTCATAAAAGCAGGCAGTTGTGGGTAGGTCTGGGTAAAACCGATGTCCGTATTATCGTAGTCAAGAGTTTCTTCCCCTTCTACAAACTGGATACTGCCACTGTCTAAGGTCAGATTTCGGGCAATGCAGTTAAACAAGGTTGTCTTACCAGCCCCGTTGCGTCCTAGCAAGCCGTAAATCTTGCCTTGTTCAAATTGAAAGCTGGTATCCTCCAGAATAATCTTGTGGTCAAATTTTTTAGAAATAGAAGAAAGTTTCAGTTGCATAGCCAATCTCTTTTTGTTATATTGTTATATCTTTATCATACAACAATAAATAAAAAAATTCAAGCAAATTTTTGCTTGAATGTGATGTAAAAACTAGTAATGCAAGCTCCCTGCCACCCAGCCAGTTGCTAAACAGTAGGTAATGTTAAAGCCACCGGTGTGGGCGTTGATATCCAAGACCTCTCCTGCAAAGTGGAGGCCAGGGACTTTCTTACTTTCCAAGGTTTTGGGATTGATTTCCTTGAGGTCAACGCCACCCTTGGTCACAAAGGACTTGGCTAGGGACATCTTGCCTGTAATCTTGATAGGTAGGGCTTTGAGGAGGGTGACCAGATCAGCCAGATCTTTTTTTGGAACTTGTTTGACCTTGCAGTCGTAGTTTTCAGCGAAAAAGTCTGCTAGGCGGTCTGGCATGAGTTCGCCAAGGGCATTCTTGACGGATTTTTCCCTGTTGGCTTCTAAATGCTCAAACAAATCTTGTTCAGAATGGGTCGGCAGAGCATCGAGAAATGCGATTTCGCCGCCTTTGACAAAACTGGACAAGCGAAGGGCAGCGGGTCCCGACAGGCCAAAGTGGGTGAAGAGCAGGTCGTGGGTGATGACGTGCTTGCCGTAGGTCAGAGTGACGTCGTCCAGGGAAATGCCTTGGAGCTTCTTGTGGGGGAAGTCGGTCAGAACGGGGCTTTCAGCGGCCTCAATCTCCGTGACTTCTAGCTTGAAGTGGCGGGCAATGTCGTGACCAAAGCCAGTCGAGCCAGTGGAAGGATAGGTCTTGCCGCCAGTGGTGACAATCAGCTGGGGAGCTGTAAAGGTCTCCTCGCTGGTCTTGACATGGAAGAGGTCATCAATCTTGCGGACGGAAACCACTTCAGTCCCTGTACGGATGTCCACGCCATTTTCCAGCATCTTCATCTCCAGGCACTTGATAATGGTCTGGGAACGGTCGGTGGTCGGAAAGACACGGCCGTGGTCCTCGACCTTGAGCTTGACCCCATTTTCCTGAAAGAAATTCATGATGTCGTGGTTGTCAAACTGGGAGAAGACGCTGTAAAGAAAGCGGCCATTTCCAGGAATGCCAGCCAGTAGGTCTTCCAAGGTGCCGTTGTTGGTCACATTGCAACGTCCGCCACCTGTGCCAGACAGTTTCTTGCCCAAACGCTTGTTTTTTTCGAGGAGCAGGGTCTTCTTGCCGTAAAAACTGGAAGAAATAGCGGCCATCATGCCAGCAGGCCCCGCTCCGATAATAATGGTATCTACTGTGTTCATGTCCTTATTGTACCACAAAATAGCAGAGGTGGCTGTGAGTAATTTCTCAAAAGATAAACCATGAATTTTTAGGTGAAAATTCCCCATAATTTGACAGAACATAGGCTTTGTGATAATATTTTAATGATACAAACTATGAGAAATCTAAGTACCGAGGATATTATGGGAATCGAAAAAACAGTCAGCGAATTAGCTGAGATTTTGGGAGTGAGCCGTCAGGCCATGAATAATCGCGTCAAGTCGCTTCCAGAAGAATTTGTAGATAAAAATGACAAGGGTGTAACGGTAGTCAATCGTGCAGGTTTGATTGAGCTAGAAAAAATCTATAAGACAACTATTTTTGAAGATGAGCCGATTAGCGATGAGGTGAAGCACCGTGAAATGATGGAAATCTTGGTGGATGAGAAAAACTCTGAGATTATCCGTCTATACAGTCAACTAAAGGCCAAGGACAAGCAACTGGCTGAAAAGGATGAACAGTTGCGGGTCAAGGATATCCAGATTGCTGAGAAGGACAAGCAACTTGACCAGCAGCAGCAACTAACTCTCAAAGCCATGGCAGACAAGGATGTCCTCAAGCTAGAATTGGAAGAGGTTAAGGCACAAGCAGAAGGAGTACAAACCAAAGGCTTCTTTGCTCGTTTATTTGGAAGATAGATAAGTAAAAAATCAAGCTCTTAGGAACTTGATTTTTTCTTATGCTCTAGCCATTCGTCTCTTAACATCCCATATTTGATAGAATCATGATAGTGCCCTTGCCAGTACCGAACCTTGCGGATGTGGGCTTCTTTGGTCATGCCTAATTTTTCTGCGGTTCTCATCATACCCTTGTTGCCAGACCAGGTAGTGAGCCCGATGTGTTCTAACTCTGCAAATTGCTGGAAAATGGTATCAATCCAGAGTTGGAGAGCAGCTGTGCCATATCCTTTGCCCCAGACCTTGTCGTCATAGATTTCAATCCCGATTTCGAGCCAGCGTGTTGGCTGGCACTCCCAGTAATAGCTCACAAAGCCGATAGGCTGCTGGTCCACCAGGATTGCTCTGACACAATCTTTTTGTAGCCACTGGTAAAGTTCCAATGCTTGAAACTCTTCAAAAGTGGCGCAGGCTTGGTAGTCATCAAAATAGGGGGCCGCAAACTCCTTCCAGCGAGGTGCGGCTTGACGGTGGCCAACTTTCCAAAGTGTATGCAAATATTCTTCAGTCATTGGTGAAATCCTAATCATGAGAACCTCCTTTATTTTTCTAGTCTAGCATATTTACGACACCCTTGCAATTCCTTGTAGAATATGGGAAACTAGGTATATGAAAAAGATACGACGAACATTCCAGAAAGTGTATTACAATTTAGATAAGATTTTACTGCTCTTTTTTACCCTCTTTTCCGTGATGGAGTTTATTTGGATACCGCTAAATTCCTGGGTTTCCGAAGGATTGTTGGCCATGACAGGTCATGCTTATCTTTCTCCGACAAATTTTTTCTCCGTTCTCTCTGAAAATATCTTGGTGACAGGCCTCTTTATTCTTTTATTCCTCGTCAATCTAGCTATTGCCTACTTGGAACTTGCTCTGCTATTTTCCGGAGTAGGCCAGCTCCTAGACCAGAGGGTTAAGCATTTCCCGGATTATGTGAGGGATATGAGGGACAGTATGCTGGATATTATCAGACATAGCAGTGTGCCCAAGGTGCTGTTTCTCCTCTTTTATTCGGTTATTCTTCTGCCCTTTCTTCGACGGATTTTAAATATCTACTATTTCAATAAGATTGTGGTTCCCCAGTTCTTGATTGACCATTTTTCCAATACTTTGTGGCTGGCAGTCTTGATTTTCCTCTCTTTTATACTCTTCTTTTGGTTGGCAGCTCGCTTCATGTACGCCCTGCCAAAGATTTATTTTGAACACAGGAGCGTCAAAGAATCCATCGCTTATTCATGGGAGAGGACAAGGGGTTGGCAACAGGTCCGTTCCATGGGTAAATTATTCTGGCTGGTGACCCTTCCAGTCTTTCTGTTCTCAATCGGCGGCACCTTACTTTACGAACTGCAATTAGTAGTCGAAAAAATAGCTCCTCAGCTGTCATTTCTCCTAGCCGTCTTTTGCTATATTCTCCTCAAATTGCTCTACTACGGTGTTGTTTCCCTCTTCATGATTGGTTTTATCAGCTATGTGACGGGAAAGAAGCTACCTTCTTACCGACGGAAACGGCTCTGTCACCGCCTCCGACTGACCATCTTGGCAGTGTCTAGTCTGGTTTTTGGTATGCAGGGCAGTCTGGCCCTCCACTATCCCTTTGATAGCCTACCGCTGACCATTTCCCATCGCGGGGTGGACGCTGGAAATGCTGTGCAGAACTCAATTGAGGCTCTGGAAGAAACCTCTCAGCTCCAGCCAGACTACATTGAGATGGACATTCAGGAAACCAAGGACGGTCAGTTTGTGGTCATGCATGATACAGACTTGATGGCTTTGACGGGAAATCCCGGAGGTACACATGATTATAGCCTAGCAGAGATGACTACCATGACTGCATCCGAAAATGGCATGACAGCTCCAGTCCCTTCTTTTGATACTTATCTTGATAGGGCGGATGCCTTAGGGCAAAAATTATTGGTGGAAATCAAAGTGACCAAGCAGGATTCACCAGAATTGACCAAGAATTTTCTGAAAAAATACGGACAACGTTTGTTAGCCAAGGGGCATCAAATTCAATCTCTGGATTACAAAACGATTATAGAAGTCAAAGAGTACAGTAAAAAGCTGGTATCATTCTTCATCCTCCCTTTCAACTCCATTTATCCCACGACAGTAGCAGATGGCTACACCATGGAATATACATCCTTGGATCAAAACTTTATCTTAAAGTCATGGATTAAGGGAAAATCTGTTTATGCTTGGACAGCCAATGATGAGGAAACTATGACAAAGATGGTCATGTTGCAGGTGGATGGTATCATAACGGACAATATGACGGAATTGAAAGCCTTGCTGGAAGATGTTAAGGTTCACCGCAGATATGCTGACCTCTTTTTCCTACAATTTCAATCCTTACTCTATCATTTTGAATAAGCAAAAAACGCGAGGGCCTAGCCCAATCGCGTCTTTTTCTGTCTTAAAATGGTAATTTACCAGCAAAGGCACCCAATTTTTTCTTAGTGGCATCGTCAATTTTTGAAAGAGCATCATTGACTGCTTGGACAGTCATGTCCTGCAAGGTTTCAAGGTCGTCAGCATCCACCACCTCAGGCTTGAAGTCGATAGAAACCAACTTTTTATCGCCAGTAAAAGTAGCAGTGACCAAGTCCTGCACAGAGTTACCAGTAAATTGAGTAGCTGCCAATTCAGCCTGGCTCTGCTCCATTTGCTTTTGAAGCTTCTGAGCCTGTTTCATCATTTGTTGCATGTTCATCATAATAGATATTCTCCTTAAAAAATCTTACGGATTTATTATAACACTAAAAAAGGAAATTTGGGAAGGTGAGTTTGTTTTATTGTTCTGTTCCCCTCACTCCGACACGCTTAGACTTGGGCTTCTCTCCATGTAGAAAGAAAAAATGTTTTTTCTTTCTATTTGTACTTCTGGTGTTCATCTCTTTTGTTATTATGATTGTATCAATAAGGGTTAGAAAGGAATAGCGATATTTCTATCTAACTCTCACATTTGAAAATTGATGTATCGGTAAAAATGGTTTAAGTTTATAAAGAGAGGTAAAGAAATGGGAACGTATCCACGTAGTCACGGAAGTGTCACAATTACAAGTCCTTCTATTGATGTATTTACAGAGATTCTAACTACTGTAGATAGATTTCGAGAGATTGAAACGAAGAGTGACAGTATTTCTCAAAATTATCTATATATCTTTGATGAATCGAAGAATCCGGAACAGATCTGTGAACGTGCTGATTCCGTTTCGGTAACATGTGATTTTAACCGAACTGGTCGCAGAGACTTTAAGGAAATGATTAAAACGTTGATTTACAGGCTTCAGAAGATCAATCCAGCTTTAAAAGAATATTCCTTTAGTTTGTCATTTGATTATTTCGAAGATGAGTGGCCATACTTTGAAGGTTATTTAGAAGCTACTATCGAAATGAGCTACAGTGTTCAGTCAGGTGAGGTAACACATAATTCCATAAAAGAAATATATCACGAAGAAGATGGTGAATGGTTCCATGGCTTTGACGTTCCAATAGAATATTGTTCTGATGACGAAGAAGTTGTTGAGTGGTCTCTTGACTTGGAAGACACAATAGAATATTGTTCTGATGATGAAGAAGTTGCTGAATGATCCTATGACTTTTATGATCCCATGGTAGATTGTTCTGATGACGTAGTTTTTCTAGAGGCATATACTTTATTGAAAGTTAGTGTTGTGAGTATATATTTGTCAAAAAAGGAGAAAAGTATGATTTATGATACAGTAGATAAAATTTATAGTAAGATTGCAGAATACGCACGCAGGCCAGAGGGAGGAGTGCATCGATTATTGTTGATACATGCCCCGAAGGAACGTTTTCAAAAGATTGCCGACCTAGCTCCGGAAGGTGATGAGGAACTAAAAAGAATATTGGCGGAAAATGGGATACATTTAAGAGATTGATAGTGAGTGGGTTGTAAGGCTAGTTTTTAATTACATATATCAATCTATTTTAATTTGACTTTGTAAGCACTTTCTTGTATAATAAAAGAAAAACTGGTTATAACCAGAAAAACAAGGAGGAGCTATGTTCCGTTTAGCAAAAGAAGAATTAGAAAAATTGGGGGCCCATATCACAGCTACTGAGATTTACCAACAGCCTGGCTTGTGGAAAGAGGCTCATCAACTCTATCTTGACCAGCTTGAGAAGATTGAAGTATTTCTGAAAGCCATCCAGGACAAGCATGATTTTGTTCATGTTATTTTTACGGGTGCTGGAACTTCAGACTTTGTTGGTCAAAGCATTGCCAATTATCTCAATCAAGTCAATGATTTGAAGCACATCCGTTTTTCTGCCATTGGTACGGTTGAATTGGTTGGTCGTCCACATGACTATTTACAGGCAGATGTGCCAACTATTTTGGTATCCTTTGCCCGTTCAGGTAATTCACCAGAAAGTGTGGCAGCAGTAGAAGTTGCCAAGCAATTGGTTGATCAGCTTTACCAAGTGACTATTACCTGTGCACCAGAGGGCAAATTGGCTCTGGCAGCCGAAGGGGATGCGGACAATCTCTTGCTCTTACAGCCTGCGGGTTCAAACGATAAGGGCTTTGCCATGACAGGCTCATACAGCTGTATGTCCTTGACTGCTCTGCTTGTCTTCTCACCAGCTAGCCAAGAAGAAAAAGCCGCGTGGGTCGATACTATTGCCCGTCTGGGTCAAGATGTCTTGGACCGTGAGGATTATGTACAAGAGCTTGTTGATTTAGACTTTGAACGAGTGATTTACCTTGGTTCGGGTGGCTTCTATGGGGTAGCCCACGAAGCACAGCTCAAGATTTTGGAGCTGACAGCAGGTAAGATTGCGACCATGTATGAGTCACCACTCGGTTTCCGTCATGGACCAAAATCCTTCATCAACGACAAGACTTTGATTTTCCTTCTTGCATCAAATGATGCTTACACACGCCAGTACGATGTGGACTTGCTCAATGAAGTCCATGGTGATGGCATAGCAGAGCGGATTGTTGCCTTGTCGGCTGATAAACTAGCAGGTACAGAGGCAGCTAACTTTGTCTTGGCAGAAGGCGGAGCAGACCTGCCAGATGTCTTCCTGACCTTCCCTTACATCATCTTTGCCCAAACAGTATCAATTATGGCAGCTATCAAGTGTAAGAACTTACCAGATACACCATCCCCAACAGGCACCGTAAACCGTGTGGTGCAGGGTGTAATTATTCATCCTTTGGAAAAATAGGCAGTTAAAAACGAGTTGCAGGTGCAGCTCGTTTTCGCGTGTTATAGGCTTGGGATGTGGATAGCCGAATGGTCCAAATCAATCGAAATAGTCCAGTTACTATTGTCCCGAATAGTGCATTCAAAGTCTGTCGTGTAGAGAATGAGCTCCAAGACATCACCTTTTTTCAGCTGATAAATGGTTGGTTGCAGCTTCCAGGTCAGATCCATCCACTGGTCTGGCACCACTTCCTCAACAGTCATTAGGTCGGTGCGGTTCTGCAGGTTCATAAAGCCCTTGGTCACCAAGCGTTGCGGCATCTCCACATAAGGCAACTCCACCAGATTTTCTTGGGCATGGTAGCGGCCGTTGTCCAGACTTAATCGTGTTTTCGGCGTTGGGATTGGGGCTAGGCGTTTTTTATTTCCCTTGTCCAATAGCTGAGCAGATAAGAGGCCTTTTGCCACACTAGAAGCGACACGGAGTTTCAGCGTGACCTGTCCGTTGAGCAGGAGGTCCTCCGTCACAGGCAGCTCCATGCTGACTTGGTTGGCCTTACCTGAATAGAGGTCTTGGTGGAAGGCAGGGTAGGATTTGCCGTAGCGGTCAAAATCTTCTTGGGCATAGAGATTGGAAATGGTCTGGCTTCCCGTTCCCAGTGGCAAGACAGCTTCGTTTTCACCGCCAAAGGTGTCCAAGGTCGTCCAAGTTTGCTCACCGCTATTGTCCTGCCAGATAACCGTTGGCAGTTGGTAGTTATTCTCGTAGCCCAGCAGTTTCTGACTGAGCAGGGCGTTCATGGACTCGCGGAAGTCGATGGATTGCCAGTTGTTCATATACACGTGGGCACCGTTGTGGAAGAAGAGGTGCTTCTTAATCTGGCTTGGCAGGGCATGGAACATATTCCAGACGTGGATTGGCTTGACATTCCAGTCCTGTGAGCCGTGGGTAAAGATCACCTCGCACTTGATCTTATCAGCCTGGAGCAGATAATTGCGGTCCTGCCAGTATTGGTTGTAGTCACCGCTGGTGCGGTCCAGGGAAGCACGTTCTGCCGCCAGTCCTTTTTCGTAGGCTTCTTTGCTACGGAGGAAGTCCCCTGCTTGCAGACTTTTCGAGTAGGTCAGGGCGGTCAAGCTATCCAAGTCCTCTCCTGGATAGCCGCCTGGGCTGGTTACCAGACCGTTTTCACGGTAGTAGTCATACCAAGAGGAAATCCCTGCTTCTGCGATGATGACCTCCAATCCGTCCACGCCAGTTGTTGCCAAGGCATTGGACATGGTACCGAGGTAAGACAGTCCTGTCGTCGCCACCTTACCATTGGCCCAATCAGCCTTGACCTCTAACGAGCGAGTGTGGTCTGTGTAGGCCTTGGTGCGACCGTTCAGCCAGTCAATCACCGCTTTATAGCCTTCTACCTGCTGGTAGTCGCCAGATGTCATGTAGCCCGTCGAACCTAGAGTTCCAACTCCAGAAACATGGAGGCTGGCAAAGCCGCGAGCGAGGAAGTAGTCATTGAGAGAGTAAGAAGTGATGTGGCCCAGTTTTTCGGTGGCAAGGCTGACGGGTAGCTCTCGCAAGTCCAAGTCTAGTTTTGTGATGCTGGTCTGCTTGACCTCAATGGTGCCAGCTGGTTTTTCCGCCAACTCCCCTTCCATCTTGTGCAGGGCCTTGTCGCTAGCTACATCGTTAACCCCTTGATGATAGGGACTGTTGGTAATCACCGCAGGGATTTTCCCGTCAAACTGCGGACGGAGAATGGAAACTTTGACAATATCAGTCTGGCCAGTCCCAGCCGTATCGACAGGTGTTTCGACATAAACCACCTCGCGAATGAGGTTTTTGGTTGAAAAAGTTGCCAGTGACTTACCGTTGAAGAAGCGGTAGTGGTTATCTTCTGGAATCAGGTCGTCACTGACCAGCTGGTCAATCAAGGTGTTTCCAGACTTGGTGCGGGTAGCGAGCAGTTGATAGAGGTTGTCGATGATGTCCCCATAGACAATGGGAAACTGGCTGGTCTTGCGAAATTCCTCCACATCTGTATAATCCACACCAGGCACAAAGCCCAGCAACTGAAAGGCGACTTGATAGAAAATCTGGTCAGTCAGCTCACGGTCAGACTGGAAGAAGGTCAGCAAGTCTGTATTCCAGTCTGCAATCATGTTGGACAGGGCAAAGTCAGTATTGGCTGTTAAAAAATGGCACTTTCTGACAAAGATTTCCAGATTTTTTTTCGGACTGTGGTCGCTCTGCAATGCAAAACCAAGTTTGTTTAGCTCTTCTAGAGATCCTGTTACATCATTTTTTATAAAAGAAAACTGATTAAAACGCATAGCTTTTCCTCTTTTTTACTTAGTAGTCTGTACTTATTATAGCTGATAAGGGGTGCTTTGTCTAAGATTTGTTGAAGCATCAGTATATCTATGTAGAAAATGACAGTATAATTAGTTGTAAAATAGTGATTTTTTTTATACAATATTCTAGTATTTATTGAGGAGAGAATAGCTATCGTGTTGAGAAAAAATGATGTGATTGTGCCTGTATTGCGTGTCAATAATCGTGGTATCAATCAAGCCTTCCTAGAAGATCAACTAGGAATGAAAGTGAAATTAGAAGACGGTCCTTTTGCTGATTTTGGCGATAGAACCAGTTCTGCAACAAAATTGGTTTTGATGGAGTCGCCAGGTAATCGCACTCGGGCTGTCAAGGGACTAAAAAAATTAAATAAAATCGTGGTTAAGGTAGAGCAGGCTAGTGACATTGAAGCCTTGCTAGCTCGAGGCACAGTGTTTGCCAAGCTCTATAAAGGAAAAGCTGGTTTTGGCTTTGAAGCTCTTTCTCCAGAGGGAGATAGCTTCCTGCTCCATGCAGAACAGTCTATCGAGGATTTGACGGCTATTCTTCCGCCAGTACACTTTCCTGCTCAAGCTGATTTTTCAGGTCTGACTGCTTTTGCGGTGGAAGCTGTCTGGATCAATAGTCCACAAGCCAGCGTTAGTCAAGATTTCTATGAAACAATCTTACCTGATCAAGACTTTTTGCATTTTGTTGGGGCGGAAGGTGAAGATCTAGTAACCCCTGCGGATCAGGTTTGGGACTTGGACAGTTTGCGTTTTCCTGTCGAGCAGGATTTTGACTGGGCAAACTTGGAAAGTCAGTTGGAAGGTCCCTTCTTTAAAGACAAAAAAGAAACCTTTATCCAAACGGTTGACCCAAGTGGTATTGAATTGTGGTTTGAAAAATGAGACAAGCGATTTTAGACAAGATTTCAGAGCAGATTGTAGCAGGAGTTTATCCTGGTGCCAGTCTGGCTCTTTTTTCTAGGGGACAGTGGCAGGAGTATTATCTGGGGACTCAAGATGGTCAGACGCCAGTAGAGGCGGGTTTGACCTATGATTTGGCCTCCGTATCCAAGGTGGTTGGTGTAGGCACTCTTGCGACTTTTTTGGTCAATAGCGGAGCTTTGGAGCTAGATAGGACCTTGCAGTCTTACTATCCTGCTTTTCAGAATAGTCAGGTGACCATTCGGCAATTATTGACCCATACTAGTGGCATTGATCCTTTTATTCCCAATCGGGATAGTCTGGATGCAGACCAATTAAAAGAAGCGATATTGAAGATAAGGGTGACGGAGAACAAGGACTTTTTCTATACTGATATCAATTTTCTCCTGTTTGGCTTTTTGTTGGAGGAACTAGGTGGAGCTTGTCTGGACCAGCTAATCAGTCAAGGCGTTCTAGAGCCCTTTGGCATGTCCCAAACCTCCTTTGGACCAGTCAGTCAGGCGGTGCCGACGGTGCGTGAGGTAAAAGCAGGTGTGGTGCACGATCCCAAGGCGCGTGTCTTGGGTGTCCATGCGGGTAGTGCGGGTCTCTTTTCGACGGTCAGAGATTTGGAAATCTTTTTGGAGCGCTATTTGACCGAGGATTTTGCGGCAGGATTGACCCAGGATTATGGCTTTGACGACAAGCGCAAGCGGTCGTTGGCCTGGGATAAAAAGGGGGACTGGTTGTCCCATACGGGCTATACAGGGACCTTTATCATGTACAATCGTCCCTTGCAACAGGCGGCTATTTTCCTCTCCAATCGTACCTTTGAAAAGGATGAGCGGGCTCAGTGGAAGCTGGATCGAAACCAGGTTATGGCTCTGATTCGTCAGGTTTTGGAGGATGAGTGTTAGACAGAAGGTTTACCAACTACCAAAATAGTTTGAGGGTTGAAGTTAGAGAAGAAACCGTTAGCAATTTGTAATCAATTTGACATTTTTTACGGTGAAAATATTGGTAAAATGAGAATATGTATTGGAGGTGTAAAATGAAAAAGTATATTTGTCAGTCGGCCTTGTTGTTGGCAGGTTTTGTGACTACTGTTATGGGTGTCTATAGTGTTCAAGCAGACAGTCATATTGTGGTAGAAGGCGATTCCCTTTACTCAATCGCAGACCAGTATGGCGTCGATCCCAATCAACTAGCAGAAACCAATGGATTGGACATTCTAGGCCTAATCACACCAGGACAAGTTTTAGAATTGCCAGGTCAAGCCTATGTCGAAGAATTTGAAGAAGCTGGTGCAGGTCAGTCTGACTATGTTGTTCAAGAGGGGGATTCCCTTTATGGTATTGCAGATGCTTTTTCATTGGACATTTACGATTTATTAGCGCAAAATCAATTGACCCTCGAAACGACTTTGCATCCTGGTCAAATTTTGAAGTTGACAGAAACAATATGGGGTCAGGCTGTCGATACAAGTAGCGATAGCTACTATCTACCTGGTTATGAATATGAGCCTGGTATCAACTATCCTGTTGGTCAATGTACATGGGGTGTACAAAAAGTTGCTCCGTGGGCAGGCGACTGGTGGGGTGATGCAGCTACTTGGGGAGCCAATGCGGCGCGTGATGGTTTCCGCACAGGAACAACGCCAGAAGTCGGTGCTATTATTTCCTGGAATGACGGTGCTCTAGGGCACGTTGCCTATGTGACAGCTGTTAATGAAGAAGGGCAAATCCAAGTTCTTGAAGCCAATTACCGTGGGCAACAATGGGTGGATAATTTCCGTGGTTGGTTCAATCCAACGGATACAGCTGGTGAAATTACCTATATTTACAATAACTAAGATAATAAACTATCCCCTCTCGAATTCGATTTCGGGAGGGGATTTTGGGTATAGGATAGAGAGGTGAGTAAACCATGTCCGTTGGGGCTATCCTTCCGTAAATCATCTAGCCATCCTTCCACAATGTGTGGGAGGATTTTCTGATACAGCAAAAAGGACCTGCAATGCAAGTCCTTTTGTGTTTGCTTGATTAAGCTTGACCTGAAACTTCGGAAGCGTGGTCGTCCATTGAAAGAACTTCGTGGAAGACGCGTTGTGTCAATTCAGTTTTTTGTTCTTTAGTGAGGTATTTAGTGTTTACGCAGTATCCAGAGATACGAACGATAACATCTTCACCAGCCATGATTTTCTCGTAAACGTCGTTCAAGTCCATAACGTTCAAGTTAACGTGCTGACCACCTTGCTCGAAGTATCCGTCAAGGATAGTCACTAAGTTAGTGACTTGCTCATCGAAGGTCTTACCAAGTGCTTTTGGAGAAACTTGAGTTGTCAATGAGATACCGTCGTTGGCATGGTTGAAGTTGAGCTTAGAAAGGGTGTTCAAGTTTTGCAACCAACCACCACGAGATTTAGAAGTTGGGTTAGCACCTGGTGGGAAGAATTCCACTTTAGAAGTGTTAACTGAGCCATCTTCATTGAGGAATACACCACGGTGTACAGGTGAGTTACCAGTTTGTTTAGAGTAGGCAACGTTTGAAGTGATAGTCAAGATAGATACCGCAGCTTCTGCATTCTTGTAGAGTTTCTTGTTAGCAAGACGAGTATAGAATGCTTCCATGAGCCATTTCGCGATATCATCTACACGGTCATCATCTTCACCATAGCGTGGGAAGTCACCAGTTACTTCGTAGTCGTAGATGAAGCCATCTTCGTCACGAATTGGTTTAACTTGTGCATACTTGATAGCTGACAAGGAGTCAACAGTATTTGCGAAACCACAGATACCGAAGCCCATATTTGCACGAAGGTGAGTTGGCAAGAAGGCCATTTGAACTGCTTCGTAGTTGTACTTGTCTGTCATGAAGTGGATAATATTCATGGCATCAACATAAGTATCTGTCAACCAGTCAAGGGCTTTCTCAAAGTTTGCGATAACTTGGTCGTAGTCAAAGATTTCAGAAGTGTTTGGTTCAACGCCGTCAAATACTTTGTAGTCTTTGTGGACATCATCATAACCGTTGTTCCAGCTTGAAAGAAGGGCTTTCAATACGTTTACACGCGCACCGAAGTACTGGATGTTGTGGCGTTTGTCTTCGCTTTCTGGGTCGAGTGGTGACACACAGCAAGAGATACAGCTCATTTCACCATAACCGTCTTTAGCCATTGTTGTTACACCTTCATATTGGATAGAAGAGTGCTTGTGGCTCATTGCCATACAGTAGCGACGGAAAGCGTATGGAAGCTGGTCAGACCAAAGAACTGTCAAGTTTGGTTCTGGAGAGTTACCGATGTTGTCAAGTGTGTTCAAGAAACGGTAGTCCATCTTAGTAACACGGTGACGGCCATCGTTACCCATACCTGCCATAGATGTTGTCAAGAATGTTGGGTCACCAGAGTAGATTTCGTCGAAGGCTTTTGTACGAGCGAATTTCACTGTACGAAGTTTCAATACGAAGTCATCAACAAATTCTTGGATTTCTGATTCAGTAAATGTACCGCGAGCCAAGTCACGTTCAGCGTAGATGTCAAGAACGATAGGTACACGCCCAAGAGAAGTTGCCGCACCGTTGATAACACGGCAGACTGCCATGAAGGCGATGTTTGTCCATTGGATAGCTTCTTTTGTGTTCATCGCAGGTTTGCGAACATCAACACCGTACAAGTCACCCAAGCGAACAACTTGTTGCAAGGCTTGGTACTGCATGTTGATTTCTTCGCGAAGACGGATTGACTCTTCGTCGATTTCAGTGATGGCATTCCAGTCAGCTACTTTTTCTTCCATCAAGTAGTCAGCTCCGTAAAGGGCCAAACGAGCATACATACCGATGATACGGCCACGTGAGTAAGCATCTGGAAGACCAGAAACGTGGTGTGAGTGGCGAGCACGGCGGATGTCAGCTGTGTAGGCACGGAAGATACCGTCGTTTACAGTTGTAGCGTGTTTTGTATAGATTTCATGGATAAGTGGGTCTGGAGTATAGCCGTTTTCGATAAGCGTTGTTTCAGCCATACGGATACCACCACGTGGCATGAAGTTGAGTTTGAAGAGCTCATCGTTTTGGATACCGAAAATCAGCTCGTTGTCTTTATCAATGAAACCAGCTGGGATGTCAGCAATAGAGGTCGCACGATCCACGTCCATTGGGAAGCGTGTGTCTTCGTAGCCAGCTTTTGTTTCTTCGATGATTTTCTTGATGTGAAGCGAACGCTCAGTTGGTCCTGCAAGGAAACTTTCATCTCCATCATAAGGAGTGTAGTTAGCTTGTACAAAGCGGGTAATACTAGCCTTTTCTTGCCAGTCTACACCTTTGAAGCCTTCCCAGGCTTGAGCGAAAATGTCTTCAGTAACATTTTTAGTTTTCACTTTTGTTGACATGAGGGTTCTCCTTTGAGATAGTTTTGTTTTTCACATATTTTAGTATATCATATGTAAGCACTTTCCACAAGATAAAAATAGTTGAAAACATACTGAAATAATTTTCATTTTATATGTAAAAAAGTAGAAAAGATAAAATTACTTTTCATAGCTCAAACTTGAACGAAGGGAGACGCTTATTTTCGAGGCGTGAAAGATTTGTAAAAATAATGTATAATGTGTTACATACAAAAGCAGAAAGGAGTATCCATGTTAATTTTTCCCCTAATCAATGATTTATCTCGAAAAATTATTCATGTAGACATGGATGCATTTTTTGCTGCTATCGAGGTCAGGGACAATCCGACTTTGAAAGGGAAGCCAGTTATTATTGGTGCAGATCCGCGACTGTCTGGCGGTCGTGGAGTGGTATCTACCTGTAGCTATGAGGCGCGTGCCTTTGGCATTCATTCGGCCATGTCCTCCAAGGAGGCCTATGAACGCTGTCCGCAAGCCGTCTTCATTTCTGGAAATTATGAAAAATACCAGGAAGTGGGGCGACAGGTCAGGGAGATTTTTCACCGCTATACCGACTTGGTGGAACCCATGTCCATTGACGAGGCCTATCTGGATGTGACAGAAAACAAGCTGGGTTTAAGCTCGGCAGTCAAAATTGCCAAACTCATCCAATACGACATCTGGAATGAACTGCATCTGACAGCTTCTGCAGGGGTTTCCTACAATAAATTCCTGGCTAAAATTGCCTCGGATATGGAAAAACCGCATGGTCTGACCCTGATTTTGCCAGAGGATGCTGTTGGAGTACTAGCCTCTTTGCCTGTTGAAAAATTTCACGGTGTCGGCAAGAAAACGGTTGAACGTCTGCATGAGATGGGAGTTTCTACTGGTCAGGATTTGCTAGACGTGCCAGAAATGGTCTTAATTGACCGTTTTGGTCGCTTTGGTTATGATTTGTATCGGAAAGCTAGAGGCATTTCAAATAGTCCCGTCAAAACCAATCGGGTGCGAAAGTCTATCGGTAAGGAAAGGACCTATCGCAAGCTCCTCTATCGTGATGAAGATGTCTTGAAAGAGCTAGTCAGCCTCTGTCAACGGGTGGCCGTTAGCTTGGAACGAAATGAGAAACAAGGGCGCACCATTGTCCTGAAAATCCGCTATGGAGATTTTTCAACCCTGACCAAGCGACATAGTTTGGGAGAAGCGACCAATCAAGTTCAAGTAATAGAGAAAGAAATCCGTCAGCTTTTTGAAGAAGTTGGACAGGCTGAGAAAGGTGTTCGCTTGTTAGGAGTGACTGTTACCAATTTTATGGAAGGAGAAAGTAGAATTGCAAATTTCGAGTAGATTTACCATTGCTAGTCATATCTTGGTCTTGCTAGCCTTGGAGGGAGAAAAGGAAAAACAGACCAGTACCAGCATTGCAGGCAGTGTAGGGGTTAATCCAGTCATCATCCGCAATATCCTGGCTCAGTTGAAAGAGGCTGGCTTGGTTCAGGTGGCGCGTGGTGTAGGTGGCGCACGTTTGGCCCAAGCTCCAGACAAAATTACCCTCCTCCATATCTATCAGGCTGTAGAGTTATTTGGAGAAAAAGGGAAACTTTTTGGCTTTCATGAGCAACCCAATCCTGCCTGTCAGGTCGGCCGCTCTATCCATCCCCTGCTAGATAGCCGTTTGGAAAATGCCCAGTCGGCTCTGGAAAAAGAATTGGGACAAACAACCATTGCTGATTTATTGGCAGAATTATAGATATTCAATCATCCTCGTGATGATTTTTTTAAACTTTTAAGTTGTAATCATTGACATTACAACGAATATGGTATAGACTGAGTATTGTAAACAAAAACGTTACAACAAAAGTGAGGTAATCAATATGAAAATCGCCATTATTGCAGCAAACGGTCAAGCAGGTCAAGCAATTGCCAAAGAGGCAGTTGAACGTGGTCATCAGGTGACAGCCGTTGTCCGCTCTGAAAACAAGAGCGCAGCCCAGGAAGTCATCCAAAAAGATGCTTTTGCACTTAGCAAGGAAGACTTGGCGGGCTTTGATGTGGTTGTCAACGCCTTTGGTGCTTGGACACCAGAAACGCTACCAGATCACAGCCGTCTAGCTAGCCACTTGACAGACTTGCTTGCAGGCACCTCTACTCGCCTCTTGGTTGTCGGTGGTGCAGGTAGCCTCTATCTAGACCAGAGCCAAACAAGCATGCTCAAGGATGCCCCAGACTTCCCAGCGGACTACCTACCAGTCGCTGAGGCTATGGGCGCAGGTCTTGACATCTACCGTCAGGCAACAGCGGTCAACTGGACCTATATCAGCCCAGCAGCTGATTTTGATGCAGAAGGCCAAAAAGCAGGTGCTTATACCCTTGCTGGCGAGGTTTTCCAGGTCAATGCCCAAGGTGAAAGCTATATTAGTTATGTAGACTATGCAGTGGCCTTAGTAGATATTGCCGAAAAAGGTGGCTACCAGCAAGAACGCATTTCGGTTTTTGCATCATAAAATAGAAGTAAAGATAGTTCCCATCGTGGAATTATCTTTTTTATTTTTGGTTTATATAGTATAATAATATGTATAAAACAAAAAGGAGTTCCCTATGATTCACTTGATTTGTCCCAATCCAGCCCTAGACCGTACGCTTCTTGTGGAGAAGATTGAAAAGAACATTCCCCTACGTCCGTCAGAAGTCAGAGATTATCCAGGTGGTAAGAGTTTTAACGTGGCTTATGCCCTTCGAGAAAATGGAGTGACAGACTACACGATCCATACCATTTTAGGTGGACAGATCGGTCGCTACATTCAAGACCTTAATGTCCAAAAGGGAAATCAATTGCAGGTCGTTGAAAATGATCAGAACACAAGAACCTGCAATATTTACGTGGAAACCAGCACAGGCGATGTTGTGCTGTTCTATGAAAAAGGCTTTGAACTGACAGCGGACCTGCTTGACCAATTTACCCAGCAGATAGAAAATAGCCTAGAGGCTGGCGATATCCTAGTCTTTTCAGGCAGTCTGATGAAGGGCATGCCTGAAAACTACATTCAGCAGTTTATTGAAAAATACCCAGAGGTTTTGACCATAGTGGACACCAGTGGACCAGCTTTACGTGCTGCTTATCAAGCCCGTCCAGCCTTGATCAAAATCAATAATGAAGAGCTCAAGGACATCTATCCAGATTTAGATGAGGAAAGTCCAGAGGATATTTTGCGGATACTAAAAGAAGTCACGCCGCATGAAAATATTATCATTACCATGGGGGGCAAGGGTAGTCTGGCAAAAATTGGGCAACGGTTTTTCCGTATCCAGTCGCCAAAGAAAGAAACACGCAATCCCATTGCAGCAGGGGATTTCTACTTGGGTTTGCTAGTCAAGGGCATCAGCCAAGGGCAAGACCCAGAAATCTTCTTGAAAGAGGCAGCAGCCTTTGCGACTGCCAACTGTCTTAACTACTTCCCAGAAGTCGAAGCAGAGCAATTTGCAGAGATAGCGGGTAAAGTTGTTCTAGAAGAGGTGTAATACATATTCATCTATCAGCATTTATTTTTTGATATTTTCAAAAACGATGCTTTTAGTGAGTTTTGGTGTGATAATGCAAAAAAGCAAATAGCAACTCGTGCTATTTGCTTTTTAATAAGTGCTAGATACAATATGTTACTCTACCTTATCCAAGGTTACATGTACATGAGGTTCTGATACCAGGTCGTAAACGGCTTCTACAGATGGGTCAAAAGGATTTCCCCACATAATGACCTTGTATTGTCCGTCCTCTAGGATAAAACCTGGTGCAATACGTCCGCCGAGGCCAGTTACTCCTGGAAGAAGGGCGGAGCCTTCGCCATCAGCTCCACGGATTAGGTAGTGGTTTGGAGCATATTCGACTAGGTCTGTAATTTGAGCTGTGTAGGTCTGGATGAGGTGTTCTCCTTCCTCATCTTCACTAAGTCGAAAATCTTCATAAGTAGTAAAGGTGCCGTCTGCGCTGATAGTTACTTCAACATTGCGCGCTTGCTGGCTACTTCCTTGCCATTTTCCAACTAGGTCGTCGGGGATATTAGTAGCTGGCAAAGTTAGTAGCTGAGTGTGAGTTGTTTCGGTACTTAGGACACTTTCTTGGGCTTGAGAGCTTTGGCTATCTTGATTTTCCTGACTTCCCTCAGTTTGTTGGCTTGTATCTGTCGAAGAGCTAGTTTCACTTGTTTTTTCCACAGAGCTAGAACTGTTAGCAGTGCTTGTCTGCTTGGTGCTTGCTTGGGTCGTTTTACTGGTGGTTGCTTCTGTCTGGCTTTCTTGTTTTTTTGCTGAACAAGCTGTCAATAGACAGGTTACAGAAAGCAACAATACTGAGTAGTTGAATATCTTTTTCATTTGTTCTTACCTCCGCTTATAAACAGAGTATAACAAATAAAAACAAGCTTGTCAACACAAAATTGTAATATTTGTAACATTTTTGTAACAAAAGAAATGTTTTTGTTACTTGTTTTTGAAAAATTCCTCTATATCTGCCTCTTGGATGCCAATCATGGGGTCGATGGTTAGTAGGTTGTCTACAGTTAAAATGTATTCTGTGGGTTGGAAATTTGTTTTTTCTGGCTGGTCTAAATCAAGAAGGGAGAGTTGTTGGTTGTTTTCTTTGACTACTTCAGCCTGTTTTTTCCTGTCTGGCTGAGTAGGGGGCTGGGTTTGTGTAGTTGCAGCTGTTTTGCTTTCGTCTTTTTCAGTCAAAGCTTCCTTGCTGTTCTGCTCTGCCATTTCCCCTTGGAAACGTGGGACCAGGTAGGTTTTTCGGAGGGTGCCGGCGTTTTTGACGGCGTAGTCGAAGGCGGAGATTTCGCCCAGGAGGATGAGCTTGCTCTTGGAGCGGGTGATGGCTGTGTAGACCAGGTTGCGCTGGAGCATACGGTGGCTGGTTCGGGTGATGGGAAGAATGACGACCTGGAACTCGCTGCCTTGGGACTTGTGGATGGACATGGCATAGGCTAGGGTAATTTTGTACCATTCGTTACGGGGATAGGTTACCTCGCTGCCGTCGAAGTTGATGGTGATTTCATCCTGCTTGGAGTCGGTGTACTTGGCCGGTAGGAGGTCGGTAATATAGCCCAAGTCGCCATTGAAGACATTGGCTTCGGCGTCGTTGACTAGATGAATGACCCGGTCGCCTTGGCGGAAGGCTTGTTCGTTATGGAGGAATTCTAACTCTCCCTCTTCCAGTGGATTGAGCAGGGCCTGGGTCATGGTGTTGAGCTGGTCGATGCCTGCGGCACCACGGTACATGGGAGCAAGGATTTGTACTTCGTTGGCAGGAATGCCCGACTTGATGGCTGCGCCGACAATGCGCTCAATCAGGGCTGGAATTTGTTCATTCTGGGCTTCAAAATAGGAGCGGTCAGCCTTTTTCTCACGGAAATCGCTAGGTAGAGCCCCCTGTCGAATTTGGCTGGCAAGTGTAACGATGGTCGAATCGTCTGACTGGCGGTAAATACGTTCTAGAGTAATGCTGGGTAGCTTGTCAATTTTCAATAGGTCAGCTAGGACTTGACCGGGACTGACAGATGGCAATTGCTCGGCATCGCCGACAATGAGAACCTGGGTCTGGGATGAAATGTTCTGGAAGAGTTGATTGGCCAACCAAGTATCGACCATAGAAAACTCGTCTACGATGATGAAGTCGGCTTCGAGGTAATCATCTCGGTAGGATTCTTCCTGTCCTTCGACAAGCCCCAGATGGCGGTGGATGGTGGCAGAAGGCAACCCTGTCAATTCATTCATCCGTCTGGCTGCTCGTCCAGTTGGAGCGGCTAGGAGGACTGGGCATTCTTCTCGGTTGCGAGTCAAGTCAATCTTATGTAAGATGGCATAGACTGCAATAATGCCGTTGATGACGGTTGTTTTGCCTGTACCAGGTCCACCAGTTAGGATAAAAAGCGGATTGGTAATGGCTTGGACGATGGCTTCTTTTTGAATGTTATCGTAGGTCAGGGAAGACATACCTTCCAGCTCTGCTATGGCAGCCTCTACGTCTGCGCGTGGGAAGGGTTTGAAGCCATTTTTTCCCATCAGGCGGGTCAGGTTTTTATGGATACCATGTTCGGCAAAGTAGAGGCTGTTGTCGAAAATCTTGGTACCTTCTTGTTGAACCTTGCCATCTTCTATCAGCCCTGTCAATTCTTGGGCAACAGCAGCAGGGTCTAGTTCGGTATGGCGGGATTTTTCCAGCAGTTCAAGGGTAGCTTCTAGTAAATCTCTGGCCTCCACATAGGTATCACCTGTTTCCATAGAGCGATGAATGAGGCTAAAGAGCATACCAGCCCGAAAACGCTGGGGAGAGTCACTGGCAATTCCTAGGTTTTCCGCAATCCTATCGGCAATGGTAAAGCCAAGTCCCTGTACATCTTCGACCAGTTGATAGGGATTTTCCTCGATAATCTGAAGTGTTTTTTCCTTGTACTGGTCTTGGATTTGAAAGGCTAGCTTATTAGGAATACCGTATTCAGCTAGTTTGGCTAGTATCAGCTCCGTTCCATAATTGAGGCGGAGTTTTTCGATAAAGGCTTGCCTATTTTTGCTGGATAGACCAGAAATTTGGGTCAGTTTTTCAGGCTCAGCTAAAATCTTATCAATAGTATCATCGCCATAGAGCTCAACAATTTTCTCGGCTGTTTTTCGACCAATTCCCTTGAAATGGTCGCTGGAGAAATACTTAACCAGACCAGCAGAAGTGGGCTTGCTGCGTTCGTAGCGCGTGATTTGCAGCTGCTGACCGTATTTGGGATGGGTGACTAGATTGCCATAAAAGCGATAATCCTCCCCCTCAATGACATCGGCAATGGTGCCTGTTATAATGATGTCATAATCGTCATAGTCGGCGTCTGTTTCCTCAATTTCGAGGAGCAGGATTTTGTAAAAATTACTAGGATTTTCAAAAATGATCCGGTCAATGGTGCCGGTAAAATAAACTTCGTTCATAGAGAATATTTCCTAAAATAGTGAAAAAAGAAGTTTGGAACAGTGCTCCAAACTTGTTTGTGTTATACTCAATGAAAATCAAAAATAGCCTAGGAAACGAAGCTGATGATAGACCTCTGTTACTGTCTTGTTTCAAGGTAACAGGCTGAGGCTGGGCAAAAAGCTCAACCTCGCTTCTCAGGGTTCGTGTCAACATCTCAGCGCAGTGGTTGATTGGCAGATTTGTTCGTGTTTTACACTCCAAATCTGACCTAATCAACTGTGCGGGGGCGGGAAGACGAACTCTTTTTTGACCAGTCGAGTTCTTTCCCGCTCCCACTCATCAAGGCTCTTGACAACGGATAGTTTTGATTTTCGAAGAGTATTAATCAACAGTTCCAATTCGATTGAAAGGCCACATGCGGAAGACAACTTCTCCCTTGATACTGTCGCGCGCGAAAGTTCCTACGCTACGGCTATCTAAAGATACTAGGCGGTCATCACCTAAGAGATAGTATTGTCCTTCTGGTACTGTAAGGCTGAAATCAACAGAACCATTGGCATCCTGTGTAAAGGCTTGGGCAGTTTGGGCAACGGCTTGGAATTGTTTGTTGTAAGCATATTCTTCTTGCAATTTGTCCTTTTGAAAGGCTGCTAAGTATTCATCAAGATAGGGTTCATCCACTTCCTGCTCGTTGATATAGAGGACATCGTTTGCATAGCGAATGGTATCGCCTGGCATGCCGATAACTCGTTTGACAATGAGTTTTTCCTTGCCATCGCTATCTATTTCGCTGGCCACGACAATATCAAAACGATCTATGGATGTGGTTTTGAACATTACTAACTTTTCTTGGTGTTGGAGAGTAGGATCCATAGAATGACCATCAACGGATACAGGGTCCCACAAGAAGTAGCGACTAGCAACGAGAGCGATCATAAAGAGAATGAGTGTCCCCCATTCAGCTAAGAAGGCTATGAAGCCTCGTCTTTTTCCCATATTTATTCCTCATTTCAATAATTTTTGTGCTTTTTGCGTATTGGCAAAGTGGAGCTTGGCAGTTTGGTTTAGGCCTGCCAGACCATATTCTTTTAAGATGCTGGCTGCGACATGGTCGGATTTGCTTCCAGCTCCGGAAGGTAGGTTTCTGCCTACCAGTTGACCAAGCTGGGTAAGGTTCTCTAAAAACATACTTCTTGCAATGATAGAAGATACTGCTACAGCCAGGTACTTGCCCTCAGCCTTTTCTTCCAAGGTCACTGGATTAGCAAATTGATTGGCTTCTTTCTTTAGGTATTTTTGATAATTTTGGCTAGAAGTAAAGGCATCAATGACAATCTTCTCAGGCTGGGTTCCCTTTTGTAGGAGCAGGAAAATAGCCTGATTGTGTAGGGCGACCTTGACAGACACCGCATTGTAGCCCTGCTCGATGACCTCATTGTATTTTTTGGGGGTCAATAGCAGAGCTTGGTGGGGGATTTTCTCTTTTAAGAGAGGAGCGATTTGGCAGATTTTTTTGTCTGTCATTTTTTTGGAATCATCCACGCCAAGCGACTTGAGAAAGGCATGGTCTTCTGGGCGGACAAAACTAGCAACGACTGCCAAACCACCAAAATAAGACCCATTTCCTACTTCATCCGTACCAATCATGGGCAGGTCTTGACCAGGACTGGTTGTCAGTTCAGATCTTTCTGGCTCATAACCCCAGAGCCTTGCTTCCTGCTCTGCCATTTCCCCTTGGAAAACGACCTTGCCTGAAGTATAGATGGACAAGCTAGCACCAGCTAGTTTGAAAAATGCTTCTATATAAGGATTTTTGCTAGCCTGTCGATAGCGGTCGTAGTGGGCTAGCATGGCCTGTTTTTGCTGGGTTGATGGCTTTAGGACAAGAGTATTCATGTTTTTATTGTATCATAAATGCGGGTTAGAGTGTGCAGAAAAGGGTGGTTTTTACTATAATAGGAGGAGAAAGTGAGGTAGACAATGAAAGATCAAGTACAGTACAAGTGGGCGACTTTGGGGACAGGTGTCATTGCCAATGAATTGGTTCAGGCCTTGCAGGCTATGGGTGGCAATCTTTATTCGGTAGCCAACCGCACCTATGATAAGGGTGCGGAGTTTGCGAAAAAATATGGCATCGAGAAAGTTTATCGAGAAATCGATGAGGTATTTGAGGATCCTGAAGTAGACATTATCTATATTTCTACGCCTCACAATACCCATATCCATTATTTGAGAAAGGCCTTGAAGGCTGGGAAACATGTCCTCTGTGAAAAGTCTATTACGCTTAATTCAGAAGAATTGGTAGAAGCTATTCAATTAGCTGAGGCAAATCAGGTTATCCTGGCAGAAGCCATGACCATTTTCCACATGCCAATCTATCGTCAGTTGAGCGAAGTGGTTGCCAGTGGCAAGCTGGGAGAGTTGAAGATGATTCAGATGAACTTTGGTAGCTACAAGGAATATGACATGACCAACCGCTTTTTCAATAAGAACTTGGCAGGAGGTGCTCTTTTAGATATCGGTGTCTATGCTCTTTCCTTTGTCCGTTGGTTTATGACAGAAAAGCCAAGTCAGGTCCTATCCCAGGTTAAACTAGCTCCGACAGGTGTGGACGAGCAGGTAGGTATTTTGCTCAGCAATGATGCAGGAGAGATGGCAACCATTGCATTGACCCTTCATGCCAAACAGCCAAAACGGGGGACAATTGCCTATGACAGAGGTTATATTGAACTCTATGAGTATCCTCGTGGCCAAAAAGCAGTCATTACCTATACCGAGGACGGTAATCAAGAAGTCATTGAGGCAGGCCAAACTACCGAGGCCCTCTCTTATGAAGTGACGGATATGGAAAAAGCAGTCGCAGGACTTGAAAATACCATGCATCTAGCCTACACCCAAGATGTAATGGACATTATGACCCAACTCCGCAAAGAATGGGGCTTGGTCTATCCGGAGGAAGTTTAGGAAGCTCCTTGAACTCTATTTGGGAGCTTTAGGTAGATTTTTGGATGGCTTTCTTTAGTCAATAATGTGACAGAACTGTAACAAATATATGGGTTTTGTGACAGAAAAAAAGTAATATTACGTAAGGGCTACAGTTTATTTAAAAGCTCTGTAAGTGCTTGTATTTCAAATCGGATTCGTATATGATAGGATTATCAAATCAGAAAAGGAATAGAAGATGAAACGTAAAAGAGTTACAAAACCAAAGCATATGCGTCGTAAGAGAAAAACATCCCTTTTGCAAACAAATAAAAAAATGATGTACGCGTCAACCTTGGCCCTTTCACTTTTCACAACTGGTATGGTTAGTCCACAAGTTCTCGCATTGGAGTGGACACCACGAACTGTTGAAGAAATCATTACTGAAATTACTAACAATGAAGGTCAGTTGACTTATACGGTTAAGTATGGTGATACCCTTAGTGCTATCGCTTCAGCTATGAATGTTGATATGCATTTGTTGGCTAAAATCAATCAGATTACAGATATTAACTTGATTTTCCCAGATACAGTTTTGACAGCTACTCTTGATCAAAACAATCAAGTTACCCAGATTGAAATTGAAACACCAAGCCAGGAAAATCCAGCAGAAACTGTTCAAGCAACTGTGGATGTGACAGCTAATCAGGCGACTATTGAAAATACAGTTGTAAACTTGGCTGAAGTTCCTGTAGTAGCCCCAGTCGCTCCAGCAGTAGAAACTCCAGCCGAGGCAACAGCACCCGTTGAGCCAGCAGTAGAAGCTCCAGCCGAGGCGACAGCCCCTGTTGAGCCAGCAGTAGAAGCTCCAGCCGAGGTAACAGCGCCCGTTGAGCCAGCAGTAGAAGCTCCAGCCGAGGCAACAGCCCCTGTTGAGCCAGCGGTAGAAGTTCCAGCCGAGGTAACAGCCCCTGTTGAGCCAGCAGTAGAAACTCCAGCCGAGGTAACAGCCCCTGTTGAGCCAGCGGCAGCAGAAGCTCAAGCGACGGCGGAAGCTCAAGCGGCAGCAGAAGCCCAAGCGGCGGCGGAAGCTCAAGCAGCGGCGGAAGCCCAAGCGGCAGCAGAAGCTCAAGCAGCAGCAGAAGCCCAAGCAGCAGCGGCAGCTCAAACTCAGGCAGCAACTAGCTCTTACGATGTAGGCTTGCAACCACAGGTCGCAGCCTTCCGTGCAGAAGTAGCTAATGCCTTCGGTATTACTTCTTTCTCAGGTTACCGTCCTGGTGATTCTGGCGACCATGGTAAGGGATTGGCAATTGACTTCATGGTACCACAAAGTTCAGCATTAGGTGACCAGGTGGCAGAGTATGCTATTGCTAATATGGGTGCGAAAAACATTTCTTATATCATCTGGAAACAACGTTTCTATGCGCCATTTGACAGTATCTACGGTCCAGCTTACACTTGGAACTTGATGCCAGACCGCGGAAGCATTACAGAAAACCACTACGACCACGTACACGTGTCATTTAATCCATAAGACAAATAGTAAAACTCATCCTTTAGAGGATGAGTTTTTTTGCGTATTCTTATTGGATAAAAGGGGAATGTTTTTATTGAATAGCTGTCATAAAATAAGGAAAAAACAATCTTATCACAAGAGCAATAGCTGTAAATCCAAAAAAGACGAATGTTTATCAAATATATTGACAAAATATACGGGGCGGGGGGCTATAATGGAAGTGGCATAGACAAATAGGGTAAACTAGAATAAAAAACTTGACCACGAGAACAAGAATTTTCCTTGTGGGTAAAATACTACCCATAGTATTTGCTATGCTATAGACAGAAGCATAGGATATATGCAAATACATTTTAAGGAGTTATATATGTTAAAAGGAATTCAGTCTATTGGCAATCTTGCTTTGTTTTTTCTGAAGATAGTTATTCTGATTGTTTGTTGGGATGTTTTTAACATTAGTCTATCCAATCCAAGCAAATTAGCTAATTTTATTGTAGTGGGAATAGTGGTCTTGCTTTTCGGCAGTGGCAAAATGAACGATCTACGGCAATCGACCTTTTATAAGGAGATTTATCTAAAATTATTTGCTATGGTAGCGGTCGTCCTTTTTCTGTTCATTCCAACAGTCTATTCTCTGTTTCGTGTCGAAAGTTTGCTGCAGGAGAATGGGTTCTTTCGGGTAATTGGAGGATTTATTTCTATAATTGCTTTACTAATTTTTGTATGCATCGGAATTGTTCTACCTTTTTGGCTCATCTATCGTGCGGCAATTTTTATCGCTGGAACAGATCGTTCTGGTTATATGCAGGTGCCAAAATTTTTTAAGCATCAGCCTAAGAAGATAAGGCTATTTATTCTTAATAAGACACCAAGATTTGATCGCCTAGCTATCGTCTGTGGTATTTTTTTAAGTATTGTCTATCTTCAAGCAGGGTCGGTCCCTTTACCAGCCTTTCTATCTTTTTTAAAGGTTGGGACCTATATTCACCCTCTGGTTCTCGTGTTCTTGTATAAGATGATTTCGATTCGTTTTAATTACAGTATGCATAATTTTTCTTATCATCTCTTTGACCCAGCTTCGCCCGTATTTCCACATCTGAAGCCAGGTTTTTATGAGGAACTTTTCAAGGTCAAGTCATCAGGCGGCTCTACTGTCCAACAGAAGTGGGAAGAAGATAGGCGGTATAATGCAGAAATTAGATACCACTGGGCGACAGTCGTTCCTGTCCAACTTCCCTTCATTACTCTTTCTTTGTATTGGACTATGGATGAGGAAGGGAAAAATTGGAAAATTTACAAACCAGAGCAATACCTAACAGGTCCTCGCTCTGGCAAGGTAATGACTGAGGCGGAAAGACGAGCGACATCCTTGAAGCCACTAACTGAACCAAGTCTTATCAAACCAGTCGCAAAACAACCAGACATTAGAAGGAAATAGCTATGGGGAAGAAATTTGAATTTATATTGCGGATAGTCTTGTTCGGAGTGGGTGTTTTTGTGGTTCGCAACACGCTTGCATCCCTGTGGCCCTTTACCTTTATCAATGTGATGTTTTGGCTCTATACTGGGATACTGTTTGCGCGGCTTTTCTTTCCAGACTTTTATGCCCGCTACCGTTCCCATCTCCATCTACTCCCTATTCTTTATTTTGTCTATTCGATTTGGTGGATTATGGAGTTGACGACAGACTATGCTTTTCAAGGGACAATTGTCATCTTTATTCTCCTCGTTCTTTGGTATCGTAAATCAACCTTCAGGGAAAAAGAGCAGGCACTGAAAGATGAAAAAGAACGTGCCAAGAGGATGGAGCAGAGAAAGACGGAAGAGGCACTGGCCGTGCGCCATGCCTTTCAAGAGGGGATTATCGTGAGAGATGGTTTCTACAATCCTCAATTGGATGATTTAGAAGCCTTCGCTAAGCAGACGATTATGAAATTCACGATAGATACTGCTGAAAATCCAGACAAGACAGTTATCACCTATCGTCGTTCCAATCGGTGGTTGCATGAATTTGACATTGACGATATGCCCTATGATCATATCAAGATTTATCATGATGGGGAGGTTCATCAGGTTTTGGCTCGCTTCCGTAAACAGTCTGCTAAACGTTTTAAGCGTGACAAGGAGCTAGGGCTGGGAGATTATCATAGACGGTCTTTGCGGCCGTGGATCCGTCCAGTAGATGCTGGGCAGTATGATAGGACTCATATTATTCCTATTGGTTACCATGGTTTTGAAGCTGATCCACGCCTGGTTATTGGTTGGTCTAGTGAGCAAAATAGAAATCAGTTTCCAGAGTGGGAAAAACTGCTTGCTTCTATCAATCAAGTCGAGGACATTATTTGGTACACGGAGATAAGAAAAACGAAATACGGCGCAAAGTGGACCTATGTGTTGACGGACAAGAATGGTCGTGCCTTGCAACGGGGTGAATTTGTCATGGGAACGGAAGAGAAGCCTGTGACCTTTGAATGGGGGACCTATGAACAATAAAAAAGGCTGTCTGCTTATTCTAGCAACTATCTTTGTTTTATATAAGATTATTCTGCCAAGTAAGGTGCTGACGGGCTTACTTGGTCTGGCTATCATGGCAGGTCTTGTTTATTTTGTGAAAAAAGAATACTTCACCAATCGGACCGCAAACTTTTATCATTCAGGAAGTGAAATAAAGCCACACATTCGGAAGAAAATTGTGACACGGAAGACCTATTCGCCTGACTATGATCGTCTGGAGGCTTTTGAACAACAGGATGTACTCTATGTGACCAGTGGAGAACCTTTTGGTTCCTCGGTTGTCATTGAGTACAGAAGATTGCCTCAAGAAGTTGCTCCTGAAGATTTTTCAGATATACCTAAGGATACTATCTTGGTTCATCATTCGGAGGACAAGCATCAGTTGATTGCATTCTTTGGTAAGAGTTCTTTTCACAGGGTTCCATTTGACTACTACCGTGGGGATGATTATCCTTTAGAGAAGATGTGGGTGCGACCCTATGGACCTGTTTTTCAAAGATGGATGTTAATTCCCTTTACTTTTCACGGTTTGGAAGCCGATCCTCGTCTATTCATAGCTGTTGAGGGGATGACAGAAAGAATCTTTGATACCTATAAAGAAGCTATGTATGATATTGGTCTTTTAAATAGGGACCAGGATACCTGTATTTTCATTGACATCAATCGCTTTGACACTGGCATGGGTATCCTGTATCAGGTCTTGGACAAGGAACAATCCATCATCTATACCCAAAACTTTTTCCTTCCTGGAAACTATACTTTTGAAAGCTTAGAAAATGGAGTAAGTGTCTAATGTTTCATATCAATTATCAAGGAAAAGTGGCAAAATGTGGTGGTCTTTTTCGAAAATGTGAAGTAGAAACCAGTCCTCATTTTGAAACCAAGGCAGAAGGGGAAGCCTATTTGGAAAAATGGGAGGACAATCGCCGGAGGTATCCAAGTTTACAATATAGCTCGCTCGTAGAGCCGTGTTTTAAGGGGCATGGACCGGGAAATCTGTTAAATATAGAAGGCAGTTCAGAGTATCTTCATGTGTTCTTGAATAGTGAGGAGCTTGAGGAAGCTATTTTGGAATTTTTATTCCAAGAGTATGAAAATGGAGCCTTACCAATGACTGTTCTGGGACCCGCGGCTGATTTTACGGAAGATCCTCAGTTAATAAAAATGGTGGAGCAATTTTATGCTTGTGATGGGGATTATTGGATAGCGGGTGGACCAAGTCCTGCCCCAGGGATGAGCATTGATAAGATACTGCCACTTTTGGTAGAACGCTTGTATGCAAAATATAGCATTATTGAATTCTTTGCTTGGCTAGGATACGAAGTCTATCATACAGGAGAATTTATTGGGATTGGTTATTTCAGATGTGGTTATTCGGACTTCTTAGTCGCAAGGGAGAATGAAGCATGGGAAGAAGAGATAGCCTACTTATTTGAAGAAGATGATGACTATGACTATGAGTTGGAAGAATAAAGGAGGATTGGAAGATGGTGCTATATCATTACTCATCGAGAACGGGTATGGTGGAGGAATGCACTGCTAGAACAGTGGAACATTGTGAGTTTAGTGCTTATTCGCATTCAGAGAATTTTTCTTGGGTGGAGAAGTATCGTCAGGATGAAAATAAGGCTAGGAAGGAGGCGATTGATAATACAGAACGGCTCTTGAAAAGGGATTATTTGTTTGCAACTTTTTCTGATCGCTTATTGTGGTCAGATACAGGGGTTAAGGACTGGTCGCGAGTAACCATACGAGCAATGGAAGTCGCTAAAGTAGACAGTGACATTATTCAGTGGTTAAAAAGCAAACCCTTCTGTCTTTTCCATCGTTCTCAATCAGGGATAGCCTCTTTTCTCAACTCACAAAATGGTCTGAAAGATGTTGCTAAGGTGATGGAATCTCTATTCTATACTAATATGGGGTCTGATTTAGGAACCCAGACCATGTTAGACCGCTGGCAATTAAGAAAACACTGTTCAAATGACGGGGCGGCTACAAATTTTCATAAGCCAGTTCTCAACCACCATATCACCAGCATAGATAACTATAGTCTAGCAAACGTTTGGTTGGAATATATCCGAGAAAAGAAAAAGCGTGGGGAATTGCGTGAATTTATCTACGGAATGGAAGTATTTTATGCGATTGTACTGCCAACCGGTCAAAGTCGCCCAGAGGAAAGTTATTGGACTTGCAAATAGTAGTAAAATTTTTTAGAATAGAGAAAAATAACAATTGGCGGTTGAGATATGAAAGATAAATTGTTGCTGGCGATCTATATCTTAGAGATATTAAAAAAATATTCCAGCCCCCAAACCAGGCTCACACAAGCGCAGATTATGAAGCGTTTAGACACTGACTATACCATTTCGATTACCAGAAAGACTCTTTCCAACTATCTGGTGAGATTAAAAGAAGAGGGATATATTGAAGGTCAACGGGGTGTCTATATTCGCCGGGATTTTTCTGATAATGAATTAAAATACCTGATTGATAGTATCCTCTATGCTAAACATATGCCGGATGAACAGGCTGTCACCTTGATTGAAAAATTAAGGAATCTATCTCCTAGCCGTGTTAAAAACCGGGCCAAACACATTAGCTATCTGTCCTCCATGAACCATACTGATAATATGTGCCTGGATCAAGTTGTTGAAGGTTTGGAGGAAGCTATTGAGAAGAATAGAAAGGTTCAAATTACGACCTGTCGTTACAATCTGTCGGGGAAATTAGTGGATACAGGCACTAGTATCATCAGTCCCTATTACATTGTTTCTTCCATGTCTCGCTACTATGTGATTTGTTATGACGACTGTCGGGGGCAATATCTGGAGAACCGCCGTCTGGATCGGATTACTCAGGTTGAGGTCCTCTCAGAACCACGACGTAAGTTGGATGAAAGTGCTAGTATGAGGGATCGGTTCCATCTTGGTCAGTACATGAAAGAGCATCTCTATATGTTTTCTGGTCCGACTGGCAAAGTTCGGCTTGCCTTCAAAGAACAATTAGTGGGGATTGTAATTGACTGGTTTGGCAAGGATTTTCGCTTCGTGAAACAAGAGGGAGATATAGTGACCGTTGATCTTATCTGTAATGAAGATGCCTTTTATCACTGGGCTCTGCAATACGGGGAACATTTTGAAATAATAGCTCCCGACCATCTCCGGAAGAGAATGAAAGAAGGTTTAGAAAAAATATTAAAAAAATACCAATAGAAGTTGATAATGTGTAATATTCTACCCATAACATTTTATATAATAGTCCCATAAATAAGAAAAGAGGTACTATGATGTCACTATTATTATTGAAAAAGAATGGTTTGTTTGGTTTGATGACAGTAGATGGAACAATGATTTTTCCACCACTTTATTCCGAAATATCCGAATATTCTAATGGTCTGATTGCAGTCAGAAAAGACAAGCTCTGGGGTTACTTAGATGAAGAAGGTCAGCTGGCAATTCCTTTCCAATTTACAGAGGCTAAGAAATTCTCAGCCAAGGGGGCAGCGCCTGTTAAATTTAATCACTCACCTAGTTCGTGGGGAATTATTGATCGGACAGGTAAGCAACTCAATAAGAAATTGAACTTTGATCAGGGTTACCATGCGATTTCAGAATTCTCGGAAGAAGGATTAGCCATAGCTCAGCACTATCAAACCTATTGCTTGCTTGGGGAAGATGGACGGATTGTAAACAACCAATTCTATGCTAGTATTCATAAATTAGATTTGAGCAATACCTATCTAATTCGTGAGTTGAGTTCCTACATAGCTGTCAATGAAGATATGGATGTTATTTTTAGGTCGGAAAAGCACTATGATGAAATTTCCTCTATGTCCCATGGGATGCGGCAGGTAGTTATGGATGACTTGGTTGGCTATGTAGATGAAACAGGCCGAGAAGTCATTCCTTGTCAGTACCAATTGGCTTATGAATTTGCGGAGAATGGTCTGGCTCCTGTCCAGTTCGACAATGGTTTGTTTGGTTACATCAATAAAGAGAATGATCTTGTCATAGAACCTCAGTTTGACGATGCCTCTATTTTTGAAAATGGTTTGGCTCCTGTTACAAAAGATGGCAAGACCTGGTTTATCAATGAAAAGGGCGAGGCTGTCTTTGGGATGACCTTTGCGGCTGCCTCTCATTTTGCGGGTGGTTTGTCAAATGTGACCTTGCATACTGGTCAAACTGCTTTTGTAAATACCTCTGGTCAAATCGTTTTCTACTATCCATCCGAATGGGAAGTGGAAAAGTTTACAAGTAAGGACATCACAACCTTCAAGGTTGGGGATGAAGTAGGTATCATCAATAAGCAGGGAGATGTTGTTGTATCAGCTTGTTGCGAGAGTTTGAAGGTGAGTGAGTTTGGTAATCTGCATCCCTATAAACAAAATGGGCTCTGGGGTTATATTGATGGTGAAGGGAATATTGTCTTTAAAAATCAATTTTTACGAGCCAGCACCTTTGGGGCAAATGGTTTAGCTAGTGTCCAAATTGAACGAGCAGTGGCTGTAGAAGACCAAGTAATAGAAGAAGATGGTGATGAGATCATTATTGAGATGGATGAAGAGAAATCAATCTTTTGGAATATTATCAACGAAGATGGTCACATCTTGTTCCAGTCAGAAGATTTAGACTTCCTCTCAGGATTTGGTTCAAGCCCTTATGCCTACTGTGTAGAAGATGGCAAGTATTACTTTATCAATGCAGAAGGGGTTCGATTTGGTAAGGGAGATGAGTTTATGTCGACATTCTGTGACGGCGAAGCGATCGCTGTGCAATCAGGTTATCACAAGCATTTGGATGCATTTGGACAGGAGCTAAATCTGGATAAGTTTGGTCTGGTTCGCTTGTCGGAGGATTTTGAATTGATGGTTGATCTTGATTTTGAAAAGGAGAATTAACATGAAAACATTTATTACGGAACTGGTGGCACTAAAAAATACTGATTGGGTACAGCACCAAGTGCTCAATCAGTCTACTCCTAATATGTGATCCATTAGGGCATTACAAACGATGGATAATCAAAAAAACAGCTATCTCCCCCCTGGGATAGCTGTTTCTGTAATATAATTATAACAGTATTTCTTGAAAAATAGCTAAAAATACTACGATTTTTTTGAAGTTATTTTCCAGGCAGATTTTCATTCGTTTCTTATCTCCAGAACTTATCATAGCCTTTCTTCTCGTCCATGTTATAGGCGATGATATTGCGGAGAAGGTCCCAGTTGACTTCTTGGTCTTCCTTGATTTTGAAGAGGTTGGAGGTTGCTTCGTAGCCTGCTTCCTTGATGTCCTTGGCAAAGGTTTCCATAGTGACCGTTTCAGGTGCAATGGAAATGTGAGCCTTGGCAGTAGAGAAACCAATGATAAAGGTTCCGTCCATGATAAACATGGGCTGGTTCCATTTGATTTCTGTGGTTAGACTTGGAAATTCTTGCTGGATTTGGGTGAAGATTCTTGCCAGTTTGTCCTTCAAGACAGGATTGTTGACCTTGTTCAAAAATTCTTGGAGCATAATGTTCCTTTCCATTTTTTATTTCATTCTATCACAAAAGAGGAGCGGGCTCCTCTTTTCTTGCTTATTTCACTATAATCGCTAAAGCTTGATAAGGTTTCAAGCTAATTTTTTTACCGAGTTTGCTGTCAGGATAGTTGCTGATGAGGACTTGACCGTGGGCATAGTCGTCTGCCAGGTCTAGTTCAACCTCTTCTGCGAAGAAATTGTTGAGGACCAACAGTTTTTTGTCATTTAGCAAGCGTTCAAAGGCATAGACTTTCTGGCTGTCCTTATAGGCTGCCTTGTAGTCCCCTTCTGAAATCAGAGGGAGTTCTTTCCGCAGGCGAATGAGTTCTTGGTAGAAGGTGAAGATTGGACCTGTTTTTTCCTGCTCAACGTTAATGGTTGGGTAGGATTTGCCAGCCTTTAGCCAAGGAGTTCCTGTTGAGAAGCCTGCATTGTCAGAAGCATCCCATTGCATCGGAGTGCGGGAATTGTCACGGGACTTGGCCTGGATAATCTTGAAGGCCTGTTCAGGTGCGTGACCTTGGTCCAAGAGCATCTGATAGGCATTGATAGATTCCACATCGACGTAGTCGTCCATGCTGTCGTAATCGGGGTCAATCATGCCGATTTCCTCGCCCATGTAGATGTAAGGCGTACCGCGTGACAGGTGGATAGAGGCTGCTAGCATGGTTGCTCCTTCATTGCGGAAACTTTCCACATCAACAAAGCGGTTGAGGGCACGAGGCTGGTCGTGGTTGTTGTAGAAAAGAGCGTTCCAGCCATTTCCGATGGACATTTCTTCCCCCCAAGTGTGGAAGAGGCGTTTAAGTTCCTCAAAGTTGAAGTCCATAATGGTCCATTTTTGACCGTCCTTGTAGTCCACTTTCAAGTGGTGGAAGTTGAAGGCCATGGACAATTCTTCCCGCTCAGGAGCTGTGTAGAGAATGCAGTTCTCAATGGTGGTGGCAGACATTTCCCCGACGGTCATGAAGCCTTTTTCTGCTCCAAAAGTAGCATTGTTCATCATCTTGAGGTAGTCGTGGGTGATTGGGCGGTCGGTGTAAGCAGGCTTACCGTCATTGATTGGGCAGTCTTCGAGGACTTCGTCCTTACCAATCAGGTTAATGACATCGAAGCGGAAGCCTTTGACACCCTTGTCTTTCCAGAAGTTGACCACTTTGAAGAGTTCCTCGCGGACATGAGGATTTCGCCAGTTGAGGTCGGCTTGGGTCACGTCAAAGAGGTGGAGGTAGTATTTCCCAGTATCTCCAAAAGGAGCCCAGGCATTGCCACCAAATTTAGACACCCAGTCAGTTGGCTGGTCACGCAGGATAAAGAAATCCTGGTAGTATTCGTCGCCTGCTAGGGCTTTTTGGAACCATTCGTGGTCGGTTGAGCAGTGGTTGAGGACCATGTCCAGCATGAATTCAATACCCAGCTCTTTACCGACTGTCACCATTTCTTCAAAGTCAGCCATGGTGCCGAAATCAGGATTGACAGCTGTATAATCAGAAATATCATAACCGTTGTCCCGTTGCGGACTTGGGTAGAAAGGATTGAGCCAGATCATGTCAATGCCTAATTCCTTTAGATAAGGAAGTTTTTCAATAATTCCTCGTAAATCCCCGACACCATTTCCTGTCGTGTCCTTATATGATTTGGGGTAGATTTGATAAACAACCTTCCGTTTGTCTATTGTCATTTTGCTCTCTCTTTCTTGAATTGTCTTGGTTGATAAAGCAATGATAGGAGGTGCAAGTTACCCTGCGCCCTCCTAGTACATTAATTCTTTTTAGCGGTTAGGATAGCTTGTCCACGTTCTACTGAACGAGGAAGTTCTCCAAGAACCTCTGTATTGAAATCAGTTTGATTTGTTACGATGACAGGTGTTTCTGTTACCAGACCGGCAGCCTGGATAACATCGATGTCAAAGCTAATCAATTTGTCACCTGCTTTAACCTTGTCACCTTGTTTGACATGGGCTGTAAAGCCTTTTCCTTCCAAGCTGACAGTATCCATGCCGATGTGCATTAGTAATTCCAGACCATTTGCAGCAGTGATACCAACTGCATGGTTGGTTGGGAAGAGTACAGATACTTCACCATCAACAGGTGCTACCAGAAGACCTTCACTCGGATTGATTAGGACACCTTGTCCCATGACACCTGATGCGAATACAGGGTCAGTTGCCTGTGATAATTCTTTTGCTTGACCAGTTAGGGGGCTGATCAAATCAGATTTTTCTCCTGAGGAAACGCTTGGAGTTACGCTTTTTACTTCTTCAGGAGCCTCATCCTTTTTTGCAAATAGTCCTGCACGTTTGAAAACAACTGTCAAAATCATTGGAACTACAATTGCTACCAACATAGTGAGGGCAAATACTCCCCAGTATTCAGCCTTGATAGACAAGATACCTGGAAGACCACCGATACCGATAGAAGCAGCTTGGATGTTAAAGGTTACAGATAATAGACCAGCAATACTTGAACCGATCATAGCCGCTACGAATGGGTAAACGTATTTGACGTTGACACCAAAGAGGGCTGGTTCAGTGATACCAAGGTAGGCAGAAATGGTTGCTGGAAGCGAAATTTGTGCCTCTTTTTCATTCTTACGGTTCATGAGGAAGTAGGCAAATACTGCTGAACCTTGAGCGATGTTTGAAAGTGCGATCATTGGCCATAGACCAGTACCACCAGCATCTGCAATCAATTGGGTATCGATGGCGTTGGTCATGTGGTGAAGACCAGTGATAACGAATGGCGCATAAAGGGCACCAAATACAGCACCGAAGAGCCATTTTACAGGACCAGTTAGACCAGCCAATACAATAGTTGACATCCATTGACCGATAGTCCAACCAAGAGGACCAAGGACAGTATGAGCTAAGATAAGTGCTGGCAGAAGGGAGAGGAATGGTACGAAAATCATCGATACCACTTCAGGAACAACCTTGCGCCAGAAGATTTCTAGGTAAGAAAGGGCCAAACCTGCCAAGAGGGCTGGGATAACCTGTGCTTGGTAACCGATACGAGCGATTGAGAAGAAGCCGAAGTTCCAAGACCAGTCGCTAGCGATGGTTGCAGCATCTGTACCAGGTACTGCGTAAGCGTTGAGCAATTGTGGAGAAACCAAACAGATACCGAGGACGATACCGAGGATCTGAGATGTACCCATCTTACGAGATACAGACCAAGTGATACCTACTGGTAGGTAGTGGAAGATGGCTTCACCTGGCAACCAGAGGAAGTGGTTGACACCGTTCCAGAATGGTGATACTTCAACGATTGTCTTCCCATTCAAAGCAGACCATTGTACGCCTTCCAATACGTTACGGAAACCAAGGATCAAACCGCCGACGATAAGGGCTGGGATGATCGGCGTGAAGATTTCTGCCAACATAGTCATCACGCGTTGGATGGCATTTTGGTTGCTTTTAGCTGCTGACTTGGCTGCTTCTTTCGATACACCTTCGATACCAGATACGGCTGTGAAGTCGTTGTAGAAAAGAGGGACATCGTTACCGATGATAACTTGGAACTGACCAGCATTGGTGAAGGTTCCTTTTACGGTTGGAAGGTCTTCGATGACTTTGACATTTGCTTTTTTGTCATCTGCAAGAACAAAACGCATCCGTGTCGCACAGTGAGAAACTGCTGTGACATTGTCTTTGCCGCCAATAGCGTCCAAGAGCTGTTTGGCTTCTTTTTCAAATTTTCCCATATATTATTCCTTCTAGGCACAATTGGGCTAGTGCCGTTCCCATATTTTTTAGTCATTTAGCTTCTCTCTTGGTACTTTGCTAACTCGCTTTGCCGTACTCTATGAGGGTTACATTTTATCAGCAGTATGATTTTTAACCTTCAATAGTCGCTGCTCTGACTGTTGGAGCAGCCAGTAGCTAGTTGCTTAGTACCAAAAGTAAACTAAAAGACTTTGTTTTCCGATTTATCATGTTTTAGAGGGACACAACAAATTGGATATACGAAATTTGTACGGACAAATTTCGTTTGTGCTATTATTGTATCCGATTTCAAAAAATAATGCAAGCCCTTTTACTTAAATTTTTTAAAATTTTGTTATAATAGTGATGTTGTATGATAGAAAGCAGTCAATATATGGGGTTAAAAAATGAAAAAATACCAAGAAATTTATCATGATTTAAAGGAAAAAATCCGTACAAATCTATATCCTGCAGAAACGTCCTTACCGACCGAACAACAATTGCAGGAAATCTATGGGGTTAGTCGGGACACGGTACGCAAGGCCTTGGCTATGTTGACAGAAGGAGGGCTCATCCAAAAGGTTCAGGGACGTGGTTCCATGGTCTTGAAGCAAGAGATCTTGAATTTTCCTGTTTCTGGCTTAACCTCCTATCAGGAATTGACCAACTCTCTTCAATTGTCTAGTCAGACACAGGTTGTCAGTCTAGAACAGGTGACGGTCAACAGCAGTCTGGCTAGTTTGACAGGTTTTGAACCCTATAGCAAGGTCTGGAAAGTTGTCCGTACACGTTCTATTGATGGGAAGGTTTCTGTAGTGGATACGGACTATTTGGCTGAGGAGTTGGTTCCTGAGTTGACTTTTGAGATTGCGGAGAAGTCCATCTATGAATACCTAGAAGGTCAGTTGGGCTTGGATATCGCCTATGCGCAAAAGGAAATTACGGTGGAGCCTACCAGTCGGGAAGAACGTGATTTGATGCAGTGCCAGGATGATTATTTGGTTCTCATCAAGTCCCGGGTCTATCTGGGGGATACAAGACAGTTCCAATATACAGAAAGCAAGCATAAGATTGATAAATTCCGATTTGTAGATTTTGCACGCAGAAAACATTCTTTGTAGGATATGGATTAGCAAAATCATCTATTTTATTGTATAATGGTAAGCGAGGTGTTTTATGGCAAACTTAAATCGATATAAATTTACATTTGGTGAGAAGCAATTAACCTTAACGACAGAACATGATAATCTCTTCATGGAAGAAATTGAGCGTGTTGCAACCGAAAAATATCAGGCAATCAAGGAAAAGATGCCAACGGCTGACCCTGAAACCTTGGCGCTTTTATTGGCAATCAACGCCCTCTCTGTTCAATTAACGCGTGAAATAGCTTTTGAGCAGACGGAGGCAGAGTTGGCCTCTGTAAAAGAAAAAGTATTGAAGAAAAATGTCACATTAGTTGATTTGGATGAACTTGAGGAGAAGGCATGATTTCATTAGTAATTTTGCTAATTTTGGCCTGGAGCTTCTATATTGGCTACAGTCGTGGCTTGGTCTTGCAGGCTTTCTATGGTCTATCTAGTATTTTGGCCCTGGTCATTGCAACGGCTACTTACAAGAAGTGGATAGCCTTTCTCTACCTTTGGGTGCCTTTTGCCAATGCCACTCAGGGTAGTTCGACCTATTACTTTGATGAAAACTATCTATTTGATTTGGACAAGGTATTCTATGCTGGTCTTGCCTTTCTTTTGATCTATATCCTGATCTATGGATTGGCACGTTTTGTGGGGATTTTTGTCCATCTGCTAGAGGAATTTAACCCGGATACAAGAACGACCAATCTTATTAGTGGTGCTATAGCTGTTTTGGTGACCTTTCTTTCCTTGCAGATTGTTTTGGTCTTGCTATCGACCATCCCCTTGGCAGCAATTCAAGATAGGCTCCATGGAAGTTTTCTGGCCAATTTTATGATTCAGTACACACCATTTACGAGTAGTTTTTTTAAATCTCTTTGGTTGAGTAATATTGCAGGGTAAGGGGAACCTTATCCTTTTTGACTAAGTAGGAAAATATGAATAGTAAAATTATTGAAAGCCTTGAATTTCACAAGGTTATAGGAAAAATCGAGCCCTATCTCTTGACGGAGCAGGGTTTGGAAGAATTAAGGCAGTTGGGGCCTATGGTGGAAGCCCACCGTATCCAGCAGGCCTTTGATGAGTTGACTGATATGGGACAAATCTTTGTCGAAAGTCCTTACTTTAACCTCTCAGCGACCAATGACATCAATCCAGCCATGCGCCGTTTGGAATTGGATACAGACCTAAATATCAGTGAGCTATTGGCCGTTAAGAAGGTATTGGAAGTATCTAAGTCCCTCTTGGATTTCTATGGCAATCTTGAAAATGTCAGCCTCAGTCAGTTGGACAAGCTCTTTGAGAAAATTGAGCTCTTTCCCCATCTACAAGGCTCGCTCCAGTCCATCAATGATGCTGGTTTTGTTGAGGATTTTGCTTCTGAAAAACTGGCCCGTATCCGCCGGAAAATCCGTGAAGCAGAGGATCAGGTCCGTCAGGTTATGCAGGATATTTTGAAGAACAAGAGCGATATGCTGTCAGATACTATCCTGGCTAGCAGGAACGGTCGCAATGTTCTTCCTGTAAAAAATACCTATCGGAATAAGATTGCAGGGGTTGTCCACGATATTTCCGCTTCTGGCTCGACCGTTTATATTGAACCACGGGCTGTAGTGAGTTTAAATGAAGACATAAGTCACTTGCGTGCAGAAGAACGGCATGAAATTAGTCGGATCTTGCAGGAATTGTCGGATATGTTGCGACCACATAGCAGCATCATTCGTAATAATGCTTGGGTCATTGGACATTTGGATTTTGTCCGTGCCAAACATCTTTTTGCGCGTGAGTACAAGGCGGTGGTTCCTAGGCTTTCTGATAAGCAGGATATTGCCCTGCTCAATGTCCGCCATCCTCTGATTGCTCAGCCTGTACCCAATGACCTTTATTTTGGTAGTCAGTTGACGGCTATTGTTATTACAGGTCCCAACACGGGTGGTAAGACTATCATGCTCAAGACCTTGGGTTTGACCCATCTTATGGCCCAGTCTGGCTTACCAATCTTGGCTGATAAGGGCAGTCGGGTCGCTGTTTTCAAGGAAATTTTTGCGGATATTGGTGATGAACAGTCCATCGAGCAGAGTTTATCAACCTTCTCCAGTCACATGACCCATACGGTAGCGATTTTGGCGGAGGCAGATCAGGATTCCCTCATTCTCTTTGACGAGTTGGGAGCTGGGACCGATCCCCAGGAGGGTGCGTCGCTGGCCATGGCTATTCTGGAAGACCTTCGCCTGCGGGGGATCAAGACCATGGCAACTACCCACTATCCGGAGCTCAAGGCCTATGGGATAGAAACCTCTGGTATTGAAAATGCCAGCATGGAATTTGACACCAATAGCCTGCGTCCGACCTATAAGTTTATGCAGGGTGTTCCTGGTCGCTCCAATGCCTTTGAAATTGCCCGTCGTTTGGGCTTATCAGACATCATTATCCAGTCGGCTCAGTCTTGGACTGATACAGATAGCGACGTCAACCGGATTATCGAGAAGTTAGAGAGCCAGACTGTTGAAAGTCGCCGTCGCCTAGATAAGATTCGTGAGGTGGAACAAGAAAACTTCAAGATGAACCGAGCCCTCCGCAAGCTCTATGATGAGCTCAATCGGGAGAGGGAAAACGAGCTTAACAAGGCCCGCTTGGAAGCCAAGGAAATTGTAGATATGGCATTGGCAGAAAGCGAGGATATTCTCAAAAATCTCCATGCGGCAGCTAGTCTTAAGCCCCACCAGATTATTGAAGCCAAGGCCGAGCTGAAAAAGTTGGCGCCTGAAGTGGTGGATTTGTCTAAAAACAAGGTTCTGAAGAAAGCCAAAATCCAGCGTGCTGCCAAGGTGGGCGATGACATTATCGTTACAGCTTATGGACAACGTGGCACCCTGACCAATCAACTAAAGGACGGCCGTTGGGAAGCCCAGGTGGGCTTGATTAAGATGACCTTGACCAAAGATGAGTTTGAACTGATCAAAGCGGAAAAAGCAGAGCAGCCTAAGAAGCGCCAGGTTCACACGGTCAAACGTGCCAATGTACGAGGACCAAAAGCCCGCTTAGACCTCCGTGGCAAACGCTACGAAGAGGCTATGATGGAGCTGGATGAATTTATCGACCAGGCCCTACTCAATAACCTAGCCCAAGTCGATATTGTTCATGGTATTGGTACTGGAGTTATCCGAGAAGGCGTGACCAAGTACCTCCGTCGCAACAAGCAAGTCAAGGAGTTCGGCTATGCCCCACAAAATGCAGGTGGCTCTGGCTGTACCATTGTGACCTTTAAGTAAGGAGGTATGAGTAACATTATGATTATCAGAAACTATCAAACCAGAGATGAAAAAGGATGGGTTTATTGCAAGGCGCTCAGCTATCTCTTTTCCCCATTCTTTGATGATAGGGAAACGGAGAAGCCCGAACTAATGACAGACGTTTATGACTACCGTGTGGAATGGGTGGCGGAAGTAGATGGCTCAAACGGTTTGGGGAACCGTTTGAGGTTGGAGATGGGACTTGCGTAGCAAGTTTCTGCTATTAAGTTGGTCTAATCGACATCGATATTTACACGGAAGAGTGCAGCCAGTCTTATATTTACGCACCGAGTAAGCGAACAGCTTATTTTACTAACCTAGCAGTCCACCCTGATTTTCAAGGACAGGGCATTGCCCAGGCGCTTTTTGAAATAGCAGAGCAGGAGTTGAGAGAGCAAGGTGTAGAGAAACTAGCGATCTTTACCAGAGAGGGAGATGTAGCCAATCATTTGTATCAAAAATGGGGAGGACAGTTAGTCTGTTCAGATTATCTTGTCATCGGTACACCTAAAGACACACCTTATGTCCGTTTTGGTGTCGATCTTCCCAATGCCAAATTGGCCTTTACAGATGAAACAGGTCAGCCAGCACCCTACTATCTCCGCGAAGGTGTCTATGTAGTTAGTGAAGAAAACGGCTTGGAGCTCTTTGACATCGATGATGTCTACCAAGAATTAACCTATGTAGTGGATTTGACAGAGAAAAGTTGAAAAGGTTCAACTTTTTTCTTTTGGCAATGAACCTGGCAAGTCAAGGGGCTGATTCATAATTATGCAGATCCCAAAGACCCTGTCAGTATGGTTGGGCGTGACCTAGACAAAGGAAGTTTAGATTCCGTTGGGATGGTCCACTTCGTGGAAAGTAAGGATATCGATCTTGGCAATCAGCACATGACCTATGGCTATCAGTTAGACTCTTCTGGCAATATTGAGGTCCTACAGACTTCTTCCACTTAATATATTTAAACCACTAAATTTATGTTATACTATGAGGTAAGAAATGCTCTTACTTGATAGGATTTCATAAAGGAGGTTTGGAATGAAAAAAGTAATGAAGATTATTATCGGCATTTTGTTAGTAATCGTGATTGGAATAGGAGGAATTAAGCTGATGCAAAAAATTGAGCACGACCAGATGGTGGAGATTGTGAAGAGTGAGGGGGTGAGGGGAATTATTGAGAAAACTTTAGTAAACGAAGATCCTCAAGCTCTCACTCAAAATGGTCTTATAAAAAGTTATAAAATTGACTACTCTACCATTAGAAAAAATCCAATGGGTGGAATTATGTTTAATGTGATAATAAACGATGATGCAAAACTATACGGAAGATTCGGATTGCAAAAAGAATTTGAAGAATTCCGAGGAACAGGTATGGATTTATCTTCGGAATTAGCAACTTTATTAGAAAGGAAGTAAATATGGAATGGTATATACAGACAAAGATAGAGTAGATATTGCATGGAAACAATATTCAAATTATTCTATGGGTGACGTTGTTAAAATAAATGATAATCAATACACCATCGGCACAGTACGTAAGGTACTCAAAGATGCAACAGGTTTGGATGGCTATGTGGTTGAAGAGCCTGACGGCAATGTGATAGTCTTGTTCCAAGGTTCTAAAGGTCCAGGGAAGGAAGGCGCTGCAGCAGATTGGCTGGATAATGATTTGCCGATGGCGCACAATATTATATCTAATAAGTCAGAAGTGACGCCCCAACTTCAGTCTGCTTCCAGAAGTCTGAACCAGGTTCTGAAGGACTACCCTAATGCTCAAATTACAGTCTACGGTCACTTATTTTATGCTATACTATGAGGTAAGAAATGCTCTTGCTTGATAGGATTTCATAAAGGAGGTCTAAGATGAAAAAAGTAATGAAAGTTATTATCGGCATTTTGTTAGTAATCGTGATTGGAATAGGAGGAATTGGATATATGCAACACAAGGAACATGAGAAAATGGTCGCTATCGCTACTAGCGAGGAGGCGAGGAAGGTTTATGAAGATAAAATTAGAAGAGAGGAGTCAGTTGCCTTTACTAATCAAGGGGTCATTCGAACTTATAAAATTGATGAGGCTAGTTTAGAATATAATCCAATGGGAGGACTTATGGTTGACGTATTTATAAATGACGATAGAGAAGCATATATTAGTTTTAATTTGATTGATAACGGAGATGGGACATATAGTTCGGCGTATTATATTATTTCAGCTAAATTTAATCATCTACTAGAAATGGAATAAAGAAAAATGGTTAAAAAATATATAGATGATCTCAGTCTCCAAACCGCTATGACTGAATATAACTCTAGTATGGTTAAAGGTAATGAAGTCCAAGATCAATACGATCGAAGTATTGGTTATGTCACCCTCGACTTTGACAATGAGAATGGCAATGGTGAACAGGTTTATGCTGTTGTGAAAGATCCAAACCTGCCCGAAGACCAGGTTACGGAAGTTACGGTTCTCTTTCGAGGCTCGACTGGACCAAATGAAGTGTTGACAAAACCTGCAGATGTGTGGAATGACTGGGTTGAAAACGATCTTTTTTTAGGTTTGCGCGTCTTTATATATAGGCATCGCATTTATGCTATACTATGAGGTAAGAAAGCGTCTTACTTGATAGGATTTCATAAAGGAGGTCTAGGATGAAAAAAGTTGTCAAAATACTAGTTGGTGTTATTATCGCCATAGCACTTGGAATTGGAGGAATTGGATATATGCAACACAAGGAACATGAGGAGATGGTCGCTATTGCTACTAGTGAGGAAGCGAAGGCAGTATACAAAGAAATGATTCTTTTTGAGGACCCCGAAGCATTTACTGATAAAGGAATTGTTACTTCTTATACAATTGATACAGACAGTCTATACTACAATCCCATGGGAGGAATGGAAGTAACTCTATTTATTAATGGTGAAAAAGAACTTGAATTTCAATGTGGAATCGTAGAGAACGATAAAGGTCAATTAGAGTCAACGGGTTATGTCTATACGGCTGAATTATCTGAGTTGTTTAAGGAGGGACAACATGAGTAGTAATTTTGTCAATGATCCCCAACTTCAAATTGGAATGACTCAGTATAAAAAATTAATAGAGGGAAGGGTAGCAAAAACGCCAAATGGTCAATCTATAGGCACAGTCACCCTCGACTTCGACAATGAGAATGGCAATGGTGAACAGGTTTATGCTGTCGTGAAAGATCCAAACCTGCCCAAAGACCAAGTGTTGGAAGTAACGGTACTATTTCGAGGCTCGACTGGACCAAATGAAGTGTTGTCAAAACCTGCAGATGTGTGGAATGACTGGGTTGAAAACGATCTTTTTTTAGGTTTGCGCGTCTTTATATGTAAGCATCGCATTTATGCTATACTATGAGGTAAGAGGTGCTCTTATTTGATAGGATTTCATAAAGGAGGTCTGAAATGAAAACAGTTGTCAAAATACTAGTTGGCGTTATTGCTGCTATAGCACTTGGAATAGGAGGGATTAAGCTGATGCAAAAAATTGAGCACGATCAGATGGTAGAGGTTGTGAAGAGTGAGGAAGTGAGGGAGATCGTAGAAGAACAACTTAAATATCTAGATAATGAAGCTCTTTCAGAGGAAGGGCTGATAAAAACATATGAAATCGATGATTCTTCTATCATTCATAGTCCGATGGGAGGGATAAGTTTTAATGTTTTTTTGAATTCAGATAGAAAGTTAAGAGTGGTGTTCGAATTAGAAAAGGATTCAAATACAGGAAAAATTGAATACTCCGGGGGAGGGTATTCTTCTGAAGTGAAAAAACTAGTTGGAGAAATAAACAATGACTGAAAAGTATACTGATCGTGATTGACAGAAAATTGCCAACAAAGAGTTTAAGCATATCTATCTCATTTCTCTTCCGTAGCAAAAATTCGCTTTCTTTTTTTTTTTGGTGTAGAATGATAGTACCAAAATCAGAAATGGAGAAAATCATGGTTCAAGTTATTACAGATGCAAACTTTGAAGTTGAAACACAAGAAGGCGTAGTCCTTGTTGACTTTTGGGCACCTTGGTGTGGTCCATGCCGCATGCAAGCACCAATCTTGGAACAATTAGCAGGCGAAGTGGACGAAGATGAGTTGCGCATCTACAAGATGGATGTGGATGAAAACCCAAACACAGCCCGTCAATTCGGTATTATGTCAATCCCAACCCTTTTGTTCAAAAAAGATGGACAGGTTGTGAAACAAGTTGCTGGTGTTCACACCAAAGACCAAATCAAAGCAATCTTGGCAGAGATTGGTTAATCAGGTAGGTTGAGGAAACTCAGCCTTTTTCTGCATCGAAAGGAAACTCACATGAAAGAAATCTACCTAGCAGGCGGTTGTTTCTGGGGGCTGGAAGGCTACTTTTCCCAGATTGATGGCATTCTAGACACCAGCGTTGGCTATGCCAATGGACAGGTGGAGACGACCAATTATCAACTCCTCAAACAAACAGACCACGCAGAGACGCTCTATCTAGCCTATGACGAGGCTCGTATCAATTTGCGGGAAATTCTCCTTTACTATTTCCGCGTCATTGATCCCTTTTCTGTCAATCAGCAGGGGCCTGACAAGGGTCGCCAGTATCGGACTGGTATCTATTACACAGATGAGGCTGATTTGCCGACCATCGAGCAGGTCATGACGGAGCAGTCCCAGCTCTTTGGCGGACGCCCACTAGCCGTTGAGGTGGAGCCACTCGCGCATTACATCCCCGCCGAAGACTACCATCAGGATTATCTCAAGAAAAATCCCCAAGGGTACTGCCATATCGATCTTGGGCAGGCAAAAATCCCTCTGATTGATGTTGCAGACTACCAAAAGCCAGACCAGCAAGTCTTAAAAGACAGCTTGACTAAACTCCAGTACCAAGTCACTCAAGAAGCTGCGACGGAAAGACCCTTCGAAAATGAGTTTTGGAATAGCGACCAGGCTGGTATCTACGTCGATATTACGACTGGTGAGCCCCTCTTTCTCTCGACGGACAAATTCGACTCAGGCTGCGGCTGGCCCTCCTTTACCAAACCAATCAGCAAGGAAGTTGCGACTTATTTCCAAGATCTTTCCCACGGTATGAATCGCATTGAAGTTCGCAGTCGGGCTGGTCATGCTCATTTAGGTCATGTCTTTGATGACGGACCGCGTGACAAGGGTGGATTACGTTACTGTATCAACTCAGCAGCCCTTCGTTTCATACCGAGAGAGGAAATGGAAGAAGCAGGATATGGCTTGTTTTTGGAACTACTTAAATAAATTTAGTAACGTAGGAAGTCTATTCGTCAAGAATAGGCTTTTTTGTGTCAAAATAGTATATTTAAACATATAATTTTGATATAATGATTTATACATAGATAATATTTTAGTTGAAGAAGTGGCTATTTTGCTGTTAATCAACCAGTGCGCTGAGATATTAAAGCGAACCCTGAGCAGAGACATTGGAATTTTTTCCTAGCCTATTTCTTGCATTTTAGAGAATAGGAAGACAGGTGATTGTGATGAAAGGAAAATTTGTGCTTGTATCGACTATCATTCTAGCTGTCTTTATGATCTGGTTGGGGGTTAGCCAAAAGGAAACTATGCTAGTTTATTATTATCCTTCTGTGACTACCTTGTCGGTATCTGAGGACGTGACTTACTCAGATGTAAGACAGCGATTAGAGGACTATTCTCAACAGACGGATAGTGTCATTGCCAGACGGGTGATTGAGCCAAGTACATCAGGCGGACGTACCTTTTCTTATGATAATTTTAGTCAAACTCCCCTACCAAGAGGACTAGAGGAATTTCAGGCATCAGAAAAAGTGGAGTCTGCACTTTTAACCAAGTATTTTATTTTCCAAGGGAAAGCGACGGTAGAGGAGCTTGGTTCTCTTCTTGTTTCGCTTGGATTTGATGAAGTTCAGATTCGGAAACCTTCGACTATTGCTACTTTACTCGCATTTCTGACCCAAGGAGGTCAATTCTTAGCCATACTGGTCTTTCTCATTACCTATATGGCTTTGGTCGTGATTGCCAATGTAAGGCAGTTGCGTACAGCAGGTATCCGTTTGATTGCAGGAGATTCACGTTGGCATTTATTTCTACTATCTCTACAGGAAAATGCGAAAGAGATAGCTCTAACTATCCCATTTGCGGTTCTTCCAGCAGTTGGACTGGCCTACCTCGTTGGATTAGATGGCTATTCTGTCTACTATCTGGTCGCAGCTCTAATGGGCTATCATTTCTTGCTTGGTTTGATTGTCCTTTTTTTCGCTGCTACATTTACCTTAGCCATTCGGACCTATCACTTTTTACCCTTGTTAAAAGGGAAGATGCCCCTGCAAGGAATCCTGACCATTATGGTTATGGGACAAATGCTGGCTCTACTGGTGGTGTCATTGGGTGTGGCTCAAACCGTCTATTATTCAGGGGTTTGGCAAGAATACCAAGCAGGTGCCCAGCAATGGGAGAATGAAAGGGATTACTATAGTTTAGCTTGGAATATTTCTGCGGATGGTCGCTCAGGACTAAATTCGCCTGAAAATTGGTATCCTTTACTAAAGCAAGCTTTGGAGGAAGACGGCGCGCTCTTTGTCAAAAGTAATTTGAATGCCTATTTAATGGGCTCCCAACTGGAAGATGGGACACGCCTTGACAGCTACCATCCAGCAGGCAACACTCTCTACGTTAGTCCAAATTATTTGCAGATACAGGATGTAAACTTAGCAGAAGGAGAAGTAGCGCTCTCTCTACAAGAAGGAGAATTTGAGCTTCTGTTGCCTGAAAAATTGCACCCTGAAAGTGATAGGTATCTCCATCTTTACCAAGATTATATCAATCGTATGGTTAGCCCTGCTAATCAAGCACGCTCAGCTACCATTAAGGGAAAAGTTGTTTATCTAAAAGATGGGCAGAAGCAGTTTATCTACAATCATCGTTCTGGTCAACATGTACAATACCTGACAGACCCCATTTTAGTTGTGCTGGCACCGTCAAGTCTGGGAAAAGATTCTGCTGACTTTTGGTTGAATGAAGTAGATAGCAGTATTTTATTTAAAAACAGAGATAAACTTTTGCGCGAATTGAAGGCAAGAAATCTGTTTCAGTTTGTCAATGAAGTGAAAAGTAGTTCCTCCCTCTTTACGGAACTTTTGGATCGTATTCGGATAGAGACCATTTCAACCTCTATGGGTGCCATTTTAGGGATTGTGACATCAATTGTCCTGTTTAATACCATGAATCTTCTATACTTTGAAGAATTTAAACGTGATATTTTGCTCAAGGAAATTGCAGGGATGGATTTTTGGGGTATTCATCAGAAATACCTAACGGTTCAGCTACTGGCCCTTTTATTAGCCTTGGGAGCGAGTGTAGTAGTAACAGGTTACATATTCATAAGTAGTATCAGTTTTATCTTGTTTCTGCTCAACGCGCTCTACTTATTGAGGTGGCAGGTGAGAAAAGAAGGAGCTTGGAATATCCGTATTTTGAAAGGAGCCTAGTATGTTTTCTATCCAATCAATTCAAAAGAAATTTGGGAAGCGCAGCTTGTTTTCTGATGTAACGCTAGACTTGCAGGCTGGAAAGGTCTATGCCTTGATAGGTGCCAGTGGTAGCGGCAAAACGACCTTGCTGAATATCTTAGCCAAGTTGGAGTCCTATGATGCAGGTGACATTCTCTACAAGGGAAAGGATTTGAAAAAGTTGAAGCCCCATCTCTTTTTTAGGGAGGAATTAGGCTATCTCTTTCAGAATTTTGGTTTGTTAGAAAGTCAGACAATCAAAGAAAATCTGGATTTGGGACTGATTGGTCAGAAATTGTCCAAAGACGAAAGGAAATCGAGGCAGGAAGTGGCACTTGATGCAGTTGGTCTGTCTTATCTGGGCCTGTCCCAGCCTATCTATGAACTCTCAGGAGGAGAAGCCCAGCGGGTAGCTCTTGCTAAAGTCATTCTGAAAAATCCGCCATTGATTTTGGCAGATGAGCCGACGGCTGCTTTAGACCCTAAGAGCTCCCAAGAAATTATGGATATTTTGTTATCTTTGAAAAGTCCAGATAGACTAATTGTGATTGCCACCCATAATCCTTTGATTTGGGAGCGAGCAGATGTCATCATAAGAATGGAAGACCTATAATTTTTCAAAAAATATTCTTGATTTTTCCCGAAAAATAGTCTAGAATAGAGCAAGATAAAACTGAATAACCGGTTGATAGTGGGCAGAAAGGCGACTGACTGTCCAAAGGACGGAACTCTGGAGAGACCATCAGGCACCGAAGGGGCAAGGTGGTTCTACTTGGAAAAGTAGAACTGCTGAAACTCTCAGGTAAAAGGACAGAGCGCATTGAAGACAGGGGATTTTCCTTTGTTTTTCGCGTTGATTCTGGAGGTTGATGAATTCAGCCTCTTTTGTTTTTTCCGGCAGCTTTATCGGATTAAGAATTATGCTTAGGAGGAAGCTATGTTAGAATTGATGCAGCACATCAATGATTTTGTTTGGGGTCCCCCCCTCTTGTTACTATTGGTCGGAACGGGTGTCTATTTTACCCTTCGTTTGGGAGTGTTTCAGGTCAGCAAGTTACCGACCGCCTTTCGTTTGATTTTCTCCAGTGACCAGTCTGGTCAGGGAGATGTGTCCAGTTTTGCGGCTCTGTGTACGGCCCTTGCGGCAACGGTTGGTACGGGAAATATCGTTGGGGTGGCGACTGCCATTACGACAGGTGGACCTGGTGCCCTTTTCTGGATGTGGGTGGCGGCCTTCTTCGGGATGGCAACCAAGTATGCGGAAGGTTTTTTAGCTATCAAATATAGAACTAAGGATGCCAACGGTCAAGCGGCAGGCGGTCCTATGCACTATATCACCTTGGGGATGGGACAAAAGTGGAAGCCTTTGGCAATTTTCTTTGCTATTTCAGGTGTTTTAGTGGCTCTCTTGGGAATGGGGACCTTCTCTCAGGTTAATTCGATTGCCTCATCCATGTCTGCTAGCTTTGGTCTGGCTCCCCAGTTGGTCAGCATTGTAACTGCCATTTCCATCGCCTTCTTTATCTTTGGGGGAATTGAGAAGATTTCGGATATTTCGACAAAAATTGTTCCTTTCATGGCGATTTTGTATATCTTAGCAAGTGTGGCTGTTTTGGCCCTGCATTGGGAACAACTCTTGCCAACCCTTGCCTTAGTTTTCAAATCTGCCTTTACTCCAGCTGCAGCTGTGGGTGGTTTTACAGGTGCGACCGTGCAACAGGCCATTCAGCGTGGGATTGCGCGTGGGGTGTTTTCAAATGAATCTGGTCTGGGCTCAGCTCCAATTGCGGCTGCGGCTGCCAAGTCTGATAATCCAGTGGAGCAGGGCTTGATTTCCATGACAGGCACCTTTATTGATACGCTTATCATCTGTACCTTGACAGGTTTGACCATTTTGGTGACAGGTCAGTGGTCTGTTGAAGGGTTGGTAGGTGCTCCACTTACTCAAGCTGCCTTTGCTTCGGTCTTCGGACAGCCAGGGGCCTTGGCTCTAACCATCAGTCTGGTTCTCTTTGCCTATACGACCATTCTGGGCTGGTCTTACTATGGGGAACGCTGTATCGAGTTCCTCTTTGGCACCAAGTCTATCTTGCCTTACCGTCTGGTCTTTGTAGCCATGGTTGCTCTGGGTGGTTTCCTCAAGCTGGACTTGATTTGGACCATCGCAGATATTGTGAACGGACTTATGGCTCTGCCAAACTTGATTGCCCTACTAGCTCTCTCACCAGTCATCATCAAGGAAACACGCCAGTATTTTGCCAAGAAGAAATAAAATGAAAGACAGTCATTTGGCTGTCTTTTAGGTTTTTATAGGTTTTTCTGCTATAATGAACGTATGAATGAATTTATCCAGAAATATGTTTCTCAGTTTAATGTGGATGCTCTCTTGACAGCCTTTGTCAATAAAACCCTTTCGTTGGTACTCCTCTTTCTTGCCTTTTATATCATAAAAAAACTCGCTAAGGCATCTGTAAAAAAAGTCTTAGTACCATCTCTGAAAGTATCCACTCAGGACATTGGTCGCCAGAAAACCATCAGCCGTTTGGTTGAAAGTATGCTCAACTACCTGCTCTACTTCATTTTGATTTACAGTATTTTGACCATCTTGGGTCTGCCTGTGTCTAGTCTGTTTGCAGGTGCTGGGATTGCTGGTGTGGCGATTGGTCTAGGTGCGCAAGGGTTCTTATCAGATCTAATCAATGGTTTCTTTATTCTCTTGGAACGTCAGTTTGACGTGGGGGATGTAGTCAAGCTGACCAATGGACCAATTACTATTTCAGGCACCATTGTGAGCATGGGCATTCGGACCACCCAGGTAAGGGATGCGGATGGGACCCTGCATTTTATTCCCAATCGCAACATCCTAGTCGTGTCCAACCAATCTCGTGGCGATATGCGGGCTCAGGTGGATATTCCGCTCAAATTCAATAGCGACTTGGAGCAGGTCGGTCGAGTGATTGAGGAAGTCAATCGGAGAGAGGTTAGCAATTTTGACCAGATTACAGGTGTGACGGTGCTGGGACCGCAAAATACTGCCAACGGTCAATTTGTTTACCGAGTCAATCTCTTTGTTGCCAATGGTCAACAAAGCAGCATTTACCATCAATTCCTTGGATTTTATCAGGAAGCACTACGGCAAGCAGGTATTGACCTGCCGTCTACCAGCCTAACAAAATAAGGAGTTTCAGATGGAAGTAAAGGATTTTGTTGTTGAAAATGGGCAGATGTATTATAAGAAAAAGCCATTCTTCAAGCAACCATTATTTTGGACCAGTATCGTTGGTATGGTCTTGTCTTTTGTCTTGGGGATCACCTGTTTGTTTCTGATGACCAGCCTAAGCTTGTCAGATACAAGTGATTCTTGGGGTTCTGACAGTTACTTCGATGATACTGTGGCCTACACAGAACACCAAGTAGGAGAAAGGGTAAGTTTTCCGGATGGTTTACAGATTACCGTGACTTCGATGGGTAAGGATAGGGAAGTAGATCTTGTAGATACGAGATATACTACAGCCTATGTAGTAGAGATTGAATTGGAAAACACTTCGGAGGAAGATTTGTATTTTGATGAGTATTATTTTAGTCTGTTAGATCCTTCCACCCATATCCCTTATCATTTAGACATGCGGACTTATGATGTTGATATTGCGGAGAAAGTCCAAGCTGGTGCAAGGATGGCTGTGAAGCTCATTTATGGGGTAGACAAGGAAACTAATTTTGCCTTTACTTACGAAGATGCAGTGTGGACTGAATTAGTTGGTGAGGGTATATAAATTGACAAAGGGGGCATCAGCCTCTTTTGTGGTTTTTCATAGATTAAAGTTCAAGTTGTTCCCTTTCCTTATCGATAACATTTCAAAAAAACTCCCAAATTGGCACGTCAATTTGAGAGTCATTTTCATTATAGTAAGGGAAGCTAAAAATTTTCTTACACTAATCCTTGAGCAATCATTGCGTCAGCAACTTGTTCGAAGGCTGCGATATTGGCACCTGCAAGGTAGTCAGTACCAAGGTTGTATTTTTCAGCTGTTTCTTTGGCTGTGTTGAAGATGTTGGCCATGATGTCTTTAAGGCGACCATCAACTTCTTCACGTGTCCATGACAGACGAAGGCTGTTTTGGCTCATTTCAAGGGCAGATACAGCGACACCACCAGCGTTGGCAGCTTTCGCCAAGCCGTAAAGAACACCATTTTCCTTGTAAACTTTGATAGCATCAAGGTCAGATGGCATATTGGCACCCTCAGCAACACAGTAAACACCGTTTTTCACTAGGGCAGCAGCTTGCTCACCGTTGATTTCGTTTTGAGTTGCACATGGAAGGGCAATATCAGCTTTTCCGTCGTAGTTCCATACAGAACCTTCATAGTAAGTGGCAGTTGCTTTTTCAGCAGCATATTCTGTCAAACGAGCACGACGGTTGTTTTTGATGTCGCAAAGAAGGTCAAAGTCGATACCTGTTTCATCAATGATGTAACCATTTGAATCAGACACAGAGATAACTTTTGCACCAAGTTCAGTGGCTTTTTGTACTGCAAATTGAGCTACGTTACCAGAACCTGAGATAAGGACAGTTTGGTCTTTGAAGGATTTGCCGTTTGCAGCTAACATATTGTCAGTGAAGTAAACCAAGCCGTAACCAGTTGCTTCTGGGCGGATGAGTGAACCACCGAAACCAAGAGGCTTACCAGTCAAGACACCTGCATCAAACTGGCGAAGGCGTTTGTATTGACCGTACATATAACCAATCTCGCGACCACCAACACCGATGTCACCGGCAGGAACGTCAAGAGAAGGACCAATGTGTTTTTGCAATTCTGTCATAAAGCTTTGGCAGAAACGCATGATTTCAGCATCAGTCTTGCCTTTAGGATCGAAGTCTGAACCACCTTTACCACCGCCGATTGGAAGACCAGTCAAGACGTTTTTGAAGATTTGCTCAAAACCGAGGAACTTCAAGATAGATTGGTTAACAGTTGGGTGGAAGCGAAGACCGCCCTTGTAAGGGCCAACTGCTGAGTTGTATTGTACACGGTAGCCACGGTTCACCTGTACCTTACCGTCCTTGTCAGTCCATGGTACACGGAAGCTAATCACACGCTCAGGTTCAACGATACGGGCTAAGATGTTTTCTTCGATGTATTCTGGGTGTGCTTCAAAAACAGGCTCAAGTGTAGAGAAAAGTTCTTCTACCGCTTGGAGGAATTCTGTTTCATGTGGGTTGCGAGCTTTAACAGCTTCAAATGATTGGGCAATATAAGCTTTTGCGTTTGACATTGGGTCACCTGATTTCTTTTTTATTTATAGTCATCCAGTTTTTCTTTTATTACTTCGTTAACTCGCTTTGCCGTACTCCGGTACTGTCTGCAGCTCGTTGCCTAGTACTAAAAGCAAACTGAAAGTCTAGATTAAATTATCTGACAATTTAATTTATCTGACAATTATTATAGCACTATGATTTTTAAATGTAAAGAAGTAAATGCAAATTTTTTTTAATTTTTTTGCTTAAAAGACGAACGTTAACAGTTCTTGTTTTAAGCTTGTTTGTTTTACATGCTATAATGAGAAAAATAAAAAGTTGAGGAGTAGTTTATGGTTTCAATAGCAACAAGACTAGGCGGATTTTCGTTTGACAATTGCTTGATGAATGCGGCAGGGGTTTGGTGTATGACCAAGGAAGAGTTGGCTGCGGTCAAGGATTCTGTGGCGGGGACCTTTGTGACCAAAACAGCAACCTTGGACTACCGAGCTGGCAATCCCGAACCGCGTTATCAGAATGTGCCACTTGGTTCTATTAACTCAATGGGCTTGCCAAATCAGGGCTTGGCTTACTATTTGGATTATCTACTAGAATTACAGGAAACTGAACCAAATAGAACCTTTGTTTTGTCCTTGGTAGGCATGTCGCCTGATGAAACGCATGAGATTTTGAGAAGGGTGGAAGCCAGTGACTTTAATGGCTTAATTGAGCTAAATTTATCCTGTCCAAATGTACCAGGTAAGCCGCAGATTGCCTATGATTTCGAAACGACAGAAACCATCTTGCATGAGGTATTTAGCTATTTCACCAAGCCTCTGGGTATCAAGTTGCCACCTTACTTTGATATTGTTCACTTTGATCAGGCTGCAGCTATCTTCAATAAATTCCCACTCAAGTTTGTCAATTGTGTCAACTCTATTGGGAATGGCTTGTACATTGAAGATGAGCAGGTGGTCATCAAGCCTAAAAATGGTTTTGGTGGCATCGGAGGTGAATACATCAAACCGACTGCCTTGGCCAATGTCCATGCCTTTTATCAGCGTTTAAAACCGGAAATTCAGATTATTGGAACAGGTGGCGTTTTGACGGGACGTGATGCCTTCGAACATATCCTTTGTGGCGCCAGCATGGTCCAAATCGGTACAACTCTTCAAAAGGAAGGGCTAGCTGCCTTTGAGCGTATCACTGAGGAATTGCAGGCTATCATGGCAGAGAAGGGCTATGAGAAGATTGAAGATTTTCGCGGAAAGTTGCGCTATATGGACTAATAAGAAGGGGAGTGGGAGGATAATCCCGCTTTTTCTATAGATTTTTGAGGATAAAAAGCGTATAATAAGGGTAAGAAGAGGAGGTGAGAAGATGCCAAATCTTAGAACCTATAGCCGTTTAGAGAATAGAAGAGCTCTAAGAAAACGGAAGCAAGTGGTAGGAATTGCTTATCTAGCTATATTGCTGTTAGGTATTATTCTAGTCTTGGAGCGGATATTGCTAATGGGGCAGGATAATTCGGTAAGTCAGTTACAAGAAGAGGCAGATCGGGCTGGTCAAACAGTTCAAGAAGATGGAATAAGGACCGCTCGTATTATGGCCCACGGTGATTTGCTTTATCATTTGCCTATTCTTCGTGGGGCGGAGCAAGTAGATGGGAGCTATGATTTTTCTGAGAACTTTACCTATGTTAAGCCTTGGATTGAGCAGGCTGATTTTGCCATAGCAGATTTTGAGGGGACCATTTCTCCAGATACGGAGTTGGCAGGCTATCCGCTCTTCAATGCTCCCAGTATCGTGGCTAGTAACATCCGTGATGCAGGCTATGATTTGGTCGATTTGGCCCACAATCATATCTTGGACTCCCATCTGTCTGGCCTGGTTTCCACGGTCCATACATTCAGAGAAGCTGGTGTGGACACTGTTGGTGTCTATGCCGAAGGAAATCGGTCAGCTGCGCCACTCTATATCCGAGAGGTCAATGGTATCCGTATAGCTGTTTTGGCCTATGCCTATGGCTTCAACGGCTTGGAAGTCTTGCTTAGTCAGGAAGAATATGATGGCTACTTATCAGATTTTAATCTTGAAAAGATGCAAGCAGAGATTGAACGAGCAGAAAAAGAGGCGGATATTACTATTGTCATGCCTCAGACGGGTGTGGAATATCAGTTGGAACCAACGGAGGAGCAGACCAGTATCTACCATCAAATGATTGATTGGGGAGCAGACATTGTTTTGGGAGGTCATCCCCATGTAGTCGAGCCGGCAGAAATTCTTGAGAAAGACGGTCAGAGAAAATTGATTATCTATTCTATGGGGAATTTTCTATCCAATCAGCGTATAGAAAGTATGGAAGATACCCCAAATGCCCAGTGGACAGAGCGAGGTGTCTTGATGGATCTTACTATTCAGAAAGAGAATGGACAGACCAGTATTCAAACGGCTCAAGCCCATCCGACCTGGGTCAATCGCTGGTCTAAGGGGACTTACTCGTCAGAAGGCTATGAGCAATTTGCCTATCAGACCTATATTCTGCAAGATTGGATAGCAGGTGGACAGTATTATGGACAGCTGGACCCAGATACCCAGGCGCGTGTGGATCTAGCCTATCAAGAAATGAAGGATTTTGTAAATCTGAATTGGTAAGGAGTGACCTATGACAGTTCGATTAGTGGCTACAGATATGGACGGGACCTTTTTAGATGGTCAGGGAAATTTTGACAGAGAACGTTTTGCATGGATTTTGGATAAGCTAGAAGAGAGAGCTATTCCATTTGTCATCGCTAGTGGCAATGGAATAGGTAGATTACTTCAACTCTTTAAAGGATTTGAAGAACGCTTGATTTTTGTAGCAGATAATGGTTCCCATGTCTATCAAGCTGGCAAAACCATCATTCGGCGAAGCATTCAGCAAGAAGAAATCAGAGCAGTTTTAGACTATTTCAAAGGCCGTTGGGCAGAGGTCTGCCTGATGTTGTCAACGGAGAAGGCCATTTATATGCAGGTTGGGGCAGGTGTGCCTTTTGAAGGTACAGGTTTACCGATTGACCCTGCACAAATGGCGGCTTTTCAAAGTCGGGTAAAATACCTAGATGACCTCAGTGCCTATCCAACCTTTGGACCTATTTATCGGCTTGGTCTTTGGGTTCCTGAAGCGCAGGTAGATAAAATAACGGAAGAGTTTAATCAGGCTTTTCACGGTCAGTTGGTGGCTGTAACCAGTGGTTATGGTTCCGTTGACATTCTACCGCAGGGTATCCATAAGGCATGGGGCTTGGAACAGGTTTTGACGAATTTAGCAATCACGCCAGATCAAGTCCTGGCCTTTGGGGATTCGGATAATGATATCGAATTGTTGTCCTATGTTGGTGTTTCCTATGCTATGGAAAATGCGACAGACAAGGTCAAGGCAGTTGCCAAATACATGGCCCCTAGCCATTTGGAAGCCGGTGTGTTTCAGGTGCTTGAGGAACTTGTTTTATAGGTATATAAAAAAACTAGCATTCTCTGGATGGAGAATGCTAGCTTTTTTAATTTCCAACACTGGTGAACTTGGTCATACCATAGCGGAAGAGCTTATAATTGATGGAAAATAGGACCACTACCACCAGTGGCAGAGCCAGTCCCCACATGGACAAGTCTAGGAAGTAGAGAGCAGGGAAGTAGGCGGTAAAAGCGTAGGGGAAAACAAAAATCAGCAGAATTTGAATGATTTTTGGATAGATGTTGAGGGGATACTGAGCCATTTGATTGAGGGAGAAAATCCCCATGGTCAGAGGGAAAGATTCAACAATCCAAAAGGCTAGAGCCGTTGGTCCTAATTGAATGGTCGCATAGAGTAGACCGATACAAATGGCCACAAAGATTAGTAACATCAGTTTTCCCAAGCTCCACTCTAAGCCTAGTTCACTGGAAGCTTGTACAAGAGCGATAGAGCCGATAAGTGTGGTTCCAATTCCTTGAGGTTGAATTCGTTCACAGATAAGCTGAAAAAGAGGGTTGACAGGCATGAGGAGGAGGCGTTCAAATTCGCCTTGTCGGATGTAGCGACTGCCAAACATCCAGAGATTGTCAAAGAATATCAAGTGAATGGAGCGTCCGACGGTGGCTATTCCATAGATAAAAAGCATTTGACCGTAGTTAAAACCAGCGATTTCCTTGATATTTCCAAAGAGAATATTGAGGAAAATCAAGTAGACAATTTGTTCAATCAAAGAGGAGAAAAGCCCGATGAAGAAGTCCACCCGAAAGGACATCTGGGCCATCATGTAGACCTTGATGTTATATAGATAGAGGCTGATATATTTCTTCATGTTAACCTCCAAAAATCACAATACGACGCTTGGCCTGAGACCAAAGAGCAGCGATGAAGCAGGCTAGAATGGGTATCCATATAACTTGCAATCCCAAAGCCCTTAGATCGCTTTCCTGTCCCAATAAAATGGAAACTGGAACGTTAACTGCATAATTATAGGGAAGGACTTTCAAAAAGTTTTCCACAGCCTGTGGATAGAAGCTGAGTGGCAATAGTGCCCCCGAGGCTAGATTGAAGAGTCCCATTCGGAGCAACATCACTCCCCAAGCATTGACCGTAAAAAATGCTAAGAAGCCAAAAGCCATATCCAGTAATTGAACGATAAACATCCCGAGGATGGAGCTGACTAGAAAGAGCAAAATAGTTTTTCCATCAGGTAGATAAAAATCCTGATGAACAAGCAAGATACCGATAAATACGATAGCAAATTTTATCAGTTCCAAGAGCTTATTTCCAAGGTCTTTGAAAAAGAGGGCTAGGATAAAGGAATAGGGTCTGAGAAATTCTCCAGCAATGCTTCCTTTTAAAATGCTATAGGACAAATCTTCACCAAGTGAGAAAGAATTCAAACTGGCTAGTAGATTAGCAAAGATGATATATGTAGTAAAGGTTTGTAGGGTAAAGCCATTGACTTCTGGTTGAGTGAAGAAAATGGTTTTCCAGACATAGAGAGCTACCAAAATCTTCACTGCCAGTGAAACGAAGGTAGCCAGAAAGAAAGCCTTATACTGCATAGCATTCATCATGGTCAGGCGGGTCATGTAGAGATATTTACGCATGGATACCCTCCTCATAAATCTGACGGACCATGGTTTCAATTTCCAATTCCTTCATGGTAACATCTTCAATGGCATAATGATTGAAAACTTGCTCAATCACCTGGGCACTGGTCCAAACCTTGCTTTGATAATGGATTTCAAAATGGAAGTCATCCAACTGCTCAAACTCCCAGCCATCCACTTGCAAGGCTTTTTCAATTGGTTTTTCTGTGGAGAAGAGAATGGTTTTCACTGTGGAAAAGCGTTCCTTGAGGACGGTCAGTGAACCGTCGTAGACTTTTTTGCCCTTATCAATGATAAAAATCCGCTCACAGAGGCTCTCGATGTCCTTCATATCATGGGAAGTAATCAAAAAAGTGGTCTGGTATTCTTGATTCATATAGCGGATGAAGGAGCGAATGGTCTCCTTGACGCTGGCATCCAAGCCGATGGTCGGTTCGTCCAAAAAGACAACGGCAGGCTGGTGGATAAAGATAGCCGCAAATTCACAGCGAACCCGTTGGCCAAGTGAAAGATTACGAATGGGTTGTTTCATGATGTCTGCCAAGTCCAATAGGTCAATCAAGACAGCCAATCGCTCTTTGAATACCTTATCTGGAACATCATAGATTTTTGCATGGAGAATAAAGGATTCCTGGACAGGCAAGTTCCAATCCAAGTGAGATTTTTGTCCAAAGAGAACGCCGATTTGCTTATTGACAGCCTTGCGGTTTTCTTGTGGATTAAGCCCATTGATTCGGACGGAGCCTTGGTCTGGATAGAGAACACCAGTCAGCATTTTGATGGTGGTGGATTTACCAGAACCGTTGGAGCCGATATATCCAATAATTTCTCCTTTTCCTACCTGTAAAGAAATATCTTGAACAGCAGGGATGGCCTTTTTCTTGGGCTTGAAAAAGGCCTTAATCGAACCTTTTAGCCCGACTTCCTTATCAATGATGGAATAGGTTTTGGATAAATGCTGCGCTTCTATCATATCTATCTCCTTTTAAGAAAACGTTTGCGTAAGACTATTATAACATATCCATCATCAACTGCTGATAAAAAATCTTGTTTACGGTAACAAAAAGTAGCCTATTCTTATAGGCTACTTCGCATTTGTTAGAGTTATTCTGACTTTTCAAGGTTTATGCTTGCATTGACAGCGTCAATGGTCAGGCTATTTTTATTGTTTTTGTTTTCTAGGGTCAGACTGTGCTTGCTGTCTTCTTTTTTGACAGGTAGTTTCTCATACACTCCGCTGGTGTAAATTCCCATGCGCTCCATTGCTTCCTTGAGATAGGTGATGTCCCCCATCATTTCTTCTAGTTCTTGTTCCGTTTCTGCGTAGAAGCCCTGTTCTTGAGCCAGTGCCATTAGATCAAACTGCGTGTTAATATTGAGATTGATGTCTTGTAGGCTTTGCTCTGTCAAGTCAAGTATGGTATGAGTGGATGAACCGACCTTAGCAGGGGTGAAGCTATTATTTCCTTTTAGACTGATTTGGATAGTCTTCAATTCGTAGTAATTCGTAATCTTGACATTTTCAAGATTGGTTTCAGAAAGGCTACCGCCATTATCTGCAGAAATGTCAAGATTTTTCAGACTAGAGTTGGTGACATGAAAGGATCGGCTATATAGCTTGCCGCTGTCGATCTGGCTATTGGTGAGATCGACATTACCTTCTAGATTGATTTCTTTGATATGGACATTCTCTATGTTGAAGATACTACCGTAATAGAAATCTATGCTATGACCTTCCAGTTTATTCAAGGTCTTTCCTTTTGGAATTTCAATGGTAACGGTGTTGACATCAATACCTCGTTGGGCTAAGAGTTCCCCAAAAAATTGCATAATTCCTTCGATTTTAAGCTCTCGTCTTTGAGAGGTAAGTGTTAATGTCCCATCTTTTTCGGATAGACTTAGTGGGCTCTGCATATTGTTGTCAGAATTAGCATAGGTCACATGGTAGTTGCTATCACTAGATTCTTTGATGTAGACGCTATGAGGGATAAAGTCAACTTTAATGCTATTCAGGTCGGTGTAAGTTTGGTGAATTTTCTTGGGAGCAGCTACATCTACCAAACCAGTAATGCCTCCTGTAAAAAATCCAATTCCAGCTAGAATTAAGCCAACAATCAGACTGACAAAGCCGATAATAAGGGCCAGGGTTAGTTTCTTTTTCATGCTCGTTTACCTCGTTTCAAGATCCATTTGAAGCAAGCCTTGACCAAGCGCCAAGACCAGTAGGCAAAAAATCCAGTCAAGATGTAGATGAGAATAGCTCCACCAATCAATGAAAGTCCTGAGCCAAAGCCCATGAGGAAGATGTTAAATCCTTCTGACAGGAGGGTGAAACCTTCCCAGATCAGATAGGCACCGCTAATCAGGAGTAGCACGCCTAAAGCAAAGGCACCGATAATGAGGGCTACGATAAGTGCCGTTAAACCCAATAGGCTAGCTAGTAGAATAAGCAGGAGAGGAATGGCGATTGGTAGGGAAATAACAGCAAGGATGGCTAACCAGAGTGTTCGCTTGGTCTGGCTAAAATTACGGAAGTAGCGACCGAGGAAAAAGGCTCCAAGGATAAGGGTCGCAAACAATGGAATAAATCCGATAAATTCTCCCATGATAAAGAGCAGGAAGAAGGAAAATAAGCCCATCATACTCAAGGCTCCCAGTCCAGCCCAGTGCTTCCAAGTTAGCTGGAGCGGTTCTTTTCTTTCTTTATCCTCTTGAATTTGCTTATTGAGAATATTGTTAATCAGTTCGCTAGCAGCTTCTTTTGGTGAGCCTAGTTCTTCGATAATGTCTGCTTCCTGTTCTGGACCAGCCTCGTCAAAGTATTCATTAAAGAAGTTAATGGCTTCAAAGTATTCCTTGTGGGGTAGTTTTTTCAGGTGTTTTTCCAACTGCTCCATGTACTCAGTTCTTGTCATGGCGGACGCTCCCTTCTATAATACCGTTGATGGTTGCTGTGTAGGTGTCCCAATCATCTTTGAGCCGAACCAGTTCTTCATGGCCCAGCTGGGTCAGGCTGTAATACTTGCGCATGCGGCCTTGGTATTCTTGGGAGTAGGTGGTCAAAAAGTCATTTTGCTCTAGCTTTTTCAGGATAGGATAGAGGGCTGACTCCTTGATATTGGCAATCAGTTTGATGGTCTGACAGATTTCGTATCCGTAGGAATCATCGGATTCCAAAATAGCCATAATAAGAAATTCTGTCAGCACTGCGGGGACTGGAAAATGCATAGGACACTCCTTTCCTTGATAGTTGGGTGATTAGGTTTAGATTTGGTATATCTTTATTTTTTGTTATATATCAAATCTTGGTATATAACAAATATACACCTAAACAAATATTTTGTCAAGAATATTTGTGCAAAAATTACCAAAAAAAATACGGCTGGAAGTCCAACCGTACTCATTCGGATTAGTCGATGTAAAGTTTTGATTTGTTGCTGAGCCAGCTATAGAGCAGACCGATTAGAAGTCCACCACCGACGTAGTTTCCAAGACCTGAGAAGAGGAAGTTCACAAGGACACTGGCCACAGACATACCTTCTACAGCTCCGCCATTTGCAAAGAAGGCAAGAGAGAAGGTAGAGAAGTTAGCGATCACGTGCTCGAAGCCAAGGAAGGCAAAGATGAAGATGATGAAAATCAAGGAAATAACACGTCCAGCATCATCCTTCATACGCATAGAGATGAAGACTGCGATGTTTACAACGATGTTAGCGAAGATCCCTTCGATAAATTGTGTCAATGGTGTTTTCATCAATTTTGCAGTGGTGGCTTGGATTAGGTAGCTATGCTCATCCAAATGCCCAACTTGGTAAGGCTGGGTGTAGGAGAGCAAGAAGCAGACGATAACCGCACCGACAAAGTTGAAGAAAATACATGTTGCCAAGATTTTCAATGCAGTCTTAGTAGGGATGACCTTGCGGTGAATAGCTGATGTCATATACATCATGTTTGATGTACCGAGCTCAGCGTTCATATACAAAATCATGACCAAGCACCAGCCGAACATAAGACCGTAACCGAATTTACCCAAACCATCTACGATGTGGTTGAGTTTGTCAGCCACATAGGCTGAGATGGCCAAACCGATTGCCAAATAAACGCTGGCCATTGCGGCACGGATGGCGTAGGCAAAGTAATTGCTTTCGATCAAGTCGGCTTTTTTCTTGATACTCTTGTCGATATTATAAATCAGCGAATCTTGTTGTGCTGCCATAATAATCCCCTTTATATAATCATATTTGATAGTGTTCTCACAATAAAAGAGTATAACAGAAAATAGCTAAAAATGTAAGTGTTTTTCGGTAAAAAACTCAAGTAACCGTTATCAATTAGTGCTAGTCATGGTCGACCTACTTCATTCTCTTGAAAAGAGTGTGTCAGCTGCTCTTTCTAAAAAAGATTTTCCATCTGTTGAAAGGTGTCTGCTCTGCTATTTTCCAAAAAACTATGCTACAATAAAGCTAGAAAAAATCGGAAAAGAGGCTAGTATATGTCAGATATTATTGCTTTTGGTTATGGTCGTGAGCGTGCAGAGATGAAGCTTAAGCGGCTCAATCGTCATGGAATTATAGCAGGTGCTACGGGTACGGGTAAGACAGTGACCTTGAAGGTCTTAGCGGAGCAGTTGAGTGACGCGGGCATTCCTGTCTTTCTATCAGACATCAAGGGTGATTTGAATAGCTTGGTTGCGGCGAATACCAAGGAAATTGATCCAAGTCGTTTGGAGAAAACCCACTATCCTGACTATAGTCCAGTTGGCTATCCTGTGGAGTTGTGGGATGTTTTGGGTGAAAATGGAACCCCTGTCCGCATGACCATTTCAGAGTTGGGACCTGTCTTATTGACACGCCTTTTGGGCTTGAATGACACCCAAGAATCTATTCTGAATATCGTATTTAGTGTAGCAGATGAGCGTGGGCTTCTCTTGATTGATTTGATGGACCTGCGGGCCATGCTCAATTTTGTGGCTGAAAATGCGGCAGAGCTGAGCCAGTATTATGGAAATATTCCAGCTCGTTCGGTTGGTGCTATCTTGCGTAGTCTGGTTGTTTTGGAGCAACAAGGTGGAAAGATTTTCTTCGGTGAGCCAAGTCTTGATATTGCTGATTTGATGCGTACAGCAGAAGATGGCCGTGGGGTTATCAACGTTCTCCAAGCTACTCAGCTATTTAATCAGCCGACATTGTATTCAACGGTTCTTCTCAGCCTCTTATCAGAACTCTATGAAGTCTTGCCTGAGGTGGGCGATTTGGACAAGCCTAAGATGGTCTTCTTCTTTGATGAGGCCCATGTTCTCTTCAAAGATGCACCAAAAGTTCTTCTTGAAAAGATTGAGCTAATTGTCCGTTTGATTCGTTCAAAAGGTGTAGGGGTCTTCTTTGTCACCCAGAATCCAACGGATATTCCTGATAGCATCGCAGCCCAGTTGGGTAATCGTATCCAGCATGGTCTTCGTGCCTTTACACCAAAAGAGCTCAAAACAGTTGCGACAGTTGCTGAAACCTTCCGCCAAGAAGGCAGTGAGGACTTGGCCAAGGTCATTCAGGAGTTGCAAGTAGGTGAAGCAGTTGTGTCCACCTTGCAAGCCGACGGAACACCTAGCTTTGCGGACCGGGTGACCATTTATCCTCCAAAGAGTATGCTAGGAACCGTGGAGCCAAGTGCCCTCTTGTCAGTTATCAATAATTCTCCTTTGATGGAAAAATATGCTGACGCGGTTAACCGTGAGTCAGCCCACGAACAGATTTTAGCTATGACGGAGGCCAAAGAAGCCGAACTCATCCAAAAAGCAGAGCAGGCCGAAGCGGAAAAGCAGGCAGAAAAAGAAGCTAAGGCAGCCGCAAAAATGGAAGAGAGAGCCCAGAAAGAAGCAGCTAAAGCTGCACAAAAAACTAGTCAGCCAGCCGGTCGCAAAACAGATTCCATGATGGATCGCTTTACCAAGAACCTGATGAGTCAGGTCGGACGGGAAGTTGGGCGCGTGGTGACACGTGGCATTATGGGCATGCTAAAAGGAAAATAAGATGATGAACTGGGAAGGCAACTTCTCAGTTTTTTTGGGTCAAGATACTTGTAGGATTGGTAGAAATTGGTTAAGATAGTGGATATGCATCACTAATTAGTAAGGAATAGAGAGATGATTGATAAGAGTAGAATGATCTTGAAGGATTATCAGCCCCAACCTTTGGGACAAAAAAGCGAGTACGCTGTCTTGTTGCCATTAGTATGGTCAGACAATCAGTGGCAGGTCCTTTATCAAGTCCGTAGTGAAGGAATTTCCCAGCCAGGAGAGGTATCTTTTCCCGGGGGGAGGGTTGAGGTTGGTGAAAGTGCTAAGGAAGCAGCAGTCCGTGAAGCAGTAGAAGAGCTGAATATAAAGCCTGAACAGGTGGAATTACTAGGAGAGATTGATTACTTGGTCTTTGCCCAGTCAACCATTCGTTGTTATGTTGGTCGTTTGGATCTGGATTGGCAGGCCCTCCAACCCAATGAAGAAGTAGCCCGCTTGTTCACCGTTCCGTTAGACTATCTACTGCAAACAAGTCCGGTATACTATGATTTGACCTCTAAAGTCCTGCCAGATTGCGATTTTCCCTTTGACCGCTTACGAGGGGGTGTTGATTATCCCTTTAGTCACCATCAACGGTCTGTACCCTTTTACGAAGGTCTTTCAGAAAATATCTGGGGCATGACAGCCCAATTTACCCATCGCTTTGTGGAGATTATGAAAGAGCGCCTATGAGGTCGATTTTTATCTAAAAATGTAGACATGAAGGCTTGATAAAAGCAAAAAAAAGCACTTGAAATCAATGATTTCGAGTGCTTTTTCAATTCAATTATTTTACTTCAGTAAAAATAACGTGCTTACGCAATTTTGGTGAGTATTTTTTCAATTGAAGACGGTCTGGAGTGTTACGTTTGTTTTTTGAAGTAAGGTACAAACGCTCACCAGATTCTTTGTGTTCAAGTGTAATATTTACGCGCATGGTATCTCCCTTCTATTATTCAGCTGAAGCAGCCTTAGCGATTTTACGTCCTTTGTAGTATCCTTTCAAAGATACACGGTGAGAACGTGAGTAATCTCCAGTAGTTTCATCAAATTTCACAGTTGGAGCTGCTACTTTATAGTGAGTACGACGTTTGTTTTTCTTCGCTTTTGAAGTGCGACGTGCAGGTACTGCCATTTCTTTCTTCCTCCGTTAAATATAAGGGACAAGCCCTTTTTCAATCTAAAATAGTGCGTATGACTTTCGTCAACTTTAACAGTATAACAAAAGTTTTTTGTAAAGTAAAGTTACTTGACAGATTTTTTTTAAAAATTTTTGCCTCAAATGCTTCTAGCGAGCAGAATTCTCCGAACTTTGTTAAAATAGTCAAAAAAATGCAAAAAATACTTGACAGCATATATATAATGGTTGTAGGACAAGTTCCGATAATTCAAATATGAAGGAGAACTGTATGAAAACAGTTGGGAAGTTTTTCGCGAAAAAGTTGGCTAGCCTTTTGGTCTTGCTACTGGTTTTAGGTCTAGGCATTATCTGGTTTAGAAATAGTATTTTTGCCTGGTTTCAAGGGACCCACAAGGTTCAGTATGAATTTGTTATCAAGAAGTTTGAAGCGGAAAGCAAGCTAGTTGTGGCAGGAGCTGAGGTAGCAACCACTGCCAACCAGACCTTTGAAAACAATAAATTAGAAGAATGGCCAGACTGGACAGAGCCCCTTACCAAGCTCTTTGTTGGGCGGGAAATGTCTGTAGACATTCCTGTGCAGACGGAGTTCAAACTGGTCTTGGAAGGAATTGAGCAGTCAGATGTTCACATTCAACATAACACCTTGACATTCAAGCAGCCTGTCCTTGTCGAAGTTGATTCTCAACAGCATGGTCAAATCAAAATCAGCAATAATAGCAATGGTCTTGTCGATAAGGCGGTGGATGTATTTACTGCAGGGCAAAAGGCTCAGGAATTTTTAAATGATAAATCCCAAGAAGCCATATACAAGACAAGTGAGGATGTCTTGAATGATTCAGAACGTAAGGAAAAAGTCGCGGCTTTTGCAGAAACGGCTTTAGAAAACCTCCTCAATCTGAACTCCGAAGAAAAACTTGAGGTTGAGATAGAAGTGAGCGACTTGAATTTCCAGATTGTGGATAAGAAATAGTTTTTAAAACAAGGAGGCTGGGCTCAAGCCCAGCACCGCTTCTCAAAGTTAGTGTCAACATCTCAGCGCAGTGGTTGATTGGCAGATTTGTTCGTGTTTTACACTCCAAATCTGACCTATACGACTGATGCGAACTCTGTTCGCCCTATTCCCAACCTCCAACAGTCACTACTATGACTGTTGGGGCTACACGGGGGTGGGAGTGGAACAGTCTGGGGATAGACTGTTTCAGCTCAACAATTAGAAATAAGGACTTGTTGACGAACTCTTCTATGAATGGTCGAGTTCTTTCCCACTCCCTTTTTGTCTGCTCTGCCATTTCCAAAAAAGATTAAAATATGATAAAATAAGGGGCAAGATATAGAGAAGTGAGAAGACCTATGAAATTACAAAAACCAAAAGGAACCCAGGATTTATTACCACAGGATTCTGCCAAGTGGCAGTATGTGGAAAACTTCACCCGCAGCATTTTCAAGCAATACAATTATGCAGAAATTCGCACACCGATCTTCGAGCATTACGAGGTCATCAGTCGTTCGGTTGGCGACACCACGGATATTGTGACCAAGGAGATGTACGATTTCTATGACAAGGGGGACCGCCATATCACTCTTCGTCCAGAAGGCACGGCACCGGTTGTTCGCTCCTATGTAGAGAACAAGCTCTTTGCCCCAGAAGTGCAAAAGCCTGCTAAGTTCTACTACATGGGTCCAATGTTCCGTTACGAGCGCCCACAAGCTGGTCGTCTGCGCCAGTTCCACCAGATTGGTGTTGAGTGCTTTGGCTCTAGCAACCCAGCAACAGATGTGGAAACCATTGCCATGGCTTATCACTTCTTTGGAGAGTTGGGTATCAGAGGTATCCGCCTCCACCTCAATAGTTTGGGTAATCCTGAGAGCCGTGCCGCTTATCGCCAGGCCTTGATTGACTACCTGACACCGCTCAAGGACCAGCTATCTAAGGATAGCCAGCGCCGTCTAGAAGAAAATCCCCTGCGTGTGTTGGATTCCAAGGAAAAAGAAGACAAGGTCGCTGTGGAAAACGCACCGTCTATCCTGGACTATCTGGACGAAGAAAGTACAGCCCACTTTGAAGCGGTCAAGTCTATGTTGGACAGCCTAGGTATTGCTTACACCATTGACACCAACATGGTACGCGGTCTGGACTACTACAACCACACTATTTTTGAGTTTATGACAGAGGTTGGTGGCAATGACCTGACCATCTGTGCCGGTGGACGTTATGATGGATTGGTGACCTACTTTGGCGGACCAGAAACGCCAGCTTTTGGCTTTGGTATGGGGATTGAGCGCCTCATCCTCGTCCTTGAAAAGCAAGGCATTGACCTTCCTCTCGACACCCAGTTGGATGTCTACATCGCAGTTTTGGGTCAGGAAGCAAATGGCGGAGCGCTAGACTTGGTTCAAGCTATCCGCAAACAAGGTTTCCGAGCAGAGCGCGATTATCTGGACCGCAAGCTCAAGGCCCAGTTCAAGTCAGCAGATGTCTTTGGAGCCAAGACCATTATCACACTTGGTGGAAGCGAGCTGGAAAGCGGACAGGTTGTGGTAAAAAATAACCAGACTAGAAGTCAAGTTGAAACAAGCCTGGAAATCTTAAAAACAGATTTCGCAAGTATTTTAGAAAAATTAGAGAAGTAGTAGCGAGGGCTACTACTTTTTTCTGGTTCTAAAAGCAAAAAAGAAGCGACAATTGGGTCGCTTCTAACTTTAGTAGAGTAGAAATTAGTGACTGTGGCAGAAGTCAAGTACCATACGGCCTTGGATAGTACCGGCAGCCATTTCATCAAAGACGGCTTCTGCATCTTCTACAGGGCGTTTTTGAACAACCGGAACAACTAGGCCTAGAGCACCGAAGTGGAAGGCTTCTTCTAGGTCTTTACGAGTACCAACTAGAGAGCCGACAACCTTGATACCGTCTAGTACTGTTTTGACAATGCTGAGGTCCATGTATTCAGATGGAAGTCCGACTGCAACCACATAACCGCCTGCACGAACGCTGTCAATAGCCTGGTTGAAGGCAACCTTAGAAACAGCCGTTACGACAGTTGAGTGAGCACCGCCGCCAGTTACTTCCTTGATATAGCCAGGCACGTCTTCCACTTCAAGACCATTGATGATGACATCTGCACCGACTTCCTTGGCTAATTCCAATTTGTCATTATTGATATCTACAGCGATAACGTGGGCATTGAACACTTTCTTAGCGTATTGGACTGCAAGGTTGCCTAGTCCACCAGCACCGTAAATGACAATCCATTGACCTGGTTCTAGGTGTGCTTCCTTAATAGCTTTATAACAAGTAACGCCCGCACAAGTGATAGAACTTGCTTGAGCTGGATCAAGACCTTCTGGAACTTTTACCGCATAGTCAGCTGTTACGATACATTGCTCAGCCATACCACCGTCAACAGAGTAGCCTGCATTTTTTACAGTACGGCAGAGGGTTTCACGGCCAGTAGTACAGTATTCGCAAGTACCACAACCTTGGAAGAACCAAGCAACGCTGACACGGTCGCCGACCTTCAGGCTAGTCACATCAGGGGCAATTTCAGTTACGACACCAATCCCTTCATGCCCAAGAACACGGCCAGGGACCTTGCCAAAATCACCTTGAGCAACGTGTAGGTCAGTATGGCAGACACCACAATATTCAATCTGAACCAGAGCTTCGCCAGTTTCAAGTGGACGAAGTTCTTTTTCAACAACGACAACACCAGTAGATTCTGGATTAACGACAACTGCTTTCATGGCAGACCTCCTATTTATTGTAGCACATTTTTTGAATGTGTTAATATAGATATTTTCTTGTTAATAATATCACATAAAACAAGAAAATGCAAGTAAATCAGAAGAGAGGGCTGTGTATCTGCTTTTGAAAACAATCAGATAATTACTGAAATTTTTTCATAAAAAGCCATTTACTTGTAAGCGTTTTCTTGTTAAAATAGAAACCAAGGGGGTTAGTTGTTAGATTTTTATGTCCTAGGTTTATTTTTGAAGCTGTTAACAGATAAATTTCAGAAAGTTTTCTGAAATGTACTCCAGATAAACAAAAAGAAAGCGTTTTCAAAAATAAAACAGAAAAAATGTGAAAAAAATAACAAATTCTCTTTACAAATAAAATAAAAAGTTGTAGAATAAGATTGTGAAAAAATTAACAAAATGTTAATAAGAAAATTTGGAGGAACACAATGGCTGATAAAAAAGTTGTATCACCAGAAGAAAAATTAGCAGAAGCTCGCAAGCACGTTGATGAGCTTGTTCAAAAAGGTTTGGTTGCTCTTGATGAGTTCCGCAAACTTGGTCAAGAAGAGGTAGACTACATTGTAGCTAAGGCTTCGGTAGCTGCTCTCGACAAGCACGGTGAACTGGCAATGCACGCTTTTGAAGAAACCAAACGTGGTGTATTCGAAGATAAGGCAACTAAAAACTTGTTTGCCTGCGAGCACGTTGTTAACAATATGCGCCATACAAAAACAGTTGGTGTCATCGAAGAAGATGATGTAACCGGCTTGACCTTGATTGCTGAGCCAGTTGGTGTTATCTGTGGTATCACTCCAACGACTAACCCAACGTCAACAGCTATTTTTAAAGCCTTGATTGCTTTGAAAACACGTAACCCTATCGTCTTTGCCTTCCATCCATCTGCTCAAGAGTCTTCAGCTCACGCAGCGCGTGTTGTCTATGAAGCAGCTGTGGCAGCTGGTGCTCCAGAAAACTGTATCCAGTGGGTAACAAAACCATCTATGGAAGCAACTTCTGAATTGATGAAGCACGACGGTATTGCGACAATCCTTGCAACGGGTGGTAACGCCATGGTGCGTGCAGCTTACTCTTGTGGTAAACCAGCTCTTGGTGTAGGTGCCGGTAACGTTCCTGCCTATGTTGAAAAATCTGCAAACATCCGTCAAGCTGCTCATGATATCGTGATGTCTAAGTCATTTGACAACGGTATGGTCTGCGCGTCAGAGCAAGCAGTGATCATTGATAAGGAAGTGTATGACGAATTTGTAGCTGAGTTCAAATCTTACAAAACTTACTTTGTTAATAAGAAAGAAAAAGCCCTACTTGAAGAGTACTGCTTCGGTGTAAAAGCCAACAGCAAGAACTGTGCAGAAGGCAAATTGAATGCGGACATCGTAGGTCGTCCAGCTGCATGGATTGCTGAACAAGCTGGTTTCTCAGTTCCAGAAGGTACTAACATCTTGGCAGCTGAAGTTACTGAAATCGGTGAAAAAGAGCCATTGACTCGTGAGAAATTGTCACCAGTTATTGCAGTATTGAAAGTTGAAGGCCGTGAAGAAGGCCTGGCAGCAGCTCGTCAAATGGTTGAATTCCACGGTCTAGGTCACTCAGCAGCTATCCATACAGAAGATGCTGAATTGGCCAAAGAATTTGGTACAATCGTACGTGCGATTCGTGTTATTTGGAACTCTCCATCTACTTTCGGTGGTATCGGTGATGTTTACAATGCCTTCTTGCCATCATTGACACTTGGTTGTGGTTCTTATGGACGTAACTCAATCAGTGATAACGTAAGTGCGATGAACTTGCTCAACATCAAGAAAGTAGGAAGACGTAGAAATAATATGCAATGGTTTAAAGTTCCTTCTAAAACATACTTCGAACGTGATTCTATCCAATACCTCCAAAAATGTCGTGACGTTGAACGTGTGATGATCGTTACGGACCATGCCATGGTAGAACTTGGTTTCTTGGATCGTATTATTGAACAATTGGATCTTCGTCGTAATAAAGTGGTTTACCAAATCTTCTCAGACGTTGAACCAGATCCAGATATCACAACAGTTTATAAAGGTACAGAATTGATGCGTACCTTCAAACCAGATACAATCATCGCACTCGGTGGTGGTTCACCAATGGATGCTGCCAAAGTTATGTGGCTCTTCTACGAGCAACCAACAGTTGACTTCCATGACCTTGTTCAAAAATTCATGGACATCCGTAAACGTGCCTTCAAGTTCCCAGAACTTGGTAAGAAATCTAAGTTTATCGCGATTCCAACAACATCTGGTACAGGTTCAGAAGTAACACCATTTGCTGTAATTTCTGATAAGGCAAACAACCGCAAGTACCCAATTGCTGACTACTCATTGACGCCAACTGTGGCAATTGTTGACCCAGCTCTTGTATTGACAGTACCTGCCCATGTTACTGCCGATACTGGTATGGACGTATTGACCCACGCAACAGAAGCATATGTATCAACAGTAGCAAACGACTTCACAGACGGTCTTGCGCTTCAAGCTATTAAACTTGTCTTTGAAAACCTTGAAAGCTCAGTGAAGAATGCTGACTTCCACTCACGTGAGAAAATGCATAATGCTTCGACTATTGCAGGTATGGCCTTCGCCAACGCCTTCTTGGGTATTTCACACTCAATGGCCCACAAGATTGGTGGACGTTTCCACACAGTTCACGGTCGTACAAACGCTATCTTGCTTCCATACGTTATCCGCTACAACGGTACTCGTCCAGCTAAGACAGCTACATGGCCGAAGTACAACTACTACAAAGCCGATGAGAAATACCAAGACATCGCGAAAATGCTAGGACTTCCAGCTTCAACACCAGAGGAAGGTGTTGCTTCATACGCACAAGCTGTTTATGACCTCGGTGAGCGTATCGGTATCCAAATGAACTTGAAAGCGCAAGGTGTGGACGAGAAAGAACTAAAAGAATATTCTCGTGAATTGGCTCTCCTTGCCTACGAAGACCAATGTACACCAGCTAACCCTCGTCTAGCAATGGTTGATCATATGCAAGAAATTATTGAGGATGCGTATTATGGCTACAAAGAACGTCCAGGCCGTTTGAAATAATTTTTCCGTCGAGCCTCTGCGTTGGCTTGGCTAGGTGAACTTGAGTTCAACCGTCGTCTTCGCCGCCTAGACTCTCTTAGGAAAAATTGATTTCAAAATGAACATGTAAGTGTTTGTTACACAAATCATTTCTTAATAATCCTTATATAAACAATTGGACTAGCCTCCAAAACTTTCTCAAACACCAGCTTACGTGAGTAGGTTGGTGTTTTTGTCACTATTGAAGCTATAAATCTATTTTGATATACTGTTAAAGAAGATAGGAGGACTAGTATGGTAGCAGGAATTATTTTTGATATGGATGGTGTCATTGTTGATACAGATTATATTGATTTTCAAATACTAACCCAATTTATTTGTAGTTTGACGAACGGAAGTGTAGAGTTGAGTGAGGAAGAGGCTGGTTTATTAGTGGGATCTTCCTATACTAGCCTCCACAAAACAATCAAATACTTATCCGAGACAAATTTGGATTTATCACCGGTTGCCAGTCAATTAGAGAAATTATAGAGGCTTGTGGAATTGCTCATTATTTTGATGCTATTGTGAGTGGAGAAGATTTTGAGGAAAGTAAGCCTAATCCTGCGATTTATCATGCTACCTTAAAAAGATTAAATCTCACTCCTGACAAAGCTGTTGTTATTGAGGACTCGGTTTATGGTATTCAGGTTGCTCAATCAGCGGGTATAACTGTTATCGGTTATTTAGAAACGAGGCTTCCTGTTGATCAAAGTAAGGCAGACTATATTGAGTCGGATATGGTTGGGATTTTGTCACGGATAAAAAGATTAGAAAAAGAAGGGTTAAACTAGAATCTGTTTAAATTGCTCTTCACCAAAGCCGGACAGATGTTCGGTTTTTTGTCTTATCTTCCCAATTTTCTGTCAATTTATGGTAGAATAGAAAAAATAGATTTTTTACGAGGGATACTATGACACTAGTTTATCAATCAACACGCGATGCTAAAAATACCGTATCGGCTAGTCAGGCTATTTTACAGGGCTTGGCGACCGACGGTGGTTTGTTTACACCGATTTCCATTCCAACAGTTGACTTGGACTTTTCTGTTCTCAAAGACGCTTCTTATCAGGAAGTAGCCAAGCTGATTTTGTCGGCTTTCTTGGATGATTTTACGGCAGATGAACTGGACTACTGTATCAATAACGCCTACGACAGCAAGTTTGACACGCCAGTTATTGCCCCGGTTGTAAAGCTCAATGGTCAGTACAACTTGGAGTTGTTCCGTGGCTCAACCATTGCCTTTAAGGATATGGCACTGTCTATCCTGCCTTACCTGATGACAACTGCGGCGAAAAAGCATGGCTTGGAAAACGAGATTGTCATCTTGACAGCGACTTCAGGCGATACAGGCAAGGCGGCTATGGCTGGCTTTGCGGATGTTCCTGGCACGCAAATCATCGTTTTTTATCCACGCGACGGGGTATCTAAGGTTCAGGAATTGCAGATGACCACACAGACAGGGGCTAATACGCACGTGGTGGCTATTGATGGTAACTTCGACGACGCTCAGACCAATGTCAAACATATGTTCAACGATGAGGCCCTCCGTGCCAAATTGGCAGCTAAGAAACTCCAGTTTTCATCTGCCAACTCTATGAACATCGGTCGCTTGGTGCCACAGATTGTTTACTATGTCTATGCCTACGCTCAGTTGGTTAAAACTGGCGAGATTGCGGCGGGTGACAAGGTCAACTTCACCGTTCCGACAGGTAACTTCGGTAACATCTTGGCGGCTTATTACGCCAAACAAATCGGTCTGCCAGTTGGCAAGCTCATCTGTGCGTCTAACGACAACAACGTCCTGACCGACTTCTTCTCGACAGGCGTTTACGACAAGAACCGTACCTTCCGCGTGACCACCAGTCCGTCCATGGACATCTTGGTGTCTTCTAACTTGGAGCGGTTGATTTTCCATCTCTTTGGCAATGACGCTGCAAAAACAGCTGAGCTGATGGAAGCCTTGAACACAGCTGGTCAGTATGACATTCAAGGGGCTGACGCGGATATCCTCTCTCTCTTTGCTGCCGCCTTTGCGACAGAAGAAGAAACAGCTGCGGAAATCAAGCGTGTCTATGAGGAGTCAGACTACATTGAAGATCCACATACGGCTGTTGCCTCAGCTGTCTATAAACAGTATGTGGAGCAAACAGGGGACCAAACTCCGACAGTGATTGCTTCTACAGCAAGTCCTTACAAGTTCCCTGTGGTTGCGGTTGAAGCTGTGACAGGTCAGTCAGGTTTGACCGACTTTGAAGCTCTTGCAACATTGCATGAGATTTCAGGTGTAGCCCTGCCGCCAGCGGTGGACGGATTGGAAACGGCACCTGTTCGTCACACTACCGTTGTTGCAGCTGCAGATATGCAGGCTGAAGTAGAGCGCTATTTGGGTGTGTAATAAAAAATGACTTGTGACAAACTGCTTAAAACAGGCAGTTTGTTTTCTTTTTTAATACAAATTAAAATTTACAGACAATTCAAAGAATGATATACTATATAGGAATACTGAATAGTGAGGTGGATGATGGCACAAGAGCAGGAGAACATTTCCAGAGAAAAGAAAAAAGCCCTCTTGAAGCGGCTCAAAGAACGCATCAAACCCAAGATGAAGCTGGTTTATTTGGCAGCCTTTCTATCCTGGGTGCAGTTTTTAATGCGGATTATTTCCTTCTACCTGATTGCTAAGGGTTTTGTGACCTATTTTGACGGTGGTCAGGTTGATTTGGTACAGTTTGTCCTCATCTTGTTGGGGCTCAATGCTTTTGGCTATGGTGTGGCTCTGATTGCCAAGCGTTTGCAGGGGCTGGGCTCCCAGTTTGCACGGGATTCGCTTAAGCAGTCTTTCTTCGAGGCGCTCTTGGCTAAGGACGGTCAGTTTGAATCAAAAGCGACAGCGGCAGATGTCTTTAACATCGCTTCCCAGGGGATTGACAGCCTGGATACCTACTATTCTTACTACATGGCTTCTTCCTTGCGGACCCAGTTCAACTGTGCGACCGTTCTCTTGCTGGTTTTTCTGATTTTCCCGCTGGGTGCGGTCATTTTCATCTTGGCCTTGCCTCTGATCCCGATTTCCATTATCGCTATGCAGAATCGGTCCAAGCGGATCATGAATCGCTACTGGGGCTCCTATATGGATGTGGGCAATCTCTTCCTAGACGACCTCAAGGGGCTTAATACCCTTTATTCCTATCAGGCAGATGCGACCTATGAGAAGACCTTCAATGAACAGGCGGAGGACTTCCGCGATGCGACCATGGAGTTGCTCAGTTTTCAGCTGCAAGCGGTGGGCTACATGGATGCGGTCATGTATCTGGGGATTGGCTTGTCTGGTTTTGTAGCAGTCAATAGCCTAGCGGCAGGCAATTTGTCCCTCTTTAGTATGCTCTTCTTTGTCCTCATTGCGACGGAGTTTTTTGCACCTATTCGGGAGCAGGGCTACGGTATGCACTTGGTTATGATGAATACCAAGATGGCGGATCGCATCTTTGGTTTCTTGGACAGTATGACAGCGGAGCAGGAAATCGATTCTGTCCATGTGCCTGCTTTTGACAGTCTAAAACTAGAAGATTTGGCCTTTGCCTACGGAGAAAAGCCAGTCTTAAAAGATATTTCCATGACCATGACGGCTGGTAAGGTCTATGCTTTGGCGGGCGAGTCTGGTCAGGGGAAAACGACCTTGGCCCAGCTGCTCTTGGGACGCTTGCGGGCGGATAAGGGAGCGATTTACTTGGGTGAGCAGGAGATTTCAGGTATCAGTCAGCTTTCTCTGAATGAGCAGGTTCTCTATGTATCGGGCCAGTCAACCTTGCTCAACCAGTCGATCTATGAAAATTTACGCATGGCTTGTGACTGGTCCAAGGAGGACATCTTGGCTTGGGCAGATCAGCATGGGGTCTTGCAGTTTGTCAAGAATCTGCCAGACAGTTTGGATACGATTGTTGGTGACGACGGTGCTTTCTTGTCGCCTGGTCAACGCCAGCAGGTTATCTGTGCCCGTGCGGTCTTGTCCAAACGCTCCCTTTATATCTTTGACGAAGTGACGTCCAGCGTCGATCAGGACAATGAAGGCTTGATTTATGACCTCATTGACTTGGTGGCCAAGGATGCGATTGTTATTATTATTACACATAAGATGAAACAAGTGGAGCAGGCAGATGATGTTCTCTTCTTGTCTGCGGAGGGAGCTGTGACAGGCAACCATGCCACGCTTTATCAGACTAGCTCGGCCTATCGTCAGCTGGTTGATCAACAAAGAGAGTTGGAGGAAGCCGTTTATGGATAAGAAAGAAATGCCAACAAGTGTGCTGATTCCGAGACTCTTGCAGTCCATGAAGCACCTCTTGCCACGGATTGCGGTGGCGGTTTGCTTTGCGGTCTTGGGACAGGTGGTGACCATTGCTATTCCAGTCATGCTGGTCTATCTGGCTTTTGACGCCCTTACTGGCAATCCTGCTCCGCTATGGACCTTGGGAGCCCTGGTCATTCTGGCTCTTCTGCGTGGTGCCTTCCGCTATGGTGAGCATTACTTTGGTCATTATGTGGCCTTTCATACGCTGGCGGCCTATCGTCGTTTGATTTTTGCAAAATTGCGGACCTTGGCTCCTGGTAAATTGGATAGACAGGACAGTGGTAGCCTGCTTAAGATGATTGGGGAGGACATTGAGGCCTTGGAGGTTTTCTTTGCCCATACTATTGCACCCATTTGTACAGGTATTTTGGTGGCTCTTGGTTTGACGGTCTATTTTGGTCTATCCAGCTGGGGTTTGGCCCTCTTGGCTCTGGTGACCTATGCTCTGTTGGCCATTGCCATTCCAAATCGTTTTGCCAAGCAGCTGCAGCCCTTGCTCAAGGAGCAAAATGCTAGTCGTAAGGGTTATGTGTCCTACTTTATCGAAAGTCTCAAAAGCATGAAGGACCTGATGCAGTTCCAGCAGACAGATGCTCGTTTTGCAAATCTGACGCAGAAAAGCCAAGATGTCAATGGTCAGGAGCGTAAGGTCGCTCAAACTAACTTTATGCAGTATGCCGTTTCCTTCCTAGTGGTTGGTTTGTCTATCATGGGCTTTGCCTGGCTGACTTTCGACTTAGTCGGCAGTCAGACCTTGGACTTGGCGACGGGGGTAGCTCTTTTAGTTTCCTTCACCAGCTCCTTTGCTCCCTTCTTAGAGCTCAGTCGTCTGCCGCTTGGTTTCAAGCGGGCTATGAATGCCGGTCGCAATATCTATGCTCTTTTGGATGAAAAAGAAGCGGAGCGAACAGGTGAGCTTGTTGAGGTCAGCGTGACGGACATTGCTATCGAACAACTGGACTTCGACTACGATGACCGAGAAACAGGGCTCTATCGGAACCTGTCTGTTCAGTTTGAACAAAGTGGCATTATTGGCTTGGTTGGGGAATCAGGTGCAGGAAAATCCACCTTGATGAAATTGATCATGCGGTGGTATGATTGGCAACAAGGCCAAATCCGCCTGTCTGGCTTGGATAGTCGGCAGGTAGATAAGGCACATTTGCAGGGATCCTTTGCCTATGTACCACAGGTGCCACAAATCTTCCGCCAGACCATTCGAGAAAATCTTGTCTTGGGACGGACAGATGTGTCAGATGAAATCATCATGGACTTGGCAGAAAAATGCCACATGAAAGAACGGATTTTGGCAGCACCGCAGGGCTTGGATACGCTTGTAGAAGCCAGTGACTTTTCAGCAGGAGAAGGGCAACGTTTGGAACTCATGCGGGCCTTGCTCAAAAACGCAGACTGCTATATCTTTGATGAGCCGACAAGTAACTTGGATTCACTCAATGAAGCCCGCTTTATCCAGCTGGTTAAGGAACATTGTCAGGGCATGGTCTTCTTGATTTCCCATAGAAGCTCGACCATGGCTTGTGCGGATACCATTTTCCGTTTGGAAGCCGGGCAATTAGTAAAGGAAAAATAAATGAAGAAATTACAAGTAAAAGATCTGATGGTCACAGGGGCTTTTGCTGCCCTCTACTTTGTTTGTGTTGGCCTAGGAACCTTGTTGAGCTTGGTTTTTGATCGGTCAGGTAATATGATGTATGCACCAGCTGGAGCAGCTCTTTTAGCTGGTCCAGTCTATATGCTCTTGATTGCCAAGGTTGGGAAGCCGGGTTCTATTAGTCTAGTCGGTGCAGTCATGGCCTGCTTCTTTTTCCTGTCAGGCTATATGACAGCGGCCTTTCTGCCTAGCTTGACCTTTGGCTTACTAGCTGAACTGATCGCAAAAGCTGGTCACTATAAACAAAAATGGATCAATCTGCTTAGTTATATTGTTTTCTCCTTTGGAAATTTAGGTCCGATTATTCTCATGTGGTTCATGCGAGATGCCTATGAGGCTAGTCTATTGGCCCGTGGTAAATCAGCAGAGTATGTGGCCCGAGTGATGCTGGACTTTACTCCAGGGAATGTAATCTGGTTGTCAACCACTATTCTTCTAACTGCTCTTGTAAGTGGTCTTTTTGGACAATACATGGTCAAGCGCTATTTCAAACAATCAGGTTTTCTATCATGAAATTAGATGCTCGTACCAAAATCATTCTAGTCATCTTTGCTAGTATTACCTATGGTTTGCGACTGACTATTCTTGAAAATGCAGTGCTAGTCTTGGGATCTAGCCTGCTTTTCTGGTTTTCTCAGAAGAAAAAAATGGCTGTCATTGGGGTCTTGTTCTATACTGGTTTTTGGCTCCTATCCTATATTTCCTTCTTGCCAGCCTGGCTGGCACATGTCTTGGTCGTTCTAACTTATACATGGCCACCACTTTTAGCAGGGCATTTTTTGCTGATGACAACCAGCAGTTACGAACTTGTCCATGGTCTGCGCAAATGGCGCTTACCAGAAGCCTTTCTTTTGACCTTGGGGGTTATGTTTCGCTTTCTGCCAGCCATCAAGGAGGATGCTAGAACCATTCGCGCTTCATTACAGGTGAGGGGGATTTTCCTGCGGAAGAGGGACGTGATTTGTAGACCGCTTCAGTACCTGGAATGTTTCTTGGTTCCTCTCATGATGTCGCTCTTACGAACAGCTCAGGAGTTAACTGTAGCCAGTTTGACCAAGGGCTTGGCCTTGTCTGGTAAACCAACAGAATACCTGCAGTCGTCTTGGAGCCTGCTAGATTGGAGTATTTGCTTATGTTGTGTCAGTTTTCTTCTTCTGGTCCAGCTGTGACGGTAAAAGGGTTGGAATTGCACTATCCCGGATCTGACAAACCAGCCCTTGCTATTTCAGATTTAACCATCCCAACCGGGCAATGTATCGTTCTTTGCGGTCAGAGCGGTTCGGGAAAATCCAGTTTTCTCAAAGTTTTGAATGGCCTGGTTCCCGAATATTATCCAGCCCAACTCTCAGGTCAGGTCTATCTAGGTGACAAGGAGTTGAGAGGGAGGAGTTTAGAAGATTTGTCCCATCATGTTGCTTCTGTTTTTCAGCAACCTTCTACTCAATTCTTTCAAAATCAAGTCTTGCAGGAACTGGTATTTCCCTGTGAAAACCAAGGCTTATCTAAGGAAGAAATAGCTCAGCGTTTGGCTTGGGTCAATAACTTGTTTGACTTAGAGCCCCTGTATGAACGAAAGATTTCCAGCCTATCTGGTGGGCAGCAACAGGTTCTGGCTTTGGCTGTTGCAGCCATGCAGGGAACAGATCTTCTAGTTCTGGATGAGCCGACAGCTAATTTGGATCAGCAAGGTGTGGTAAGAGTTCAAGAAGTCTTGCAGCTCTTGAAAAAACAGGGAAAGACCATTATTATTGCGGAACACCGCTTGTCCTATCTCAGTCACTTGGCGGATCGCTACCTCTATTTTCAAGACGGACAGTTGGTGACGGACTATTTGGCAGCGGACTTTCTCGGCCGAACAGAGGAGTGCCGTCAGGATATGGGCTTGCGGTGTTATGACGCAGCGCCTTATGGGCGGGCAATAGCAGAGCGGGCCAGTCAGTTTACAGATGATGAGCAAGGCTTGCTTGTTGAGAATTTGTCAGTCAGCCCGTCAGAGAGTTTGCTTTACCAGGTTGAAAAGCTCTGTTTGGCACCGGGTCATGTGGTTGGTCTTGTGGGACCAAATGGGTCTGGAAAAACGAGTCTGGCCAACTATCTGGTTGGACTGGCAGAAGACAAGAAGGCCAGCATTGCTTGGTATGGGAAAAAACTCACGGCACGTCAACGCCTGGAAAAAACTGCCCTTGTCATGCAGGATGTCCGCCTACAGCTCTTTGCAGAAACAGTCCGCAGGGAATTGACGCTGGGGCAAAAAGACAAGCAGCTTGATGAGGAGCTAATCAGCCGTTTTCGCTTGGAAGACTTGCTGGACAGGCATCCAGTCAGTTTGTCAGGTGGTGAGCAGCAACGTGTGATGATGGTAGCTAGCTTATTGGCGGACAAGGATATTTTTATCTTTGATGAGCCAACTAGCGGTTTGGATCTGCGACAGATGAAAGCAGTCGCCAGGGCCCTGCTTGATTTAAAAGAGAAAAACAAGTTGGTTCTGTTGATTTCTCATGATGAAGAACTCTTAGACTTGGTTTGTGATAAAATAATAGATATTAAACAATTAAGATGAGGATGATGAACAAGCATACAAAAGAATTACTAAGGATTGCCTTGCCTGCCATGGCTGAAAATATTCTCCAAATGTTGATGGGAATGGTAGATTCTTACTTAGTGGCTAGTATCGGCCTTGTAGCCCTGTCGGGAGTATCTCTGGCCAACAATATATTGGCAGTTTATCAGGCAATTTTTATCGCTTTAGCCGCGGCCATCTCAGCTCGTCTGGCTCAGATTTTGGGTCAAGGGAAGTTTGAAAAGGTGGGCCATACTGCTAATGAGGGCTTAAAAATAACAGCTTGTATCAGTCTGCTGCTGGGAGGACTGGCTGTGCTTACGGGGCCACATTTGCTGACAAGTTTGGGAGCTGAAGTGGCTGTTGCACAAGCGGGAGGCCTCTATCTGATGTTGGTTGGTGGCGGAATTCTCTTTCTCGGATTGATGATGAGTTTAGGTGCGATCTTACGAACCTTGGGTCAACCAAAATTCCCCATGTATATCAGTCTTCTGTCTAATCTGTTGAATGTTCTTTTTTCGGCTTTTGCGGTCTTCGTTCTCCATGCTGGCGTGGCTGGAGTTGCTCTTGGAACAGTCTTGTCACGGCTGGTAGGTTGTTTTCTGCTGTGGGCAAAGCTTGCCCTTCCTTTAGAGAAATGGAACTGGTCTTGGGATAGGGAGCTCATCCGACTTGCCTTACCAACGACTGGGGAGCGCTTGATGATGCGGGCTGGAGATGTGGTTGTTGTCGCTTTGATTACTGGTTTAGGTACAACAGTTGTAGCTGGTAATGCCATTGGAGAAACGCTAACCCAGTTTAACTATATGCCAGCCATGGGAATCGCAACGGCAACCATTATCTTGACAGCCAAGCATAGGCAGAATCAGTCTGCGGTAGAGGACATCTTCAAAAGGAGTTTCTTTCTTTCACTCCTCTTTATGCTACTGGTAGCTGTTACAACCTATTTATCTGGTCCACTTTTAATCGGTTTGTATTCAAAAGAACCACAGGTTGTTCAGGCCAGCCAGACAGTTTTGCTCTATTCCATGTTAGGAGTTCCCTTTACGGCTTCTACTCTTGTTTTAACTGCCTTGTGGCAAGGTCTGGGTAATGTCAAGCTACCATTTTATGCGACCAGTCTAGGTATGTGGGTAGTCCGAATCGGTCTTGCCTATCTACTTATTGGAGTATTTCATCTAGGATTACAGGCTATTTGGATAGCAACCATAGCAGATAATGCCTTTCGTGCAGGATTTTTGTATTGTACTTATATGAGGAAGAGGTAGGGCAGCTCTGATTTTAGTAGCTAGTTAGTAGAAGGTAGAATGGTAGGAAAATAAAAGATATTCTCGCCTTTAAATTTTCTAATTGTTTATAGGAATAATTGCCTATAATTGTATAGTGTGCTATAATAACAATAAAAAAGGATTTAGGAGTAGGCATGGGAGAAGCGGAACGGAAATTGCTCTTGTTTTTGCGCCTGTTAACTGGTGAAAAATTACAAGAAAAAGATGTCGCTGTTGAATACGATGTAGAGATTGTTACTATTCGTCGTGATTTTAACTTTTTCAAAAATTTTTTTGAGTGCAATATTGTATTTTCTGGTAGCCTACTTCAAAACGATAAGAAGGAATGGTACTTTGAGAAACGTTTTGGAATAAACAAGCAGCAGTGTTTAGTGATTTCAAAGATCCTCTTAGAGAATAGAGCTTTTAATAGTAAGGAAAACAATCAGTTGCTGGATGCCCTGTTTATGTCATTGAATGACTGGGAAAAGAAGGAAGTCAATCACATTATCGCATCGGAAAAACTGAACTATGCTCCCCTATCGGATCAACAGGATAAGATCAATAAAATTTGGGAATTCTCGGAATTTATTCGGACTGAACAAGTTATTGATTTTACATATAAAGGAGCTGGAGATAAGGAAGCCCATTCTTATAGCGCCTTATTTGTTTCCTTGTATTATGATGCACATTATTTCTATCTAAAGGCCTACAACTCTGATTGGGATCAGTATCGTGATTTTCGTTTAGACAGACTGTTAGAGTGGAAGCTATCCTCGATTAGTAAGCCGAAAATTGACTTCCGGAATAAGTTTCGTGACGGTGATGTCAGAAACTATAAGGTGGATGCCTTTAATGGTGACAAGATACAACTCAGAGTTCTATATACAGCAACACCTTCCGTCATTTTAGACAAGTTTCCGACAGCTAAAGTCGAAAAAGAAACAGATGAGGGTATTGAATTTCGAATTGAGACCCAAAATACTTTTGGCTTAAAACGGTATCTTATCAGCCAATTAGACTATTTGAAAGTCTTGTCTCCAGCTTATTTAGTGGATGATATAAAAAAAACGCTACATAAAATGATAAAAAATTATGATTAGATGAGGAGAATGACATGTGGTGTCATTCTCTTTTGTTACACTAATTATGTCGATGAGGAATGTTCTAGAAATTCCTTGAGAAATACAGTTAGAGAGGTAGAAATATGGAAATATTCTATAAAAAATCTATTTGGTTTGACATGGATGGTGTGTTGGTCCACTATTGTGCAGATGACTATGCTGGCCTTCAGCCTAGATACCTAGAAGCAGGCTATTTCAAAAATCTTCCAGCAGACCATTTAATGACAGAAACATGTAGAAGGTTGAATGATGAAAAAGCTAGCGACATGTATGTTGGGATTATGTCCAAAGTGAATAAGGATTCCGGAAAATATCTCCAACAGCAAGCTGATAAAACATATTGGTTGGCTAGTCAATTTACTAGCATGCCTTCCACCTTTACGGGTACTTCAAAGGCAAGGAAGGCAATGGCCGTATTGGGTAGGCAATTGACAGAGCATGATATTCTGATTGACGACTACAATCAAAATTTAATAGAGTGGACTGCTGCTGGAGGTTGTGCTGTAAAATATGGAAAAGGTCAGCGAGATAGCTGGCCTGGCTATTCCATACAGGATTTACAGGATGCCCAAGAGATTGTCAGTTTTCTCCACGCTTTAACAAACTAATCACTAAATCGCTTCATTAAGAAAGGAAGAAAGATGAATCTAGTTGAACTTGCCAAACTATTTAAAGGCAATGCACTTACAGATGAGGAATTTGCGTCCTACTTAGCAGACATTGAAATCTTTGAAGTAATAGAATCTACGGATGAGCTGGAAGATACTGTTTATTTCAATGGAGATAAAAATTCTTTTTTTGAAGTGAGAATGCTAGTGTATGGTGCCGGCATGGAAGTTGAGCGTGGGCGGACCTATGTCGATTTTGTGAAGAAAGTACGACAAGTTAAAAATAAGTTATCATAGAAATAAACTGTATGGAATGCCAAAGCGATAAAAAAAGGTTTGCACATGGTGCCTATAATTAATCCAGGTTTATCATAAAAAATATTAGTTTTGATATACGATGTCAGTGAATTTTGTTATAATTAATGTAATGAAATAAAAAATTATATTAGGAGAATAAATATGTTAAAAAAGAAATCAGTCCTAGAATTTGTTCAATGTGTAGAAGCTATTTACGATAGCACACCAGAGCTACAAGATCGTGTTGCGCTTATGCTCCAAGATGAGGAGACCCCTAATTTTTGGAACATTATCGAATATGGTGATACGTTGGATAATAATGGAAAAAGTGCTCACGAGACAAGGTACTCGAGGGTTTTGAAATGGTTGCTTGACCCTCATGCCAGCCACAAATTAGGTTACTTATTTTTGAATAAACTATTGTCTAAAAAAGGGATTGATACAACTGGATTGCTATCAGAGACAGATAAGGTGGAATGTTTCAACGAGTATAAGAATATTGATGTTTATTACTACAATAAAGATAAACAGTTTCAAGTAGCGATTGAAGTGAAGCAGTATAGTTCAGAAATCATTTATGGAAAAGACAATAAAAAAGAAAATATTGTCGCAGGAGAATCTCAATTAACAAAGTATTCGAGAATTTTGGCAGAAAGAGAAGGGAAGGCGTATAAATTCTTCCTGACACCAACTGGTATCGACCCCATCCATGATGAGTTGAATGATAGCAAATCGTGGTCTGCTCTTTCCTATGAAGATATTATTGAGATTGTTGAGGAAATGAAGGATGAGAGCCAATCGGGTGATTTTATCAAGATTGCGAATGACTTTGTTCATGATTTTAAAAAGACGATTTCCACAGTGAAGTTTACTGAAGGAGCCAAAATTACCTTACAGAAAAAAATTGCGAACATTGAAGCAGAGTTGAAATCTTATTTTCCGGCTAACCATTCTGAAAAAGAATATGAAATGGCTGAAGAGCTGCAAGGCCATCTGCTGAATCTTAAGTATCATGAACGGAGAAAACTGGAGGTTATATTGGAGTGCATCAATACATATAGAACAATCCAACAACACGTGGCCAATGAAGCGGTACAGAAAGTTGTTGTTCGCCTCGCTGAAGAATTTACCGGGGTAGCCTTGCAACCAGATGAATTTGCCCCAATAAAAGCAGAATTTTTGCGTTCAGACTCTATCTTTAAATATGTTCATCGAACAAGAGGGAAGGGGCAAGGTCTCTATTTCTTGGAAGAGAAAACAAAAAATTCAAGCAGCAAAAAGGATGTCTATGTCTACTGTTCAGGTGATACCTATGGAGTATTTTTCAATGATGGTTTGCACGCGAAATATAATGGCGATACAAATGCTATAGAACATTACAATTTTAATTATGAAGACTTGTCTCATGAAAATAAAAAACAGCTGAAGAATAAAAAAATAGCCCTCGACTTTTTGGAAGAACAATTTGATTTTTACATTAAGGAAATTAACGAGAGCTTGATCTATTTTACAAAACGTTACCAGGACAGAAAAAATGGTAAGATTTAGCTAACCTGAAAAATCAAATCTGTAGGCCCTGGAGGTGATTGCTTGGTACAGTTGCTAGGAGGTAGATTGTGCTCAGTATAAGAAATGTTTATCATCGTTCGTGTTGCTTTATTCATCGATTCGTCACAACAGAAGTGATGGGTTCTTGGATTCAATGGGAGTGATATATGTAGGAGGTTATAATTGTGGTTTACGGTCATTCAACTGTAAAAGGAAAGGTTAGATTTTTAGCACCATCGTTTGAAATAGCGCGAATGCTCTATCGCTCACAGGAGGAAGAGTGGTCAAATGAGTTTATTTGTGACATATCTATTGAATTTCCTGATGAGATAGATAGGAGCAGAGAGGGTGAAGAAGTTCTTTCGCTCGAATGTGACTTTACCTTTGAAGGTTATAAGCCTTTTCTCTATTTTGTAAAACGCTTGATAAAAGAAATTCTTCCCTTTGAAGAGAGTCTAAATGCTGTGCCTTTTAGTCTGATTTATAGCTATCAGGAACTGAGTAAGTATTTTGTTACAATCAATGAATTTGTTGTGGAAACAAGGTATCAACCAGATCAAAAAGAGATTCTCACCTGTATTCATCATCAATCAGAGTTGCCTTACACCGCAAAACATGTCAGATTGTTGAATGATTTTTCATCTTGTATCGATACAGAGTGGTGTCTAGAGAATTTTGATGAATGTTTAAGCCAGATAGAATTTATTCTGGATGACTGTGAGGCCTGGGACACAAAGACGGAAAGATTAAAGACTATTTTTGAATACATATTGCAGCAGCCGGAGGACTTTAAACAACTGATAAAAGCAAAGAGAGTTACGGGAGTCTATGCTAGTTTTACAGAATATCTAATGTTGGGGCTGGGATATGAACATTTATGCAAATATTATCATTTGGTATAGATAGAATCTGATCTAGTTAATAGTTTTGGTATTTCTGTCAGAATGGGCACTCTTATAACTTTAGAATATTTTTAGAAAAAACTTTTTGATTTTCAGTTTCGCTTAAGTTTGTTCTTGTATACTATATTCAAGCTAGAGATAGCGAATTTCTTTTTCATATAATCTCCAGAGAACAGTCGACTGCGGTCGGCTGTTTTCGTGTTTCTGTGTGCTTTGAAAGTTTATCTAGTTTATATTCGTAATTCTTTTCACCTAAAGGTGTCCCTATCTCTAAGTCGCAAGCGACAAAGAGCTAGGTATCATATAATCTCCAGAGAACAGTCGACTGCGGTCGGCTGTTTTCGTCTATTATTCTTATGAAAAATGGTATAATAGTTGTGATTGTGTAAGGAGAAGAATATGTCAGTAGTAGGAAAAGCAAATGGAAAAATCATTTTGATGGGTGAGCATGCGGTTGTCTATGGCCAGCCAGCAATTGCTATGCCTTTTTCTGCTGTTGAAATTACCGCTCAGGTAAGGGCGCAGGGGCAGGCTCTGAGTGTGGCTTGTGACTTCTATGAAGGCTTGGTTCACAAGATGCCAAAAATCTGGGAAAGCCTCAAGCATGCCATCCGCTTTTCCCTCTACCGTATCGGTGCTCCGACAGATCCAGCTATTCACATCGAAATCAGCTCCAGCATTCCTGCCGAGCGAGGCATGGGCTCCAGTGCTGCGGTGGCAGTTGCGGTGGCCCGCGCCCTCTTTGCCTACTATGAAAAAGAGCTGATAGACAGTGAGCTCTGGGACATTGTACAGTCTTCGGAAAAAATTGCCCACGGCAATCCCTCGGGCATTGATGCGGCAACCACCAGCGGCAAGTCCCCCGTCTTTTTTATCAAGCACCAGCCCATCGAACCTTTTGAGCTGAAACTCCATGCCCACTTGGTAGTGGCTGATACAGGCGTGACGGGAAACACCTTGGAGGCCATTTCAGACGTGGCGGATTTGTTGGAGAAAAAGCCAGAGGCTATCAAGCTAGTAGAAGAACTGGGTAACTTGACCCGACAGGCCAAGGAAGATTTAGCCACAGACCAGGCAGAGCTTCTAGGCAGCAGAATGAACCAAGCCCATGCCCTCCTGCAAGAATTAGGCGTGTCTGATCCCAGCCTGGATAAGCTAGTCAGCCTTGCCCAAGAAAATGGAGCCCTCGGAGCCAAATTAACCGGTGGTGGTCGTGGCGGTTGCATGATTGCACTGGCAAGAACAGGCCAGGATGCCCAAAAACTTGCACACATCCTTGACCAAGCTGGCGCCCGCCAAACCTGGATACAGTACTTAGGAGAAACCAATGACTAAACAGACAGGCATTGCCCGTGCCCATACCAATATTGCCTTGATTAAATACTGGGGAAAACGAGATAAGGAATTATTCCTACCCATGAATTCCAGTTTATCCCTGACCCTTGACGCATTTTATACGGATACCAAGGTTGTTTTTGATCCAGAATTGACTGCCGATGAGTTCTATCTCAACGGAATGTTACAAAAAGAAAAAGAAATGTTAAAAATTTCTCGATTTTTGGATTTGTTTTGCGAATATATAGGTGAAAGGGCATTTGCCCGAGTGGAAAGTCTAAATTTTGTTCCGACTGCGGCTGGTTTAGCCAGCTCAGCATCAGCCTTCGCAGCACTTGCACTTGCAACCGCAACTGCCTTGGATTTAGATTTGTCACCAGCCACCCTATCAACCCTTGCTCGCAGGGGTTCTGGCTCTAGCACCCGTAGCCTATTCGGTGGATTTGTTGAGTGGGATATGGGAACTGGTTCAGAAGATTCGATGGCTCACCCCATTGACGATGCGGATTGGGATATCGGTATGGTCGTCTTGGCGGTCAATACCGGACCCAAAAAGATTGCCAGTCGAGAGGGGATGGACCATACGGTCGCGACTTCGCCTTTCTACTCAGCCTGGGTAGATACCGCCAAGCAAGACTTGGCGGACATCAAGGTAGCTATTGCTAGCCGTGATTTTGAAAAACTTGGTCAGATTACAGAGCACAATGGCATGAAAATGCATGCAACAACGCTCTCTGCCAATCCACCCTTTACCTACTGGTCAGCTGATAGCCTAGTGGCCCAAGAGGCAGTTCGTCAGGTTCGTGAAGAAAGTGGCTTATCAGCCTACATGACCATGGATGCTGGACCAAATGTCAAGGTCCTCTGCCGAGCAAGTCAGATGGATGAATTGGTTGAGGGACTATCAGCAGTCTTCCCAAGAGAAAAAATCATTACCAGTAAGCCTGGACCTGCTGCCTATGTTCTCAGTGAGAAGGATTGGCAGACATCACAAGTAGCATTTGAAAAGGGCTTGTAGCATGAAAGTACAAGTAAAGATACCAGGAAAACTCTTTCTGGCAGGGGAATATGCAGTTGTTGAGGCAGGCTATCCTGCAGTAATTACTGCGGTTGACCAATACCTGACCGTCACCATTGAAACAAGTGACCAAGGCAGTCTTCATTCCAGTCAGAAGGCAGACCTCTATCTGACCTGGGAGCGTAAGGAAGGTGTCGCTCATGTCCAAGATGACCATCCCTATACTCTGATTGAGACAGCCATGCAGGTGACAGAAGCCTATCTGACTGCCAAGGGCTATGCTTGTCATGGAACTTACAGTCTAGCGGTCCAGTCTGACCTAGATGACCAGACTTCAGGTGCCAAGTATGGTCTGGGGTCGTCAGGGGCAGTAACGGTTGCGACGGTCAAGGCCCTGTTGACCTACTACGGTCATCAAGCGGATTCCCTTTTGACCTACAAGTTAGCAGCTCTGACCCAGACCAAGCTAGGCATGACAGGTTCCTTCGGAGATTTGGCAGCCTCCAGTTTCGGTGGCTTGATCGCCTATCATTCTCTGGACCGTTCTTGGCTTTTAGGGAAAATGGCAGAGCTGTCCCTGCTGGATCTGGTGGAAAGTGATTGGCAAGGTTTGTCTATCAGCCCTATCCAGTTACCCCAAGGTTTAGATCTCCTGGTGGGATGGACAGGATCGGCGGCTTCGACGGACAGGCTAGTTTCCCAGATGGAAGACCAAAAAAGTCAGGCTGAAAAAGAGCAAATTCACAGCCAGTTTCTAGCCGACTCCAAGACCTGTGTAGAACGGTTGATAGTGGCTTGTCAGACAAATGATTCAGTATCAGCTAGACAGGCTATTACTCAAAACCGCAAGCTCTTACAGGACTTTGCGAGAGGAATGGGCTTGGTCATTGAAACCCCTCAACTGAGCCAACTCTGTGATCTGGCTCAGACTTATGGAGCGGTGGCCAAATCATCTGGTGCAGGCGGAGGCGACTGCGGCATTTGCCTGGTTGACAGTAAGGAACAAAAAGCAGCGATTGAGAAGGCTTGGCAAGAAGCCGGCATTTTTCCACTCACCCTAAACATCGCAAGTAGAGAATAAGGAGAACCCTATGTTTTATTTAGGAGAATTTGGTTTAGACCGCAAGGATCAACACGTTGGCTTGGCCAACCAGCAATATAGCGCCACGCCGGCCAAGGACTTTACAGAAACTCTATTTGTCCATCATTCCCTGCCACAGACCAAGGTGGATGAGGTGGATATTTCGACCAGTGTAGCTGGTTTGGACTTTGCCTTTCCTTTCTTTGTCAATGCCATGACTGGCGGAAGCAAGAAGACCCGCGAAATCAACCGCTTGTTGGGAATTATGGGGCATTTTGGAAAGATTGCCCTGGCTTCTGGATCGGTTAGTGCGGCGATTAAGGATCCGTCTGTTGCGGAAACCTTCTCCGTGATGCGTCGGGAAAATCCTTATGGGATTATCTTTGCCAACCTAGGTGCCCATCATAGTGTAGAGAATGCCAAGCGGGCGGTGGATTTGTTGGAGGCCAATGCCATTCAGATCCATGTCAATGCACCCCAGGAGATTGTCATGCCTGAGGGAGATCGTGATTTTACGATGTGGTTGAAGAATATTGAAACTCTGGTGCGGGAGATGGAAGTACCTGTCATCGTCAAGGAAGTTGGTTTTGGCATGAGCCGTGAAACAGTAGCCCAGCTGGTTTCTGTCGGTGTGCAAACTATTGATGTGTCTGGTACTGGGGGAACTGATTTCGCCAAGATTGAAAATGCTCGTCGGACCTTCAATGACTATGCCTATTTAGAGGGGTGGGGTCAGTCAACCGTGACTTCCTTGGTGGAAGCCATGTCTGTTTCTGAGGATATCCGTCCAAGTTTGATTGCTTCTGGAGGCATTAAAACACCGCTAGATATTGTTAAATCCTTAGCTCTTGGTGCAGACCTTGTCGGTATGTCCAACCATTTCCTCCAGTATGTCAAGGATGGTAAGGGGCATCGTTTTGATGACGGCTTGCAGGCTATTAAGACCTATCAATGGCAGATAGCTGAAATCATGACCATGTTGGGTGCTAAGAATATTGCAGACCTTCGCAAGAAAGATGTGGTCTTGGCTCCAAATGTCCAGAACTGGTGCGAGGCGCGTGGGATTGACTGGAAAGCCTATGCCCGTCGGTCGCAACAGCTGAAGTAATAATATTCGAAACAGGTAGAAAATGGAAAGATTTCTACCTTTTTCTGTATAATTATGATAAAATAAATGAAAATTTAGAAGAGGTATGTATATGAAGGCTATTGTTACAGTTGTCGGTAAGGACAAGTCAGGAATTGTTGCGGGTGTTGCGACTAAGATTGCGGAGTTGGGTTTGAATATTGATGATATTTCCCAGACAGTTTTGGATGAATATTTTACCATGATGGCAGTGGTATCATCAGATGAGAAGAAAGATTTCACTCAGTTGCGTTCGGAGTTGGATGCCTTTGGTCAGTCCTTGAACGTAAAAATCAACATCCAGAGTGCGGCCATTTTTGATGCCATGCACAACTTGTAAGGAGAGCGGTCATGGATATTAGACAGGTTAGAGAAACCATTGAGATGATTGAGGAGCAGCACTTCGATATTCGGACCATTACCATGGGAATTTCCCTCTTGGACTGTATTGATGCGGATATTGAGAAAGCTGCGGAGAAGGTGTACACTAAAATCGTAACCAAGGCCAAAAACTTGGTAGCAGTCGGCGATGAGATTGCGGCAGAATTGGGCATTCCCATTGTCAACAAACGGGTGTCAGTAACACCTATTGCTTTGATTGGTGCAGCGACGGATGCAACGGATTATCTTCCCTTGGCTCATGCCTTGGACAAGGCGGCTCATGAGATCGGCATCGATTTTATCGGAGGCTTTTCAGCTCTGGTTCAAAAGGGCTACCAAAAAGGAGATGAAATCCTCATCAACTCTATACCGCAGGCATTGGCCCAAACCTCTAAGGTCTGCTCGTCAGTCAACATCGGCTCGACCAAGACGGGTATCAATATGACAGCTGTTCGGGACATGGGGCGGATCATCAAGGAGACGGCGGAGGCTTCTGATATGGGGGCGGCCAAGCTGGTGGTCTTTGCCAATGCGGTCGAGGATAATCCCTTCATGGCGGGTGCCTTCCATGGTGTCGGTGAGGCGGATGTGGTCATCAATGTCGGCGTGTCTGGGCCTGGTGTGGTCAAGCGTGCCCTTGAAAAAGTGCGTGGTGAGAGCTTTGATGTGGTGGCGGAGACCGTCAAGAAGACGGCCTTCAAGATTACCCGTATCGGTCAGTTGGTCGGAAATATGGCCAGTGAACGCCTGGGTGTCAAGTTCGGTATCGTGGACCTGTCCCTTGCTCCGACTCCGGCCGTTGGCGATTCAGTAGCACGAGTTTTGGAGGAAATGGGCTTAGAAACCGTTGGTACGCACGGAACGACTGCTGCCCTTGCTCTGCTCAATGATGCAGTGAAAAAGGGTGGGGTAATGGCCTGCAACCAAGTTGGCGGCTTGTCAGGTGCCTTCATCCCTGTTTCTGAGGACGAGGGCATGATTGCTGCGGTGCAAAATGGCTCGCTTAACCTTGAAAAATTGGAAGCTATGACAGCCATCTGTTCTGTTGGTTTGGACATGATTGCTATTCCAGAAACAACGCCAGCTGAAACCATTGCGGCTATGATTGCGGATGAAGCGGCTATTGGGGTCATCAACCAGAAAACGACTGCGGTCCGTATCATTCCACTTGGAAAAGAAGGAGACATGATCGAATTTGGTGGACTACTTGGAACAGCTCCTGTCATGAAGGTCAATCAGGCTTCGTCTGTGGATTTTATCAACCGTGGCGGACAGATTCCAGCACCGATTCATAGTTTTAAGAACTAAAAAACGTAAACCGATTGCGACAAGCAGTCGGTTTTTTGCTATACTAATAGTAAGAAAAGACAAGGAGAATGCTATGGCAGACGTAAGATTATATATTTCTCGTCACGGGAAAACCATGTTCAATACCATTGGGCGCGTGCAGGGCTGGTGTGACACACCGCTGACCAAGGCAGGTGAGGAAGGGATTCGTGAACTGGGCTTGGGGCTAAAGGATGCGGGTATTGATTTTAAACTTGCTGTATCTAGTGATCTGGGGCGAACCGTTCAGACCATGACCATTGCCCAGCGTGAGTTGGGAATTTTAGGAAAAATCCCTTACTACCAAGACAAGCGTATCCGTGAATGGTGCTTTGGTAGTTTTGAAGGCATGTACGATGCTGAGCTTTTCCAAGGTGTCCTGCCTCGTTTGAAAGGGACTGTTGATGCGACTGGCATGTCCTTTGCGGAAATCGCAGCAGGTATCCAAGAAGCAGACACCGCTGGATGGGCGGAATCTTGGGACGTCTTGAGCAATCGTATCTTGACAGGCTTTGAGGCTATCGCCCAAGACTTGGAAAAGCAGGGCGGCGGCAATGCCCTTGTGGTCAGTCATGGTATGACCATTGCAACCCTGGCCCATCTGTTGGAGCCAGAGCGTGGAGCCAATGTCTTCCTGGATAACGGCTCAATTACCGTCCTCAAATATGAAAATGGCAAGCTCTTAATTGAAGCTGTTGGTGACCTATCCTACCGCAAACGTGGGGCGGAATTAATTGCCCAAGGGGAATAAGATATAAAATCAGGGAGTTTTCTCTGATTTTTTTGTTGACTTATACATCGAGGTGCGATATAATTTATATATCGAAGTTCGATGTATCGTAGTGCGAAAGGAGTTTTATGAACGATAAGTTAAAACGCGTCTATGTTCCTATGACAGAGACAGCCTTCTATATTCTCTTTCATTTACAGGAAGAACGGCATGGTTACGATATTACCCAGAAGACCAAGGAAGTCACGGCAGGTCAGGTCGTGATTAGCCCTGGAACCATGTACGGTACCCTATCAAAGATGGAGAAGGACGGCTTGATTGCCTTTGTTAGAGAAGAAGACAAGCGAAAGTTTTACCAAATAACAGCAACAGGTCGAGAAATTCTAGATATAGAATTGGCTCGAATTGAACGACTTTATCGAAATAGTAAGGGGGAGAGTCATGGAGACTAAGACAGAGTGTAAGGTATTTTTTATCACAGATTTCAGTCAGCAGGCAAGCTATCTCAGTGAGATGCATCAACAAGGGTGGAAACTAGTTAAGATTAGCTGGCTCTTCTTTTATCATTTTGAAAAATGCCAGCCAGAAGAGGTTGTGTATCAGGTTGATTTTAAGGAATCAAAAAATAAAGACCGAGACTCCTATTTGCGTATGTACGAGGATTATGGATGGGAGCTTGTCGTATCCTGCCAAAATTTCAATATTTTTAGAAAACCTGCGAAGATGGGAGAGCTTGAATTGTATGGTGATAGGGAAAGTAAGGTAGAGTTTGTGAAAACAATCTTCCAAAGACGCTATTTGCTATCTTTGGGACTGTATTTCATTCTATTGGGGACGAACATGCGTTCACATCCAGCTTTTGTCTTAGGTATTTCTATCATTTATATTCCACTTTTATTATTACTAGGTACCCGTTTTTATCGTATGGTAAAGAGTAACTAGGTCCTCAGACTGATTTTTAGCACTCTAGGCAAAAGAGTGCTAATTTTTTGTCTTTTTCTCTTGACAATCCATTTTTTCAGCGTATAATGGGAGTATATAGGTTAGCACTCGACATCATAGAGTGCTAACGCTCTTCAAAAATCAACACTATCCGTTGTCAGCTTGCCTTTGTGAACCACAGTTCTACATTCGGCCTCGCTTCCTAGGCTACTGTCGATTTTCATTGAGCGTAACTAAAACAGTGTTCATGAAAGGAGCGGAGATGATTACCCAACGTCAAAATGATATTTTGAATCTGATTGTTGAATTGTTTACGCGTCATCATGAGCCGGTTGGTTCTAAGGCCTTGCAGGAGATGATTGCTTCTAGCTCTGCTACCATTCGCAATGACATGGCTAAGCTGGAGCAGTTGGGCTTGCTAGAAAAGGCCCACACATCAAGTGGTCGGATACCCAGTAGGGCTGGTTTTCAATACTTTGTCAACCACTCGCTTAATCTGGAACACATTGATGAAGAAGATGTTTATCAGGTGGTTAAGGCCTTCGACTTTGAAGCCTTCAAGCTGGAGGACATCTTGGAGCGGGCCAGTACAGTCCTAGCGGATTTGACAGGCTATTCCTCGGTCATTTTAGATGTGGAGCCGACCAGTCAGCAGCTGACTTCCTTTGACATCGTGCAGCTCAGTAGCCACGATGCCCTGGCAGTCTTGACTTTGGACCAGTCCAAACCTGTCACTGTCCAGTTTGCCATTCCCAAGAACTTTTTGGCCAGGGACTTGGAGGTGCTCAAACGCCTGGTGGATGAACGCTTCGTTGACCAGACGGTCTTGGCAATCCACTACAAGCTGCGGACGGAGATTCCCCAGGTGGTGCAACGTTACTTTACCACGACGGACAATGTCTTGGATTTGATGGACTATATCTTTGCTAATCTCTTCCGAGAATCGGTCTTTATCAGTGGAAAAGTTGCTTCGCTGACCTACGGCAACCTCGCCACCTACCAACTCTTGGATAGTCCTCAGCTATTGGCACCAGAGTTGCGGCAGGGCTTGGCGCCAAACCAGCAGACCAGCATTTCTGTGGCGGAACATAGAGAACCTGCTCTTGCAGATGTGACTATCATTCATCATTGCTTTCCAATCCCCTATCGGGGCATGGGCCAGATGAGTTTGCTCGGTCCTGTTGACATGAACTACCGCAGGCAGATGAGTTTGATCAATATCATCAGCCGCGTCCTATTTATGAAATTAACCGATTACTACAGATATTTAAGTAGTAATCATTATGAAGTCAATTAAAGGAGAATGCTTTGTCAGAAGAAATCAAAAACGAAGAAATCGTAGAAGAGGTTGAAGCAACAGAAGAAGTTGTGGAGACACCTGAAAAGTCAGAATTGGATTTGGCAAATGAGCGAGCGGAAGAATTTGAAAACAAGTACCTTCGTGCTCACGCTGAAATGCAAAATATCCAACGCCGTGCCAACGAGGAACGCCAAACCATTCAGCGTTACCGTTCACAAGACTTGGCCAAGAAAATCTTGCCAAGTTTGGATAACTTGGAGCGTGCCCTTCAAGTCGAAGGCTTGACAGAAGATGTCAAAAAAGGCTTGGAAATGGTACAGGAAAGCTTGATTCAAGCCCTCAAAGAAGAAGGGGTGGAGGAAGTCGCAACCGATGTCTTTGACCCAAATCTTCACATGGCCATTCAAACAGTTCCAGCCACAGACGATTGCCCAGCAGAACACATTGCACAAGTCTTCCAAAAAGGCTACAAGCTGCATGAACGCTTGCTGAGACCGGCTATGGTAGTCGTATCAGAGTAGCCACTCTGCTATTTCCCAAAAAAGAAACTTGACCGAAATGTCACAAAACTATGAAATTGTAAAAAAAGACAAGCCTTGAGCTTGTGGGCTGGCGAACATCGTGAGCTCATTCGATACTCTCCGCCGTGGCGGTAAATACGCAAAGTTTGAGACTAGAGGCTCAAACTTTAGTCAAAGAGACCGCAAAAGCGGGCTCTGACGGCGTCGCCACTTAAGGAGAGTATCACTAAAAGAAATAAAAAAGAGGTAACACATATGTCTAAAATTATCGGTATTGACTTAGGTACAACAAACTCAGCAGTTGCAGTTCTTGAAGGAACTGAATCAAAAATTATCGCAAACCCAGAAGGGAACCGTACAACTCCGTCTGTTGTGTCTTTCAAAAATGGTGAAATCATCGTTGGTGACGCGGCAAAACGCCAAGCAGTGACTAACCCAGATACCATCATCTCTATCAAATCAAAAATGGGAACTTCTGAAAAAGTTTCAGCAAACGGCAAAGAATACACACCACAAGAAATCTCAGCTATGATCCTTCAATACTTGAAAGGCTACGCTGAAGAGTACCTTGGTGAAAAAGTAACTAAAGCCGTTATCACTGTTCCTGCTTACTTCAACGATGCGCAACGTCAAGCAACCAAAGACGCTGGTAAAATTGCTGGTCTTGAAGTAGAACGTATCGTCAACGAGCCAACTGCAGCAGCTCTTGCTTACGGTTTGGACAAGACTGACAAAGACGAAAAAATCTTGGTATTCGACCTTGGTGGTGGTACATTTGACGTATCTATCCTTGAACTTGGTGACGGTGTCTTTGACGTACTTGCAACAGCAGGTGATAACAAGCTCGGTGGTGACGACTTTGACCAAAAGATTATCGATCACATGGTAGCAGAATTCAAGAAAGAAAATGGCATCGACTTGTCTGCTGACAAAATGGCTCTTCAACGTTTGAAAGATGCAGCTGAAAAAGCGAAAAAAGACTTGTCAGGTGTAACATCCACTCAAATCAGCTTGCCGTTCATCACTGCAGGTGCAGCAGGTCCGCTTCACTTGGAAATGACTTTGACACGTGCGAAATTCGATGAATTGACTTACGACCTTGTAGAACGTACAAAAATTCCTGTTCGTCAAGCTCTTTCAGATGCAGGTCTTAGCTTGTCAGAAATTGACGAAGTTATCCTTGTCGGTGGTTCAACTCGTATCCCAGCCGTTGTAGAAGCTGTTAAGGCTGAAACTGGTAAAGAGCCAAATAAATCTGTAAACCCTGATGAAGTTGTTGCTATGGGTGCAGCAATCCAAGGTGGTGTCATCACTGGTGATGTGAAAGATGTTGTTCTTCTTGACGTAACACCATTGTCACTTGGTATCGAAACAATGGGTGGTGTCTTTACAAAACTCATCGACCGCAACACAACGATCCCAACGTCTAAATCACAAGTCTTCTCAACTGCGGCGGACAACCAGCCAGCTGTTGATATCCATGTGCTTCAAGGTGAGCGTCCAATGGCAGCAGACAACAAGACTCTTGGTCGCTTCCAATTGACTGACATTCCTGCAGCACCTCGTGGTATTCCACAAATCGAAGTAACATTCGACATCGACAAGAACGGTATCGTTTCTGTAAAAGCCAAAGACCTTGGTACGCAAAAAGAACAAACTATTGTTATCCAATCTAACTCAGGTTTGACAGACGAAGAAATCGACCGCATGATGAAAGATGCAGAAGCAAACGCTGAAGCAGATAAGAAACGTAAGGAAGAAGTGGACCTTCGTAACGATGTTGACCAAGCAATCTTTGCGACTGAGAAAACTCTGAAAGAAACTGAAGGCAAAGGCTTCGACGCAGAGCGCGACCAAGCTCAAGCAGCCCTTGATGAGTTGAAAGCAGCTCAAGAAGCCAACAACTTGGATGACATGAAGGCTAAACTTGAAAACCTCAACGAAAAAGCCCAAGCCCTTGCAGTGAAACTCTACGAGCAAGCCGCAGCAGCCCAACAAGCAGCCGCAGGCCAAGAAGGTGCCCAAACAGCTAACAACGCAGGCGATGATGTTGTAGATGGCGAGTTTACTGAGAAGTAGTACTCTTCGAAATTCTTCACTAGGTTTCGTTAACTCTCCGCGATGAACTCCAGTTCAATCTTCGTCCAGTTGCCTAGCCTAGTCTTGAATTTCTTTGAGTATCTAGAACATGGAAAGTTATCTTTTTTCTGAAGTTCTTAGCTCGAACTCAGTTCTTATCTTCTCGAGAATAGAAATCATTATTAAGTCAAAATTCCAATCACAGAGGTTGCAACCCAGCCTCTGTTTTTGGGTAAATAACTGATGAGGAGGCTTTTCGTGAAAAAAGTTGCTTGTTTGCTTTATCCTAATTTTTCTCTTTATGAGATAGCTCCGTTGACTAGCACATTGGTGTTGAATTTTGGGCGAAAGATTGATTTTATTGCCTCTACTAAGGAAACGATTTATTCGGAGGACGGTTTACCTTGTCATGCCAACAAAACCTTGGAAGAGGTAAATATAGAGGAATATGATTGTATTCTTTGTCCAGGGACGATTGACTTCACTTCGGCTTTGAGAGATGAGCGCCTCATTCGATTTCTGGCTGGCTTAGATGGTAAGCCAATCAAAATTGCAGCGATTTCCTCTGCTCCACTCCTGCTTGCTAAGGCTGGATTATTGGAGAATACCTTATATACAGGTGGTATTTGGCAAAATTTCATTGACTATTTTGACTTTCTATCTGGAGAAAATTTTCGTCCCCTACCAGTATGTGAAGATGGGAATATTATCACAGGAACTGGTTTTACAGTAAATGCCTTTTCTCGCCAGGTTATAACCAGTCTTGGATTGATTGAAGATGCGACTATGTACTTCAAAGAAAGCGATGATTATTCTGCGGAAGACTTTATTTTTGAGTTGTCTGACGAAGAATTTGAAGAGTTCAAAGCAACATTTGAGAAAGATCCTAACTAATTTTACAGAAAGGAAAGTGTTCGTAATCGAACACGGGCTACTTTCAATATTTCAAAGAAAGGAATACAAGTTCGTTTATTCGAACACAGGCTAAAAACCTAGTGAAAAAGATAAACTTCCTAGTGTGTTAGGCACACAGCGTCAGTTTTCTGTTTTCACTTTTCCAAAACCATGATAGAAAGGAAAGTGTTCGTAATCGAACACGGGCTACGGACTGTGCCAAAAAGATAGTTTTTCCTAGGACGGTGAGGTCCTACGTCAAAACTCCTATTTTGGCTGTGTCCGCTTAACGCCCTTAGTATCTTAATATGAACAACACAGAATTTTACGATCGTCTGGGGGTTTCCAAGAATGCTTCGCCAGACGAGATTAAGAAGGCTTATCGGAAGCTTTCAAAGAAATACCATCCAGATATTAACAAGGATCCGGGTGCGGAGGATAAATACAAAGAAGTTCAAGAGGCTTATGAAACCTTGAGTGATCCGCAGAAGCGTTCTGCCTATGACCAGTTTGGTCCTGCTGGGGCAAACGGAGGCTTCGGCGGTGGAGCAGGTGGCTTTGGTGGTTTCGATGGAGCTGGTTTCGGTGGCTTTGAAGACATCTTCTCAAGCTTCTTTGGTGGTGGCGGTGCGACCCGCAATCCGAATGCTCCTCGTCAAGGGGATGACCTCCAATACCGTGTCAACCTCAAGTTTGAAGAGGCAATTTTTGGCGCAGAGAAAGAAGTTTCTTATCACCGTGAAGCTACTTGTCGGACTTGTACGGGTTCAGGAGCTAAACCTGGTACTAGTCCAGTAACCTGTGGACGCTGTCACGGCTCAGGGATTATCAATGTAGATACGCAAACACCACTTGGGACCATGCGCCGTCAAATGACCTGTGATGTTTGTCATGGTCGTGGGAAACAAATCAAAGATCCTTGTACAATCTGTCATGGAACGGGCCATGAAAAACAAGCCCATACAGTAACAGTGAAGGTGCCAGCAGGTGTGGAAACTGGTCAGAAAATCCGTCTGGCAGGTCAGGGGGAAGCAGGTTTTAATGGAGGTCCTTACGGAGATCTCTATGTGGTCATTCAAGTCCAGGCTTCAGATAAGTTTGAGCGTGAGGGGACAACAATTTATTATAAATTAGACCTCAACTTTGTTCAGGCAGCCTTGGGTGATACGGTCCATGTGCCAACCGTTCACGGTGATGTGGATATGGTGATCCCTGAAGGAACACAGACAGGTAAGACCTTCCGTCTGAAAGGCAAGGGAGCTCCAAGTGTTCGTGGGGGTGCCATCGGTGACCAGTATGTGACAGTCAATATTGTTACCCCTACAGGTTTGAACGACCGCCAACGCGCAGCCCTCAAAGAATTTGCAGCAGCAGGAAACATTGATATCAAACCCCATAAAAAAGGCTTCTTTGACAAGGTAAAAGATGCTTTTGAAGAATTGTAAAATAGCTGAGATAAAGTAAAGATACATAGAGTAGCTTCTCTTTCAGGAGCGATATTCTATTCTAAAATAAAGCAAAAAGGAAGTGTAATGTATTGCTTCCTTTTTCGTTGTGCATACTGTCTTTAAATAAACCTTGTTTTCTATTGTAAGAAAATATCTAAAATAAAGGAAAATTAGGAAAACAATCAAAAAAGTTTCATCAGTTCATGAAAAAAAGATACAAATCTTTTGAAAACAGTGATTATCAATGTTATAATGTAACGTATTTTAAAAACATGCCAGTATTAAAGTATCATGAATTGTACTTACCATACTGCGCAATTGGGAAGGATTTTACATGCGTAAAATAAAGAAAAAATCATTTGACTGGTATGGAACGAGACAACATTTCTCGATTCGTAAATACCATTTTGGAGCAGCCAGCGTATTGCTTGGTATGTCCTTGGCACTGGGTGCAGGCGGACAAGCAGTAAAAGCGGAAGAGACAGCTGCTTCATCAGAAGCACTTATTTCTACAACGGCGACATCTTCAATACAGGCTAGCTCAGAAGTTGCGTTAGCTACAAGTGTTGAGACGGCTGCTACTGAGACAGTAGCGTCTACACCAGCACCAGCAGCTACAACTACAGAAGTAGCAGCTACAGAACGTACAGCAACTATCAACTATATCGTTCAGTACCTTCTTGAAGATGGTACTCTTGTTGATGCAGTTGTGAAGACAACAACAGTCACAACGACTGATGCCCTTGCAAAAACAACAGTTGAAGTAGTAGCAGAACTACCAGAAGGCTATGAATTGGCTGAAGGTCAAGTAGAAACAACTTCACAAGAAGTAACAGAAGGTGCTGAAAACCTTGTTACTATCAAAGTTGTTAAGAAAGCTGAAGTAGCTGCAACTACAACAGCAGCACCAGCAGCAACTACGACAACAACAGAAACAGCAGCACCGGTTGCAATAACTCCTGTAACAGTTGAAGAAGGGAAAGTTGTCCTTGAGCAAAACATCTCAGAAGCACAACTCTTGTCAAATGAAGCTTCACGCTTGTATGCAACAACACAAGCTGGTAATGAGGCTTTGAAAGCAGCTGCTGACGCAACACAATTGGTAGCGACAGATGCAACTGCAGTCTTGAATGACTCACTTGCAACTCTTGAGCAAGTGAATGCTCAGATCGATGCAGTTCGTACAAACGTTGAGGCCTTGGCAGTTGAATTCCGTAAGTTCTCTACGGATGGTGAAATTTCAGTAGCCTTGTTCGAAGTGGCAGGAACAACAGCTGGTTTGAACAACATCGGTGATGATTTAGGTACACTTATCAAGACAGATACAACAGTATCAGTTCCAATGACAGATCCAGCAGGTGCAGCAGTAAGCTCACGTGTTCAATCTCCATATGCTCCAACAGCAGTAGATGACTACTATACTATGAACTATATGACAGTCAGCTACTACGATGCAATCATGGGGTATAGCCGTTACAAACCAACAGGTGGTACATCTACAGGTGGCGCTTACTTCCGTACTTCGATCAAGTCAGCAAATGTAGCAGATCCTATCCTTGTCGAATTGGTAGCCAAAGACGGCACGCTTCTTGAGAGCCACTACATGACACCAAACGTTTCTAAGGATTTCACATATTTCCAAGCTACATCTGGTGTGAATAAGCCAATGACAGCTACTATCCGAACGGATGTTGCTTCTGACACTGTTCTTGGTCAAATCTTTATCCAGTTCGATGATAACACTATCGCGACTGCATCGGATACAAGAAGTCTTCCAAGTACCCTAATCTCTCAACCGTGGGAATACACAACTTACTACAAGACGACTGCGGATTCTACAAACGAACCCCTTGCGACATATACTATCGTAGGTGTGCCAGGTAACACGGTAACCCCATCTGGCGTTCGTAAGTTCGGTGGTTATGAGTATGTCAATACAACTACTGAAAATATCCAAGTTAACCAAGTAGCAGGTGCTCCTTATGTAGAACGTACCCGTGCACACGTTAATGGTACCTACCACAAGTCTGTTGCGACACCGATGGGAACGGATGGTTCTATCAAGTTGGATCTCTACTTTGCGGATCCTAACTACGCAGGTACACCAAACTTTGAAGATACATCAAGTGAAGGCTTTATCAAGATTATTGAAACCCAAACAATGGGCTACACTCAGTCTAATACTACACAAATACTGAGCCCAGAATTGTTTGACAAATATCCAATCTACTTTATTGATGCCTCAACTGAAGCACCAGTTGGTACAGAAAAGGGACCCGTTCCAGTTAAAGGTACTCGTTTGACCTCTGCAGATCAAATGGATTTGAGCAAGTTGACAAGTACTGCTCAATACTACCAAATTACCTTCAAGGAAAATGCAGCGGCAGAAGAATTGTCATTTGCCCGTATTGGTTTAGGTGCCGTAGGTTCAACTAGACAACTCCGTATCGAGTATAACGTTAAGGCAGATGGTGCAGAAACACACGATCAAGCTGATGGTGAGGTTCGTGTAGCTACATACAAAGGTACATTCATCCCTATCACCCTTCAAAACCAGCCAAACATCATAACTGAAACAACTCACTGGTACCGTCCAGTTATCCAAGAAGCCATCATCCGTTACCAAGTTGAAGGTGAGGCAGGATATCTTGAAGAGTCAGCTACCTTGACAGGTAACCCAGGTACAGACATCACTTACTCAACTGAAGATACCATTAACAAGTATAAGAAATTGGGTTATGAGCTTGTATCTGACAACTTCACAACAGCCGCTGGTCAAGACTATGACTACGATACAGCTGTGAAACAAGAATTCCTTGTTGTCATCAAGCCTCTTACCAAAGAAGTTCCAAAGACTGCTGTACCAGGTGAGCCAGTAGATCCAACAGATCCAAACTCACCAGTATGGCCTGCAACTGTAGAAAACTTGGAAAGAACTCAAGAAGTAACTCGTACAGTTGAGTACAAGTATGATGATGGTACTCCAGTTCGTGTAGATGCTGCAGGCAATGTCTTGCCAAAAGACTCTACAGAAGGTACGCCACTTGTTAAGACTGAAACAGTAACCTTCACTCGCCCAGCTCAAGTTAACCTTGTAACAGGTGAAGTAACTTATGGTGAATGGGTAGCTGATACAACAGATACACTCAGCGGAAACCAAATCCCTGCTATCACAGACTACACTGCAACTCGTACAACCCTTGAAGGTGCAGATGCGCCTATGTCTGAAACAGTTATTCCTAAGAAAGTAGCTGCTACAGATGCGGACATCAACGAGGTTGTTTACTACACACCAAATCCTAAGTACGGAGATGTTGTTGTTAACTATGTAAACACAGATGGCAAAGTTATCGCAAATCCTGTTGTAGATACAAACGATGCCCTTGTAGGTACAGACTACTCTACAGCTGATCAAGTTCCAGAGAAGATTGTTGAAGATGCTACTGGTGATGTTTACTACTACAAAGAAATCAAACCAGAAGATGCAACTAAAGAAACTGGCACAGTCGTAGAAGGTACAACAGAAGTTACTTATGTTTACGAAAAAGCTGGTGACGTTGTTATCAAGTATGTGGATGTTAACGGTCTTGAATTGCAAGCTCCAGTTGCGGACACTACAGACGGCAAACCAGGTTCAGACTACAACACAGCTGAAGGTACTGAAAAACCAGCAACTATCACAGCAGGTGGTAAAGTATATGCTCTTGTTCCAGCAGGTGACTACCCAGTAGGTACAGTAGCAGCAGATAGCAACTTGGCTTCAGGCGCAACTCCAACAGGTACTGTTGAAGCAGGTGTAACTAAAGAAGTAACTTACGTTTACCAAGAAGTGAAATCTGACGTTGTAGTTGAGTACTACGATACAGAAGGTAACCCAATTTCAGGTACTGAAACAGGTAACGCAACATCTGTAGTGGATACAGAAGATGCTTCAGTTGGTACAGCCTATAATACAGACGATAAGAAACCAGCAACCATCACAGCAGCGGACGGCACAGTTTACTACTACAAAGAAGTGAAAGACACTTCTGCACCAACAACTGGTACTGTAGCAGAAACGACTACAACTGTTCAGTATGTTTACGAAAAAGCAGGCTCTGTCAATGTTAACTATGTAGATGTAAATGGTACTGAAATCGAGGCAGATGTATTGGATGTTGAAAACGGACAACCAGGTTCTAACTACGATACACTTGCGGACAACCGTCCAGATACAATTGTTGCAAAAGATGGTAAGACCTACAAACTTGTTCCAGCAGGTGACTACCCAGTAGGTACAGTAGCAGCAGACAGCAACTTGGCTTCAGGTGATGCTCCAACTGGTGCAGTTGAAGCAGGCGTAACTAAAGAAGTAACTTACGTTTACCAAGAAGTAAAAGGTAACGTTATCGTTAACTACGTTGATGAAAATGGTAACCCAATCTCTGGTATTACTGATGCAGGTACAGAAACTGCAAGCACAGTTGAAGACACACCAGAAAGCTCAACTGGTACTGAGTATAATACGACTGACCTTCGTCCAAACACCATCACAACTGCAGACGGTAAGATCTACAAACTTGTTCCATCTGCTATCCCAGCAAATGAAACTGGTAAGGTTGTAGAAGGTACGACAGAAGTAACCTATGTGTACGAATTGGTACAGGGTGATGTTGTTGTTCACTATGTAGATACAGAAGGCAACACAATCGCTAAAGATGTGACAGATACTAAAGTATCTGACACAGGTACAGCTTACGATACAACAGATAACAAACCAGCTAAGATCACAGCAGAAGATGGTACAGTTTACTACATCTTGCCACAAGATGAAGTGAAGGCTGGTTCAGCTCCTGAAACTGGTAAGGTTGTAGAAGGTACAACAGAAGTTACTTATGTTTACCAAAAAGCTGGTAATGTTGTTGTTAACTACACATTGGCAGATGGTACAGTTATCAAAGATCCTGTGAATGATGAAACGAACCAAGAACCAGGTTACGACTACAACACAACAGATAACAAGCCAGAAACCATCACAACAGCTGATGGCAAAGTCTACAAACTTGTTCCAGCAGCAACAATCGGTAACGAAACTGGTGATGTTGAAGCAGGTAAGACTATCGAAGTAACTTACATCTACGAAGAAGTTAAATCTGACGTCGTTGTAGAATACTACAACACAGCTGGTGAAGAGATTGCAGCAACTGTTGTCGATGAAGATGACAAGTCTGTTGGTACAGTCTACAACACAGATGAAGACAACCGTCCAGAAACTATCACAGCAGCGGACGGCACAGTTTACTACTACAAAGAAGTGAAAGACACTTCTGCACCAACAACTGGTAAAGTAGCAGAAACGACTACAACTGTTCAATACGTTTATGAACAAGCTGGTAACGTTGTTGTTAACTACATCGCTGAAGATGGTACTGTAATCAAGCAACCTGTAAACGATGAAACAAACGCTAAGCCAGGTACTGAGTACAGCACAACTGATAACAAACCAACTACTATCACAACAGAAGACGGTAAGACTTACGAGTTGATCCCAACTGCAACAATTGGTACTGAAGAAGGTACGGTTGAAGCTGGTAAGACAACAGAAGTGACTTATGTCTACAAAGAAGTGAAAGGTTCAGTCGTTGTTAACTATGTAACAACTGATGGCACAGTTCTTCAAGCGCCTGTGACAGACACACCAGAAACTTCAACAGGTACAGCTTACGACACAACAGACAACAAACCAACTACTATCACAACAGCAGATGGTAAGACATACAAACTTGTTCCAGCCCTTACTCAAGGTTCTGAAACAGGTGAAGTTGTTCCAGGTGTAACGGAAGTAACATACGTTTACGAAGAAGTTAAGGGTGATGTTGTTGTTAACTATGTAAACACTGCAGGTGAAGTAATCGCTCCTCAAGTAGTGGATACGAAGACAACTTCAACAGGTACAGCTTACGATACAACTGATAACAAGCCAGCTAAGATCACAGCAGCAGATGGCACAGTTTACTACTACAAAGAAGTAGACGCAACTTCAGCTACTGAAACTGGTAAAGTTGTAGAAGGTACAACTGAAGTAACTTATGTTTACGAGCCAGCAGGTTCTGTAACAGTTAACTATGTAACAACTGACGGTACAGTCATCAAATCTCCAGTTAAGGATGAAGAGAACGCTGAACCAGGTAAGACATACTCAACTGAAGACAACAAACCAACAACAATCACAACAGAAGACGGCAAGACTTACAAGCTTGTTCCAAACGCAACTACAGGCGAAGAAAACGGAACAATCACTTCTGGTGAAGACAAGCAAGTCACTTACGTTTACGAAGAAGTGAAAGGTTCAGTTGTTGTTAACTATGTAAACACTGCAGGTGAAGTAATCGCTCCTCAAGTAGTGGATACGAAGACAACTTCAACAGGTACAGCTTACGATACAACTGATAACAAACCAACTACTATCACTACAGAAGATGGTACTACTTACGAGCTTGTTCCAGTTCTTACAAAAGGTTCAGAAACAGGTAAGGTTGTAGAAGGTGAAACGGTTGTAATTTATGTTTACCGTAAGGTTGTTGCTCCAACTCCAGACGTGAAGACAGGTTCAGTTGTTATCCGTTATGTTGAAGCAGGTAACGAATCAAACGTTCTGAAAGACCCAGTTCTTGATGAGAATGCTGTTGTAACAGGTACTAAGTACGATACGACTGACGAAGGTGACAAGCCAGCTGAAATCGTGAAAGACGGCGTTCGTTATGTATTGGTTCCATCTAAGACAACTGCTGTAGATCCAAATGGTAACCCAGTTACTGAAACAGGTGAAGTTGCTGAGGGTACAACTGTAGTAACCTACAAGTACCAGAAAGTCGCTAACTGGATCCCACAACTTCCTGTAACTCCAGAGAATCCAACTCCAGTTAACCCAGTAATCCCTTACCCATTCGATCCAACTAACCCAGATAAGCCAATTGATCCAACAACACCTTACCCAGATGGTGAAGTTCCATCAATTCCACATGTTCCAGGCTACACACCAGTAGATCCTAAGACCAACGAACCATTGAAACCAGTTGATCCAACAGATCCAAGCAAGGGTTATGTGCCACCAACTCCAGACGAGTCAGGTATCGACACGCCAATCCCTTACGTTCAAAATGGTAACGTTGTGGTGAACTATGTGACTGAAGATGGTACAGTCATTAAGGCACCTGTTCAAGACGAAACAAACGCTCCAGCAGGTAAGTCTTATGACACAACTGACAACAAGCCAGCTGAGATTGTTACAGAAGATGGTTCACGTTATGTCTTGATCCCATCTAAGACAGTTGGTTCTGAAACAGGTACAGTTGAAGGTGGTAAGACAACTGAGATCACTTATGTGTATAAGAAAGTCGCTAACTGGATCCCACAACTTCCTGTAACTCCAGAGAATCCAACTCCAGTTAACCCAGTAATCCCTTACCCATTCGATCCAACTAACCCAGATAAGCCAATTGATCCAACAACACCTTACCCAGATGGTGAAGTTCCATCAATTCCACATGTTCCAGGCTACACACCAGTAGATCCTAAGACCAACGAACCATTGAAACCAGTTGATCCAACAGATCCAAGCAAGGGTTATGTGCCACCAACTCCAGACGAGTCAGGTATCGACACGCCAATCCCTTACGTTCAAAATGGTAACGTTGTGGTGAACTATGTGACTGAAGATGGTACAGTCATTAAGGCACCTGTTCAAGACGAAACAAACGCTCCAGCAGGTAAGTCTTATGACACAACTGATAACAAGCCAGCTGAGATTGTTACAGAAGATGGTTCACGTTATGTCTTGATCCCATCTAAGACAGTTGGTTCTGAAACAGGTACAGTTGAAGGTGGTAAGACAACTGAGATCACTTATGTGTATAAGAAAGTCGCTAACTGGATCCCACAACTTCCTGTAACTCCAGAGAATCCAACTCCAGTTAACCCAGTAATCCCTTACCCATTCGATCCAACTAACCCAGATAAGCCAATTGATCCAACAACACCTTACCCAGATGGTGAAGTTCCATCAATTCCACATGTTCCAGGCTACACACCAGTAGATCCTAAGACCAACGAGCCATTGAAACCAGTTGATCCAACAGATCCAAGCAAGGGTTATGTGCCACCAACTCCAGACGAGTCAGGTATCGACACACCAATCCCTTACGTTCAAAATGGTAACGTTGTGGTGAATTATGTGACTGAAGATGGTACAGTCATTAAGGCACCTGTTCAAGACGAAACAAACGCTCCAGCAGGTAAGTCTTATGACACAACTGACAACAAGCCAAACACTATCACTACAGAAGATGGTACAACTTATGAGCTTGTTCGTGTGGAAGGTTCAGAAACTGGTACTGTTGTAGGTGGTAAGACTACTGAAGTAACTTATGTTTACCGTAAAGTAGGAACACCTGCTAAGAAGGTTGTAACAAACCACGTTGACGAAGACGGTAACCCAATTGCACCGCAAGAAGAGGGAACAACACCTAACAAGTCAATCCCAGGATACGAGTTCACAGGTAAGACTGTAACAGATCCAGACGGTAACACAACTCACATCTACCGTAAGAAACCAACGACGCCAGTAACACCAGTTCTACCAGGTGAGCCAGTAACATCACCTGTAGCACCAGTTGTACCAGGTGAGCCAGTAACATCACCTGTAGCACCAGTTGTACCAGGTGAGCCAGTAACATCACCTGTAGCACCAGTTGTACCAGGTGAGCCAGTAGCGCCTGCAACACCAGTTGCACCTGCAGTATCTGCTAAACCAGCGGCACCAGCTACATCTGCTAAGTCAGGTGCGGCACAGTTGCCAAATACAGGTGAGTCAAGTACAGTAGCAGCTTCTGCCTTTGGTGTGGGTATGCTGGTTGCAGCACTTGCTTTGGCAGGTAAACGTCGTCGTAACGAAGACTAATTCAGATTTTTTCAAGAGGAATCTTTCTTGATAAAAAGAATATGAATGAAATAAGCAAGGGTTTAGGCCCTTGCTTTTTTGGCTCTTTGTCAACTGTAGTGGGAAGATGTCAGCTAACATTAAGAGAGAACGAAGTCCGTTTTCTCATTTTTGATGTTTAAGGCAATCAAAATCAGTTTTTTAAAGTTTTCATCTTCCTAAAACAAAGGCATTTCGTTTAATGACTTTGATGAGATTATTAGTAGATTCCAATTTTGCGTTGGAATAAGGCAATTCCAATGCGTTTAAACCTTGTCCTTATCTTTTAGAAACGTCTTGAATACCGTCTGGAAAATAGGGTTAATTGAGGAATTTTCCTGTTTGATGAGGTTAAAGAAATAGTCTAAGTTTTTTTCTTGGAAATGGGAAAGAAGGATTTGGTAGACTTGATGCTAGAATTTCAGTTCTTCTGAGAAATTCAGTGTCTTCTGAACCACCTCATTCTGTGCAAGGTTTGCCCAAAGGTACGGGAATGAAAGTGATTCTGGGACAGTTTACAGCTGTCTTTTAGGAGAGTGCGCCAGTGCTTTTTCATGGATCGATAAGGTATAGACCGCGTATCAAAAGTTTCACTTTACTATTTCTAGGCTCAGGAGTCTTAGTTACCTCCCTTACTCTTGCTTTATCCGATATAAACTCTTTTTGTGTGAGTTCGGTTGCTTTTCATTATTGGTCATATGGACTTTTTCTACATTCAAAAAGGCTCTTATAATCTTCTTTGTGTATTTTACTCACAGCAGTTTTATTGATCCGTATTTTTTCTTAACTTTCTTGTTAGAATTTGCTATAATCAAGGTAGAAAGAAGTCTAGGAGGTGTGCTATGGAATTGAAAGATATCATGGACATTTTGGAAGGAATGAAGGTAGGGATTTTTGCGACGGTTGATGAGGCGGGTAATCCTCATTCCAGACCGATTCATATCACAGCAGCGACGGAGGATGGCGTGTTCTTTATGACAGGTTCGGAAACTCATTTTTACCATCAATTGATGGGGGATGAGCGCCTAGCTATCACGGCCTTGTCTGAGGAAGATTATCTTATTCAAGTCATCCGAATTGAAGGAAAGGCTAGACCAGCAAGTCAAGATCTCTTGGAAAAGGTCTTTGCGGACAATCCTTATGTTCAACATGTTTACAAGGACGAGGAAAGTCGCAAGATCATGCAGATTTTCCAAGTTTATGAAGGAGAGGGATTCTATCATAGTCTGACACAAGGGCATAAGTATGTGTTCCAGATTGGAGAAGGTCAGTCGAAGGAGATGAGAGTGATCTAATTCTCTAGACAGAAAACTTCAAGAAGCTCTTTGGAGCTTCTTTTTGAATATTCAGACAATTAAGCTACATTTTCTTGAAAAATTATGAAAAATATGAGAAAATGATAAAAACAAGAAAGTTGAGAATTCCAATGAGAGATGATATAAAAATCAATGATCGAGCAGCTGCACTTTCAAGTCAATTGATCGAAGTCCTGGAGAATATTTATGATCCGGAAATTGAATTGGATATCTATAATTTAGGCTTGGTCTATGAAATTGATTTGGATGAGAATGGATTTTGTAAGGTCATTATGACCTTTACCGATGCTGGTTGTTCTTGTGCGGATACCATGCCAGGAGAATTGGTAGCAGCCTTGAAAACCATTGAGGGAATTGAGGATGCCCAGGTCGAAATCGTCTGGTCACCAGCTTGGAAAATGACCCGTATCAGCCGACTTGGACGGATTACGCTAGGTATCAGTCCAAAATAAAAAGAAAATGAGTTGCATAGAGCAGCTCATTTTTTAAATGTTTCATCGTATTGTTTATTTAGTTCTTCCATGGTTTCATAAATCGGCTTGGGAATCATGACAACCTGAGGTTCAAGATCCACCATATCGTAGCTGGAATCAATGCATTCATTCCAGTATTCTAGGTGTTTTTTGTCAATATAGGATTGGGAATGTTCTACCTCAATCCCGCCTTCTGCTTGGACGGAGTACCAGTAGAGGTATTCACGACCGTCCAGCACTTCACGGAAGATGGTTTCGACATACATTTTCTCTCCTTCAAGAGTGAGAAGGGTGTCTTCCATGCGGTCATTGAGAAAGGTCATCCACTGGTCAACGACAGCTGACTTCCCTTCTTTGACACGGAAACGGGATAGTTCGACGTTTAGTTTCATTTTTTCTCCTTGTGAAAACCCTGTCGCAGTGCCAGGGTTTTGTAATGTTATGATTGTTTCCCACTGCGTTCTGGTCTCCAGAAGTCGGTAACAGCTCCTTTAGAGGCAGAAGATACAGTGTGGGCATATTTGCCGAGAACGCCACGAGAGTAAAGCGGTGGAATGACCGTCGTTTTCTTGCGTTCTTCAATTTCTTGGTCAGAAACGTGCATGGTGATTTCTTTGGTATCCTGGTCAACCGTCACCAAATCTCCTGTGCGGAGGTAGGCGATTGGACCGCCGTCCTGGGCTTCAGGAGCGATGTGACCAACAACCAGACCATAAGTACCACCAGAGAATCGACCGTCTGTCAGAAGGGCTACCTTGTCGCCTTGGCCTTTGCCGACAATCATAGAAGAAAGGGACAGCATTTCAGGCATACCTGGACCACCTTTTGGTCCAACATAGCGGACAACAACCACATCGCCATCGACGATATTGTCAGAAAGAACAGCCTCGATAGCCTCTTCTTCAGAATCAAAGACTTTGGCTGGACCAGTATGGTTACGGACTTTCACACCGGAAACCTTGGCAACGGCACCTTCAGGAGCAAGGTTACCTTTGAGGATGATGAGTGGGCCATCTGCACGTTTTGGATTTTCAAGTGGCATGATGACATCTTGACCTGGTGTTAAATCTGCAAAGTTTTCCAAGTTTTCAGCAACGGTTTTACCTGTACAGGTGATGCGGTCACCATGGAGGAAGCCGTTTTTGAGCAAGTATTTCATAACCGCAGGGACACCGCCGACATTGTAGAGATCTTGGAAAACATATTTTCCAGATGGTTTTAAGTCTGCCAAGTGGGGCACGCGTTCTTGGAAATCATTGAAATCTTCCAAGGTCAAGTCAACGTTGGCAGCATGGGCAATGGCTAGTAAGTGCAGAGTAGCGTTGGTTGAGCCACCGAGTGCCATGGTAACAGTGATAGCATCTTCAAAGGCTTCGCGAGTCATAATGTCAGACGGCTTGATGCCCAGTTCTAACATGCGGACAACGGCACGACCAGCTTCTTCAATGTCCGCTTTTTTCTCGGGAGATTCAGCAGGGTGAGAGGAAGAGCCAGGAATAGACATACCCATTACCTCAATGGCAGTAGCCATGGTATTGGCAGTGTACATACCGCCGCAGCCACCAGGTCCAGGGCAAGCGTTACACTCGATTTGACGGACTTCTTCGGCCGTCAAGTCGCCATTGTTCCATTTTCCGATTCCCTCAAAGACTGAAACAAGGTCGATATCTTTACCGTTGAGATTTCCTGGTGCAATGGTTCCGCCATAGGCAAATACAGCAGGGATGTCCATGTTGGCGATGGCAATCATGGAACCAGGCATGTTCTTATCACAGCCTCCGATAGCAACAAAGGCATCGACGTTATGACCGCCCATAGCCGCTTCAATAGAGTCAGCGATAATATCACGGGAAGTCAAGGAGAAACGCATACCAGGAGTTCCCATGGCAATCCCGTCTGCAACGGTGATGGTGCCGTATTGAACAGGCCAGCCCCCTGCCTCTTTGACGCCTTCTTTGGCTAGTTTTCCAAAGTCATGCAGGTGGATGTTACAGGGTGTATTTTCTGCCCAGGTCGAAATAACCCCGACAATCGGTTTTTCAAAACTGTCGTCGGTCATGCCTGTGGCACGCAACATAGCACGGTTGGGTGATTTGACCATCGAATCGTAAACAGAGCTACGGTGACGGAGGTTTTTGAGTGTATCTTTATCTGTCATTTCTCTTCTCCCTATCTTTCTGGTGATTAGTTTCCTTATTATACCATAGTTATGAGGGATATGAAAAAGGATTTGTTAAATGATGTGAAATTTCTGAATTTTACAAAAAATAAAACAAAACAGCCTTGGATGTTTTAAAGGCTGTTCTAGTTTGTTCTTGTTACTGAGTAGTTGCTCGGAGCTGTGCTTTCTTATTTCCGGTAAAGAAGAGGCTAACCAAGGCAAGAACTAAGAATCCTGCACCGATAAACCAATAGGGTTGGTCCAAGGTGGTTGAACGACCAGACAGGTTGATGATACCACGGAGCAGGAAGCCTGCTGTAATGGTGGCAACACCTGAATTCCAGAGATTAAAAGTCAGTCGTGATAAGTTTGGCTTTAGAGTGAGCATACCAAGTAGCAAGGCTCCGCCAATCAGGGTCACACAGAACATATAATGCATGAAGAATGAAACCTCGCCATAACTAAGGCTTTCGTAGATACGGCTGAAGATAAAGAGGAAGGCTGTTGTAGCCAAGTAGGTAATGAAGGTGCGTGCAGTACGCGTAGATGTTTGATTAGTAACCGATGTAGACAATGTCACTTACCGCCCTTTCTGAGATAGTATTTCCGTTTGTTGTTGGATTGTTGATGACTTGGCCGTTGAAGTAGAGGGTTGATGAACCGCCACCGTCAAGGTTATAGGCTGTTTTGGCACCATACTGCTTCATAACCTCGGCCATTTGATAGAGAGAAAGTCCTTGACTTTCAGAGGTACGTCCGTCTGCGACTACGATGATGTAGTGGTTTTCATCAATAATTCCGATAGCAGAACGAGGATTGGATGACTTGGCACGACCAACTTCTGTTGATGTATCAACGACAATTTCACCATTCTCTACCAATGATGGACCGAATGCTAAGAGGTTGACGACACCCTTGTCAATCAATTCTTGAGCAGTAATTTCATTTTCATAGATGATTTCAAATGAGCCGTCGGCGTAGATAGCCAAGTCGCCGTAAGCTGCATTGTCACGAACAGTGTCACGGTAGAGGACTCCGTTTTTAATGACATAACCAGTTGAGTTGGCGCCGTAATAGTCACCGTTGACTGCTAGGATAGCATTGTTTGCAGCGGCGGTTTCAGAAGTTTTGGCCGTTACGTTGGTACCGTAGGTATTTTGAGCTAGAGCTGTCTTTAGATACTCTGGAGAGTTGACCTGGATATCAGCCACATAGACAGTTGTGTTGTTGGTAGTGATAGTTTCTAAGTTAACTTGGATATTATCATCAGAGTAAGATGTATCTGTTGTCGTCACGTTGGTAGCTGTTGAGGCAGTGGTGGCTGATGAAGTGGTCGTTTCTGCTGTCGGTTGACTACTTGTAGTAGTGCTGTTTGCCGCGACGGTGGAAATAGCTTCAGACAGGACAAAGGTTTTCAACATAGAGTAGGAAAATCCACTCGTTAGCAGCATTCCAAAGATGGTGGCGTAGGCAAAGGGTTTTTTAAGCAATTTCATGGGAAAATGATTTCCTTTCTTTAAAGATGATATTTTTTTGAATGAGCCAAGAGGCTAGGAAGAGGAAGACTCCGACCACAAGTTTGACAAGGTAGAGGTTAAGTCCAAGAATTTGATGGAAAAGATAAAGAAGAGCTGTATCAGCTAGGAAGAGAATGAGAGCTAGAGTAAAGTAGCCAGCACCTGTTCGTGCGACGCTTTCTTTGTTTTTAAAGACTAATTTCTTATTGAGGACAAAATTACAGCTAGCACTGCAGATGCGAGCAATGGTGTTAGCAGCTAACAAGCGTGCAGCAGTTGGTAGTCCGGTCAGCACTAACAATACTAAGGCGTAGATACCATAGTCGACTAGGAAACCACCGAAGGAAGCCAAGGCAAATTTGAAGAGATTTTTGTAAATGAGTAGTCCATCTTTTATGGGACGAAAGTGCGAACTGGCATTATCATCGATATAAATAGTTTGAATGGGAACTTCCGTGATTTTATAGCGTTGACATGCCTGAGTTAACATGTTCATCTCGTACTCATAGCGGTCGCCGTCAATTTCTAACATGAATGGAATTAAGTCGGTATGAAAACCACGCAAGCCTGTTTGTGTATCGGATACATTGACACCGGTTTGTAGTCGGAACAAGACTCTGGTTAGTTTGTTTCCGAAACGGCTACGGAGCGGAATATCTTTGGTAAATTGACGAACACCAAGGATGAGGCGACTGGGTAGGTTCATGGCTGCGCGTGCGACACGGTCTATATCATTCACAGCATGTTGACCATCTGCATCAGCGGTAACAACGACACCAGGCTTTCTCAAATCTTGGATAAAGCTAAAGGCTGTCCGCAAGGCTTGTCCTTTTCCTTTGTTGATATCATGGTGGAGAACAATGGCATAGGTTTTGGCGATTTCAAGAATATTTCTTGCTTGGTCTGTACTACCATCATCTACAACAATGACCTGGCAGTTTAGTCTATTTTTCATAACTTCTAAGAGTTGAATCAATTTTTCATCTGGCTGATAAGCCGGTATCACTACATAATACATATCATAAACCTCGTCTGTTTTTCTTGATGAGTCTACTATACGGGACTTTCCTAAAAGCAAGCTAAAACCAGAGGGGGCTTGCGATTAGCTTAAGTTTGCTTTAAGAATTTTTTTGGGAATTTTTAAGAATCCGAACAAATGTAGGAATTTTCAGAAAGTTTTCTTGACATTCCAATTCCTTGTGATATTATAGTAGATAACACACTTGCAGAGAGGAGGAATATTCGTGCAAGAATTCCAATTAGACCAACCACGTTCAGGGTCTTATCTAATCTTAGACACCTTGCATCAACTGGGGGTTGACCTAATTTTTGGTTATCCAGGTGGCGCAGTTTTGCCGTTATACGATGCTATTTATCAGTATGAGGGTATCCAACATATTTTGGCGCGACATGAACAAGGGGCAGTTCACGAGGCAGAAGGTTATGCCAAATCATCAGGAAAGGTGGGCGTAGCCATTGTCACATCTGGTCCAGGCGCAACGAATGCCATTACAGGTATTGCGGATGCTATGGGTGATAGCGTACCCTTGTTGGTCTTTACAGGTCAAGTAGCTACACGGGGGATTGGTAAAGATGCCTTCCAAGAGGCCGATGTCTTGGGTATGACCATGCCCATTACTAAATATAATTATCAGATTCGAGATACTGCCGATATTCCTCGTGTCATTACAGAGGCACTTCATATCGCGACGACTGGCCGCCCTGGTCCGGTTGTCATTGACGTTCCAAAAGATATTCAAGAGAGAATAGTTGATTTTTATCACGATCCAACTGTTCAACTCCCAAGTTATCAACCGACAGTTGAGCCAAATGGTTTACAGGTCAAGAAAGTATTGAAACAGCTTAGTCAGTCCAAGCAGCCAGTTATCCTTGCTGGTGGAGGAGTTAACTACGCGGATGCTAATCAGGAACTGATTGCCTTTGCAGAACGCTATCGGGTCCCTGTTGTGTCTACCTTACTTGGTTTGGGAGCTATGCCTATCCATCATGAATTAGCATTAGGTATGGGTGGCATGCATGGTTCCTACGCAGCCAATATGGCCATGAATGATGCAGATTACATTATCAATATCGGTGCCCGTTTTGACGACCGATTGACAGGTAATCCTCTCACCTATGCACCCAATGCCTTAGTTGCCCATATTGATATCGACCCAGCTGAAATTGGTAAGGTTAAGAAAACAGCCATTCCTGTCGTGGGAGATGCCAAGGCAACTCTGCAAGCTCTTCTCAAGCTGGACCCAGTAGAAACAGATTACGCTGACTGGACTGCTCAGGTCTTAGAAAATAAACGCAGAGCACCGTTCTGGTATGAGGAAGATAAAACTGTCATCAAACCGCAACAAGCGATTGAGATAATTGGTCAGTTGACAAAGGGTGACGCCATCGTCGTAACGGATGTTGGTCAACACCAGATGTGGGCTGCTCAATTCTATCCATATAAGCATGCCCGCCAGTTGGTGACATCAGGTGGCATGGGAACCATGGGCTTCGGTATTCCAGCAGCTATTGGTGCCAAGTTAGCCAATCCAGACAGGGAAGTTGTCTGCTTTGTTGGGGACGGTGGTTTCCAGATGACCAACCAGGAATTAGCCATTCTCAACGGCTATGGTGTACCGATTAAGGTGGTTCTGATTAACAACCACTCGCTCGGCATGGTCCGTCAGTGGCAGGAGTCCTTCTATGACAAACGTCGTAGCCAGTCTGTCTTTGATGCGGAGCCAAATTTCCAGCTGCTAGCGGAAGCCTACGGAATTGCCCATTACAGTTTTGACAATCCAGTCACCCTGGCTGAAGATATGAAAGTTATTTTGGAAGACAAGCCTATGTTGATTGAAGTGCATATTTCCAAAGCAGAACACGTTCAACCAATGGTGCCAGCTGGCAAGAGCAATGCAGAGATGTTGGGGGTGAAGTTCAATGCGTAGAATGTTAACAGCAAAATTACGAAATTCATCAGGCGTCCTCAACCGCTTTACAGGTGTCCTATCTCGTAGGCAAATCAATATTGAGTCCATATCTGTTGGTCCGACAGAAGTAGATGGCATTTCCCGAGTTACAGTGATTGTCGATGTGGCAACCATGGACGAAGTGGAGCAAATCATCAAGCAACTCAATCGCTTGATTGATGTGGTCCGTGTCCGCGATTTGACGGATATTCCACACTTGGAACGGGAAGTGATCTTGGTTAAGATTGTTGCTCCACCAGCTAAACGGGCAGAAATTTTAGCCATTATCCAACCTTTCCGGGCCAGCGTTGTTGATGTGGCCCCCCATTCCATTACCATTCAGATGACCGGTGACGGAGATAAGATTGATGCCCTCCTGCGCGTCATTCAGCCTTATGGTATCAAGAATATCGCTAGGACGGGAGCAACTGGTTTCAGTAGAGATTAATGCTCTTCGAAAACAAACACTATACTGCGTTGAGCTGGCTTGATGAACTCTAGTTCTATCCTCGCCTTCCTCGCCCAGTCTAGCGTTCAATTTCTTTGAGTATCCAAACTACAAATAAAAAATAGAAATGAGAAAAGATTATGACAGTAGCAATGCAATATGAAAAAGATGTAACAGTAGCAGCACTTGACGGCAAGCGTATCGCCGTTATCGGTTATGGTTCACAAGGCCATGCCCATGCGCAAAACTTGCGTGATACAGGGCACGATGTTATCATCGGTGTGCGTGCTGGTAAGTCATTTGACAAGGCTAAAGAAGACGGTTTTGAAACCTTTGAAGTAGCAGAGGCTGCTAAGCAAGCTGATGTTATCATGATTTTGGCTCCAGATGAAATCCAGGCTGACCTTTACAATGACGAAATCGCTCCAAACTTGGAAGCAGGAAATGCCCTTGGTTTCGCTCATGGTTTCAACGTTCACTTTGAATTTATCAAGGTACCAGCAGATGTGGATGTCTTCATGTGTGCACCAAAAGGTCCAGGTCACTTGGTGCGCCGTACCTTTGAAGAAGGCTTTGGTGTACCAGCCCTTTACGCAGTTTACCAAGATGCAACTGGTAATGCCAAGCACATCGCTATGGACTGGGCAAAAGGCGTTGGTTCGGCTCGTGTAGGTCTTTTGGAAACAACCTTCAAGGAAGAAACAGAAGAAGACTTGTTTGGTGAGCAAGCAGTTCTCTGCGGTGGCTTGACAGCCCTTATGCAAGCTGGTTTTGAAGTTTTGACAGAAGCTGGCTATGCACCAGAATTGGCTTATTTCGAAGTGCTCCATGAAATGAAACTCATCGTTGACCTTGTTTACGAGGGTGGTTTCAAGAAAATGCGCCAGTCTATTTCAAACACTGCTGAATTCGGTGACTATGTATCAGGTCCACGCGTGATTACAGACCAAGTGAAAGAAAACATGAAAGCAGTTCTTGCGGATATCCAGTCAGGTAAATTCGCAAATGACTTTGTAAACGACTACAAGGCTGGTCGTCCACGCATGGAAGCTTACCGCAAAGAAGCAGAAGGACTTGAAATCGAAAAAGTCGGAGCAGAACTCCGCAAAGCAATGCCATTCGTCAGCCGCAACGACGACGATTCGTTCAAGATTTATAACTAAAACAGTCCAGTGGACTGTTTTAGCCCTCGCCTAAAAACGAGAAAGCGAGGCAGTTGAAGTGGAGTGAAAGAGTCTGGGGATAGACTCTTTCAGCTGGTCGCCTAGAAATGTGAGAGCGACCATACGCCCTCGCCTGAAAACGAGAAAGCGAGGCAAGTCCGGGGGTCTAATTGACACTTGTTGTCGCAAGCTTTATCTCCAATCTATAGCAGTTCCCCTAGAAATAGGTGGTTGGAAAAGCTTTTGCTTCCCTATCCTATTTTGAAGTTAGGGAGTTTTGGAAAAGTTTAGTAGACAAGACATATTAAAGAGCTGGTGGGGCCAGCTCTTTTGACCGTCTATTTATGTTATAGTCCTTCAATAGATAATATTTGCTTTCTTCGGATCCCTGTGTCTAAGTGTAACTCGATCCATCATTAGAGAGGTTACTTTGACCCACTCAAGGAAGAATACTATAGCTAAAAAGTTCGGCATTTGACCTAAATATATAATATTATTTTAAATATGCGTATAATTGTTAGTATTATTTTGAAAATACTGGTACAATATGATTATAGAAAGAAATTAGTGCAAATATGATTACAGCAAAAAATGTAGAGCAGGCCTACGAAGTCTTAAAAAGAGTTGTCGTTCGAACGCCATTAGATTACAGTCGCTACTTATCAGAAAAGTACGGAGCCACCATCTATATCAAGCGTGAGAATGAGCAACGCGTTCGTTCATTTAAAATACGAGGAGCCTACTATGCCATTTCTCAATTATCCGATGAAAAAAAGGCGCTAGGTGTGGTCTGTGCTTCTGCCGGCAACCATGCCCAAGGTGTTGCCTATACTTGTCAAGAAATGCAGATACCAGCAACCATCTTTATGCCTATTACAACACCACAGCAAAAGATTGGACAGGTTCGTTTCTTTGGCGGTGACTATGTAGATATTCGTTTAGTGGGTGATACTTTTGATGAATCTGCTCAGGCAGCACAGGATTATACTACGGAGAGTGGCAAGACCTTTATCGATCCCTTTGACGATGACCATGTTCAGGCGGGTCAAGGAACGGTTGCTTATGAAATAATAGAAGAAGCCCAGGAACAGACCATTAGTTTTGATCAAATCCTCGTGCCAGTGGGAGGCGGCGGTTTGATTGCAGGTGTGTCTGCCTACCTCAAAGAACACGCGCCTGAAATCAAGATTATCGGCGTTGAAGCTAACGGGGCTCGTTCTATGAAGGCAGCCTTTGATAAGGGACGTCCTATCAAATTGGCGAGCATTGATAAGTTTGCGGATGGGATTGCCGTTCAAAAGGTTGGTGCTAGAACTTATGAAGTGGCTCGCAAGCATGTCGATAAGTTGGTTGGTGTTGATGAGGGTTGGATTTCAGGTACCATTTTGGACCTCTATTCAAAACTCGGGATTGTAGCTGAGCCAGCAGGTGCAGCGACTGTGGCAGCTTTAGAAGTCATCAAAGATAAGATTAAGGGGCAGACTATCTGCTGTATTATTTCAGGTGGCAATAATGACATTAACCGTATGCCGGAGATGGAAGAGCGTGCCCTTATTTATGAAGGGATTAAACATTACTTTGTAGTGAATTTCCCGCAACGACCGGGTGCCTTGCGTGAATTTGTAAATGATATTTTAGGTCCAAATGATGATATTACTCGCTTTGAGTACATCAAACGTGCCAATAAAGGTACAGGTCCAGTCTTGATCGGGATCGCCCTGGGCAATAAGGAAGACTACGTCCAATTCCTTTCTCGCTTAGAAGATTTCGATCCTCAGTATATCAATCTTCATGAGAATGATTCTCTCTATAAGATGCTTGTTTAGGAGGAAATGATGGCTCTTGGTTCAATTATTTTTATCATTAGTTTCTTATTTGTTGTATTGCTTACCTTGGTTTTGGTTGTGTCGGGGCTATATGTGGTCAAACAGCAGACAGTTGCCATTGTAGAGCGGTTTGGGAAGTACCAAAAGACTTCTACCTCTGGTATTAACTTTAAAATCCCCTTTGGTGTAGATGTGATTGCGGCCCGTATCCAATTACGGATGCTACAGAGTGAGATTGTGGTAGAAACCAAAACACAGGACAATGTCTTCGTGACTATGAATGTGGCTACGCAGTATCGTGTCAATGAAAATAATGTCACAGATGCCTACTACAAACTCATGCATCCAGAGGCTCAGATTAAATCCTATATTGAAGATGCCTTGCGGTCATCAGTTCCGAAGTTGACCTTGGATGAACTCTTCGAGAAGAAAGATGAAATAGCCCTTGAAGTACAAAAGCAGGTGGCGGAAGAAATGTCGACCTACGGTTATGTTATTGTCAAGACCTTGATTACCAAGGTTGAGCCAGATGCCGAGGTTAAGCAATCAATGAATGAAATCAACGCAGCTCAGCGGAAACGGGTTGCGGCCCAAGAATTGGCAGAAGCCGATAAGATTAAAATAGTCACTGCTGCTGAAGCAGAAGCTGAAAAAGACCGCCTACACGGTGTGGGGATTGCCCAACAAAGGAAGGCAATTGTAGACGGACTAGCAGACTCTATTCGTGAACTGAAAGAGTCTAACATCAGCATGACAGAAGAGCAGATTATGTCTATCTTATTGACCAACCAATACTTGGATACATTAAATAATTTTGCGCAAGGAGGTAATCAAACAATCTTTTTACCAGCTAATGCTGGCGGAGTGGAGGATGTACGTACACAAATATTGTCTGCTCTCCAGGTTAAAAATTGAGTAAAATCCGAACATTTTACTTGACAATTCAAGGCAATTTGTATTATACTAAATTGCACGAATAAATTGGAAAGGGGTTCCTAATGACTAGTTACGAAAAAGTTGCCGCTGTTGTCGGCTGGGTACGCGAAAAGAAAATCACTGGCTACCGTATCAGCAAGGAAACAAATGCTCGTGAGATGTCAGTTATCGCTCTTGCACAAGGACGCGCTAAAATTGACAACATTTCATTTGCGACTGCCTTGGGGTTGATTGACTTTTACGACAAAAACCACAAGAAATTTGAAAACTAATCTAAATCTTAGTATTTAGACAATTTGATGAGAAGACGTCAGGTCTTCTCTTTTTTGTTACAAAAAAACTTACCAGCAGGTGAATGCTGGTAAGTGAGGTGTTTATCCAAGGAAACGTTGCAGGAATTCGCGGGTGCGTTCTTCTTGTGGGTTTTCAAAGATTTGTTGAGGTGTGCCTTCTTCGGCGATGACACCCTTATCCATGAAGATAACACGATCAGAAACATCGCGGGCAAATTCCATTTCGTGAGTAACAATCACCATGGTTAGACCAGACTTGGCCAAATCCTGCATGGTTTTGAGTACTTCACCGACCATTTCTGGGTCTAGAGCAGAAGTTGGTTCATCAAAGAGAATAACTTCGGGATCTACAGACAGAGCACGGGCAATGGCAACACGCTGTTTTTGACCACCAGAGAGTTGGCTTGGTTTGGCCTGCCAGTATTGCTCAGTCATACCGACCTTGTTGAGGTTTTCTTTGGCGATTTTCTCAGCCTCTGCACGATCGCGTTTCAATACAGTGGTTTGTGCTACGATGGCATTTTCCAAGACATTGAGGTTGTTAAAGAGGTTGAAGGACTGGAAAACCATGCCTAGTTTTTCGCGATAGGTGGTCAAATCATAGCCTTTGGCCAAGACGTCTTGACCGTGGTAGAGGATTTGTCCTTCGGTTGGTGTTTCCAAGAGGTTGATGGAACGGAGGAAGGTTGATTTTCCAGACCCCGAAGAACCGATGATGGAAATCACTTCCCCTTTTTCAACTGTCACAGAAATGTCCTTTAGGACCTGGTTTTGTCCATAGGATTTCTTTAGGTTTTTAATTTCAAGAATTACATTATTAGTCATGAGGCACCTCGATTTGCATTTGGTTGGCACCAGTTGTATAGGTGTCTGTGTCAAAGCGTTTTTCAACTGCGCGCAAGATGCGGGTCACAGTGAAGGTCAAGATAAAGTAAATGATGGCAATGACGGTAAAGGTTTGGAAGTACTGGTAGGTTTGTGTCGCCACAGTATTTCCTGAGAAGTACAATTCCACAACGGAGATAACGTTCAATACAGATGTATCCTTGATGTTGATGACAAACTCGTTACCAGTTGCTGGCAAGATATTGCGGATAACCTGCGGAAGAACAATCTTGCGCATGGTTTGGTTGTGGGTAAAGCCAAGAGCTGTTGCAGCTTCAAATTGTCCCTTATCAACGGCGAAGATACCACCGCGGACAATTTCACTCATGTAGGCACCGGTATTGATGGATACGATGAAGATGGCAGCCAGGGTGCGGTCAAGGTTAAGACCGAAGGCTTGGGCAGTACCGTAGTAGATAACCATAGATTGTACAATCATTGGCGTGCCACGGAACACTTCGATATAGATATTGATCAACCAACCGAGAACTTTTTGACCGATAGCAAGAGCCTTGTTGGCTGCTTTTGGAGCGGTACGGAAGACACCAATTAGAAGACCAATAAGGGTACCGATGACAGTTCCTAAGATAGAAATCAGCAAGGTCATTCCAGTGCCACGAAGTAATTGTTGCCAGTTGTTAACGATGATATTCCACACTTGTGCAAAGAAGCTTGGTGTTTCCCCTTCGCTGGCTTCTTCAACAGGCTGGTTTTCAATCATATTGTCCATAAGTGCAATTTGGTCGTTCTCCGAAAGAGTAGCTAGTACTTCATTGACCTGGCTGATGCGAGCATCGTCTTTACGCATACCGACAGCAATAGTCACGTCCTCAGCATTGGTTTCAAAATTATCCGTTAATTCGACCATCTTGAATGCCTTGTTGGCTGCTTCGGCTGTACGACCTTCTGGACGCTCCGAAACGTAGGCATCAATAATACCAGCTTCTAGTGCTTGACGGATTTGAGAGAAATCTCCCATGGCAGTTTGTTTGTCTGCTCCTTGGATTTGGTCGATTAAGTCGTAGAGGTAGACACCTTGCTGGGCAGTGATTTTTGCCCCAGCAAATTCAGCCAAACTAGTCGCCTTAGCATACTGGCTGTCTGAGCGAACAACCAAGGTTGGAATAGATGTATAGTAGCTGTCTGAGAAAGCAATTTCTTTCTTACGTTCTTCGGTTGGGCTCATACCAGCGATAATCATGTCAATCTTGCCAGAAGTAAGGGCAGGAACCAGACCTTCCCACTTGGTTTTAACAACTAGCAACTCTTTATCCATAGATGCTGCGATTTTTTTTGCAATCTGGACATCGTAACCGTTGGCAAATTGGTTGGTTCCTTCAATCGGAACTGCTCCGTTACTGTTATCCTCTTGGGTCCAGTTAAATGGAGCGTAGGCTGCTTCCATTCCTACCCGGAGGTATTCATCTGCTTTAACACCGGTTGCCATGGAAAAAACAGCAATCAGTGTTAGCAGAAATATACTAAGTTTATGTTTCATAATGTCTCCTTAATAAATAATATTATTCCATTTTATTAAAAATTCTGACAAATTTCAATCTCCTTGTACCATGAAAGGAAGTTTTTTTTATGGTATAATAATAAGACTTGATATAAAGGAGTGTAGTATGTTACTCGAATTATTAAAAGCTGTTTTTTTAGGGATTGTTGAAGGGGTGACAGAGTGGTTGCCTGTTTCTTCAACAGGGCATTTGATTTTGGTTCAAGAGTTTATGAAGCTCAACCAAAGTGCTAGTTTTGTAGAAATGTTCAATATCGTCATCCAGTTGGGAGCCATCCTTGCTGTTATGACCATCTATTTCAAAAAATTAAACCCCTTCCAGCCGGGTAAAACCAAGCGTGAGATTCAGTTGACCTGGCAATTGTGGGCAAAGGTTGTCATAGCCTGCCTGCCTTCTATTCTAATAGCTGTTCCATTGGATAGTTGGTTTGAAGCCCATTTTAACTTTATGGTGCCCATTGCCATTGCCTTGATTGTTTATGGTATTGCCTTTATCTGGATTGAAAATCGTAATCGGGATGTAGAGCCACAGGTGACAGATTTGGCTAAAATGTCTTATAAGACGGCCTTCTTAATCGGTTGCTTTCAGGTTTTGAGTATTGTTCCAGGAACTAGTCGTTCTGGTGCGACTATTCTAGGTGCGATTATCCTGGGGACTAGTCGGACAGTTGCTGCTGACTTTACCTTTTTCCTTGGAATCCCGACCATGTTTGGTTATAGTGGTCTAAAGGCGGTCAAGTATTTCTTGGATGGAAACAGTTTAAACCTGGAGCAAGGTCTCATTCTCTTGGTTGCCAGTCTGACAGCCTATCTTGTTTCCTTGGTGGTGATTCGCTTCTTGACGGACTTTGTTAAGAAAAATGATTTCACCGTATTTGGCTACTATCGCATTATCTTGGGAGCGATTCTGCTAGTCTATTCCTTTATCACATTTTTATTTTAAGAGCAGGGGGACCTGCTTTTCTTTTGTCTTTCAAGCGGTCATTTAGTATAATGGAAAGAGATATGTATGAGAATTGAAAATGAATGGTAAATTTTTCGAGAGCTGTTCATCAATAAGAGGTAAGTATGAAAGTAAAACAAATTAGTGATTCAACCTTGAAAATCACTATTCAAATGGATGATTTGGAAGAGAGAGGGATGGAATTGGCCGACTTCTTAATTCCACAAGAAAAGACAGAGGATTTTTTCTATACAGTTTTGGATGAATTAGAGTTGCCCTTAACCTTCCGTGAAAGTGGTATGCTTAGTTTTCGTGTGACTCCTAAGCCAGATCGGGTGGATATTTTTGTGACCAAGTCGGACTTGGATCAGAATTTGAATTTTGACGAGTTCGCAGATTTGTCTGATTTAGGGGATGTTTCAAGCATGAGTCCAGATGAGTTTTTTAAGAGCTTGGAGCAGACAGTTCGGGAAAGAAGTAGCAAAGATATGGATGCGGTTCGTCATTTGGAAGAAGTTGAAAAAGCTGAAGAAGCTGAGGAGAGCGAGTCAGAAGGCTACATCTACTATATCCTTGATTTTCCTAACATGGATGAACTGATGGCTTTTGTAGGAACAGTAGATTACCCTATCGAAGAGTCAGAGCTCTATAAGATGGACGGTCATTACTATATGACTGTCTTGATCAATATCGAGGAACGTTCTAAGCGTTACCCGGACTATCTTTTGGCGCGTATGTTGGAATTTGCCAATGATACTAAGTTGACTAGACCTGTCTTACAGGAACATGGGGTGACCCTCTTGCCAGTTGCAGCCCTAGAGGAACTTAGGAAGGTTTCCTTGCTATGATGCCTTTTGCTTTAAAATATATAATGGTCATCATTTCGACCATGGTTGTAGCAGCGATAGCAACTCCTTTGGTGCGTTTTCTATCCTTCAAGGTTGGAGCAGTGGATAATCCAAACGCGCGTAGAATCAACAAGGTGCCCATGCCATCGGCTGGAGGCTTGGCTATCTTCATAGCTTTTGCCTTGGCTGCCCTGGTCTTTTTGCCGAGAATTGTCACCCATGTTAATTATCATGGAACCTACCTGCACTATATTTTGCCCTTGATTGTATCCTCGCTTATTATCATCATTACAGGCTATATTGATGATGTGAAGGAGTTGGGTCCAGCTCCAAAGATGTTTGGAATTGTTCTTGCAGCAACCCTGATCTGGTTTTTTACGGAATTCCATTTTGATAGCTTCAAGATCCCATTCGGTGGGCCCTTACTCATTTTTCCAAGCTGGTTATCCTTCTTTTTAACTGTCTTGTGGATTGTGGCTATTACTAATGCGGTCAACTTGATTGATGGTCTGGATGGTTTGGTGTCAGGCGTGTCTATCATTTCATTGACGACTATGGGAATTGTTTCCTACTTTTTCTTACATGATAGCAATATCTTTTTGACCCTGACTATTTTTATTCTGGTAGCGGCTATTATAGGCTTTCTACCTTATAATTATAATCCAGCTATTATTTATCTGGGAGATACCGGAGCTCTCTTTATTGGTTTCATGATTGGAGTTTTGTCACTCCAAGGATTGAAAAATTCAACAGCAGTTGCGGTAGTTACCCCCATGATTATCTTGGGGGTTCCAATTACAGATACGGTTGTAGCCATCATCCGTCGAAAATTGTCTGGAAAAAAAATTTCAGAGGCGGATAAGATGCATCTACACCATCGTTTGCTATCTTTGGGCTTGACTCATCGTGGTACAGTTTTAGTTATCTATGCCATTTCCTTCCTATTTTCTTTAACCTCGCTCTTGCTCAATGTTTCCAGTCGTCTAGGCGGTGTTCTCTTGGTTCTAACCATGGGTCTGGGTGTAGAGGTCTTATGTGAGTTGATAGGTATTTTTGGTGAAAATCGCATGCCCCTACTCAATCTCCTTCGATTCATTGGAAATAGTAGTTATCGCCAAGAACGCATAGCGGATTGCAAGGAAAAGCGCTGTCTTCGTAAGCAACAAGCCAAGAAAAGAAAATAAGAATCTTTCTAAACAAGAAGAGAGCCCTTAGGCTCTTTTTTTGATATAATGAGAAAGATAATAAATAAAGGAGTATACGATGTCAGTATTAGAAATCAAAGACCTTCATGTTGAAATCGAAGGTAAAGAAATCCTCAAAGGTGTCAATTTGACCCTCAAAACAGGTGAAATTGCAGCCATCATGGGACCAAACGGAACAGGCAAGTCCACCCTTTCCGCAGCTATCATGGGTAATCCAAGCTACGAAGTAACACAAGGGGAAGTTCTCTTTGACGGTGTTAATATTTTGGAGTTGGAAGTGGACGAGCGTGCTCGTATGGGACTCTTCTTGGCCATGCAATATCCATCAGAAATCCCGGGTATTACTAATGCAGAGTTCCTCCGTGCTGCTATGAATGCTGGCAAGGAAGATGAAGACAAGATTTCTGTCCGCGATTTCATCACCAAGTTGGATGAAAAGATGGAACTCCTCAACATGAAAGAGGAAATGGCAGAGCGTTACCTCAACGAAGGCTTCTCAGGTGGTGAGAAAAAACGCAATGAAATTCTCCAGTTGCTCATGTTAGAGCCAACTTTCGCTCTTCTTGACGAGATTGACTCAGGTTTGGATATTGATGCCCTTAAAGTTGTATCAAAAGGTATCAATGCTATGCGTGGTGAAGGTTTTGGTGCCATGATTATCACCCACTACCAACGCTTGCTCAACTACATCACTCCTGATGTTGTCCATGTCATGATGGAAGGCCGTGTCGTGCTTTCAGGCGGACCAGAATTGGCACAACGCTTGGAAAAAGAAGGTTATGTCCAAGTCGCAGCTGAGCTTGGCATCGACTACAAAGAAGATGACATTTAAGTCTTTGGAGGAAGCTATGACCAAAGAAAAGATTAAAGAATTTTCAGCCTTGCAGGCAGAACCAACTTGGTTGACAGACCTGCGTCTTAAGGCTTTTGACAAAATAGCAGAGCTGGACTTGCCAGTTATCGAGCGGGTCAAGTTTCACCGTTGGAATCTAGGTGATGGAAGCCTTGCTACAAATGATGAAATCGGAGCTGTTCCAGATTTTACAGCTATCGGTGACAATCCTATGTTGGTCCAGGTTGGCAGCCAAACTGTTCTAGAACAACTGCCCGCTGACCTAGTAGAAAAAGGTGTAGTCTTTACGGACTTTGCTTCAGCTCTAGATGTCATTCCTGATGTCATTGAGAAATACCTCGGTGTAGCAGTTCCATTTGATGAACACAAATTGGCAGCCTACAATACAGCCTATTTCAACGCAACCGCGGTTCTCTATGTTCCTGACAACGTTGAAATTGACCAGCCAGTTGAGGCACTTTTCTACCAAGATAGCACTAGCCCGATTGCCTTTAACAAACGTGTTCTAATCATCGCTGGGAAAAATGCCAAGTTTAATTACCTAGAACGTTTTGAAAGTCTTGGTGATGGAGCAGAAGCGACTTCAGCCAATATTATGGTGGAAGTGATTGCTCTTGCTGGTAGCCAAATCAAGTTTGCAGCCATTGACCGCCTTGGCAAGCACTTGGATACCTACCTCAACCGCCGTGGTTATCTTGGAAACGATGCAACGATTGATTGGGCGATTGGTCTTCTCAACGAAGGAAATGTGATTGCCGATTTGGACAGCGAATTAAAAGGAAATGGTAGCCATGCCAACCTCAAGGTTGTTGGTCTTTCATCAGGCCGTCAGGTCCAAGGTGTGGATACGCGCGTGACTAACTACGGTCATAATTCTGTCGGTCACATCCTGCAACATGGGGTTATCCTCGAAAGTGGAACACTGACCTTTAACGGTATCGGTCACATTGTCCGTGGTGCCAAGGGTGCAGATGCCCAGCAGGAAAGCCGTGTTCTCATGCTATCCGATAAGGCACGTTCGGATGCCAATCCAATCCTCCTCATCGATGAGAATGAGGTTACAGCTGGTCACGCAGCCTCTATCGGACAGGTTGACCCAGAGGATATGTACTATCTCATGAGTCGCGGTTTGGACCGTGCAACAGCTGAACGCTTGGTTGTTCGTGGCTTCCTTGGTGCCGTCATCACAGAAATCCCTGTCAAGGAAGTCCGTGACGAGCTGATTGCCGTCATTGAAGAAAAACTAACAAAGAGATAAGATATGGATTTGGAACGCATTCGCAAGGATTTTCCAATCCTAGACCAAGTTGTTAACGACGAGCCGCTGGTCTATTTGGACAATGCGGCGACCACTCAAAAACCGCAGCAAGTATTAGATGTGTTGGCAGATTATTACCAGAAGGACAATGCCAATGTCCACCGTGGCGTTCACACCCTTTCGGAACGAGCAACGGCTCGCTACGAGGCGGCTCGGCAGAAGGTGGCTGATTTTATCCAGGCCAAGTCTAGCAAGGAAATCCTCTTCACCAGAGGAACGACCACTGGTCTTAACTGGGTAGCTCAGTTTGCCAGAGAAATTCTCCAGCCAGACCAGGAAGTGATTATCTCGGTCCAAGAGCACCACTCCAATATCATCCCTTGGCAGCAAGCCTGTCAGCAAACAGGTGCCAAGCTCCGCTATGTCCCTCTAAAAGACGGCGAGTTGGATGTGGCTAGCCTCAAGTCCATGCTCTCTGAAAAGACCAAGTTGGTCTCTCTAGCTCATGTGTCCAATGTCCTGGGCAGTGTGGCTCCTATTGGGGAAATAGCAGAGCTGGTGCATGCAGTAGGTGCCTACTTGGTGGTGGACGGAGCACAGTCAGTTCCCCACATGGCCGTCAACGTGCAAGAATTAGACGTGGATTTCTATGCCTTTTCAGGCCATAAAATGTTGGGACCGACAGGAATTGGCGTTCTCTACGGCAAGGAAGAATTGCTCAATCTCATGTCGCCTGTTGAATTCGGCGGTGAGATGATTGACTTTGTCTATGAGCAGTCAGCCACTTGGAAGGAATTACCTTGGAAGTTTGAGGCAGGAACGCCCAATATTGCAGGTGCCATTGGGCTGGGAGCAGCCATTGATTACCTGACCGAAATTGGTATGGACGCTATCCAGGCCCACGAGGCAGAGTTGGTCAATTATGTCTTTCCAAAAATGCAGGCTATTCCAGGCTTGACCATTTATGGTAGTCAGGACCTGTCCAAGCGGACGGGAGTTATTGCCTTTAACTTGGACGACTTGCATCCACACGATGTGGCAACTGCTCTGGACTATGAAGGTGTTGCTGTGCGGGCTGGCCACCATTGTGCCCAACCGCTTCTCAGATATTTGCAGGTACCAGCTACCGTTCGGGCAAGTTTTTACATCTACAATACCAAGGCTGACTGTGATAAGTTGGTCGAGGCAATTATCAAGACAAAGGAGTTTTTCAATGGCCCTATCTAGATTAGATTCTCTGTATATGGCAGTTGTATCTGAACACTCCAAGTCACCTCGTCACCGCGGAAGTTTGGATGGAGTGGAAAAGTTGGAACTCCACAACCCAACCTGTGGCGATGTGATTGAATTATCGGTCAAGTTTGAAAATGGCTTGGTATCTGACATAGCCTTTGATGGTGTTGGTTGTACCATTTCAACCGCCTCGGCTTCCATGATGACTGAAGCAGTCCTTGGAAAAGAAATCAGTCAGGTTCAAGAACTAGCAGAAATCTTCTCACAAATGGTCCAAGGGCAAGAGGACACACGCCAGAAGGAACTGGGAGATGCCTCCCTCCTTGCAGGTGTCGCCAAATTCCCCCAACGAATCAAATGTGCCACATTACCGTGGAATGCCTTAAAGAAGACGATCGAACGAAATGAAAGTGCTGAATGAGCATGAACAAATAAATAAAATGAAAATCATACAGAAAGGATTGTTCAGTTTCTGATTGGAATTGAACAGGCCCAGCAAGCTTTGAGGAAAGCGTAACAGCATTCTCATACTTTTTGGGCTTAGTATCTTATATTATGTCAGAAGAAAGAATTGAACCAACCCCGATTGATCTTGGGGAATACAAATTCGGTTTCCATGATGAAAATGTGGAACTGGTGGCTTCGACTGGTAAGGGTTTGAGCGAAGATGTCATTCGTCAAATGTCCCGTATCAAAGGCGAGCCTGAATGGATGTTGGAATTCCGTTTGAAATCCTACGAAACCTTCAAGAAAATGCCGATGCAGACTTGGGGAGCTGACCTGTCTGAACTGGATTTTGATGACATTGTTTACTATCAAAAACCGTCGGATAAGCCAGCGCGTAGCTGGGATGATGTACCGGACAAAATCAAGGAAACCTTTGAACGCATCGGTATTCCAGAAGCTGAGCGTGCTTACCTGGCAGGAGCCTCTGCCCAGTACGAATCAGAAGTGGTCTACCACAACATGAAGGAAGAGTACGATAAGCACGGCATTATCTTTACAGATACCGACACGGCCCTCAAGGAACATCCAGAACTCTTCAAAAAATACTTTGGAAAACTTGTTCCGCCATCAGACAATAAACTAGCTGCCCTCAACTCAGCGGTTTGGTCAGGTGGAACCTTCATCTACGTACCAAAAGGTGTTAAATTAGATATTCCGCTTCAGACCTATTTCCGTATCAACAACGAAGGAACAGGTCAGTTTGAACGCACCCTCATCATCGTGGATGAAGGAGCAAGTGTTCACTATGTAGAAGGCTGTACCGCTCCGACCTATTCAACGGCCAGCCTCCACGCAGCGATTGTAGAAATCATTGCCCACGAGGGTGCTTATATGCGTTATACGACCATTCAAAACTGGTCCGATAACGTCTACAACTTGGTAACCAAGCGTGCCCGTGCCGAGAAAAATGCCACAGTTGAGTGGATTGACGGCAACCTTGGTGCCAAAACGACCATGAAATATCCAGCGGTTTACCTAGAAGGCGAAGGGGCACGTGGAACCATGTTGTCCATTGCCTTTGCCAATAAAGGTCAAGTCCAGGATACCGGTGCTAAGATGATTCACAACGCCCCACGCACTTCATCTTCTATCGTATCCAAATCTATAGCCCGTGGCGGTGGGGAAGTCAACTACCGTGGACAAGTGACCTTTGCCAAAAACTCAGCCAAGTCAATCAGCCACATTGAATGTGACACCATTATCATGGATGATATTTCCAAATCAGATACCATTCCATTTAATGAAATCCACAACTCGCAGGTGGCCCTCGAACACGAAGCTAAAGTATCAAAAATCTCAGAAGAACAACTCTACTACCTCATGAGCCGTGGCTTATCCGAATCCGAAGCTACAGAGATGATTGTCATGGGCTTTGTTGAACCATTCACCAAAGAACTCCCAATGGAATACGCAGTCGAACTCAACAGACTGATTGCCTATGAGATGGAGGGGAGCGTGGGTTAAGGTAACAATTCGGGGAATTGTTACCTTCCACGCTCGTCGTTTTCTGTAAGAAAATGATGTGTAGTGAGGAGTTCCACAGGAACTCTCTCCAACCGAGGTGGGTGATGAGAAGTAGGGAATACTACAAATGCCAACGCTCATTGGAAATAGAGAGCGACGGTAGTCGCTCTTCTTTATGCTCTTATAAAAATCCTATTCCTTCCACGCTCGTCATTTTCTGTCAGGAACTTTCACCAACTCCCACCAACTCACTCTCCAACCGAGGTTGGAAATAGGGAGTGATGGCAGTCGTTCTACTATGTAAATTTAGTAAACTAGTCTGGGAGATTAGATTACCTCACTGATTTCGCTCCTTGCAGGAACTCTACAAGCCTATAACATAAAAATACTATGCCGAGTGCTTATCCGGCATAGTATTTTTGTATTATAATTTCTCGTTCACATATCGAACGAAGTTATTCCACCAGGAAACTGGCCAAGGAGCTTTTTTCATATCATTCGGGAGGACCATTTCCACACTGGCTTGCTCTCCAATATAACCTTTTCCAATCAAGTCTTGGTCTTTTAATTGTAGTTTTCCAACAATGCTACCAGCAGTTAAGGGTGCATCGATTTCATTTGTAGTAGGGCTAAAGTTTGCAGACGCAGTCAATTCTGTCTGGTTGCGCTGAACGACGTATAAGTCTGCAGCAGCAACGACGGGACTGGTTTCCTTTTCCCCGTTAAAGACCTTAATTTTACTATTGTTGTAGGCTTTTCCTTTTTCGGCAATTGCAACCCGTGAAAAATTGGCATAGACATAGTTCATCAAATCATTGGTTGCAACAAAACGATTATCAGGCATAGCCAAACCGTCCGTGGCATTGAGGACTACTGTAATGATACGCATACCAGCTTGTTGGGTTGTGGCCAAGAAACCTGAACCAGCAGAGTTTGAAGTCCCTGTTTTTAAACCATCCACTCCCCCACGAGCATGGGTTCCGTCACTCAGCATTTGGTTGGTGCTATAGTAGGTATAGCCACCAAAGTCATAGGCGTTGAGTGAGGTAATCTCTAGGACTTGCGGATAGTCAAGGATGAGCCGACGTGCAATAATAGCCATATCGAGTGCTGAAAAGTGATTGGCATCTTCAGGACTGGAACCAGGATAGATATTCCCTCCTAAATCAGCATTATCTAATCCAGAAACGTTAACGATTTTAGCATCTGTAATGCCCCATTCCTGGACCTTTGTTTTCATTCGGTCCACAAATGCAGCTTCGCTACCCGCTATTTTTTCAGCCAGAGCAATGATGGCGCTGTTAGATGAAGTGATGAGAGAGGCATTCAATAGATCACGGACAGAATAAGTGCGCTCATCCAAATTCACGTTACTGAGTTCGATATTGGCAGTCAAGCTATAGGAGTAGTCTGAAATGTCCACCATGGTATCCAAGTTGATTTCTCCTTTTTCCAAGGCTTCGTAGACCATATAGACACTTAAGAGCTTACTGATGGAGGCGACACTGGCTTTGGTTTCAGCATCTTGTTGAAAAAGGATTTTTCCTGAATCAACCTCAACCGCGATAGCGTGTTTAGCTGCTACCGAGAAATCGTCCGCTAGGACAGCGGGGCCTCCGATAAGAAAACTAAAGGTTGCCAATAATAGAAGTATTAACTTACGCATAAACATTCCTTTATCTGATATTTCTTCCATTATATCACATGGATTGTAAGAAAAATAAGGAAAAAACATGAAAAATGATAGAAAATAATGAAAATTTATGTTTTTACAAAATTTTCTGACAAAAAGACTTTATTTAAGAAAATTTTATGATATAATGAATTTTATAAGGCATACAATTATGTGTCAAACAAAAAGAAAACAGAGGTGTTTTATGAAAAAGACAACAAAACTCTTTGCACTTGCAGGTGTAACTCTTCTTTCTGCATCTGTACTTGCTGCTTGTGGTTCTAAATCATCAAGCTCAACAGAACAAAACTTGTCATTCCCGTCAGAAGTGAAACAAGACGGAACTGCTGTGGCTGATGCACAGTTGAAATACGCTTGGGTGTCGCCGACAACTTCATCAGGTCTTTTGATTGATGAATTGACTGAGAATACAACAGACTCAACTTTTGGTGGAATGGTCGATATCTCAATGTTCGGTTATGATGGAAATCGTAAATTGGACGATTCAGGTCTTGCTAAGGCTGAATTTGATATCGAAAACAAAAAAATCACTGTTAGCTTGACAGGTAAAGACTACAAGTGGTCTGATGGTCAGCCATTCACAATCAATGATTACATCTTCACAATCAAGTCATTGGCAAGCAAAGACTACACAGGTGTGCGTTTTGATGATAAATTCTTGAACATCGTGGGTATGGAAGAATTTGTGGCTGGAACAGCATCAGATATTTCTGGTATCAAGAAAGTTGACGACTACACAGTAGAATTGACAGTGAAAGAAATGTCACCTTCTATGATGTATGCTGGCGGTGATGTACCTGCCTATATCCAACCAGAACACATCTACAAAGATATTCCTGTGGCTGATTGGGAAAAGAGCGAGTACTCACGTACTGCTAAACTTGTAGGTATGGGTCCATGGAAGATTAAAGAAATTGTTAACGGTGAGTCTATCACTTACGTTCCAAACGAACACTTCTTCAAGGGAACAACTCCAAAAACAAGCTCATTGAAGATTGATATCGTTTCACCTGATACAATCGTTTCTGAGATGAAGGCTGGTAACTACGATATCGCTGATATGCCAGTTGACCAATTGGATTCATACAAAGACTTGTCTAACTTGAACATCGTTGGTTCACTTAACTCATCTTACGAATACATCTCATTTAACTTTGGTAAATATGACGAGGCTGCTGAGAAGAACGTCATGAATGAAAATGCTAAGATGAATGATGTGAAACTTCGTCAAGCGATTGCCTATGCAATTGATACCAAGACTGCTGGTGAGAAATTGTATAACGGCTTGTACCACCCAGCAAACTCATTGATTATCTCATTCTTTGGCGAACTTCATGATTCTGAATTGGCAGGCTATACATACGATCCAGAAAAAGCTAAGAAACTCTTGGATGAAGCTGGCTACAAGGATACAAACGGTGACGGCATTCGTGAAGGTAAAGACGGTAAAGAATTCAAAATCACTTTCGCAGCTCGTAAACGTACAGAAGCGAACGAAGCACTCGTACAACAATACATTGCTTGGTGGAAAGAAGTTGGCTTGAATGTTGAATTGTACACTGGCCGTACTGTTGAAGTAAATACTTTCTACGATGCAATTCAAGCAAATGACCCTGCAATTGATATGTATGCTGGTGGATGGTCAACAGGTTACGATCCAAATCCTAACGGACTTTGGGGAGAACTTGCTCCATTCAACATGTCACGTTTCGTATCTGAAGAAAACACTAAATTGTTGGATGCAATCGGCTCAGTAGAATCATTTGATGAGAAGAAAAACCTTGAAAGCTACAAGGCATGGCAAAAGTATGCTGCTGAACAAGCATTTGCTATCCCAACATTTGAATCTGAAGAAATTACAGCACTTAACAAACGTGTGAAGAACTACGATTCTAACTACGGTTCAGCTTCAGGCAAAGGTATTGCGCTTGAAAATATCGAATTGACAGCTGACAAAGGTGTAGCAGCAGAATAATCCTATTTCATCCAAATAGTATCTGAAAAAGCCAACTTGGTTGGCTTTTTTCAGATGGCTATTGGAATTTTCAGATAATTATGGTATAGTAGAACCAGTACACAAAAAAAGAGTAATTTACTTTTTAATATATGAATTGGTTAGTCAAAGACTGGATGATGTTGATATTATAGAGTTCGAAATGATTGAGCTTGATTAGCCGATAGACAAAGGAGGACGAAGCGTGGCTACTGAAAAACCGCTTTTAGATATTAAAGATTTACACGTCGGATTCCGTATTGCTGATGATTATTTTGATGCTGTTGATGGCGTTGATATTTCATTGCAGAAGAATGAGATTCTTGCAATCGTTGGAGAATCAGGATGTGGTAAATCTACTTTGGCAACGACCATTATGGGCTTGCACAATCCATTAAATACCAAAATCACAGGAAGTATCCAGTACAATGATATGGAGTTAATTGGGATGGATGAAACCAAGTACAATACTGTACGCGGAAATGACATTGGGATGATTTTTCAAGATCCCTTGGCTTCCCTCAACCCCTTGATGACCATTGGAGCGCAGATTGATGAAGCCCTCTTCTATCACACGGACTTGGATGCGACTGCTCGTACGGAGCGTGTTTTGGAGTTGTTGGCTCAGGTTGGTATTCCAAATCCTAAGCGGACTTTTAAACAGTATCCACATGAATTGTCAGGTGGTATGCGTCAGCGTATCGTTATTGCCATGGCCCTTTCTTGTAAGCCACCAATCATTATTGCCGATGAGCCTACAACAGCCTTGGATGTGACCATCCAGGCACAGATTTTGGACCTCTTGAATGATATTCAGGCGGAAACGGGTTCTGGTATTATTTTGATTACCCACGACTTGGGTGTAGTGGCAGAAACGGCTGATCGTGTAGCCGTTATGTATGGTGGTCAGTTTGTTGAGGTGGCTCCTGTTGAGGAACTCTTTACCAATCCAAAACATCCATATACACGTTCGCTCTTGAAGTCAAATCCGCAATCAGGTGGCGAAGGTGGGGATCTTCACGTTATCGAAGGTATCGTACCACCGATTACCAAAATGTTGCGTCAAGGTTGCCGTTTTGCACCACGTATTCCTTGGATTGAAGCAAGTGCTCACGAGGAAAATCCAGGTATGCACGAAGTAGGACCAAATCACTTTGTGCGTTGTACTTGTCACGAAACATTCTATTTTGAAGAGGAGGCCTAAATAGTGGGATTTATTGAAGTAAAAGATTTAAAAGTCCATTATCCAATTCGAAGTGGCTTCTTTAACCGTGTCACAGACCATGTTTATGCCGTGGATGGTGTCAATCTCGAGTTTGAAGAGGGAAAAACCTATGGTTTGGTAGGCGAGTCAGGTTCTGGTAAGTCAACAATTGGTAAGGCAATTATTGGTTTGGAGCGGGCTACATCTGGTCAAATCATCTATGAGGGTCAGGATGTGACCAACAAATCACGCAGTAAAAAAGGTAACTTTAATCGTGATGTCCAAATGATTTTCCAAGATTCGCTTTCTAGTTTCAACCCTAAAAAACGTATTTTAGACATTATTGCTGAGCCTATTCGTAACTTTGACCGTCTTTCTCCAGATGAGGAGAAGAAAAAGGTTCTTCAACTCTTGGATACCATCGGTCTCAACGAAGAAGCCTTGATCAAGTATCCACATGAATTTTCAGGTGGTCAGCGTCAGCGTATCGGTGTTGCCCGTGCCCTAGCAAGTAATCCGCGTCTGATTATTGCTGATGAGCCTGTTTCTGCCTTGGACTTGTCTGTTCAAGCTCAGGTTTTGAACTATATGAAACGTATCCAAGATGAGTTTAAACTCAGCTACCTCTTTATTTCTCATGATCTTGGTGTTGTGCAACATATGTGTGACGAATTGTTTATCATGTACCGTGGTCGCTTCGTAGAAACGGGTAACAAGCAGGACATCTATAACAATCCACAGCATATCTATACCAAACGTCTTTTGTCAGCTATTCCATCGATTGATCCAGTTAATCGTTTGAAGAACAAGGAAAAACGCTTGGTTGCTGAAAAAGAGTATCAAGAAAAACAAGGTCAATACTATGATGAAAAGGGTCGAGTTTACGATTTACAAACCTTCTCAGCAACTCATCAGGTAGCCCTTCCAAAAGGAGGTCAGAACTAAGATGTGGAAAACAGTTTTACGTCGTTTGCTCATGATGATTCCTCAAATTATCATTTTGAGTGTCATCGCTTTCTTCGTGGCTAAGATGATGCCAGGGGATCCTTTTACGGGTATGATTGATCCCAATATCGACCCAGCCATTATCGAACAAAAACGGATTGCAGCAGGGTACTATGACCCAATTCATATTCAATACTTCCGCTGGGTTGGTAATCTCTTGCAGGGTGATTTTGGTCAGAGTTTCCTCTTTAAGCAACCAGTTTTGGATGTTATCATGCAACGCTTGAACAATACTATTTGGTTGTCGCTCTTGACTATGATTTTGACCTATGCCATCGCTCTTCCTTTGGGGATGATTGCTGGTCGCTACCAAAACTCCCTAGCTGATAAGGTGATTGGGGTTTATAACTTCCTGACCTTCTCAACACCAACCTTCGTTTTTGCCATTCTTATGTTGTGGTTGTTTGGTTTTAGCTTGGGCTGGTTCCCAACTCGTGGTTCAATCGGGGGTGGCGTTGAAGGTTTTGCAGCAGTACTCAGCCGTCTTCATCATATGATTTTACCGGCGATTACCATGGCTATCTTATCTACAACAGTAACCATCCAGTACCTCCGTACAGGGATTATTGATGCTAAGAGCCAAGATTATGTCCGTACGGCGCGTGCTAAGGGTGTTCCTGAGCGTGTGGTTTACAACCGTCATATCTTCCGTAACTCAATTTTGCCAATTGCATCCTTCTTGGGTTATGAATTGACAGGTTTGATTGGTGGTTCTATTTTCATCGAAAATATTTTCACCTATCCAGGTATTGGTCAATTGTTCTATAATTCCATTTCTAGTCGTGATTATAGTGTTATCTTGGCCCTCTTGTTGATATTTGGTATGGGAACTCTCTTGGGAACCTTGATTTCAGATATTATCATGAGTATTGTAGATCCACGTATCCGTGTGAAATAGAAGGAGGAGTAAGGTGAGTAAAGAAAATAAAAAACAAGTACAATCAACTTCAACTCCTCCAGGTGGTTTTCGCGTCATCGCGCGGGAGTTCTTGAAGGATAGATTAGCTTTAGCTTCCTTGGTCATTTTGGTGACAGTTCTTTTGACTGTTTTCATCGGTGCCCTGGTCTTGGATCAAGAGCAAGTGATGAAAGTCAATCTTTTGGGACGTTACTTGGAACCTGGAGTTGATGGTTATATCTTGGGAACGGATGAAGGTGGTAAAGACATCTTTGGTCAGTTGATTATTGGTGCTCGAAACTCCATTGTTATCGGTTTTACTATTACCATTATTACAAGTATTGTTGGTATCTCGGTCGGATTGATTTCAGGCTATTATGGAGGTCGTTTGGATGGTTTCTTGATGCGGATTGTAGACTTCATTATGATTCTACCTGTTACGATGCTCATTATCGTTTTCGTAACGGTTATCAAAAACTATACCATTTATCACTTTATCCTAATCATGAGTGCCTTCTATTGGACAGCTAAGGCCCGCCTTTTCCGTACAAGAACCTTGTCAGAGGCGAGCTTGGATTATGTCAATGCATCCAAAACACTTGGAACAAGTGACTTTATGATCATGTTCCGTGAGATTTTGCCTAACTTGAGTTCTTTGATTATTGTCAACTTGACCCTCAACTTTGCAGGGAATATTGGTATCGAAACATCATTGACCTATCTTGGGTTTGGTCTCCCATCGACGGTTCCAAGTTTGGGTACCTTGATTTCAAATGCCCGTAACGCAGACATCTTAGAGAACAAGACCTGGATTTGGTTGCCAGCAGCCATCTTCATCCTTGTCATGATGCTTTGTATTAACTATGTCGGTCAAGCCTTCCAACGTGCTGCCGATGCCAAACAACGTCTAGGGTAAGCAACCTATAAGAGTTCCTTCGGGAGCTCTTTTTTTCTTCTTTCAGTTGTCACAGGCTTGTTTTTTACAGAATTTGGAAAATATGGTAAAATGGAGTGATAAAACTATTTGAGGTAAGGAATTATGACTGTTAAAATCAATACAAAAGACGGCCAAATTGAATTGACTGATGACGTGATTGCCACAGTTGTCGGTGGTGCTACGACTGAGATTTTCGGTGTTGTTGGTATGGCTAGTAAGTCTGCGATTAAGGATAATTTTCAGGCACTTTTACGCAAGGAAAATTACTCCAAAGGTGTTGTTATTAAGACCTTGGAAGATGGTCGCATTGCAGTCGATGTTTACACTGTTATGAGTTACGGTGTGAAAATCAGTGAAGTATCTCGCAATATCCAAGAACGTGTGAAATTCAACTTGGAAAATCAATTAGGTATCTCTGTTGATGCCGTTAATGTTTTTATCCAGAATATTAAAGTCGTAGGAGAATAATTGTGTCTAAAATTACAACAAGTTTATTTCAAGAAATGGTGCAGGCAGCATCCACTCGTCTAAATAAACAGGCCGAATATGTGAACTCGCTCAATGTCTTCCCAGTTCCTGATGGAGATACGGGCACCAATATGGGGATGACCATTACAAATGGTGCCAAAGAAGTGGCGGATAAGCCGGCAAATACAGTTGGTGAAGTCGCTCAAATCTTGTCAAAAGGTTTGCTCATGGGAGCTCGCGGAAACTCTGGCGTTATTACGTCACAATTGTTCCGTGGTTTTGGTCAGTCTGTCAAAGGCAAGGTTGAGTTAGACGGTAAAGATTTGGCGCAAGCCTTCCAACATGGTGTTGAAGTGGCTTATAAGGCTGTAATGAAACCAGTTGAAGGTACCATTTTGACGGTTTCTCGTGGTGCGGCGACGGCTGCCCTTAAAAAAGCAGAAGAAACTGATGATGCGGTTGAGGTCATGCGTGCAACTCTGGAAGGTGCCAACCGTGCCCTCAAGAAAACCCCTGACATGCTTCCAGTCTTGAAAGAGGTTGGGGTTGTCGATTCAGGTGGTCAAGGTCTGGTTTATATTTACGAAGGCTTCTTGTCAGCATTGACAGGTGAGTACATTGCGTCAGAGGATTTTGAAGCGACACCAGCTGTTATGTCAGAAATGATCAATGCAGAGCACCACAAGTCAGTTGCCGGTCATGTGGCGACAGAAGACATTACCTTCGGTTATTGTACAGAAATCATGGTAGCTCTTCGTCAAGGTCCTACTTATGTCAAGGACTTTGATTATGAAGAATTCCGCAACTATCTCAACGACCTTGGGGATTCCCTCCTAGTGGTCAACGATGATGAAATTGTTAAAGTCCACGTCCATACAGAAGATCCAGGTTTGGTCATGCAAGCTGGTCTCCAATATGGTAGCTTGGTCAAGGTAAAAGTGGACAATATGCGTGAGCAACATGAAGCGCAGGTTGAAAAAGAAGAAGCCTACCAAAAACCAGCTGAGCAAAAAGAATACGGAATTATTGCTGTTGCGGCAGGTGAGGGATTGACAGAAATCTTCAAATCACAAGGAGTTGACTATGTGATTTCAGGTGGTCAGACCATGAACCCATCAACAGAAGATTTTGTCAATGCCATTGAATTGGTCAATGCCCGAAATGTCATCTTGTTGCCAAACAACAAGAACATCTTGATGGCTGCTCAGACGGCTGCTGAGGTGGCAGAAGTTGCGGTTAAGGTTGTGGAAACTAAGACCCTACCACAAGGTTTTACTAGCTTACTTGCCTTTGATCCAAGTCGTGATTTGGAAAGTAACTTTGAGGCTATGACGGCATCTCTTACAGAGGTGAAAAGTGGTAGTGTAACAACTGCAGTCCGTGACACAACCATCGATGGTCTTGAAATTCATGAGAATGATAACCTTGGTATGGTTGATGGCAAGATTGTGGTGTCCAATCCAGATATGATGGAAACACTTGTTGCTACCTTTGAGAAAATGCTGGACGAAGATAGCGAAATCGTAACGATCTATATCGGTGAAGATGGAGATGAGGAATTGGCTCAGACACTTGCAGACCAATTAGAAGAACAATTTGAAGATATCGAGGTGGAAATCCATCAAGGAAATCAACCGGTTTATCCATATCTTTTCAGTGTAGAATAAGTAAACTCGCAGGCCTAGGCTTGCGAGTTTTTGTGTCGATTTGTCTACAATTTCCAGTAGACCTATGACAAAGCCGAATGGCTATGGTATAATAACAAGTATGTATAGTCAAAATGAAAATGAATTGATTGCCATTGGCGAGCGAATTGGTAGGGCTTGTAAGGCCAATCAAGTGCTAGTCCTGTCGGGCGATTTAGGTGCAGGCAAGACAACATTGACCAAGGGGTTGGCTATGGGTTTGGATATTGACCAGATGATTAAAAGTCCGACTTATACCATTGTCCGTGAGTATGAAGGTCGAATGCCTCTCTATCACTTGGATGTCTATCGGATTGGTGACGATCCGGATTCTATTGATTTAGATGATTTTCTCTATGGTTGTGGTGTGACGGTTATCGAATGGGGAGAATTGTTGGATGCTAGTCTTTTGGATGACTATTTGCTCATTCGTATCGAGAAGGAAGAAGACGGTCGTCGTCTGACTTTTAAGGCTCATGGGGCTAAAAGTCAAGTATTGGCTGAGGAAATACAGAATGACTGAAAAAGAAGTATATTTTAGCGAGGCTGAGCCAGCTGATGCGGTGGCCTTTATTGATTTTATGAACCAAGTGGCTAGAGAATCGGATTATCTGGTCATGGATGAATCAGGCTTTCGGTTTAGTCCTGAAGAGATGGAAAGGATTTTTGAAGCTGGCATTGAAAATCCTAGTGAACTGTGTTTGCTAGCAAAAGTTGGTTCAGAGGTTATCGGCGCCATCTCAGTCAAGTCTTCTAAGCAGTTTCGGATCAGCCATATCGGGAATATTTTCATTGCGATAAAAAAAGATTACTGGGGACATGGTTTGGGGACCATTTTACTGGATGAGGTCATCGAGTGGGCTCAGGAAATGGACCTCCTCAAGCGTCTGGAATTAACTGTTCAGGTGCGCAATCAAGCGGCAGTCCACCTCTATCAGAAGATGGGCTTTGTGATTGAAGGGACCCAAGTGAGAGGGGCTAGAACAGATGAAGGGGAATGGCTTGACCTCTATTACATGGGCAGGCTGATTGGTGAATGATGACAATTGGAAAAAAAATAGTCTTAATGTCTTTGGCGATTATAGTTCTGACACTTGGAGCTGGATTTGCCTATGGGATTAGTTTGTTAAACTTTTCGACAGATGCGATTTCAAAAACCTTTAGGCGGTTAGGTGGCGAAGAGGAAATTACGCCTATTGATGCAACGGAGCCTCTTACCATTCTCTTGATGGGGGTGGATATGGACCAGGCTACTCGTGGTGGCGTTTGGGAGGAAGGTCGAAGTGACTCCATGATTTTGGTGACGGTCAATCCCAAAACTAAGGAAACCACTATGATGAGTTTGACGCGTGATATCATGGTGGAGATTGCTGAAGCCAATGGAGAATCAACAGGAACAGTGGAGAAACTCAATCATTCCTATAGCTACGGTCAGGCTCCTATGGCGATTGCGACTATTGAAAAGATGATGGATATTGATATTGATCGCTATATTGAAATCAATATGGATGGTCTAGTCGAGCTAGTTGATGCAGTAGGTGGGATTGAAGTCAATAATACACTAGGTTTCCCGATTTCCATTTCAGAGTATGAACCAGCCTATACGGCAATTGTTCCAACAGGTAAACGTCTGGTAAATGGTGATCAGGCTCTGGTCTATGCTCGCATGCGTTATGATGATCCGGAAGGAGATATCGGTCGCCAACGTCGTCAGCGTGAGGTTATTACTGCTATTGTCAAGAAACTTCTACAACTAGATGGCTTTACCCAGTATAAGAAAATTTTAACAGCTATTTCCAACAACATGCGGACGGATATTGAAATCAGTACGGCAACGATACCAGAACTTTTAGGATACAAGGACTCAATTAGGAATTTACATTCCTACCAATTGAGAGGAATTGATGAGCTTGTTGATGAAATCTATTACCAGCTACCTCCTACCCAGCATTTGCTAGAGATGCAAAATATCTTGAAGACTTCTATTGGTTTAGAAGCAAAGACGGATCTCCTAACAAATGTTAAGGTTTATGAGGGGCAGATGGGCTTGTCTAGTCCAATCAACGTCTATAATGCTTATACAGATTTACTAGAACTTGAGGCCAGTCCTTGGGCGGAAGTGATTGATTTGGAGACGATGACGGGGACGGTCGCTACTGATGCAAGTGACTTACAAGTCAGTGAAGAGCAGTTTGATTCTGTTGTAGTTGAGACTACAGAAACAGAAATATCTGGAACAACCGAGGTTGGAACAGAAATACAAACAGAAGAAGGACAATAAAAAATGAGGTTGGATTTCCAATCTCATTTTCTTTGTCCTATTTTTCGTCTTCTTTTTTATATTTTGCCATTACTTTTTGGATTTCTTCTAGATTTCCTGTAATACTTTGCTGATAGACACGGCTTTTGTACTGTAAATCATTTGCTAGACTTTCTAGTGGCTCTTTGAAATTTTGGATGATGGCAAGTTGTTCCTGGATATTGGCTTTGCTTGTTTCCATATCAGTCATAATTTGCTTGGTATCCTTGACTTCTTTGGCAATTTTTTCTCGGTTGGAGATAGCCAGATAGGTAGCACTAGCAGCAGATAGGGCTAAGAGGAGGTTGCGAAGTTTCATCTTATTCTCCTAAATAGAGTTCTTGAGCCAGATTGGCTAGGGCAGGAAAATCAGGTTCATTGACCGTAAATTGAATGTCCAGACCATCGTTCTGGTCAAAGCGAGGCAGGAGATGGATATGGGTGTGGAAGACGGTTTGTCCAGCTGCTTCTTCATTGTTGTTGACAATATTTAAACCGCTTGCCCCTAATTTTTCCTTCAGTTGACGAGCAATTGCTGGAACAGCTGCAAAGACTTGACCAGCTGCCTCGGCGTCCATATCTAAGACATTACGATAGTGTTTTTTGGGAATGACTAGGGTATGTCCCTTGGTGACCTGAGTAATGTCTAAAAAGGCAAGAACTTGGTCATCTTCATAGACCTTGGAGGCTGGGATTTCCCCAGCTACAATTTTACAAAAAATACAATCTGACATAATACGCCCTCTTTCTCGGATTTCTGTTATAATAATTATATCAAATTATAGGAATAAATGTATGTTAGAAGTTAAAAATGTAACAGGGGGCTATGTCAATATCCCTGTCTTGAAAGATGTGTCTTTTTCTGTTAAAGACGGAGAACTCGTCGGCTTAATTGGTCTAAATGGTGCGGGGAAATCAACGACTATCAAGGAAATCATCGGCCTCTTGACGCCTTATCAGGGGCAAATTTTGATCGATGGCCAAGGGCTAGCTCAGGCTCCTGAAATTTATCGGAAGAAGATTGGTTTTATCCCTGAGACACCTAGTTTATACGAGGAGTTGACGCTAAAAGAGCACTTGGAAGTGGTGGCAATGGCTTACGATTTGCCATGGGAAGCTGCTTGGGAGATAGCAGAGAGATTGCTGAAAATCTTTCGTTTGAATGAGAAATTAGATTGGTATCCGGTTAATTTCTCTAAGGGCATGAAACAAAAGGTCATGATTATCTGTGCCTTCCTGGTAGAGCCAAGTTTGCTAATCGTTGATGAGCCATTTTTGGGTTTGGACCCAGTTGCCATTGCAGATTTGATTGCTCTCTTGGAAGAGGAAAAGGTAAAGGGGACTTCTATCCTCATGTCCACTCACGTTTTGGACTCGGCTGAAAAGATGTGTGATTCCTTTGTGATTTTGCATCAAGGACAGGTGAGGGCAATTGGAAACTTAGCAGATTTGCAGTCCCAATTTGGTATGGAAGGGTCTAGTTTAAATGATATTTATCTGGCCTTGACCCAAGAAGGAGCGGTCGGATGAAAGCTTTGTTTCAAAAACGCAGACGAGGTTTTCTAGGACGTTGTTCCAAGTATCTGCGCTATGTCTTGAATGATCATTTTGTCTTGGTTCTCATGGTTTTTCTGGGATTTTTGAGTTTGCAGTATCGACAACTCTTGATAGCTTTTCCTGAAAATACTTGGCCCCTTATTCTGATTGTTCTTGCCATCAGTTTCTTGATTTTGTTTTCAGGTAGAATGGCGACTTATTTGGAAGAAGCTGACCAGATTTTCCTATTAACTAGGGAGAAGGAAGTCTTAGAAGAATTTGAAGCTGCAAGCCGTCGTTCATTCGTGCTTTGGTCTGGATTGCAGGTCTTGCTCCAGCTTCTGCTCTTACCCATTTATCTGAAGCTGGGTTTGGAAATCTGGATGGTGGTTGTTTATATAGTGGTCTTGCTTGTTGCCAAGTATTTTCTAGTAAAATACCAGCTAGCAACCTACCAGCAACAAGGTGTTTTGAACTGGTCAACAGCCATTCAGGATGAGCAGAAGAGAAAGCAAACTATCCTGCGCTTCTTTGCTCTCTTTACGACCGTTAAAGGAATTAGTGCGACCGTCAAGCCAAGAAGGTATTTGGATGGCATCTTGCGTTTGCTACATTCTCGCCAAACCTGGTTCTATCTCTACTTGAGGGCATTTTTACGGGCTGGAGATTATTTTGGTCTCAGCTTGCGCCTGTTCTTGCTAATCCTTCTGTCCTTGGTAGCCATTGACGAGGCATGGCTCTCTCTTGGTTTGGTATTGGTCTTTCATTATCTGCTCCTCTTTCAGCTGTTGGGGCTCTATAAGCACTATGATTACCAGTACCTAACTCAGCTTTATCCTTTGGATAAAAAAAGGAAGATGAAAGATTTTCAGCACTTGCTTCGGGTTATTTTATATGGGCTCTTAGTCGTGGAAACGGTAGTCGCTCAGCTATTTATCCAAGAAAAAATCATGGTAGCCATTTTACCAATCGTATGTATTTTTCTACATGAAGTTTATTTACCGATAAAATTGAAAAAAATTGATTGACTAAATAGCTGAAAATTAGTAAAATAGTAGGGAATTTTTAAAGGAGGTAAGGCATGCAGTTTGATACCAGTGGGCTACAGTTACAGTCTATTGCAGGAAATAGTGGCAAAGCGTTTAAGGGCCTACGGTCAGACGGAACGCAAGTCTTTGTAAAGTATGAAATGCCTCCTATCGTGTCTGCACTGGCTCGCGAACAAATTACACCGCCTGTTTTGTCGGCAAATCGGGAGGTAGGAATGGGTCACCGTGTGGAGCAAGAATGGCTCAATGGTCGTACCTTGGAACGTCAGGATATGATTAGCAAGCAGGTTCGCCAAATTTTAGTGCGGATGCATTTTTCGCGCATCTTGCTCAATCAGGCCTTGCAAATGAATTATACCTATCTAGAGCCTAAGGATTTGGTCCGTCGTTGGCAGGATGAAGTACCACCTATTTTACTTCAAAATTCTTACTTACAATCGGTTTGTCAGGATTTGTTGAACAATCTGCCGAGGTTCCGTCAGGAGCTAGCAACCTTTGTACATGGTGATTTGCACCATAGCAACTGGGTTGAAACAACTTCAGGTTTCATTTATTTGACGGACTGGGAAACAGCCTGTGTGACCGATCGTATGGTTGATGTGGCCTATATTTTGACCCACTACATTCCACGTCAGGCTTGGGAAGAGTGGCTTCGTGCTTATGGCTACAAGTATAATCAAACCGTCTTGAATAAGATTTATTGGTATGGTCAATTGGCCTACCTCAATCAAATTGCCAAGCATGTTGAAAGTTACAACACCTTGGCAGCTAATAGAGAAATTTACGCTCTGCGTCAATTCCGTCAGAGTTTTTATAGGGAAGTATGAGAGTTAGAAATCGTAAGGGGGCCAGTGATCTCCTAGCAAATAATCCCCAGTATGTTATCTCCAATCCAGAGGAGTGTAAGGGGAAATGGGCAGAAATTTTCGGGAATGATAATCCCATTCATATTGAGGTTGGGTCTGGTAAAGGTCGATTTGTGACAGGCATGGCAGCACAAAATCCGGATATTAACTACATCGGTATTGATATTCAGATGACGGTCTTGAGCTATGCCTTGGACCGAGTGCTTGAAGCAGGTCTACCAAACATTAAACTCTTGCAGGTTGATGGATCTAGCTTGACCAACTATTTTGCCCCAGCGGAAATTGATCAGCTCTATCTAAACTTTTCTGATCCATGGCCAAAGAAACGCCATGAAAAACGTCGGTTGACTTATAAGTCTTTCTTGGATACCTACAAGGAAATCTTGCCTGAGAATGGGGAAATTCATTTTAAGACAGACAACCGTGGTTTATTTGAATATAGTTTGGCTAGCTTTTCCCAATACGGTATGGTCTTGAAACAGGTCTGGTTAGACCTTCATGCGGATGGCTTGGAAGGTAATGTCATGACGGAGTACGAGGAGAAATTCTCAAACAAGGGTCAGGTCATCTATCGTGTGGAAGCAAGATTTTAATAAGATAAGCAAATAAGGAATCCATTTGGGCTCCTTATTTTTATGTGGTGAGGTAGGTAACGTTTACAATTTCTATCCTTATCGTTTTCCTTTACAGGTGTTCGAAATTATGATAGAATACAGAGTAGAAATAAAGAGAAAAGGGGGTTGACGTCAGTCAACCCTTTCCCTGTATGCAGATTGCAGCAGGTTAGAATTGTAAAAGGAGGTGCCTATGTCATCAATTGTTGATTTAGTCACGGCTACCATTGCACCAGCTATCCAGGCTCCCTATGAGTTGGTAGATGTGGAATATGGCAAAATGGGTGGTGACTATGTCCTGTCTATTTTCATTGATAAGGAAGGGGGGATTTCCCTTCAGGATACGGCAGATTTATCAGAAGTCATTAGTCCACTCTTGGACACCATTCATCCGGATCCTTTCCCAGAGCAGTATATGCTTGAGGTAACAAGTCCAGGTTTGGAACGTCCCTTGAAGTCAGCGGATGCAGTTGCCCAGGCTGTTGGGAAATACATCCATGTCAAGCTCTATCAGGCCATCGACAAGATTAAGGTTTTTGAAGGAACTCTAATGTCCTTTGATGGAACAGACTTGGTTATGGAGTACATGGATAAGACCCGTAAAAAAGAAGTGACCATTCCATATTCAACAGTAGCTAAGGCACGTTTGGCCGTTAAAATTTAAGTGTAAGAAAGGACCTTTTGACATCAAAAGGAAATCAAAATGAGTAGAGAAATGCTAGAAGCCTTCCGTATTTTAGAGGAAGACATGGGTATTAACAAGGCGGATATTATTGATGCAGTGACAGAATCACTTCGTTCTGCTTATAAGCGCCGCTATGGACAAGCTGAGTCAGCAGTTATCGAGTTTGACGAGAAGAAGGCTGATTTCCACGTATATACTGTCCGTGAAGTAGTGGATGAGGTCTTTGATAGCCGTTTGGAAATCAGCCTCAAGGATGCCTTGGCCATCTCAACTGCTTATGAAATGGGTGATAAAATCAAATTCCCAGAAGATCCAGCAGAATTTGGTCGCGTAGCTGCTCAATCAGCTAAACAGACCATCATGGAAAAAATGCGCAAGCAAAAGCGTGCCATTACCTTTAATACCTACAAGCAACATGAGAATGAAATCATGTCTGGTACGGTAGAGCGTTTTGATAATCGCTTTATCTATGTCAACCTTGGTACCATTGAAGCACAGTTGTCAAAACAAGATCAAATTCCAGGTGAGGTTTTCCAATCACATGACCGTATTGAAGTCTATGTTTACAAGGTAGAAGACAATGGTCGTGGGGTGAACGTATTTGTCAGCCGTAGCCATCCAGAGATGATCAAACGCCTCATGGAACAGGAAATTCCTGAAGTATATGATGGAACTGTTGAAATCATGAGTGTTGCCCGTGAAGCTGGTGACCGTACGAAAGTGGCTGTCCGTAGTCACAATCCAAACGTGGATGCTATCGGGACTATCGTTGGTCGCGGTGGTTCAAATATCAAGAAAATCACCAGCAAATTCCACCCAGCTCGCTACGATGCTAAAAATGACCGCATGATTCCGACTGAGGAAAATATCGATGTCATCGAGTGGGTAGCAGATGAAGCGGAATTTATCTACAATGCTCTCGCACCTGCAGAGGTTGACCAAGTATTGTTTGATACAGAAGATGGCAAGCATGCTACGGTTGTTGTGCCAGATGATAAATTGTCACTAGCAATTGGTCGTCGTGGTCAGAACGTTCGCTTAGCAGCCCATTTGACAGGATTCCGTATCGACATCAAGTCTGCTTCCGAATATGAGGCATTTGAGGCGGCTCAATATGCAACAGATGAGCTTGTAGAAGAAGTCACAGAAGAACTAGAATAAGACAAAAGGAGCAACCATGGCAAAAGCTAGAAAAATACCCTTGCGCAAGTCTGTGGTGTCCGGTGAAATCATCGACAAACGGGATTTGCTCCGTATTGTAAAAAATAAAGAAGGTCAAGTATTTATCGATCCAACAGGCAAGGCAAATGGTCGCGGAGCTTATATCAAACTAGATAATGTTGAAGCTGCTCAAGCTAAAAAGCGTCGTGTCTTTGACCGTTCATTTAGCATGGAAGTAGCTGAAGAGTTCTACGATGAATTGATTGCCTATGTTGATCACAAGGTCAAAAGGAGAGAGCTTGGACTGGAATAAGAAACAGAAAATCTTAAATTTATTGGGGTTGGCTCAACGGGCAGGTCGCTTGGTTTCAGGTGAGGATCTGGTTGTTGAAGCTATTCAAAAAGGGCAGGCGAAATTGGTTTTTTTGGCTGATGACGCTGCTGGAAATTTAAGTAAAAAAGTAACAGATAAAAGTCATACCTATCAAGTAGAAGTTGTAACAGTGTTTTCAACACTGGAATTGAGTGCAGCTGTCGGCAAGGCTAGGAAGGTTCTTGCAGTGACAGACGCTGGATTTACAAAGAAGATGAGGTCTATTATGGAATAGAACAGGAGGACAAGGCATTGTCTAAGAAGAGATTGAATGAAATTGCCCGAGAATTAGGCGTAAGTAGCAAGGAAGTTGTTGCTAAGGCTCAAGAATTGGGTTTTGAAGTCAAAAGCCATGCTTCAAGTGTAGATGAAGCAAGTGCCAAACGTTTGGCTGACAGCTTTACTAAGAAAGCAGAAGTTCCAAAAACAGTAGAGAAGGTTCAGTCTGTTGAGAAACCGACTGAAAGCAAGGCTCCAGTAGCAAAGCAAGAAGCACCCGCTCCAGCTACCAAGGAAGAACCGAAGGCAGTTGCTCCAGCAGCACCTCACCGCCCTCAGAGCCGTAACTTTAAGGCGGAACGTGAAGCGCGTGCCAAGGAACAAGCAGCTAAGCGAGCTCAGGGCAGAGGCGGTCAAGGCAAACAAGGTCAAGATCGTCGTGACAACCGTCAGCAAGGCCAAGGCCGTCCAAGTAATGAACGCAATGAGCGTCGTGATAACAGACGTGAGCAGGGTTCAGACAAGCGTAGGGACAATCGTTTTGGTGACCGTTACGATAATCGTGACAATCGTCGTCAAGACAACCGTTCTACTCAATCAGCACGTTTTGAGCAAAAAGAGGTTGCAAAACCAGCAGCTCCTAAGATTGACTTCAAAGCGCGTGCAGCAGCCTTAAAAGCAGAGCAAAATGCAGAATACGCTCGTACCAGCGAAGAACGGTTCCGTCAGGCGCAGGAGGCTAAAAAGCAACCGAAAAAGCCTAAGGAAATCAAGTTCGAAGAACCGGTGATTGAAAGCAAGCCATTTGTCAAACCAACACCAGTCGCAGCGGTGCCTGAGAAGGTTGCAGAAAGTGCTCTAGATACCCGTCGTAAAAAACAAGCTCGACCAGACAAGAAACGTGACTTTAATAGTGACGAAGAAGATGGTCCACGGAAACAACAAAGAAATCGAAATAGTCAAAATCAAGTGAGAAATCAAAGAAATAGTAACTGGAATAACAACAAGAAAAACAAAAAAGGCAAGAGTAACCAACCTGTCAAGCCAGCAACTGAACGCAAGTTCCATGAATTGCCAACAGAATTTGAATACACAGCTGGCATGACCGTTGCAGAAATTGCAAAACGGATCAAGCGTGAGCCTGCTGAAATCGTCAAGAAACTCTTCCTCATGGGAGTTATGGCAACTCAGAACCAATCTCTAGATGGCGACACCATCGAACTCCTTATGGTAGATTATGGAATTGAGGCCAAGGAAAAGGTTGAGGTCGATAACGCTGACATTGAACGTTTCTTCGTCGAAGAAGGTTACCTCAATGAAGAGGAAATGGTTGAGCGTCCACCTGTTGTGACCATCATGGGACACGTTGACCACGGTAAGACAACCCTTTTGGATACCCTTCGTAATTCTCGTGTGGCTACAGGGGAAGCTGGTGGTATCACCCAGCATATTGGTGCCTACCAAATCGAAGAAAATGGCAAGAAAATTACCTTCTTGGATACGCCTGGACACGCGGCCTTTACATCTATGCGTGCTCGTGGTGCCTCTGTTACCGACTTGACCATCTTGGTCGTTGCAGCAGATGATGGTGTTATGCCACAGACCATTGAGGCCATCAACCACTCCAAAGCTGCCAATGTTCCAATCATTGTTGCCATCAACAAGATTGACAAGCCAGGTGCCAACCCAGAACGTGTCATCGGTGAATTAGCTGAACACGGTGTTATCTCAACTGCCTGGGGCGGTGAGTCTGAATTTGTAGAAATCTCAGCTAAGTTCAACCAAAATATTGATGAGTTGTTGGAAACAGTCCTTCTTGTAGCTGAGATCCAAGAACTGAAGGCAGACCCAACTGTACGTGCTATTGGTACGGTTATCGAAGCGCATTTGGATAAAGGAAAAGGTGCCGTTGCAACCCTTCTTGTTCAACAGGGAACTCTTAATGTTCAAGACCCAATCGTTGTCGGAAATACCTTCGGTCGTGTTCGTGCCATGACCAATGACCTTGGCCGTCGTGTCAAGGTAGCTGGTCCATCTACACCGGTTTCGATCACTGGTTTGAACGAAACGCCAATGGCTGGCGATCACTTCGCTGTCTATGAAGATGAGAAATCTGCGCGTGCAGCTGGTGAAGAGCGTGCCAAGCGTGCCCTTCTCAAACAACGTCAGGCAACCCAACGTGTCAGCCTTGAAAACCTCTTTGATACCCTTAAAGCAGGTGAAGTTAAGTCTGTCAACGTCATTATCAAGGCCGATGTACAAGGTTCTGTAGAGGCCCTTGCAACCTCTCTTCAGAAAATCGAAGTGGAAGGCGTGCGCGTCAATATCGTTCACTCTGCAGTAGGTGCCATCAACGAATCGGATATTACCCTTGCGGAAGCATCGAACGCACTCGTTATCGGTTTCAACGTTCGTCCAACTGCTGAAGCTCGTAGTCAAGCAGAAGCAGATGATGTAGAAGTACGTCTCCATAGCATCATCTATAAGGTGATTGAAGAGATGGAAGATGCCATGAAAGGGATGTTGGATCCTGAGTTTGAAGAAAAAATCATCGGTGAAGCTATCATCCGTGAAACCTTTAAAGTTTCTAAAGTCGGAACGATCGGTGGTTTCATGGTTGTACGTGGTAAGGTTACCCGTGATTCAAGTGTTCGTGTTATCCGAGATGGCGTTGTTATCTTCGACGGTAAATTGGGCAGCTTGAAGCGTTACAAGGATGATGTGAAAGAAGTTGGTAACGCCCAAGAAGGTGGTTTGATGATTGAAAACTACAACGACATCCGTGTAGATGATACCATCGAAGCCTACATCATGGAAGAAATTAAGAAATAAGAGCTTTTAAAAAAGCAAGGGTATCAAGGGAACTGAGATATTTGTTTTACCGATGCCCTCTTATGAAACAATGTTAAGCTGAGGAAACTCAGCTTTTCTATCATCTAAGAAAGGAATGACTATGGCAAACCATTTTCGAACAGACCGTGTTGGGATGGAAATCAAGCGCGAAGTCAATGAGATTTTGCAGAAGAAAGTCCGGGATCCTCGTGTGCAAGGTGTGACCATCACTGATGTGCAGATGGTCGGAGATTTGTCTATGGCCAAGGTTTACTATACCATTATGAGTGACCTGGCTTCTGACAATCAAAAAGCCCAAACAGGTCTTGAAAAAGCAACAGGAACCATTAAGAGAGAACTAGGTCGCAAGCTGACCCTCTATAAAATTCCTGATTTGGTCTTTGAAAAAGACCAATCCATTGAGTACGGCAACAAGATCGATCAGATGTTGCGTGCCCTTGAGCAAAAAGATTAAGCTAGGAAAGTCGGATGGCAACATTCGGCTTTTTAACTTCTGAATGGGCTATATGTGCAAAGACCAATCAATTGAATGTATTAATTCAGGTTTGGTTGACATGCTGGTGAGTTAGAAAGCATTGCGGTCTATTTTAAGTTTTCTTTTGGCTATCTTTAATCTTTCTTTTAGGAATGAGGAGTAAACTAAGAGCATATCAGGAAGGCAAGCGAACTTCCTAAAGAAAGAAAAGGAATTTACATTATGAAAACAAATCTTAAAAAACTTCTTTACTCTGGCGTCACTCTTATGAGTTTAGGTGTCTTGGCCGCTTGTTCGACAGCTTCCAGTTCGACAACGACCTCAAGTTCTGTAACAACTAGTCAAACGAATGTCGCTTCAACCACAAGCAACGGAACCTCATCGACTTCGAATACTTCTTCAATTGACTGGTCAGCCCTTCCAACAAAAGAAGTAACACTCTCAAATGATGGTTTGAACATTACAGAAGGTGGTACATATATCCTGACCGGGTCAACCACCGCAGGTGTGACAGTTGAAACAGATGCCAATGTCCGTATTGTTTTAGCAGGTGCAGAAATCTCAAGTTCAGATACTGCTGCTATCAATGTCATTCAGGCTGGTAATGTTGAATTGGAAATCAAAGATGGAACTAGTAATACTGTAAAAGATACTAGCAACCACTCAGATACAAACATTGAAGGTGCTATCCATGTTGAAGCAGATTTGACTATTACTGGTAATGGAAATCTAACAGTTGAGGCAAACTTCCAAGACGGTATTGTTTCAACGGATGACATGGTTGTCAATGCTGGCAATATCAAAGTAACAGCAGTTGATGATGGTATTCGAGGGAAAGATTCGATGACTGTCAATGGTGGAGCCATTGATGTAACTGCAGGTGGTGATGGTATCAAGTCAACAAATGACACGGATACAACAAAAGGTTATACAACGATTACTGGTGGTGCTATCACTGTGAAGGCAGGTGATGATGCCATCAAGGCAGAAACCGCACTGACAATTGATGGAGGCACGATTACTGTTCCAGAATCAGCAGAAGCTATGGAAGGAACGAATATTACCATCAATGGTGGTACATTAGATGTCTACGGTTCAGATGATGCTATCAACGCGGCAAGTACAATTTCATCAGACATCTTTATCAAAGTGACTGGTGGTGATTTGAAAGTTGCAGTAGGTAGTGGAGATACTGATGCTTTTGATGCCAATGGTGATATCTATGTATCAGGTGGTACTATTGATGTGACAGCTCCAACCTCAGCCTTTGACTTTGATGGAACTGCTGAATTGACAGGTGGTACAGTAACTGTTAATGGCCAACAAATTAGCCAGATTGTAGCAACTGGTCCTGGCGGTGGCTGGTAAAAACTGAATATTAGCTAAGAAAAAGGTCTGAGTTGAGTAACTCAGACCTTTCGTTTTCTATCCATATTTGGGAGGTTAATCTTATACTTGATGACCAAGAGTCGAATAATCAGACTGATGGAAAAAATACTAATGAAAATGGGAATTTGTGGTAATTGCCAATCGACAATACAAAGGTGGTAGAGAAGACCGGAAAAGAAGGCTAGCACAGCATAAACATCTTCTTTCAGAACGATGGGTGTTTCATTAACCAGTAAATCGCGGGCAATACCGCCACCAACACCTGTTAGAGCGGCCAAGATGCCAGTTGTCATGGCGTTTAGTTGAAGGTCAACTCCAGTATTGGCACCGATAAGGGCAAAGATGGCTAGTCCGATGGCATCAAAGACCAGATTGGTCTGGGAAAGTAAAATAATCATTTTTTTATCCAGTGGCTGGTCTTGCTTCATATTGATGACAATCACATACATGATAATGGCTACACAGATAGAAAGGTAGATGGCCTTGGGGTCTGTTAAGGCAGCTGGGATATGATTGGCCATGGTATCACGAATGATACCGCCGCCCACAGCTGTGATGATACTGAGTAGACAGATACCAAAAATATCTAGCTTCTTATTGAATCCCTTGACAGCACCTGAAACAGCGAAAGCGATTGTACCGATATAGTTGCAAATGATAAGAAATAAATCAAATTCCATAGGCACCTCCATCTATATAATAACAAAAAGAAAAAAGGCTGACAAGTCTGTCCGAAAGTTTGTGAAATAAAAAACAAATGAAAAAATAAAAAGTGAAGCAGTAGTAAAAAATAGCAGGGAAATCAGTGTTTTCACGAAATTTTCAGTAAATAAGAAAACGGTTCAAATACTTGCCATTTGTGAAATATTGGTCTATCATAGTACAGAAAGAGAAAAAACCTTTGGAGGAAATTATGGTATCTATCTCAAAAGAACAACACTTGGATATGTTCCTAAAAATGCAACAAATCCGCGATGTTGACATGAAATTGAACAAATTGGTGCGTCGTGGCTTCGTACAAGGTATGACTCACTTCTCAGTTGGTGAAGAAGCGGCAGCTGTCGGACCAATCGCTGGTTTGACAGAGCAAGACATTATCTTCTCACACCACCGTGGTCACGGTCACGTTATCGCAAAAGGGATTGACATCAACGGTATGATGGCTGAGCTTGCTGGTAAGGCAACAGGTACATCTAAAGGCCGTGGTGGTTCTATGCACTTGGCTAACGTTGAAAAAGGAAACTTTGGTTCAAACGGTATCGTAGGTGGTGGTTATGCCCTTGCAGTAGGTGCAGCCCTTACGCAACAATACCTCGGTACTGATAATATCGTTATTGCCTTCTCAGGTGACTCAGCGACAAACGAAGGTTCCTTCCACGAATCAATGAACTTGGCAGCTGTTTGGAATTTGCCAGTTATCTTCTTTATCACTAACAACCGTTACGGTATCTCAACAGACATTTCTTATTCTACTAAGATTCCTCACCTCTACCAACGTGCTGCTGCATACGGTATGCCAGGTCACTATGTTGAAGATGGAAACGACGTGATTGCCGTTTATGAGAAAATGCAAGAAGTTATCGAATACGTTCGTGCAGGTAACGGTCCAGCCATGGTCGAAGTTGAATCATACCGCTGGTTTGGTCACTCAACTGCTGACGCAGGTGTTTACCGTACAAAAGAAGAGGTAAACGAGTGGAAAGCAAAAGACCCACTTAAGAAATACCGCAAATACTTGACAGAGAACAAGATTGCGACTGACGAAGAATTGGATGCCATCGAAGCACAAGTTGCAGAACAAGTAGAAGCATCTGTGAAATTCGCACAAGAAAGCCCAGATCCAGACATCTCAGTAGCTTACGAAGACGTGTTTGTAGATTAGTCTACTGTCCAGATTGAAGAAAATTTTTGATATAGTAGGAGAAATTTTAAAATGGCTGAAACAAAAGTAATGGCCTTGCGTGAAGCGATTAACTTGGCTCAAAGCGAAGAAATGCGTAAGGATGAAAAAGTATTCTTGATGGGTGAAGACGTCGGTATCTACGGCGGTGACTTCGGTACATCTGTTGGTATGTTGGACGAATTTGGTCCAAAACGCGTTCGCGACACGCCTATCTCTGAGGCTGCAATCGCTGGTTCTGCGGTTGGTGCGGCTCAAACCGGTCTTCGTCCAATCGTTGACTTGACTTTCATGGACTTCGTGACAATTGCACTTGACGCGATTGTTAACCAAGCTGCCAAAACTAACTACATGTTTGGTGGCGGCTTGAAGACACCTGTAACCTTCCGTGTGGCTTCAGGTTCTGGTATCGGTTCTGCAGCACAGCACTCACAATCTCTTGAAGCATGGTTGACTCACATCCCAGGTATCAAGGTGGTCGCACCTGGTACAGCTAACGATGCAAAAGGTCTTTTGAAATCATCTATCCTTGATAACAACCCAGTTATCTTCTTGGAGCCAAAAGCTCTTTACGGTAAAAAAGAAGAAGTTAACTTAGACCCAGATTTCTACATTCCACTTGGTAAGGGTGAAATCAAACGTGAAGGTACTGATGTAACCATTATTTCATACGGTCGTATGTTGGAACGTGCCTTGAAAGCGGCTGAAGAAGTAGCTGCAGAAGGCATCAGCGTAGAAGTGGTTGACCCACGTACCCTTATTCCATTGGATAAAGAATTGATCATCGAATCTGTGAAGAAAACTGGTAAGGTTATCTTGGTTAACGATGCTTACAAAACAGGTGGTTTCATCGGTGAGATCGCATCAATCATCACAGAAAGCGAAGCCTTTGACTACTTGGATGCCCCAATCATCCGTATCGCTTCAGATGATGTACCAGTTCCTTACGCAAACATTCTTGAAAACGCAGTATTGCCAAACGTAGAGAAAATCAAATCGGCAATCTACAAGCAAGTAAACAAGGGTTAAGAAAGAATGGAAGGACGGGCAACCGTCCTAGCCCTGTTTGAAAGAATGTAACCTAGAATTGAGCCGACTTAGTGAATAAGTCTGGTTTAGTGGTTATGTAAGAAACTGAAAGAAAGGAATTGATCCCGTCCGGAAAACTAGGAGAAAAGATAAGTCGCTAAGAAATCAAGATTTTCTATTTTTCAATCGTTTTCTGTTCGGACTTGGTATCTTAAAAATGGCTATTGAAATCATTATGCCTAAGCTCGGTGTGGACATGCAAGAAGGTGAAATCATCGAGTGGAAAAAACAAGAGGGCGATTTCGTCAACGAAGGCGATGTCATCTTGGAAATGATGTCTGACAAGACCAGCATGGAGTTGGAAGCAGAAGAGTCAGGCGTCCTATTAAAAATTGTTCATGGAAACGGTGCTACTGTCCCTGTTACCGAAGTTATTGCCTACTTGGGTGCTGAAGGCGAAACGGTTGAAGCAGGAGCTTCATCTGCTCCAGTTGCCCCAGCTGCAGCCATCGAAGAAGTACCTGCAGGTCGCACGCCTGTTATTGTTGCTCCGGCAGCTGCTGCCAAACCACAAGGTGGTGGCAAGGTTCGTGCTACTCCAGCAGCACGTAAATTGGCGCGTGAGCTTGGAATTGACTTAGGTCTTGTACCAGGAACTGGTGCAAATGGCCGTGTCCACAAGGCTGACGTTGAAGACTTCAAGGGAGCAGCTCCAAAAGCAACTCCGCTTGCAGCCCGTATTGCAGCAGACCAAGGTGTTGATTTGTCAACCCTTACTGGTTCAGGTGTCAATGGTAAGATTGTTAAGGACGACGTTCTTGCAGTACTTGCTCCTGCAACTGTAGAAACTGTTGCTCCAGCACCGAAAGCTGAAGAGAAACCAGCTAAAGAATTGCCAGAAGGCGTTGAAATCATCAAGATGAGCCCAATGCGTAAGGCAATTTCAAAAGGTATGGTCAACTCTTACTTGACAGCTCCAACCTTTACGCTTAACTACGATATCGACATGACCAACCTCATGGCATTGCGTAAGCAAGTCCTTGAGCCAATCATGAACAAGACTGGTTTGAAAGTAACATTTACTGACTTGATCGGTCTTGCAGTGGTTCGTACATTGATGAAGGAAGAACACCGCTATATGAATGCATCTTTGATTAACGATGCTCAAGAAATCGAGTTGCACAAGTTTGTCAACCTTGGTATCGCGGTAGGTTTGGATGAAGGCTTGGTGGTGCCAGTTGTTCACGGTGCAGATAAGATGAGCTTGTCTGACTTCGTGGTGGCTTCAAAAGATGTCATCAAGAAGGCTCAATCTGGTAAGTTGAAGGGTGCGGAAATGTCAGGTTCTACCTTCTCTATCACCAACTTGGGTATGTTCGGTACTAAGACCTTCAACCCGATCATCAACCAACCAAACTCAGCCATCCTTGGTGTTGCAGCAACTGTTCAAACACCAGTTGTTATCGACGGCGAAATCAAAATCCGTCCAATCATGGCACTCTGCTTGACCATTGACCACCGTATCGTTGACGGTATGAATGGTGCTAAGTTCATGGTTGACTTGAAGAACTTGTTGGAAAACCCATTGGAATTGTTGATTTGATAAGGTTTCCATTGGTTTAAACTAGAGAATTAGATTTCTGAATAGAAAATAAAGAAAGGGAATAAGAGCGAGAGAGTTTTAGCAATTGAACCCGAGCGGAAAGCTCGGAAAAATAGATAAATCGTTTAGAAAATCAGGATTTTCTACGATTTCCTAATTTTTCAGTCGCTTTCTCTTCGCTCTTGGTATCTTAATCATGGCAATTGAAATTATTATGCCTAAACTTGGTGTAGATATGCAGGAAGGCGAAATCATCGAGTGGAAAAAACAAGAGGGTGATTTTGTCAACGAAGGCGATGTTATCTTGGAGATGATGTCAGACAAGACAAGCATGGAATTGGAAGCGGAAGAGTCAGGTGTACTCTTGAAAATCGTTCACGGTAACGGTGCAACAGTTCCTGTAACAGAAGTCATTGCTTACCTTGGTGCAGAAGGTGAAACCGTTGAAGTTGGCAGCGCACCTGCTCCAGCTGAGGTTGCTCAAGCAACTGCTGACTTGAAAGCAGCTGGTTTGGAAGTACCTGCAGCTCCTGCAGCAGCTCCACAAGCTCCTAAGGCTGAATTGGCAGCTGACGAGTATGACATGGTTGTTGTCGGTGGTGGTCCTGCTGGTTACTACGCAGCTATTCGTGGTGCTCAATTGGGCGGTAAAATCGCTATCGTTGAGAAATCAGAATTTGGTGGTACCTGCTTGAACAAGGGCTGTATCCCAACTAAGACCTACCTCAAAAATGCTGAAATCCTTGACGGCTTGAAGATTGCGGCTGAGCGTGGAATCAACCTTGCTTCAACCAACTACACAGTTGATATGGACAAGACAGTTGACTTCAAGAACAAGGTTGTGAAGACCTTGACAGGCGGTGTAGCAGGTCTCTTGAAAGCCAATAAGGTAACCATCTTCAACGGTCTTGGTCAAGTAAACCCTGACAAGACTGTTGTCATCGGAGACAAGGTTATCAAAGGTCGTAGCATCGTTCTTGCAACAGGTTCTAAGGTATCCCGCATCAATATCCCAGGTATCGATTCTAAGTTGGTATTGACGTCTGATGATATCCTTGACTTGCGTGAAATTCCTAAGTCACTCACTGTTATGGGTGGCGGCGTAGTCGGTGTAGAACTTGGTTTGGTTTATGCATCATACGGTACAGAAGTAACAGTTGTTGAGATGGCAGACCGTATCATTCCAGGTATGGACCGCGAAGTGTCTGTAGAATTGCAAAAAGTCCTTTCTAAGAAAGGTATGAAATTCTTGACATCAGTTGGTGTATCTGAAATCGTTGAAGCTAATAACCAATTGACCATCAAGTTGAACGACGGCTCAGAAATCGTTTCTGAAAAAGCCCTTCTTTCAATCGGTCGTGTACCACAATTGGCTGGTCTTGAAAATCTTAACCTTGAACTAGACCGCGGTCGTATCAAGGTCAACGAATACCAAGAAACATCTATCCCAGGTATCTACGCACCAGGTGATGTTAACGGTACTAAGATGTTGGCTCACGCTGCTTACCGCATGGGTGAAGTGGCAGCTGAAAATGCCATCCACGGTAACCACCACAAGGCTAAATTGGACTTCACACCAGCAGCGGTTTACACACACCCAGAAATCGCTATGGTTGGTTTGACAGAAGACCAAGCTATCGAGAAATATGGTAAAGAAAACATCCTTATCGGTCGCAACAGCTTTACTGGTAATGGTCGTGCCATCGCTTCTAACGAAGCACATGGTTTCGTAAAAGTTATCGCTGATAAGAAATACCATGAAATCCTTGGTGTTCACATCATCGGTCCAGTTGCGGCTGAAATGATCAACGAAGCAGCAACCATCATGGAATCTGAGTTGACAGTTGACGACGTGGCAGCATCAATCCACGGTCACCCAACCTTCTCAGAAGTGATGTACGAAGCCTTCCTTGATGTGCTTGGTGTTGCGATCCACAACCCACCAAAGCGGAAATAATCGGATGAATAAAACAGTCATCGCCAGCAATGGTAAAGACGTAGAATAAGAAAAACGGCAGTGTGCCGTTTTTCTTTAAGGGAGGATAAAATCGAATGAAAATTGAACATCTTGCTATCTATGCTCAAGACCTAGAAGGAATGCGGAATTTCTTTGAAACTTATTTCGGTGCAAAGTCCAATCAACTCTATCACAATACAAAAACAAGTTTTAAATCCTATTTCCTGACTTTTGAAGATGGAGCTCGTCTTGAAATTATGACTAGAGATGATGTGGTGGACAAGCCTAGCCAGCTCAATCACTTGGGGCTGATTCATCTAGCCTTTAGTTTGGGAAGTGAAGAAGCGGTGAATGAATTGACTGAGCAATTGGTCGCAGCGGGTTATCAGCTTCTCAGTGGCCCACGAGTTACTGGAGATGGTTACTATGAATCTTGTATTCTAGGTTTTGAGGATATCCAAATTGAATTAACAGTGTGAAACAGGGAGATAGGATAGCGAAACAATTTACTTATTGTTTCACGGTGAAGCCTTCTTTGATACTCAAAAACGAGTACAAGGGAGGGTCGATTCTCCTTTGAGTGAAAAAAGAACAGAGCAGGCGTATGTATATAAACTACGCCAAGAACCTCATTCCTTTGTTATAAAACAGCTATCGCTACAAACGGAGCGGATGTCGAATAATGTAGAAAGACAAGCCTTGGGGCTTGTCTTTTGTTATCGTTTCCACTATAATAAAAATTAGTTAACAATAAAGGAGTTTTGCATGAAATACATCGTAAACAACAGCAATGACCCAGCTTATAACATTGCCCTCGAAGCCTATGCCTTCAAGGAATTAACAGATATTGACGAAATTTTTATTCTCTGGATCAATGAGCCTGCCATCATTATCGGTAAGCACCAGAATGCCATTGAAGAAATCAACAAGGAATTCACAGACGAAAAGGGCATCCATGTGGTTCGCCGTCTGTCAGGTGGTGGCGCTGTCTATCATGACCTCAACAACCTCAACTATACCATTATTTCAAACAAGGCAGACGAGGGAGCTTTTGACTTCAAGACCTTCTCTAAACCTGTGATTGATACCCTTGCAACACTGGGTGTAGAAGCTAACTTCACTGGTCGTAATGACCTGGAAATCGACGGCAAGAAAATCTGTGGAAATGCGCAAGCCTATGCCAAAGGCCGTATGATGCACCACGGATGCTTGCTCTTTGATGTGGATATGTCTGTCCTCGCAAGTGCCCTCAAGGTCAGCAAGGACAAGATTGAGTCCAAAGGTGTCAAGTCCGTTCGTGCCCGCGTGACCAATATCAACAACGAATTGCCAGAGAAGATGACCGTTCTGGAGTTTAAGGATGCCATCCTCAACCAAATGAAGCAAGAATACCCAGACATGGACGAGTATGTCTTGTCTGAAGATGATTTGGCTCGTATCCAAGAAATCCGTGACAGCCAGTTTGCGACTTGGGACTGGACCTATGGTCAAACACCAGAATACACTGTGGAGCGCAGCGTTCGTTACCCAGCAGGTAAAATCACGACCTACATCAAGGCTGAAAAATCAGTCATCGAATCTATCAAGATTTACGGAGATTTCTTCGGAATTGGTGATGTATCGGACATCGAAGACTTGTTGGTCGGTACTCGTTACGAGTATGCAGATGTGCTGGCCAAATTGCATGAAATCGACACAGCTCACTATTTCTCTCGCATGACAACAGAAGAAGTAGCAAAAGCCATTGTGGCATAATCTATCAGACTATCCATGCACTTGGATAGTCTTTTCTTTCGTGAAATTGTTTTCAGCAAGCCCTTTTCACTTGCACATTTTCTATATTATGGTATAATTATTTTCTGTGAGTATCCCTCACTTACTCGTGGCTAGACCATGAGTCATTAGACCAAAAGGAGGAACATATCAATGGCTAAATACGAAATTCTTTATATTATTCGTCCAAACATTGAAGAAGAAGCTAAAAACGCTTTGGTAGCACGCTTTGACTCTATCTTGACTGACAACGGTGCAACAATCGTTGAATCAAAAGCATGGGAAAAACGTCGCCTTGCATACGAAATCAAAGATTTCCGCGAAGGTTTGTACCACATCGTTAACGTTGAAGCAAGCAACGATGAAGCTCTTAAAGAGTTTGACCGTTTGTCAAAAATCAACGGCGACATTCTTCGTCACATGATTGTCAAACTTGACGCGTAAGAAGGTAGATTATGATAAATAATGTAGTATTGGTTGGTCGTATGACCCGTGATGCAGAACTTCGTTATACTCCGTCTAACCAGGCTGTTGCGACTTTTACTCTAGCAGTTAACCGCAATTTTAAAAATCAAAACGGTGAGCGTGAAGCGGACTTTATCAACGTAGTCATTTGGCGTCAACAAGCTGAGAATTTGGCGAATTGGGCTAAGAAAGGTGCTCTGATTGGTGTTACTGGTCGTATTCAGACTCGTAGCTATGATAACCAGCAGGGACAACGTGTCTACGTGACTGAGGTGCTTGCGGATAGTTTCCAACTCTTGGAAAGCCGTACTGCTCGTGAAGGTCAAGGTGGTGCTTATTCAGCTGGTAATTCATTTGCCGCTGGGAATGACTATAACTCACCTTATCAAGCACCTGCACAATCTACACCTAACTTCGCTAGAGAAGAAAGTCCATTTGGAGCTAGTAATCCAATGGATATATCAGACGATGACCTACCATTCTAGGTCTGAAATAATAATATAAAGGAGAACACACATGGCTCAACAACGTCGTGGCGGTTTCAAACGCCGTAAAAAAGTTGACTATATCGCAGCTAACAAAATTGAATATGTTGATTACAAAGATACTGAGCTTCTTAGCCGTTTCATTTCTGAACGTGGAAAAATCCTTCCACGCCGTGTAACTGGAACTTCAGCTAAAAACCAACGTAAAGTAACAACAGCTATCAAACGTGCTCGCGTAATGGCATTGCTACCATTCGTAAACGAAGATTAGTAAAAAGACCCTGACGGGTCTTTTTAGCTTGCGCTCTAGAAATGCGAAAAGCGCAATAACAGTATGGGTCATTTTTTCATGAGCTCGGAAATTAGAAGGCGAATTGAGCCCCTGACGGGTCTTTTTCGCTTGCTCTAAGTAGACTGGGGGAAGCCAGTATCCATGGATAAAAACAAGGCGACTGGATAGACCAATCGCCTTTTGTTTATTATTGAACTGGTGACATTGCGTTACGGATATTGTATTTCTTTTTCAAGAGGTAGCGAGCACCAAAAGCTGCAGCTCCAATAAGAATGGTAACAAGTGGAGGCAAGACAGGGTTTAGGCTAGCAGGGATTAGTGCTGCCAAGAGGAAAACAAGTGACCATGCCAGCGTAGCAAGTCCTAGGAAGAGGATTGCTTTTAATAATTTAGGACGTTGGCCAGTTTTGATTTGTTCTCTGTAAACGAAGTGGTACATGAAATACATACCTGCGCCGACACCAAAACCAATGACCAATAGAGTGAACAAGCCGTACTGGGCACCTTGTCCCAATAAGTTCATCAATCCATTGATACCTGCAATAATAGCCAGCATGAAGAGACTAGAATCCAGCCACATCAACCAAGGATTTTCGTTGTATTCAACTTGGTCTTTCTTTTCTTGTTCAGAACCAGTTTTGCTGGCCGCCCATTCACTCGGTGCTCCATAGAGATTGCGAGCTGTTACGCCAGTTTTTTGTTTCTCGATAATAGTCGGCAAGATTTCTTCCAACAGTTCCTTAATTTCGCTATCAGACTTACCATCTTTGATGAGCTGGTTGGTGGCAATGTGGATGAATTCCTGGTTTTTTTTGGTTAATTCTTTAAATTCTGTAAATGACATTGTAATCTCCTAATGTTAGAACCATCTCTTACGAATGAAGTAGAAGGTTAATGATAAGCTGATGGCAAAGGCGAAGAGGATAATCCACCAAAATGCATAGGGAATATCGTTGAAGGGAATAATGTTATCCTTAAAGTTCATACCATAGGCAGAGAAGACCATGGTTGGAATGGACATGACAATGGTCATGAGTGCCAAGGTTTTCATGATGGTATTCTGGTTGTTGGAAATGATTGAGGCAAAGGCGTGGGTCATGGAGTTCAGGATGGAACCATAGATGTCTGCCATCTCAATAGCCTGCTGGGTTTCGACCAGGGTGTCTTCCAACAAATCTTCGTCTTCTTCGTATTTTCGTAATAGGCGAGAAGAAGAAGCCAGCTTTTTGACCAAACGTTCGTTGGTTTTGAGGGAGGCCTTGAAGTAGACGATGGTTTTTTCCAATTCCATGAGAACAATCAATTCTTCGTTACGAGTGGCTTCGTGGAGTTGTTTCTCAATCTCCTCGCTCTTTCTGTCAATGGTCCGTAGGGCAGACAGATAGAGTTGGGCATTGCGGTAGAGGATTTGGAAAACGAAGCGAGATTTCATAAAGGTGAAGAAATTCCGCAAACGACGATGGATAAATTGGTCAAAGAGTGGTAAAGGCTCTAAACAAGTTGTAATAATGGCATCCTCGGTCAAGACAATACCAAGCGGAATGGTGATATAGTAGGTCTTGTTATTTCGCTCCTCAAGAATAGGAACGTCAACCAGGATTAGTGTGTAATCATCTTCGACGGTGATACGAGAAGATTCTTCCGCATCGAGCGGTGCTCGTAGGTCAGCGATGTCAATCTTATAGTGTTCAGCCACTTCCATTGACTCGCTCTGGGAGGGGTTAACCAAATTAATCCAAGCCCCAGGTTCAAAGGTTTGGATTTCTTCTAAATCAGTCATGGTTGATAGAAAAATCTGTTTCATATGACGCCCTCCTTTTGCAATTGTTTCGTTAACGCAACCTCTATTATACCAAAAAATGTGTCGTTACGGAAAGCTTTTATGCAGAATTGTGATATAATATGAAGACATTTAAGGGAGTAGGTTGTACGAACTTTTTCTAATCTCTCATGGTACAGCTAGAGCCTCTTAAGAAAGGAATTGAACACGGGCTAAATGCAGTGTCAAAAAGTACTAGTTTCTTTATGGAATAATTATGGGAACTGGTTTCTACGTCGTAGACATCTGTACTTTCTTCGGTTTTCGACCTGTGAAAGCACTAGTTGTCTTGACGGGGTGCGTCTTCGAAATCACAGATTTCGGGCTTACCGCCTATTTTGACTGTGCGTTTTACGGTCTTTGTATCTTTAGAAAGGATTTGAATGCGTGCTAAAAGCGTCGAGTTTTATACGGTTTCTTGACGTGAGATTTTCAAAACGATATTTTTTGAAAATCGAGCTAATACAAGATATAGAAATTGCCCATAGGCAGTTTCGTCTGATGATGCGGAGCTAGTTGACCGTCACCAGTTATCTTGTGAACGCACTTATATCATGTTATGCAAGAAAATATTGTGATTCATGGGGCGCGTGCCCATAATTTGAAAAATATTGATGTGACCATTCCGCGTGAGAAGTTGGTGGTGGTGACTGGTTTGTCGGGGTCTGGTAAGTCGAGTTTGGCTTTTGATACTCTGTATGCCGAAGGCCAACGTCGCTATGTGGAGTCCTTGTCTGCCTATGCTCGTCAGTTCTTGGGCAACATGGACAAGCCTGATGTGGATTCCATAGAGGGTCTCAGCCCTGCTATTTCCATTGACCAAAAAACCACATCGCGGAATCCGCGTTCGACAGTCGGGACGGCAACGGAAATCAATGACTATCTCCGCCTGCTCTATGCTCGGGTCGGGGTGCCGTACTGTATCAATGGGCATGGGGCGATCGCAGCTTCTTCGGTGGAGCAAATCGTTGATGAAGTTTTGGAATTGCCGGAGCGTCAGCGACTGCAGATTTTAGCACCGATTGTGCGGAAGAAAAAGGGGCAACACAAGACCATTTTTGAGAAAATCCAGAAGGACGGCTATGTTCGGGTACGTGTCAATGGTGATGTCTATGATGTGTCGGAAGTGCCTGAATTGTCCAAGAGCAAGGCGCACAATATTGAAGTCGTAGTCGACCGGATTGTGATCAAAGAGGGCATTCGTTCGCGGCTCTTTGACTCGATTGAAGCGGCCCTGCGGATTGCGGACGGTTATGTCATCATCGATACAATGGATGAGAAGGAACTGCTCTTCTCTGAGTACTATGCCTGCCCAGTTTGTGGTTTTACGGTACCAGAGTTGGAGCCTCGTCTTTTCTCTTTCAATGCGCCTTTTGGGTCTTGTAGCGACTGTGACGGTTTGGGCATGAAGCTGGAAGTGGATACGGATTTGATTGTCCCAGATGCCAGCAAGACCTTGCGTGACGGTGCCTTGGCTCCTTGGAATCCAATTTCATCCAACTACTATCCTCAGATGTTGGAGCAGGCCATGAACCACTTTGGTGTGGATATGGACAAGCCTTTCGAGGAATTGACGGAAGAAGAGAAGAATCTGATTTTCAATGGATCGGACGGCAAAGAATTCCATTTCCATTATGAAAATGAGTTCGGTGGGGTGCGTGATATTGACATTCCCTTTGAAGGCCTAATTACCAATATCAATCGCCGCTACCGTGAAACCAACAGTGACTATACGCGGACGGTTATGAAGGCCTATATGAATGAGTTGACCTGTGGAACCTGCCACGGCTACCGCCTCAATGACCAAGCCCTGTCTGTCAAAGTCGGAGGCGAGCAGGGACTTCATATTGGGCAGTTATCTGACTTGTCTGTAGCGGATCATTTGCAAGTCATTGAAAATCTGACCTTGTCTGAAAATGAAGCCACCATTGCGACGCCCATTGTCAAGGAAATCAAGGATCGCCTGTCCTTCCTAAATAACGTTGGACTAAATTACCTAACCCTTTCACGAGCAGCGGGGACGCTTTCTGGTGGTGAAAGCCAGCGGATTCGTTTGGCGACCCAGATTGGCTCCAACCTATCTGGTGTTCTCTATATTTTGGATGAGCCGTCGATTGGACTGCACCAGCGGGACAATGACCGCCTGATCGCTAGTCTTAAGAAAATGCGGGATTTGGGCAATACCTTGATTGTGGTGGAACATGATGAGGACACCATGCGGGAGGCGGACTGGCTGATTGACATCGGTCCGGGTGCGGGTGTGTTTGGCGGAGAAATCGTGGCCTCTGGGACACCTGCCCAGGTGGCTAAAAATAAAAAATCCATTACAGGCCAGTACCTGTCTGGCAAACGTGAAATTCCTGTACCTCTAGACCGTCGTGTTGGCAATGGTCGATTTCTAGAGGTGACCGGTGCCAAGGAAAACAACCTGCAAGATGTGACGGTTCGTTTCCCGCTCGGAAAATTTGTGGCGGTGACAGGGGTGTCTGGCTCAGGTAAATCAACTCTGGTCAACTCCATTTTGAAAAAAGCCATTGCCCAGAAACTCAATCGTAATTCGGACAAGCCAGGTAAATTCAAGTCTATTTCAGGAATCGAACACTTGGATCGCTTGATTGATATTGACCAAAGTCCGATTGGACGGACACCGCGTTCCAACCCAGCTACCTACACAGGTGTTTTTGACGATATTCGGGACCTCTTTGCCCAGACCAATGAAGCCAAAATCCGTGGCTACAAGAAGGGACGGTTCTCTTTTAACGTCAAAGGTGGTCGTTGTGAAGCCTGCTCTGGTGACGGGATTATCAAGATTGAAATGCACTTCTTGCCCGATGTCTTTGTACCTTGTGAAGTCTGTCATGGCCATCGCTACAACTCGGAAACCTTGGAAGTACACTACAAGGAGAAAAATATCGCCCAAGTCCTTGATATGACGGTCAATGACGCGGTCGAGTTCTTCAAACACATTCCGAAAATTGAGCGCAAACTCCGTACCATTCAAGATGTAGGCTTGGGCTACGTTACTCTAGGTCAGCCAGCGACCACTCTGTCAGGTGGTGAGGCCCAGCGGATGAAGTTGGCATCGGAACTTCACAAGCGGTCAACTGGTAAGTCCCTCTATATCTTGGATGAGCCGACGACAGGTCTTCACACAGAGGACATTGCCCAGTTGCTCAAGGTCTTGGCCCGCTTTGTCGATGACGGCAACACTGTGCTGGTCATCGAGCACAATCTTGATGTGATCAAGACAGCTGACCACATTATCGACATGGGACCAGAAGGCGGTGTCGGCGGTGGTACCGTTGTTGCGACAGGAACGCCAGAAGAAGTGGCTAGCAACCCAGCCAGCTTTACAGGCCAGTATTTGAAAACCAAGTTGAAGTTATAAGTTACAAAAGTCGCTCTAGCGACTTTTTTGTCTGCTTCAACTAATTGGTAAATCCTAGTATTTCTGCTATAATAGTTACAAAATCTTTGGAGGTAGCTTATGCAAGCGCGTGTGGAAAAATTTGAAGCAAAATTAGCCCAATCAGATGTGGATGGGATTTTGGTAACAGGACAGAACAATATCTACTATCTGACAGGTTTTTGGGGAACAGAGGCGACTGTTTTTATCAGTAGCAAACGTCGTTTGTTTGTGACGGACGCACGCTATACCTTAATTGCCAAGGCGACAGTGCAAGGCTTTGATATTATCGACAGCCGTTTTGCTCTTGAAGAAATTGCTAAGGTGATTAAGGAAGATGGACTTGAAACCATTGGTTTTGATAGCGAGGTGACTTATGGTTTCTATCAAAGTCTGACTAGCATTTTTGAGGGCTACCAACTGGTTGCTATGTCCAACTTTATTGAAGACTTGCGTATGATTAAGGACGAGAAAGAAATTGCGACCATTCGTCGTGCATGTCAGATTTCGGATCAGGCTTTTATTGATGTTCTGGACTTTATTAAGCCAGGTCAGACGACTGAGATGGAGGTCAATCATTTCTTAGACCACCGCATGCGTCAACTCGGTGCAGAAGGGGCATCATTTGAGTTTATCGTGGCGTCTGGTTACCGCTCTGCCATGCCCCACGGAAGAGCTTCAGAAAAGCTAATCCAAACTGGTGAAAGCTTGACCTTGGACTTTGGTTGTTACTACCAGCATTATGTCAGCGATATGACGCGAACCATTCATATCGGTCATGTTACTGATCAGGAGCGAGAGATTTACGATGTGGTCTTGCGTGCCAATAAAGCCTTGATTGAGCAGGCCAAAGAGGGTGTGACTTACCGCGAGTTTGATGCGATTCCTCGTGAGATTATCAATGCGGCGGGTTACGGAGCCAACTTCACCCATGGCATCGGTCACGGAATCGGCTTGGATATTCATGAGTATCCATATTTTGGAAAATCTGACGAACCTATCAAGGCAGGAATGGTCTTGACGGATGAGCCTGGTATCTATTTGGATGACAAATACGGAGTCCGTATCGAAGATGATTTGCTAATCACGGAAAATGGTTGTGAAGTCTTGACCATGGCTCCAAAAGAATTAATTGTTCTATAGTTTTCAGTTTATCTTTTATTACGTCGGTTAATGATGAAACTTCGTTTCGATATTTCCAACTTCAAATACTCCACTGGAGTATTTGAACTCGCCTCGCCGCACCTTAGTACAGCCTTCAGCTCGTTGCCTAGTACTAAAAGTAAATTGATAAACTATATGCTAGGAGTATTTTCTAATGTAGCATTAGAAGATTTGAGAAATTTGTCAGTTTGTGGTAAAATAAAACGAATAAATAAATTTTTGAAGAGGTATTCAATACAATGATTGAAGCAAGTAAACTTAGAGCAGGTATGACCTTTGAAGCAGAAGGAAAATTGATTAAGGTTTTGGAAGCTAGCCACCACAAGCCAGGTAAGGGAAACACCATCATGCGTATGAAATTGCGTGATGTGCGTACAGGTTCTACTTTTGATACAACTTACCGTCCAGATGAAAAATTTGAACAAGCTATTATCGAAACGGTTCCAGCACAATATCTTTACCAAATGGATGATACAGCTTTCTTCATGAATACGGAAACCTACGACCAGTATGAAATTCCAGTAGCAACTATCAAAGAAGAATTGCTCTACATCTTGGAAAACTCAGATGTGAAAATCCAGTTCTACGGAACAGAAGTAATCGGTGTGACTGTACCAACAACTGTTGAATTGGTTGTAGCAGAAACCCAACCATCTATCAAAGGTGCTACAGTGACTGGTTCAGGGAAACCAGCTACAATGGAAACAGGTTTGGTGGTAAACGTACCAGACTTTATCGAAGCAGGTCAAAAACTTGTGATTAACACAGCTGAGGGAACTTACGTATCACGCGCTTAATCGTTTCCTCCTAGAAAGGAGAGCTTATGACAACAGAATACCAAGGTGAAATTGTTATTGCACCACGCGTTCTTGAAGTGATTACAGGTATTGCAGCAGCCAAAGTAGAAGGAGTACATTCTCTCCAAAACAAACGTGTTGCAGATACTTGGTCAAAAACATCCTTAAATAAAGGCGTCTATCTTCAAACTGATGAAGAAGGTAAGGTCACAGCAGACATCTATGTTTACCTAGAGTACGGTGTCAATGTTCCAGCTGTGTCTATGGATATTCAACGTGCAGTTAAAACAGCTATTTATAACTACGCAGAAGTTGAAGTGACTGCTGTCAATATTCATGTCAATGGCATTGTTCCAGATAAAACACCAAAACCAGCCTTGAAAGATTTGTTCGGAGAGGATTTCCTCGATGAAGAATAATAGACACGCCCTGCGTAAGTGTGCTTTGCAGGCAATCGTATCACTGGAATTTGGTCAAGAACCTGTACAGGCAGCCCAATTCTCCTATCTTTACGACCAAGAAGAAGAGCATGAAGGTGTTGAAATTCCGCTTTTCCTTCTAAATCTTGTCAATGGTGTGGCAGATTATCGTGAGGATTTGGACAAGGAATTATCTAGCCGACTAAAAGCAGGTTGGACCTTGGACCGATTGACCTTGATTGATAAGAATATCATGCGTTTAGGTCTATTTGAAATCTTGCATTTTGAAGAAACACCAGACCGTGTAGCTGTCAATGAGGCTATCGAACTAGCCAAAGAATTCTCAGATGAATCCTCAGCCAAATTTATCAATGGTGTTTTGAGCAAATTTATAAAAGAAGAAGCCTAAATGGTTTCTTCTTTTATGTTTGACAAACAAAAAACAGTACCTGATTGATGTCAAGTACTGTTCTTTTTATATACTGCCTCCTGCTAGCAGGGATACTGGCAAGATATAATTATGTTTGCTTAATTCCTTACCCTCAATTTTCTCAATCAATAAGTCAACCATTAGTTTTGCAATATCCTCTAGGGGTTGCTTAATCGTTGTCAGTTGAGGATAGTAGTTTTCAATAAAGTGGGTTCCATCATAGCCAATCAGTTTAAGTTCTTGTGGAATGGACAGATTGAGTGAACGTGCCACATTCCAGACCAGCATAGCAGTAGCATCACCTGACACGAAAATACCATCTGGTTGATGTTTTTCAATAATCGTACGGATTTCCATTTCTTTTCTAACGGGGGAGAAATCACTGGAAACGTGGTAGACTATGGCATCTGGAAGGATGGAGAGAAATCCTAATTGCCGGAGCCCGGTTGGTGAGTTGGAATCGTCATTACCAGAAATCATAATAGGTCGCTGGCACCCAGCCTTTTTCAATGTTTTGGCAGCAAGTACACCGCCAGCATGGTTATCAGAAGATACCACTGGGATGGAAGGGGACAGGTTGCGGTCGAAGGCTATGATGGGAGCAGACACTCGATCATAATCCTTGATACCCAAGTTATGACTACCAGAGATAATTCCATCTACCTGGTTGGCTGCCAACATTTCCAGATATTCTCTTTCCTTCTCAGATTCGTGTTGGCTATTGCAAATAATCGTCTTGTAGCCCCGATTGAAGAGCTGGCTTTCTAAATGGCTAATTAACTCGGCATAAAATATGTTGTTGATATTAGGGAAAATCAAGCCAACCAACTTAGCTGACTTTCCTTGCAAACTACGAGCTAAGTTATTGGGCTTGTAGCCTAATTCTCGCATAGCTTCCTCAACCTTGCGGACCGTTTTTTCCGATAAATAGCCTTTTTTATTGATGACACGAGAAACCGTTGTCGGACTAACTCCGGCTAACTGTGCGACATCAGTTAGTTTTGCGACCATAATCTAAATGGTAGTAGGTTCCAGTTGGGTTTCCAGCAGTGATGGCAATACCATTTTGATCTGCATCAGGGAAAACGCGACCAGAAAATACTTTTTCTCCTTTATTGATGAAAATTTCAAAGACAGACTTGTCGATGAAGATATTGGCAGTAAGCGCTCCAGGCTCAATATCACAAGCTCGACTTGTGCCAAAATCAAGAGCAAATGGCTGACCACAATGTTCGCGGTCTAGCGTAATCTGTCCATTTTCTGTATCGACAGTCAAGATTAGACCCTTGTTTTCTTCATTTGCGAAAAGCACAAGTTCATGTTTGCTTCCAGCAGCAAATTCAAGTTCTAATTCATAAACATTGTTGGTTTCTTTTTGGTTTGAAAATGGCTGCGCTTCTTGACGAAGGCTGGTGATAGCTTCGACTGGATACTGGTAAAGTTTGCCGTCCTTGATAGACAATTCTTTGACCAAGGACAAGCAACCTTGATAATCATAAGCATCAGTTGGGTACTCTACATCAGGAAGGGCCAACCAGCTGACTGATAAAGTGCGACCATCAGGAGCGTTGAAGGCCTGGGTTGCATAGCACTCAAAACCATAGTCTAAATTGATAAGTTCACCTGGCTCTACAATGGTTGCTGATTCAGGATCAAAACCTTGACCAATCTTGTACATGTTTGGATAAATATTGCCGTAGTCCAAAACGTCCTTGTCCAAACCTTGAGGGCAATAAAGAAGAATTGGTTGCTCACCGACAAAGGCAATGTTTGGACATTCCATCATGTAGGCAGTCATATCATTAGCAAAATCTAGGTCACCAACCAAGGTCCAGTTGAGGTAGTCATTGTTTTCAGCCTTATAGAGCTTGACAATACCTTTTTTATCTAGATTTTGTCCGCCGACGATGGCGTAATATTGTCCCTTGTAGTTGAAGATTTGCGGATCACGGAAGTGGTCGGTTGTATCTTCTGGTTGGTCAATCAAAATCTTATCAATCTTTTCAATCTGACCATCCTTGTCCATTAAGGCACCGATTTGGTAAGGATGGCGAACCCAGTTTTCATCGCGGACATTTCCTGTATAGAAGAGGAAGAGCTTGTCACCGAATTCCATAGCAGAACCAGAGTAGGCACCGTGGCTATCCAGTGGTGTATCCGGATAAACAACTGTTCCCGTTTCTTCAAAGTGAACCAAATCTGTTGACTCTGTATGTACCCATGATTTTAATCCGTGTGCAGCACCAAATGGGAAGTATTGGTAAAAGAGGGTCCATTTTCCATTAAAATATGAAAATCCATTCGGGTCATTCAAAAGACCGTGTGGTGTTTCAATGTGGAAGTTGGTTCTCCAAGGGGAACTCTCCGTATTCTTTTTGATTTTTTCAATGTATTCTGGCGTCCAGTCAGCATAAGCTCTGTAACGTTCTTCAGTAGTAAAGGCCATACTATCTCCAATTTTATCTAATATTTCAATTAATATAGTAAACGTTTTCTTGTGAAAAATCAAGCTTTTACTGTGATTCTTGGAATATTTTTAAAAAATTCTGCAAAACGTTTGACATATTTTGTAAAAGTGATATAATTAAACCATCGAAAGCGTGAAAACACTTTCAATAAAGAAAAAATATAAGGAGATTTTTGCAAGATGAACAATACTGAAATTGCAAAAAAAGTCATTGACGCCCTTGGCGGACGTGAGAACGTACGTAGTGTTGCCCACTGTGCGACTCGCCTTCGTGTCATGGTTGTTGATGAAGGAAAAATCGACAAGGATACAGTCGAAAATATCGAAAAAGTACAAGGTGCTTTCTTCAACTCTGGTCAATACCAAATCATCTTTGGTACTGGTACAGTTAACAAAATCTACGATGAAGTTGTTGCCCTTGGTTTGCCAACTGCTACAACTGGTGAGCAAAAAGCAGAAGCAGCAGCTCAAGGGAATGCTTTCCAACGTGCCATCCGTACTTTCGGTGACGTATTCGTTCCAATCATCCCTGCTATCGTAGCAACTGGTCTTTTCATGGGTCTTCGTGGTCTTCTTGGAGCGCTTGGTTACACACTTCCTGAAGATTTGAACGTTTACTCACAAATCTTGACAGATACAGCCTTCATCGTATTACCAGCCTTGGTAGTATGGTCAACATTCCGCGTATTTGGTGGGAACCAAACAATCGGTATTGTACTTGGTATGATGCTTATTGCTGGTCAATTACCAAATGCTTGGGTTGTAGCATCAGGTGGCGATGTGAAACCAACTATTTTCTTTGGTTTCATCCCAGTTGTAGGTTTGCAAGGTTCAGTATTGCCAGCCTTCATCATTGGTTTGATTGGTGCTAAATTTGAGAAAGCAGTCCGCAAGGTGGTTCCAGAAGTTCTTGATCTCTTGGTAACACCATTCATTACCTTGTTTGTTATGTCAATCCTTGGTCTCTTTGTGATTGGTCCAGTCTTCCACGTGGTTGAAAACTACATCTTGGCTGGTACACAAGCTATTTTGAACTTGCCAATGGGTCTTGGTGGTCTCCTTATCGGTGGTGTTCACCAAGTTATCGTTGTATCAGGTGTTCACCATATCTTCAACTTCTTGGAAGCTCAATTGGTAGCAAACACTGGTGCTAACCCATTCAACGCTATCATCACTGCAGCTATGACAGCACAAGGTGCTGCTACAGTAGCGGTTGGTGTTAAAACGAAGAATCCTAAATTGAAAGCTCTTGCTTTCCCAGCAGCTCTTTCTGCCTTCCTTGGTATTACTGAGCCAGCTATCTTCGGTGTTAACTTGCGTTTCCGTAAGCCATTCCTTCTTTCATTGATTGCTGGTGCTATCGGCGGTGCTTTCGCATCAATCCTTGGTCTTGCTGGTACAGGTATGGGTGTTACAATCATCCCAGGTATGACTTTGTACGCAGGTAACGGACAATTCTTCCAATATATCCTTATGGTAGCAGTATCATTTGCACTTGGTTTCGCTTTGACTTACTTCTTCGGTTATGAAGATGAGGAGAAAGACGTAAAAAAGCCTAATGCTTCAGCACAAGAAACAGCAAAAACGCTTGAAGAAGCAGAGACAGGACTTGTAGCTGAAGAAACTCTTGTATCTCCACTTTCAGGTGACGTAGTTGCCCTTGAAAATGTTAATGACCCAGTCTTCTCTTCTGGAGCTATGGGTAAAGGTTTGGCAGTTAAACCAACTGAAGGTGTTGTTTACGCACCAGCAGATGCAGAAGTAACAATCGCTTTTGAAACAGGTCATGCCTATGGTTTGAAAACAGCTTCAGGTGCAGAAATCTTGATCCACATCGGTATTGATACAGTATCCATGAACGGTAACGGATTTGAGAAATTGGTTGCAGCTGGCGACAAGGTGAAAGCTGGTACGCCACTTGCTAAATTCGATGCGGCGAAAATTGCTGAAGCTGGTCTTGATGATACAACTATGATCATCGTGACAAACACTCCTGACTTTACAGAAGTTTCACCACTTGCTGAGGGACCAATCGCTCATGGTGCAGACTTCTTGAAAGTTGCAAAATAATTCTAGACCTCCTCTTTGCTTTCATTACTTCGTTAACTCGCCTTGCCTAACTTCAGTTATGCCTGCGGCTCGTTGCCTAGTACTGAAAGTAAGATGAAAGCCTAGAAATAATATATCTAGGAAAAAGGCGGTAAGCCTTTTTCTTCTATTTCTATCTATGGTATAATGAAAAAAACAAAAAGGGAGAAAATTCATGACAAAATTATACGGAAGCCTTGAAGCTGGTGGAACGAAGTTTGTTTGTGCGGTTGGTGATGAGAATTTCCAAGTAATTGAAAAAACACAATTTCCAACGACAACGCCTTATGAAACTATTGAACGTACAGTTGAATTTTTCAAGCGTTATGAAGACCGTTTGGCAGGTATTGCCATTGGTTCATTTGGTCCGATTGATATTGATCAAAATTCACAGACCTATGGCTATATTACCTCTACTCCAAAACCACACTGGTCAAACATTGACTTGCTTGGTTTGATTGCCAAGGAATTCAATATTCCGTTCTATTTCACGACAGATGTTAACTCATCTGCCTATGGTGAAACCTTGGTTCGTAAAGGTGTTAAGAGCTTGGTTTATTACACCATCGGCACAGGTATCGGTGCTGGTGCTATCCAAAACGGTGAGTTTATCGGTGGTTTGGGCCATACGGAAGCAGGTCATACCTATGTTGCTCTCCATCCATATGATGTCAAGCACGAGTTCAACGGCGTATGTCCCTTCCACAATGGCTGTTTGGAAGGCTTGGCTGCAGGTCCTTCACTTGAGGGCCGTACTGGCATCCGTGGAGAATTGATCGAACTTAACTCAGATGTCTGGGATGTTCAAGCCTACTACATTGCTCAAGCAGCTGTTCAAGCAACTCTGCTATACCGTCCACAAGTCATTGTATTTGGCGGTGGGGTTATGGCCCAAGAACATATGCTCAATCGTGTACGTGAGAAATTTGTCGGCCTCATGAATGATTACCTTCCAACACCAGATGTCAAAGAGTACATTGTAACCCCTGCAGTTGCTGAAAATGGTTCAGCAACACTTGGAAACTTTGCCTTGGCCAAACAAGTATCTGAAAAATAATGAAAAATCCGACTTGTTCGGATTTTTTTGTGGCAAAAAAGCTGGTGCGAAAGGACGTAAGGGAGAGGCACTTTTAAATACGAAGCAGGGAATAGGATTCCTATCATCCAGCATAGAATTAGGCAAATACTGCTCAAGTATGGTATAATAGAGTTTCGAAAGGACTAACTTATGATTAGAAAAGAGAAAAGATTTCCGCTAGTAGCTGATAATGAAGTGCTAGTTGGAGTAAATCCAATTATGAGTTTATATGATGAAAGCGACTTGATTAGTAATATCAAGGGGCCCTATCAAGAAAAAGACTTTGCCTGGGAACCAAGCAGCCAGCCTAAGCAAGGCTCGACAAGTGGTCGAGGAGAGCTGGATGATGATCTCCTGCCTCCGCTTTTTGAGGCCAAATCAAGTCATTATTCGCGGAGAGAGCGTTTGCAACAATATCCCCAAGCCAAACCTACTCAGGTTAAGACTCAGGGTCAACTAGCGCGTGAGACTGCTCGTGAAGATTTGAAGAAGAAACGGTCCGCAACTTACCTGAGAGATGAAAAACCAACACCGGCCAAGGTTTTTGTCAAGTCAGCAGCCAGTCCTGCACCTGAGGTAAAAGTAGACACCTTGTCTCATCTGGCAGATAAGCTCCGTCAAACAGACTATATCTTGGCAGATATTCCTGCGGTTTATTCCTTGAAAAAGGAGGATAGAGACCAAGAGCAGCCGATTATCAAAAATTCCTATGACTTTTTGAAGAAAAGTCAGGTTTACAACTATCCTGAGCGTCAGCAACAGAGAGAGCGTCGCATTGCCCAGGAATTGAATTTAACAACTATAGAAGAGGACTAGTATGACAAAAACCTATCATTTTATCGGGATTAAAGGATCAGGCATGAGTGCCTTGGCACTGATGTTGCACCAAATGGGCTATAAGGTTCAGGGAAGTGATGTAGAGAAATACTACTTCACCCAACGTGGCTTGGAACAAGCTGGTATTGAGATTCTGCCCTTCGATGAGAAAAATATTACGGCTGATGTGGAATTGATTGCAGGGAATGCCTTTCGTCCAGATAATAATGTGGAGATTGCATTTGCTGATGCACAAGGCTTTAGCTACAAACGCTACCATGAGTTCTTGGGTGAATTCATGAAAGGTTTTACTAGCCTTGGTGTAGCAGGAGCTCATGGTAAGACATCAACGACAGGTCTTTTGGCTCATGTGATGCGCAATATCACAGACACCTCTTTCTTGATTGGGGATGGAACAGGTCGTGGCTCAGCCAATGCCCAGTATTTTGTCTTTGAGTCTGATGAGTATGAGCGCCATTTTGCTCCTTATTATCCTGAGTACAGCATTATCACCAACATTGACTTTGATCACCCAGATTATTTTACTAGCCTAGAAGATGTTTTTAACGCCTTTAACGATTATGCTAAACAAGTTAAAAAAGGCCTCTTCGTCTATGGTGAAGACGAGCAGTTGCGTCGTATTACGGCCAATGCCCCAATCTACTACTACGGAACAGGGCCAGACAATGACTTTGTTGCCTATGATTTGAAGCCGTCGACGACTGGTTCACAGTTCAAGGTCCGTCACAAAGAACAAGAATTGGGTGAATTCCAAATTCCAACCTTTGGTAAGCACAATGTCATGAATGCAACAGCAGTTATTGCCAATCTTCACATAGCTGGTTTTGATTTGAGCTTGGTTGCAGAGCACTTGAAGACCTTTGCAGGTGTCAAACGCCGCTTTACAGAGAAGGTTGTCAACGATACAGTCATCATTGACGACTTTGCCCACCATCCAACAGAAATCATTGCGACTATCGACGCGGCTCGTCAGAAGTATCCAAGCAAAGAGTTGGTAGCTATTTTCCAACCTCACACCTTTACACGGACCATTGCCCTTTTGGATGAATTTGCAGATGCTTTGAATGGAGCTGATGCTGTTTACTTGGCACAGATTTATGGTTCGGCGCGTGAAACGGATAATGGTCAGGTCAAGGTAGAAGATCTGGCAGCTAAAATCAATAAAAAAGGTGGTCTGGTCACTGTGGAAAATACCTCACCGCTTTTGGATCATGACAATGCAGTCTATGTATTTATGGGGGCTGGAGATATTCAGTCTTACGAGTATTCTTTTGAAAGATTGCTTTCCAGCTTGACAAATAATGTTCAATAAGAAGAAAGACGGAGGCCTCTGGCCCCTGTTTTTCCGCTATTTAGGGGGATGTTTATGGAGATTCGTTTTGCTCGATTATCGGATCTAGACCAGGTTTTTGAACTTGAAACTGCTAATTTTTCCAAAGAAGAACGGATTTCGGAGCAGGTTCTGGCAACCTTTTTAAGAGAGGTACCGCAGACTTGCTTGGTCATGGAAGAAGAGGGCCAATTAGCAGGCTTTATCCTGGCCAGTCCATGGGCCTCTGCCACAGTTACAGATGAAATTTTCTATCTGGAGTCTGGTCAGTTGCCGACAGGTCAGCACCTGGCGATAGCCAGCCTATCAGTAGCTCCCAACTATCAAGGCCAGGGGATAGGGACCCTCTTGCTTGCAGGTCTAAAAGAAGTAGCTGTCCAAGGAAACTATCAAGGGATTGCCCTGACCTGTAAGGAGAGCCTTATCAAATATTACCAAATCAATCAATTTGAGGACCAGGGACCTTCACAATCTCAATTTGGAGGAAAAACCTGGTATGATATGTATTGGAAAGCTTGATATAAAGGGAATTTCTTGCATTTCCTAGGCCTTTGAGATATAATGTATAGTAACTGTGTGAAAGGAGCGATAGCGTGACAAAGGATACGAATGAAAATAACACGCAGTCTTCAAGTTTTCGCGATCAGATTTTGCGGGATTTGGAAGAATTGAAATTAAAACGTTTGGCAGACCAGGCCATCAAAGGTCAGACGGAACAACCAAACCAAGTGAAGGTTGACCAGCAAATAGAATTCCCTGCTGAACCAGTTAGCCAAAGTGAAACCATTCCAGTTGGAGAAATGACTTATCCGGAGACCTATTTGGCAGAGGAAGGTCAAGAAAATCTTGAAGAAGAGGTTGAGGAAATCATTCCATCAGAGCCTGTTGTTGAGACGGAAGACCTTGTTGTCGAGAAGGAAGAAGTACCAACTTCTGCTCCAGTGACCCAAGATACGGTCGAACGCAATCTGGAAGAGTTGAGAAGATTGGTTGCGGCGAATACCACTGGTTTTGAAAATGAACCATCACCAGTTGCAACTCCAGAAGCAGAAGTTGAACCCAGCTTAGAAGAGACATTTGTTGATTTTCCAGTAGAAGATGTTTCAGCAGTGACAGGTGATACAGAAATCATCTCCCTAGAAGATACCCTTCTAGCTTCAAAGATCAATGATGAAGCGCCTGCGGAAGAGTCAGCTCAGCCAGTAGTTGCAGCAGCCTTGCCATCTAGGAAGAATCTATCGAATAAGAGCAGTCTTCAACGCCGCAAGAAACAAGACAAGGCAGCCAAGCGTATCGTATCGGTAATCATGTCCTTGATTCTAGTAGTGGTAGTTGTGACTGGAATCGCAGGTTATATGTGGATCAAATCCAGCTTAGAGCCTGTGAATGCAAAAGCAACTGAAGCTGTACAGGTTGAAATTCCAGAAGGTTCTTCTACATTAGAAATCGGTAAGATCTTGGTAGACAACCGGCTGGTGAAGAATGCAACGGTCTTTAATTACTATTCAAAAATCAAGAGCTATAATAACTTCCAAAGCGGTTACTACAATTTGAAGCAAAGCATGTCGGTTGACGATATTGCAAAAGCCCTACAAGAAAGTGGGACTCCGACTCCTCAGAAAGAGCCGGCAGGTAAAATCTTGATCGTCGAAGGCTACACACTGACTCAAATCTCACAGGCTATTACCAATAATACCAAGACAGAAGATAAGAACGATAAGACACCATTCACATCAGAAGAGTTTATGGCGACAGTGACCAACCCAGATTTCATCAATCGGATGGTAGCTGCCTACCCACAACTTTTTGCTAGCCTCCCAGCAGCAGATAGCGGTGTGCTTTATCAATTGGAAGGCTACCTCTTCCCGGCTGTCTACGAGTATGCTGATGATACGACCGTCGAAGAGCTAGTTGAGCAGATGATTGCAGCTATGGATAACCGTCTGCAACCTTACTATGAAACGATTGCAGCCAAGAACTTTACTGTCAACGAAGTCTTGACATTGGCTTCATTGGTTGAAAAAGAAGGCTCTACAGATGAAGACCGTCGTAATATAGCAAGCGTCTTTATTAACCGCCTCAATGCAGGGATGCCTCTTCAGTCCAATATTGCTATACTCTACGCAGAAGGCAAACTAGGACAGGAAACAACCCTTGCTGAAGACGCAGCAATTGACACCTCTATCGAATCTCCATATAATATCTATTGGACCCCAGGTTTGATGCCTGGACCAGTGGACAGCCCAAGCGTATCAGCGATTGAGGCCGTGCTGAATGCCAATAAAACGGACTACCTATACTTTGTAGCGGATGTTACAACTGGTACTGTTTATTTTGCACAAACACAAGAAGAGCATGATCAGAACGTTGCCCAATACGTCAATGCCCATCTAGAATAACTTAGTAAATGTATTACAAAATTATGTGGATCTCCACATAATTTTGTTTTCATGAAAAATAAAGACAAAAGAAAAGGAAATGAAAATGGCAGAAAAAACTTATCCAATGACCTTGGATGAAAAAGAAAAATTAGAAAAAGAATTGGAAGAGCTAAAGCTTGTCCGTCGTCCAGAAATTGTAGAGCGTATTAAAATCGCTCGTTCCTATGGGGACCTCTCAGAAAACTCTGAGTATGAGGCAGCCAAGGACGAGCAGGCTTTCGTAGAAGGTCAAATTAAGATTATCGAAACAAAGATTCGCTATGCTGAGATTGTCAACAGCGACGCAGTAGCAGCAGACGAGGTAGCTATCGGTAAGACTGTTACGGTTCAAGAAATTGGTGAAACAGAAGAGGAAGTTTACCACATCGTTGGTGCTGCAGGCGCAGATGCCTTTGCCAACAAGATCTCTAATGAAAGCCCAATCGGTCATGCCTTGATCGGTAAGAAAACAGGAGATGTTACAGTGATTGAAACACCTGCTGGAAGCTATGAAGTGAAAATCTTGAAGGTTGAAAAAACCAAATAGTGTGGAGAGGGTCATCAGGACTCTCTTTTTTTCTATAATCGGCTCGATCGGCTCTTCAGATCTACCGCAAATCACCGGGAAGTATCCATCCGACTACATAAATAAGAAAAGAAGTGTTAATATGTTGAAAACTAATCCAGGAAAGCTGACAAATTACTTGCAAATAAGGGGGGGGTGTGGTATGCTAGGAAGTAGTCCTTGTAGAGGGCTAGCACTAGGCAGGACGCAGTTCAAAAAGTCTTGTTCTACACTGCTTGATTTCTCGTTTCATTCCCTTATGTCAATATGAATTTTCTCCCCTATATAAAATTCTAAGGTATAAATCATAAAAGAATAAGAAGTTAAGTAATGTAGAACAAGCCTAGAGCTCAGAAGGAGACAAGCCCTTCACATCTGTCTGGCAAGAAAAATTTTCAGGGAGGTTTCAATGCGTAAGGCAAAGAAAAAATCATTTGACTGGTATGGAATGAGACAACATTTCTCGATTCGTAAATACCACTTTGGAGCAGCTAGCGTATTGCTTGGTATGTCCTTGGCACTCGGTGCAGGCGGACAAGCAGTAAAAGCGGAAGAAACAGTTGCTTCATCAGAAGCGTTAGCTTCTACGACAGCGACATCTTCAACACAGGCTAGTTCAGAAGTTGTGCTAGCTACAAGTGTTGAGACAGCAGCTACAGAAACAGTAGCATCAACGACACCAGCAGCTACAACAACAGAAGTAGCCGCTACAGAACGTACAGCAACTATCAACTATATCGTTCAGTACCTTCTTGAAGATGGTACTCTTGTTGATGCAGTTGTGAAGACAACAACAGTTACTACAACAGATGCAACTGCTAAAACAACAGTTGAAGTAGTAGCAGAACTACCAGAAGGCTATGAATTGGCTGAAGGTCAAGTAGAAACAACTTTACAAGAAGTAACAGAAGGTGCTGAAAACCTTGTTACTATCAAACTTGTTAAGAAGGCTGAAGTAGCTGCAATTACACCAGCAGCAACTACGACAACAACAGAAACAGCAGCACCAGCAGCGACAACTCCTGTAACAGTAGAGGAAGCTAAAGTTGTCCTTGAGCAAAACATCTCTGAGGCTGTTGTTTTGTCAGACGAAGCTAACCGACTTTATACTGCTGCACCAGAAGGCAATGAGTCTTTAAAAACAGCTGCAGATGCAACGAAATTGGCTGCAACAGATGCAACTGCAGTTTTGAAAGACTCAGTAGCAACTCTTGAGCAAGTGAATGCTCAAATCAATGCAGTTCGTACAAATGTGGAAGCTCTTGCTTTGGAATTGCGGAAATTCTTGGGAACTGAAGATATCCAGGTCTTGCTTGCAGAGACTTCTACTAACCTAAAAAATGTGGGTGATGCGGAAGGTATCCTTATCGAAACAGGTACAACTGCAACTCCAGATATGTCCGATCCAAATGGTGCAGCTGTAACATCAAAAGTTAGTGGGTCCCTTAAAGCTACTGAAGTTGCAGATTATTTGACAATTCAATATACACCTGTTGCATACTTTGATGCTGTTGCGCCTGTCTATACACCTTTCAAAGAAAACGGTGGGCAGTCAACTGGTGGTGCGTACTTCCGTACATCTGTTAACCCAACCAATCTTTACGGCAAGCTCTTAGTAGAGTTGGTTGCAAACGACGGAACAGTTGTTGAAACTAAAGAAGTTGAGCCGAATACTGCTGTAGAATTTGATTACTTCAAGACTACACATGGTGCAGGCTATCCATTTGTATATACCTATGACCCCGACTATGATTCGAAAGATATGTTCGGTGTTGTTCGTATTCAATGGGCTTACAACACAATGAGTGCTGTCAGTCAAAAGTTAATCCGACCAACCACTAATACGACTGTCTACAAGACAGAGGATGGTCAACAACTAGCTACCTATACGGTGTTAACAACACCAGACTTGAATACAACACCGTCTGAAAAGAGAGAGTTTGCGGGTTATACTTACAAAGAAACGACAACAACAACATCTAACGTCGTTCTAGTTCCATCAGAGCCATACGTTGAAGTAACTCGTTTTGCTACAAGTGGTGTACAGTTCAAGACTATCGTTGAAGCTGTGGGTACAGATGGAACTATTAAGAAAACATACTACATAGCAGATCCGAACTACACAGGTACACAGAGTTTTACAGATACTAATCTAGATGGATTCCTACCAATCTTGGTAACAGATGACATGCCAGTTGGTACAGTGAATACAAACTTGAAGCTTCTTCCTTCTCTACTAACATCTGGCTATGAAGTTTATCGTGTAGATGCTTCAACAGAGAAGATTTATCCAGACAAAGAAGGGGATAAGCAACCAACTCCAGTTCGTGGTACTTTGATTACAGATCCAGCAGAGCTTGATTTCAGTACCTTGACTTCAACAAGCCAGTGGTTCCATATCAAATTTAACGAGAAACAAGATGGTACACTAGCATTTGCTCGTCTTCGCCCAGCAGACTTAGGTAACGCATCGCGAATAACCTTTGAATATGATACTCGTAAGAATGATGGTTCGACGGTTGATACGAGTGGGTGGGGAGGTGATCAAGATCTTGGTGTACGTCCAAAGTCTTGGAATGGGATTCACCATACTATCAGTTTGAATAACAATGCCCAAACTGTTTCTGAAACAACTCACATTTATACACCAGTTCCACAGGAAGCCATCATCCGCTACCAAGTTGAAGGTGCGACAGACTTCTTGGAAGATTCAGGTACTTTGACAGGTAACCCAGGTACAGACATCACTTACTCAACAGAAGCTACCATTAACAAGTATAAGAAATTGGGTTATGAGCTTGTATCTGACAACTTCACAACAGAGGCTGGTCAAGACTACGACTATGATTCAGATAAGTTGCAAGAATTCCTTGTTGTTATTAAGCCACGTGTTGTTGATGTTCCTAAGACTGTTGTACCAGGTGCCCCAGTAGATCCAACAGATCCAAACTCGCCAGTATGGCCTGCAGGTGTAGATAATCTAACCCTTACTGAAGAAGTAACCAGAACTATTACTTATGTGGATGAGGCTGGTAAGGAAGTGGCAACTACCTTCACGGATAAAGTAACCTTCACCCGTACGGCTAAAGTCAATTTGGTAACAGGTGAGATTACTTATAGTGATTGGACTGCGGATAAAGCAGACAATGTTCTTGACGGGAACAAATTGCCGGAAGTACAAGGCTATACAGCTACAACTGCAACTAAGGACGGTAAGGATGTAACACCTGACTCAACGACTGAATATGCACAAGTAACAGCAGAAACTGCTGATATTGTTGAAAAAGTTGTTTACGTGCAAGATACGCAAACTGCTAAGATCACAATCTCAACTGTAGATGCAAACGGTGAAAACAAAACTGAATTTGCTACAGTTACAGAAACTGGTAAAGCAACGGAGCCAATCGCTACAAAAACCACAGAAGATGTTCTTCTTGAGTTGAAACGCGAAGGCTACGACGTTGAGACTAAGGTAGCCGATGACTTCCTCGATTCAGCGAAGACGTTCGATAATGTGAAAGATGCAGCAGATCAACCATCTCAATCTTATGAAATCGTTGTAAAACCACGTATCGTTGATATTCCAAAAGATGTTGTTCCAGGTCAGCCAGTTGATCCAACAGATCCAAACTCACCAGTATGGCCTGCGGGTGTAGATAATCTGACCCTTACTGAAGAAGTAACTAGAACTATCACTTATGTGAATGAAGCGGGCGAAGAGGTAGCAACCACCTTCACGGATAAGGTAACCTTCACGCGTACGGCTCAAGTCAACTTGGTAACAGGTGACATTACGTATGGTGCTTGGACAGCAGATAATGCGGACAGTGTTCTTGATGGAAATGTCTTGCCAGAAGTGCCAGGTTATACAGCTACAACCGCCACTAAGGACGGTGCAGATGTAACACCTGAGTCAACAACAGTTTATGCGCAGGTTACTGCTGACAGTGCTGATATTGTTGAGAAAGTTGTGTACGTACAAGATACTCAAACTGCTAAGATAACTATCTCTACAGTAGATGCCAACGGCGGGAACAAAACAGAGTATGCGACTGTGAATGAGACAGGTAAGCATACAGAACCAGTAGCGACGACCACTGTTGAAGAAAAACTTCTGGAGTTGAAACGCAAAGGATACGACGTTGAGACTAAGGTAACCGATACCTTCCTTGATTCAGCGAAGACATTCGATAATGTAAAAGACGCCGCAGATCAACCATCTCAAGTCTATGAAATCGTTGTAAAAGAGCGTGTGGTTGACGTTCCAAAAGATGTTGTTCCAGGTCAGCCAGTTGATCCAACAGATCCAAACTCACCAGTATGGCCTGCGGGTGTAGATAATTTGACCCTTACTGAAGAAGTAACTAGAACGATCACTTACGTGGATGAAGCAGGCAATGAAGTGGCAGCTACCTTCACTGAAAAGGTAACCTTCACGCGTACAGCCCAAGTCAACTTGGTAACTGGTGAGATTACTTATAGCGATTGGACTGCGGATAACGGCGATAATGTCCTTGCTGGAAATCCATTGCCAACAGTAGCAGATCACCAAGTATCAACTGCTACCAAAGACGGTGTTGCGGTCCTACCTGCTTCAACAACAACTGATGTAACAGTAGCAGCAGATAGTGCTGATATCGTTGAGAAAGTTGTTTATGTTAAAGATAAAGGTTCAGTTACCATTCAGTACAAGGACACAGATGGTAATGTCATTAAGGCACCTGTCATCGACGAAGATAACGTTGCCGTTGGTACTGAATATGACACGACTGACGAAGGGGATAAACCAACTGTTATCCCGAATGCGGATGGTACCAAATATGTACTTGTTCCAAGCTTGACGGAAGGCGACGAAACAGGAACAGTTGTTAAAGATGGAACAACTGTTACTTATGTCTACCAAAAAGTAGCCAACTGGATCCCAGTTATTCCAGGTCTTCCTGAAAACGAGCGTCCAGTGCTCCCTTATCCGTTTGATCCAGAGAACCCAGAACAACCACTCACACCAACACCAGATACAGTAATTCCTTATGTACCAGGATATGTACCAGTAGGTCCAGATGGTGAGACGCCATTGAAACCTGTGGATCCAAAAGACCCAACTAAGGGATATGAACCACCAACACCAAGCACTCCAGGTGATAACACCTATATTCCATATGTGAAAGTGGAAAAAGGTTCAGTTCTTGTTGCGTTTGTGGATGAAGCTGGAAGCCCAATTAAGTCCGTCGTGACAGATACTGACAATGCTGAAGTTGGTACTAGCTACGATACAACGGATCAAAAAGAAGATGTCATTAAGGCAAACGGCTTCACGTACTACTTCAAGGAAGTGAAAGCTGGTTCTGAAGAAACAGGTACTGTAGTAGAAGGCGTAACCACAGTAACATACGTCTATACGAAAGTAGCGAACTGGATTCCAGTAATCCCAGGTATACCTGAAGATGAACGTCCAGTGTTCCCTTATCCGTTTGATCCAACCAATCCGGATAAGCCAATTGACCCAACAACACCAGGCACGGTGATTCCATACGTTCCAGGATATGTTCCAGTAGGTCCTGATGGTACGACGCCATTGACACCGGTTGATCCAGAAGATCCGTCTAAGGGTTATGTACCACCAACACCAAGCACACCAGGCGATAATACATATATTCCTTATGTGAAGGCTGGTTCGGTAGTTGTTAAGTATCAAGATACTAACGGTAAGGAATTGATTGCACCTGTTGTAGATGAAAACAATGTGAAAGTTGGTACAGCCTACGATACGACTGATCAGAAGAAATCTGAAATTGTTGATGCTGAAGGCAACCGCTATGTCCTAGTTCCATCTAAGACAGTTGGTTCAGAGACTGGTGAAGTAACAGATGGTACAACAGAAGTTATCTATGTGTACCAAAAAGTAGCCAACTGGATTCCGCAAATCCCAGGTGTTCCAGAAAACGAACGTCCAGTAATTCCATACCCATTTGATCCAAACAATCCGGAAAAACCAATTACGCCAACACCGGGTACGGTGATTCCATATGTTCCAGGTTATGTGCCAGTAGGTCCAGATGGTAAGACTCCATTGACGCCGGTAGATCCAGAAGATCCATCTAAGGGCTATGTACCACCAACTCCAGATGAGACTGGCAAGGATACACCAATCCCTTATGAGAAGGCTGGTTCGGTTGTTGTTAAGTATAAAGATACTGACGGTAGAGAATTGCTTGCACCTGTAGTCGATGAGAACAATGTTAAAGTTGGTACTGCCTACGATACAACTGATCAGAAGAAATCTGAAATTGTTGATGCTAAAGGCAACCGCTATGTCCTCGTTCCATCTAAGACTGTTGGTTCAGAAACTGGTGAAGTGACAGATGGTACAACAGAAGTCATCTATGTGTATCAAAAAGTTGCCAACTGGATCCCACAAATTCCAGGTGTTCCAGAAAACGAACGTCCAGTAATTCCATACCCATTTGATCCAAACAATCCGGAAAAACCAATTACGCCAACACCGGGTACGGTGATTCCATATGTTCCAGGATATGTTCCAGTAGGTCCTGATGGTACGACGCCATTGACACCGGTTGATCCAGAAGATCCGTCTAAGGGTTATGTACCACCAACACCAAGCACACCAGGCGATAATACATATATTCCTTATGTGAAGGCTGGTTCGGTAGTTGTTAAGTATCAGGATACTAACGGTAAGGAATTGATTGCACCTGTTGTAGATGAAAACAATGTGAAAGTTGGTACAGCCTACGATACGACTGATCAGAAGAAATCTGAAATTGTTGATGCTGAAGGCAACCGCTATGTCCTAGTTCCATCTAAGACAGTTGGTTCAGAGACTGGTAAAGTGACTGATGGTACAACAGAGGTCATCTATGTGTACCAAAAAGTTGCCAACTGGATCCCACAAATTCCAGGTGTTCCAGAAAACGAACGTCCAGTAATTCCATACCCATTTGATCCAAACAATCCGGAAAAACCAATTACGCCAACACCGGGTACGGTGATTCCATATGTTCCAGGTTATGTGCCAGTAGGTCCAGATGGTAAGACTCCATTGACGCCGGTAGATCCAGAAGATCCATCTAAGGGCTATGTACCACCAACTCCAGATGAGACTGGCAAGGATACACCAATCCCTTATGAGAAGGCTGGTTCGGTTGTTGTTAAGTATAAAGATACTGACGGTAGAGAATTGCTTGCACCTGTAGTCGATGAGAACAATGTTAAAGTTGGTACTGCCTACGATACAACTGATCAGAAGAAATCTGAAATTGTTGATGCTAAAGGCAACCGCTATGTCCTCGTTCCATCTAAGACTGTTGGTTCAGAAACTGGTGAAGTGACAGATGGTACAACAGAAGTCATCTATGTGTATCAAAAAGTTGCCAACTGGATCCCACAAATTCCTGCAACGCCAGAGAATCCAACTCCAGTTAATCCAGTAATCCCTTATCCATTCGATCCAACGAACCCAGATAAGCCAATCGATCCAACTACACCTTACCCAGGTGGAGGAGTTCCATCAATCCCTCATGTACCAGGTTATGTTCCAGTTGATCCTAAGACTAACGAGCCATTGAAACCGGTTGACCCAACGGATCCAAGCAAGGGTTACGTACCACCAACTCCAGACAAACCAGGTGTTGACACACCAATCCCTTACGTACCTGCAACACCAACTAAGAAAGTTGTTACCAACTACGTTGATGAAGAAACAGGTCTTCCAATTGCACCGCAAGAAGAAGGAACAACACCTAACAAGTCAATTCCGGGTTATAAGTATGTACGTACAGTTGTAGATGCAGATGGTAACACAACTCATATCTACCGTAAGAAACCAACGACGCCTGTAACACCAGTTGTACCAGGTGAGCCAGTAACACCGCCTGTAACACCAGTTGTACCAGGTGAGCCAGTAACACCGCCTGTGACACCGGTTGTACCAGGTGAGCCAGTAACACCGCCTGTGACACCAGTTGTACCAGGTGAGCCAGTAACACCACCTGTAGCACCAGTTGTACCAGGTGAGCCAGTAGCGCCTGCAACACCAGTTGCACCTGCAGTACCTGCTAAACCAGCGGCACCAGCTACATCTGCTAAGTCAGGTGCGGCACAGTTGCCAAATACAGGTGAGTCAAGTACAGTAGCAGCTTCTGCCCTTGGTGTGGGTATGCTGGTTGCAGCACTTGCTTTGGCAGGTAAACGTCGTCGTAACGAAGACTAATTCAGATTTTTTCAAGAGGAATCTTTCTTGATAAAAAGAATATGAATGAAATAAGCAAGGGTTTAGGCCCTTGCTTTTTTCCGTGGTTTTAAATATAAAAAAACAACCATCCTAGGAGATGGTTGTTATTGTTTATCTAGACCGTTGTTTGCCAGCATTACGATTGGTTTTCTTAGAAGCTTTTTCTTCAATGATGGCAGATGCTTTTGGAGTAACATCTTTTACTGTAGATTTGTAAGGTTTTGGCGGGTTGTTCTTAAATTCTTCCTCTACCTTAGCGCGAACTTTTGGCTTGAGGATGAAGTTGGTCAAGGCTTGTTGGACAAGTCCGATCATACCACCGACTACCCAGTAAAGAGTGACACCTGCTGGTGAAGTCCAGGAGAAGATGACAATCATGATTGGGTTCATATAGGCTACAGTTTGCATTTGCTTTTTCTGCTCTTCATCCATCCCCACCTGCATCAGCATGGATTGGGCATAGTAGAGGATACCAGCTACAGCAGTTAGGATCATACTTGGTTGACCAAGTGAGATTCCCATGAATTCAGCTGTAGAAATACCAGGTGTGTGACGGGCTGCGTAGAAGAGGGCAGTGAAGAATGGCATTTGGATGAGCAGTGGAAGACAGCCCATACCGCCAAATACACTTACTCCATACTGCTTTTGAGCCGCAAAGAATTCTTGCTGGGCAGCTAATTGTTCCTCTTGAGAGCTTGCATTTTTCATGCGCTCTTGGATAGGACCCAAGATTGGCTTGAGGTAGTTCATCTTTTCCGATTGGTAGGTTGCTTTCCAAGACTGATAGATACCGAGTGGCATAATCACGAAGCGAACGATGAGGGTTACCACGATAATGGCAAGACCAAAACCAAGTCCTTGGTTTTCAGCAAAGAAGGTAATCAGGTTTCCCATTGGTTCTACCAGATAGTTATAAACCCAGCCTTCACCGGTTGGAACACCTTTTTTATCAGTTTTGACACATCCAGCCAAAAATACAAGGCTGGCAAGAGCCATGCTGGCTAAGAGTAGACGTTTATTCTTTTTCAAATTGCTACATTCCTTTTTACATGATACATTCTATTTTACTGTTTTTACGGTCAATTTTCAAGTTTTATCTATGACTGACCTGAAAATCATGGTAGTCGTCAAAGTTAGCAAGTGTCACATCCAGATAGCTAACCTTTGCCATGCGAGAGGGGCCTTTTCGGATTTCATGGATAAAATGGCTGAGCTTCTCAGCGTTTTCGGACTGAGCCAAGATGGTCACTGTTCCATCATCATTGTTCCAGACCCTGCCGTAAATATCACCAATTTCTACTGCTAAAAATTGGACAGCCCAACGAAAACCAACTCCTTGCACCCGACCAGATGCAATCATTTTAACCTTTCTCATAAGCTTCTCCTTTTGACAAGAACTTAACTTTATTATATCATTGTTGGGTAAGAAAGAAAATGAGGAAACTATGGAAATTATCCGGTCAAAATCCAATAATCTGGTCAAACAAATTAAGAAATTACAACAGAAAAAATACCGTACTTCATCTTACTTGATTGAAGGCTGGCATTTATTAGAAGAAGCAGTCAAGGCTGGAGCGACTATTCAACATATTTTGGTGGTGGAAGAGCATGTGGGCAGGGTTGCTCATATGGAGCAAGTGACAGTGGTCAGCCCAGAAATCATGCAAGATTTGACTGATTCTAAGTCACCGCAAGGGGTTCTTGCCCAACTTGCTCTACCTAGTCAGGCTTTGCCTGAGCGGCTGGAGGGTAGGTTTCTAGTCTTGGAAGATGTGCAAGATCCGGGGAATGTCGGTACCATCATACGTACGGCTGATGCGGCTGGTTTTGATGGCGTATTTTTGACAGATAAGTCGGCTGATATTTACAATATGAAGGTCCTTCGTTCTATGCAGGGAAGTCATTTTCATCTACCTATTTATCGCTTGCCAATTGAGGATGTTTTCTCTACTTTAAAAAATAATCAGGTGGAAATATTAGCGACAACCTTGTCCAGTAGGTCTGTGGACTACAGGGAGATTTCGCCAGGAGCTTGCTTTGCACTTGTTATGGGCAATGAAGGTCAGGGCATTTCTGATTTTGTGTCCGCAGAGGCAGATCAATTGGTTCATATTACCATGCCTGGTCAGGCAGAGAGTTTGAATGTGGCTATTGCAGCTGGTATTTTAGTCTTTAGCTTTATTTAAGCCAAGAAGTCTAAACTGTGTTATAATAACAAAACGAGGTTTACATCTATGGGTGCTTATAAAAAAGATAAAGAATATATGGCCTATGTCGGTCACTTGATTGACACTAAAAAGGTGCAAAAGTTAGCAGATATTCCCCACCACTACCATTCGACCCGCTTGGAACATTCTATCAATGTTTCCTATACCAGTTACAAAATCGCTAAGAAATTTGGCTGGGATGCCAAGTCGACTGCACGAGGTGGTCTTCTGCATGATCTCTTCTTCTATGACTGGCGTGAAACTAAATTTAACAGGAGTCATGCCTGGGTCCATCCACGGATTGCCAAGCGCAATGCCCAGAAGTTGACCAAGCTCAACAAGGTGGAAGAAGATATTATTGTTAAGCATATGTTTGGTGCAACCTTGGCTCCGCCCCGTTATAAGGAATCATGGATTGTGACCTGTGTAGATAAATATTGGGCAGTTCGTGAGTTTACCCTGCCCCTGCAATATAAATGGAAAAATCGAAAGGTCCTGCGCTTTGAGTAGGATATAAAAGGAGAACTATATGAATAACGATTCATTTATCATCAATCAGGTGGATAACACCGCTCTTAACCGTTTCTTTGGGAAGATTTATGCTGTAGTTGCTATGGGAATTGGCTTGTCAGCCCTTGTTTCCTTCCTAGCAGTTACTGTTTTCCAGCAGTTGCTCTATGCCTTGCTTAGTGCAGGTTCTATTGTCATGATGTTGGTCATGTTGGGACAAATTGCCTTGGTGGTTGCTGCTTCTACCATGGCTGCTAAAAATAGTCCAATGGCTCTACCAATGTTCTTGGCCTACTCGGTAACAAACGGCTTGACCATCAGCATGGTCTTGATGTTCTATACGACCGAAACAGTTGCCTTGGCCTTCCTATCTGCTGCTCTGATGTTTGCCATTATGGCAGTGATTGGTATGACGACCAAGAAAAACCTTTCAGGTATGGCTCAAGCCTTGCGTGCTGCCCTCTGGGGAATTATGATTGCCAGTGTCATCAACATCTTCCTTCGCAGTTCAGGTATCAGCTTTGCCATGTCTATCGTTTCTGTCCTTGTGTTCTCAGGTTTGATTGCCTATGACAACCAACGTATCCGCGACGTTTTCGAGCAGACGGGTGGCAATGTCCAGAATGGTTGGGTAGTGTCTATGGCTCTTCAACTCTACCTTGACTTTGTTAACCTCTTCCTCAACTTGCTTCGCATTTTTGGAATGATGAATAGAGATTAGTAGGATAGCAATGCTTAAAAACTCAGAAGTTTTTGGACTTCTGAGTTTTTTTGCTTACTTTGTGTCATTAGCATGGCTAGCGATGATTTCCATCTGGCCTGTAAAGGTCCATTCAGTCACATCGGCTGGCAGGATGAAGTGGGTTCCTTTTTCAAGTGGGTAGCTGGTTTCACCGACCTGGATGGTTCCTTGACCGTCAATAACGCTGACAAGTAGGTAGGGAACGGTTTGCTCCATCTGGATTTCTCCTTTGGTCTGCCATTTATAGACAGTGAAGAAGGGATTAGAAACCAGGAGGGTGGTGTCAAGCTTGTCTACTTTGAGTTGGGCGGGTGTTGAATTCGCTACGGGACCGATTGTCAATACGTCGATAGACTTTTCAATGTGGAGTTCCCGAAGATTTCCAGCGTCATCGCGGCGGTCAAAATCATAGACCCGGTAGGTTGTATCGCTAGACTGCTGGGTTTCTAAAATCATGATCCCTTTACCGATGGCGTGCATAGTCCCGCTTGGAACGAAGAAGAAGTCGCCTTTTTTAACGGGTACATGGGTCAAGAGCTTGTCCCAATCTCCAGCTTGGATTTGCTGGCGGAGTTCTTCTTTGGATTGGGCATTGTGACCGTAAATGATTTCAGCCCCTTCCTCGGCTTCCAAAATGTACCAACATTCTGTCTTACCAAGTTCGCCTTCATGAGCTAGGCCGTAGCTATCATCAGGATGGACTTGGACGCTGAGCCAATCTTCAGCATCGAGGATTTTGGTTAGGAGTGGAAAAACCTCATCTTTTAGATTGCCAAATAAATGCTTTTCATTTGTGTAGAGGTCATCTAGTCCTCTGCCCTTGTAGCGACCGTTTGAAACGGTGGTAACCCCATTTGGATGGGCAGAAATAGCCCAGCACTCGCCAGTTTTATCACTTGGAATATCGTAGTTGTAATTGGTTTTCAGGCGATTGCCACCCCAAATTTTTTCATGCATGACAGGTGTGAGGAATAATGGTTCCATGATCTTCTCCTTATTGTTGACTTTCTATGACTAGTATAACAGATTATGGAAGAATTTTGTAGTGGGACAGAAAGGTAGGTCTTACTTGATCAGGAGGCTGTCTGCTTGGCAGGCTCTATTCTGAGGAAAAGGGCTAGTTGTTTTCCCCTCCCGCCCCTTGCTTGTGGTATAATATACTAAAACCGAAAGAGAGGGAAGACATGACCGTTTTTGTAAAAGACTTACTTGATAATCTGCGGATTGAATGTGCCTATAGTACAGAGGAACTGCTCCAAAAAGAGATTACGACTTCCGATATTACCCGGCCTGGTTTAGAAATGACAGGCTACTTTGATTATTATTCTCCCGAGCGTATTCAGCTCATGGGGATGAAGGAATGGTCTTATTTGATGGCCATGACAGCCCATAACCGCTACCAAGTGCTCTCGCAGATGTTCCAGCCAGAAACGCCGGTTATTATTGTGGCGCGTGGTTTGGAAATTCCAGAGGAGATGTACCGGGCGGCGAAAGAAAAGAAGATTGCTATCTGTCGCAGTAAGACAGCGACCAGCCGTCTGTCAGGAGAACTGTCTTCCTATCTGGATAGCCGACTGGCACAGCGGACCAGCGTTCACGGTGTCTTGATGGACATCTACGGCATGGGTGTCCTTATCCAAGGGGATTCTGGTATCGGTAAGAGCGAAACGGGTCTGGAGTTGGTCAAGCGTGGTCACCGTCTGGTTGCGGATGACCGTGTGGATGTCTATGCCAAGGATGATGTGACCCTCTGGGGTGAGCCAGCGGAAATTCTGCGCCACCTATTAGAAATCCGTGGTGTAGGGATTATCGACATCATGAGTTTGTATGGTGCTAGCGCGGTTAAGGATTCTTCAGAGGTCCAGTTGGCTGTTTACCTAGAAAACTATGAAACAGGTAAGGTCTTTGACCGTCTGGGGAATTCGGGAGATACTATTGAAATTGCGGGAATTTCTATTCCACAAATCCGCATCCCTGTTAAGACTGGTCGCAACATCTCTGTGGTCATTGAGGCTGCAGCCATGAACTACCGTGCCAAGCAGATGGGTTATGATGCTACGAAAATTTTTGAAGAGCGTCTAGGAAATCTTATTCAGCAGAATAAGGAAGAGGGCTAGTATATGGATCCAATTGCCATTCGATTAGGACCTTTAGAAATTCGCTGGTATGCTATCTGTATCTTGCTGGGTTTGGTCTTGGGTGTTTACCTGGCGACCAAGGAGGCACCGCGCAAGAAGATTTTGCAGGATGATATTTTAGATTTTATCTTGTTGGCCTTTCCCCTTTCCATCATCGGAGCAAGGATTTACTATGTAGCTTTTTCTTGGAGCGAATACAAGGATAATCTGCTCTCTGTATTTGCCGTTTGGAATGGTGGCATTGCTATATATGGTGGTTTGATTACAGGTGCCCTTGTTCTTTATTTCTTTACTCGCTACCGCTTTATCAATACGCTTGATTTTCTGGATGTGGTGGCTCCTTCAGTCATGATTGCTCAAGCCATTGGTCGCTGGGGGAATTTCTTTAACCAGGAGGCTTATGGTAAGGCAGTGGCGAGTTTGGACTATTTGCCAGCCTTTATCCGTGACCAGATGTATATTGATGGAGCCTATCGTCAGCCGACCTTCTTGTTTGAAAGTCTGTGGAACCTACTTGGTTTTGGTTTGATTTGTGTCTTGCGTAGACGGCCAGGCTTGCTCAAGCAAGGTGAGATCACAGCCTTTTACCTGATTTGGTATGGTTTTGGTCGCCTCTTGATAGAAGGCCTGCGGACAGATAGCCTCATGTTCTTGGGAATTCGTGTTTCCCAATGGCTGTCTGGACTTCTTATCCTCATTGGAATTAGCATGGTTGTGGTGCGGAGAAGAAAAACTTCTATTCCATTTTATCAATCATAAAGGAGAAGGTATGATTATTGAAATTTCTGTCTTGATTATTGCCCTGTCCATCGCGGCGGTTGCAATCTATGTTATCTTGTTATTGAAGAAGTTGGGGACGGTGACGGAAGAGGCTCAACAGACCCTCAAGGTCTTGACCAGCGATGTTAATGTGACCCTCTATCAGACCAATGAACTCTTGGCCAAGACCAATGTTTTGGTGGAAGATGTCAATGGGAAGGTTTCCACCTTGGACCCGCTTTTTGTAGCGGTGGCAGATTTATCTACTTCTGTGTCTGACTTGAATGCTTCGGCGCGTGATTTGACGGTCAAGGCCAAGTCGGCAGGTGCTAATACGGTTAAAGCTGGCGGAGCCCTCTCTGCCTTGTCAACTATCTCATCTCTCTTAGGTAAGAAAGGAGAAAAAAATGGTAAAAAAATCTAGTGTTTTGACCAGTATCTTATTGGGAGTGGCTGGCGGTGCAGCTGCGGCAGCCTTTCTAGCAAGTAAAACGGGTCAAGTGGTCAAAGAAAAAGTAGTCAACTTTGCCAATGACTACAAGGAAAACCATGAGGAAATCAATGCTGATTTGGTCAACAAGGCCCAGGACTTGGGTAAACAAGCTACAGACCGCTTCACAGAAGTCAAAACTCAGTTGGAAACTGGTGAATTGACTGTGGAAGATTTGGTCAAGTCAGGCAAGGAAAAATCTGTCGAAACCTTTGAGCAAATCAAGGAAAAAATTGCAGAACAAAATCTGACTACTGCGGATATATTGGAAGCTATCAAGGCTAAAACAGTCAAGGCTCCAACGGTAGATGTGACGGAAGAAGAAGTCGAGGACGCTGTCATTGTATCAGAGGATATTGAAATTTCCATTGATGATGTTGTGACGGAACCGGTTTTAGAAGAGGAAGCGGAAATTCCGTCAGAAACGACAGAAGCATAAAAGGAGGACTAGCTTAGGCTATTCTAGGCTGGTTTTCTTTTCGTGTCTGAGAGGCTGTAGCCAAAAAAGTAGATTCTTGTTTTGAATAGACTTGCTAGTATTTTAATGATATGTTAAAATATAGACGAACAATAAATTATTAGGAGGTTGGTCATGAAAAAACTTGTATATGTCTTCTTGGTGCTTGCCTATATCACTGTAGCTGTTTTGTCGGTTTATCTACTGCCTCACTATTATTTTGGTGCGATTATGGGGGCGGCTGGGGCCAATCTTGGCGCTAGTTTTAAACAATTCAAGGAAGTGCAAGCCTGTCCTGACAAACCTTTTTCAGCCTATTTTAAGTGGGATAAGACAACGACAGCTATTCTATTACTGGTTATTTTGGGACTCATTCTTTTTGTTCATTCGCTACCAGTATCCAATGTGCAAGTTGGCTTTGCTTTCTTGGTTGGGCTTAGCTATGGTGCGCTTTGGAATATCTTGCATATCCAATTTTTACGGAAATACTATTTTAAAAACGCATGAGCTTATTTCATGCGTTTTTCTTGTTTATATACTTTGTCCAGCTTTTAATTTTTTCATAAAAATGATAGAACTTGGAATGAGGACCAAGATACTGCCAATCCAAGCAGCAGGGTTGGCGGCTGCTGTTCCATAAAATCCGAAATACTGCATGCCAATGACGGCAACTGCTGCTCGGAAAATCAATTCTCCAAAGCCTGCTAATGTCGGTATAAAGCCCTTGCCCAGCCCCTGAATAAAGCTACGAAGAATAAAGAGAGAGGCAACGATCCAGTAACAAGAGCCGTTGATGATGTAGTAAACTAGGGCCAAGTCTAGCACGGTTTGACTGGCATTTGGAAGAAAGAGGCCAGAGAAGAACCGGTTGCCTAGAACGAGAATGAGGGCAAAAATTAGAGCCCAAGCGATATTGAGGTAGAGTGCCTTGCGAACCCCTTCTCGAATTCGATCATAGAGTTTAGCTCCGTAGTTCTGGGCTGTAAAGGTTGCAATAGCCAGCCCCAGATTGACCATAGGTAGCATAGCCAGCTGGTCGGTGCGGAGGGCAATAGCTTGGGCAGCGATGGCATCTGTTCCTAGCTGGTTGACCATAAACTGTAGGGTCATGGCTCCGATGGCAATGATACTAGCTTGAAATCCCATAGGAAAACCGAGTTGGGCATGTTTCTTGAGATTGTCCTTGTCCAATCGTAAGTCAGAAAAGCTAATATGGTACTGGGGAACCTTTTTGACGATGTAGAAAATCAGAAAGATAACGGAGCAAGCCTGGGCGGTGATGGTTGCAAACCCTGCCCCAAAAACACCCCATTTCATGACTAGGATAAAGAAAAAGTCCAAACCGATATTGATAAAACAGGCAATGATAAGGGCCACTAGAGGTGTTTTAGAATTTCCAAGACTGCGCAGGGCTGAGGACAGGAAATTATAGAAAATAGTAAAGGTTAGTCCGCCGAACATGGCAGTCAAAAAGGCTTGAGAATGCTGGATGATACTAGCAGGTGTCTTCATTAAGACCAAGATAGGTTGTAAAAAAGTCAATGCAAGGATTGTCAATATCAGGCTGATAAGGAAAGAGTAGAAAAGACCATGAACAAAGGATTTTTTCAATCCTTCAAAGTCCTCAGCTCCGAAGCGTTGGGCAGAAAGAATGGTCAGTCCATTTGTCACACCTTGGGCGAAGCCGATAATGAGAAAAATCAAGCTGGCAGTCGAGCCAACACTGGCAAAGGCATCCTTGCCTAAGGTATGACCAACAATCATGGAATCGGCAAAGTTATAGGCTAATTGGAAGAAGGAACCAATTAGCAGGGGAATGGCAAACTGTAAGATAACTAGAATGGGTTTGCCCTTGGTTAAGTCGCTCATAAAATCTCCTTGGTAACAGAGGATAAGCCTACTAGAATGCATCATTTCTAATAGGCTTTTTCCTTATTTTAATGGGTTAAATCTTCAAAGTGGTCTACGGTATTATGGTCTGTAACAGCCATGATGAGTTCGTGGCTCTTGAAGATATAGTCTGGGGTTAGCTGGATGTTCAATTCCTGATTTTCTCCGCTACGGTAACCGATGATATTCATTTTGTAGTGCTGACGGAGTTTAAGTTCACCCAAGGTCTTACCAATCCATTTTGCAGGTGGATGGAATTCTACGATAGACACATTGCCTTCTAGTTCCAGGAGGCTAGTTGTATCTTTATGAAGAAGTTGCTTGGCCAGTGAAATACCTGTTTCACGTTCTGGAGAGATGACTTTGTCAGCACCGACACGGAGGAGAACTTCTTTGGCTGTGGTTCCCTTGACCTTGGCAACGACCATTGGTACTCCGAGAATCTTACTGTGCATAACAGCGAGCACACTGGATTCCAAATTATCTCCAGTTGCAACGACGACTGCATCACAGTTTCCAATGCCCGCAGCTCGCAAGAGAGAACGGTCTGTTATATCACCGACAATTCCTCGAGTGAGAATGGGTTCGAGGTGGTTAATCTGTTGTTCATGATTATCAATGGCAATGATATTGCAGTCATAATTGTGTAGGGTCTTAGCAATGGTGGTACCAAATACTCCTAAGCCCAGAATTCCGATAGTATAGTTTGGCATGATTTCTCCTTTTTAGAACCTATATTCACAAGTGAAGTGCTGAACTGTGCATACAGGTTCTTAAACTAACATAGATGATTTAGCGTATTGCAGGCTTTCTGTTTTAGAAGCCTTGCGGAGGGCAAGACTGGCCAGAATGGATAGGGGGCCAATGCGACCGAAGAACATGAGGGCCATGATAACAGCCTGTCCTGCCATGCTTAGTGATGGGGTTAGGTTGGCAGTTACTCCAACGGTTGCTAGGGCTGACATTACTTCAAAGACCAAGAAAAGTAAGGGTTGGTGCTTGTCTGTGATAGCGAGGGCAAATAAGCCTGCTAAAAATACAAGAAGGAAGACAGAGAAGGTCGCAAAGGCCTTGCGGATGGTCAGGCTGTCAATGGTTCGACCAAGGAAGTTGGTATGGGGCAGTCCCAAAATCTCGCTTCGGGCATAGAGGATCAAGGTCAGAAAGGCTGTAATTTTGATTCCTCCTGCTGTTCCACCTGGTGCTCCTCCCAACATCATTTGGAAGATGTAGATGAGGAGGGTGATGGGTTCAGCCTGGGTATAATCAATGCTGGCAAATCCTGCCGTTCGCATGGTCACCGTTTGGAAAAAGCTAGCCAATAGTTTGTGACCAAAGGATAGTTGACCAATGGTAGCAGGGTTGTTCCACTCTGTAAGTAAGGTCAACAGGGTTCCTAATCCCAAAATAGTTGCAGTTAAGCCTAGAACGACCTTGGTATGAAAACCTAATTTGGGAAGATGGTGTTTTTGACCAAGCTGTGTATGTAAATCAAACCAGACTGAAAATCCAAGTCCTCCCATGATGATGAGGCTGGCTAAGGTCAGATTTATCAGAGGATTGTCAACATAGCGGACAATGCTGTTGGCTCCGAAATTATCAAAACCAGCATTACAAAAAGCTGAAACAGCTAAGAAAATAGAAGTAAATAAACCCTTAGCCCAACCAAATTCTGGCACGAAATGAAAGGATAGGAGAATGGCTCCCAGTGTTTCAATGGCTAGGGTAAATCCAAAAACAGACTTGAGAAAGCTTCTAAAATGCTTGGTATCGGAGCGATTGAGGGCTTCTTGGAGGGTTGCCATACTCATAAAATTGATTTTCCGACCACCTCGTAGGGCAAAGAGACCGACAAAGCCAACCAGGCTCAGTCCTCCAATCTGAATGAGTAACATACAGATGATTTGACCCACTGTAGAATAGGTATCAGCAACAGCCTTTGTAAACAATCCTGTCACGCAGACCATTGAAACGGTTGTAAACAGATGGTCCCAATAACTAGCAGTCGATGTAGGAACTTGCGAAATGGGCAGACTGAGTAAGAGAGAGCCGACCAGTATAACGAGTAGAAAGCTCAGAATAATTCGTTGACTGGGAGTAAGGTGTATCTTAAATGCTTTCATAAAGCTACCTTTTCAAAAAAATAAAGATGAGCATATTGTAGCACAAATAGGGAAAAAAGTAAGCGACAAAGTGGACGATTTTGTAATAAAAAAGGCTGGCCTTGCGCCAGCACGATAATTAGGAAGAGTTCTCCTGTTCTATTGGTCTAACTCCTTATTTTTTCAACTGTCCAACAAAGAGCAGGATAGCAAGGATTCCCCAAAATCCAGCTAGGAGCGGTTTGATTTGACCAGTGAAAAATCCAATGGATAAGGTTAGGACAAGACCTGCAATGAGAAACCAGAGCAGTGGTTTACGATAAAGATGGATAGCTTCTTGGAAAGCATTTGATTCTGGGCTGGTAGTTTGCCAGTCACTATTCAAGATTGGAAGTATAGTGAACGGTAAGATAAAGATTGGTGGATTGTCCCCAGTCAGGTAGCTATGTATATACAGGCTACAAATTGTTGTATAGGAGAGAACAATCAAAGTGAGTATGAGTTTTGGTTTGTTAACGTTCATCTGTTTTCTCCTTTTTGAAATACAATCGATAAAGAATAGCCAGAGCAAATCCAGCAGGAAGGATGAGAACACGTGGTTTGACATGTCCTAGCCAAATGCCCACGGAATAGGTCAAGGTCATGGCAAACAGGGCAAAGATGGCTTGGATGATATAGTAGCGTTTTTCTTCTGTTTTAAAGGATCTGATAATCTGAATGGTCGGTAAGGTAAGCAAGAATGAACCACTAATCGGCTCATTGACCATGTAAGAGTAGATGAAGAAGGTAGAAAATAAAGCATAAAATAGAACAAAAAATCGACAGGTTTGTTTGGGTGTAAAAGGTTTATTCATTGGGTCTGCTCCTTATTTTTTCTTTGCAGTATCTGCTTCCAGTTTTTGCAGATAGGCAAGGGCAGACAGGGCTAGACTGGCAAAGAGGCCCATCATGCCACCGAAGAGGAGGGATTTTACGTGGAAGATGGAATCCAGTAGGGGAAGCTGGAGGCTAAAGAGGTCTGCCAGCCCAGCAAAGAGGCTAGATAGCAGGGCAACTCCCAGTCCCCAAAGAATTGGGTTAAGGAGCCGACCTTGTCTTTCCTCAAGGCTAAGTTCATCCAAGTCATATTGGGGCAAGTCAGCATGGAGGGTCTGCATATTGACGATACCAATTAGGATAATACTGAAGAAGGCAATGATCATTGGATAGTAGGTAGCCACCTCGACAGGATAGCGGTAGGCTAGGAAGTAGGCGATGGCATTTCCGAGAGCTAGGAAGTAGAAGTAGTAGATAAAGGCTATTCCCCCAATCTCATCTGCCTTAGTCCGTCGGTACTCGTCTAAAGGTCCGCGAATACCATAAACGTGCCGTATCATGTTTTGGATCCACTTAGGTTCTTTTTTGGAAATAGCAGAGCTGACAGTCAGTTGTTCTGCTTTTTTCATGCGCTTGCGTAACATGATTTCGATAGCAATGCCTGTGAAAATACCACCTAGACAGGCTGCAAGGAATTTTCGGAGGTCAAATAGGTGGTCGAGAGGATTGAGTCCCTCCATCCAGGCACCAAAAACAACAGTCCAAATATACATAACGGCAGTGAAATAGAGGGTGAATTTGAAACTTGCTCCCTTGAGCTGCTTCTGTTCCTTGCTAGTCAATTCTTCTACATCTACACTGTCCACTTGGCTGTGGCGCATCTTGGATGCCATATACATACTGGCGGAAAGAGTGGATAGGAGTAGAGCAGTTGGGTAGCCATAGGCGACGACTTCTGGGTAGCGTTTGGATAGGGCGAGTGCCAGTAGGGTAAGAGCCATGGTGCCCCAAAAGAGCAGGATAAAGCAGGTATTGCCCAGTCGGAAGGCTTCTTGTTTGCGATATTCATCCAAGGGACCTGCGATACCGTAAAATCGTTTGATCAATTTATCTTGAAAGGTTTCCTTTTTCATACGATACTCCTCTTTACTTACGACGGAAAATGAGTGGTAGATAAGATAATCCTAAGAAGTAGATTGCCCCGGTAATCAGAAGTTGTATCCAGAATTTGGCTTGGCTGATAATGTGCAAGATGTCTGCTCTGCTATTGCCCCAAAGCTGAAAGAGAACAAAGAGAGGGATAAAAATGAGAGTGGAGATAAGGGCTTTGCGTGTATTCTTTTTCATGGTAATTTTTCCTTTCTATTCATTCCAAAAGAGGCTGTTGAGGTCAGTCTGTAAAGCTTTGGCTAGGTTGATACAGAGGTCTAGCGAGGGGTTGTACTTGTTGTTTTCAATCATGTTGATGGTCTGCCTGGATACGCCGATGGCCTTGGCTAAATCCAGCTGGGAAATACCTAGCAGTAGGCGGTAGTCTTTGACACGGTTCATGTGCCCTCCTTTCTATGTCAATTATATCTGACACAATTGTCTAAAAATGAGAGGATAGGTTGGCTATCCTTTTAAAATGTTGTCAATTATATCCGACATATAACTGTAAAAAAATGTGGGAGGCCTCCCTGGTTATGTCAACTATATCTGACATCTTTCTGTAATGTTATTATATACCTATCCAGAAATCTTGTCAACTATATTTGACATATTTTTTGTAAAAAGTTTGCAACATCTTTTTGATTTATTTTGTGGTACAATAGATAAGATATGAGCAAGGAATTTAATCACACTACTGTGCTTTTGCATGAAACAGTAGATATGTTAGACATCAAACCAAATGGAATTTATGTAGATGCAACGCTGGGTGGGGCGGGTCATAGCGAATACCTGCTCAGTCAGTTGACAGATGGTGGGCATCTTTATGCCTTTGACCAGGATCAGACGGCTATTGATCATGCCCAAATCCGCTTGGCAGCCTACATTGAAAAGGGACAAGTCACCTTTATCAAGGACAATTTCCGCAACCTCAAGGTCCGCTTGGCAGAACTTGGTGTGACAGAAATTGATGGGATTTGTTACGATCTAGGTGTGTCCAGTCCTCAGTTGGATGAGCGAGAGCGAGGTTTTTCCTACAAGCAGGATGCCCCTCTTGATATGCGGATGAACCGTGAGGGACATTTGACAGCCTATGATGTGGTCAATACCTATGATTATCATGACTTGGTGCGGATTTTCTTCAAATATGGAGAGGATAAGTTTTCCAAGCAGATTGCTCGTAAGATTGAACAGGCTAGGGACATCAAGCCCATTGAAACCACAACTGAGTTGGCAGAGCTGATCAAGTCTGCTAAGCCTGCCAAGGAACTCAAGAAGAAGGGCCATCCGGCCAAGCAGATTTTCCAAGCTATTCGGATTGAAGTCAATGATGAATTAGGTGCGGCGGATGAGTCTATCCAGCAGGCTATTGATCTCTTGGCTTTGGATGGACGTATCTCGGTCATTACCTTCCATTCCTTGGAAGATCGTCTGACCAAACAACTCTTTAAGGAAGCTAGCACCATTGATGTGCCCAAAGGCTTGCCTTTTATCCCAGATGATTTAAAGGCGCCACTGGAGTTGGTCAACCGCAAGCCGATTTTGCCGAGTCAGGAGGAGTTGGAGGCCAATAACCGGGCCCACTCAGCCAAATTACGTGTAGCTAAGAGAGTACATAAGTAGGAGAAGAATCTATGTTACAAGAAAAACGTAGAGAAGCCACCATGCGAGTGATTGGTGATAAGTTTAAAACCTTCACCCGTGTAGAAAAAGCCTTTTATACAAGTATTATCCTATCCGGTCTGGCCTTGGCGATAGGGATTATTTTCTTGCAGACCCGTTTGATTCAAGTCCAGTCTGAAATGGCCAAGGTCAATCAAAACATCAACCAAAAACAGATTGAAATCAATGATGCCAAACAGGCTGTTAACGAACTCACTCGTTCTGCTCGTCTGATGGAAATTGCTGAGAAGGCCGGATTAACATTTAACAACGACAATATTGGAGTAGCTGAATAATGCCCAGAAGAAACAATAAACTCTTACAATATGTTTTGAAAAAACGATATATTCCGTCCCAAAATCGTCGAAAAGTGGGCCAAGGTCTGCTGTTTTTGACGGTTTTAGTCTTTTTTATCTTTCTATTTAATTTTGCCTTTATTATCGGAACGGATAGCAAGGCAGGGGTAAAACTGTCTGAGAGGGCAGATGCTGTTCATCAGAAAGAGGTAACCATCCAGGCAAAACGTGGAACAATCTATGATCGTACGGGGATTCCTATCGCAGAAGATTCTACCACCTATACCGTTTATGCCATTATTGATAAGGAATATGTATCAGAACTGAAAAAAATTCTCTATGTTGAGGACAGTCAATTTACTAAGGTGGCGGATATTTTCAAAAAACACCTTGGGATGGAGACGGATTATGTTCTTCAGCAGTTGAGACAGCCAGAATTAAAGCAGGTTTACTTTGGAACATTAGGGAAAAATATTTCTTATAGTACCATGACCACTATCCAGGAGGAGATGAAGGCTGCTGGGATTGAGGGGATTGCCTTCAATGCCAGTCCAGGACGGATGTATCCAAATGGTAACTTCGCATCCATCTTTGTCGGACTTGCCAACTTGATTGAAAACAAGGATGGCAGTCATAGCCTGCAAGGGATGAGTGGTATGGAGTACTACCTCAACGATATTCTAGCTGGTCAGGATGGCAAGGTTGTTTATGAAAAGGATAGCCAGGGTCGAGTTTTGCCAGGGACAGAAACGGTGAAAGAGGCCACTATCAATGGTCAGGATGTTTATACGACTATTTCAGCAGACCTGCAGCGGTCACTAGAAACCAATATGAATACCTTCTTTGATACTGCCAGAGGTCGTTATGCAAATGCCACCTTGGTTTCGGCTAGGACTGGAGAAATTTTAGCAACGACGCAACGTCCCAGCTATGATTCAGACACTAAGGAAGGCTTGGGACAAGAGGGACTCCTAGAACGTTCGCTCCTTTACCAAGAAGCCTTTGAACCTGGTTCTACCATGAAGGTCTTGACGGTCGCATCAGCTATTGATAACGGTACTTTCGATCCAAATGCCTACTATACCAATAATGAGTATGTGATTGCCGATGCAAAAATCAATGACTGGACCCTCAATGATGGGATGTCTGCCGTGACCTTGAACTACGCCCAAGGCTTCTCCCTGTCAAGTAACGTTGGTATGACCCTGCTCCAACAGCAGATGGGGGATGAGAAATGGTTGAATTACCTGACTAAGTTTCGTTTTGGTTACCCAACCCGTTTCGGTATGGGAGATGAGGCCCCTGGTTTGGTACCTGAAGACAATATCGTAACCATTGCCATGTCCACTTTCGGTCAGGGGATTTCTGCCAATCAGGCTCAGATGATCAGAAGTTTCACTTCCATTGCTAATAATGGGGTCATGTTGGAGCCAAAATTTATTTCTGCTCTCTATGATCCCAATACGGAGTCGGCTCGTATTTCTGATAAAGAAGAGGTGGGCAATCCTGTTTCAGAAAAAGCGGCAGATGATACCCTTCGCTACATGATCAATGTCGGAGCAGATCCCATTTTCGGAACTCTCTATTCTCATGATATACAAGGCCCAGCCATCCAGGTGGAAGGGTATGATATTGCCATGAAATCAGGGTCTGCCGAAATTGCCAGTGAAGATGGCCAGGGTTATATTAAAGGAGCCTATATCAACTCGGTAGTGGCCATGATTCCTGCTGAGGACCCGGAATTTATTATGTATGTGACCATTCGTCAGCCAGAAGTGCTAAATGTTCTGTCTTGGGATAGTATTATTAGTCCGACCTTAAAAGAAGCGATGTTATTGAAGGATAGCTTGAACATAGATGCTCCAGCTCCGTCCCTAGCTTCTGTTGGAAAAGAAACGGACTACACATTGCCAGATCTAATTGGTAAGGCACCTGGTGAGTCGGCTGAGGAGCTTCGTCGCTATCTGGTTCAACCAGTTATTTTAGGCAAAGGTGCTGAGATTAAGAAGGTTTCTTTGGAAAAAGGTAGCTTAGTAGCCCCTAATCAACAGGTTCTCTTATTGACGAATAAATTGGAAGAAATGCCAGACTTGTATGCGGTGACCAAGGAGAATATGGATCTACTAGCTGAATGGACAGGTATTGAAGTGACCTATGAGGGGTCTGGTTCCAAGGTTGTGAAGCAGAGCGTAGAAGTGGGGACCAAGTTGAATAAAACCAAGAAATTAACAGTTACGTTAGGAGAATAATATGCAGTTTGCACTTATGTCGGGATTGGTTGCATTTTTAGCAACGGTAATCCTGATACCACGATTTATTACCTTTTATCAAGCCAAGCGCATCGAAGGGCAACAGATGCACGAAGATGTCAAGCAACACCAGTTCAAGGCCGGAACTCCTACCATGGGGGGTACAGTCTTCCTAGTTGTTGCTGTCCTTGTTAGTTTTATTTTTGCAGCTAGCCTGAAAATGCTGACAGGTGGTGTCTTGGCTATTCTTTTCATTTTGGCTCTCTATGGCTTGGTCGGATTTTTGGATGATTTCTTGAAAATCTTCCGCAAAATCAATGAAGGACTTAATCCTAAGCAAAAGCTAGCCCTACAAATCCTGGGTGGTCTTGTTTTCTATTTTGTCCATGTCAAAGGTGCTGGTGGTGGTGAGCTCAATGTCTTTGGCCACATTATCAATCTTGGGGTACTCTATTTACCATTTGTTCTATTCTGGTTGGTTGGTTTTTCAAACGCGGTCAATCTGACAGATGGGATTGATGGATTGGCTTCTATTTCTGTGACAATCAGTTTGCTGGCCTATTCTGTTATTGCTTACCAGGAGCAGAAGTTTGATATTCTCTTGGTCTGTGTGACCATGATCGGTGGCTTGCTTGGTTTCTTTGTCTACAACCGTAAACCAGCCAAGATCTTCATGGGAGATGTGGGAAGTCTGGCACTCGGTGGGATGTTGGCAACCATTTCCATTGCGCTTCGTCAAGAATGGACCCTCCTCCTAATCGGTTTGGTCTATGTTATCGAAACATCATCCGTTATGTTACAAGTTTCATATTTCAAATACACTAAAAAACGTTTTGGAGAAGGTCGTCGTATCTTCCGTATGACACCTTTCCATCATCATTTGGAATTAGGTGGTTTGACAGGTAAGTCTGAAAAATGGAGCGAGTGGCAGGTTGACTTCTTCCTTTGGTCAGTTGGTCTTGTCATGAGCCTGATTACCTTGGTCATTCTTTATCTATAGAATTTCAGAAACAGCAGGAATGCTGTTTTTGTGCTATAATAGAAGGCAGTATAATGAAGAACCTGTATTCGCAGTCGTTGATTTGCTTGTGCACCCAGGTTCCAAAGAGGAAACTATGAAATTTACAGATATGAAACTAAAGCCTTATATTCAAGAGGCTTTGAAAGAAATTAACTTTGTCCAGCCGACAGAGGTTCAGGAGAAATTGATTCCTGTTGTCTTGTCTGGTCGTGATTTGATTGGGGAATCAAAAACGGGCTCAGGGAAGACCCATACCTTTTTAATTCCCATTTTCCAGAAACTCAATGAGGAATTGGATCAGGTTCAGGCTGTCATTACAGCCCCATCTCGTGAACTGGCAACCCAGATTTACCAGGCGGCTCGTCAGTTGGCCAGTCATTCGGACATCGAAGTTCGTGTGACCAATTATGTTGGTGGTACGGATAAGAACCGTCAGATTGACAAGCTCCAAGCTGGTCAGCCCCACATTGTTGTTGGGACACCGGGTCGTATCTATGATTTGGTCAAATCAGGGGACTTGGCTATCCATAAGGCTAAGACATTTGTAGTGGATGAGGCCGATATGACCTTGGACATGGGCTTCTTGGAAACAGTAGATAAGATTGCTGGTAGCCTGCCAAAAGATTTGCAATTTATGGTCTTTTCAGCCACCATTCCGCAGAAACTGCAGCCGTTTTTGAAAAAGTATTTGTCTAATCCGGTCATGGAACAAATCAAGACCCATACGGTCATTTCAGATACCATTGAAAACTGGCTGATTTCAACCAAGGGCCGTGACCGCAATGCGCAGATCTTGGAAGTGACCAAGCTCATGCAGCCTTACTTGGCCATGATTTTCGTCAATACCAAGACTCGTGCAGATGAATTACACAGCTATTTGACGGCAAATGGTCTACGCGTTGCAAAGATTCATGGGGATATTCCACCACGTGAGCGCAAGCGGATCATGAACCAGGTGAAGAACTTGGACTATCAATACATAGTAGCAACAGACCTGGCAGCGCGTGGGATTGATATTGAAGGTGTCAGCCATGTTATCAATGATGCTATTCCGCAGGATCTCTCCTTCTTTGTTCACCGTGTGGGTCGGACGGGTCGGAATGGACTGTCAGGTATTGCCATTACCCTTTATCAGCCGAGCGATGATGCGGACATCCGCGAGTTAGAAAAGCTCAATATCAAGTTCTTGCCAAAAGAAATGAAAAATGGTGAGTTTGTCGATACCTACGATCGTGACCGCCGTGCCAACCGTGAAAAATCGCGTGAAAAACTGGACTTGGAAATGATTGGCTTGGTCAAGAAGAAAAAGAAAAAAGTCAAGCCAGGTTACAAGAAGAAAATTCAGTGGGCAGTTGATGAGAAACGCCGCAAGACCAAGCGTGTAGAAGCACGTGCCAAGGGTCGTGCAGAGCGTAAGGCCAAACGCCAAACCTTCTAAGAGGATTGGGGAAAACCATGTTACAAAATATTCTCAGTTTTTACTTGCAGGGGCTCCTAGTCGCTGCCTTGTTGGTTATCTTATCCAGTCTCATTTACTTTGTCTCAAGAGCGGGTAGAAGAGTGGATCAAACGCCGCAAGAGCGCCAGGATTTCTTATTTGATTTACTAATGATCAATGTCATGATTATCCCTATTCTTGCCTTTGGGGTCATGGGGATTTTGTTAATGTTTAAAGCATAGAAGGAAAAGATATGTACGATACAGTTGTAATTGGTGCAGGTCCTGCTGGGATGACTGCAGCCCTGTATGCAGGGCGAAGCAATCTAAAAGTGGCGCTTCTGGAGCGTGGCATTTACGGTGGTCAGATGAATAACACCGCTGAAATTGAAAACTATCCAGGCTATGACCATATTTCTGGTCCAGCCTTGGCAGAGAAAATGTTTGAACCCCTTGAAAAATTTGGAGTGGACCATATTTTTGGGACCTTGGTACGCATCGAAGAAGATGGTCCAATTAAGAAAATCATTACTGAAGATGACGTCTTGGAAACCAAGACAGTCATTCTGGCCATGGGAGCCAAACACCGCTTGCTTGGTGTGCCAGGTGAGGATACGTACAATAGCCGTGGTGTTTCCTACTGTGCGGTCTGTGATGGTGCCTTCTTCCGTGGGCAAAAACTCTTGGTTGTCGGAGGTGGTGATTCTGCAGTCGAAGAAGCCCTCTTCTTGACGCAATTTGCGGAATCTGTGACCATTGTTCACCGACGTGACCAACTACGCGCTCAAAAAGTCATCCAAGATCGCGCCTTTGCCAATGAAAAAATTAACTTCATCTGGGACAGTGTGGTAGAAGAAATCAAGGGAGATGACTTACGGGTTCAGAGCGTTCGTATTAAAAACGTGAAAACAGAGGAAGTCAGTGAATTGGACTTCGGTGGTGTCTTTGTTTACGTTGGTTTGGATCCGATGACGGATTCCGTTGCGGATTTGGGCATTACAGATGAAGCTGGTTGGATTATCACCAATGAAAAGATGGAAACCAGCAAATCTGGTATTTATGCCATTGGCGACATCCGCCAAAATCAACTCCGTCAGATTGCGACTGCTGTTGGAAATGGAGCAGTTGCTGGTCAGGAAGTCTACAACTACATCACAGAACTAGCTGAATAGGGGAAAATCATGTTTCATATTTACGATATTCAGAAAAATCCAGATGGAATTTCCTTTGAGAAGACCTTGGATTTACAGGAAGACTTGCAGGCTCGAAATAGTGACGTTTTAGGCTTGTCGCCTGTCCAAGTAAGTGGAAATGTCCGTTTTGAATCCGGTTTCTTTTTCTTGGACTACCAGATGACCTACGATATTACCTTGGCTTCCAGCCGTTCCTTGCAACCAGTCCTTCTGCATGAGGTTCAAGAAGTCAATGAACTTTTTGTAGCCAATGAAGCAGTTCTTAAGGAGCAGGACTTGATTGACGAGTATATGGTTTTGGTAGTAGAAGACGACTACATTGTCCTAGAGGAAAGCGTGGCGGATAATATTCTTTTAGCCATTCCGATTAAGGTCTTGACACCTGAAGAAGAAGCTGGCACTGACCTGCCTTCTGGTCAAGCTTGGGCTTTGATGACCGAGGAAGATTTCCAACAAAAAGCGCAAGAGAAAAAAGAAGCTAATAGTCCTTTTGCACAATTGCAAGGCTTGTTTGACAGTGAAGAATAGTTTGGATGGTTAAATTATCTGAAAATTCTTGTCAATTTCAGCCTTTCGGTGTATAATAAAAGAGATAGAAATTAGAGGAGTAAACAAATGACAAAAGCAAATTTTGGTGTTGTAGGGATGGCCGTAATGGGTCGCAACTTGGCACTTAACGTAGAATCACGTGGTTATTCAGTAGCCATTTACAACCGTTCTGCTGATAAGACAGAAGATGTTGTAGCAAGCAACCCAGGTAAAAACTTGGTCCCAAGCTACGATGTAGAAAGCTTTGTAGCTTCTATTGAAAAACCACGCCGCATCATGCTCATGGTGCAGGCTGGACCTGGTACAGATGCAACCATTCAAGCCCTCTTGCCACACTTGGATGAAGGGGACATCTTGATCGATGGTGGTAATACCTTCTATGAAGACACGATCCGTCGTTCCAAAGAATTGGCTAACTCAGGTATCAACTTCATCGGTACAGGTGTATCTGGTGGTGAAAAAGGTGCCCTTGAAGGTCCATCTATCATGCCTGGTGGTCAAAAAGAAGCTTATGAATTGGTGGCAGATGTCTTAGAAGAAATTTCAGCAAAAGCTCCAGAAGATGGCGCTCCATGTGTGACCTACATCGGTCCAGACGGTGCTGGTCACTATGTAAAAATGGTCCACAACGGTATCGAGTATGGCGATATGCAGTTGATTGCGGAGTCTTATGACCTCATGCAACACTTGCTTGGCTTGTCAGTTGATGAAATGGCTGACATCTTTACTGAGTGGAACCAAGGCGAATTGGATAGCTACTTGATTGAAATTACAGCTGACATTTTGAAACGCAAGGATGACCAAGCTCAAGATGGTCCAATCGTTGACTATATCATGGATGCTGCTGGTAACAAGGGTACAGGTAAATGGACAAGCCAATCATCACTTGACTTGGGTGTGCCTTTGTCATTGATTACAGAGTCTGTTTTTGCTCGTTACATCTCAACTTACAAGGATGAGCGCGTGGCAGCCAGCAAAGTTCTTCCAAAACCAGCTCCGTTTGCATACGAAGGTGACAAGGCTGAATTGGTAGAAAAGATCCGTCAAGCCCTTTACTTCTCAAAAATTATGTCTTATGCACAAGGGTTTGCCCAACTGCGTGTAGCTTCTAAAGAAAACAACTGGAACTTGCCATTTGGTGAAATTGCTAAAATCTGGCGTGCAGGTTGTATCATCCGTGCTCGTTTCTTGCAAAAAATTACAGATGCTTATGGACGTGATGAAGACTTGGCTAACTTGCTCTTGGATGAATACTTCCTTGATGTGACCGCTAAGTACCAACAGGCTGTTCGCGATGTTGTTGCCTTGGCAGTTCAGGCAGGTGTACCTGTTCCAACCTTCTCAGCAGCGATTACCTACTTTGATAGCTACCGTGCTGAAAACTTGCCAGCTAACCTAATCCAAGCACAACGTGACTACTTCGGTGCCCACACATACAATCGTAAAGACAAAGAAGGTGTCTTCCACTACGATTGGTATAGCGAAACAAAATAAAAGAATGGGCGTGTGAGCGCCCTTCTTTCTAATTTGTCGCTAGCTAATTTGATTGATAGAGAGAACAATGAAAGAGATAATGGCTAAGAAAATTTTGATTGCCGGAAGAGAGCGCAATCTTTCGCACTTTGTTTCCATGGAGCTGCAGAAGAAGGAGTATTTGGTAGATTATGCCTCAACAGGGAAAGAAGCCCTCTCCTTAGCTCATGAAACGGATTTTGATTTGATTTTGATGAGCTTTCAGCTTTCTGATATGTCTAGTAAGGAATTGTCAAGGGAATTGTTGGCCATCAAGCCTGCTAGTGTCTTGATTGTGGCCATTGATTCAGCTGATGTTGCCAAATATGGAGAAGAAGTGCTTTCATACGCAGTTTCTTATGTCGTCAAGCCCTTTGTCATCAGTGATTTGGTTGAGCAAATTGCAGCCATCTTCCGTGGGCGAGATTTTATTGATAAGAATTGTAAGCACGTTCCTTTGCAAGCAGCCTATCGTGACCTAAAGGTCGATTTTCAAAATCGAACCGTTACTCGTGGGGATGAGTTGATTAACCTGACCAGACGCGAATATGATTTGCTTGCAACTCTGATGAACAGCCCCGAACCTGTCAGCCGAGAACAATTGCTAGAGCGAGTTTGGAAATATGAAACGACATCGGAAACTAATGTAGTAGATGTATATATTCGTTATTTACGTGGAAAATTAGATGTTACCGGTAAACCATCTTACATCAAGACAGTTCGTGGCGTTGGTTATGCCATGCGAGATTAAGAAAGGGGAAACTCTTTCTTTTTTTTGCTTCCTATGATAAACTGAATGCTAATCATACAAAATTGGAGATATTATGAATTCGTCGTTTAAAGAAAAAGCTTTATTGATTTTGTTGGCTGGAGCTACCCTCTTAGCTGTATTGAATTGGGATACGATATACAAGGCAGTTCAGATTTTGTTGGGAAGCATGAATTCTCTCTTTATAGGGAGTATCATTGCCTTTATTTTAAATGTGCCTATGAAAAAAATAGAGGATCAGATAGAGAAGGTTTCTTTTTTGAATAAATCCAAACGTTCCTTGGCTATTGTTGGAGTGTTGATTGGTTTTGCTTTAATTGTTACTGGGTTGGTGTTGATTGTTCTTCCTACCTTGATGTCAACGGTGTCGCAATTAGTGACGGTGAGTAGCACAGCAATTCCTAAATCGGTCAATGCCCTTACAAGCTTCCTGGAAAAAAATGGACTTTTGGCTGGTCAGTTGGGTGAGCAAATTGCAGGTATGCTGGACCAATTGAAAAATCTAACCTTTATTTCCAATTTGGTAACGCCAGTCTTATCAGGTTTAGTATCAAATGTCACTGGTATTTTTTCCAATACCATGACGCTTGTGATGGCCTTCTTCTTTACCTTGGCAATACTTGGAAGCAAGGAACATCTGCAAGCTATGACAGGTAAATTCCTACAAGCGATACTGCCGACAAAAACTGTTCGAGTGATTAGTTATATTGGAGAAGTCATTGTTGATACTTATGATAAATTCCTAATGAGCCAAATCGTAGAAGCCTGTATTATCGGTACTCTCGTATTTGTGAGTTATTCTCTCTCAGGAATTCCTTATGCCAGCATGGCAGGAATTTTGGCAGGTGTTTTATCCTTTGTGCCTTACATTGGTCCCTTTACCGCCTGTCTGATTAGTGCCTTATTTGTGGCGGTGCAAAATCCCCTCTTGGCACTTTGGTCTATTGCTCTCTTCCAGATTATCCAGTTGATTGAGGGGAATGTTATCTATCCGCGTGTGGTTGGACAATCGGTAGGACTTCCGACTCTCTTTACCCTTGCTGCAGCCTTGATTGGTGGAAATTTGTTTGGCTTGCTTGGTATGGTCTTCTTTACACCTATCTTTGCGGTTATTTACCGTCTGGTTCGTGAATGGGTTGCCAGTCGCTTGAAGAAGCAAGGGGATATGAAACTCGGTTAACAATGGTTAAAAATAGAAAGTGGGTTTTCTCGCTTTCTTTTATTTTTGCTGTTTTTATGCTATACTGAAGTGATAAAGAAGTTGTAGGAGTGAGAGTATGCGTTGTCCAAAATGTCAAAGTTTGAAATCAAGTGTTATTGATAGTCGTCAGGCTGAAGATGGCAACACCATCCGTCGCCGTCGTTCTTGCGATCAATGTGGTCAACGTTTTACCACCTATGAACGTGTTGAAGAAAAAACCCTCGTCGTTGTGAAGAAGGACGGGACTAGGGAGCAATTTTCCCGTGAAAAGATTTTCAATGGTATCATTCGTTCAGCACAAAAACGTCCAGTTTCAACTAGTGATATAGACGAAGTTGTCAACCGGATTGAGCAGAAGGTTCGTTCTCAGAGTGATGGCGAGGTTGAAAGTGATGTCATTGGTAATTTTGTCATGGACGAATTGGTGGAGTTGGATGAAATCACCTATGTGCGTTTTGCCTCTGTCTATCGTTCCTTTAAGGATGTGGAAGAGTTGGAAAATCTGCTCAAGCAGATGATTTCTAAGGGTAGTAAAGTAAAGTCAGGTGCTGCTCATGAAGCCAAATGATTTATTTACCTACATAAAGACCAGTCCTTTTACACCAGACATTATCAGTTTAAGCCAGTGCTATCAACCCATCATCAGTTTTGATGCCCTAGCCCTTTACTACTACCTCTATAGTTTCTCGGATCAGGGGCAGGGGCGTTACAAGTGGGCGACAATCCTCAATCATATGGATTTCGGTATGAAGCGCTTGGAGCAGGCCTTGGATCTCTTATCTGCCATGGAATTGCTACAAGTCTATCGGGCAGATGAGTTGACAGGCTTGGTCTTGTTGCCACCACTGACGGTCAAACAATTTTTGGACAAGCCCCTATACAAACAGCTATTGGCACAACGAATAGGTGAAGCCAGTGTAGAAGGCTTACAGGGTTCCAGACCTCCTCAAGAAAAGAATGTATCCAAGACCTTCTCTCAGGTCTTTACGCTTACTGGTCAGATTGAGGGGAGGTTTGAACCCAAACATGATTTTGACTGGTCTGCCTTCAAGGCCTTGATGGCAAAAGACAAGCTTCTTTTTCAAGATGAAGCAGAGGACATTATTGCTCTTAGTCACATAGCAGAGCAGGCAGGGTGGACTTGGTTGGAAACCTATCGTCAGGCAAAGGCAACGGCGATTGGTTTTACCCTATCTACCAAGCGCTTGCAGCAGTCACGTCAGGCTAAACAGGTGCCTGCAGGTCATTTAAGTCCTCAGGAACAGGCCATTGTTCGAGAGGCAAAAGCTAAGTCAAGTTCGGCTTTGCTCGCTTTTATCAAGGAGCAACGTAAGGCGGTCCCGACTGATACAGAGAGAAAGTGCTTGAAAGATCTGGCAAACTTGGGCTTGCTTGACGAAGTTATCAATGTCTTGGTCCTCTATACTTTTAACAAGGTGGACTCGGCCAATCTAAATGAAAAATATGCCATGAAGCTGGGTAATGATTTTTCCTACAAGGGAATTGCTAGTGCTGAGGCCGCTATTCTTTATCTAAGAGAGTTGAAGACAGGTCAAGCACAGAGTAAACCCAAGCCAGAAACCAAAACCAATGTGCCTGACTGGAGTAAGGAAGAGGTTCAGCAAGAACAAACGCAAGAAGGTCAAGCCAAGCTGGCTGCCCTTTATCGTGAATTAGAAGAAATGGAAAACAAAGGAGGTAGCTGATGAAATCAGTACAAGACAGGCTGTCGCAGGCAACCAATCCAAGTCCAAAATCATATCAGCAACTCTATCAGGAGATTGTGAGTGATCCTGAAGTCGCTGCTTTTATCAAAAAAGAAGGCTTGACCCAGCAGGAAATTACTCTGTCCATTTCAAAGTTTTTGGAATATATCAGCCAGCGCGACCTCTTTGTCAAGCAAGACCAAGCCTATATTGCTAAGGGGTATCAACCAGTTTTGGTCATGAATGAGGGCTATGCGGATGTTTCCTATCTTGAGACAGAGGAATTGGTCGAATACCGTCGTTTGGAAGCTATCAAGAACCGCATCCAGCTCATCAATATGCCAGCAAGTTTGAAAAATGTAACCGTGGCGGATATTGATAAGAGCGATGAAAATCGTGTGGAAGTCATGCTAGCTATTGCGGATTTTGTCAAACGCTTTGAGGAAAAGCCAAAAGGTCTTTACATATATGGTAATTTCGGTATTGGAAAAAGTTATTTGATGGCTTATTTAGCCAATTTGTTATCCAAAACTCATCTTCAGTCAACCACCATGCTCCATTATCCAACCTTTGTGGTAGACATAAAAAATGCCATCAAAGATGGCTCTGTTAAGGAGCGGATTGATGAAATCAAGATAGCTCAGGTCTTGGTGCTAGATGACATCGGAGCGGAGCAACATAGTCCGTGGGTGCGTGACGATGTGCTGCAGGTCATTCTGCAATACCGCATGCAGGAAAATCTGCCGACCTTCTTTACCTCCAATTTCTCCTTTGATGATTTGGAGCGTCATTTCGCATCTGGTAAGTCTGGTGATGAAACCTGGCAGGCCAAACGGGTTATGGAGCGGATTCGCTATCTGGCTCGTGATTTACACTTGAAAGGAAAGAACCGCCGATGAATGAAACCATTGATTTGATGTTGAGTCACACTTCCGTCCGCCGTTTTACGGAAGAGCCCATTGAGGCGGAACATTTGCAAGCTATTATATCAGCTGGGCGAGCTGCGTCTAGCTGGAAGAATTTCCAGTCCTATTCCATTATTGTGGTGCAGTCGGAGGAGAAAAAACAGGCTCTCTATGATTTGGTGCCCCAGCCAGCTATTTTACAGGCTCAGGCCATTCTGGTTTTTGTGGGCGATCATAATCGTGCCAGCAAGGCAGCTCAACTCCACGGTTCAGACTTTGATGCCAAGGGACCTGAGAATCTCCTGATTTCTTCTGTTGATGCGAGCCTAGCAGGGCAAAATGCCCTTTTAGCAGCGGAAAGCTTGGGCTATGGTGGTGTCTTCATCGGTATGATTCGCCATAAGGCCTTGGCAATAGCAGAGCTGTTCAACTTGTCGGACTATACCTATCCGATTTTCTGCATAGCCCTAGGTCGACCAGCCCAAAACCATCCTGTTAAACCACGTTTGGCAAGAGAAGCCATAGTCTTCCAGGAAGAATATGTGGAGCAAGGCCTGGAAGTCATCCAAGCCTATGACCAAGTTCAGACAGACTATGCAGGTGCCCGTCAGACAGAAACCTGGTCGGAGCGTATGGTTGCCTAGTTTGGTCAGCCAGAGCAGCCTGAAACGAGGGCTGTATTAGAAAAACATAAATTATTGTAAGTTATAGTCTTTTTGTTTGCTTTTAGTACTAGGCAACGAGCTGCAGACAGTACTGGAGTACGGCAAAGCGAGTTCAAATAATGATGACATTATTTGAAGTTGGAAATAGGGAAACGAAGTTTCCTCATGCGTCGACGTAATAAAAGATAAACGAAAACGACTATATTAGAAGAGGAGGAGCAATGGCTCTACCAACTATCGCCATCGTTGGCCGTCCCAACGTTGGAAAATCAACACTATTTAACCGTATCGCTGGTGAACGTATTTCTATCGTAGAAGACGTGGAAGGTGTGACCCGCGACCGTATTTATGCTACTGGTGAGTGGCTCAATCGCAAGTTTTCCCTGATTGATACAGGTGGTATCGATGATGTGGATGCTCCTTTCATGGACCAAATCAAGCACCAGGCTGAGATTGCCATGGATGAAGCGGATGTTATCGTCTTTGTTGTATCAGGTAAGGAAGGTGTGACAGATGCTGACGAGTATGTATCACGCATCCTTTATAAGACCAACAAACCAGTTATTTTGGTTGTCAACAAGGTCGATAACCCTGAAATGCGGAATGACATCTACGATTTCTATTCGCTCGGTCTAGGGGATCCATACCCAGTATCATCTGTGCATGGTATCGGTACAGGGGATGTCTTGGACGCTATCATTGAAAATCTGCCAGTCCAAGAAGTAGAAGAAAATCCAGATATTATCAAGTTCAGCTTGATTGGTCGTCCAAACGTTGGTAAATCAAGTTTGATTAACGCTATTTTGGGGGAAGAGCGCGTGATTGCGTCGCCTGTTGCTGGAACGACTCGAGATGCCATTGATACGCACTTTACAGACTCAGAAGGTCAAGAATTTACCATGATTGACACCGCAGGGATGCGCAAGTCTGGTAAGGTCTATGAAAATACGGAGAAATACTCCGTTATGCGTGCCATGCGTGCCATTGAGCGTTCAGATGTTATACTCATGGTCATCAATGCAGAAGAAGGCATCCGCGAGTACGACAAACGCATCGCAGGCTTTGCCCATGAAGCTGGTAAGGGAATGATTATCGTGGTCAACAAGTGGGACACGCTTGAAAAAGATAACCACACCATGAAGAAATGGGAAGATGATATCCGTGACCAATTCCAGTATTTGTCTTACGCACCGATTATCTTCGTGTCAGCCTTGACCAAGCAACGCTTGCACAAGTTGCCTGAGATGATTAAGGCCATCAGTGAGAGCCAGAATACCCGTATTCCGTCGGCTGTCCTCAACGATGTTATCATGGATGCTATTGCTATCAACCCGACGCCGACCGACAAGGGTAAACGCTTGAAAATTTTCTACGCGACCCAGGTTGCGACCAAGCCACCGACATTTGTGGTCTTTGTCAACGAAGAAGAGCTCATGCACTTCTCCTATATGCGTTTCTTGGAAAATCAAATCCGCAAGGCCTTTGTCTTCGAAGGAACACCGATTCATCTGATTGCACGAAAACGGAAATAAGAAAGAGAGGTCAAACCTCTTTTTTCTTTGCAATTATTCGTAAATATGCTAGAATGGGACTAGGAGGTGTTGGTATGGTAGCGATTCCGATTTGGCGTTCTTTTTTGATATTGCTTTCTTTTTCATCATTTTTTCTTGTATTTTATGAAGACAGTCAGTATAAGCCTTTCGGCTTTCGGTATTGGCTGGGGCTGGTGGCTTGCATCTGGCTCAATTTGGTGACTTTGGCATCCTATTTTATCGCTTTTACAGGTGGTTCAACCATGGTCTATCATCGATTTGAACAGCCTACGGTTTTGCTTTTCATCTTCTTTTTGTTATGTGCTATAGCACTCAGCCTCCTATCCCTACATGCGATGAAAACCCTCATTCGACGAACCAAGTATTACCGACAGGTCAGAAAGGAAGTCTAGTATGGAATTTTTAGGTGAACTAGTATTTGAATTTTTGGCGGGTTTGGCAGATTTCGATGAAAGAAAGTATGCTCCTTTTGGACTTCGCTACTGGCTGGGCTGGTTGGGGCTTCTAATCAATTTCTTGATGCTTGGTCTGCTTACTTTTGTACCAATAGTATTTCTCCTAATGTTTCTGGATGGAAAGGGCTGGGTTAACCTCATTTTAGCAATCCTTTTCATACCAATTCTCCTATTTTGGCTCTTAAAGACACTTGGTTTTGTGAAGAAAATGTGGCAAGTGACAACATATTATAAAATGATTTCTAGGAACATCAGTGACTGACTGGTGTTTTTTTGATGCCTAGGCAAGGAATTATCTCTTGAAATATGCTATAATGAAAAGATAATATTTTAGAGATTGTGCTAGGTCAAAAGAGGTATTGCTATGGGTCGCATGATGCCGGGGCGGGTTCGCCAAGAAGGAATTGATTTGTATGAGGCTGGGAAACTGACTGTTCTTCAGAGCGAGAATGGGAAGTTGGAGCTGGATATTGCTGGGGAACGTTTTGTTTACAGTGATGAGGATAGTGATTTGCAGTGTAGTTGTCACTTGTTTCAAAGCAAGGGCTACTGTCAGCATTTGGCAGCCACGGAGTATTATTTAAAAAATGATGGGGCTGGTAAAAATCTGGAGCAGGAGCGGAAAGAAGAGGGAAATCAACACAAGGAAACGGTTCGTCGGACCTATTTTGGTGGCCTCTTTTTAGATGAGATTTTGCATCCCAAACCAGAAATGGGCATCAAGTATCGCCTCTCTGTTGAGGGGAGCTTGTTGCCTTATGATCGGCAGATAGACTGGACCTTGAAAATTAGCCGTTTACCAGACACGCGCGCCTATATTGTAAGGGACATTGGTGCTTTTTTGCGCTTACTCAAGACCAATGGGCATTATCAAATCGGGAAAAATTACTATGAGCAGCTAGCCTATGAAAACTTTGATGAAGCCAGTCAGGCTCTATTGGATTTTCTTTGGACCTTGATTCCAGAGAAGGTAGGATTAGATTCGGATATTCTCATCCATTTTGGGAGGCATTTCCGTTTGCCCCAAGCCTATTTTGAAGAAGGGCTTGATTTGTTGAACCAGCTGGATGAGTTTGTCTTTACCTATGAACAGCGTTCCTATTCGTCCTTGATGGTACTTCCTTTGACAGAGGAAACTGGACTTTATCACTTTGATGTGACAGTCCATACGCATATGATTGAGATGGTTATTCATGAAAAAGCTGTTCGTCCTCTATTTCAAGGTCGTTATCTCTTGCTTGATGGGGTCATTTATAGTGTCAATCGGATGCAGGAGCAACTGATTGGTCAGATTTCTAATCTAGTGCCTACTGAGTCTGGTGTGAGAAAGGTTCAGGTCGATTTTCAGGATCAGGATCGTTTGGCTTTGAGTTTGCTGGATTTGCAGACCATTGGAAGGGTCAAGGCACCCAAACGCTTTAAAATTCACGATTTCATCCCTCATTTCCATATGGAGATGGAGGAAAATGGAAGTCTGTCCTTGCAATTAGTTTTAGATTTTGATGGTCGCTTGGTCAGAAGTGAGGAAGAATTGAGCCTCCTTCCATTTGCCAGTCATTTTCAGCACCTAGAAGCTGTCTTTCAGGCAATCAGTTTGGCTGGTTTTCGGGGCAAATACCTGGCTCAAAGACCTGCCCTCAGTCAACAGGAAGTTTATTCCTTCTTCCGTCAACAGCTGCCCTTGCTAGAAAAAATGGGACCAGTTCATCTAACAGAAAATCTTCGGTCCCTCTTGGTTGAAGTCAAACCACAGCTGGAGATTGTTCGAAATGGCTCGCTTTTGGATATTTCATTCGATTTATCTGGAATTGATCAGTCTGAAATAGATCAGGCACTTGAAGCCTTGCTCAATCAAGAGGACCATTACACCAGCCCGACCGGGAAAGTCCTTGTTTTTGATGAGGAAACCCGAAAAATCAGTCAGACCCTTATTCAGCTCCGAGCAAAACATGGAAAGGGTGGACAGGTGCAGGTTCATGCTTTGGCAGGTTTTCAATTAGCCCAATCGCTTTCTAGCTATGATCAAGTTCGTTTTTCTAAGGATTTTCAAGAAATGGCTGGTTATCTTGCCAAGCCTGATAGCTTTCCCTTACCTGTTTTGGATGTGAAAATTGAATTGAGAGATTACCAACAGACTGGTATTAAATGGCTGTCGATGTTGGACCATTATGGTTTTGGTGGTATTTTGGCGGATGATATGGGACTTGGAAAGACCCTGCAAACCATCGCCTTTCTATCCAGTCGGATGACCGAGGATAGCCGGGTTTTGATTTTGGCTCCCTCAAGTTTGATTTATAACTGGTTAGATGAATGTCAGCGCTTTGCTCCGGATTTAGAAGTAGGGGTTGTTCACGGAAGTAAGGAGCAGCGAGTAGACTTGATTGCCCAGGGGCATCAAATTTTGGTGACTTCCTACCCATCTTTTAGGCAGGATAGTGATCTCTACAAACAAGAAAAGTTTGACTACCTGATTTTAGATGAGGCTCAGGTCATGAAAAATGCCCAGTCCAAAATCGCTCAGCTACTGAGAGAATTTGAGGTTGGGAATTGTTTCGCTCTTTCAGGTACACCGATTGAAAATCATTTGACGGAATTGTGGTCTATCTTCCAAATTGTACTTCCAGGTTTATTGCCCAGTAAGCAGGCCTTTAGCAAGTTAAGTGCCAAAGAGATTGCTCGAACCATCCAGCCCTTTGTTCTCAGACGGCATAAGGAAGATGTTCTGCAGGAGTTGCCTGATTTGACAGAGGTCAATGTACTCAATGAATTGACTGATGAGCAGAAAACCATCTATCTGGCCCAGCTCCAACAAATGCAGTCTAAAATTGCCGGCGCTGATGATGCCCAAATCAACCGAAGCAAGATTGAAATTCTGTCTGGGATTACGCGATTGCGCCAAATATGTGACACACCTAGTTTGTTCATGGATGATTTCAGGGGAGAGAGTGGCAAGCTCAATAGCCTGAAAGAACTGCTCCTGCAACTCAAAGAAGGAGAGCATAGGGTCCTGATTTTCTCCCAATTCAGACAGATGCTGGAGCAGATTGAAGAACAATTAAAAGAAATTGGTTTAACTTCTTATACCCTGACAGGCTCCACCCCTGCCAATCAACGCCAGGAAATGACCCAGGCCTTCAATGCGGGTAGTCGGGATGCCTTTCTCATTTCCTTGAAAGCAGGAGGGGTTGGTCTGAATTTGACAGGTGCAGACACGGTTATTCTGGTTGACCTCTGGTGGAATCCAGCTGTGGAAGCCCAGGCCATTAGTCGTGCCCATCGTATGGGGCAGACTGAAAAAGTAGAATGCTACCGCCTGATTACCAGAGGAACCATTGAAGAAAAAATCCAAGCCCTGCAAGAAAATAAGAAAAATCTAGTCAAAACGGTTCTTGACGGTAGTGAAAGCCGTGCAAACTTGACGGTTGAAGATATTCGTGCTATTTTGGGGATAGAATGAGACCAATTTGATACTAGTTACTTGAGTCTTATGGCCTGTTAGCAACGGCTAGGTGGTTAGAAGTTTCCAAAGTCCAAACATTGCAGTGTTAAAAGAACCTTTAGTTAAGGAAAAAATAAGCAAAAATGGTATAATGAAGGGATAATAGAATTAGTAGCAATGATTAAAGGAAAAGGAGATGAGAAAGCAAACATGACAAAGTTGATTTTTATGGGTACACCAGCATTTTCAGCGACAGTCTTAAAAGGTCTTTTGGCGGATGACCAGTATGAAATTTTGGCTGTTGTTACCCAGCCTGACCGAGCTGTTGGTCGTAAAAAAGTCATCCAAATGACACCTGTTAAGGAAGTGGCTTTGGAACACCATTTACCAGTCTATCAACCGGAAAAGTTATCAGGAAGTCAAGAAATGGCTGACCTGATGGCCTTGGGTGCAGACGGGATTGTGACAGCTGCATTTGGACAATTCCTACCGACTAAATTGTTGAACTCTGTTGACTTTGCGGTCAATGTCCATGCCTCTCTTCTTCCTAAATACCGGGGTGGGGCACCTATCCACTATGCTCTAATCAACGGTGATGAGCGAGCGGGTGTGACCATCATGGAAATGGTCAAGGAAATGGATGCAGGTGATATGATTTCCAGTGATAGCATTGCCATTGAAGAAACGGATAATGTTGGAACCTTGTTTGAAAAGTTGGCTGTTGTTGGACGGGATTTGCTATTGCAAACCTTGCCAGCCTATATTGCTGGGGATGTGAAACCAGTAGCTCAAGATCCAGAACAAGTGACTTTCTCGCCAAATATTCAGCCAGAAGAAGAAGTACTTGATTGGAACAAGTCAGCTCGTCAACTCTTCAATCAGATTCGCGGTATGTATCCATGGCCAGTTGCCCACACCTATTGGCAAGGGGAACGGTTTAAAATTCAAGAAGCTGTTGAAGTAGAAGGTTCAGGTCCAGTTGGTCAAGTCATTGCTCGAAGCAAGAAAGAATTGGTCATTGCGACAGGACAGGGAGCCCTTTCACTGAAAACAGTCCAGCCAGCTGGTAAGCCCAAAATGACCATTGCGGACTTTTTGAATGGAGCAGGTCGAGATATTGCAGTAGGAGAACAGTTTGGTGGTTAATAAACATGAAACAGCCAGAAGTCTAGCCTTATCTGTACTGGAAGATGTCTTTGAACAAGGTGCTTATTCCAACATTGCACTCAATAAAGCTTTGGGAGCTTCTGCCTTGTCGATGCAGGACAGGGGATTGGCGACGGAGCTGGTCTATGGGACTGTTTCTCGTAAAATCACGCTTGAGTGGTACTTGGCACATTTTATCGAAGATAGAGAAAAGTTGGACACTTGGGTCTACTATCTTCTTATGTTGAGCCTCTACCAGATGCTTTATTTGGATAAACTTCCAACTCATGCAGTTGTCAATGAGGCTGTTACTCTTGCCAAAAGAGGTCGTGGAGCAGACAAGTTTGTCAACGCCATTTTGCGAAAAATCAGTCAAACGAACTTGCCCAATCCTGCGGACATCAAACGAAAGAATAAACGCTTATCGGTCCAATATTCCGTACCTGTTTGGTTGGTCCAAACCTTGATTGCAGAATATGGGGATGAACGTGCTGAGAAAATTTTTCAAAGCTTACATATTCGGAACAAGGCCAGTATCCGTGTGACAAATAGTCAGCAAATAGATAGACTGGCAGAGGAACTAGATGCTCACCATTCTCCGTTATCACCCGTCGGTTTGGTTAAGCCCCATGGACATTTTGCGGCTACGGATTACTTTAAGCAAGGGTTGATTACCATTCAAGATGAAACCAGTCAATTGGTGGCACCGACATTAAAGATACAGGGTGAAGAACAAATCTTAGATGCCTGTGCGGCCCCTGGTGGCAAAACATGCCACATGGCTAGCTATCTGACAAGTGGTAAAATCATGGCCCTTGATTTGTATGAGCATAAACTGTCCTTGATTGAAGAAAATGCCAAACGATTAGGGCTAGCAGATAAGATTGAAACCAAACGTCTGGATGCCAGTCGTGTTCATGAGGAATTTGGTCCAGATACCTTTGATAAAATCCTAGTGGATGCCCCTTGTTCAGGTATTGGGCTCATTCGACGTAAGCCTGATATTCGTTACAACAAGGCGGCTATGGATTTTGAGAATTTAAAAACCATCCAATTGCAGATTTTGGACAGCGTTTGCCAAAGCCTGAAAATCGGTGGTATAATTACCTATAGCACCTGTACGATTATTGCTAAGGAAAATCAAGAGGTTATTGACGAGTTTTTACAAACCCATCCCAATTTTGAGCAGGTTCTGTTAGAACATCCGCGAGCAGATATTATGGTGGATGGCTGCCTGTTGATTACCCCTGAACAATACCAGACGGATGGATTTTTCATTGGTCAATTTAGAAGAAAATCCTAGAATAAGAGGAGGAAGTTGCTTAGCAACGAGAGAAAATTATGGAAATTGCATTACTTACTGATGTTGGACAAAAACGTTCGAACAACCAAGATTATATCAACTGTTATAAGAACCGTGCAGGTATCGACTTGGTGGTCTTGGCAGATGGCATGGGCGGTCACCGTGCAGGTCATATTGCCAGTGAGATGGCTGCAACTGATTTGGGCGCTGCTTGGGTCGATACACAATTGGTAACCTTGAATGATGTCCGTGAATGGTTGATAGCTATTATCGATGCAGAAAATCAAAAAATCCATGAACTTGGGCAAACGGAAGAATACCGTGGAATGGGAACGACGCTAGAAGCAGTTGTGGTGATTGACAATCAGATGATTTATGCCCACGTTGGCGATTCCCGAATTGGTCTAGTTCGTGATGGAGAATATACTCGATTAACCAATGATCATTCATTGGTAGGCGCCTTGGTTCGTGCAGGTCAATTGACAGAAGAAGAAGCCCTTCGTCATCCGCAGAAAAATATTGTGACCCAGTCCATTGGACAGGCAGAACCAATTGAGCCAGATATTGCCTTGAAAACTCTGGAAGTTGGGGATTACGTTCTGATTAACAGTGATGGACTGACCAATATGGTATCTGCAGAAGATATCCGCGATATTATAGTGAGCGGTGTATCACTGGAAAGTAAGGCAGAGACCTTGGTACGTTTCGCTAATAATGCAGGAGGTTTGGATAATATTACAGTAGGCTTGCTTCATATTACGGAGGAGGCTAGGTAATGATTCAAATCGGTAAGATTTTTGCTGGACGCTATCGGATTGTCCGGCAAATTGGTCGAGGCGGTATGGCGGATGTTTATCTGGCTAGGGATTTGATATTGGATGGGGAAGAAGTGGCTGTTAAGGTCCTCCGCACCAACTATCAGACTGACCAGATTGCCATCCAGCGTTTCCAACGGGAAGCGCGCGCTATGGCGGACCTGGATCACCCAAATATTGTTCGTATTTCGGACATTGGTGAGGAAGATGGTCAACAGTATCTAGCCATGGAATACATCAACGGCCTTGACTTGAAACGCTATATCAAGGAGAATGCTCCTCTTTCAAATGATGTGGCAGTTCGTATCATGGGACAAATTCTCCTAGCTATGCGAATGGCCCATACTCGTGGTATTGTCCATAGGGACTTGAAACCTCAGAATGTTATCTTGACATCTAGTGGTGTCGCTAAGGTAACGGACTTTGGTATTGCAGTTGCCTTTGCGGAAACCAGTTTGACCCAAACCAACTCCATGCTGGGCTCTGTCCACTATCTTTCTCCGGAGCAGGCGCGTGGTTCTAAAGCGACTATTCAAAGCGATATCTATGCAATGGGGATTATTCTCTTTGAGATGTTGACAGGACGGATTCCTTATGATGGTGATAGTGCGGTGACCATTGCTCTCCAGCATTTCCAAAAACCACTGCCGTCTGTCAGAGAAGAAAACGCAAATGTCCCTCAAGCACTTGAAAATGTAGTGTTGAAGGCGACTGCTAAAAAATTAAATGATCGCTATAAATCTGTAGCAGAAATGTACACAGATTTGGCTTCAGCTTTATCTTTCGATCGTAGAAATGAAGGAAAGGTATCATTAGAGGGCAATAAGGTTGATACAAAAACTTTACCAAAACTCTCTCAGGCAAATGTTGAAGCTAAGCCACTAGCCAGTACAGGAGCACCCAAAACAAATGTAGAAAATCGTCCAGCTGGAAAGGCTATGACACAAAAGGTGGCTGGAAAATCTGCAGCTAAACCGAGGAAAGGTATTAGGACTCGATTTAAAGTCTTGTTTGGAGCCCTTCTTTTGACCCTTATGGCGGTCGGTCTTATGTTTTTCAATTCACCAAAAACAGTAATTGTGCCTGATGTGACTGGTCAAACGATTGAAAAAGCACAGGAGATGATAGAAGTTGCTGGATTAGAAGTAGGGAATGTCACAAAAGAGGCAACCAATGAAGTTGAAGAAGGCTTAGTGATTCGTACTTCGCCAGGAGCTAAGACTTCAAAACGTCAAGGAAGTAAGGTAGATCTGGTAATTGCTACAGTTGCTATGGTTGTTATCCCAGAAGTGAGTGGTAAAGATGTTGAAACTGCTCGGAAAGAACTAGAAACACTGGGACTCCAAGTGACGATTACAGAGGAGTACAATACTACGGTTGCAAAAGGGATGGTTATCAAGACCAGTCCAGAGGTAAATGCTTCTGCAGAAAAAGGTAGCAGCATCACTCTCTATGTTTCTAAAGGTATTGTTGTACCTAATGTTATTGGTAAAACCCAGGAAGCGGCTAGTCAAATTTTACAAGATGCAGGTTTCTATATAGGAACTGTTACTCAGGTTTATAGTTCAACTGTTGAAGCAGGTCAGGTGATTAGTACTGATCCAATTGCTGATACAGAGCTTGAGAAAGGCTCGGTTATCAATATTGAAGTATCGAAAGGTAAGGAGCTTATTATGCCTGACTTGACTTCTGGTCATCTCACTTATTCTCAGGCAAGTAGTCAGTTGCAAGATTTAGGAGTCACTGTTGCAAATATTGAAAAACAAGAGGATAGGAGCTATTATTCAACGACAAGCGATATTGTCATAGGCCAATATCCAGCAGCAGGTGCCACGATTGAGGGTACTGTAACCCTCTATGTATCAGTAGCATCGGGTACTAGTACTGCAAATTCGACAAGCTCTTCTAGTACAAGTACTACCACTTCAACTTCTACTAGTGGACAATAATAGAAACTAGGGCAGGTTTATCCTACCCTTTTTTCCTACCCTGGTCGGAGTTCTTTTATCTAAAATTTGTTACAATAGTAAAGAAAGGATACGATTATGAGAAAAGTTCAATTTTTCCTGCTGATAGAAAGTATGCTTTTTACTATGGCAGCTTTTGATGTCGTTGCCAACGAGGCTAGTCGGACCTTGTTGCTCTTCTCAGCCTTGCTCTTACTGGCCTGGTATTTTCTAGGACGGCGTTTAAATAGTGTCTTATTAGTCAGCTCGCTGTCATTGTTATTTCTGGTCTTTGTCTTAAATCCCTATTTCATCATAGGGGTTATGCTCCTGGTTGTTTATATGTTTGTCAATTTCTTCTCACGTTATGAGAAACGCAACCAGTACACTCAGATAGTATTTACTGACTATGCCTTACAAGTGCAAAAAGAAAAAAATAGGTGGTTTGGCAATCATGACCATTCACAAGACCGTTTTGGTTTTGAAGATATCAATATTGTCCGTTTGTTTGGCAATGATGTAGTCGATTTGGATAAGACAGTCTTGGTGGGGCGAGATAATATTGTCGTCATTCGAAAAACTTTTGGCAGGACAAAAATTATCGTTCCAATCGATGTGGAGGTTTCTTTGACAGCCACCACTGTTTATGGAAAAGTAACCTTCCTTGAACATTCGACTTGGGATTTACGAAATGAGAGTATCGCTATCAATAGCCCCGACTATCAAGAATCTCATAAACGCGTTAAGGTTGTGACAAATAATATTTTCGGAGATGTGGAGGTAGTTCGCGTATGAGAAAACGTACCTATTTCCTCCTGGCTTGGTTTGCCAGTCTGATTGTATTTGTGGTCATTTCTTCTACCCTCCCCCTCCTCAACCATTCGCTCTTAGATGTTAATCTATGGACGTCTACAGAACAACTTGTTTTTACTCTTATTCTTTTAGTTATCGTACTGACTCTCTTTTTAGCGGTCATGGTTCAAACGGTTAGTCTGGCTTCGACTCAGGTTATGCGAGCAAAGTTACAGGCTATTTTGAAAAATAAAAGTATCCGAACAGATAGTGAAAATGATCAACTCTTACTTCAATTGTCGGACAAGGTGAGGACGTTGACCCGTCAAGTCCAGTTGGTAGATAATCAAGATTTAGTTAAGCGAGAGGAAATTGTTGAGGGCGAACGAAAACGGATTGCCAGAGATTTGCATGATACGGTCAGCCAAGAATTGTTTGCGACCAGTATGATTTTGTCTGGTCTGTCCTCTAGTTTACCTAATCTGCCCCAGGAAACCTTGCAGGAGCAGTTGGTTTTGGTCAAGGATATGATTGAGTCTGCCCAGAGGGATTTGCGGATTTTACTACTTCATCTCCGACCAAGTGAGCTAGAGAGCAAGACCTTGGTAGAAGGCTTCGAACTCATTTTACGAGAGGTCAGTGACAAGAGTAATATCATCGTCCATTTTCAACATGAAGTAGACGAGCTACCAAAGCTGATCGAGGAACACCTCTTTCGAATTGCTCAGGAAATTATCAGCAATACCCTGCGTCATGCCAAGGCCAAGCATCTGGATGTTTATCTTATCCAAAAAGAAACTGAGTTACAGCTAAAAATGACGGATGACGGAGTTGGTTTTCAGCAAGAGGAGGGCGGCGACCTTAGTTATGGTTTGCAAAATATTCGGGAACGGGTGGAAGATATGGCAGGAAGCATTCAGATCCGTTCAGCCTTGAATAAGGGTGTTGCCATTGATATCCGTATCCCATTATTGAAAGGAAAAGAAGATGAATACGATTCGAGTGATGCTAGTTGACGATCATGAAATGGTTCGTCTAGGTTTAAAAAGTTATTTAAATTTACAGGCAGATGTGGAAGTTGTAGCAGAAGCTAGCGATGGTGAAGAGGGTCTGAGAAAAGCCCTGGAAGTCAAGCCAGATGTGGTGGTCATGGACTTGGTTATGCCAAAGATGACAGGTGTAGAAGCTACCTTAGCTCTTCTTAAGGAATGGCCTCAAGCACAGATTGTCATTTTGACTTCCTACCTTGACAATGAGAAAATTTATCCAGTTCTAGAAGCAGGTGCTAAAGGATATATGTTAAAAACCTCTAGTGCTGATGAGATTTTAACAGCCATTCGCAAGGTGGCGCGTGGGGAATTTGCCATTGAAACCGAAGTGGAGAAAAAAGTAGAACACCATAAACGCCACCCAGACTTGCATGATGATTTGACAGCCCGTGAACGTGAAATATTAACCCTATTAGCCAAGGGATATGACAACCAACGAATTGCGGATGAGTCCTTTATTTCCTTAAAAACAGTTAAAACCCACGTTTCAAATATCCTATCTAAACTGGCTGTCAGCGATAGGACCCAAGCGGTTGTCTACGCTTTTCAACATGGCCTGGTAGCACAAGAGGAAGAATAATGGTATAATGGGAACAAGTTCGTTTCTAGAAAGGGTGTCGATATAGTGGATGCAAAATTAAAATACAAAGCAAAGAAAGTAAAGATTGTCTTTTTCGATATTGATGATACCTTGCGTGTCAAAAATACGGGTTATATTCCTGATTCTATTCAACAAGTTTTTAAATCCTTGAAAGAAAAGGGGATTTTAACCGGAATAGCATCTGGTCGGACACCCTATGGTTTGGTGCCAGAAATTAAGTCCCTCCAGCCAGATTTCTTTGCTATGATTAACGGTTCCTATGTTGAAGATGCCAAAGGAAAGCTTGTTCATCACCAACCGCTTCCTCAGGACCTAGTAGAAAAAGTGATTGCCTGGACCAAGGAAGTTGGTATTGAATATGGTTTACTGGGTAGCCAAAAAGGCACCTTGTCTGCTCGTACAGAACGAATTAGTCAGGTGATTGATTTAATTTACGAAGGCCTGGAAACAGACCCAGAATTTTATAAGGACAATGCCATTTATCAGATGTTGACCTTTGAGAAGGATGGACAGGAAGTTGAATTACCAGAAGACTTGCAGGCAGACTTACGTACGGTTCGTTGGGATGCTATCTCATCGGATATTGTCCTAAAAGACTCCTCCAAGGCTGCTGGTGTGGCTAAAGTAGTTGAAAAACTTGGTTTGAAACCTGAAAATGTCCTTGTTTTTGGTGATGGACTAAATGACATTGAATTATTTGACTATGCAGGTATTAGCATTGCTATGGGGCATTCCCATCCAGAACTGCAAAAGCGTGCAGATTATATTACAAAAAAAGTAGAAGAAGATGGCATTTTTGATGCCTTGGAGAAATTAGGTTTGGTAGAAAAAGAAAAATACTTCCCGCAACTAGATCTGGAGAAATTTGAAGGACCGGTAGCTCGTATTAAGACCAATCATGGTGAGTTAACCCTAAAACTCTTCCCAGAAATTGCTCCGAAGACAGTCGCTAACTTTATCGCTCTGTCTAAGGATGGTTATTATGACGGCATTATTTTCCACCGTATTATCAAGGATTTCATGATTCAAGGTGGTGACCCAACTGGTACAGGTATGGGTGGTGAGTCCATTTATGGCGCTTCATTTGAAGATGAGTTTTCAATGGAAGCCTTCAATCTTCGTGGCGCCTTGTCTATGGCCAATGCAGGACCGAACACCAATGGAAGCCAGTTCTTTATCGTTCAAAATCAAAACTTCCCCTACAATGCCAAAGAATTAGAGCGTGGAGGCTGGCCAAAAGAAATTGCAGCTGCCTATGTTGAAAATGGGGGGACTCCACATTTAGACCAACGTCATACCGTATTCGGTCATTTGGTAGATGAGGCATCATTTGCAGTACTTGATGCAATAGCTGAGGTTGATACAGATTCAGCAGACCGCCCACTTGAAGATGTGGTGATTGAAACCATCGAAATTGAGGATTAAGATGAGGATTGGTGATAAGATCAAAGGAACGGTATCGGGAATTCAACCCTACGGAGCCTTTGTAGATTTAGAAAATGGCACGACAGGTTTGATCCATATTTCCGAAATCAAGACAGGTTTTGTGGATAACATCTACGACCATGTCAAGATTGGTCAAGAGGTCTTGGTACAGGTGGTTGATTTTGATGAATACACAGAAAAAGCCAGCCTATCTATCCGAACGCTTGAAGAAGAACAGCAAAAAATTCCTCGACACCACAGATTTACCAATGAACGAAATAAAATCGGCTTTAGTCCGTTGGCTAAAAGTCTTCCGAGATGGATCCAGGAAGCTAAAGAATACCTCAAAGAACAAAAAGAAAAGAAGGTTTAGGGAAGAACTCCCAACCTTCTTTTTTCTAGTTATAGCCATTTAGTTTATCTTTGATTACTTCGTTAACTCGCTTTGCCGTACTCTGTAGGGGTGACTTGCTCCGCAAGTGCTATTTCCAACCTTATACAGCCATTAGACTGTATAAGCAACCTGCAGCTCGTTGCCTTGTACTAAAAGCAAACTAAACGACTATATCAAATTCGTAGAGGGCAGTAGACAAGTAACGTTCCCCGTTATCTGCCAAGATAGCCAATACTTTTTTACCAGCACCCAATTCTTTCGCAATTTCGATAGCTGCGTGGATAGCTGCACCAGATGAAATCCCAACTAGGAAACCTTCCTGTCCACCAATTGCACGGCCAGTAGCCAAAGCATCATCAGATTTGACACGGATAATACCGTCGTAGGCTGCCGTATCGAGTGTATCAGGGATGAAACCAGCTGAAATTCCTTGGATTTTGTGAGGTCCAGGAGCTTCACCAGACAGCACAGCGGACTCGTCAGCTTCTACGGCATAGATGGCAATGTTTGGGTTAGCCGCTTTCAATACATGTGAAACACCTGATACGGTACCACCTGTACCGACACCTGATACAAAGGCATCCAGACCAGTTGCACCAAAGTCTTCCAAAATTTCCTGTCCTGTTGTATCTTCATGAACTTTTGGATTGGATGGATTGGCAAACTGGAATGGAACCCAGCCATTTTTCTCTTCGGCAATTTCTTTTGCCTTGGCAATGGCACCTTTCATACCTTCACTACCAGGTGTCAAGACAAGCTCAGCACCATAAGCCTGAATGATTTTACGACGCTCAATACTCATGGTTTCAGGCATAACGATAATCACCTTGTAGCCCTTAGCTGCACCGACCCAAGCAAGTCCGATACCAGTATTCCCACTTGTCGGCTCAACGATAGTGTCGCCAGGTTTAATCGTACCAGCCTTTTCAGCATCTTCAATCATCGCCAAGGCGATACGGTCTTTGACAGAAGAACCAGGGTTAAAGGCTTCTAACTTAACATAGACATCCGCTGCTCCCTCAGGAACAATATGATTGAGCTTGATAATTGGCGTTTTTCCAACTAATTGCGTAATATTTTGATAAATAGCCATAAGGCACCTCCAAATCATGTTATCACTAGTATATAGTAGAATAGCTAAAAAGTATAATATAAAAAAACTATCTTAGCGTTAAGAAAAAGCTATATCCAGCCAATCATGGTATTTATGCAACAACTTGAAAATGTTGATACTACTAGCTTTTCGAAAAAATGTTTATTGTTGATATTGTCGTAACTCGGTGTAGTTGTCGGGGAATTGTCGGGAAGAAGTCGGGGAAAATTATAGAACTTTCTTGTCAAATAGATCGGTAACATTATGTGCTCGCTCTTCTTTGATGTGAGTATATTGTTTGGTTGTTTGAAGGCTTGCGTGTCCCAAGAAGTGCATGACATCTTCTGGTCTAGCTCCAGCAATGAGGGATTGAGTGGTAAAGAAGTGACGCATAATGTGTGGAGTGATATAGATGCCACATTCCTCACTTACTCGTTTAAAAATTTTGTTTAAAAAAGCAGGTCTTTCCAAATAGTATTTGTTATTCTTTATTCGGATGCTCAGGTAATCCTTTTCCTGCTCAACAATGACGTCTGCTTTCTTTTTGACTTGTTTTGCTGTTTCCATGATCCGTAACAACAGCTCACTGCCTCTGTCATTTAAAACGACGTAACGCACAGAACTTTCTGTTTTTGTTCTTCCAGCACCATCTTTTGTCCTGTTGGAACGAGAGTCTCTTATATTTAAGACTGCTCGATTATTCGAATCGAAAGTAACGTCCATGAACCTGATACCACAGACTTCCCCGCGTCTAAGTCCAAAAATAGTCAGGTAGACAAATGCAAAATGTGTGGTCGATAGTAATTCTTCTGCGGTTTTTATCCACGTTTGAAAATCATCGATTTTTAACTCTTTATTAAGAGGTTCTAACTCTGATTCCCCAAGATAAATACCAGACAATTTACCGAAAGAACTGAAAGATGCATCTTACAAGACCTATACGATTACAAACCGAATCGAGGGAGAAGCGAAACAGTTTGCTTTAAGGTTGAATGAGTTTTACTTTAAGCACCAAGGCAAAGGGAACGCTATTATCCAAGGTAAGCCTGGTATCGGCAAGAGCCATCTGTCTATCAGCATCGCCAGAAAACTGAATATGGATTGGCGGTCAATCTCTGAACCGAAGAGCGTGTTGTTCATCTCAGTGCCAAAAATGTTTCAACGTATCCAAGAGGGGTTTGGCTACAAAGACGGGACTAGTGCCCAACAGATGATTGACATGCTTACAAAAGCTGACTATCTCTTTTTGGACGATTTAGGAAAGGAATCGACATTTGGCAGACAAGCCAAGGAAGCGAACGACTGGAAGCAAAATATCCTCTATCAGATTTTAGACGAGCGTGACACAACCATCATCAACACCAATTTGACAGGGGAACAGATGCAGAAGGTGTATGACCGCTCACTCGTTAGCCGAATTATGAAAGGTGCGATGAACAATATCTTTAAGTATCCAGATAATGCGCAAAGCAGACGAGAATTACCGTTTTAGGAGGGACAATGCAAGAGAAATTAAAAATGATTGCTGACCACGAAGAAAAATACGGTCAGATAGGCGATGAGGTCAGAGGACTGTTATTGCAGCAGAAACACCACATTATCCAGAAGAAATTGGATGAGTGGGCCGGTTGGTCCGAGATTGGCGGAAAGGTGGAGTTTTGATGTTTGATTACGATACATGGTTAAGCACACCACCAGACCCACCAGTTAGCATCTGGGAGGTAGACGAAGACGAAGATAGCGCCTATGACGAATGGATAGATAATTTGTTGATGGGCTATAAGCAGTGAAAGAAAGACAAAAAATGATTGAATTAGTCAAACATTACGCTGACATCAACACGGAGGAATAATATGACAACAAATCAAGTAGTAACACACAAAAACTTTTTTAATGCCCCAAACGTTCAAAAATCATTTGATGACGTTTGGAAAGGTGCAGGGGTGCAATTCGCAACAAGTATCTTGTCTGTTATCCAAGGCAATTCATCGCTAAAATCTGCATCAAACGAATCGATCATGACATCAGCTATGAAAGCAGCGGTATTAAATTTGCCGATTGAACCAAGTTTAGGTCGTGCATACCTAGTTCCGTATAAAGGGCAGGTGCAATTCCAATTGGGTTATAAAGGTTTGATTGAATTGGCGCAACGCAGTGGCAAATACAAGAGTATCAATGCAGGACCGGTATACAAGAGCCAACTTGTATCTTATGACCCATTGTTTGAAGAGCTGACTCTTGACTTTACTCAACCACAAGATGAGGTTATCGGGTATTTTGCGAGCTTCAGCTTACTAAATGGTTTTAGAAAGTTGACTTATTGGACGAAAGCAGAAGTCGAGGCGCATGGCAAGAAGTTTTCTAAAACTTTCGGCAACGGACCTTGGAAAACAGATTTTGACGCCATGGCTCGCAAGACGGTGTTGAAACACATCTTGAGCATCTATGGTCCCTTGTCGGTGGAGATGCAAACAGGAATGCAGAGTGATGAAAGTGAGAATGACAATGCGCCACGAGACATCAAGACTGCTGAACCGGTCAATACAGACCAACAGTTGCTTGATGATTTGATGAATGTAGATATTGAAACAGGTGAAATCTTGGATGAACCAAGCGAGCTGAAAGATAATGGAGAGCTGGACTTGAAGTATGAAGACCCTAACGCAATGAGGCTTCTAGAACCTTCTATGATGAGTTCATTCCAGATGCTTACTACCATTCGATTTTTGATTTGCAGCAGCAGTCTGGTGTGGCGTTCGCATTTAACAGGATTGACCCAGAGGAAATCAGAGCTATCCAGCAAACTCCATGGCTGGGGGCGAACTACTCTGAAAGGATTTGGGGCAATACTCAAGCCTTAGCGAATGAACTACAAAAGCAATTAGCAGTCAGTCTGCTAACAGGTCGGTCAGCCCATGAGACGGCCGAGGTCATCAACGCCCAATTCGGAAAAGGTAGTTACAACTCACGCAGGTTGGTGCGGACAGAGGCCAGTCATTTCCATGCTGAGATGGAAGCTCTGGCGTATGAAGAAGCGGAAGTTGAGCGTTATAGACTTGTGGCTGTGTTGGACTTAAGGACATCTAGCGTCTGCAGGGAGCATGATGGAGAAGTCTACTTGGTCAGCGAAAGAGTTAAAGGGAAGAACTACCCGCCTTTACATCCTTGGTGTAGGACGGTCACTATAGCGCTAGATGATGATGAATGGTTAGCTAAAGCGACCAGAAGCGCCAGAGACCCAGTGACAGGCAAGACTATTCAAGTACCTGCCAATATGACGTATAAAGACTGGTATGAGAAATATGTGGATAAAACTACCGATTTGGTTGAAGACGGTTCGCAAAAGTTGTATAATCAGGATATGTTTACATTGGACTTGATGGCTAAGCAACGTTCTTTCACGGTAGGGGACGACATTAGAGTAAAAACAAAGAAATTGAATGGTACTGATTTTGATTTCTGGGCACAAGACAACACAAAGAAAATCAGGGATACTGTTTTCAATGTTCAGTCCAATCTTCAGGAGTTAAAGGATTATACGATACCAACCGTTGTTTTTCTTAAAAAGTCAAGGTTACCCGGTTTTGCAGGCTATGATTACAAGCAAGATATTTTGTTTGTGAGCGATACACTTCATTCGGAAAAGGAATTTGCTAAAGTCTTATCTGATAATTATTTTGCCGCTCAAAACATTAAAGGCACGATGATTCATGAGTTGACACACAAAAAGCACTGGGACTCTGCTAAAGCATTTTACAAAGCGCACAAAAAGCGTTATAATAGTGTTGAACGAGCAATGTCTGAATTAAATTCCCCTTTGGTGTCGTATGTCAAAGAACAATTGAAGCATGACTACAATTATCTTTATAACATCAGCGATAATGCAGCTATTGCATTTTACAACGATAACATCAATGAGTTGGTTGCTGAAGTTGGGGTATTGGGGGATAAAGTTGCAGACCCAAATCTGTTAAATAAAGTTAAGGAGGTACTATCATGGAAGTAATGGCTATGCCTAGCAAAGAAGTTTTGATTTTTACAAAACAAATCCGTCACTGGATCGTTGGCGATAAAACTATTTCAGGAAAGAAGCAGTTTATCTTCCGTGAAGATACTCCTCCTGAAATCTTAAAACTTTACCAAGATATAAAATCAAAACTAAACTTTGCTTACTAAACAATCAAGCGCCTAGAGAAATCTAAGTGCTTTTTTGTTGCAGAAAAACAGAAAGGAGGTCGCTATGAGCAAACGTATCAAGAAGAAACGCTGGTTCGAAATTAAGTTAGCTGAGTGTTTAGCTCGTGAGCATGTGCTTATGTCAGCTGTGACTGAGCAGAATGACAAGATTGTTGAGCAGGCAAAAGAAATCACTGAACTACGTTCCATTATCGAACGTAACGCCCAGGCTACTAATTCAAGGTTTGACAAAATCGAGAAGCAAGTGGCCAATAGTAATATTAAGAAACCGTTTTGGAAGCGGTAAGGAGGTGGCCACTCATCTTGACAGCAGGAAAGACTGCACTAATCACATAACTTAACCGTGTCGAATTCGATGCGGTTTTCTTTTGGTCCAAGCATTGAAGACGGTAAAAGCTATGGAAAAACAGTCGGGGACGACTTTAAAAATAGGAGGTTCGCAATGAACAAAGAAACACAAACAGTCGAAGCGGTCGAAGATGACAAACAGGTAGCAGCTGAACCTGAACAAGTCACAACAGACCCAAAAGACGAAAAGAAGTACACTGATGCCGATGTTGATGCTATCATCGACAAGAAATTCGCTAAATGGAAGGCAGAACAGGAAAAAGCTGAATCAGAAGCTAAGAAATTAGCCAAGATGAACGCCGAAGACAAGCAGAAGTACCAGCTTGATAAGCGTGAACAGGACCTTGCTGACCGTGAAGCAGAAATCACACGCCGAGAGCTAACCGCTGAAGCTAAGACGATTTTAAGCGAACGTGGCTTACCAATCGAGCTAGTAGACGTGGTTAATCTCGCAGACGCTGACAGTGTACGCGATTCCATCGATGCTATTCAAAAGACTTGGGAAGCAGCGGTCTTGAAAGGTGTTGCTGACAAGACCAAAGGAAGTGCACCGATGAAAAAAGCACCAGTGGAATCTGGCGAAATCACCAAAGAACAATTCAATCGCATGGGAGTACGGAGTCGAAATGAACTTTTTGAACGTGACCCAGAACTATATAGAAAGTTACGAGGATAATAAAATATGGCAACAGGAATGACAACAACCACACAGATGATTAACCCCGAAGTTATGGCAGATATGGTATCTTATAAGCTGCCTAAACTTATTAAATTTACACCACTTGCATATGTAGAAACAGCATTGGTGGGTGTTCCAGGGGATACTTTGACAGTACCTAAATGGACGTATTCTGGCGATGCTACCGAAATCACAGAGGGTCAGGCTATTCCAATCGACCAACTTGGCACAGATAAGACCACAATGACCATCAAGCAAGCCGGTAAAGCTATTGAAATTACAGATAAGGCAGCATTGGTAGGCCATGGCGATGTGTATAGCGAAGGTGCAAACCAAATCGCTCTTGCAATCGCAAACAAGGTAGATAACGACTTGGTTGCAGTCGCCAAAACAGCAACACAATACATTGCAGAAGCACCTACAACAGTAGACGCTATCGATAAAGCATTGACAATTTTTTCAGACGAAGAGGATTGTCGCTATGTTGCTCTTGTCAACCCTAAAGATGCAATCAAGTTGCGTGCAGATGCAGGCAAGACATGGTTAAAAGGTTCTGAGATTGGTGCAGATGTCGTTGTGTCTGGCACATTTGGCGAAGTTTCAGGAGTACAAATTGTCCGCACTAATAAGGTTGAAGAAGGGAAAGGCTTCCTTGTTAAAGTATCTCCGCTCCAAACGGATATGGACGATGATGCAAAATATGGAGCTTTTGTAATCAACCTTAAGCGAAACGTGCAAATCGAAAGTGACCGCGACATCTTGAAGAAAACAACAGTATATTCAGGAGATGAGTACTACGGTGTTTATCTGTACGACGACACTAAAGTCGTGAAATTCGGAGGGAATTCGTAATGGGGATGTTATTGCGCCGTCATTCGGAGGATAAACAAAACACAAATTTAGCCGACTTGACAACCAAAGAGCTGAAAGCCTTGGCTAAAGAGAAACACGTTGAAGGTTATTCCACAATGACCAAAGATGAATTGATGGAGGCCCTAAATGCGCTTTAAGGTATTAAAAGAGTTTACAGATGATGAGCTTGGTTTTGTTCATCGTGTTAACGATATCATCGAACTAACCAAGGAACGTCATGAGCAGATGAAGAAAAACGCTAAATTGCAAGATGTGAATTTGGCTGATTACATTGAAGAAATCAAGACCAAAGGAGCAGAAGCTCCTGCAAAATAGGGGGCGGATATGCTAGAAGATTTGAAAATATTGACAGGCGAGAGTGATTATAAAATCCTCTCGTCTTTGCTTTTGAGGGCGAAAAATATCATTTTGACTGAGACGAATCGAAGTCAGCTTACGCCAGCGCTTGAAGGAATGCAATTGGAAGTTGCGCTTGAGTTGTACAACCGTCAAGGTAGCGAGGGCGAAACATCACGAAGTGAAGGGGGCGTGTCTGTGTCTTATAAAGACGGGCTGTCAGATACTATTTTGAATGGTATTCGGAGCCATAGACTCGCAAGGGTGGCAGGTCGTGCGTTTGAAGCGAAACCGACTGAAACCATATATGATCCGTAAAGCTGTCATAGTGACGAGTGATGAGGGTATCAAGAAAGCTACTTATAGCGATGTTGCTACTGAGATACGGGCTGAGATATGGCCTGCTAGTGGTCGTTTACAAGCTGAGATATACGGTCAGAGATTGGCCTATATTTTGAATTGCTTGGTAGACCGTGAGACTCTTATTGATGAAGGCGATGGTTTTTGCATCGATAGCGATAAAGTAACCCATAAAGTCATATCTATAAAACGATATACAAACCATCAAGTCTTGGAGTTAGAACAATGTCGCGATTGATAGGTGCTGACAAGCTAATTGCAAAATTTAGACGATTATCAGGACAGCAGCAGACCGAAATCATGGCGAAAGCTGTACACAACACTGCCAAGAATGTTGTCCAAGCGGATGCAATTTTGCGGGCCCCTGCAAACAATGGTGATTTGCGAATAGGTATTGAAGTTCGGATGTCTAAGTCTGGGAATCCGAGAGCTGAAGTGGTCAGCACATCAGACCATGGCGGATTTGTTGAATTTGGTACAGGTCCCAAAGGTGCTGCAAACCACGCAGGTATTTCGCCAAATGTCAGCGTATCTTATCGCAGTACGCCTTGGTACGTCCATGAGTCTCAGATTGATGTTGGCCCTTATCGTTTTCAAAAGATTGGTGAGTTTTACAAGATGTTTGGTCAAGTTGCCCAACCTTATCTCTATCCAGCTCTCAAGGATAATGAAGAGCGAGTCACGAAGAACATCAATAGATTTGTCAAACGTAAGTTAATTGAAGAGGTCAGCAAATGATAAATATTAAGCCTATTATTTACAAGAAATTAAAAGAAGTTGCGGATAATGTGACAGATACTTACCCGCAAGATTGGGAGAATTTCCCGGTTATCATCTACTTGGAAGAGGAAAACAAGCCTTACGAGATTACAGATGATACAGAACAGATGTCCTATTTGCGGTATAAGGTCGATATTTTCCACAATGATAGTACCTCGGAATTAGCCGTAGCGATTGATGCGATTTTTGCATCTCTCGGGCTAAAACGTACATCCAGCGTGGATACACCCGACCCAACGCACTTACGACACAAAGTTATGCGATTTGAAGGGATTTTAGACTTAAATTCCCGAATCGTTTACCAATACAGAATGGAAGGATAAAACATGTTAGCAAACGGAATTAAATTGAAAATGAGCGAGACCAAGGGGTCTGGCTATACAGTTCTTGAAGGATTGAAAGAAGTACCAGAACTTGGTATTGACCCTGAAAAAGTCGAGAATACCACCCTTGCAGATACCATTAAGCAGTACGAATTTGGTATCGGTGACGCTGGTGAGTTGGAATACAAATTCAAGTATGAAAACTCCAAAACAACTTCTAGCTACCGCACTTTGCGCAAGTTGTCTGATTCAAAAGCTATCCGTCACTTTGAACAAGAGTACCCAGACGGGACTACTGTTCGTTTCTCAGCTCAGATTGCGGTCAAACTAGGTGGCGGCGGTGTCAACTCTGCCATTGAATTTACACTGAAATTGGCTCTGCAGTCAGATTTGGAATTCACTGACCCAGTAGCACTTTAAGGAGGTATAAATGTCAACACGTAAACCATATATCACTTGGACCGTCAAGGGAACAGACTATAAATTGCGTCTTAGCACTCGCCAAGCCTGTGAGGTTGAAGAAAAATTGGGTGTTAATTTGCTCAAGATTTTCATGCCCAAACCAGGCGAACAGTTCAATCTACCACCTTTGAAGGTCATGTTGTTGGTTGTTCAAGGTGCTTTGCAGAAGTTCCATCATGGCATCAAATTGGATGATGTCTATGACTTGTTCGATGATTACATTGACGAAGGCTATGGACAAACTGAATTGATGACCGATATCATCGTACCATTGTTTGAAGTATCGGGTTTTATTCCTCGGAACAAGGAGAAGGAAGAGCCGACGTTGACAGTAGTCGAGTAGGTTCTGGTCCTTGTTCGGTCGCAGAATTGATTAGCGGGTTTTATCCAACGGCATTAGATGCAGGGATAGACCCGTTTTCTTTTTGGGAATACACTCTTTTGGAATTGAAAGAGTTGGTTGAGAGTTACAACAGGCAACAATTCCAGAAGCAGAAGGAAATAGCTTCTCATCACTTTATTCAATCGCAGATGATAGCTCGCTTTGTTTCTCTGATGTTTCAGGAAAAAGGTGAGGCGCCAGACATTTGGGAGTTCTATCCTACTTTATTTGAAGAGGATAGGGCGCAGATTGAACAAGCTCGCATTGAGCGTGATTTGAAAATCCATCAGGAGCAGATGAGAGCTTACGCAGAGAGAATGAAAGGAAGGTTTACAACTTCCGAATAAGAAGGGAAGGAGGGAACTATGGCTGTTACATTAGAAGAGTTGAGAGTTATTGTTGAAGGTGAGATAGCACCGTTTCAGAAGAAGATGAAGCAGTTAGAATCTCAAATGAAACAGACTCAAAACAAAATTGAGAACAGCACAAAGGGGCTGAGAGCAGGCGTTACTAAGCAGGCGAACGGTATCGCTTCGGCTTTAGCTGGTCTAGGGAAAATCGCTGCTTTGGCTTATCTAGGACAAAAAATGGTCCAGCTAGGCATGTATTCTACCCAGATGGCTCTTGAAGTCAGTGCTTCAGTCAATCAAATCAAACGACAGATGGGCGAAAGTTCCCAAGCATTTTTAAAATGGATTGATAACAACGCCAACGCTATGAACATGAGCGTCGGTGAAGCTACTAAGTATGGAGCGGTCTATTCCAACCTGTTTTCCAACTTTATCAAGGATTCTAACAAGCTGAGCGCTTATACAGGTAAGATGTTACAGACATCCGCTGTGATTGCGCAAGGTAGCGGACGGACCATGACCGATGTTATGGAGCGTATTCGTTCGGGTTTGTTGGGGAATACAGAAGCGATTGAAGACCTCGGAATAAATGTAGGTGTTGCTATGATTGAGTCCACAAACGCATTCAAACGTTTTGCGAATGGACAGTCTTGGCAACAATTAGACTACAACACCCAGCAACAAATCCGCTTGATGGCGATTTTGGAGCAAGCGACAGCCAAGTACGGCGATACTCTTCAGCAGACTGTGAATGGGCGTATTAGCTTGTTTAAATCGTTATTGAGTGATGCAGCATTAAACATCGGTAATGCTATGTTGCCGATTATCAACGCTATGATGCCTGTACTTAATTCCTTTGCCATGGTTCTGAAAAACGTCACTGCCAAGCTCGCTGAGTTTATTGGTTTGATGTTCAACAAAAAGGCTAAGGTGAAAAACGGCAGTGCTTTGGGCAATGTCGCCCAAGGAGCGCAAAAAGCCAACGACGCCGTTGGTGATTTGGGTGACGCAATGGGTGGTGTCGATGATGCTTCCGGAGGCACCGCAGGCAATCTAGACGATACTGCCAAATCAGCTAAGAAGGCAGCAAAAGAGCTGATGGGCTTAGCTGGTTTTGATGAAATTACTACTCTGAATCTAAACAAAGACGATGGTTCGGATGGTTCTGGTTCTGGCTCTGGAAGCCCTGGTGGCGGCGGAGGCGGAGGAAGAGGCGGAAAAGGTGGTAAAGGTGGCGGAGGTCCTGCTGATATCTTGCCTGAAATCGCTCTTGAAGACATGGACACCCAATTCAAAAGTATTTTTGATGGGTGGGACAAAGTGTTAAAACCTCTTTTTGATTATTTGTCTAAATTATCCAATCTCTTTAAAGACGGCTTTAACATGTCGTTCAGAGCTGATAGTCTTGACCGCTTCAAAAATGCTTTGATCGGTATCTGGCAATCTCTAAAAGATATTTTTGCAGACGGAACCGTTTTACAAGCAGCCGCAAGATTCGGTGAGAAATTGGCATTTGCTTTAGGTCAAACAGCGGGCGCTGTGGCTAATATCATTATGGGCATTGCTGTTTTTATTGCAGAGAGTTTAAATAAATCACTAAACGACACCAAACTGGATATAAAAGGTTGGCTGATACGTCAGTTCGATATAGCAGGCGATGCAGTCGCAAGCATTGGAAATATCGCTCAAATGCTCGGTCAAACGTTTTATGACGTATTTACAAGTGCAGCTGCGACAAATATCGGTGCAGATATTCTTTCAGCGATAACCTATGGGACAATGGGGATTGTTGAACTTGGTTTGAAATTAGGGCGCGATATACTAAGCGGTATAGAACAAGCGCTAGTTGATAACCAAGATAAAATAACTACCGCTTTAAATGGATTGCTTTCTGCCTTTGAGCCTACTTTCGAATCTATCAAAAACCTATTCAAAAATACGTTTGAAGAATTAAACCAGACCTACGATGAGCATGTAAAACCGTTCTTTGATTCATTCAATGAAGGCTTTAACACTCTATTCGGAACCTTACTAGATAGCTGGAACAATGATGTTCAACCGGTGGTAGATGGTATCGGAGAGAAGTTTGCTGGATTATTTGACAATCATATCCAACCATTTGTTGATAACTTTTTATATGCATTCGGTCAGATTGTGGATGTTCTAAAACTGGTATGGGAAGCTATCTTAGTACCGCTATTCGATTGGATAGCTGCGAACATTTTGCCTGTCCTTGTCCCGACATTCCAGACATTAGCTGACTGGTTTGTCCAAGCCTGGACTGTGGTTTTCGATGTTTTGGGAGCTGTTTTGAAAATCCTTGGCGGAATCATCGAGTTCCTGGTCGGTGTATTCACTGGTGATTGGGAAAAAGCTTGGAATGGAATTGTTCAGATTGCTAAAGGAATCTGGGAAATGTTGTCTTCTATTTTCATGTTTGTTTGGGATGCAATAGTTTCCTTTTTGAAAGGTGTTTGGGATACCATTGTTGCCATTTTACAGGCTGGATGGGATGCTATTGTACGTATCTTCCAAGGTATAGGCCAATGGTTTACAGCAAGATGGAAAGAGGTGGAAAACATCTTCTCCAACGTCGGTAACTGGTTTGGCCAAAAGTTTTCCGAGGCTTGGAACGGCATTACAAATGCATTTAGCAATGTGGTAGGTTTCTTCCGTGGCATCTACGATAATATTGTAAGTTGGTTCAGCAACATCGGTGGTGCGGTAGCTACTGCTGTTTCGGGAGCCTTCCGCTATGCTATGAATGGTGTTTTCGCAACTATCGAGAATGCTGTCAATGGTTTTATAGGGATGATAAATGGCGTCATCGGCTTGATCAACAAAGTCCCTGGTGTTAGACTTGGCAGAATCGGAACGGTTTCTCTTCCTCGTCTTGCCCGTGGTGGCATCGTGGATAGCCCAACGGTTGCCATGATTGGTGAAGCAGGTAAAGAGGTGGTTATGCCATTGGAAAATACAGGCTTCTTACAAACCATGGGCCGTGTTGTCGGGGGTGCAGTCGTTAACGCTTTAGGCGGAGGTCTACCGCAATCATCCAGTTTGCCTGGCGGGGATATCGTCATCAATATCGGCAGCCGAGAATTCGGACGTTTTGCGATTGATGAGATAAATAAAGCGCAAGCACAAGCTGGCGAATTGCTGTTAAACATTTAGGAGGTAAACATGAGTCAATTGATTATCAATGGAGTTACAGTTGTACCTCCTAAAACTTTTCAAGTTTCTGTCAATGATGTAGACGGAGAAACCGGGCGAAACGCTAATGGCGACATGGTCAGGGACAGAATTACAACCAAGCGCAAATTGGAATGTGACTGGGGGATGTTGACACAGGCTGAGATGGCACAGATTCAAAACGCTGTTCAGCCTGTATTTTTTGAAGTGTCTTACCCAGACCCTATACTTGGGCAGACGTCCAAAACATTTTATGTTGGTGATAGGACTGCGCCTGCGTATTCATTTACTGAAAAATTCAAACCCTGGAGCGGTTTAAAATTTAGTTTAATAGAGAGGTAAGGTGGTTGGTACGGTAACATTTAATCAAGCCATGTTAGCTAAAGATAGGGTGTTTGCTATTCGTGCAGGCGCCTATACATCTAGCGACATCAAAGAAGCGAGTTTCAATTATGGCTATATCAGTGGTGACACGTTTAAGCCAGGTGGAACCGTTGCTGGCTCAGCGAAGTTGATATTTACATCTATCATTACTACTTTTAACAAGTTGGATAAGATTTATCCAGAAATTGGGCTCTTGGTAGGCGATAGTTATGAATGGGTCGCCATGGGTGAGTATTTTGTCAATGACATCAGCATTGACCGCAACAGGAATACCACGGAATTGGACTTGATGGACGGCATGTTCAAGCTGAATCAGCCCTATATTTCTGATTTGACTTATCCTGCGCAGATTCGGGATGTTATTCGTGAGATTTGTGTAAAGACAGGAATAGAGCTAGAGACGGATAATCTAGGTCTTAAAGCTATCCAGAGACACATCGAAGCGAAAGCAGATAAAAAAGACATTACTTTTCGAGAAGTGTTAAGCCAAGCGATTCAGTTACTTGGCTTTTCTGCTTTTTTCAACCGCAAAGGGAAGCTTGAAGTCCGTGGCCTGACAGAATCAAGAATCACTGTTACTGCTGATAATTACTTTTTGCATGGATTGACCAAGAGTGAAATCCAATATCAGATTGCTGGTATTACTTGTAAGAAAGACAAGGAAACGCTGACAGTAGGTTTACGAACTGGACGTTCATTGGAGCTTGAAAATAGCTTCATGAACCAGAATCTACTGGATGAATTGTATTATGAGCTGAAAGACATCAAGTATTACCCGTTTTCGCTTGATTGGCAAGGGCATTTGAAGCTAGATGTCGGTCAATGGGTAACGCTCAAGACAAACAAAAACGAGACCTACAAAGTCCTTGTTCTGAGTCAATCTTTCAGTTTCAAGGGCGGTCTTAAGTCTAAGATTAGCGCAGACAGTAAGGCTGGGAATGACACTCAGTATAGCTACAAAGGTTTTTTGACCAAGCAAATTGAGCAGATGTCTACCCAAATCGATGCTGAAATACAGCAACAGTTGGAGTATGCCAATGCGGAATTTGACCGAAAAACGGAAGAATACAAAAAGGAACTTGACGACGGCATTGAAAAATCAAAAGCAGAAGCGGAAGCCTATGCGGATACTATCAAGCAAGAAATTGCTGGCCGTGTAGAGGAGTTGGATAGGCAATTCCAGGCCAACCAACAAGAGCAGGATAGGCAAATCGAGGAGAGTTTGCGTAAAGCTGGCGCTTCAACGGATTTAGCTAATGCGGCAAAAACAATTGCAGAAAGCGCACAAGCGAATATTGAGCAAACCAGGGCTGCACTGACAAATTTGGTCAATCAGTCAACTACAAAAGTCAATCAGATGGAGCAGTCTGTAGACACACTTCGGACGGATGTTGCGTCGCAAGCTAGGACATTATTGGCACAGGCGCAGGCTCAGACGGATTTGAGCAATCGTGTGACCACAGTTGAAAATATGGCAGATGGGACGAGGTCAACAGTCTCAGAGCTGTCGCGCACCATGAATGAGGCTACTCAAAACATTGCTAGCGTGACCAATAGGACGCGGACGGTTGAAGATAGCCTAAGTCAAACGAGAACCCAATATGAGAACCTGACTCAGACCGTAAATAGTCAGATAGGGCAGATTGATAGTATCAGTCGTAAGACTGCTGACTTGCAAAGCGGTATAGATGGTGTGACAGAGCGGTTCGAGAGTTTGCAGGTTGGGGGACGAAACTATTTTAGAGGATATGAATTTAACGAGGAAATAGCATTGCCTGCTTACCAGAGTGTCGGTAGTTTTATTCAATTCTACAATAAGTTGACCTATCCTCTGCCAGAAGCTAATGAGAAAACATTTACAATCTCATTCGAAGCTATTTCTCCAAACGGTGACACTATTTTACAGGTTTACAATACAAATGGAAATCCTCAGTATTTTTATTTCAACGCATACACTATTGGAACGGCTACGAATGCTTGGAAGAAATTCAAAGTTACCGTTAACCCCACCACTCGAACTACGTATATCTCCTCAACTAACTCAAATAAGTTAGAAATTTATGCTCCATCTAAAACTGGAGTTAAGCTTAGAAATATCAAAGTTGAATTAGGCACAGTTGCTACTGACTGGACTGCTGCTGAAGAAGACCTCCGCTCCGAAATCGCAACATATAAGCGCACTGCCGAGGAATCCAGTGCGGAACTATCCCGGCAAATCCAACTGGTCGATGGCAAGGCAGTCGAAGCTAAGACCTACGCTCAGCAGACGGCTGATACAATCAAGACAAGGCTGGAGAGCCTGGAAACCTACAAAAATGAAGAAGGTACACGAGCTAGTCAATATCTGACGGCTAGTCGTACCGAAACTGCCAAGCAGATAACTGCTGAACGCACCACAATATCAGAAAATTATGTGGCTAAGTCCACCTTCGAGGAAAATGCCAGAGGTGTGACCCAGCGGTTCGATAGCCTACAATCTTACGCAGATACCAAAATCGCTGAATACAAGAACACAGTTGATGGTCAGTTCGTGAACCTACAAACTCAAGTAAATGGTAAGGCGAACCAGAGCGATTTCCAACGTGTTCAGACGACTTCGCAGCTCTATGAGCGTATTATCGGGTCTACTGAGGATATGGTCAAAGAAAAAGTGGCACGCATGGTTATGGCTGACAGCTTGTTTCAGACAGAAGTTGGTAAAGTGAATTCAAATGCCGAATTACTATCAAGAGTTGTAGATGGTTTAAGCATTACGACAAATCCTACATTTGATTCAGATACAAATGGAATCATTGTGTACAACAATGCCGGGAATGGTGCTGTTGTAGTAACTAAGCAATCAAATGTAGGGTCAAGTCAGCCGAACGGGAAACCGCATAGGCTCATGATTACACATACTGGCGCTGCTAGCCCTGACTTAGGCGGATTCTATAGCGTATCATGGTCGTACAGGGCCAACACCGAGTACGCGGTTGACTTTGTTGCTATGTTACCTGTTGGTTACAGGCTGGACCTTGCTAGCAACTATCTAGGGATTGGCGGTGAGAAGAAGTGGTTAACTCCAAACATTGGTACTGGAAAATGGGAAAGGTATGTAGGTTACTATAAACTTGGTCCTAATTTCGGCGCATCTCCGTTAGCGTTTATCTTTGTCAGCGGTCCACAACCAAGTGCAACAAGACCATTAACATGGTACGTTCAATCATTTGATATTTTAGATATATCAAACTCTGGGTCGCAAGCTCTCGCTACAAGAATGACTCAACTAGCTGGTTCCTGGGCTGTACAAAATCTAACCAGTGCAGGTACAATGCTCAACCAGTTCAATCTGCTTGCTGATGGTACCAACAGGATCGATGGACGATTGACTCATATCACTGGCCAGACATTGATTGATGACGCCGCAATTACAGATGCCAAAATCGCAAGCCTAGACGCTGGCAAGATTACTAGCGGCTATATTAGTGCAGAACGATTGGACGCAAAGAGTATTACCGCCGCAAAATTAAAAGTCGACCAAGCATTTTTTGATGCATTAGCAGCGAACAGGCTTCTTGTGAAAGATTTCTTTGCAAAAGATGCTGTTGTAAAAAGTATCCAAGCTGTAACCTTATCTGCTACGCAGATAGAGAGTGGTATTTTAAAAGCGTTTAACGAACGCACTACATTAGATTTGCTTACGGGTAAATTAACGTTTAATGATGGCAGTCCATCCATCGAATTCAATAGTGATGCATCCGCCATTCGTCGTGTGACAAACGGTCAGTCACAATTTATCAAATTTAAATCGTACTTATTAGGAACTCAAACAACGATAGGCGCAAACCGTAAGGCAAATGACGAGTCCATCGGTACTGCTGATTTTACAGGTATCCAAATTCAATCGCGGGCTGGCGGTGTGCTCAGCCTTATTGACAAAGTATATGTTTGTGCCGATGAATTTGTAGTGGATGGCGGTGGTACTCAATTTGATGGGTTTGAATTTAAAAACCGAGAGGCTATCTTCCCACAATCATCCGGCATGCTTAACCTTGGTCGATTAGGTAACAGATGGAAAAATGTCTATGCATTTGATTATTATGTTGGCCAGAACGCTGTCAGCTTAAAAGAATTTTTAGATGCTGTCCGAGCATGTTTCCAACAAATTGCATATGGTGGTATGACTCAGACAACGTACACACTTATACAGAGTAAACTTTCGAGCACATTCAACAAAATTCAATAGGAGAAGTATATGCAACAAGAATATATTGAAACTGCCTTGCGCATGTCTTTAGAAGACACTTCCAAACGTTTATCAGAGGAGATGACGGTGAAAAATATTTTATCTCTACAGCTTGCGACGGCTAGAGAATATATCACTGAATTGGAAACAAAAAACAAGGAACTAACCCAGCAACTGGACGAAGCTACTAAACCAGAAGAAATCATTGAAGGAGAATAACCATGACACTTGAAGTTAAAAAAATGACAACATTGGTCGGTAATTTAAAAATCGGTGAAGAAATCGCTAAAACATACAATGTGAACATTGATGAAAATGGCGTTTCTACCGTTTCTGAATGGGTACAAAACCCAACGCTCTATAGTGCAAATCGTCTAGAAATGCGCAAGCAGGAAGCAGCGTTTAGGGAAAAGCGCTACGAGCTCGAGGATGCCATTCTTGCTGAATTGGCAGAAACGGAAGTCAAATGACAGCACACGAACCAAATATCATCATCCAAATCATTACCGCTATCACGCCGATTGCTGGCCCATTTCTGACCACGGTCGGCGGTATTGTGATAGCCAAGATAGGGTCTAATGCAAAAAATGAATTGACCACCATCAATGCCCGCTTGACAACCTTGCAGAAGACGGCAGATGATAATCAGACAGATTTAAAAGATGTCAAAAATGAGATGGACAGTCTTAAAAGCAGCAGTCGTAGCAGTCGGCGCTATACGCTCTACAAGGATTTGTACACAGCCATTGAACGTGGTTGGACCACACTTGAGGAGCGTAGAGAGATTGCTAAGCTCTTTGAGTGTTACAAGATTTTGGGTGGTAATGGAGAGATTGAGGCCATGTACGGCATTTATTGCGAATTACCGCTAGAAAAGGAGTAGATACATGAATAAAATCAATTGGGGTGTACGATTGCGCAATGGGACATTTTGGTGGACCTTGGTGCCGTTGATGGTACTATTGGCGCAACAATTAGGTTTTAATTGGGTTCCAGAAAATTGGGAAGCTGTTTTTGGCACTGTCATGTCCATTCTAACAGTTGTTGGTATCATCAATGACCCGACAACTGACGGGATTGCGGATAGTGAGCAAGCCATGCATTACTATGAGCCTAAGGTGGACAGACATGGAAAAGCTTAAATTAGTCATCTGTGTATTTGCTTTGGTAGTGCTAGCGCCCATTGCTTTTGTACTCAGTCCATTTTTAGATAGAAAGGATGTAGAAAATGACAACAGCGAATGAAGCCGTCAAGTTTGTTACCGACCTGGCCAATCGTGGTGCAGGCGTGAACTTTGACGGAGCATATGGCATGCAATGTGTAGACTTGCCAAATTGGATTTGCGGAAAATTCTTTGGCAAACCCTTATGGGGCAATGCCATTGATTTGTTGGATTCGGCTGAACAAGTTGGCTTCGAGGTTCATCGGTTGCCGACGTCAGCCCGTCCACGACCTGGCGCGGTCTTTGTCAAAGATTATGTAGCAGGGGATGGGGTTAATTATGGTCATACTGGTGTTATTATCGGCGTGGATGGTGATATTGCCCAGACCGTAGAACAAAACTTAGCAGGCAATCTCTATGTTGGTAGTCCAGCCCAGTATGCTAGCCAACGAATTAGCCAATTGGTGGGTTGGTTTTATCCACCGTATGAAGCAGAAGTAGAACAACCAGAAGAAAAGAAAGTAGAGGAACAAGATATGTTTACAATTTCAGCACCAGGACGCGGAATCGCATTAGTAGCAGGCGGTACGTTTTACGCTTTGCTTGACGCAAAAGACCCTGTCGCATTTTGGGACAAGGGTGTGCCGCATATGCAAATCTCACAAGCGACGTTTGACAATTTCCAACACAAATCAAATCTAGACCGCTTAGACGATGAGACGGTAAATAAATTGATTAAAGGCTTGAAATAAGGCCTTTTTGGAGGTCCTATGGCTAATAAAACAACATTATCATGGGTCAATGGCTCAATTATCAAGCAAGGCGATACCTCGTCTGTCTTTAAGCTTAAGCTTAGGACGGATGATAAAAAGCGCCTGAATGGGCCTGCAAAGGTCCAACTCATCCACAGTTCTAAGGGCATGACTGAGTTTGAAGCAGAAGTGGTGGACAACATTGTTAGTTTCCGACTTGAAAAAGCTTTGCCTGTTGGGAGTTATGTGGTAGAGATTGAACATGCCGGCTATGTGTTTCCGTCTACTGATTCGGTCATTCTGACAGTCAATGAGAATCTGGGTGAGTATGCGTCGGGTGAAGCGATTGAGCTTTATGGCTTGAAAAATATTGTCAAAGAGTATGTAGAGCAGGAGCAGGATATTCCTGACCTGCTCATGTTTTATAATTTAGGAAAGATTTGAGGTAAGAAATGAGTACAAGTAAATTAACGGCATTTGCCCAAGCGGTCGGAACGGACATCAAAGAGCTCAAGCAGGCTTTGGGTGATAAAGTAACAAATGAGGTCTTGACACAAGCGATTGAACAAGCCAAAACGGCGCTAAAATCGGATATCTTGGGTGAGGGTGTGCCTGAGCAACTGGACACGCTCAAGGAGATTGCCCAAGCTATTTCTGCCATGAATGGCGAGGCTGAGCAGGCCGTTGTCCAGAAGATTGCCGAGCTTGGTCAGAAGGTGGATGCGATCGCCAATCTGGATTTGGTTGCCGTCTACACTGCTGCTAAAGCCTAGGAGTAGCTTATGGACAATTTTACTCAATTTGCCCAAGCAGTCGGGTCAGACATGAAGGTAATCAAGGCAGAGCTGAGAAAACCTACTGCCCGCTTTCTGGTTGGCCCTGGTCGTCCGGATAAGCCAGAAACGACGTCAGGGGTTATCACCGGTAGCGAAACAAGTGGCACGGTCTATATGTCCACGGATGGAGCTGATGTCGGTGCTTGGGAGTGGGTTAAGCGTGGCACGGTTTGGGTCGTTACTAATGCGGATACTGGTTGGCGTAAGATTACCACTCCTGGCTTGACAGCAGGCTATTTGACATTCCGGCGGATTAACAATCAGTGTATGGTCAATGCGACTGGCGGCCGCTGGGGGACTGTGACTTTGCTTCGTCCAGAAAACAATACAGACGGCTATCGATTTGCGAATGGTTCTTTGCGACTACTGAAAGTTGGAGAAGTGCCGGTAGGTTTCCGGAGTTCTGTATCACTCTTCCTGCCCATCGCCCATGATGGGAAGGTCCTAGACGGTACAATATACTTGGCAGGCACAGGCGACAACAACTGGCTTGGAATACACAATTATAAGGACATTATGCAGTCAGCTGGTGCAGCCATGCGCTTGCCAATGCTGACCTATATCAGTGATGAGCCTTGGCCAGAGGTTTTGCCAGGTGTTAAGATGTAAGAAGCCCCCAGCGTTTGCTGGGCTTTTTTGTTTGCGAAGATTTTTCTTGACAAAATATAGGGATGTGTGGAATAATTAAGGTGGTTAAAAGACAGATGAATTTCCATCTACCTCCTTTCTAACCGTCTCGGCTTTATCTGTGGTGACACAGACATATAGCGAAGCGCTCTATATGGCTTGGCAGAGCTTTAAAACTGTTCCCTGGTGATAAGCCTAAGAAGCACTAAGGGGAGTTAGTGATTTGCCACCACTAATCGGTAACCTGAGCAAGGGTTGAAACTTGCTCAGCGCTTTTTTATTTTATAATGGAGTCTTGTGTGGAATTAAAAGAGCTTGTAGAAGATTATCGTAAAAATTTTGTCGGAAAATCATGTCAAGTTTCCACTAATTATAGTGACTTAACAAACCTCATTGTACATTTTCAAGCGACAGATTTATACCATCTTTTCGGTTTGCACAAAATAACAAGCGACTATGCTAGTCAGACTTTGGCGCAAATTGAAAGTGGAAAATTTAATTTGTCCGATTTTAAGGGTTTGCCAAGTTATAGAGAAGTGACTCGCAGAATTGCCTTATACTCGTTTATTGCTGATATCTTTGTGAAGCAGGCAACGGAATTTTGCGTCATTAGAAAAGATTTGTCAAGGAATAGCATGAATCTTGACTTGGTTTTCTTTGAGGGAGATAATCGTAATGTAAAGGTTTTAGGTTTAAGAAGAGATAAGAGCGGAATTTATAGATTGGTTACACTCCATGAATCTTCAGCTAGAAAATATGCTAGAGTTAGAAAAACAAAAATAACAGGTATAGTTTGGTTGTAGCCCCTCAGCGATTGCTGGAGGCTTTTTTTCGCGCTTGAGATAATCTCAAGATAGTCTCAAGATAGCTCAAGATACAGTAGGAAACAGTAGGATACAGTAGATTTGCGGTAGATTTTCAACCGAATTTACTTGGAAAATAACTTCGGTGTATTATTGACAAAATCACAAATTGGCAATAATGGTTGCGAGATTTGATTTCTATTTTGACAAAACGGGCAAAATGACGTTTTTGCGGACATAAAAAAGACCTTGTCCAGAGGTCGGGGAATAGTCGGGGAGTTGTAACTATAAACACCTATATAATAAGTAAAAAAACTATCTTAGCGATAGTCTTTTTTAATAGACAGGCACCTCAACGATACGGCTGTCAGTCTTCTCCGCCTGAACTTTTCCATGGTAAAACTCCGTCAGGCTAGCCAAAGTTTCTTCCAAATGTTCCTTATCCACAAAAATCATGGTTGAAACTTCTGTTGTGAACTGGGTGTCAAACTCTTCTAGACCTCGATCCGCACGCCAATTGGCAAATTCTTGGTACTGGGCATAGGACATGGTGATGGAAATTCCTTCCTGTTCCTTGACTTCTACAACCCCAATTTCTTTGACAGCACTAGCAACTGCACCAGCGTAGGCGCGAATTAGACCGCCAGCACCTAACTTGATACCACCAAAATAGCGAGTAACCACCGTTGCGACATTGGTCAGTTGGTGATTTTCTAAAACAGTTAGCATGGGTACTCCAGCAGTTCCTGATGGTTCTCCGTCATCTGAGGAACGCTTGATTTCCATATTTTCTCCGAGGACAAAGGCAGAGCAGTTATGGGTGGCCTTGTAATGTTCTTTTTTGATCTTGTTGATAAAGTCGCGAGCCTCTTCCTCACTAGTCACTCGTTTCATAAAACAGATAAAACGAGATTTCTTAATTTCTTCTTCAACAATACCGTCTTCTTTAATCGTCTTAAATTCTTTCATAAGCAAATTGTACTAATTTTTTTCAAAACTGACAAGAAATTCCGAATAAATAAGTGATGAAAGAATTAGAACATTACTATGGAAGACTATTTACCAAATACCAATTGACCCCAGCAGAGCGAGAAAAAGCAGAGAAGCTATTCAGTGTCACAGACAAGAATGCCTGCTTTCGTTGTGGTACAACTTTCGAAGAAGAAAACAAACTGCCCAATGATGCAAACTACTGTCGAGCCTGTTTGCTCCTTGGCAGGGTGCGGTCAGATGAAGAACTCTATCATTTTCCTCAGAAAGACTTCCCTGTAAACTCTTGCTTAACATGGAAGGGGAAATTAACGGATTGGCAGCAAATGATTTCAGATGGATTGGTTGAGAATGTAGGGAAAAGACAGGCTACACTGGTTCATGCTGTAACAGGAGCAGGAAAAACAGAGATGATATATCATACGGTTGCTTCTGTGATTGATAAAGGAGGGGCAGTCTGTCTAGCCAGTCCTCGAATAGACGTCTGTATAGAACTCTATAAGCGCCTGCAAAATGATTTCTCCCTTCCGATTAGTTTGCTACACGGTGAGTCAGAACCCTATTTCCGAACGCCGCTTGTTGTAGCAACCACTCATCAGTTATTAAAATTCTATCAGGCCTTTGATTTGGTCTTGATTGACGAAGTTGATGCCTTTCCCTACGCTGATAATCCCATGCTCTACCGTGCTGCTGACAATGCGGTCAAGGAAGACGGTGTCCAAGTATTTTTGACGGCAACGTCAACAGATGAACTGGACAGAAAAGTCAAAACAGGTAAATTAAAACGACTCAGCCTACCCAGACGATTTCATGGCAATCCACTGGTTGTTCCGCAAAAGGTTTGGTTTTCCAAATTTGATGCCAATCTAAAGAAACAGAAACTAGCCCCCAAACTAGCTAAGGTAATCAAAGATCAGAGAAAAACTGGTTATCCTTTGCTCATATTCGTACCAGAAATTTCCAAGGGTCAGGAGTTTGCCAAGATTATGGAAAAAACATTTCCAGAAGAAACTATTGGCTTTGTATCCAGTCAAACTGAAAATCGACTTAAGATAGTAGAAGGTTTTCGCAATCAAGATATTGCCATCCTCATTTCCACTACCATCTTAGAGCGAGGTGTAACCTTCCCAAAAGTAGATGTTATAGTGGTCCAAGCCAATCATTACCTCTACACATCGTCTAGTCTTGTACAGATTGCTGGTCGTGTAGGTCGAAGTATAGACCGTCCGACAGGCTTGCTCCAATTTTTCCATGAGGGGTCCACCCGCTCTATTGAGAAAGCTATTGTAGAAATCAAACAAATGAACAAGGAGGCTGGCTATGTCTAACTGCTTACTCTGTAATCAAACCATGAAAACCAGACAAACATTTTCTGAGCTTATTTTCTTTGGTAAGTCCCAGCCAGGAGTTTGTAATGACTGTATGGCTACTTTTGAAGAAATAGCAGAGCAACACTGTTCGCATTGTTCTAAAAGTGGAGATGAAGAGATCTGCAAGGATTGTCGCTACTGGTTAAGCCAAGGGAAATCAGTGTCTCACACAGCTATTTTTCAGTATAATGAAGCAATGGCTGATTACTTTAGTCGCTACAAATTTCAAGGTGATTACATTCTCAGGAAAATCTTTACAGAACAAGTCCAAAAAGTTCTAGAACCGTATTCCGAATATACAATCGTTCCCATTCCACTCAGTCAAGAACGTCTAGAAGAACGGGGATTTAATCAAGTGACTGGTATATTGGATGCGGCTAGGATTCCCTATAAAGAATTATTGGGCAAACGAGATGTCAAAAAACAATCATCAAAAAATCGAGAAGAGAGGATAGGAACAGAACAACCCTTTTATCTGGTGGATGAAAAAAGTCTACCAGATAAAATTCTATTAGTCGATGATATTTACACAACAGGGGCTACAATCCAGCTTGCCACAAGGCTTTTCATGAAAACAAGTCAGAAAGAAATCAAAACATTTTCACTCGCACGCTAAGAAAACGGTTGCATTTTTTTAGAAATGTGATATAATAATAGTGAAGAAAGGCGAAAGCCAAGAAAGAGGTACTAATATGATTAAATTCAGTATTCGTGGAGAAAACCTTGAAGTTACAGATGCTCTTCGTACTTATGTAGAAGAGAAAGTAGCAAAGATTGAGAAATACTTCAATGAAAATCAAGAGTTGAATGCTAAGGTCAATCTAAAAGTTTACCGTGATAAGCGTGCTAAAGTTGAAGTGACTATCCCAGTAGGAACTGTCACTCTGCGTGCAGAAGACATTTCACAAGAAATGTACGGCTCCATCGACCTTGTCGTAGATAAAATTGAACGCCAAATTCGTCGCAATAAAACTAAGATTGAAAGAAAACATCGTCAAAAAGTTGCAACAGGTCAAGTCTTTACAGATGAACTTGTAGAGCAAGCAGAAGAAGAAGTAAAAGTTGTTCGCACCAAACAAGTTGACTTGAAGCCCATGGATATGGAAGAAGCTATTCTTCAATTAGAATTGCTAGGACACGACTTCTTCATCTATACTGATGCTAACGACGGTACAACTAACGTCCTTTACAAACGCGAGGACGGAGATTTGGGCCTTCTTGAAGTTCGCCAATAAATGATTTGAACAGCTACACCTGTAGCTGTTTTTCGTTATCAAAAAATATTAAAAAAGAGTTGACAAGAGGAAATGAAGATGATAGAATGATTGAGTTGTCTTTTAGAGAACCTGTTAACCGTTTGAAAAAAAGTTTCAAAAAGTAGTTGACAAGGTCAAATGAAGATGATACAATAATTGAGTTGTCAAATCTGAAGCGACACAACACGAAAAAGAAATAAAAAAAGTTCAAAAAAGTGTTGACAAGCAGTTAAAGAAATGATAAACTAAGATAGTTGTCGCGAGAGCGCGGCGACGAACAAGACCTTTGAAAATTAAAGAAGACGAACCAAACGTGCAGGGTGATTTATCTAAGGATAGATCGTCAATGAACAAAAACAATAAAACGGAAAGCTAGTGATAGCTTGAGTTTGAATCAAAACTTTTTATGAGAGTTTGATCCTGGCTCAGGACGAACGCTGGCGGCGTGCCTAATACATGCAAGTGGAACGCACTTATTTCACCGGAGCTTGCTCCACCGAGATAAGTGAGTCGCGAACGGGTGAGTAACGCGTAGGTAACCTGCCTCATAGCGGGGGATAACTATTGGAAACGATAGCTAATACCGCATAACAGCATTTATCGCATGGTAGATGTTTGAAAGGAGCAACTGCTTCACTATGAGATGGACCTGCGTTGTATTAGCTAGTTGGTGGGGTAACGGCTCACCAAGGCTTCGATACATAGCCGACCTGAGAGGGTGATCGGCCACACTGGGACTGAGACACGGCCCAGACTCCTACGGGAGGCAGCAGTAGGGAATCTTCGGCAATGGGGGCAACCCTGACCGAGCAACGCCGCGTGAGTGAAGAAGGTTTTCGGATCGTAAAGCTCTGTTGTAAGAGAAGAACTGTGAGAAGAGTGGAAAGTTTCTCACTTGACGGTATCTTACCAGAAAGGGACGGCTAACTACGTGCCAGCAGCCGCGGTAATACGTAGGTCCCGAGCGTTGTCCGGATTTATTGGGCGTAAAGCGAGCGCAGGCGGTTTGATAAGTCTGAAGTAAAAGGCTGTGGCTTAACCATAGTACGCTTTGGAAACTGTCAAACTTGAGTGCAGAAGGGGAGAGTGGAATTCCATGTGTAGCGGTGAAATGCGTAGATATATGGAGGAACACCGGTGGCGAAAGCGGCTCTCTGGTCTGTAACTGACGCTGAGGCTCGAAAGCGTGGGGAGCGAACAGGATTAGATACCCTGGTAGTCCACGCCGTAAACGATGAGTGCTAGGTGTTGGGTCCTTTCCGGGACTCAGTGCCGCAGCTAACGCATTAAGCACTCCGCCTGGGGAGTACGACCGCAAGGTTGAAACTCAAAGGAATTGACGGGGGCCCGCACAAGCGGTGGAGCATGTGGTTTAATTCGAAGCAACGCGAAGAACCTTACCAGGTCTTGACATCCCAGTGACCGCCCTAGAGATAGGGTTTCTCTTCGGAGCACTGGTGACAGGTGGTGCATGGTTGTCGTCAGCTCGTGTCGTGAGATGTTGGGTTAAGTCCCGCAACGAGCGCAACCCCTATTGTTAGTTGCCATCATTCAGTTGGGCACTCTAGCGAGACTGCCGGTAATAAACCGGAGGAAGGTGGGGATGACGTCAAATCATCATGCCCCTTATGACCTGGGCTACACACGTGCTACAATGGCTGGTACAACGAGTCGCAAGTCGGTGACGACAAGCTAATCTCTTAAAGCCAGTCTCAGTTCGGATTGTAGGCTGCAACTCGCCTACATGAAGTCGGAATCGCTAGTAATCGCGGATCAGCACGCCGCGGTGAATACGTTCCCGGGCCTTGTACACACCGCCCGTCACACCACGAGAGTTTGTAACACCCGAAGTCGGTGAGGTAACCTTTTAGGAGCCAGCCGCCTAAGGTGGGATAGATGATTGGGGTGAAGTCGTAACAAGGTAGCCGTATCGGAAGGTGCGGCTGGATCACCTCCTTTCTAAGGAAACGGAACCTGTACGTTAATCTTCTTTAATTTTGAGAGGTCTTGTGGGGCCTTAGCTCAGCTGGGAGAGCGCCTGCTTTGCACGCAGGAGGTCAGCGGTTCGATCCCGCTAGGCTCCATTAACAACGGAAGTTGTTAAGGAATTGTCCATTGAAAATTGAATATCTATCAAACATTCCTGATGTATCTGCAAGGATACATTAAGAAATAGTAACAAGAAAATAAACCGAAAACGCTGTGAATATTTAATGAGTTTTCTAATTTTTGAAAAAATTAGGTTAATAAGGTTAAGTTAATAAGGGCGCACGGTGGATGCCTTGGCACTAGAAGCCGATGAAGGACGTGACTAACGACGAAATGCCTTGGGGAGCTGTAAGTAAGCAATGATCCAGGGGTGTCCGAATGGGGGAACCCGGCAGGTAATGCCTGTCACTCACTACTGTTAAGGTAGTGTAGAGGAAGACGCAGTGAACTGAAACATCTAAGTAGCTGCAGGAAGAGAAAGCAAAAGCGATTGCCTTAGTAGCGGCGAGCGAAACGGCAGGAGGGCAAACCGAAGAGTTTACTCTTCGGGGTTGTAGGACTGCAATGTGGACTTAAAGAGTATAGAAGAACTACCTGGGAAGGTAGGCCAAAGAGAGTAATAGCCTCGTATTTGAAATAGTCTTTATACCTAGCAGTATCCTGAGTACGGCGAGACACGCGAAATCTCGTCGGAATCCGGGAGGACCATCTCCCAACCCTAAATACTCTCTAGTGACCGATAGTGAACCAGTACCGTGAGGGAAAGGTGAAAAGTACCCCGGAAGGGGAGTGAAATAGAACCTGAAACCGTGTGCCTACAACAAGTTCGAGCCCGTTAATGGGTGAGAGCGTGCCTTTTGTAGAATGAACCGGCGAGTTACGTTATGATGCGAGGTTAAGTTGAAGAGACGGAGCCGTAGGGAAACCGAGTCTGAATAGGGCGCATTAGTATCATGACGTAGACCCGAAACCATGTGACCTACCCATGAGCAGGTTGAAGGTGCGGTAAGACGCACTGGAGGACCGAACCAGGGCACGTTGAAAAGTGCTTGGATGACTTGTGGGTAGCGGAGAAATTCCAAACGAACTTGGAGATAGCTGGTTCTCTCCGAAATAGCTTTAGGGCTAGCGTCGACATTAAGAATCTTGGAGGTAGAGCACTGTTTGGATGAGGGGGCCATCTCGGTTTACTGATTTCAGATAAACTCCGAATGCCAAAGATTTATGGTCGGCAGTCAGACTGCGAGTGCTAAGATCCGTAGTCGAAAGGGAAACAGCCCAGACCACCAGCTAAGGTCCCAAAATAATTGTTAAGTGGAAAAGGATGTGGGGTTGCACAGACAACTAGGATGTTAGCTTAGAAGCAGCTATTCATTCAAAGAGTGCGTAATAGCTCACTAGTCGAGTGACCCTGCGCCGAAAATGTACCGGGGCTAAAACAATTTACCGAAGCTGTGGATAACACTTAGGTGTTATGGTAGGAGAGCGTTCTATGTGTGAAGAAGGTATACCGTGAGGAGTGCTGGAACGCATAGAAGTGAGAATGCCGGTATGAGTAGCGAAAGATGGGTGAGAATCCCATCCACCGTAAGACTAAGGTTTCCAGGGGAAGGCTCGTCCGCCCTGGGTTAGTCGGGACCTAAGGAGAGACCGAAAGGTGTATCCGATGGACAACAGGTTGATATTCCTGTACTAGAGTATGAAGTGATGGAGGGACGCAGTAGGCTAACTAAAGCGGGCGATTGGAAGTGCCCGTCTAAGCAGTGAGGTGTGATATGAGTCAAATGCTTGTATCTGTAACATTGAGCTGTGATGGGGAGCGAAGTTTAGTAGCGAAGTTAGTGACGTCACACTGCCGAGAAAATCTTCTAGCGATGTATCATACTCTACCCGTACCGCAAACCGACACAGGTAGTCGAGGCGAGTAGCCTCAGGTGAGCGAGAGAACTCTCGTTAAGGAACTCGGCAAAATGACCCCGTAACTTCGGGAGAAGGGGTGCTGACTTTAAGTCAGCCGCAGTGAATAGGCCCAAGCAACTGTTTATCAAAAACACAGCTCTCTGCTAAATCGTAAGATGATGTATAGGGGGTGACGCCTGCCCGGTGCTGGAAGGTTAAGAGGAGGGTTTAGCGCAAGCGAAGATCTGAATTGAAGCCCCAGTAAACGGCGGCCGTAACTATAACGGTCCTAAGGTAGCGAAATTCCTTGTCGGGTAAGTTCCGACCCGCACGAAAGGCGTAATGATTTGGGCACTGTCTCAACGAGAGACTCGGTGAAATTTTAGTACCTGTGAAGATGCAGGTTACCCGCGACAGGACGGAAAGACCCCATGGAGCTTTACTGCAGTTTGATATTGAGTATCTGTACCACATGTACAGGATAGGTAGGAGCCTAAGAAGTCGGGACGCCAGTTTCGACAGAGGCGCTGTTGGGATACTACCCTTGTGTTATGGCTACTCTAACCCGGTAGGTTTATCATCTACGGAGACAGTGTCTGACGGGCAGTTTGACTGGGGCGGTCGCCTCCTAAAAGGTAACGGAGGCGCCCAAAGGTTCCCTCAGAATGGTTGGAAATCATTCGCAGAGTGTAAAGGTATAAGGGAGCTTGACTGCGAGAGCTACAACTCGAGCAGGGACGAAAGTCGGGCTTAGTGATCCGGTGGTTCCGTATGGAAGGGCCATCGCTCAACGGATAAAAGCTACCCTGGGGATAACAGGCTTATCTCCCCCAAGAGTTCACATCGACGGGGAGGTTTGGCACCTCGATGTCGGCTCGTCGCATCCTGGGGCTGTAGTCGGTCCCAAGGGTTGGGCTGTTCGCCCATTAAAGCGGCACGCGAGCTGGGTTCAGAACGTCGTGAGACAGTTCGGTCCCTATCCGTCGCGGGCGTAGGAAATTTGAGAGGATCTGCTCCTAGTACGAGAGGACCAGAGTGGACTTACCGCTGGTGTACCAGTTGTCTTGCCAAAGGCATCGCTGGGTAGCTATGTAGGGACGGGATAAACGCTGAAAGCATCTAAGTGTGAAACCCACCTCAAGATGAGATTTCCCATAACTTTATGTTAGTAAGAGCCCTGAGAGATGATCAGGTAGATAGGTTGGAAGTGGAAGTGTGGCGACACATGTAGCGGACCAATACTAATCGCTCGAGGACTTATCCTAGATAAGCAAAATTCAACGAAGTCAATATTGACAAGCGTTCGGTTTCTTGTTAGAATATAGATATTCAATTTTGAGTTGACAAGACTCAGTAGTTAAGTGACGATAGCCTAGGAGATACACCTGTACCCATGCCGAACACAGCAGTTAAGCCCTAGAACGCCTGAAGTAGTTGGGGGTTGCCCCCTGTGAGATACGGTAGTCGCTTAGCGAATAGGGAGTTTAGCTCAGCTGGGAGAGCATCTGCCTTACAAGCAGAGGGTCAGCGGTTCGATCCCGTTAACTCCCATAGGTCCCGTAGTGTAGCGGTTATCACGTCGCCCTGTCACGGCGAAGATCGCGGGTTCGATTCCCGTCGGGACCGTTCAAATAGTCTGGGAGACTATTTGAAGTTGGAAATAGAGCAAACAGAGTTTGCGTCATATTTACGACTCGTTAGCTCAGTTGGTAGAGCAATTGACTTTTAATCAATGGGTCGCTGGTTCGAGCCCAGCACGAGTCATATGCGGGTTTGGCGGAATTGGCAGACGCACCAGATTTAGGATCTGGCGCTTTCGGGCGTGGGGGTTCAAGTCCCTTAACCCGCATAAGGAAATACTAATAAGCCGGCTTAGCTCAGTTGGTAGAGCATCTGATTTGTAATCAGAGGGTCGCGTGTTCAAGTCATGTAGCCGGCATTTGAAGAGATTGCGAACGTAGTTCAGTGGTAGAACACCACCTTGCCAAGGTGGGGGTCGCGGGTTCGAATCCCGTCGTTCGCTTTGAGAGGCCGGGGTGGCGGAACTGGCAGACGCACAGGACTTAAAATCCTGCGATGGCAACATCGTACCGGTTCGATTCCGGTCCTCGGCATGGACTTTATAGAAGCACCCTTAGCTCAACTGGATAGAGTACCTGACTACGAATCAGGCGGTTAGAGGTTCGAATCCTCTAGGGTGCATGACTCGCTTAATGATGTCATTAGGGGAGCTTTATTTTTAATAACAGCGGGAAGTAGCTCAGCTTGGTAGAGTACTTGGTTTGGGACCAAGGTGTCGCAGGTTCGAATCCTGTCTTCCCGATTGAAAGAGGTTAAGAGGATAATTGTTTTCCTCTTTTTTTGAGCACGCTAACTAGTGTCTTACAGGGCCAATATTTTTTTCAGGCTAAGGCCAGTTTCTTTGATTTATTAACATAACAGACAATTATGATAATCTGATAAGGATGAGAAAACATGAAAAAATCAATATGGAACGCCTCTTTAGAAAAGAGCATGGGGTTGGTAACGGATCATTACATTCAGACTTCAATGGAGGACATAGAGAAAAATGGTTATGGAAAGAAAATCTTGGGATTTTTGACTGTTAATCTCTTCATGTATTTAATAACATTTATAGGTAGATATGTTGATTCACAAATCATATTAACTCTATTTAAAAGTACGGAGGTATTAGTAAGTATTCCCTTCTTTCTAGGGGTACTTGTTACACTTTTGTATTTCATTTCCTTGAAAAAAATCCATCAAAAACGAGTCTTGTCTTACTATTATTTTAATAAGTATATGTTTTTGCTTACATTTCTATTCTATTGCCAAATAGAAATATTACTAGTTATTTTTTCTACAATGATACTTGGTGAGTTCTTGTCAATATTCATCTATTCGGTGGTTTTCATGATTGCCCTTCTTGAGAGATATCAATGGTTTAGTAAGACTTCGTACAATAGTTTGTATGGTAATGTAGATTTCAGTAACCCACTAGAAAGATATGTGGAGCTTTTTGTTGCTCATTCTAGAAAATTTGGTTGGCTCGTTCTTACTCCAGTTTTTCTGTATAGGATATTTTTTTCCGGCGGAGAAAATTTGTATAGAAATGATTTAATAAGAACGGTTAGCATCCTTTCGTTTCCTATTATTGGATTGGTTGGTTTATATTTTGTTATCGCACTTGGTGCAAGTCAGATAAAAGGCTATTATATCAGTAAATATATGGAAGACTATCGTATTCTCTCAGGATATAGCATTGAAGACTGGTATGGTAAAAAGTCTAAGCGATATAAGGAAAGTTTGGGAAAGTAGGTTTTGTTTAGATCGTCTTAATTTACTTTGGGTTTATGGCTAAGCAATGTATTTCAAAATCCCAAGTTGCATAATTTTTTTGATGCTTAAGTTATTAACTTGTAAACCCAGACAAGATCACCTTGTCTGGATTTTTGGTATAATAGAAAAGTATGATGAACTGATAAGATGGGTAAACATTAAAAAACAGTATGGAACGCCTCTTTTGAAGAGAGCAAGGGAATGGTAATGGCAATCGTTGCTCAAAGACTATATGATCAAAGTATTGTACAACATAAAATGACAAGTCGTGAGGAGACTTTGAAAGTAGATGAAGTGTATCTATATCATGACCAAGACTATCAAAAAGTAAAAATTAGTAAGCAGGTGGCGGAGTAATGAATCGAATAAAAAAACTAATGATGTGCATTTTAGGAGTTGTTACGATAATGGGATTGACAGGTTGTAGTAAAGAAGTAAAGATTAGAACAGAGTTGGCACCGATGTATGAGGTGTTGGACCAGCAATCTATAGAGAATTTTGATATTCTTTCGATTGAAGACAGTTTGACTATATATGGTATGGAGAGTGTCAAGGCATTTAAGACTGACTTGGCTATTAGCTCAGATGGACAATTTGAAGGAATGAGTTATGATTTGTCAGTTTCTGAAACGGAGGGCTATCCAACGTCTTATATAGGGGGAGAATTGAAAATAAATACGACTAGTGAAGTGTTATCCGATAGAAAACTGATGTTTGAAGAATTTCATTTTTCAGAAGACTATTTTAATAATCTAGAGCTAGTGAAGGTACTGGACCATCCCAATACTTATATGAAGGATATGAGTTACCAAGAGAAGACTCCTTCGGAATACACAAAGAAACTAATAGAAACTTATGGATTAACTGATCCAACAGTTGCTAAAATCGAAGTAAGCAAAAGAAGGCATGATGAAAAAACATTTTCCTATATATTATTCTATTCATTGTATGATAGGTCTGATGTCAAGATAAATTGTTTCTTCTCCTTTGTTATGGAGGATAAAGCAGATGAGTAAGGTTGATATTAATCGTCGGGTGGAGGTCTCTGCGGAAATTGCAGATAGTGTTTAAAAATTTGAAGAGGCTGGGTAAAAAGGCTAGCACCGCTTCTCAAAGTTAGTGTCAACATCTCAGCGCAGTGGTTGATTGGCAGATTTGTTCGTGCTTTACACTCCAAATCTGACCTAATCAACTGTGCGGGGGTGGGAAGACGAACTCTTCTAGGAATGGTCGAGTTCTTTCCCACTCCCTCATTGGCTAATTAGGAAAATCTGTAAGTATGAACATAGAATCAATTAAATCAGTAGGAGATAGTATTTCTAACTTCTTTGAGGGAGGAACCAAGACAGTTTCGTCTTGGTTTGGGTGAGAATGATGGAAGACAAATATAAAAATATTATTGAAGATGCTCAAGAGTTAAGTAGGAAATGGAATGTTTTAGTTTTAATTTTTGGTTTTCCAGCTCTTATCGGTTTTCTTCTATTTGGTGGCTTCTTTGTATCAACTTTTGGTAAATCTGTTAGTCTGAGCGGAGAGCTCAACTCAGTATCAGTCACTGGTCTAGAGTATCTTATAGGTCTTCCTAACGTGTTCTGGGGTTGGCTTTTCGTGTTTTCTTGGTTTTTGTATAGTATTGCTTATAGAATGATGCATAGAAATATCATTAAAGCTTACTTACTAAATCAAATCATTTTACTGATGATGGTTATTCCCATTTATTATTCTATATTTTATGGAATCCAATTTTTTGTCCCGTTCTTATTGGTTAGAGTGCTAAATTGGTTGATGTTTGTAGCTTCGTTAGTCTATGTTTTCTGGCATTATGTTTCAAAAACCGTTCAAAGCCTACCTATTTCTTCTCGCATTACATCAAAGCAATTATCAACTGTTCTTTTAGTATTATGGGGAATTAGTGCGTTATCCAGTCTTATACATGATGGCTTTCAAAATATACTGGCTAGCGTTTTGCTTGCAGCAATGCCGATTTTTCCACCTCTCATTGTTATTGTATTTACGCTTACCTTTAGAGGGATATTGTCCACTTTGCTTGCCTTGAATGTACTTAATGCAGATCAAGAAAAGTATCGAAAAGAATTTGGTTATTCAGTAGAAGACTGGTATGGTAAAAAGTCCCAGCGTTATAAGGAAAGTTTGGGGAAGTAATGAATACAGGTATGGAAACAATGAAATTGGAAAAATTGAACGTAAGTTCTGATTGGACAGATTGTTTAATTGCATAGTAAAATATACCTACTAATTATTATTGACGATATTGACTGATTCAGCTGGTACCGATGATAACCAAAAAGGAAATATAGAATAGTATATCGTTTTGCTCAGCTTTGCAACTCAAAAATGAGCGTTACTGCTCTTTATCTCATTTAAATATCATTTTATGAAAAAATTAGGCAAAAATACTTGATTTTCAGCCTTTTTTAAGCTACAATAGAAACACGATTTCATTGATTTAACTCAAACCTGTTGTGAGTTAAGTGAATGAATCATCATTCACCATGCTGTTTGCTGAGCTTGACTCCGGGCAGTGTGGCTATTTTTTTGTCCGAATAGTTGAATATCTAGTTTGAGGAAATGATAAATGAATATTGAAGATTTGCATTATACAGAAGAAACTGCCAAAAACCACATTGTCTTGTTTGAACCACAAATTCCCCAGAATACAGGGAATATAGCTCGAACTTGTGCCGCGACCAATAGCCCCCTCCATATCATCAAACCCATGGGCTTTCCCATTGATGACCGCAAGATGAAGCGTGCGGGCTTGGACTACTGGGATAAGTTAGATGTTCGTTTCTATGAAAGTCTGACAGAATTTATGGACTATGCAAGTCAGCATGGAAAAGTTCATTTGGTGTCAAAATTTGCGGATAAAATTTATTCGGAAGAAAGTTATCAGGACGGTATCCACTTTTTCCTCTTTGGTCGTGAAGATAAGGGATTACCGGAAGAATTTATGCGAATTCATCCTGAAAAAGCCATTCGCATTCCCATGAATGATGAGCATGTCCGTAGTCTTAATGTATCCAATACAGTTTGCATGATTGTCTATGAAGCTCTTCGCCAGCAGGATTTTGCAGGCTTGGATTTGGTACATACCTATGAAGAGGATAAGCTAAAATAAAGAATATCACTAACTGGAACTAAGCTCTTGCACTTGCAGGGCTTTTTTGGTATCATGAAATAGTCTTCAGGGCAGGGTGTAATTCCCGACCGGCAGTGATTTTTTGATTCTTGCTTTTCTTTTTCTCTCATTCGTCGTTGACCAGGCTTGCCTAGCTCCAGTTATGCCTTCGCCTTGTCGCCTAGACTGATAGAAAAATCTTAAGCAACACTCAAAAAAAGTGTTTTTGTTTCATTTTAGGGCTAGGCAAGGAGATGCAGACTATACTAAGGTATGTCAAGCAGACTTAACGAAGCCATAAAATAGAAAGAAAGACACGTACAGTCTGCGAGCGAAAGCTGATGTGGTGCAATTCCACAACCGACAGTATAGTCTGGATGGGAGAAGACGAAGTGTAGTTCTTTTGACCTGCCTTCCAAGCTTCTTCAATTTTCAAAATTGGAGGAACCTTTATGACAAACACACGAAAAACGACGATTATCGCCATTCTTTCAGCACTTTCATTTCTACTCATGTATTTGAAATTTCCTTTAATTCCAACGGCAAATTTCTTAGAAGTGGATTTTTCATTGGTACCAATCTTATTTGGTCTTCTACTACTAGATATCCAGTCTAGTTTTGCCATTTTGTTTATCAGGACCTTGCTAAAGTTGCTTTTAAACAACCAAGGAGTATCAACAGTTATTGGCTTACCAATGAATATTGCGGCTATGTCAATTTTTATCTTGGCAGTGGCTTATTTCTGGAAAAATGATCAGACTGTGAAAAATTACCTAAAAACAGCAGTCGTAGCAACACTTGGTTCAACCCTTGCCATGCTTGTCTTGAACTATGTCTATGCAGTGCCACTGTACGCGGCCTTTGCAAATTTTGATATCAAGGAAATCTTAGGATTGACCAATTACCTACTCTTTATGGTCTTGCCATTTAATCTCTTGCAAGGAGTGGTCCTTTCCATTATTTTCTATATTTGCTACAAGGCAGCTCAACCTATTTTAAAGAAAGTTTAACTTTTTTAAAGTAAACTATATCTATGAAAAATAAACAAATCCATTTACGAAACGCGTCTTTCTTTGCTCTGGCCTTTGTATTTTTAGGCTATGTAGCCAAGTTTTACCCAAGTAGCTTAACTGGTTTTGACTCAGCTATCCAATCCGCCATTCGCGGAAATCTTCCTAGTGGAGCGACCCAGTTTTGGACTTCTATTACTGTCATAGGGAATACCGTTATTATTTTAGCGATTACCCTTATCTTGTCTGCTATCTTCTATTATTACAAAAGGTGGAAGATAGAATCCTTTTTCCTACTTGCTAGTTTTGCGGCTATGGGGGTAGCATCTACAGCCCTGAAATATGTCTACCAACGTCCGCGGCCTAGCATTGAATGGTTAATTGATACCATTGGCTATTCATTCCCAAGCTGGCATACTGCCTCAACCATGATGATTGCAGTAGCAGTAGTGATCGTTATCCAGCAACGGATGAAGCAGGGCTTGGCCAAGCATGTCCTACAAGCTGGCTTAATCGTTCTAGCCATGTTAGTTGCCATCTCTCGTATCTATATAGGTGTCCATTATCCGACGGATATTATTGGAGGTTGGCTTTTAGCTCTTACTCTCTTGCAGGTTATGTATCCTTTTTATGACCAGAAACGCTTTGAATGGCGTTTTCAGAGTAAACAGAAATAGTTGTATTTTGTGTCCCCTATCCGATGGATGGGGGATTTTTGCTCTATTGGCCTTTATTCTGTGAAGTGGTGTAGGAAAAGTCTAGCATGGTTTGTATAGTGCCTTAAAGTCAAAGATATTGATTAGAGTATTAGATTATCTCGACCAATAAAAAATTCTCCTGTAATCTAAAGTTACAGAAGAATTTTTTATTTTAGTTTTTAATGGGTCCATTTTCTACAGCTTTGATAGCTTGACTGACAGTTTGGGCAAAAATTTCTGCACCGTTATTATCGATGTTGAAATGAACCAAGTCGGAGTTATACCAAATGGGTGGATTGTCCAGAGAGGCCTGGTACCAATCTGCAATTGAAATGTAGTCGTATTTCTCAGCCAACTCTTTTTCGTACTGTCCAGTTTGGTAGGCAATTGAATTACTTGGACTAAAGTTACCATCGTAGGGTGTTACGAAAATGAGACGACGTCCTTTAGGAAAGTCCTTGACTAATTTGTCCAAAATCTCTTGGTATTGATCACTAGTATTGGTACCGAGAGCAACGATAACTGTTTCTTTCAAGCTGTTATTTTGTTGGTAGAGCTTAATCAAACTTTCAATTTCTGAGAGGTTTCGACTGACAGTTCCATCAATTTGGATACCTGGAATGGCTTCTTGAAGTGCTGTACTTGCTCGGACTGTAACAGAATCTCCAAACATGGTCACGCCTTTTTGAATATCAAAGCTAGATACTTTGGAATTTTCAGCTGCTGATCGAGTAGTTGAAAGCTGAGTCTGTGCCTGATAGAGGCTGCTAATCATATTTTCTTGGTCAAAAGTTCCTAGCTTGGGAGCCAAGATGCAGATTGCTAAGCCTAATACTGTAAGGAAACCAAAACTTCCGACTACCCATTTTTTGTAGGGTTGCAGGTCAATTGATAGTCCAAACAGATTTCCAACCTTTCCTGCAATGAATGGTTCTAGAATATAGGTCGAAATGGTTGACAGGATGATAGAGAAAATAAAGGACAGGATAGCAGCAGTTGTCATGTTACTTAGCTGATTAAAGACAATCAATAGCGGCCAGTGAAAGAGGTAAATACCATAGGAAATAACTGCCAAGAATTGAATAAAGCTAGGTTCTTTTATATTCTCAGTTTTTTCATGTAGGACTCTCGCTGCAAAAATCATTGTGACAGTTGCTAGGCTAGACAAGAGGAAACCAATAAGATAGGTCCAAATGGAACTAAATTGGAGAGTGAATAGCAGGATAAGTTCAACTGCCAATCCTCCTGCAAATAATCCGACTACCTTAATCAAACTAAGTGATTGAATGGTTTTCTGGAATGCTGCAGTAGTATTTCCAATACCAGAAATAGTAGCTAATATGCCTCCTAGGAAGAAGGGGAAGGTGTGGGTAAAGGTTGAATAATAGATAGAAGAGAAGTTATCCACGAAGAAACTGGAGACAAACATTCCAAGGAAGGTCAGGACAAAGAGGACAAGGGATGTCAAGAAAATAGAGCCTCGGAGTTGTCCAACACTTTTTGAAATTCGAGCTAATAACCAGACTAGACCTGCCCAGATAATGTAATATTGGACCTCAATCGCTAGTGTCCAAGTATGGACAAATAGATGGGGCGAGAATTGATTTTCATAGCTACCGCCGGATAATATTTCAAAGAAATTGGTCATAAAACCAAGGGCAGCTGTAACTTGACTTCCAATATTAGCCAGGAAATCATTCCGAATGAAGAGGGCTAGGGGAAGAACTAGCAGAATGGTTAAAACCAAAGGTGGTAGAATCCGATAGAGTCTTCTTCGGAAAAAGGAGATGAGATCAATTTTTTTATGTTTTGAAAACTCATCAATCAAAAGTGCTGTCGTCAGGTAGCCAGATAGGGTGAAGAAAAGGTCCACTCCAACAAATCCACCAGGAAAAATCTTGATGAAGAAATGGTAGAGGAGAACAAAGACCAAGCCGATGACACGAATTGTAGATAACCATTTAATTTTCATTTTGATAAATCCCCTGTTTAAATCTTCCTTCGTAGATGGCCTGTCCTTCCGTTGTTAGTTTGCCTTTGCCATCGGCGTAACCATTTTTAAATTCTCCAGTATAAACCCAGCCACTAGCTGATGTATAGGTTCCTTGACCGTGAAAAATGCCATTTTTAAACTGGCCTTGGTAGCTGTCACCATTTTCAAAGGTCAGTTTGCCCTGTCCATTCATCTTAGAAGCGACCACATAGCCATTGTATTGCAATTTTCCATTGTCTAAGGTCAAGGTCTGCTTGTTCCCTATCCTCCCTGTAAAGACAGACAAGGCACAAATCAAAATAATCAAAAGTGATAAAGCTTCTAACTTTCTGCGTGTGACGAAATGAGAAACGTCTTCTATTGAGAAACGTTTGTTTCTTAACTCTTTCATAGATAAACCCTTTCAGTAAGATGCGTCGAATTGTTTACGCCTCATTCTAGCATAGAACAAAAGCGTATCAATCTAGTCAGAAATAGTTTACCATTTTTTTACAAATATTACAAAAATATTACACAAAGAATGTTATAATTTCTCCAACCACTCCTGGCAACCCTGTTTGACCATGCGATAGGTTTCTTGGAAATCCCCTGTGTACCAAGGGTCTGGGACTGACTTGTCTGCGAATTGGAAAATCTTATCTTGAGCATGGGCAGGTGCCATTTTCCGTAAATCACGGACGTTGTTGCTGTCCATTCCGATGATGACATCAAATTCCTCAAAGTCTGTTTGAGAGATTTGTTGAGAGGTTTTGGTTTGGTCATAAGGAATGCCATACTCCTGAAAAATTTGCTGGGTTCCTGGGTAAATCGGATTGCCATGTTCCCAGCTGGACGTTGCCCGACTTTCAATGTGCAGGCTATCAGTTAAATCTTTCATGACAAATTCAGCCATGGGGCTACGGCAGATATTACCCAAGCAAACAAAAACGATTTTTTTCATATAGAACTCCTTTTTTCTTTTATTATATCATTTATGTGGTGTAACTCTCTTAGATATGTTACAAAATTAGAACTTTTCTAATATAAGGTATATTTCTTGATTTTTATGATGTTTTTATTTATAATAGTTATAAATAAAAACAAAAAGGTGAACACTATGAAACAAAAGTATTTCCAAACACCAGCAGAAATTGCTTCCTTCAGCCCACGTCAATCATTGGCTGATTCTAAGGCTGTTTTGAATCAAGCAGTAGCAGATTTATCAGTGGCCCATTCTATCCTCCATCAAGTTCATTGGTATATGCGTGGTCGTGGCTTTATGATTTGGCATCCAAAGATGGATGAATATATGGAAGAAATTGATGGCTATTTGGATGAGATGAGTGAACGTTTAATCACCTTAGGTGGGGCACCATTTTCTACCCTAAAAGAGTTTAGTGAAAATAGTCAGCTTAAGGAAGTACCTGGTGACTACAATAAAACGATGGAAGAGCAATTGGCGCGTGTGGTAGAGGTGTTCCGCTATCTGGCTGCTCTTTTCCAAAAGGGATTTGATGTCAGTGATGAAGAAGGCGACAGCGTAACCAACGACATTTTCAATGTGGCTAAGGCTAGTATTGAAAAACATATTTGGATGTTGCAGGCAGAACTAGGACAAGCTCCGAAATTATAAATAGATGAAGGGTCCAGTAGGACTCTTTTTTTGCTGCATAGACGATAGTCGAATGAATTTGCAATTAGACAGGGTGGAAAACCCATGTAAAGCAAGATACTAATGAAGAGTGTAGCAAGTTGAAAGTGATCATGCCTCGAAGCGAATATATCATGATTAAATAGTGAGCGAAATAGATTTAGACTGAACAAAAATAACACCCCAGAAGTTAGATTTTTCTATCTACCTTTTGGGGTGTGGTTCAGTGACGCAAGGTTTTTTCCATAGCCTTGTGCTTATTCCTTATCGAAGGCCTTTTTGATACCGTCAACTGCACCTTCGATGCTGTCTTTTGCATCTTCAACCAATTCTTTTGCCTTGCCTAGACCTTTTTCTACAAGCCCTTCGACTTCAAGACCTTTATCGCCTGTTAATTTGCCCAAACCTTCTTTAACAGAACCTGTCAATTGGTCGAGTTTTGCATTCAATTTATCTTCTGACATCAGAAACCTCTTTCTATATTTCAAGGGTGGTTGCTCTCCACCGAGTTATCCTAACTGGTAGAACATGTTGATATATCTATACTAAGTCATTATGTCCCAAAAAGCAAGCGATTTGTTTGGAATTGAAGAATATCAAACATGACATTTGTCACATAAGTCAATGACAAAGGCTTCTAGTGGGGGTTTCATTTTCGATATATACTATGTATGTATCGTCATTTAGTTTTTCTTTTATTACTTCGACGAGCGAGGAAACGTTGTTTCCTTATTTCCAATTTCAAACACTCCACTGGAGTGTTTGAACTCGCCTTGCCTGATTGAAACAGTCTGGGGGACTGTTTCAAGTCAATGCCTAGAAACAAGAAAGCATTGAGTTATGCCTGCGGCTCGTTGCCTAGTACTAAAAGTAAACTAAAAGACTATAAGATGTTCAAGAAGTAGGAGGTAGAAAGATGATAGAAGTACGAGCGCTAGAAAAAATCATCAAAGGACGGACAATTTTGTCCAATATTTCCTTTGAAATCAAGTCTGGGGAATGTGTGGCTTTGATTGGTCCAAACGGGGCTGGAAAGACGACCCTCATGTCTTGTTTGTTGGGGGATAGGAGGGCGACGAAAGGCCAGGTTTTGTTGGACGGACTGCCTCCACAGGCTCAGTCTAATAAGGAAAAGGTGGCAGTCTTACCTCAAGAAAATGCTATCCCGACAGACCTGAAGGTCAAGGAATTGCTCCGCTTTTTCCAAGCCATCTACAAGGATAGTCTGACAGATGTGGAAATCGACAGCCTGCTCTGCTTTTCCCCAGAGCAAAAAAATCAACTGGCAGGTAAGCTATCGGGTGGTCAGAAGCGGCTCTTGGCCTTCGTCATATGCCTGATTGGCAAGCCCAAGTTGCTCTTCTTGGACGAGCCGACGGCGGGCATGGATACTTCGACCCGTCAGCGTTTTTGGGAGATTGTCCATGAACTCAAGGATCATGGTGTGACTATTTTTTATACCAGCCACTATATCGAGGAAGTGGAGCATACGGCGGAGCGGATTTTGGTTTTGCACCAGGGGCGGCTACTAAGAGATACCACGCCATTTGCCATGCGGAGTGAGGAGCAGGAGAAGGAAGTAACCCTGCCGATTGCCTTTGCGGCGGTGGTGGAGAGCTTGGCTGAAATCAATGAAATCAGCTATAAACAAGACACGGTCAGCTTCAAGACTCGAGCCATTGAGCAGGTTTGGGCTAGTTTGCAGGACGCAGGTTGTCGGATTTCAGACCTGGAAGTGCAGAATAAAACTCTGCTCAACAGCCTATTTGACAAGACGAGGGAGGAAGAATCATGAAAGCATTAGTTCAAGTAGAGGCGGTAAAATTATCCAGAAGTTTGGGAGTATTTCTCCTATCTATCGGTATGCCCGTCATCTTTTTCCTGATTTTCTCATCAACGATCCAGTTTGATGATGCGACCATGCAAAAGGCCTTTATCCAGTCCTATATGCTGACCATGACAGGTTTTTCCATGTCGGGCTTTGCCCTTTTCACCTTTCCCACGATGCTGGCAGAGGACAGAAAAAATAGCTGGTTGACCTTTATCCAGCATTCGCCCCTGCCAATCTGGCACTATTACCTGTCCAAACTGGTACGGGTCTTTCTCTGCTTTGTGTCTTCCATCGCCATTGTCTTTGCGGTCGGAGGCTTGGTCAAGGGTGTAGAGATGACAGCTCAAGAATGGTTGAATTCGGCTCTCTTGCTTTTAGTAACCTCTATCGTATTTCTAGCCATTGGCTTGCTTTTGGTGCAAATCCAGTCGGAACAAACCATGTCGGTAGTGGCCAACTTGCTCTACTTTGTTTTGGCTATCATGGGTGGATCTTGGATGCCTGTTTCCCTCTTTCCTGACTGGGTACAGCGAATTTGCAAACTTATGCCCAGCTACCATGTCAATCAGCTGGTGACCACCTATGCCCAAGAGGGAGATTTTCTCTGGAAATCCTTGCTAATTGTCCTAGGCTATGCGATAATTTTCTTAGGAATTGCTCTGGTGATGAATAGAAAAACGGAGCAACAGTGAGGTGACCCATGATTTTTGAAAAAAGAAAGATACCAGCCATGTATTTCGTGGGCATGGTCTTTCTCTATTTTCCACTTTATTACGCCCAGTATAGTCCAAATCCGACGGCTGTGGTTCTAGCCACCATTCTATTTGCCCTGGTCTATTGTTCTCTCTTTTACACCGACCACAAGCTCTATTCCATGCTGGGCTGGTTTTACCTGATTGGCTACGTCGCCGTCATGAGTTTTTGGGGTAATCTGCAATTTTCCCTCTTTATCTTCAACCTGTCCAATATGCTGGGCTGGTATTATAAGGAAACTCGGCCGACCTATCGGACAGTGTCCTATGGGATCTTATTGCTGGTCATTATCCTCTGGGCTCTTTTTGGGCCTGTTCCTTTCGAGATGCGGGCCTTTGCACTCATCATTCACTTTTTTGGCCTGGCTTTGTTGATTTTTAGCTGGATTGAAACCAAGCGGGAAGCCCTTCAGCAACGCCTACAGGAGCAGAATGCGTCTATCAATCTCCTGCTGGCTGAGAATGAACGCAACCGTATCGGTCAGGACTTGCACGACACACTGGGTCATGTCTTTGCCATGCTGTCTGTCAAGGCCGAGCTGGTCCAGACACTTTTAGACCATGATCAGATCGACCAGGCCAAGAAGGAGGTAGCAGTTCTTCAGACCTTGGCCAAGGACTCCATGCAGGAGGTCCGCCAGATTGTCCAGTCCCTCAAGCAGCACACCGTGGCAGAGGAACTCCAGATTTTGCAGCAGATGTTGGACTTGGCAGGAGTGGATTTGGTCGTCTTGGGCGGGGAAATAGCAGAGCAGCTCAGCTTGCCTGTCCAGAACAAGCTAGCTATGGTGCTGAGAGAGTTGGCCAACAACCTGCTCAAGCACAGCCAGGCTAGCAAATGCCGTTTGGTTTTCGAAAAAGACCAGCAAGAATTGGTTTTGCACTACGAAGACAATGGAGTGGGCTTTGCCCAATTGACTGGTCAGGAATTGCATACCATAAAGGACAGATTGGTAACGGTGAAAGGAAGTTTGGAATTTCTTTCTCTGGCAAAGCCCACCCGCCTGTCCATCCGAATTCCGTTTGAGGAGGTGGTAGAATGAGAATCTTAGTCGCAGAAGACCAAGCCATGCTGCGGGACGCCCTCTGTCAGCTCTTGGGTTTTCAAGATACGGTTGAGGCTGTTTTACAGGCAGAAAACGGCAGTCAGGCCATTGCTCTTTTGGAAAAAGAGCCCGTAGATGTGGTGCTCTTAGATATAGAAATGCCTGAAAAGACGGGCCTAGATGTCTTGGAATGGGTGCGGGGGCAAGCCTTGCCTGTCAAGGTTGTCATCATGACCACCTTCAAGCGACCGGGCTATTTCGAGCGGGCGGTCAAGGCAGATGTGGATGCCTATGTGCTCAAGGAACGCTCCATCGCAGACCTCATGCGGACCATTGAAACGGTCTTGGCGGGGCGGAAGGAATATTCGCCAGAATTGATGGACATTCTCCTGACCCAACGCAGTCCTTTGACTAACCTAGAAAGTCAATTACTCAAGCTGGTGGCAGAGGGGCTGTCCAATAAGGAAATCGCCAGCCATCTCCACCTGTCTGACGGGACAGTCCGCAACTACATGACCTCTATCCTGTCCAAGCTGGGTGCTGAAAACCGCACCGCTGCTGTTAAGATTGCACAGGAAAAGGGCTGGATAGCATAACGAATGAGATTGGGCTAGAACCCAATCTTTTTTGGCTTAAAAAATGACAAGACCGATTGCGTTTATGTATTGAAAATCTTCGGATATTCTGCTAAAATTTTATATATGAAACGACTATACGATGTGCAACAGTTGCTAAAACGTTTTGGTATAATCATCTATATGGGCAATCGTTTGTATGACATTGAGATGATGCAGATAGAGCTAAATCGTGTCTATCAGGCAGGTCTTCTGGATAGGTTGGACTACATGGAGGCTGAGTTGGTTTTACGACGGGAACATCGTTTGGAATTAGAGTATCAGCAGTTGAAGGAGAGTAAGTAGTGGAAACCTTGTGGGTATTTATTGTTTTTGTCGTCATTTTAGGTTCGTGGATGGGCTTTAATTATTGGAGATTGCGTCAAGCAGCGACAGTCATTGACAATGCTGCCTTTGCAGAGAAAATTCATGGAGGTCAGCTGATTGACCTACGAGATCCAAGTGAGTTCGGTCGCAAGCATATTCTGGGTGCCAGAAATATTCCCTACCAGCAATTACGCCAATCAACAGCAGCTTTACGTAAGGACAAGCCTGTTTTGATGTATGAAAACGATCGTGGTCAGTTGGTTACGCCAGCAGCTCTTTACTTAAAGAAACAAGGTTTTAAGGAGATCTATATTTTAAGCTACGGTTTAAATGGCTGGAATGGGAAAGTAAAATCTAGTAAATAACAATGACTCAGATCCTCTTAGGATAGGGAAGTCTAGTATTGATAACTTGAAACCTCAGAAAACAAATAGTTTTGGAGGTTTTCTTTTTTCGTTTTGAATAAGCCGTCCAGTCGTTTTTTTGTTATAATATTCTTTATGAGAATTGTATCAGGAATTTATGGCGGACGACCGCTAAAAACTTTAGAGGGTAAGACAACTAGGCCCACATCGGACAAGGTCCGTGGAGCCATGTTCAATATGATTGGTCCATATTTTGAGGGTGGTCGTGTTTTGGATCTCTATGCAGGAAGTGGCGGTTTGTCTATCGAGGCTGTTTCTCGCGGCATGGAGGCTGCAGTTCTGGTCGAGCGTGATCGGAGAGCGCAAGCTATTATCCGCGACAATATCCGCATGACCAAGGAGGACAGCAAGTTTCAGCTTTTGGCCATGGAAGCCAAGCAGGCTCTGGCTCACTTGAGCGGATCCTTCGACCTGGTCTTTCTGGACCCTCCCTATGCAGCCGAGGACATCGTAGCAGATATTACTGAGCTGTGTCAGCGCCAGCTTTTGTCCCAAGATGTCATGGTGGTCTGTGAAACGGATAAGGCAGTTTCTCTTCCGGAGGAAATAGCAGAGCTGGGCATCTGGAAGGAAAAAATCTATGGAATTAGTAAGGTAACCGTTTATGTCAGATAAGATTGGAATGTTCACAGGATCCTTTGACCCCATTACCAATGGGCATCTGGATATCATCGAGCGAGCATGTGGCCTGTTTGATAAGCTTTATGTGGGTATTTTTTTCAATCCTAATAAAATTGGTTTGTTTACAGGTCAGGAGCGACTAGCCCTTCTACAAAAAGTTTTTGAGGGAAATGAGAAGATTGAGGTCTTTTTAGCTGGTCAGGAATTGGTGGTTGATGTGGCCCGTGAGCGACGGGTTAGTCATATCGTTCGAGGTCTGCGTAATGGAATTGACCTTGAATATGAAGCTAATTTGGACTATTTTAATCGCCAACTAGCTCCGGAACTTGAAACGGTTTATCTCATGTCTAAACCAGAGTATCGGAATATATCTTCTAGTCAAATCAGAGAATTGATTCATTATCAGCAAGATATTAGTCCCTATGTTCCCCCAGTTGTCAGTGAGGAGATAAAAAAGAATGAAGAAAAATAAGAAATTACTACTGATTAGCTCCATTGTCTTAGGTACTTTATTGATTTGGTTTACGGTCTTTGTCCCCCTGCCATACTATCTGGAAAAGCCGGGAGGGGCTTCGGATATTCGTCAGGTTTTGACGGTCAATGACCAAGAAGACAAGGAAACTGGTTCTTACAATTTTACCTACGTTTCAGTCCAGCAGGCAACGGCCTTGCAACTCTTGGCAGCCCAGTTTGACCCTTACACAAGTGTTAGTTCAGCAGAGGAGATGACAGGTGGAGCAGATAGCGAGGAATACTTCCGCATTGCCCAGTTCTACATGGAAACTTCGCAAAATATGGCCAAGTACCAAGGTTTGACCCTGGCTGGTAAAGAGGTCAGCATGGATTTCTTCGGAGTTTACGTTCTAGCTTTGGCCGAAGATTCAACTTTTAAGGAAATTCTCAATATTGCCGACACGGTTGTTAGTATCAATGGAAAAACCTTTGAATCCTCACCAGACCTGATTAAATATGTCAGCAGTTTGGAATTGGGCAGTGATGTGACCGTTGGTTATGTAAGCGGTGGTCAGGAAAAATCAGCTGATGGTCACATTATCAAGCTTTCAAATGGCAAAAATGGAATCGGGATTACTCTTGTTGACCATACGGAAGTGGAAAGTTCAGTGCCGATTGAATTCCAAACTGGCAATATTGGTGGTCCAAGTGCTGGTCTTATGTTTACCCTTGCTATCTATACGCAACTAGCTGATCCAACCTTGCGTGATGGGCGCGTGATTGCAGGAACTGGAACCATTGAGCAAGATGGTAGCGTTGGTGATATTGGTGGAGCAGATAAGAAGGTCTTGTCTGCAGCCAAGGCTGGAGCAAGTATCTTCTTTGTTCCCAATAATCCAGTTGATGAAGAAATCTTGAAAGAGGATCCAACGGCTAAAACCAACTATGAAGAGGCTAAAGAAGCTGCTGAAAAGGCAGGTTTGGACATTGAAGTTGTACCTGTCAAGACAGCTCAGGACGCCATTGACTATTTGAAGCAAACCAAGGGCGAGTAATTCGTCCTTTTTGCTATTTCATTAAAATTGTCTGAAATTTCTCCTAAATACTAAACCAGAAGAATTTCAGGTCAAATCGTGGTATAATAGTAGGGTTAGATAGAAATATACTGTATGAAGAAATTACAAGATTGGAGGATTCATGAAAAAAGATATTTCACCAGAAATGTATAACTACAACAAGTATCCTGGACCAAGTTTTGCTCGTGTGGGGGATAAGGTTGTATCTGAAAATATTGAACTAGACCTTGTGGAAGACTATAAAGAGGCTTTTGACCAGACTATTTTCGGTCAGCGTTTTTCACAGTTGATGCTCAAGTTTGACTATATTGTCGGCGATTGGGGCAATGAGCAATTGCGTTTGAAGGGCTTTTATAAGGATGATAAGACTGTTAAGTCTGACTCTAAAATCAGTCGTTTGGATGATTATTTGACAGAATTCTGTAATTTTGGCTGTGCTTATTTCGTCTTAGCCAATCCAAATCCGCAGGACTTGCCTGTTGAGGAGGAGGACAGACCCCGTCGCAAGCGGAGTCGTTCCCGCAATCGCAACAGAAATCAGCAGAGGACGGAGCCTATTGCACCAAAAGACAACAAGAATAATCGCAATGACCGTCAGAAAAAAGGGAAGCAGCAAAACAAGCAGTCGGAACAGCGTCATTTTTCTATGAAAAATGCTGGGGTTAAGGCTATTCAGACGGAGCGTAGTCAAAAACGTGACCGTAAGCAGAATAATCGGGAGATGAATGAGGCTAAGCGTAGCTTTGTTATCCGTCAGAAGTAGGGAGAAAGATGAAACCATCAATTTATGCCTTTAGTCAAGCCAATCTAGTGGATTGGATTTTAGAAAATGGGGAAAAGAAATTCCGTGCGACACAGATTTGGGAATGGCTCTATCGTTCCCGTGTCCAGTCCTTTGCGGAAATGACCAACTTGCCCAAGTCATTGATTGAAAAATTGGAAGAAAACTTTGTGGTCAACCCACTCAAGCAACGGATTGTACAGGAGTCTAAGGACGGGACGATCAAATACCTGTTTGAATTGCCAGATGGCATGCTGATTGAAACAGTTCTCATGCACCAGCATTATGGTCTGTCAGTCTGTGTAACAACTCAGGTAGGTTGCAATATTGGTTGTACCTTCTGTGCTTCTGGTTTGATTCCTAAGCAACGTGATTTGACCAGTGGTGAGATTGTGGCTCAGATTATGTTGGTGCAGAAATACCTGGATGAGCGTAATCAGAATGAGCGTGTCAGCCATATCGTAGTTATGGGTATCGGTGAGCCGCTTGACAACTATGACAATGTTATGACCTTCTTGCGTGTGGTCAATGATGACAAGGGCTTGGCAATCGGTGCCCGTCACATCACGGTTTCGACTTCTGGCTTGGCACCAAAAATCCGTGATTTTGCCCGTGAAGGTGTTCAGGTCAACTTGGCAGTTTCTCTCCACGCGCCAAATAACGACCTTCGTTCCAGCATCATGCGGATCAACCGTCGTTATCCAATCGAAGTATTGTTCGAGGCAATCGAGGACTATATCAAGGTAACCAACCGCCGTGTGACCTTTGAGTACATCATGCTCAATGAAGTTAACGACGGAGTTGAACAGGCGCAGGAATTGGCTGATTTGACCAAGAATATCCGTAAATTGTCTTATATCAACCTCATTCCATATAACCCGGTTAGTGAGCATGACCAGTACAGCCGTTCAACTAGAGAGCGGACCCTGGCTTTCTTTGATGTTTTGAAGAAAAATGGGGTCAACTGTGTTGTTCGTCAGGAACACGGTACAGATATTGATGCGGCTTGTGGTCAGTTGCGTTCCAATACGCTCAAGAAAGACCGCGAAAAGGCGCGTGCTCGTATTGCAGCCGCAAAAGCAAAGGCAGGTATTGGAGCATGAGAAGATTCTTCCAAGCAGATGGGAATCTGACCAAGCTAGGAAGACAAATTTGTAAAAGCTTAGCTGGGGCCTATGCTCTGGCTATTGTTTTACTCTGTTTCCTACCGCAGTCTTGGTACCCCCAGTACAAAGACTTTTCCACACCAGGCATCATTCAGATTGGGCGGCTCTATCTACTCCCCACTCCCTTTAATAGTATTGTCAATGGTGATAAGGTAGATAGCCTAGCAGATTTGGGCTGGATATTCTTGCAGAATTTTACCAACATTTTTCTACTCTTTCCTCTGGTTTTTCTTCTCCTTTTCCTTTTGGAAAAATGGCGGAGCCTTGGAGCAGTCATTCGTTATACCTTTTGCATGAGCCTGTTTATTGAGTGCACTCAGCTATTGCTAGACATACTCATTGATGCGGGGCGAGTGTTTGAAGTGGATGACCTCTGGACAAATACACTTGGAGGTGTTTTGGCTTATGGCCTCTATCGTTGTTTTATTCATACTATTATGGATTGTAAACTAGATAAGTAATCGCCGGCGATTGTCCAGAGTATTCTGAAAATTTAGAAAAATAATTGACTTATTGTAAATAATAACGTATAATTGTAGGTAATTTAAGATAAATCTTATCGCTTTCAAGGAGTGAAGGATTTTATCTTAAATAAATCCTTTTAGAATACGGACCAATTTATCGTGCATCTCCGTATATCTGGAGATAGAGGTATGGCCTCCCCTAGTCAGTGTCCATTACCACCCAGTCCGTTTCGTATTTTCCTCTCCCTATCTTCCAGAGAGGAATTTTCTGTTTAGACTATACAAAAACCCCTGACGATTGAATATGGTCAGGGGTCAATTTTATTTCCAAAAGTCATCAAAAATTGTGATTGGCAGGTGGCGTTTGTGGGCTGTTTTATTCCACCATCCTTCGATAATGGTTTGGGCTTGAGGGTCGATGGTTTTGCCTCCTAGATAGTCGTCAATTTGGTTATAGGTAACACCAAGAGCGACTTCATCCGCCAAGCCTGGTTTGTCCTCTTCCAAGTCAGCGGTAGGGACTTTGAGGTAGAGTTTTTCATCTGCTCCCAAGGCTGCTAGAAGTTGCTTACCTTGACGCTTGTTAAGGCGGAAGAGGGGCAGGATATCTGCACCGCCATCACCGTGCTTGGTAAAGAAGCCAGTGATGTTTTCAGCTGCATGATCGGTTCCAATCACAGCTCCCTTGCGTTCACCAGCCACTGCATATTGGGCAATCATACGCATGCGGGCTTTAGCATTTCCCTTATTAAAATCAGACATAGAAAGCCCATTTGCATTGACTGCAGCCACCATGGCATCTGTTGATTCTTTGATGTTGATGGTTAGGCTGACATCTGGTTGAATAAAGGCTAGGGCTGCTTGGGCATCGGACTCGTCAGCCTGCACACCGTAAGGGAGGCGGATAGCGATAAATTGGTAGGAGTCGTCACCTGTTTCCGCCCGCATTTCTTCCATAGTCAACTGGGCCAAACGACCAGCCAAGGTTGAGTCTTGTCCACCTGAAATACCCAAAACATAGGTTTTCAAAAAGGGATGTTTTTTCAGATAGTCTTTGAGAAAGTCGATGGAGCGACGGATTTCTTCATTGGGGTCAATGCTTGGCTTGACACCTAGTTCCTTGATAATGGTTTCTTGTAGGGTCATTGGCTACCTTTCTTAGATGGATTTGGCTTGGCTTTGTTTGCGAATGCGATTGATGATGTTCATCTTGTTATCCCAGACATCTTGGGCCAGGTCAACTGGATAGAGCTGAGGGTTGAGTACGCGTTTGTATTCGTCCCAGAGCTTGTCAAATTCCTGGTTGGCATAGGCTTGAATTTCCGCTAGACTTGGTAATTCATAGACTTGCTTGCCCTCTTCAAAAATTGGGATTAGGAGAGGACGGGCGTCGAAGTTTTCAACGGTCTTGTTGATGTAGGTATAGGTTGGATGGAACATATAAATGCTGTCCATTTGGCTGACATCCGTATCCGCAAAGGTGATATAGTCGCCTTCTGACTTGCCTTTTTCTTTTGAGGTGATGCGCCAGACTTGTTTTTTGCCAGGTGTCGATACCTTTTCCACGTTTGAAGACAGTTTGATGGTATCTCGCATGCTTCCGTCTTCATCTTCGATGGATACAATCTTGTAGACAGCGCCTAAGGCTGGTTGGTCATAGGCTGTAATCAACTTGGTGCCCACTCCCCAGACATCAATTTTTGCCTTTTGCATTTTGAGGTTGAGGATGGTATTTTCATCCAAGTCGTTGGATGCGTAGATTTTTGCCTCAGTGAAACCAGCCTCATCCAACTGTTGACGGACCTTTTTGGAAATATAGGCCATATCACCAGAATCAATCCGCACCCCTTTGAAGTTAATCTGATCGCCCATTTCCTTGGCAACCTTGATGGCTGCTGGAACACCAATACGAAGGGTATCATAGGTATCTACCAAGAAAACACAGTCGTGATGGGTTTCAGCGTAGGCCTTGAAAGCCTTGTAATCATCGCCGTAGGTTTGGACTAGGGCATGGGCATGGGTACCAGCAACAGGAATGCCGAAGATTTTTCCTGCTCGGACATTGGAAGTGGCAGAAGCACCACCGATAAAGGCTGCGCGGGTGCCCCAAATGGCAGCATCCATTTCTTGGGCACGACGGGTACCAAATTCCATCAGCATCTCATCTTCAATGACTGCCTTGATACGACGAGCCTTGGTAGCAATCAGGGTTTGGTAGTTGACGATATTGAGAATAGCCGTTTCAATCAACTGGCACTGGGCAAGAGGACCTTCAATCTGCATAATAGGTTCGTTGGCATAGACCAGGTCACCTTCCTTGGCAGAACGAACGGTCAAGTTCATTTCTAGATTTGCCAAATAGTCAAGGAAATTCTTTGGATAGCCTAATTCAGTCAAATAGTCAATATCTGTCTGGCTGAAGCTGAGATTGTTGAGGTATTCTACTACACGCTCCAAACCAGCAAAGACGGCATAGCCATTTTTAAAGGGCTGAGAACGGAAATAGACTTCAAACACGGCATGTTTATTGTGGATCTTTTGATTAAAATAGACCTGCATCATATTAATCTGGTAAAGATCGGTATGCAGGGTTAAACTGTCATCTGTAAAAACTGTCATAGCTTTCTCCTTTATTCTTTCTATTATACCAAAAAAATCGAGCTAGGCTCGATTTAGAGAGTGATATTGATGATTAGGCTGGCAAGGAATAGAAAAGGTACATAGGGTAGGGATTTGGGTTTAAAGATGAAAAAGATGGCCAGCCCTAGGATGGAACTTAGTTGAATAATCCAGATAATTTCTGTAAAGCCGAAAAGGAGTGAGAGGCTGGCCAGATAGAGAAAATCGCCAGAACCGATATTGAGTTGCCATTTTTCAGTCAGATAGGCCAGGACCAAAAAGCCACAGAAGAGCCAGTTGAGCTGGGAGAGAATGAGGGCTACAAAGGTAAAGAGTAGCCAGACAGCGAAGGGATATTCCTGATGCTTGATGTCGTAAATGGTCAAGACCAGCCCGGCTAAGATAAGAATAGTTTCAGCTATGGATAGGATGTGAAAATGGCAGAGCAGGACCAATAGACCAGCTAAGAATTCCAGTCCCAGATACCAATAAGGAATTTTCGCCTTGCAGTAACGGCACTTAGATTTTGTGGAAAGCTGGGAAAGAATAGGAATTAGATCCCAAGCCTTGAGCCGTCGTTTGCAGGCATTGCAGTGACTAGATGGGGCGATAATGGATTGTTCAGGGAAACGGTCGATGACCAATCCCAAGAAGGAGCCGATAGAAGCTCCCAGGAAAAATAGGATAATTGTCTTCATACCTATTTATTCGCAAATGGGAGAGGAAAATGAGATATTTTTAAAAAATTTTTTTACAAAATTTCGATGGTGCTTTGGACAATGCCAAAGGTAATGAGAGAATTTCGTATGTTTGCTTTGGTCTTGTCTGCTACAGCAGGATTTGTTAGTTTGACCGTCACTGTCGCACAATGGTCATATCCATCCATGGTCCAGACATTCAGTTGAGTGATTTCGTGAACATTTTCAAGAGCAAGGAGAATTTCTTTCACTTCTTCAAGATTTACTCCTTGCGGACTTGTTTCAAGTAGAATCTTGACACTATTCCAGGCTTTTGGCAGGGCTTTGGAGAGGATGAAGATAGCAATACCGAGTGAGAGTAATGGGTCTAGAAAGTACCAATCAGTAAATTGAAGAATGATGGAAACAAGGATGACCGCCAGCCATCCCAAAATATCCTCTAAAAAGTGCAAGCTGAGAATGGATTCATTATGGCTATGGCCATTTTTTACAATACGAGAAGCAAGGAAATTGATGATGACAGCGATAATGCCGAGTACCAACATCCCATCTTGATTGACAGGGTTGGGATGGAAAAGATTGGGAATGTTTTCTACAAGGATCAAGCTGGAGCCGATAATCAGAATACTAGAAGTCAAGAGAGCGGCCAAAATATTCCATCTCTTGTAGCCAAAAGGATAGAACTTGTCAGCAGGTTTGTTGGCATAGGTTTGCATGATGGCAGAGCTTCCGATGGCGAGGGCGTCACCCAAATCATGAACAGCATCTGCTAAGATGGCGCTAGAACCAAAGAGCCAGCCAAAGATAAACTCGATAATAGAAAAGCTGAGATTGAGGAGAAAAGCGATAAATGTATTTTTAGAAGATGACATGAGATTCCCTTTCTGTGTTATACTGTTTATAGGTTTATTATGTACTGTAATGAGCCGAAAAACTAGAAACAAGAGAAACGGTTTGTCTTTTTCTGAACAAATTGTTTGAAATGTACGAAAAATGGATAGACGAATTGCAAAAACAAAAAGAGCTATTTTTCAGGCTTTTTTGACCTTATTAAATGATAAGGGCTATGACGAGATGCGCGTGCAGGATGTTATTGACCTGGCAGATGTGGGGCGTTCCACTTTCTATGCCCACTATGCCAGTAAGGAAGCTTTATTAGAAGAACTTTGTCATGACCTCTTTCACCACTTATTTACAGGTCGTGAAGATGCGGATGTGAAGACCTTGTTGGCCCATATTTTCAAACACTTTCGGACCAATCAAGACCGAGTTGCCAGCCTTTTATTGTCCCGCAATGCCTATTTTCTAAGAGAACTGGAAGCGGAGCTGAAACACGACATTTTTCCAAAAGTGGTTGAAGACTACATGCAGGACAAGGGGAATCTTCCAGAGGATTTGCTGGTACATTTTGTTGTGACCACTTTTGTGGAGACGGTCAGCTGGTGGTTGCAGCAACGCAAAAAGGTGGACGAAGCCACCTTGACCGAATATTATGTAAGATTATTAGCTTAAGGAGTGAAAATGCTTAGACCTTTACACATGGCTCATGCCTTTTTAGATGAAATTTTAACCGACCAGGACCTAGCGGTTGATGCGACGATGGGAAATGGCCATGACACGCTATTTTTAGCCCAGCGAGCAGGAAAAGTGGTGGCCTTTGATATTCAGGAACAAGCCCTGACCACAACGGCTGAAAAACTAGAAAAAGCTGGCTTGACCAATGCCCAATTGGTTTTGACAGGACACGAAAACCTCGACAAATATGTAGAGGAATGCAAGGCAGCCATTTTCAATCTGGGCTATCTTCCTTCGGCGGATAAGTCAGTTATTACCTTGCCTGCAACCACCCTTCAAGCTATCGAAAAAGTTCTTGACCGACTGGTGGTTGGTGGTCGCCTAGCCATCATGATTTACTATGGACATGAGGGTGGGGCGGTTGAGAAGGATGCTGTCTTAGACTTTGTCAGCCAGCTAGACCAGACCGTCTTTACAGCCATGCTCTACAAACCGCTTAACCAAGTCAATACCCCACCATTTTTGGTGATGGTGGAACGATTAAAATCCAGCTCAAACTAGGGCTGGATTTATTTGGCTCTTTGTCAACTGTAGTGGGTAGATGAAAAGCTAACACCTAGAGAGGACGAAATTCGTTCTCTCTTTCTTTATGTTCAAAGCAATCAAAATGCGTTTTCTAAAGTTTTCAAAGTTCCTAAAACCAAAGGCATTTCTCTTAATGACTTTGATGAGATTGTTGGTAGCTTCCAGTTTGGCATTGGAATAAGGCAATTCCATGGCGTTTAAAACCTTGTCTTTATCCTTTAGAAATGTCTTAAATACCGTCTGGAAAATAGGATTAACAGAGGCTATTTCCTGTTCGATGAGACTGAAGAAATGATCTGAATTTTTCTCTTGGAAATGGAACAAGAGAAATTGATAGAGTTCATAGTGCTGTCGGAGCTCATCTGAGTAGGATAGGAGTTTTTCTAGAATTTCCTTGTTGGTTAAATGCATCCGAAACATAGGGCGATAAAATCGTTTATCGCTGAGTTTACGACTATCCTGTTGTATCAATTTCCAGTAGCGTTTCAAGGCTCGGTATTCCTGCGATTTTCTATCAAGTTGGTTCATAATTTGAATACGGACACGGTTCATAGCACGACTAAGGTGTTGCACGATATGAAAGCGGTCGAGTACAATCTTGGCGTTTGGAAATAGTTGTCTAGCCAATTTGTAGTAGGGACTAAACATATCCATGGTAATGACTTTGACCCGATTTCTAACCTTTCTAGGATAGCGCAGAAAGTGGTTTCGAATGGTTGCTTGAGTTCTTCCGTCCAGAATGGTTATGACATTCAGGGAGTTGAAATCTTGTGCGATAAAGCTCATCTTCCCCTTCTTGAAGGCATACTCGTCCCAGGACATGACTTCTGGAAGCTTGTTCCAATCCGTTTCAAACTTGAACTCATTTAGTTTTCGAATAACTGATGATGTTGAGATGGATAGCCTGTGTGCGATATGTGTCATTGCTTGATTTTCGATGAGTAATTGAGCGATCTTCTGGTTAACTGCGACAGCGATTTGGTGGTTCTTCTTGACAAGAGGAGTTTCAGCGACCGCTATTTTCCCACATTCCTTGCACTTGAAACGACGCTTTCTAAGGCGGATAAGTAAGGGATAGCCAGCAGTTTCTAGGTAGGGAATTTTGGAGGCCTTCTGGAAGTCGTATTTTGCCATTTGTCCCTTGCATTTTGGGCATTTAGGGGCTGTGTAATCCAAGTGACCGTGGAGTTCTAAGTGAGTTCCCAGGTCATATTCATTAGAGATAGTAATATTTTTGTCTTTAATTCTGAGAAAATTTGTGATAAGATTTAGTTGTTCCATATGAACCCTTTCTAATGAGTTGTTTAGTCGCTTTTCATTATAGGTCATATGGGACTTTTTTCTACACTCCAAAAGGCTCCACAATCTCCATGGTGGTTTTACCCACTACAGAAATTATAGAGCCATTTATTTTTTATAATATGGGCTTAATGAATAATCTTCCCTCACCCAAGTCAATCAATTCCACCTGATTGCCGTAAAAATCACTTAGTAAATCAGGTGTAAGGATGTCTTCTTTGGGACCCTGAGCCAAGACCGTGCCATCTTTGAGCAGGAGGACATGGGTGAAATTATCAGTTATTTCTTCGGCGTGATGGGTGACGTAGATAATGGCGGGAGCCGTTGGGAGTTGGCAGATATGGTCGATGTGATGGAGCAGGCGTTCGCGAGCCAGAAGGTCCAAGCCAACAGTAGCCTCGTCCAAAATCAAAATCGCAGGATCTTCCATCAAACTGCGGGCAATCAGCAGGAGTTGGCGTTCCCCTTGTGACAAACTAGCATAGGTTCGACCAATCAAGTGCTCAGCCTTAATGGTTTTGAACATGTCTATAGCTTCATCCAATTCTGCTTGACCGTATTCACGGTAGAGGATGGAGGATTTGTATTTTCCAGTCAAGACAATCTGCTCAGCTGTCAAATCAATGGGAAATCGTTCTGCCAAAAAGGAGCCGACCACACCAATCTTAGTGCGCAGGCCGGGAATATCACCCTTACCAAATTCCACTCCCAGAACAGTCAACTCGCCAGATGTCTTCCAAAACTCTGCCATCAATATGCGCAGCAGTGTTGATTTTCCAGCACCGTTAAGGCCTAAAATAGCCCAACGCTCTCCTTTTTTAAATTCCCAGTTGATATCTTTTAATAGGTACTTCCCCTGTCTTTTGTAGGACAGTTCTTTCATGGATAAAATCATATGGACCTCGCTTTTCTTTTTGACTATTTTATCACAGAAGTGTAGATTTACAGATATTTTTGCCGAATGTCACCTCGATTATACCAAAATGAAAAGAATATGGTATAATGGGAATGTTATAGATTTTATTATAGGAGAATATCATGGAAGACCCTGGTAGTCAGACCATTCATTTACAATTATTATTACTTTTATTGTTGACCTTGCTCAATGCCTTCTTTTCAGCTTCAGAAATGGCCCTTGTTTCCCTCAATCGTTCACGGGTGGAGCAAAAGGCAGCTGAGGGTGAGAAGAAGTATATTCGCTTACTTCAAGTTTTAGAAAATCCCAATAATTTCCTTTCTACTATTCAGGTTGGAATTACCTTTATTTCTATCCTTTCGGGTGCCAGCTTAGCCAATGATTTAGGTGCTGTTTTTGCCAAGTGGATGGGTAATTCAACAACAGCTCAAACTGCTGGTTATTGGTTGGCTTTAGCGATGTTGACCTTTGTATCCATTGTGCTTGGAGAATTGTATCCTAAGCGAATTGCCATGAATATGAAGGAAAATCTGGCAGTGGTTACGGCGCCAGTGATTATTTTCCTAGGAAAGATTGTCAGTCCTTTCGTTTGGCTCTTATCAGCCGCGACCAATCTCATCAGTCGCATTACACCTATGAACTTTGACGATGCGGACGAGCAGATGACCCGGGATGAGATTGAATATATCTTGACCAAGAGCGAGCAGACTTTGGATGCGGAAGAAATCGAGATGTTGCAAGGTGTATTCTCCTTGGATGAGCTGATGGCGCGTGAAGTCATGGTTCCCCGTACGGATGCCTTCATGGTTGATATTGACGACGATACGGAAACCATTATGGCGGCCATTCTCAAGCAGAATTTTTCTCGCGTTCCCGTCTATGATGGGGATAAGGATAACATCATCGGCCTTATTCACACCAAGAAAATTTTATCTGCAGCTTTTAGCAATGGTTTCGACAATCTTAATATCCGACGTATTATGCAGGAACCTCTCTTTGTTCCAGAAACGATTTTTGTAGATGATTTGCTCAAATCCTTGCGGAATACCCAAAATCAGATGGCTATCTTGCTGGATGAGTATGGTGGAGTTGCTGGTTTGGTTACCTTAGAAGATTTGTTGGAAGAAATTGTCGGGGAAATCGATGATGAAACAGATAAGACAGAGATTTTTGTCCGTGAAATTGCAGAGAATACCTATATTGTCCAAGGGAATATGACTCTGAATGACTTCAATGAGCATTTTGATACGGAGCTAGAAAGTGATGATGTTGATACCATTGCAGGTTATTATTTGACCGGAGTCGGCACTATTCCAAGCCAGGAAGAAAAGGTGACCTTTGAAGTGGACAGTAAGGACCATCACTTAGTCTTTATCAATGATAAGGTAAAAAATGGTCGAGTGACCAAGCTTAAAATGATGATGACTACTCTGGAAGAGGAAGTTGAAAAAGAATAAGAGGAAACCAGTTGCTTTAAGGTAGCTGGTTTTTCATAGCAATTCAAATAGTTAGTTAAAAACAATCAAATACAAGTATAGAAGCGTTTTCATTTTTATGATATAATAACTATATTAAGAAAATGAGGATGAGATGATGGAAGAAGTAGATTACCGAAAAGTAACAGGGCTTGTTCATTCGACTGAGAGTTTTGGCTCTGTGGATGGACCAGGTGTACGGTTTGTGGTCTTTATGCAAGGTTGTCATATGCGTTGCCAGTATTGCCATAACCCTGATACTTGGGAACTGGTCAATCCTGCGGCCAAAGAACGAACTGCAGAGGATGTTCTCAATGAAGCCTTGCGTTTTCGTATGTTCTGGGGGAAAGAAGGTGGGATAACGGTATCTGGTGGTGAAGCTACTATTCAGATTGACTTTTTGATTGCCCTTTTTACCTTGGCAAAAGAAAAAGGCATCCACACGACCTTGGACACCTGTGCTCTGACCTTCCGTTCGACAGAGCGTTATCTGGAAAAATATAATCGCTTGATGGCGGTGACAGATCTGGTGCTCTTGGATATTAAGGAAATCAATCCAGACCAGCACCGCATTGTAACGGGGCATAGCAATAAGACTATTTTAGAGTGTGCCCGTTACCTATCGGATATCGGTAAGCCAGTTTGGATTCGTCACGTATTGGTCCCTGGTTTGACAGACCGTGATGATGACCTGATTGAGCTAGGAAAGTTTGTCAAGACCTTGAATAATGTTGAGCGTTTTGAAGTCTTGCCTTACCATAATCTTGGAGAATTTAAGTGGCGTGAGCTGGGCAGACCTTATCCACTCGAAGGGACCAAGCCACCAAGTAAGGAACGTGTTTTAAATGCTAAGACCTTGATGGAAACCGAATCCTATCAAGACTATATGAATCGAATAAAGGGATAGTAGTGCGTAGAGCTAGAGTAAATAAAAGTCTAGGTGTAGTCGGACCGCTTTTGGCATGTTTGTTGATTGCGGTCTGTGCATCCCTAGCATATTATGTGTTTAATAAAAGAGAAGGACAGTCCAGCAACAGTCCTTCTTTTGTGCCTGTTCAAGAGATTTCTGTCAAAGAGAAACTAATCTCTGATTACCTACAGCAAATGACCCTAGAAGAAAAAGTTGGTCAGATGATTTTTGCACGTATACCTGCTGAAAATCAGTTGGAAGACCTTATTTCCTATCAATTTGGTGGTTATATCTTATTTTCACGGGACTTTGAAGGAAGGACCTTAGAACAAGTCAAGGAAGAAGTTGCGGCTTATCAAGCTAATTCCAAACTACCACTTTTAATGGCTTCTGATGAAGAAGGTGGAACGGTAACGCGGGTTAGTCAGTTATTAGAAACTCCCTTTGCCTCCCCCTTGGAATTGTATCAGTCAGGGGGGCTGGAGGCTGTTTTAGAAGATACTAAGCATAAAACCAGTCTTTTGAAAGGGATAGGTATTCATGCCGGTTTCTTTCCAGTTGCGGACTTATCTACAGATCCATGGTCATTTATCTATGATCGGACTATTGGCCAAGATGCTGCTACAACATCCACTTATATCAGCCAAGAGGTCCAGCTCCTGAAACAAGAGCAATTTGCTTCGACTTTGAAACATTTCCCAGGCTATGGGAACAATGCTGATTCACATACAGATTTGGTCTATGACAATCGTAGTTTAGAAGAATTACGGGCCAATGATTTTCTTCCCTTTAAGGCTGGAATTGAAGCGGGCGCAGACTCCATCATGGTCAGTCATAATATCGTTCCTGCCATTGATGACGTCCCGTCTTCCATTTCACCTGAAATCAATAATATTCTTCGGAATGAACTTGGTTTTGATGGTGTCATTATGACCGATGACTTTGACATGCTGGGTCTATCGCAATTCGTTGATCAAAATTCGGGTGCCTTGCAGACTATTCAAGCTGGGACAGATATGATCTTATCTTCGAGCTATGCTAGTCAAATTCCTTATATTGTGGAACAAGTGAAGGCTGGAACTATTACAGAGGAGCGGCTTGACCAATCTGTCAAACGTATTTTGGGAATGAAATATGATCTTGGCTTAATCAAATAAACAAAGAAAAGGAAGTGCTAGATACTTCCTTTTCGTATTATTCTAAAACAAGCTTAGTTTTGATGCCGTCTATATCAACAAAGGCTACGCTATTGTCTAGTCTTTGAAGGTTTAGGTTTGCAGCTGTGGCGCGTTCCAAGGTTGCTTCAAAAGCTTCTGGATTGGAATAGATGACCGTATAGTAGGCCAGTCCTGGCATGCCTTCTGTTCGTGTTTGGAGATGTTTTCCTCCCCATTCGTTGACTGCTAGGTGGTGATGGTAGTCGCCTGAGGCTAGCCAGGCTGCAGATGGGACCGAGAATTTATCCTCGACAGCTAGGACCTCTTGGTAAAATCGGCTAGAAGCGGCGCTTTCTCGAACGGACAGGTGAATATGGCCCATGCGACTGCCAAGCGGCATCTGATAGACTGCGTCAGCTTTTTTCCCTAAAGCATAGATCGTTTCAGCATCCATAGGCTCAGTTACACCTACGATTTGACCGTCAGCTCGAACATCCCATGCATCTTGTGGCAGGTCACGGTAAACTTCGATGCCATTGCCTTCGGTGTCGGCTAGGTAAATGGCTTCGCTGTAACCGTGGTCGCTGGCACCTTGGAGGGAAATCTTATTGTCGATAAAGTGGCGGAAAATGGTCCCCAGATCCTCGCGGCTAGGAAGGACAATAGCCAAATGGTAGAGGCCGTAGCTTTGGCTGACCTCGCCTTCCTGCTCTGTTTGAATAAGTCGAATAAGGATGTTTTTTCCAACTCCTAGGTCAATCTGTTTAGAGTTTTCAGTCAGAACTTGGAGGCCCAATACCTGTTGGTAAAATAGGCTTTGAAGTTCCAGATTGCGGACGTTGAGGGCGACATGGCCCAGCTCAAATTTGGAATTGTACATGGAAATACCTGACTTTCTGATACAATTTATAGGAATTTTCGAGTTGCTTAGTATCTTTTGGTGAAGTAATGTGTGACGAATAGACTTTTGAAAATTGATTTTTATCTCATAGCTTTCTCAACAAGTGTGCTATCTACGATTTGGATAAAGTGTGTAATTTTATTTTCAGCATTAAAATCGTAAATATGGACAAAGTCTGCTTGAAAGGATTTCTCAGTAAGGTTGTAGGTCCCCTTGTAGTAGCCATAAACCATGACACGGTTTCCTGAAAAGGCGTAATCAACAGGTGTGGCACTATAATTGGTCCATTCAGAACCTAGTCTTGCATGGACGTTTTCAATCACTGCATCTGGACCGATATAGGTACCAGCATAGGGAAAGCCTGCAGCTTCTGTCCAAGAGATATCAGCAGCCAAATGGCTTTTGAAATCTTCTATTCGACCTTGAGCAGTAGCTAGATAAGTCTCTTCTAAAATATTTTTATATAATTGATTTTTTGACATAGGTATTTTCTTTTCTATTGCGTAATAGCTGCTTGGAAATTTTTTTCCAAATCGTCTACTGTGCGAACTTGGTTAATAAGATTAAAGAAGTTTCCGTCTTTTTCGAGTAACAAGGTTGGGAAAGAGGTTACCCCCATTTCATAAGCCGTGATAAAGTCTGGGTGTAGACTTTCTGGTTGTTTCAAGTTGCTTGATAGTTCTTCCATAGCCTTTGTAGGTAGCTGGTAGGTACCGATTAGGCTGGTGTAACTGTCTGCTTGACTGAGGTCTAATCCATTTTCAAAAAACAATGTTTGAATATCTAATGTCAGCTGAGCAAGCTGGTGTGGTTCAACGTAGTTTTTCAAAATGGAGTAAGCCCTAGCAGGACCAAGGGAGTCCATGGTAAAGTCCGTATCCTTAAACAATTGATTGTAGTTATCGCCAAAAGACATTTGGTAATAGCTTTCGATTTGTTTGTTAATGGTCTGTGCCTGCTGGAAATCAACCATTTTCTTTTTGTTATCTCCGACAAACAAGCCTCCGTTAATGACCTCTATTTCTATGTCAGAATGGTCTTGCATGAATTTTGTGAAAATGTGGTTAAAGCCGTAGGTCCAACCACAATAAGCATCGATGATGTAATATAGTTTCATTTTAATTTTCTTTCATCTTATTTTCTTGGTTTTTGATTAGAATTTAGCATTGCTATTGGAAGTTTTGGAATCTTCCTCGATTGGCACAACAAGATTCCAGAGTTCTGCAATTTTATCATCTTCAACTCGATAAAGGTCATAGAATGATGTCTATTGACCTGTAGAGTCTAAGCTTCTAACAAAGCTTGCGCTTGAGCTTGCAGACCAGCGATGGCTTCTTCTGACAATACCAACTGTCCAGTTCCCCATGCTTCTGGGTTGACGGTAGTCCCTGTAAACTCACCTACAACTTGCATACGAACAAATGGTAGGAGTGCATGGTAGCTAGCGAACATTGGCTCGTGTCCAGCATTTGCTACAGATGACACGGTTACAATCTTATCTTGGAGAGCAGATGGGCCACGTGTTTCTGACAAGTCTAGGGCACGGCTGAGCCAGTCAATCAAGTTTTTCACCGTGCCTGGGATTGCAAAGTTGTAAACTGGTGAGAAAATCCAGATAGCATCTGCAGCCATAATCGCATCGCGTGCAGCTTGGACAGCTGGCAAGACTGGTGTTTCAAGATCTTGGTTCATAAGTGGAATATCCTTGTAGTCAAGGTAAGTAACAGTTGCTTGACCTTCTAAGATGCTTTCAGCCTGTTTAGCCATTTGGTGATTAAATGAACCTTCACGTAGTGAACCGACGATAAATAGAATGTTTTTCATGATCTTATACCTCTAAAAATTTTTTCTTCCCTGCTCTCGCAGTTTATGGTATTATTGTAACAGGTACTAAAAATATTACAAGTACGATTTTTTTGAATAGTCACTATCTTTTTGTGAAGTAATGTGTCGTATCAAGGGAAAATAAAGGAGAAATTATGGCAACTTTCATACACCATACAGTTCCGGAGTGTCCTTATGTGACCACTCAGTGTGTCTTATCTGGGAAATGGAGTATGTTATTACTACATCATATCGAAGAAGGTCCCATTCGGTTTAATGAATTGCACCGTCGATTGACAGGGATTTCCCAAGCAACCTTGACCAAGCAGTTGCGTCAGCTAGAAGATGATGGTTTAATCACTCGGAAGGTTTATGCACAAGTTCCGCCAAAAGTGGAATATGAACTGAGCGAGATTGGTCAGGAATTCAAGTTGGTTCTTCAACAAATTGAAGTCTTCGGCGATAAATACATCAACTTTGTTAAATCAAAAAAATCTGAATGAGTTCGTATCTCATTCAGATTTTTGTTTTTTTATAGTTCGTCATCCTTAACAGCGTCTAGCCAGCTAGCAGCAGCCTTGGCTGTGCTTTCAAGGGCACCTTCTTTGAACGGTGATTGGAGGTTTGCAGCTTCAACCACTTGCAAGAAGGACTTGGTACCACCCAAATCACAGATGCGGATGTAGTCTTCCCAAGCATTTTCATCGTGATCTACCTGCGTACGTTTCCAGAATTGAAGGGCACAGACTTGAGCCAAGGTATAGTCGATGTAGTAGAATGGGCTGGCAAATATATGCCCTTGACGGTACCAGAAGATACCGCGGTTGAGGGCTTCTGACTCAGAATAATCACGGTCTGGCAAGTAGAGGTCTTGGAGTTTTTTCCAAGTCGCCTTACGTTCGGCTGGTGTCATCTCTGGGCGTTCATAGACTTCGTGCTGGAAGTGATCCACCAAGACACCGTAAGGCAAGAAGAGAAGGGCACTTGCCAAGTGGGTAAACTTGTACTTATCCACCTGTTCCTTGAAGAAACGGTCCATCCATGGCCAGGTCATAAATTCCATAGACATGGAGTGGATTTCACAGGTTTCATAGGTTGGCCAGACAACTTCTGGACTTTGGATCCAACGGGAACGATAGACTTGGAAGGCGTGACCTGCTTCGTGGGTCAAGACATCAATATCACCGCTGGTACCGTTGAAGTTGGAGAAGATGAATGGGCTCTTGAAGTCAGGGATATAGGTACAGTAGCCACCGCTGTTTTTGCCTGGTTTTGCGACCAAGTCCAAAAGCTCATGCTCAATCATGAAATCGAAGAATTCGCCTGTTTCTGCGGACAATTCACGGTACATGTCTTGGGCCTGATTGACGATAAAATCTGGGTCACCTTGTGGCACCGCATTGCCGTCTAAGAACTCAAGATTGAGGTCGTAGTGTTTGAGGCTTGGTACCTGCAAGCGTTTTGCTTGGCGTTGACGAAGATTTTGTACAATCGGTACGATATGCTTGAGGATTTCCTCACGATAAACCTTGACCATGTCACGATTGTAATCAAAACGGTTCATCTTGAGATAGCCGTATTCTACGTAGTCCTTGAAGCCAAGTTTGTGGGCGATTTCCGTGCGGACCTTGACCAACTCATCGTAAACACGGTCAAAATCAGCTTCCTTGCTTTCAAAGAAGGCAGTTGTAGCAGCAGAAGCAGCCTTGCGGACCTCGCGGTCAGTTGATTGACCGAATGGTCCCATTTGTGCCAGGTTGTAGGTCTGACCTTGGAAATCAATCTCTGCACCAGCAATCAGTTTGCTGTATTCATCAGATAATTCATTTTCTTTTTGCAGTAATGGAATGACGTCTGATGAGAAGGTTTTGAGCTTGTTTTCTGCCTGCATGAAGAAGGTTTGAGGCAAGATATCTGACAACTCTTCCTTGTAAGGCGTCTGGACAATGACACGGTAGTAGTTGGTGGTCAATTCTTCAAAAAGTGGCGAATATTCATTCCAAAACTTTGTTTCTTCATTGTAAAACTCATCGTTCATGTCGATAGTATGACGGATCATCCAGAGGTTGTACTGGGTATCAACCAAGTTGAGTAATTTGGTAACGTCTGTCACAAGTGTACGAGTTGTTTCCAAGTCATTTGCCTGAGTTAACTGGTCTGTCAGGTCAGAAAATTGAGCCTTGATGGCTTCATAATCGGGACGGACATAGGTATAGTCTGAAAATTTCATATGATTCTCCTTTTGTATTGCTACCTTCTATCTTACTCTTTTTGAAAACGTTTGGCAAATCCTGACTCGTCCATGTTCACAAGTCTTTCTATTTATGGTAAAATGTAGGAGATTATTAGAAAAAATGAGGTTGTAGACATGTCTAAATTTTTAGTTTTTGGTCACCAAAATCCTGATACAGATGCCATTGCATCATCATACGGTTGGGCTCACTTGGAGCGTGAAGTGTTTGGTCGTGATGCGGAAGCAGTTGCTCTTGGAACGCCAAATGAAGAAACAGCTTTTGCACTTGACTATTTTGGTGTTACTGCACCGCGCGTGGTTGAGTCTGCAAAAGCAGAAGGCGTTAGCCAAGTTATCTTGACTGACCACAATGAATTCCAACAATCAATCGCAGACATCAAGGATGTGGAAGTGGCAGCTGTTATTGACCACCACCGTGTCGCAAACTTTGAAACTGCAAACCCATTGTACATGCGCTTAGAGCCAGTAGGTTCAGCATCATCAATCGTTTATCGTGCCTTCAAAGAAAATGGTGTGACGCCACCAAAAGAAGTAGCTGGACTTCTTCTATCAGGTTTGATTTCAGATACCCTCTTGCTTAAATCGCCAACCACTCATGCAACAGATCCACAAGTAGCAGCTGAATTGGCTGAAATTGCTGGCGTGAACTTGGAAGAATATGGCTTGGCACTCTTGAAAGCAGGAACCAACCTTGCCAGCAAGTCAGCAGAAGAATTGATTGACATCGATGCAAAAACCTTTGGTTTGAATGGAAATGACGTGCGTGTAGCCCAAGTCAACACAGTGGACATTGCAGAAGTCTTGGAACGCCAAGCAGAAATCGAAGCAGCAATGACAGCAGCATCAGCAGCAAATGGCTACTCTGACTTTGTTTTGATGATTACAGACATCGTTAACTCAAACTCTGAAATCCTTGCGCTTGGTAGCAACATGGACAAGGTGGAAGCGGCCTTTAACTTCAAGTTGGAAAACAACCACGCTTTCCTTGCAGGAGCCGTTTCCCGTAAGAAACAAGTGGTACCACAATTGACAGAAGCGTTTAACGCATAAATACCTAGCACCTTCGGGTGCTTTCTTTATTGAAAGGACAATTATGGCTTACACAGTAAATTTTAAAGAAGTTGAAACGACAGGCTTGGAAGCAAGTCCTGTCGCAGCTGTCTTGGCAGGTCTACGTGCCAACGAAGCTCGCTATTTCTGGAACAAATACAAGCAGGAGTTCGTGGTCTATAGCCCAGAGGAGAAGCCTGAAATCTTGCCCTTCATCGAGAAGGTCTTGGCAGAGCGGGACATGAACTTTCCATATACCCCGCTTAACGTAGCCCAGCTTGAAGTAGATGGCATTCTCTGGTCATTTGTCTTTTATGACAATGGCCTGGCTGTCAATGTCCTTTATACGCTTGAAGAAGGAGGCAAACGAGCGGTCGGTTTCAAATTGTCAGACGGGATTGACATTCCTAAAGAATTTGAAGGAAAATTCAAGTTTGCCCGCCAACGCTCCAAACTGGCAGGCGAAATCCGTGGAACCTTCTTTGTGGTCAAGGGTAACTATCTATAAGGTGGTCATAGAAAGTTTAGGAAAATAAAAAAGGCTGAGAATGACTTCTCTGCCTATTTTTTTACTTTGTACAATATTCTTTTTTTAAGTCCAACTTGAACCAAACGAAAACCGATGAGGCCTGTAGCACTTGCTAATGCGAGGGCAGGAAAAACAGGGATATCTAAAGCTAGATAGATATAGCTAGCAATAACTGTAATTAGGCTAAATAGAACAATATTCACAAAGAACAAGAGTTCATTGATGCGTTCTTTTTTTGCATTTTTTACCTGATAGGCTTGAACAGTTGTGTTTTTCTCTTTCGGGATATACTCTTCGTACTGGTATTCTTGGGACTGATAGTGTCTTAATGCCATATCGTCTCCTTTTCTGCCTTTTAAGAATAACATAACATTTATGAAATTTTATGTCAGCAATATTACAATATGGTTACAAGAAAATGAGAAAAGTCTGAACATTAAATTTACGGGCAGGTTATGTTTTCCAAAAATACTTTGTGATATAATTAACTTTATGGGAAAAATTATCATTACAGCAACAGCTGAAAGTATTGAACAGGTCAAGGAACTGCTTGCAGCAGGGGTTGACCGCATTTATGTTGGCGAAGCTGACCATGCTCTTCGTATTCCGACAAACTTTACTTATGATGAGTTACGGGAAATAGCAGTGCTGGTCCATGGTGCAGGCAAGGAACTGACCGTTGCCGCAAACGCCCTTATGCACCAAGACATGATGGATAACATCAAGCCCTTTATGGATTTGATGAGAGAAATCAAGGTGGACTATCTAGTTGTCGGTGATACAGGTATTTTTTATGTCAACAAGCGAGATGGTTACAATTTTAAGCTGATTTACGATACCTCTGTCTTTGTGACTTCAAGTCGCCAAATTAACTTCTGGAAAGACCATGGGGCTGTCGAAGCCGTATTGGCACGGGAAATTCCGTCGGAAGAACTATTTGACATTGCCAAAAATTTGGAAATTCCAGCGGAAATCTTGGTTTACGGTGCTTCGGTTATTCACCATTCCAAGCGAACCCTGTTACGGAATTACTATAATTTTACCAAGGCTGATGAAACTGACTTGTCACGTGGACGTGGTCTTTTCTTGGCAGAACCAAGCGACCCAGACAGTCACTATTCAATTTTTGAGGACAAGCATGGCACACATATCTTTATTAACAATGACATTGATATGATGACCAAATTGGCAGAATTAGATGAGCATGGCTATCGTAACTGGAAGTTGGATGGGATCTACTGTCCTGGTCAGAACTTTGTAGCAATTGCCAAGCTCTTTGTTCAAGCTAGAGATTTGATTGAAAAAGAGGAGTTCACCTATGATCAGGCCTTTTTGCTAGATGAGCAAGTGCGTAAGCTCCATCCAGTACAACGTGGCTTGGATACAGGTTTCTACGAATTTGACCGCAATACAGTCAAATAACTATATTTTTAGCACAATTTATTTACTTTAACCTGGCAGAGTTAGCTCTGTCACTTACTATGTAAGGTCAGAGCACGGGAACGCCTTTGGGCGATTTTCTAATCTCTGCCCTAGGTTTCCGAGTGAAACAACATCGTTTACAGTATTCTATCCTGCAAATAGAAAGAAGTTTATTATGTCAAAAACATTAAAGCGTCCCGAGGTCTTGTCACCTGCAGGGACTTTGGAAAAATTAAAGGTTGCCATTGACTATGGTGCTGATGCTGTCTTTGTCGGCGGTCAGGCCTATGGTTTACGAAGCCGTGCTGGTAATTTTACCATGGACGAGATGCGGGAAGGGATTGAATACGCCCACGCCCGTGGTGCTAAGGTCTATGTAGCGGCCAATATGGTCACCCACGAGGGTAATGAAGAAGGGGCAGGAGCCTGGTTCCGCGAATTGCGTGACATGGGCTTGGATGCCGTTATCGTATCTGACCCAGCCCTCATCGTTATTTGTGCGACAGAGGCGCCGGGACTTGAAATTCACCTGTCCACCCAGGCTTCATCGACCAACTATGAAACCTTTGAGTTTTGGAAGGAATTGGGCCTGACCCGTGTCGTCTTGGCCCGTGAAGTGACCATGGAAGAAGTAGCTGAAATCCGCAAACGGACAGACGTTGAAATCGAAGCCTTTGTCCACGGTGCCATGTGTATCTCCTACTCAGGCCGCTGCGTTCTCTCTAACCACATGAGCAAACGCGATGCCAACCGCGGTGGCTGCTCCCAGTCTTGCCGTTGGAAGTACAATCTCTACGACCTCCCATTTGGTGAGGAACGACGTTCCATTAAGGGGGAAATACCAGAGGAGTTCTCCATGTCTGCAGTGGATATGTGTATGATCGACCATATCCCAGATATGATTGAAAATGGTGTTGATAGCTTGAAGATTGAAGGCCGTATGAAATCTGTCCACTACGTGTCAACCGTAACCAACTGCTATAAGGCTGCGGTCGATGCCTATCTAGAAAGTCCAGAAAAGTTTGAAGCCATCAAGCAAGACCTGATTGACGAAATGTGGAAGGTTGCTCAACGGGAATTGGCGACAGGTTTCTACTACAGCCCACCGAGCGAAAACGAACAGCTTTTCGGTGCCCGCCGTAAGATTCCAGAATACAAATTCATCGCCGAAGTAGTGGCTTTTGACAAGGATGCTATGACTGCAACCATTCGCCAACGCAATGTCATCAACGAAGGTGACCAAGTAGAGTTTTACGGACCAGGTTTCCGCCATTTTGAAACCACTATTCAGGACTTGCATGATTCAAATGGAGAAAAGATTGACCGCGCCAACAAGCCCATGGAACTCTTAACTATTAAGCTGGACCGTGAAATCTATCCTGGTGACATGATTCGTGCCTGCAAGTCAGGTCTTATCAACCTTTACCAAGAAGATGGTCAATCATTGACTATTAGAGCATAAAATAAAAGGCTGAAGTTCAGCCTTTTGTTTGTTTTTGGGAGGTTTTTACACTTTCTGGAACCAGGGTGATTTTCTTAATATCTTGGATATTGATAATGCTGGTTACCCGACGTTTGAAATTTTTCATGATAATCCGTTGGCGTTCCTTATCGTATTTGACAATATCGCCTGTAAAACTGCGGTCGTTGTAGATAACATGAATAGCCGCTTTCTTGTAGAGGGCTAGTTCTAAATTGTTCTTAATCTCTTCCTTGCTGTCAGGCTCAATAGTCTTAGGAGCTTTGCTATTGCCCAAAAAGATATTGACCTGCTCTAAAATAACTTCCAAAAATCTCTTCATGGCATTATCCTTTCAAACTTGCTATAATTATAGTATCCAATTTTCGCAAAAATGACAAGTTTTTTCGAACAAATAAGTGAAGGAGGTAACAAATGGCAGAATTTACATTTGAAATCGAAGAAAAACTCTTGGTCCTATCTGAAAATGATAAGGGCTGGACCAAGGAACTCAATCGTGTATCATTTAATGGCGCACCAGCCAAGTATGATATCCGTACCTGGAGCCCTGACCACACTAAGATGGGCAAGGGGATCACGCTTAGCAATGAAGAATTCCAAGTTCTCTTGGATGCATTTGCTAATAAATAAAAGAAGCCTAAGCGAAAAAGGCTTCTTTTTTTGTGATAGGTTGGAGGAGACGGTGGCAGACAGTAACTAAGGTAATTTTTGCCAAATCTGGCAGGATAAAGGGTAGAACCGTCCATGCCAATGTATCTGACCAGCTAGCACCTGAAACAAACTTAAAGACCAAACAGCCTAAAAGGAAGCAACTTGCTGTTCCGAGAAGGCAAGCTGAGAAAACAGTCACAGGTGAGGAAGTTGACTTGGTGAGGGCAGAAGTGATTGCAGCATAGACTAGGAAGCCCCATAAAAAGCCTGCTGTTGGTCCCACGAGAGCAGCAAATCCACCTGAAAATCCAGCAAAGACGGGAAGGCCGATAGCGCCTAGAGTTAGATAAAGGGCTAAACTTGCAATGGCTTCTTTCGGCTTGTATAAACAAGCTACTAAGCCGATAGCTAAGGTTTGTAGGGTAAAGGGAACAGGTCCGATAGACAGGCTGACTTGTGACAGGGCAGCAATGATAGCTGTTCCGATAGCGATGTAAACAAGAGATTTCGTAGAATGGTTTGTCATTTTGTTATCCTTTTTATTTTTTTAGGTTAACAAAATTATAGACATTCTAGCCGTGAAAGTCAATGCTTCTGCCATCGGCTGTCACAGTGTTATAGTTTTTATTTATGGGAGTAGATAGAAAATATATATTAGTAGAGTTACTTGTTTCATGTTAGAATAATAAAAAAAAAGAAAGCGAGAATTGCCATGTCAGAACTACTTGAAATTTACCAGACCCTTAAATCTAAAACCTGGGTGGACTTGACCCATCAAATCAATGAGAATAGCCCGCATTTTCCAGCTCTTCCAGCCTTGGAGAAAAAGGCCTTGTTTACTCACAAAGATGGATTCTTTGTTGAACAATTTACGGTTGTCGGCCAATACGGTACCCATATCGATCCGCCTATTCACTTTGTAGAAGGGGCTCGCTATCTAGATGAAATTGACTTGAAAGACTTGCTCTTACCTCTCTATGTGATTGATAAGTCGGAGGCAGTTGCAGCCAATAATGACTACGAGATTACCAAGCAAGATATTCTGGATTTTGAGGTTGAGCATGGTCCAATTGCACCTGAATCTTTTGTTGCTTTTCGTTCAGATTGGTCAAAACGTTGGCCAAGTCAGGATGCTGTGCGAAACTTGGATGACCAAGGGGTACAACATACACCAGGTTGGAGCCACGAGGCCTTGCAATACTTGATTGAAGAGCGTAAGGTAAAAGCGGTTGGACATGAAACTCTGGATACGGATTCTGGTCTATCGGCTGCCAAGCATGGTGGCAGCTTGCCAGAAGAATACTATCTCTTGTCCAAAGACATCTATCAACTAGAAGTATTGAATAATTTGGACCAAGTACCAGCAACAGGAGCCTTGATTTCTATTGCCTTTCCACATTGGGAAAAAGCTTCGGGTTCGCCAGTGCGTGCCGTTGCTATTTTACCTTAGAGAAAAAGCCGGACAGTGTACTTACCTACACTTGTCTGGCCTTTTTTTCTTAATACTCAATGAAAATCAAAAGCAGACTAGGCGACGCAGATGCAGATAGAACTGAAGTTCATCAAATCAAGTCAACAACGTTTACTTTTGATTTTCGAAGAGTATTAACGCATAGTAACGAATTCTTCTGAGCCAGTTGGGTGGATGGCTACAACGGCATCAAATTCTTCCTTGCTTGCTCCCATCTTGATGGCAACTGAGAAACCTTGAATCATTTCATCGACACCATAGCCAATTCCGTGTAAACCGACGACCTGTTCATTCTCGCCAACTGTGACCAACTTAAACTTAGCCATTTGGCGATTGTTTGCTAGAGCTGTGTACATGGAAGTAAAGGCTGAAGTATAGACTTTTACCTCTTCTTGACCGTATTGGGCGATGGCTTCTTCTTCGGTTAAGCCAACTGTTCCGATAGCAGGATGAGAAAAAACAACAGTAGGAATGTTTGTATAATCCATTTTTGCATTCGGTTTATTGTTGAAGAGGCGTTCTGCCAATAAGCGACCAGCCTTGATGGCTACGGGTGTCAACTCTTTTTCACCTGTCACATCACCAAGAGCATAGATGCCAGGGACACCAGTTTCTTGGTATTCATCCACAGCGATATGCCCAGACGGTGTTAGTTGCACACCAGCTGCTTCAAGATTGAGCTGCTTCACATTTGGTTTACGACCAATTGCCCAGAGAACCTCTTGGGCAGTATGGCTACTTCCATCTTCAAAGTTAATTTGAATAAGACCGTCCTCTGTTTTTTCAAGGCTGACCGGTGTTTTTCCTGTATGGAGAGGAAGATTGGTCCGCTCCATTTCTTCCATAAGAGCTTGGATGATATAGCTATCGAAGTTGCGAAGAGGTCGATTGCCACGAACAAAGAGGTCAGTTTGGACACCTAATCCGTGGAGAAGTCCAGCCATTTCCACAGCGATATAGCCGGCTCCAATAACTGCCACAGAAGTAGGTAATTCTTCCCAGGCAAAGACGTCATCAGATACAATACCAAGTTCATTTCCTGGAATGTTTGGCACAGCAGGCTGGGCTCCGGTTGCAATGACGATGTGTTTGGCACGAATGAGCTCACCATTGACTTCCACCGTTTGAGCATCGACAAACTTGGCAAAACCTTTGATTACTTGTACACCATTATTGTTAAAAGTATTGCCATAAGAAGTACGAGAACGTTCGATATAGGCTTCACGGTTTTTTCGCAAGGTAGCAAAATCAAATGTTACATCCTGGCTGGTAAAACCATACTCTGGTCCATAGTGATGAATAGTTTCAGCCACTTGAGAACCGTACCACATGATTTTTTTAGGAACACAGCCAAGGTTGACACAGGTTCCGCCAAGATGGCTCCCTTCAATCACAGCAGCCTTAGCCCCATAGATAGCAGCACGGTTCATAGTAGCAATACCGCCGCTGCCTCCACCAATGGCAATAATATCAAATTCTTTCATGAGTTCTTCTCCTCTAAATGATCATTATCTTCATTCTATCGTTTTTTTAGTTATCAATCAAAAATCTACTACGTTCTCTTACAAAATTGTAAGTAGGAAAAATACCGAACTTTTTGTAAAATGATTAAGAAAACACTTGCAAAAAAACGTGTATTTGTGTATTATAAAGACAATACAAAATAAATATGTTTTGAATTAGAAAAGGAGTATCATATGTTAAAGACAAAGAAGGCTAAAATTGCTTTGTTCAGTGGTCTCAGTGTTGCGGCTGTTGCCTTAATTGGTGGTGCCTTGGTATTTGGAGGCGTGCTAGGTGGCTCATCTCCTAGCGTGGAACAGACAGCGACCAGTTTGACTTATCGGATTGCTCAAGAGGGCTCAATTGCTTCATCTACCCTCTTGACAGGAACCATCTCAGCTGCGGAAGAACAGTATGTTTACTATGATGCGTCCAAGGGTGATTTGAGTGAGGTCTTGGTTGAGCCAGGCACTCAAGTAGAAGTCGGAACTCCTTTGGTTAGTTATGATGCGACAGAATTACAAGCAGCCCTAGATACAGCTGTGCGTGGTCGGGATAAGATTGGGCGTCAGATTTATGATTTAAAAAATAATGGTCAAACTGTTCAAGCAACAGGTGATGCGGCGGCAGATGAAGCAGCTACTGCAGCAGCGCAACGCTCCGTAGATTCTCAATTAGCAGATTTGAATGATTCCTATGCTGATGCCCAAGCAGCTGTGGACAAGGCCTATACAGCATTGACAGAAGCAACTATTTACAGCACTGTCGCAGGTACAGTGGTTGAGGTCAATAAATCGGTTGCCAAAAGCTCGACAACTAGCCAGACCGTTGTTCATATCGTTAACCAAGGTAGCCTACAAGTTACAGGTAATTTAACAGAATATGATTTGGCTAACATTGCAGTTGACCAAGAAGTAAAATTGACCAGTAAGGTTTATCCAGATAAGACATGGACTGGTAAGATTACCTACATTTCTAACTATCCATCGACAGAACAAGCTACAAGTGCAGTAGCAGGTGCAGGTGGTGGTTCAGGTGCCAAGTATCCTTTCAAGGCTGCCTTAACCAGTGAATTGGGTGAATTGAAGCAAGGTTTTACTGTTAATATTGAAGTTGTTAATACTACCAACCATATTTTAATTCCTGTAACAGCAGTTGTTCCAGAAGGAGATAAAAACTTTGTATGGATAATTGTGGAAGGGAAGGCTAAAAAAGTAGAGGTTACTCTTGGAAATGCGGATGCTCTTAATCAAGAGGTGACAGCAGGTATTGCAGTAGGAGATCAGGTCATCACCATTCCAACTCCAGACCTTGAAGAAGGAAAAGAGGTTGAAGCCTATGAAGAACCAGCTAATTAGATTAACCAATATAAATAAATCCTATAAAAACGGTGACCAAGAACTTCGTGTCCTCAAAGATATCGATTTAGAGGTGGAAGAAGGTGAGTTTCTTGCTATAATGGGACCATCTGGTTCAGGGAAATCCACCCTGATGAATATTATCGGGCTTTTGGACCGGTCTACAACCGGTAACTATTGGTTGGAAGGAGAAGAAGTTAGTCAACTGTCTGAGAAGAAATTAGCTTCCGTTCGTAATGACCAAATTGGTTTCGTCTTCCAACAATTCTTCTTACTTTCTAAACTCAATGCTCTTCAAAATGTCGAGTTACCTTTGATTTATGCAGGGGTTCCAGCCAATCAACGGAAAAAATTAGCCAAACGTTATTTGGAAAAAGTGGAGTTGGCTGAGCGGATGACTCACCTGCCATCTGAGTTATCAGGTGGACAGAAACAAAGGGTGGCTATTGCGCGTGCCCTGGTCAATACACCAGCTATTATCTTGGCGGATGAGCCAACAGGTGCCTTGGATTCCAAGACAGGCCAACAAATTATGGAACTCTTAACAGAGTTGAATAATGAAGGCAAGACTATTATCATGGTCACCCATGAACCTGAAATTGCTGCCTATGCCAAACGTAAAATCGTTTTGCGTGACGGTATCATTACCGAAGATAGTCGAAGGGAGGATGTGTAGATGGAAAATTGGAAATTTGCCCTAAAATCTATCCTAGCCCACAAAATGCGTTCTCTCTTGACCATGTTAGGTATTATCATCGGTGTGGCTTCAGTTGTTATCATTGTAGCTTTAGGGACTGGGGTGTCTAAGAGATTCGAAAAGGCCTTGGCAGGCGATCAGAATAATGTTCAGGTCTATTTTACGCCTTTTGTTGGAACAGAAGAACGAACCCAAGGTGCATTTACCTACACAGTTCCTGGCGAGGCTTCTGAAGAACAGGAGCCAGATGTAACCGACACAATGTTAAAGGGACTTTTGGAAATCGATGGGCTCAGTGGCTACTACATTAGTGCTTCAAGTACCTCTACTGTAGCAGCGGGCAATGCGCAAGCTGATAATGTCTTTATTACTGGTGTTAGTCAATCCTATTTTGGTATTAAAGAGTTGGAGATTTTGGGTGGCCGTCGCTTCACGGCTAACGATTACAGCCGCTTTTCCCGCATTATCATGTTGGATGTAGCTCTGGCAGAGAAACTCTTCGGTTCACAAGAATCGGCACTCAACCAAGTAGTGAGTGTCAATGCCAATTCTTACCTTGTAGTTGGTGTTTACAAAGATCCCAAAGCAGGTACTTCCCTCTATGGATTCAACTCTGGAGGAAATGCCATTATGACCAATACACAGCTGGCTGCTGAAATGGGGACTAAAGAAAATAGTGGTCTGTATGTTCATGTGGAAGATCTGAGCAGAGCTGCTGAGGTTGGTCAGGCTGCCGCAGCATACCTGACTAACATAACAGGTCTGAAGGAAGCTCGCTATGACATCTATGACATGTCCGCTATGTTGGATACCTATAGGACTGAAATGGCAGGGGTTACCATGTTTATCGGTTCCGTTGCAGGAATTTCACTTCTTGTAGGTGGTATCGGTGTTATGAACATTATGCTGGTATCTGTTACTGAGCGGACCCGTGAAATCGGTCTTCGTAAAGCTCTAGGAGCAACTCGTGGGAATATCCTTATGCAGTTCTTGATTGAAGCCATGGTATTGACTACCTTGGGTGGTGCTATTGGATTGATGATTGCTCAAACAATTGTATTTATTCTCAATACCACCAAAGCCATGGGACCAAATATGACGGCTGAAATTTCCCTTCCGGCTGTTCTAGGAAGTTTAGCCTTCTCAGCAGTAATTGGTATTGTCTTTGGTGTTCTACCAGCCAGCAAGGCTTCTAAGTTGGATCCGATTGAGGCCTTACGTTACGAATAATTTGATGAAACGATTAGGTTCTCCTAGTCGTTTTATTTTTTTTGAGCAAAGGTCTTGACTTTATCACTAATTAGAGATAAAATAAACTCATCAATTAAGAAATAGTGATTTCAAAGGAGAACACATCATGGTAGAATTAGGTATTTCAACATTTGGCGAAACAACCCCTCTTGAAAAGACAGGTGAAACTTACAGCCACGACGAGCGGATTCGTCAACTGGTTAAAGAGATTGAGCTAGCTGATGCGGTGGGTCTGGATGTCTATGGGATTGGGGAGCATCACCGCGAAGATTTTGCAGTTTCTGCACCTGAGATTGTGCTGGCAGCTGGTGCTGTCAATACCAAGCATATTAAGTTAACATCAGCAGTTTCTATCCTTTCCTCCATGGACCCTGTAAGGCTCTATCAGCAGTATACCACCATTGATGCTTTGTCAAATGGCAGAGCTGAAATCATGGCGGGTCGTGGTTCCTTTACTGAGTCCTTCCCCTTGTTTGGTTATGATCTCCATGACTATGAAGAACTCTTCGATGAAAAGTTGGACATGCTTTTGGAAATCGACAAGGAAACCAATCTCAAGTGGGATGGGCATTTTACCCAGTCAGTCGATAATAAGCCAGTCTATCCACGTCCTGTACAGGAAGATTTTCCAATCTGGGTCGCAACTGGCGGCAATGTAGAATCCACCATCAAGATTGCCAAGAAAGGCCTACCAATCGTTTATGCTGTCATTGGTGCAGGTGCCCATCGCTTTAAACCACTGGCAGATGCCTATCGTAAGGTAGCTCGCAACTCAGTTCACGATCCGAAGAAAACAAAGGTTGCAGCCCATTCTTGGGGTTGGATTGCAGACGATCATAACAAGGCTGTGGAAGAATATTATCATCCGACCAAGGTGATTACAGATAATATTGCTAAAGACCGTCCACATTGGAGCGAGATGACCAAGGCGCAATATCTCTACTCCCTAACAGACGAAGGGGCAACCATCGTCGGAGATCCAAAACGAGTCGCTGAAAAAATTATTAAGACCATTGAAACGCTTGACTTGGACCGTTTCTTCCTCCACTTGCCACTTGGATCTATGCCACATGAAGATGTCCTCCGTGCCATCGAACTCTACGGAAAAGAAGTTGCACCAATTGTCCGAGAATATTTTGCGAAGAAAGAAGAAAATCAGTCCCAAGACTGATGAGATAAAAAGGAGGGGACTTGATAACAGCTTCACTTCACTAAAGTGGAGGTAACATCTCAGCGCAGTGGTTGATTGGAAGATTTGTTCGTGTTTTACACTCCACATCTTCCTAATCAACTGTGCGGGGGTGGGAAGACGAACTCACTATGATTATTTGAGGTCTGTCCCACCCCCAATCCTAAATATTTTTCATAATCTCCTGAAAATCCTGACCCTGTGGTTGGGATTTTTTGCATGCAAAAACACTCTTGGAAGTTCCAAGAGTGTTTTAAGTAATGGTGTTAAACAGTTTGTAATTTTTATTTCATCTTCGGGAGTGACAAGGTCTAGCAGACCTTTTCAGCCAATCGCCAAGAAACTTGAAAGCGATTGGAACATCCTAGTGAAAACAATCCTAGCAAGCTACTGTTTCTTATTTCATCGTCGGAAATAGGAGCACATCTCGAATAGTAGTGGTATCTGTCAGTAGCATGCAGAGGCGGTCAATACCGATTCCAAGTCCACCTGTTGGTGGCATACCGTATTCGAGGGCTTCGATGTAGTCGTAGTCAACGCCTGTCGCTTCGTCGTCACCGAGTTCTTTAGCCTTGGCTTGGGCTTCGAAGCGTTCTAATTGGTCGATTGGGTCATTCAATTCTGTAAAGGCATTTCCGTATTCCTTGGTCATGATGAAGAGCTCAAAGCGGTCTGTGAAGCGTGGGTCTTCATCGTTTTTCTTAGCCAGTGGAGATACGGCTACTGGGTGACCATAGACAAATGTTGGTTGGATAAGAGTTGCTTCAACGTATTCTTCAAAGAAGCTGTTGATGATTTGACCAACTTCTGTATGGTGTTTTTCCACAGGGACCTTGTGCTCAGCTGCTAGGGCTTTTGCTTCCTCGAAGCTCATATCTTGCCAGAAGTCCACGCCAGTTTGTTCCTTAATGGCATCAACCATGTGGATACGTTTGAACGGTTCGTGGATATTGATGACAGTATCCTGGTAAGTCACAGGGCCATCGCCGACAACCGCCTTGGCAGTGTGTTGGATAATGCCTTCTGTCAAGTCCATAATGTCCAAGTAATCCGCATAAGCTTGGTAGACCTCGATTGACGTGAACTCAGGGTTGTGAGTCGCATCCATGCCTTCGTTACGGAAGATACGTCCGATTTCATAAACGCGTTCCATACCGCCGACAATCAAGCGTTTGAGGTGGAGTTCGGTCGCGATACGAAGCACCATGTCAATGTTTTGGGCATTGTGGTGGGTGATGAATGGACGGGCTGCCGCACCACCAGCTTCGTTGTGAAGGACAGGTGTTTCCACCTCCAAGAAACCAAGTCCGTCAAGGTAACGGCGGATTTCTGAGATGATTTTTGAGCGGGTCACAAAGCGGTCAAAGCTTTCACGGTTGGTAATCAAGTCCAAATAACGTTTGCGGTAGCGGGTTTCGATGTCTGTCAATCCGTGGAATTTTTCTGGCAATGGGCGGAGCGCTTTAGACAGGTGAGTTAACTTGCGAGCATGGATAGACAACTCACCAACATTTGTCTTGAAGACATCCCCCTCGACACCGATAAAGTCACCAAGGTCTGCTTTTTTGAAGATTTCATAGTTTTCTTCTCCAACATCATCCTTACGAACGTAGATCTGAATTTGGCCTTCGCGGTCTTGAATGTGGGCAAAGCCAGCCTTACCCTTACCTCGCTTGGTCATGATACGGCCTGCGATGATCGCTGTTTGTCCCAATTCTTCCAAGTCTTCTTTTGATTTGTCTTCGTATTGGGCCTTCAATTCAGCTGAGTTGGCAGAACGCTCAAAGCGTTTCCCAAATGGGTCAATTCCCTGTTCAGCAAGGGCCGTCATTTTTTCACGACGGACAATCTGTTGGTCATTTAATTCTTCAAAATGTTCAGTTGACATAAAATTTTCATTCCTCCAAAGTCTGTTCTTTCTATTTTATCATAGAAAAGGGAAAAAATCAGCAAAAAGAAAGCAGGTAACTGCTTTCTTAGTGAGATTTGTAGCTGGTATCATTCCAAGCCAGTTCGGTAAAGTGTTCAAAGTCTCTCGTTTCCAAAATGCTTATGGAAGCATTATCCAAGCCACCGCGGTGACGGAGCTGGGCGGGTGTAAATCCGAGCAGTCGGTGGATGGAAGCGGTTAGAAAGGCACCGTGGCTGACGATGAGGACTGTTTCCATGTCTTGTTCTTTCAGCGATTGGACAAAGTCCACCATTCGTTGAGTTACCTGGAGAACGCTCTCAGCATCAAATAGGTCATTGTTAAAAAGAGCTAGATTATGTTTGAGAGCCTGTGCTTGCTTGGGATAGATGGCACGAAAAATTGACATCTTGCTTCCTTCCAATTTTCCAAAACTCCATTCCCGTAATTGAGGGCTAGTCTGGACGGTTTGACAATATCGATTGGCTTTGGCAATCTGTTCAGCAGTGATTGTTGCACGTTGTAAATCACTAGAATAAATAGCATCAAAAGGCAGGTCTGCCAAGTGTTTTCCTAGCAATTCCAGCTCTTCAAAAGCTTGTGGCAAGAGAGCAGAATCCCCAGAAGCGCCTTGGAAACGGCCTTCTAAATTCCATTCAGTCTTTCCATGACGGACAAAATAGATTTTCAAGCCTAGTCCCTCCCCTCAATCAAATCGGCAAAGTCAGCCTTTACAAAATCAGCTAAAACCTGGCTATCGATTTTTATCGAACGACCAATTTCACCTGCTGAGACAATCAAGTGACCGAGTTCAAGGGCAGATTGGTCAATGTAGATTGGGAAGTTGTGCTTCTGACGAATACCCACGGGATTGTTGGCACCGTGAACATAGCCAGTTGTCTTTTCCAAGTCTTTTTGTGGAATCATGCTGACTTTTTTATTGCCAGAGATCTTGGCTAATTTTTTCTCAGACAGGTGTTCTGTGATTGGGATAATGCCGATAATTGGTCCTGTCTTATCACCTGTTAATGCCAGCGTTTTGTATATATCTTTTTCTTCAATTCCTGGTGGTAGTTGGCCATCGAGGGCATTTAAAACAAGGCTATCATGATCGATCTTAGCCTTGTCTAAAATTTGGTCCACCAAGGTTTTCTTTATTTTAACCTTTTTAGCCATTATTTATATTTTTCCTCAAGTTTGCTCATCCAAAGTCCTAGCCATGTTCCCAAAATGAAGAGAACCACAGCGGAAATCCATGTACCAAATCCTGCGCCAGCATAGGAAATAGCTTCTTCATTGCCAGCTTGCGGAATTAAAATCAAGAGGGTAGATGATAAAACAATTCCGATGATGAAGTGGTAAACGCGTGAATGGTAAGCCTTTAAAGCATGATCCATAGCTTTTGAGAATAGGACCATTGCTAAGGCTCCCCCAATAGCAATTGGCAAGAAGGTCCCCAATAAATCAAGTGATTTGAACCCATTGAGCATTGGCGTGTAAATGCCCAAAATTAGCAAGAGGTTTGACGGGCTAAGTCCAGGAACAAGAATACCTAGCGCAATCAAGGCACCTGCCAAGACAAAACTTGCAAAGTTTGCAGGAAGAGTTCCTACAAGGCTATTTAAGTTATAGAGCAAGAGCCCAGAAACCACAAAGGTACCAATCAACCAAGCCCAATCAAGGCTATCTCGTTGACTTTTCAGTGTTGACTCCTTAACCAAGCTGGGAATGGTTCCGACGATTGCTCCTGCAAAGGCCCACAAAACAGGCACTTGAAAATGCTGCAACAAAAATTCAACAGGGAATGAAAAGAGAGCTATCCCCAAAATACCACCGATTCCGACAGGTACAAAGAAAAGAAAGTTTTCCTTAAAATCCTTGCGAATATTGGCCAAAAATCCAATTAAGCGTTCGTAAATTCCAAGGATAGCAGCCAGTACTCCCCCAGAAACACCAGGTAAGATAAAGCCAAGGGCGATAATCATACCTTTAATTATTCTTGCAATCCAAGAAGCCATAATGTCCTCCAAATGTATTTATAATGTCCCCATTATAGCACAAACCAAGTGAAAATATTCAAAAAGAGTGCCTGAAAGACAAAATCTCACAGGCACGATTTATTACATACGATAAAAACTTGGTCTAGCTTTATAGAGTAAAATGAGTAGGGCACAAGCAATGATGGTCGAAGGAAGAATATAGCTGATATTGTAAGTAAAAGAATAGAGCCAGACAGGTGTACCAGCAGGGGCATAGTCAGCATAGAAGATAATTCCAGAGAGGAAGGTGGCAAGCAGTCGAATGCTGCCTCCTAGAAGACTCGCCAGACTAATGACAAGAGTGGCTTGTTTTAGCTCTTTTTGTTTGGTGAGGAAGGGAGCCAAGAATCCTGCTAATCCAATTCCTGCATAGGAGAGGGCATAGTCAAGGAAGACTTGGAAGACATTCAGAAAATAACCGCCATAGAAGAGTTGAACAGTGCCTACAATCCCACCTGTAAGAATGCCGATACTCCATCCATGACGTAGGGAAAGAAAAAGAATAGGTAGCATAACGAGAGAAACAGAGCCACCTTGTGGCATGGTAAAGAGAGGGAATTTGTCAAAGACCAGGGCAATGGCAGAGAAAATAGCTACTTCAGCTAACACACGCATTTTGGATGGAAACATAAAAATACTCCTTTGTTTAGTGGACAAAGGAGTGTTTATAGTGGACAGAGTAACCGTCTATAAAGCACACAATCCCTACGCTAGTTCTAACTAGATCAGGTTCGAGGATTTCGCAAAAGCGATCTCAGCCGAAGCACTCCTTTGTGTATATGAAATTAGTAATAGTCTATCATTTTATTATGGGGTTGTAAATAGTTTTTGATATACTTCATTAGGATCTTTTAGGGTTGTGATAAGATTGAGGTCTAAATGATGGGCAAAGCCATTGACATAACCTCGAGATGTATATTGGTGTAAGTCGTAGTCGAGATCAGTATTTGGAGCAGCATTGTAGTAGCCAGAGTCGTCCCCGTAAGTTGGTATCCAGATGGCATCAAACTTGTCCACATTAATACTATGGTCCTCCATGAAATAGGTTCCGATATAGATACCGATATTCTTAGCACCTAGGGTTTCCAACTCCTTGCGGAAGGCTTCTACCCCAGCATTCATATCATTCATGGTGTATTCTTCTACGTCTAACCAATAAAAAGTAGGGTTGTATTGGTTGGCAGCCTTATAGAAACTACGAGCCTCTTCCTTCATATTTTCAATGCTGTTACCTGTTACATAGGCATAGACTGCAACTGGGATATTGCGAGCTTGAAACTCTTTGATATGGGTTGCAAAAGACTTATCTAGTCCATTCTTGTCAGTGGCTGTATTTTCACTCTTGGTATGTGAACCACTCTGAATACGGACGATGGCACCAGAAATATTCTGGCTTAGTGTGTCGTAATCAATCTCGGATGGTCTTTGCCAGGCTGAAACGTCAATGATTGGTTTCATTTCAAGGGCATTGGTGATATGATAGCTAGGCTTTGTTCCTGATTTTTTCGAGCTGGAGCTAGCAGTTGTACTTGATTGGGCTGTTACGGTTTCTTTCTTATTGGCAGTATTTCCCAGAACACCAGTTATGGAAATTAGAATAAAAAAAGATAGGAAAAAACCAATAACAACCATTGGATTTATTTTCTTTCTCATCCCTATTATTTTATCTTAAATAGCAAAAAAAATCAAAAAAATAATATTGAAAAGAGGATGTGAGGTAGATACTATTGACAAATGAGCTATAATAGGGTAGTCTAAAGTTATATGGGTAAAAATCATGATACAGTGAAACGCTTGAGTAGAATAGTACTATTAACTTCCTTAACCATCGTGTTACGGATTGTTTTTGGTGCTTTTCCAAATATTAAACCCTTGACAGCAATATTCCTTGTCAGTCTTTCTTTTATGGGATTGATGGATGCTTGGCTGGTTATGACCTTAACCATGGTTGGAAGTGGTCTTCTCTTTGGTTTTGGACCGGTAGTCCTGTGGCAAGTGCTTAGCTTCGGTCTAGTCCAACTGCTTTGGTGGTGCTTGGTGAGGCCTTTGGTGAACAAGGAGCGATTGTCTATCTGGCTACAGTCCTTGCTAGCTGCTCTATTGGTCTATGTTTATGGCCTGATTATTAGTATCTTGTCTGCTTGGCAATTTGGTCTGTCACCTCTTATCTTCTGGTTCAATGGTTTATTCTTTGATAGCCTTCATGCGATTTCGACTTTCTTGTTCTATCCCATTATTGACTACATTTTTAGGAGATTTTATAAATGAAACGAATACTTCTTATTGTTACATTTCTTATGACAATGGTTCTAGCTGCTTGTCAGGCAAATCCTGTAGAACAAGCTGAAACCAAGATAACAGTCACTTTGCAAATTACCAAAGACGGTAAAACAGCTAGTCAGGAAGTAGTGGCTGAGCAGGGCGATAGTGTCATGGATGTTTTAGAGGACTACCATCAAGTAGAAGAAGATAATGGCATGGTAACAGCTATTGATGGTGTTAGTCAAAATCCAAGTACTAATACCTACTGGATGTATAAAATCAATAATCAAATGGCAGACAAGGGGGCAGAAGAGCTGAAACTAGCTGCTGGCGATACGATTGAATTTTATCTTGAAACATTTGAATAATGGAAGGAGGGGAGGTCCCCTCTTTTTTGTGCTAAGGTAGATTTCCGAAAGATGTCTTTACTTTATAGACCCTACTGGGTAATTTATAGTAAAGTATGCTATAATAGAACCCAGTACTCGAAAGAAGGTTGGATTAGAAATGAAGATTGACAAACGGCAGTTATTGAACTATTCCATTCTCATTCCCTATCTAATTTTATCTGTGATAGGGTTGATAATCGTCTATTCAACAACCAGTGCCACGCAAATTATCAATGGAGGGAACCCTTTTAGAACAGTCATTAACCAGTCGCTTTTCTGGGGTGTCAGCCTCTTTGCAATTTACACGATTTACCGTATGAAATTAAGCTTTTTGAGAAGGAAGGCTGTCATTTACTCAGTTATTTTATTCGAGGTGTTTCTCTTAGCTATTTCTCGATTGTTTCCGCCTATCAATGGGGCCCACGGTTGGATTCCCTTGCCTGGAGCTGGTAATTTGCAGCCTGCCGAATACCTCAAGTTGATTATCATCTGGTATTTGGCCCACGAATTTGCCAAACAGCAGGCTGATATTCGGACCTATGACTACCAGGCTTTAATACAGGGGAGCTGGATTCCTAGAGAATTCACTGATTGGCGCGTGGTCAGCCTCCTCTTGTTAGCCATGGTAGCGACCTTGCCTGACTTGGGAAATGCTACCATTGTCGTCTTGATTATGGTGATTATGATTAGTGTCAGTGGTATTGCTTATCGGTGGTTTTTGACAGCGGTTTTGAGTATCGTTGCAGTGTCAGGCTTTGTTCTAGGAACAATCTTTATTCTTGGTGTTGAAACAGTTGAGAAAATTCCTCTGTTTGGCTATATCGCCCGTCGTTTCGCAGCCTTTTTTGACCCTTTTGGCAATGCCACGGGGGCAGGGTTGCAGTTGACCCATTCCTTCTATGCCATGAGTAATGGTGGCTGGTTGGGTCGCGGTTTGGGTAACTCCATTGAGAAAAAGGGATATCTACCAGAAGCGCAGACAGACTTTGTGTTTTCCATTGTGATTGAAGAGTTGGGATTTGTAGGTGCTAGCTTGATTTTGGCCCTGCTTTTCTTCCTCATCATTCGCATTATCATTGTAGGTGTTCGTGCCCGCAGTCCATTTAATTCCATGATGGCCTTGGGTGTGGCAGGAATGCTTCTCATTCAGACCTTTGTCAACATTGGTGGAATTGCAGGTATTATTCCTGCGACGGGAGTGACCTTCCCCTTCCTATCGCAAGGAGGGTCTAGCCTACTCATTATTTCGATTGGCATTGCCTTTGTCCTCAATATCGATGCCAATGAGAAGCGTAAATTGATTGAAGAAGAGATTGAACGGACAATCGGCTAAATAAGGAAAGAGAGTAGAAATGTCTATCCAAAAACTAGAAAACTATAACAATAAAAAAACCATTCAGGAAGAAATTGCGATTTTAACGACTATCCTTGAAGAAGTAGCGGCCCAGATGATGCCCCAGGAAACCTTCAAGAAGATTATTGAATTGTCCCAGCTTTCTCGTGAGGATGATTACCAGTCCTTGATTGCGATTATTGGTCAATTAAATAACGAAGAATTAGCAGTCATTTCTCGTTACTTCGCTGTCCTTCCTTTGCTGATTAACATTTCAGAAGATGTGGATTTGGCCTATGAAATCAACCACCAGAATAATATCGACCAAGATTATCTTGGGAAAATCTCAACGACGATTGACATGGTGGCCAAGCAGGAAAATGCGGCAGAAATTTTGGAAAAACTCAATGTTGTTCCCGTTTTGACAGCCCATCCAACCCAGGTGCAACGTCAATCTATGTTGGACTTGACCAAACATATCCATGAGTTGCTTCGTCGCTACCGTGATGTCAAAATGGGTTTGCTGAACAAAACTAAGTGGGAAGACCAACTTCGTTGCTACATTGAAATCATCATGCAAACGGATATGATTCGCGAGAAGAAGTTGAAGGTAACCAACGAAATCACCAATGTCATGGAATACTACAATTCTTCCTTTATCAAGGCTGTGACCAAGTTACAAGGTGAGTACAAGCGCTTGGCTGCAGAAAAAGGCATTGAGCTTAACAATCCTCGCCCCATTACCATGGGCATGTGGATCGGTGGTGACCGAGATGGCAATCCATTTGTAACGGCAGAAACACTGAAATTGTCAGCCTTGACCCAGTGTCAAGTCATCATGAACTACTACGATGAGCAACTCCATAAACTTTACCGTAATTTCTCTCTCTCAACTTCCATCGTGAAGGTTTCGACAGCTGTCAAACTATTGGCTGAAAAATCAGAGGATAGTTCAGTCTATCGGGAAAATGAACCTTACCGTCGTGCCTTCCATTATATTCAGATGAAATTGGCCAATACGCGCGATTACTTGGTGGATAATAAGCCTTCTGATGTCCGCTACGCCAATGTCACTGAATTTAAAGAAGACTTGCTTGCGATAAATCAGTCTTTGATTGATAATAAGGCAAGTGCTTTGATCAAGGGTGATTTGACAGAATTGCTGGAAGCAGTGGAGGCCTTTGGTTTCTACCTGGCAAGTATTGATATGCGTCAGGACTCTTCTATTCACGAGGCAAGTGTTGCAGAGCTCTTGGCTTCAGCCCGCATTGTCGAAAATTACTCTAGTTTGTCTGAGGAAGCAAAATGCCATGTTCTCTTGAAACAGTTAGAAACAGATCCGCGCATTCTTTCTGCCACCCATGTTCCTAAGTCGGAGCAGTTGCAAAAAGAGTTGGCTATTTTTGCAGCAGCCCGTGAATTGAAAGACAAACTTGGTGAGGAGATCATCAAACAACACATTATCTCTCATTCTGAGAGTGTGTCTGACCTCTTAGAACTCGCGGTCCTCTTGAAAGAAGTTGGCTTGGTCGATATGGACAAGGCGCGTGTGCAGATTGTTCCACTTTTTGAAACCATCGAGGACTTGGACAATGCTTCAGCAACCATGCGCCAATACCTGCAACTTGATTTGGCTAAACGTTGGATTGCGGGCAATAAATATTATCAAGAAATCATGCTAGGCTACTCGGATTCCAATAAGGATGGAGGCTATCTCTCATCTGGTTGGACACTCTACAAGGCTCAGAATGAATTGACACAAATCGGTCAAGAATTTGGTGTTCATATTACCTTCTTCCATGGTCGTGGTGGTACCGTTGGTCGTGGTGGCGGTCCATCCTATGATGCCATTACTTCACAACCATTTGGTTCCATCAAAGACCGCCTTCGTCTGACAGAGCAAGGCGAAGTAATTGGTAATAAATATGGCAACAAGGATGCTGCTTACTACAATTTGGAAATGCTGGTGTCAGCAACTCTTGACCGCATGATTACCCAAATGATTACCAATCCAAATGAGATTGATGGTTACCGTGAAACCATGGACGCCATTGTGGCGGATAGCTACTCAATCTATCGTGACTTAGTCTTTAACAATCCTCATTTCTACGATTACTTCTTTGCAGCAAGTCCAATTCGTGAGGTATCTAGTCTAAATATCGGTTCTCGTCCAGCAGCTCGTAAGACGATTACGGAAATTGGTGGACTTCGTGCCATTCCTTGGGTATTCTCATGGTCGCAAAACCGTGTCATGCTTCCTGGTTGGTACGGAGTAGGCTCCAGCTTTAAACGCTTTATTGACAAAGACCCAGCCAACTTAGCAAAATTACAGAAAATGTATGAAAGCTGGCCATTCTTCCGTTCACTCCTATCGAATGTTGACATGGTTCTGTCCAAATCCAACATGAACATTGCCTTTGAGTATGCGAAAATGTGTGAGAGCGAAGAAGTAAGAAATATCTTCCATATTATCTTAGATGAATGGCAGTTGACCAAGGATGTTATCCTGTCTATTGAGCAAAATGATGCCTTACTAGCAGAACTTCCTTTCCTCAAAGCCAGTCTAGACTACCGTATGCCATATTTCAACGTCCTCAACTATATTCAGATTGAACTGATTAACCGCCTTCGTCGTGGAGAACTCAGTAAGGAACAAGAAAACCTCATCCACATCACCATCAACGGTGTGGCGACAGGTTTACGAAATTCTGGTTAATCTTATTTAAGCAACTTCTTCGGAGGTTGCTTTTTTAATACGGTAAAGGATATAATATTTTTAAAAAATGTGTAACCAAATAGAATTCCATTCGTTATATTAGTGAAAGGAGGAGATGAGCATCAAATTAGATGAATATGAAAAAGAAGTCATCGGCATTGCCGAGGAGATTTCCTACTACCTGCAAAAATCAGGCGCCACATTTGCAGATAGTCAGGATATAGCCCAAGATGTACTAGTGAAAATCTTAGAAGCAGAACTTGTCCTTCCTTTTGACAAATTACGAGCCTGGCTTTATCGTTCGGCAGTTAGAGCCTACATCGACAAATACAGGAGGGACAAGCACTATCATGAAATTCTACAAAGGGAATTTTTTGCCAGCGAAAAGGTTTTGGTTTATGACCAAGATGGTTATGAAGAACTCTATCAGGCAGTAGCAGACCTGCCAACCAAGTATCAGCATGTCATTGACCTTTATTATTTTCAGGATATGAGTGTCAAAGAGATTGCCCATATCTTAGGATATAGTCAGAGTTTGGTGAAAATCAATCTTTACCGCGGTCGAAAACTTCTAGCAAAAAACTTAAAAGAGAAAGGGTATGAATATGAAAACTTTTGAAATTGCAACAAAGAAAAGTAAGAAAAAACACTTATGGAAAACGGTTGGTCTATCTATATTAGGGCTCTTGCTGATAACGGGAGCGACCTTGAAGACCTTACAGATTTTGACTGCCAATAATGGTGAAAAAATCTATCAAGAACACGAATTATTGTCACAAGTTGCCTATCCAAACATTGAATACTCAACCTACTATTATAAAGCGACCTCTCTATTTGCTGGAGCTGTCCATGCAGATCGCCACAAAGACTTGGCAGGGGTTCCAGTTGCCTTTGGTGACTATGAATACCACTATGATTGGTTGGGAACGTATTTGAATTTTTCTCAAGATGGTCCTTCTTATAAAGGAGAGATTGCCTATGATCGTCAAACCTGGTCAAAACTCCCTCTCTTCTATAATACGGAGAAAGTTGACACAGATGACTTTGCAAGGGTTCCAAGTCAAGAACTTTCTTTAGTGAAAGACATGTCCAATCAGCTAGTAGAAGTAGCCATCACTTTTGACAAAAAATATAGTTTTGGAGACTTGCAGACCATGCTTCCTCAAAATTTGAAAAAGAATTGGTACTGGATTGGAACAGCTTCTAAGGAGAACACAGCTGATTTTCGCATTGATCAGTTGTTTGGTTTTCAAGGAGAGGCTCTAAAGGTTTATGAACCAGATGCTGAATTACCAACAGAAGCAGCTGCATGGAATCCTTTAGCACCTATGAAAAAAATGGCTGAACAGTATAATCATTATATAGGGGAATACGCACTCGTCACAGATGTCAAAACTTTCTTGGACAAATTTGGTAAAACGGACTTCTCTAAACAAGAAGAGATTGATAAGCTAGAATTTGCAGGCATTATCCTAACAGGCAGAGCAGAAGACTTTGCACAGTTGGAGGGTAAGGACTGGATTTATGCGTCTAGTATTGGTGCTTCAACTCCAAATCAACCCTACTATCGATTAGATTTCGAATAGCAGATGGCTAGTACCTTGTTTGAAGTGTATTCAGACAAGGTTTTTATATTTTGAAGAAAATTAAAAAATATCTTATTTTTCATCATTTTTTTGTATTTTTTGCGAATAGTATAGATAGGGGAGATAAATATTTCTTTCTCGGTACAAATGTTACAAAAATATTACAAATGTTACAATTTTTACTTGTTTTATGACATGGATAAGTATATAATATAAGTGAAAAGGATAACAGAAAGGTAGGATATGATTTATGCGTCGCACAAGATTTGGTCAAGAAAAACAAAATTTTTCTATTCGTAAGTATTCTCTAGGTGCTGCTTCAGTACTGATTGGAACCAGTTTGGTCTTTGGGCTACAGGATGTAAAGGCTGATGAGCAAGTAGGGACAGTTGCATCAAGTAACCTACCGCTGGTACAAGTGGAAGAGAAAAGCTTGGCTGATAAGCCAAAGTCTGAACCTGTTCAGCTTACAGATGAGACACAGAAGGTTGCTAGCCAGATAGAGGGACAAGTATCTGCTGTGGAGACAAATCAGACTAGCCCGAATCTGACTTCGAAAAGTCAAGTTTCTTCAGAAACTACAAGTCAAGAAAAGCCTAGCAGTACTACCAGTCAGGAATCTCCTGTTCAGCTACCACCTGTAGTGGAGACTGCACAAGCTACACCAATAGCCACGGCTACACCTGCCGCTCCATTATCACTTCAAGGTCAATACGTTTATGAAAAAGAAATAGCAGTCAGAAATCAACCAAGTCAATCTGCTCCAGTAGCCTTTTATGCACAGGTAGGCGACAAGGTCAACTACGACAAGGTTGTTCAAGCAGAGAACCATCAATGGATTTCCTATGTAAGTTATAATGGTACTCGTCGTTATGTGGATTTAGGTCAACTAACCGGCTCAACAGCTGTTAATAAAGTCACAGAAAAACCAGTTGAGGCACCAAAAGTATCTCAACCAACCGGTCACTTAACCATTCAGAATCAAACTGCTACAAGTTTTGAAGTGGAAGTATCCAATGTTACCGATAGTAAGGGCATCAAAGCTATCAAAGTACCAGTCTGGGCAGAACAAAATGATCAAAACGATATTATCTGGTATGATGCCGTCAAACAGTCCAACGGGAACTACAAGGTAGCAGTATCCTTGTCAGACCACAAAAATGAACAAGGAGTTTACCATGCCCACCTCTATTATGTAGAAAATGATGGACAACTGGTAGGTGTAGCTATTACACAGACCAAGGTAACGATATCAGGGGCTAGCCAAACAACACAGGTAGAAAAAATTGCCGATCAAGGCACCTATCACTTTACCAAACAGACTGCAGTAAAAAATGAAGCAAAAGAAAGTGCAGCAACCCAATTTACCTTTGAAAAAGGAGAAAAAGTAAATTACGATAAAAAAATTGAATCAGAAGGTCATCAGTGGATTTCTTATTTGTCTTATAGTGGTGTTCGGCGTTACATTGATTTAGGAAAGATTTCAAATTCGACATCAACTAGTGCCAGTCAACCTGTAGCCCCCCAGGCGAACACCCCGACAGGACAATTGACTATCCAAAATCAGACCGAAACAGGTTTTGATATCGAGGTATCCAATGTATCAGATAGTCATGGAGTCAAAGCAGTGAGAGTGCCAGTCTGGTCAGAGCAGGGAGGACAAAATGACCTTGTATGGTACGATGCAGTTAGACAATCCAACGGTACCTATAAAGTTTCCGTTTCCCTGGCGCAACACAAGAATGAACAAGGAGTTTACCATGCCCACCTCTACTATGTGGAAAATGATGGAAAAATGGTCGGTGTAGCCACAACTCAAACCAAAGTATCAGTTGCGAGTCCTTCCCAAGTGAAACGGGTAGAGAAATTAGCAGACCAAGGAACCTATCATTTTATCAAACAGGCTGCTGTAAAAAATGAAGCTAAGGGAGGTGCAATAACACAGTTCACCTTTGAAAAAGGAGAGAAAGTCAATTACGATAAAAAAATAGAATCAGATGGTCACCAGTGGATTTCTTATCTATCTTATAGTGGTATTAGACGTTATGTTGATTTAGGAAAAATAGAAACAGCCTCTGTTCCTCTAGTAACTACTCAATCTCCTTCTCCAGCAAATATAGTAGAGAAACAGGAGGGGGAAAAAGATACTCTTTCTCAGAGTGGCAGTTACACCTTTACTAAAACTGTTCCGGTAAAAAATAAGGCAGAGAATCAGTCTCCAACTCAATTTGAATTCACGACAGGAGATAAGATCAACTACGATAAAATTATTGAGTCAGATGGCTCACGTTGGCTGTCCTATGTATCTTACAGTGGTACCCGTCGGTATGTGAAAATTAGCAATTAAAGAAAGCAGAGTATTATAGAGATTGACTCGTTGGTAAAAGTTACTGACGAGTTGTTTATTAGTAGCGTAGGCTAGTAAAAAGGGACTTTCTGGCAATAAATAACAAAAACGATAGAAAATGCTTGCAATTCTGCTACAATTTGATAGAATAGTAAGGTAAAGTTAGACCGTATTGCCTACTGTCTATCTATAAAATATATTTTATTGGAGGCTTTTACCAAAATGGCAAAAGAAAAATACGATCGTAGTAAACCACACGTTAACATTGGTACAATTGGACACGTTGACCACGGTAAAACTACTTTGACTGCAGCTATCACAACTGTATTGGCACGTCGCTTGCCTTCATCAGTTAACCAACCTAAAGACTATGCGTCTATCGATGCTGCTCCAGAAGAGCGCGAGCGCGGTATCACAATCAACACTGCACACGTTGAGTACGAAACTGAAAAACGTCACTACGCTCACATCGACGCTCCAGGACACGCGGACTACGTTAAAAACATGATCACTGGTGCCGCTCAGATGGACGGTGCGATCCTTGTAGTAGCTTCTACTGACGGTCCAATGCCACAAACTCGTGAGCACATCCTTCTTTCACGTCAGGTTGGTGTTAAACACCTTATCGTCTTCATGAACAAAGTTGACTTGGTAGACGACGAAGAATTGCTTGAGTTGGTTGAAATGGAAATCCGTGACCTTCTTTCAGAATACGATTTCCCAGGTGACGATCTTCCAGTTATCCAAGGTTCAGCTCTTAAAGCCCTTGAAGGTGACGCTAAATACGAAGACATCGTTATGGAATTGATGAACACTGTTGATGAGTACATTCCAGAACCAGAACGCGACACTGACAAACCATTGTTGCTTCCAGTCGAGGACGTATTCTCAATCACTGGTCGTGGTACTGTAGCTTCAGGACGTATCGACCGTGGTACAGTTCGTGTCAACGACGAAATCGAAATCGTTGGTCTTCAAGAAGAAAAATCTAAAGCAGTTGTTACTGGTGTTGAAATGTTCCGTAAACAACTTGACGAAGGTCTTGCCGGCGATAACGTTGGTGTGCTTCTTCGTGGTGTTCAACGTGATGAAATCGAACGTGGTCAAGTTATCTCTAAACCAGGTTCTATCAACCCACACACTAAATTCAAAGGTGAAGTTTACATCCTTACTAAAGAAGAAGGTGGACGTCACACTCCATTCTTCGACAACTACCGTCCACAGTTCTACTTCCGTACAACTGACGTAACTGGTTCAATCAAATTGCCAGAAGGTACTGAAATGGTAATGCCTGGTGATAACGTTACTATCGACGTTGAATTGATCCACCCAATCGCCGTTGAACAAGGTACTACATTCTCTATCCGTGAAGGTGGACGTACTGTTGGTTCAGGTATGGTTACAGAAATCGAAGCTTAATTCGATTGAGTTCCCAGAAATAACAATTATAGTCAGACAACTAAATTGTAACTCTCTACTTTTGGGTAGAGAGTTTTTCTGTAACAAATACCTAGACTATTTCTAGCTTCTATCAATAATATAGTATATATTTTTGTTTTGTAGTTTTCTGATTCTAAATATGCTTAAAGAGGAGTGTTTTCCGTGTCCAAGTTTATGAAATATCGATAAATCCTTGGAAAATTAGTATGAGAGGCTTTTATTATGATTATTATTTTCGGAAATACCATCTGATTATGAGTAGGTATGATACAATAAATTGAAGGGAGATATATTATGAAAAAAATACGTTTTTATTTTATATTATTGTATAGTTTTTGCAGCCTTTCCCTATTTTCTTCACATATGATCTTCGCTTTAGATAGTCAGTCGGAAACAGTAAGAGAGAGTCTTGCTATTTACAGATTATATAATTATGAAAATGGGGAACATCTTTATACGATCGATGCTAACGAGAAAGATGTACTGTATCAGCAACATCATTGGGGCTATGAGGGAGTAGCCTGGTATGCTCCTAGTTCGGGAAATGCTGTTTATCGTTTATATAATCATGGATTGCAAAATCACTTATATACGATGGATTTAAATGAGGTGAAGGAATTGACAACCTATCATGGGTGGCAGTTGGATAATGCTGGGGATCCTGTTTTTTACTCTGGGGGTAGCACACCAATTTACCGTGTTTATAACCCTGGATTACGTGGTTTACATCACTGGACTACTGACTACAATGAATACAGTATCTTGCCAAACCATGGTTGGAAACAAGAGGGTGAGGCATTTTTTGCAGAGAGTTTAGGAAATCCGATACAGACTCAATATGCTTCTAATATCTTATATAATGGTTTTTACTCTTATGTAAGAGGGAAATATGGGTATGTTCCAATTGTTAATAAAAAATATCCTGTAAATAGTCAATATAACCCAGGTGAAAATGCTGAGGCAAAGGCAGCTTTCCTAACTCTGACTAATCAAATGCGTCAGCTTGGATTTTCAATTAGTCATTCTTATAGTGGTTTTAGAAGTTATAGTCTACAGAATTCCCTATATAATAATTATGTTGCTCAGGAGGGACGAGCGGCAGCGGATCGTTATTCTGCCCGTCCTGGATACAGTGAGCATCAAACAGGTTTAGCTTTTGATGTTTTGAATGGTCAAGGGGAGCTTTTGCAGGGAGCAGCAGCTCAATGGTTAGCCGAACATGCTCATGAATATGGTTTTATCGTAAGGTATCTTCCTGAAAAAGAAGCGATAACAGGTTATATGCATGAAGAGTGGCATGTTCGATATGTTGGTAAGGAAGCGGCTGATATTTATCACTCAGGTCTAACACTAGAGGAATATTTTAAGGTTGCAGGTGGAGATTATCAGTAAACAAGAGTAGAAGTCCGTAGTCTCAGTTTGCTAAATGCGGGCTTGGGAATTCCATATTGTACTTTAATCTTTTGAAAAAATATGCTATAATAGGGACTGTAAAAATTTTTAAGAAGAGGTATGTGAAATGTCACGTAAACCAATCATTGCAGGAAACTGGAAAATGAACAAAAATCCTCAAGAAGCACAAGCTTTCGTTGAGGCTATTGCGGGTAAATTGCCTGCTGGCGACAAGATTGAAGCAGCAATCGCAGCTCCAGCTGTAGATTTGAACGCTCTCTTGTGGTTCGCTAAAGATTCTGAATTGAAAGTTGCTGCTCAAAACTGCTACTTTGAAGATGCTGGTGCCTTCACTGGTGAAACTTCTCCAAAAGTATTGGCTGAAATGGGCGTGAACTATGTGGTTATTGGTCACTCAGAACGTCGTGATTACTTCCACGAAACAGATGAAGACATTAACAAAAAAGCACACGCTATCTTCCGTAATGGTTTGACACCAATCATCTGTTGTGGTGAGTCACTTGAAACTTACGAAGCTGGTAAAGCGGTTGAATTCGTAGGTGCTCAAGTTTCTGCAGCTTTGAAAGACTTGACTGCTGAGCAAGTTGCATCACTTGTTATTGCTTATGAGCCAATCTGGGCAATCGGTACTGGTAAATCAGCCACTAAAGATGATGCACAAAACATGTGTAAAGCTGTTCGTGACGTTGTTGCTGCTGACTTTGGTCAAGAAGTGGCAGACAAGGTTCGTGTTCAATACGGTGGTTCTGTAAACCCATCAAACGTTGCTGAATACATGGCTTGTCCAGACGTCGACGGTGCCCTTGTTGGTGGTGCTTCACTTGAAGCTGAAAGCTTCTTGGCATTGTTGAACTTCTAATAAAAGCATGAAAAAAGACATCGGATTTTTAAATCTGATGTCTTTTTTGACTATAATATGTTATTGTAGCACCCATTCTCGCAATGCATGAGCAACACCGCTCTCGTCATTTGATTTGGTGATGTACTTGGCAATTTTCTTGAGTTCTGGATTGCCATTTTCCATGACAACTGGATTACCGACGACTTCAAGCATGGGACGGTCATTTTCTTGGTCGCCGATAGCCATGGTTTGATCCATTGTCAGTCCCAATTTTTCAGCCAATTGGATGATGGCTTGCCCCTTATTAACTGTTTTTGGTGTGATTTCTAAGTAGAATGGTGCGGATTTGGCAACATTGTATTTGTCAGTCAAGCTGGTTGGAAGTTGAGGGATGGCAGCATCAAGAATTTCTGCCTCATCGACCATCATGATTTTGATAATTTCCTTATCAGCCATCTCTTCTGGAGTACGGTAGAAGACAGGGGAGCTGACTAACATGGATTCATAAATGGTATATTTTCCAATATCGCGGTTGGCAGTGTACATACCTTCTTTAGTACTGGCATGCATAGGTAGCTTGAGTTTGCGGGCAGCGAGTTCGATGTCCAGATAATCGTCATAGGTCAAGGTATCTTTGACAATATCTTCACCAGTTGCTGCATCCTGCACCAAACCACCGTTAAAGGTGATGACATAGTCGCCAACCTCGGTTAGATTGAGTTCTTCTAAAATGGCACGAACGCCTGAGATGGGGCGACCTGTGGCAATAACAATTTTTACACCTGCTTTTTTGGCATCCTGAATGGCTGAAAAGACCTCGGGTGTGATTTGGTGTTGGCTATTTAAGAGGGTGCCATCGATGTCGATGGCAACAAGTTTAATGGACATGTTCTTCTCCAGTCGTAAAATGATCGTTATGAATATGGCTGATAAAATCAGTAGTGTGCTGGCTAAAAATACCAGTATCTTCCAGCATTTCTTTTGGGAAATAGAAACGGCTATCACCATGGATGGTTCCAGAAAGAGAGTGGACAATTGGTGATAGGGTGGAAAGTTCGACCTTGGTATCATCCTTGCGATAGATTTCAATCTGTGTCCGTTTCTTCTCGGCATTGGGACGGTAAATATCGTAAGGCAGATCAAAATTATGATGAATAGCTGTATAGTATTCTGGATCAAAGCCGACATCGGCTACCAAACTCCGCAGTTGGTTGAGGTTGTCTTCGTTTTCTGCCTTGAAGGTGATGGATTTGAAGACCTTGCGGTTTATGTAGCGTTGGGCCAGGTCAGATAAGATATGGTCAGGTCCGTCAATCCAAGACTGGAAATAGGTATTCATGACACCATCATCCAGTGCTAGGTAGTCAGAAAGGCTAACACGGTGTTCAAAAAAGGGAACCAGGCGTGGAGAGGTTCGAGCAAAAAAATCTTGTTCGCTCTTATAGAGTAATTTTGCTCGATTGAGCAAATTTTGTAAGAGAACTTCCATGGAGCGACTGGCTGGATGGAAGTAAACCTGCATGTACATTTGGTAGCGACTGAGGACATAGTCTTCAACTGCGTGCATACCTGATTCTTTGAAGGCAATGCCATTTTCTGTAGGACGGATAACTCGTAATATTCTGGTTAGGTCAAATTCACCATAGTTGGTACCTGTAAAGTAGGAATCACGGAGTAGATAGTCCATGCGGTCGACATCAATTTGGCTGGAAATCAGCTGGACAACCTGTTTATTGGGATAGGTATGGTTGATGACGGAGGCAATTTTATCAGGAAAATCGGGAGCTACCTGTTTTAATATTTGATTGACCTCCGTTTCAGGACTGGTGATAATGGCACAGGTCATTTCTTCATGGTCGGTATCGAAGAGGCGCTCAAAGGTATGGGAATAGGCTCCGTGTCCAATATCATGTAAAAGAGCAGCAACCATGGTAATCAGACTTTCCGAGGGGTTCCAGACTTGTGGATATTTCTCCTCAAATTTTTCTGTAATCCTTCGAGCTATTTCATAGACACCAAGGCAGTGCGAAAAGCGGCTATGCTCGCCACCGTGGAAGGTATAGGAAGTGGTCCCTAGTTGCTTGATGCGGCGTAGTCGCTGGAATTCCTTTGTATTGATGAGTTTGTAAATCAATTCATGATCAACATGAACATAGTTATGGACAGGGTCACGAAAAACTTTTTCTATCATAGATTTATTATACCAAAAATCGTTAGAATTTCGGCTTTTTTTCTCATAAAACAAGGATATTGCTATGTACCGAATACTATCTTTTGAGTATAATGGAGGAATGACAAATAAACTTATTTTACATGCTATCCAGTTTATCCTTGTGGGGATGATTGCCTGGATGCTTTACTTGATTGTTAGCTATGCTCGTAAGAATAAGATTTCTTTGAAAGACAGATTTTGGACGGGCTTTGCCATTGGTTATGTAACAGACTTGTTGGATACCTTGGGGATTGGTACCTTTGCAACAACGACAAGTTTGCTGAAGGCGACAAAATTGATAGAGGATGACCGACGGATTCCAGCAACTATGACGACGGCTCACATCATTCCTATCTTGTTGGAGGCCCTGCTCTTTATCACCATTGTAGAAGTAGAAATGATGACCTTGATTTCCCTTGCTATCGCGGCCTTTACAGGTGCTTCAGTTGGTGCCCGTGTGACGCAACATTGGGATACCAAGAAAGTACAGCGGGTCTTGGGGATTTTGCTTATTGTCGCAGCGGGTATTATGGTCTATCGGATGGTGACCAATCCTGGTGCTGACTTGGCCAATGATGTTCGTGGTCTGACAGGTTGGAAGCTGCTTGTTGGGATTGTATTTGACTTTTTTATCGGGATGCTATTGAGTATGGGCTTGGGCAACTACGCACCAGAATTGATTTTCTTCTCCTTGATGGGCATTAGTCCAGCGGTGGCCCTTCCTGTCATGATGCTGAATGCAGCTATGATGTTGTCTGCTGGGGCCAAGCAATTTATCCAATCGGGCCGCGTCAACTGGCCAGGAGTTCCAGGAATTATTGTAGGGGGTGTTTTGGGTGTCTTGACAGCGGCCTTCTTCCTATCTAATTTGGACATCAATAATTTGAAAATCTTAGTTGTCTTTATCGCAGCCTTTACAGGTCTAACCCTGCTTCGTTCATCATTCATTACCAATATTAAAGCATCATAGGAGGTAGCATGAATATTCGTCTACGTAATGAAATTGATTTAGATGGCCATTTGGAAGTGATAGATCAGACTTTCTCAGTAGAGGTGAAGGAAAAAGACGGGAAGCTCTATCTCATCTATCAGAATGATGAGGAAGAAAAAGTTGTCATCAAGTGTGATGAAAACGAACTGGTCATGACACGTTTTTCCAATCCCAAATCTATCATGCGATTTGTGAAGAAACAAGAAGCAATAGTGACTATTCCAACGCCGATGGGGATCCAGCATTTTACAACACAAACCAGCCTGTATCAGTTGAGTGTTGAACAGCAAGAACTAATCCTTCATTATGATTTAAATGGGTTAGAAAATCAGCAGAAATTTGCTAGCTATAAGATGCATATTGAGTGGAAATGAAAAACGTTTTCATAGAAAATATTCTTTGAAATTCCCTAGAAATTTGTTATAATAGTTAGCAAATCGAGGGAGTAGCTAACGGAATTTTCCGTGGTAGTGTCGTCATTCCGAAAATCGTTTCCGGCACTATCTTAAATAGCGAGACTTGTTTTAATAAAACAGGTCTCTTTTTTATTGGTAAAAGATAGGAAAGAGGCCGAAAAGGAGAAGGAAATTGTCAAAAGAACAAAAACGCGATTTGTTTTACACACAAAGCGAAGAGCAAGTATTGTCAAGCATGGAGTCTTCTTTAGACGGTTTGTCTAGCAGTGAAGCTAGCAAACGTCTGGCAGACTATGGTCGTAATGAATTGGATGAGGGTGAGAAACGCACACTCTTGGCTAAATTCTTGGATCAGTTCAAGGACTTGATGATTATCATCTTGATTGCAGCAGCACTCTTGACTGTGATTACTGAGGGTTCTCATGGTTTGACAGATGCTATTATCATCTTGGCTGTAGTTATCTTGAACGCTGCATTTGGTGTTTATCAGGAAGGTCAAGCAGAAGCGGCTATCGAAGCTCTAAAGAACATGTCAAGCCCTGTTGCGCGTGCCCTTCGTGACAGTCACGTAGTCGAGGTTGATTCTAAGGACTTGGTGCCAGGTGACATCGTCTTGCTTGAGGCAGGTGACGTTGTTCCAGCTGATATGCGTTTATTAGAAGCTAACTCCCTCAAAATCGAAGAAGCTGCTCTTACAGGTGAGTCTGTACCTGTTGATAAGGATTTGTCAGCAGTCTTGGCTGAAGATGCTCCAATCGGTGACCGTGTCAACATGGCCTATCAAAACTCTAACGTTACCTACGGACGTGGTCTTGGTGTGGTTACCAACACTGGTATGTACACTGAGGTGGGGCATATCGCAGGCATGCTTGCCAATGCAGATGAAACAGACACTCCATTGAAACAGAACCTGCACCAATTGTCTAAGGTCTTGACCTATGCAGTATTGGTTATCGCAGTGATTACCATGTTGGTATCTGTATTCGTACGTGGTGAAGGTATCTTACCAGCCCTTATGACCTCTGTTGCCCTTGCGGTTGCAGCTATCCCAGAAGGATTGCCTGCTATCGTAACGGTTGTCCTTTCACTTGGTACTCAGGTCTTGGCTAAGCGTAACTCTATCATCCGTAAGTTGCCAGCGGTTGAAACACTTGGTTCGACTGAAATCATTGCATCAGATAAAACTGGTACATTGACTATGAACCAAATGACGGTTGAAAAAGTCTATACAAATGGTCAATTGGTCGATGCAAAAGAAGCCTTGGATGCAAGCAATACAACGCTTCGTGTTATGAATTTTGCCAACGATACAAAAGTTGACCCAACTGGTAAATTGATTGGTGACCCAACTGAAACGGCACTTGTTCAATTTGGTTTGGATCAAAACTTTGATGTTCGTGAAGTCTTGGTTTCTGAGCCTCGTGTAGCTGAGTTGCCATTTGACTCAACGCGTAAATTGATGTCTACCATTCACCAACAAGCTGCTGGCAACTTCTTTGTAGCTGTTAAAGGTGCACCAGACCAGTTGCTCAAACGTGTGACACAAATTGAAGAAAATGGTACTGTTCGTCCGATTACCGATGCGGATAAACAAGCCATTCTTGCAACTAACAAAGAGTTGGCAAAACAAGCACTTCGTGTTTTGATGATGGCTTACAAATATGTGGATGCTATTCCTGAATTGGAGTCTGAGATTGTTGAAAATAATCTTGTCTTCTCAGGTTTGGTTGGTATGATTGACCCTGAACGTCCAGAAGCAGCAGAAGCTGTTCGTGTTGCCAAAGAAGCGGGTATCCGTCCAATCATGATTACAGGTGACCACCAAGATACAGCAGAAGCAATTGCCAAACGTCTTGGTATCATTGATCCGAATGATACAGAAGACCATGTATTTACTGGTGCGGAGCTCAATGAGTTGACAGATGAAGAGTTCCAAAAAGTCTTCAAACAATACTCAGTTTATGCGCGTGTATCTCCAGAACACAAGGTTCGTATCGTCAAGGCTTGGCAAAATGATGGTAAGGTTGTTGCCATGACTGGTGACGGTGTGAACGATGCACCATCACTTAAGACAGCCGACATCGGAATCGGTATGGGTATCACAGGTACGGAAGTTTCTAAAGGTGCATCTGATATGGTCCTTGCTGATGATAACTTCGCAACCATTATCGTAGCGGTTGAAGAAGGACGTAAGGTCTTCTCTAACATTCAAAAAACAATCCAATATCTCTTGTCAGCTAACACGGCTGAGGTATTGTGTATCTTCCTTGCAACCCTCTTTGGATGGGATGTATTGGAACCAGTTCATCTCCTTTGGATCAACTTGGTAACAGATACTCTTCCAGCTATCGCTCTTGGTGTTGAGCCTGCAGAACCAGGTGTCATGCACCACAAACCTCGTGGACGTAACTCAAGCTTCTTCTCAGGTGGTGTCTTGAGCTCTATCGTCTACCAAGGTATCCTTCAAACAATTCTTGTGTTGGGTGTTTATGGTTTTGCTCTTCTTTATCCAGAGCATGCTGGTGACGACCATGCCATCCACGCAGATGCTCTTACAATGGCTTACTTGACGCTTGGATTGATCCAGTTGGTACATGCCTTTAACGTCAAGTCTGTTTACCAATCAATCTTCACAGTTGGTCCGTTCAAGAATAAACTCTTTAACTGGTCTATCGTGGCTGCCTTCTTACTCTTGATGGCAACCTTGGTTATTCCAGGCTTCAATACCTTCTTCAAGGTATCTATCTTGACCCCAACTCAATGGTTGGTAGCTGTTATCGGTTCTGGCCTCATGGTTGTCGTTGTTGAAATTGTTAAATTTGTTCAACGTAAGTTGGGCTTGGATGAAAAGGCTATCTAATATAGTTATTCAGCTTATCTTTTATTACTTCGTTAACTCGCCTTGCCGTACTTCAGTACAGCCTGCGCCTCGTTGCCTTGTACTAAAAGCAAACTGAAGACTATATCATTTGAAAAAGCTCAGATTTAGTGGTCTGAGCTTTTTTCTGTACTGATAAGGTATTTTGGGAAGATTACTTGTCCCAACAAAGTAATGGCTAGTGCTAGTATGAAGAGGATGGTTTTGACAAGAGTTGGTAAGTTAAATAGTAAGGCGATTGGTACAATTGCCAAGCTGAAATAGTAGAGAATGAAGTATTTGCTGTTTTCCACTATTTGGACCCTATCGCCTTCTTTAACATGAATGGCTGACTTTTTATCCCCTCGAACGCTTAGTGTAACAGATGGTTGTGTAATTGGTAGGCTTAAAATTTTTCCTTGAGTAACTGTCCCAGCAATTTTTCCATCTACCAGAAGTGGAAGTCTTTGGGAGGATAGTTGCTTGATAGGTTTTGGATAATGAATAATAACTCTCATAAGAACCTCCTTATAATCTAGTTTCATTATAGCAAAAAAAGAAAAAATGTAAACGATTTCTGTCGCTGTTTTCCCCTTCAGGCTTGCTTGAAGAATAAGAAACTGCTATAATTTCTGTGAGTGAGGGATCTATATGAATTATTTACAAAATTATGTGTTTAGTAAGAGTAGTTATTTACCATCTGATAAGTTAATTCTGCTTCAGAAAGAACTAGAGGATTTGGACGAGGGAGCTTTGAATGCGCTGATGATGGTTGAATTGCGCCAGCCAGTGATTGCCCTTATCTTAGCCATCTTTTTTGGTGAGTTTGGCATAGACCGTTTTTATATTGGGGACAAGCGGATGGGATCGGCCAAGTTGATTGCTTTTGGTGTGTCTTTTGTGACCCTTTTTATTCTCATTGGTATTCTCTTGTTTATGGGCTTATATGTGTGGAAATTCATTGACTGTTTTTTGATTATGAAGGCCTGTAAGGAGGCTAACTACCAACGGCTCATGGCTCAAATTCAACAGTTCAAAGCCTTTCAGTATGGCAATCGGACATTTTCCTAATAGAATGGGGAGGGAGGTTTTTTCAAAACCTTCTTTTCTTCATTTCTTGTAAACTACTTGTAACAAGACCTGTGTATTGTCACAAAAGTGACATTTTTCATGTCCGTATTTGTGCTATAATGGTAAAATATGCTAGAAAGGGGGAGTTTTTATGCAGACTAGAAAAATGAGTATTCTTTTATTTCTAACCTACCTCCTTTTATTGACCTGGATGATTGTCTTTAAGATGGACTTGTCCATCCTGTACGGTCGGTATGATTTAGCCCAGTTCAATCTCATCCCTCTGGCAGGGACAGCCGTTTATAATGGGATTTTGAATTTTCCAGAAATTTTCTTTAATATTATTAGTTTCATTCCTTTTGGAATTTACATGGAAATCTTGTTTCGTAAGGCATCTTGGGTTTCCAATCTTATGCTGATTTTGTTGGTCAGTCTTCTATTTGAAGTGACCCAATATGTGCTTTTGTTAGGGATTGCAGATATAACAGACTTGTTGGCCAATGGTTTGGGCGGTGCAATTGGCATCAATGTCATGTATGTATTGACGAGTGTTTGGCGTGAGAAAGCCTACGAGCGCATGAATGTCTTTTGCTTGGTTTTAACAACTTTTGTTATATTAACAACTTATTTCCTTGTGTAATTCTTGCCAAAGATGAGAACTTTTTGTTAAAATGAATAGAATGAATATCAAAGAAGAGATTATCAAGCTCTCTCAGGAAATAGGGATTTCTAAGATTGGTTTTACCACGGCAGATGATTTTGATTATCTGGAAAAATCCCTTAGGGCGAGCCAGGAAGAGGGGCGGTCGTCAGGATTTGAACACAAGAATATTGAAGAACGTATTCGTCCCAAGCTGTCTTTGCAGTCGGCTAAAACCATTATTTCTATAGCAGTAGCCTATCCGCGACACTTGCCAGTCAAACCAGAAAAAACGCAGTTTAAACGTGGGAAAATTACACCTAGTTCTTGGGGACTGGATTACCACTACATCTTACAAGATAAGATGGAACGGTTGGCCCGTGGGATTGAGCAATTGACGGATGGTTTGGAATATAAGGCCATGGTAGATACGGGAGCCTTGGTGGATACTGCCGTTGCTAGAAGAGCAGGAATTGGTTTTATTGGTAAGAATGGTCTGGTGATTTCTAAGGAATTTGGCTCCTATATGTTCTTAGGAGAGTTAGTAACTAATCTAGAAATCGAACCAGATCAGCCAGTCGACTACGACTGTGGGGACTGTAATCGTTGTGTTGCAGCCTGTCCGACGTCTTGTTTATTAGGGGATACGACCATGAATGCCCGTCGTTGTCTGTCTTTTCAGACCCAGGATAAGGGCATGATGGACTTAGAATTTCGCAAGAAAATCAAGACGGTTATCTATGGTTGTGATATTTGCCAGATTTGTTGTCCTTACAATAAAGGAATTTCCAGTCCACCTGTGGTAGAGATCGATCCAGATTTGGCAGAACCAGAGTTAATTCCCTTTTTAGATTTGTCGAATGGACAGTTCAAGGAAAAATTTGGCATGATTGCTGGTTCTTGGAGGGGAAAAAATATTCTCCAGCGCAATGCCATCATTGCCTTGGCCAATAGCAATGACCGCTCTGCCATTCCCAAACTCTTAGAAATCATCGATAAGAAACAAAATCCTGTCCATATGGCGACGGCTATCTGGGCTTTGGGACAGTTGGTGAAAGAGCCTAATGATGAGATGATAGATTTTATCGCAGGCATTCAATCAGATAACGCAGATGTCATAGCGGAGCAGACAGCATTTCTCAACTTGGTAAATAGACTACAAATGTGATATAATACAAAGATAAATAAAAAATGAGGTGTATATGGATACAGCAGAAATTCGCCAAAAGATTGAAGAACTTGGCAAAAAATTAACGTCTTTTAGGGGGTCTCTTTGACTTAGAAGGTCTGGAAGAAGAGATTGCCATTCTTGAAAATAAGATGACCGAGCCAGATTTTTGGAATGATAATTTGGCGGCACAAAAGACTTCCCAAGAATTAAATGAATTAAAAAATACCTACGGAAATTTCCATCAGATGTTGGATTTATATGATGAATCTGAAATTCTTTTGGATTTCCTAGCAGAAGATGAGTCGGTACGGGATGAGTTGGTCGAGAAGTTGGCGGAATTGGATAAGTCCATGACTGCCTATGAAATGACCTTGCTCTTGTCAGAACCCTATGACCACAATAATGCCATCTTGGAAATTCATCCAGGTTCGGGTGGTACTGAGGCTCAGGACTGGGGAGAAATGTTGCTTCGGATGTATCAGCGTTTTGGTAATGCCAAAGGTTTTACAGTAGAAACTTTGGATTATCAAGCTGGAGATGAAGCAGGTATTAAGTCAGTAACCCTTAGCTTTACAGGTCCAAATGCTTATGGTTTGCTCAAGTCTGAAATGGGTGTTCATCGCTTGGTGCGTATCTCACCTTTTGACTCAGCTAAACGCCGTCACACATCCTTTACTTCAGTGGAAGTTATGCCAGAATTGGATGATACCATTGAAATCGAAATCAGAGATGATGAGGTCAAGATGGACACCTTCCGTTCCGGTGGTGCTGGTGGACAGAACGTCAACAAGGTATCGACAGGTGTTCGTTTGACCCATATTCCGACAGGTATTGTGACCCAGTCAACTGTTGACCGGACCCAGTATGGCAACCGTGATCGAGCTATGAAACTCTTGCAGGCTAAATTGTATCAATTGGAGCAGGAGAAGAAAGCAGCGGAGGTTGACTCACTCAAGGGAGATAAAAAAGAGATTACTTGGGGCAGTCAGATACGTTCCTATGTCTTTACGCCGTACACAATGGTTAAAGACCACCGGACAGGCTTTGAGGTAGCTCAGGTTGATAAGGTGATGGACGGTGATTTGGATGGCTTTATCGATGCTTACTTAAAATGGCGAATTAGCTAAAATCTAAAGAAAGGACTGTCTTAGACAGAATATCCTATGAGAATTATTGAAATGAAGAACGTTTCCAAGAAATATGGAAACGGAACGACGGCCCTTCGAGGAGTGTCCGTCAATGTTGAGGCTGGAGAGTTTGCCTATATTGTAGGTCCTTCAGGTGCAGGTAAGTCAACCTTTATCAAACTGTTATACCGTGAAGAAAAGCTTGATAAGGGTAGCTTGACAGTTGGGAAATTTGACCTGGCTAAAATCAAGAAGAGAGATGTCCCTTTGCTCCGTCGTAGTGTCGGAGTCGTTTTCCAGGACTATAAACTCTTACCGAAAAAGACTGTGTTTGAAAATATTGCCTATGCTATGGAAGTTATCGGCGAAAAACCACGCAATATTAAAAAACGTGTTATGGAAGTCTTGGACTTGGTTGGTTTGAAGCATAAGATTCGTTCCTTCCCAAATGAATTATCTGGTGGTGAGCAACAGCGTATCGCCATTGCCCGTGCTATTGTCAACAATCCGAAAGTACTGATTGCTGATGAGCCGACTGGTAACTTGGACCCAGAAAATTCCTGGGAAATTATGAACCTCTTGGAGCGGATCAATTTGCAAGGGACAACCGTTCTGATGGCGACCCACAATAGTCAGATTGTAAATACCCTCCGCCACCGCGTTATCGCGATCGAAGACGGTCGAGTGGTACGGGATGAAGAACAAGGAGAGTATGGATACGATGATTAGACGATTTTTTAGGCACTTTATTGAGTCACTCAAGAGTTTGAAGCGAAATGGCTGGATGACTGTTGCGGCTATTTCTTCAGTAACCATCACATTGGCTATGGTTGGTTTATTTGCTTCTGTTATTCTCAATACTGCTAAACTGGCTTCTGATTTGGAACACAATGTTCGTATCAATGTTTACTTACGGGCCAATTCAACAGATCAGGCTGAAACGATTGTCAATGAGGCTGGTGAAACAGTAGCCAACCCTGATTTTAATAAGGTTTACAACCAAATCACAGCCCTTCCAAATGTGCAAACCGTTACTTACTCAAGTAAGGATGAACAGTTGAAAAAGTTGACCGACACTCTTGGTGAAACCTGGAATCTCTTCCAAGGAGATGCTAACCCGCTTTACGATGCCTATATCATTGATACGACTGAGCCTCAGTACGTAAAATCGGTTGCGGCAGAAGTTGCAAAAATTGACGGTGTTACAGAAGTCCGTGATGGCGAGGTGGAAACGGAGCGTATCTTCAAATTGGCTTCAATGGTTCGTACATGGGGTCTGGTAGCGACAGGCTTACTACTGTTTACAGCTGTATTCTTAATTTCTAACACCATTCGGATTACCATTATTTCTCGTAGCCGTGAAATTCAGATTATGCGCTTGGTTGGTGCAAAGAACAGCTATATCCGTGGTCCCTTTCTTTGGGAAGGAGCATGGGTAGGTTTACTTGGAGCTATTATTCCATCTGCCTTGGTCTATTTCTTATATCAGATGGTCTATAATTCTGTTAATGCTAGTCTTGCTAGTCAAGATCTATACTTGATTAGTCTAGATATTTTCATTCCAAGCATGGTTGGAGCCCTATTTGTTATCGGTATCCTCATTGGTTCGGTTGGTTCCGTTATTTCCATGAACCGTTATTTGAAAATCTAATAACTATAAAAAGGTCCGCGCTCTTGCTAGTGGCGGACCATATTTTTTTAAATTATGCATACGAGTGGTGAGAAGGGGAATCCATTTCTTCTTTGCTTGTGCAGTTATAGGAATATTTTATTGTATTAGTTGGCGCGGGTCATCTGTAGTGTTGTTAACTAAAAGCTAGGAAGAACTTTCAGGATTGAGGGGGTGCTTTTTTAAATAAGTGTTGACAAATAGATAAAATATGGTAAACTAATAAAGTACTGCTGGTTTAGCTCAGTCGGTAGAGCGCATCCATGGTAAGGATGAGGTCGCCGGTTCAATCCCGGCAACTAGCATAAAATAACCAGAAAAACCCTTGAAACACAAGGGTTTTTGTTATGTCTGCCCCAAATCTGCCCCAAATGTAATAAATCCCTTGACATAAAGGTTTATTATGTTAGAATAGGGCTTAGAAAAAAGAAAGGAGTAAAACAAATGAACACACAACTTGTCCTTCAGCAAGCTATTTTTTATCATACACTCCTTTCTAAGCAGGAAAACAGGGCTCATTGAAAGACTTTTGAAGTTTTCGTGGGCCTACTCTGGAATAGTGGGAAAGTCAAGCATGTCTTATCATGGTCAGGTGGGCTTTTCAGAGCTATTCGAGAGTTGGTCTATTTTTGTGGACTGAGCCATGCCTAGGTGGAGTGATAGACACCTAGGCTTTTTTGTGCTTAGAAAGGAATAGTTTTAACTTAAAGGAGAAATATGTTTAAATTGATATTTGATTACGTCAAACAACACAAGTGGCTCTACTTGCTGGTTGTTGTGACCTTGATTATTTACGATATCACCCTATTGATACCAACGCAGATTATTCAGAGGATGGTGGATACGCTGACCAAGAATGGCTTGACTGAGCAGATTTTGGTTCAAGAAATGGGCCTCTTGCTTTTGGTGACCTTTCTCAATTATGGGATGGGTTTTATCTGGCATCTTAAGCTTTTTCAGGCCTCGGTCAATTTCAAATTTGATATGCAGCAACGAGCCTTTAAAAAGATGGTGACTATGCGAACACCTTTTTATGAAAAATTTCGGTCTGGGGATGTCATGACCAGATTTTCTACGGATGTTGATGGCCTGATGGAGATGGTCGGCTATGGGCTCATGATTGTGGTCTATTCCGGTGGTATGTTGGCATTTATCATTCCTACCATGCTTTTGATTGACTGGAAGATTTCCTTCCTGGCTATCTTACCGATGATTTTTATGGCAGTTGCTTTCTTTTTCATTGGTCGCAAGCAGGATTTGGCTATTGATGCCAACCGTGAGGCAGTTGCACAGCTCAATAATGAGGTCTTGGAAGTTGTCGAGGGTATTCGTGTAACCCGAGCCTATAGCAAAAAGGCAACTCAAAAGGGGCAGTTTCAGGCTCGAACCAAGGAATTGGCGGATGGTGGGGACCGGATTACTACACTACAATCCCTTTATAACCCCTTGGCTACGGTCGGTCTGGGTTTGTCGACTATCCTGGTCTTGGTACTTGGAGCAGGGGCAGTCAAGTCTGGTCAGCTCAGTCTGGGGCAGGTCATCGCCCTGCAACTCTATGTCAGTTCCCTCCTAGAGCCTTTCTGGACCCTGGCGGATTTCATACTAGTTTATCAGACAGGTAAGACTTCATTTGAAAAACTGCAGGAGCTGATTGAAACAGGAGATGACTTGGAAGTGGATGGCTCGGTAGAAATAGCCGAGCTGGATAGTATTTCTTTCAAGAACTACAGCTTTAGCTATCCTCAGTCGGACCGTCCGAGTTTGCAGGAGATTAACTGGACCTTGAAAGCCGGTCAGACAGTCGGGATTGTTGGGAAAACGGGTTCCGGCAAGACCAGTCTGGTTAGACAATTGTTACGTCAGTATCCAGTTGGGCAGGGTGAGTTTCTTGTTAATCATCAGTCTGTCCTTGACTTCAAACGCTCAAGCCTGGAGCAAAAAATTGGCTATGTTCCCCAAGAACACATTCTCTTTTCAAAATCTGTTGGGGAAAATATTGCCTTTGGTAAGCGTGACAGTAGTTTGGAAGAAATTGAAGCGGCTATCGCAACCGCAGCCTTTAGCCAGGACTTGGAGCGGATGAGTCATGGACTGGACACCATGATTGGCGAGCGGGGTGTGTCTATTTCTGGTGGTCAGAAACAACGGATTTCTATTGCGCGTGCCTTTTTACGAGAGCCAGACTTGCTTATTTTAGACGATTCCCTATCAGCAGTCGATGCTCGAACAGAAGGTCAGATTATCCAAAATATCCAGAAAGAACGTGCAGGCAAGACCAATGTCATTGTGACCCACCGCCTGTCTGCTGTCAACCATGCTGACTGGGTGCTAGTCATGGACGAAGGTCGCATTGTAGAAGAAGGCCGACCGGCCGACCTGCTAGCCCAAGAAGGCTGGTACTATGAACAATACCAGCGCCAACAAAGTCAGGAAGGAGGAGAATAATGAAGGTTTTAGGATTTTTATTGAAGCAAATTGGTCGCGTTAAGTGGCTCTTTACGTTTGCTGTTATCTGTTACTTAGCAGCTTCTAGCCTCTTGCGTTTTGCACCTCTCATTATTCAAAAAGCCATTGATGGACCTTTACGGGCCTTGAGTGAAGGCCGACCCTTCCATGAAGCCCTTTTCTTACAAATGGCAAGTCAATATGTGGCCATGATTTTCTTGGGTGCACTTGGCTATTACCTTTCCATGCGGATCTTGATGCACTCTGCCAATAGGATCGCAGAGTATTTGCGCAACCAGGCCTATGATGTTATGCAGTGTTTGCCCATTTCTTATTTTGATGATAAACCTGCCGGTAAGATTGCCACTCGTATTGTTAACGATACTGAAACCTTGCGCAATCAGTTTTACGGTACTCTTGTTAATGTCTTTAATAGTTTTATTCGCTTGCTTCTTACCTACGGGATTGTTTTCTACATCAATCCTAGTCTAGGTTTTGCTCTCTTGCTACTAATTCCAGTCTTTATCGGTATTCAATTTATCTATAAAAAGTTGACCGATAAGCCTATGAAGGATTTTTACGATGCTCGAAGTGAGGTCAATACTCAGGTCAATGAAACCATGAATGGTGCTAGTTTGATCCAGCTCTATGGTCAGGAAGAGAGAGTGCTAGCTGAGTTTGAAGCGACAGCAGATAAGATGCGCCTTGCAGATAACCAGATTATCTGGGCCCAATCCAGCTCGACATGGACCTTGACGGAGTTTCTGAAATTTCTGGTTGTGACAGGGATTTTAACCATTATTGGCTATCAATTCTTACAAGGTCAATCGAGCTTGTCACCGGGTAAATTATTTGTGTATATTGATTATATTGAAGGGATTTTTGTGTCCCTTGGTGCCTTGGTCAAGCAGTTTCCCAATCTCCTTCGGTCGATTGAAACAGGTAAGAGGTTGATGGGCTTGCTGGAAGAAGAAACGGAATCCGATAGTAGTGCTGAATTGACGGTGACAGATGGTCAGGTGGTCTTTGACCAAGTGACCTTTGCCTACGAAGTTGGCAAGCCTATTCTCAAGGACATCTCCATTCAGGCTGACAAGGGAGAAACCATTGCTCTGGTGGGCCACACAGGATCAGGCAAGTCCTCCATTATGAACCTCCTCTACCGTTTCTATGATCCTCAGGAGGGTCAGGTTTTGATTGATGGGAAAAACATCCGTGATTATTCCCGTGAGAGCCTGCGCAGTCACATGGGGATTGTTCTTCAGGAACCCTATCTCTTCACTGGGACCATCGCTAGCAACGTGGCTATGGATAAGGAGAAGATGGATAGACAGGCAGTCATAGAGGCCTTGGAAAAAGTTGGAGCAGGTCCAATGCTTGCTCGCCTGGAACAAGGTATCGATGAACCAGTATTTGAAAAGGGGTCAACCTTCTCAAGCGGTGAACGTCAATTGATTGCCTTTGCCCGCACCCTTTACTCCAATCCCCAAATCTTGATTTTGGATGAGGCGACTTCCCATATCGATACGGAAACGGAAGAAATTATCCAGCACGCTATGGAAGTGGTCAAGGAAGGGCGGACCACCTTTATCATCGCCCATCGTCTGTCTACTATTCAAAATGCAGACCAGATTTTGGTCTTGGACCAAGGTCGTATTATTGAACGTGGCAAACATGAGGAGCTGCTTTCCTTGGGCGGTGTTTATGCACAGATGCATGAGATACAGGCTAGGGTGTAGGCACAATCATCAAAAGTGGTTTGTAACTAATGATATCTTAGAAAGGAGAGACAGTGACTTCACTAGAAGTTGCTGTCTTTTGTCTTTCTAAAGACTATCTAATGTTTAATTTGTATAAAAATCGCTATATTGAGCATATGTACAATATGGAATATAAATAATATATTGAATAAGAATAAGGTCTTTCATTTTTTTGTTTATAGGTTGTGGCTTGCGAAGTTTCAAGAGAGGAGGCTAGATGATTGCTAATAAGATATGAAGGAAGACAAAGAAAAAGTTGTGTCATGTAGATAGAGAGGAGATACCATGAGGAGTAAAGATAAAAAGTTTTTAGATAAGCACATTCAGTATGCTATTCGTAAGACCTGTCTAGGAGTAGGTTCTGTAGCAATTTCAATGTTTTTAACAGGTGTATGCTTGCCGACACAGGAAGTAGGTGCTGAGGAGGTTGAAATCAGTAGCCTCACACTAGAGAATGAGAATAAGCTAGTTACTGCTGAAGAGGCTGGCCAAGCGACGAGTAGCGTAGAGCCAGTGGAAGAAGAAAGACTTATTGTTGAAGCTACAAGTCACTTAGCCAACCAATCACTTTCGGCTGTTACCAGTGGAGAGAGGGCAGGAAATGAAGAAATGCTAGAAAATAGCCAGCCTCTTCTAGATAAGGAAGACTTGAATGTAACCAGCAATCTAGCTTTGGAAGAGGCGGAAGTTAGACCATCTGAGGACTTGCCTAATGTTTTTGAAAAATTTACTGCGTCAGAGAGCCAAGTAAGACCTTTTAAGCCTCAGAATATAAAAGTTGATTTAGATAAACTCCTTGATTGGCAACCTGAAACAGATATCTATTCAGAAATTGCTAAGTCTGCTGTCCCGCTTGCGGAACGTGTTAAGGGACAGGCAACCAATCCTCTAGCTAATCCTGATGCAAAGGTTCAATCTTTGGCCTACCTTTCTTCCAGTAGTGCAGGAAATTCATCGGTAGGTGGTGGAGATCAGGGATTGGGGGTCTATGCTTTTGATAACTGGCAGTATTTGGATTCTATGGTTTTTTGGGATGGTTTGGTTCCCAATCCAGATGTCATTGATGCTGCCCATAGAAACGGTGTCCCAATTTATGGAACTATTTTCCATAATTGGTCAGCTTCTGAAAGTGATAGACAGGTTGTTCGCTATGTATTACAAGAGGATGCACCGCAATCAAGCACCTTTCCAGTTGCTAGAAAATTGGTCGATATTGCAAATTACTATGGTTTTGATGGCTATTTTATTAACCAAGAAACCAATATGTCCCGTGGCAAACAGTGGTCGGATAGTTATATAGATTTTATGCATTATGCTAAATCCTATGCGAAAGAAATTGGTTTACAAACATTTGATTTTGCTTGGTATGATGCCATGAGTTCTACAGGGGGCCGTTATCATGGAAATGCAGTGGATGAACGGAACAAGGTCTTTATGCAAGGTGATTCTGAGGGCGATGTCGCTGTGGATGATTTCTTCGTTAACTTTAATTGGGACAAGAATCACATTGATACCACTGTAGAAACTTTGAACAAAATTGGTCGAAGTCCTTTTGATGCCTATGCAGGTCTTGAATTACAAAAAGGTGGTTCATATAATACCTATTATTCTAAAAAAGCCTTAGTAGATGAAGAAGGGAAAGCTAGGGTTTCTTTGGGTTTGTTTGTCCCAGATACGATTATGGGAATTGCCAAAGATGGTGTTGATTTCCATAAGCATGAACAGATTTTCTGGACAGGGCCAAATGGTGATCCTACTACCTCTGATGACACGACTTTTTGGTCTGGCATATCACGTTATGTAGTGGAAAAAACTCCGATAGTTGGTGAAAATTTCCATACTAATTTTAATACAGGTCATGGGAAATACTGGTTTGTTGACGGTGTGAAAAATAAGAACCTTCCTTGGAATTCTCGTTCCGTGCAACAGATTATGCCAACGTGGCGATGGTGGATTCGTTCAGATAAAGCTAGTGTGGAAGGGAACTATGACTTTGAAGATGCCTATCATTCAGGGACTTCTTTGAAATTCACGGGTCAAATGCAAGAAAATAGCCGTTCAGATATCATGCTATATGCCATGGATTTGGATGTGACGGCTAATTCTCTCTTAAATGTTGTCAGCAAGGGACATCCAGGTATGACAGCTGAAATTGGATTGGCAACCAGTAAGGACCATGCAGAGGAGAACACTGTTTACTTTGGTTTACAGCCTGGGGAAGATTGGACAAAGAGTTCGATATCTTTATCTTCTTTAGCTACTAAGAAAATATATGGCTTGAAATTGCGATTATCGTCCGAACAATCTATTGAGGACATGGCTTTCAATTTAGGTTCACTGTCCATAGGAAATTCGACCTTGGTCCTTGCTGCACCGAGTGATATAAGAATCGAAGCCAGTAATTTAGCCAATGCTCAAGAGGGCGAAGTTATCATTTCTTATAAAGGAGTTGAGGGGGCTGATTATTATGAAATCTATCAAGACATTGATGGTGAGTGGGAAATCGTCAACGCTACCTCGTCGACAGTAGCCTATCTTCCGACTTTACGACGTTCGGCTCGAGCAGAAGGTAGCAGTCAGAGATTGAAAGTTGTAGCAGTAGCTAAAAATGGCACTCGTTCCACTGGGCACATCACAAATTTTGATTGGAAGTTGCAAGTGGACGATACAACTTTCCCTACTCCGCCAGCAGAGAATATTGTGCTAGGCGCTAAAATAACCTATTCGTCTGCTGGAAGTAATTCAGAGGGACCTCAAAACCTCTTGTCAGGAACTATCAATAATACTGCAGACAAGTGGTATTCTGATCGTTATCAGGATCATGTGGATATTGAATTGACACAGCCTAGAAGGGTGGCAAGATGGATTGTTGACCATGCAGGGGCTGGTGGTGAAGCTGTTCAAGATGGCTCTATGAATACCCATACTTTTGATTTACAGTATAAAGATATGGAAACTGGTGAGTGGAAACTAGCCCACCAAGTTGTTGGGAATAAGGATCATGTAACAGATATTATTTTAAGAGAACCTATCAGAGCTTTAGAATGGCGCCTAAATGTGACTAAGCGTGATAATGGTACACCTTGGGGAGGAATCCGTATCTATAACTGGAAGATGTATGAAACAGTCGTGAATGAAACTGAAAATCTTCCAATGAATAGGGGGCTAGTAGAACATATTTCAGATGGTCTTTATGCAGCTTCTTTCAAAGATGTTCCCGCTCATACGACAATTTACCTTTATTCAGATAAAGAGGGCAATCACGAGCTTGCTCAGGGACAAGCAGACCAATCAGGTCACTTGGTTTTCAAACAGCTAGGTTTAAAAGGTTCTAAGGGAATGCTTTATTATCGCGCTAAAGCTGCTGGAAAAGAGTTGTCGAATATCTTGGCCTTGCCATTTGAAGCTAGTAATCGTAAGATTGTTGCGACCAATTTGGCACTAGGAAAAGATTTTCAATTCCGTTATCATTTAGGTGAAGCTTTGAATCTCACAGATGGATTCATTGAAGTCACAAGTTTTGTAGATGGTCAATCTAGAGTTGAGAAAGTCCCTCTCTCTAATGGACTAGTAGAACTGACTACTTTTGAAACGGATACAGCAGGACTGAAAGAAGTAGGGGTTCGATTTAATGGTCAAGATACAGGACAGTTTTTACGATTCTCAGTGATTGCCGAAGATACTACAATTCCTGACAGAACGCTTGTCAATATAGGTGTGAAAAAACTAGCTCGTTCGACTTATCTGAGAGGGCAGGAGCTGGAGCTAGATAAGAGTAGTTTGGAACTGGTCTATGATAATGGTCAGATTGAGGAGAAGCAGTTTGATGATACAGTAAGCGTATTTGGGTATGATGCGATGAAATTTGGACCTCAAACCCTAACAATTTCTTACAAGGGACTTCGTACACAAGCGGTTGTCAGTGTGGAGGAGTTGAATTATCAGATGCTAGATCAGGGAGAGGCAACCTTACAGTCTATGAAAGGAGAACCGAACTTCGCTCTTTTGTCAGATGAGGAGCAAAAAGGTTTGGTAGAATTTTTAGCTGAGATTGCTGCCTTCAAGTTGCGAGATGATAGTGTCCAAGATGATATTGGATTACTGACCCAGCTGACTAATGACGCTATTTCAACTTATCGGCAGTTATTGGATAAGGTAGTTGTAGTAAAAGAGGATAGTAGTTCGGTGACTTCTCAGGCAGATTCTCCAAAAGAATTAGTGTCTGGTCCTCAGGAACCAGTAGCTCCATCTGTGGTCGAGAACATGGACAAGCCAACTATTTCCGAGGTTGAGAAAGAAGAACTTGAAGAATTAGTTGATCACAGTTCACAAGTAGAAGAAAGTTTGGTTGAGCAACCAGGTGCTCCTCTTACTATTTCTGAGTATCTCCCTAGTCCAAATCCAGCTTTCGAATTGCAAGAAGTGAATACAGGAGTCCGTGTCTTGTTTGAGGAGGGTGAAAATAAGCAGATTGTTTCTTTGAGAGTGCGACATATGGAAACAAATCATATCCATACTCCGCAGGTTTTATCAGATGAAGATTATGATTTGTTCGATATTCAGTTATTGGATCAAGACGGAAATCCTGTACAAAATGTAAAAGAAGCTCTGGTTCTGTTACCGATTGATGAGGGCAAGGAGGTATTGCGTGTTAGTTATCTTCCAAATTCCACTCAAGAGGAGAAACTCGATTTTACAGAAACAATTGCTTTTGATGAGAATGGGCGAGCATATAAGGCAGTTGCTTTTGTTGCGAAACATTTCAGTGAATACTTGGTTGTATATAGAAGCATCAGTGCTGTAGGAACTGGTTTGACAAGTTCCCCGAATCCAGAATTTCCTATCGAAGAACTCTTACAGACACAGGTTGAAAAAATGGATGGATTATTGGTACTGGATAAAGAGGGCGGCCAAATTCTTAATAAGAACCCATCGGTCACCAGTCTTGCATTTCAGGATATGGGAGAGGTTCTTAAACCAGTCATCTTTGAACATACAGAGGTGCCTGTGGCAGAAGGACCGCTTCTAACCACCAATAAAGTCGAAGAAAGGAGTTCTTTGACCACTTCCAAACAATTACCGAATACGGGTTCTGAAGTAAGTTCTGGACTGATTTGTATAGGGCTAGTAGGCTTACTTGGTGCAGGCATTTTGCGTAAAAAAGAAAGATAATCTCAAGGACAGATTGGAGTGTGGGCTTTTGGCTACCTTCTCCAATCTGTTTATCCTATATTCATTTTTTATAGGATGGATAAATAATATATATTAGTAAGGATCTTCTTTTTCTGATAGGATAGGAGTAACTCGTTTAAACTTGTTACAATCAGTCATCATATCTATCACGGAGGTCCAATATGAAAAGAAGTTTAGTCCAAGTCCCCCTAGCCCTTTCAGGTCTGCTACTGGCTCTGGTAGCTTTGGCCAATCTATTAGCTCCAGTTCATCCCCTTATCAAGCCTAGTTTACAAGCTCTTGCCCTACTGGGTTATAGTATTTTGTTTTCCAGAATTTTTGCTGTCTGGTCAAAAACTAGGACTGAGCTAGGTCAGCCCATTGTTGCTTCTTGTTTTGCTACACTTTTTATGGGCTTGTTATTGCTGACAGCTAGTCTTTCTCCTCTACCTTTGGGAATTGGTAAAGGAATTTGGTTGACTCTGGTTTTGCTTTACGGTGCCTATATCGTCTATTTCTCCTATCGGTTTATCGTTCCAAGAAGGTTGGAGTTGGTTTTTCCAAGCTGGTTTATCGTCTATGTAGGCTTTGCCATGGCTGGGGTGACTGCTCCAGTCTATCAAGCCTTTAGACTGGGATGGTTTTCTCTGATTTTTGCGGGTATTTCCTTTGCTATCTTGTTGCCAGTTGTTGTGTATCGTTTGCTGCGTGTTAAATTGGTTCAGGCTCAGTTTCCCCTGCTAGCTATTTTTGCAGCTCCGACTGCCCTGCTTTTAACTGCCTATCTTCAATTGGCAGAGCAGGTAGATTTGCGCTTGCTTGTGTTTTTGTTAGTCCTGTCCCAATCCTTCTATCTAACAGTGGTTCTCTCGCTCAGACGATTGACCAAAAATGGTTTTAGTCCTCTCTTTGCAGCCTTTACTTTTCCGCTTGTCAGCTCTGCTATTTCCCTAAAACTGACCCTAGGGAAGTTGGTGGGACTTCAATCCCTCCTGTCATTTGTCTTGCAAGTGGAGATCATCCTGGCGACGCTTGTGATTGCGGGAGTAGCTTTTCTGTATGTCAATCACCTGTCAAGAGAGTTAGTCAGTGCTTGGTCCTCGGCTGAGGAGAGTGTGTAGGTCTGTGAAGGGATATGGAAATTATTCAAAGCAGAAAATCTAGTCAAGAGGCTAGGTTTTTTGTTATAATCAAACCATGAAAGCAGTGATTTTTGATTTAGATGATACCTTGTACGACCAAATCCAGCCCTTCAAAAAGGCTTTGGATAGGCATTTGCAGGTGGATGATGAGCTAGTCGGTCCCCTTTATCTAGCCTTTCGTCATCATGCGGATCAGGTATTTGAAGCAGCAGCGACTGGCAAGATGAGTTTAAAGGACAGCCATATCTATCGGATGAAAGCAGCTCTAGCTGATTTTGGATTTCAGGTATCGGATGCCCTAGCTTTGACCATTCAGATTGATTATGATTATTTCCAAGGGCAGTTGGAGCTTAGTCCTATGTTTCCAGCGATTTTTTCTCATTGTAAAGAAAGGGGACTTGCGCTTGGGATCATAACCAATGGTCCTCATCGCCACCAATTGCGGAAGATACGCACTTTGGGTCTTTTGGATTGGTTTGATCAAGCTCTAATTCTTATTTCCGGTCAGCTTGGGGTAGCTAAACCAAATCCGCAGATTTTTAAGGTCATGGAGCAACGTTTGGGATTTTCCTCTGATGAGATTTGTTATGTAGGTGATTCCTTTGAGAATGATGTCATAGGGGCCAAGGCTTGTGGTTGGCAGGCTATTTGGTTTAATCATCGGTTGCGTTCAGCCCCTGAAACCAGTGTCAGTCCAGACAAGATTGTAGATAAGTGGGAGGACTTAAGAGAGGCGATTTTCCAGATGGATTAGCCTTTTTTTATGGGTGCGATAGGTAAAATATATTAGCAGACAGGCTATTTTTATGATAGGATAGTCCTATAAGCTGGGAGTGGGAAAGAACTCGACCAATCATAGAAGAGTTCGTCTTCCCACCCCCGCACAGTTGATTAGGTCAGATTTGGAGTGTAAAACACGAACAAATCTGCCAATCAACCACTGCGCTGAGATGTTGACGCTAACGTTGAGAAGCGGTCCTGGGCTTTTTGCCCAGCCTCATAAAAATTCATGAAATGGAGTACCCCTATGACACAAACATTTTTCCCAATTCATACCTTGGACACGGTTAGACCTGATTTGAAAGAAAATTTGGAAACGGTCAAGAAAAACAATGGTGGCTACATTCCAAACCTGATTGGTCTGTTGGCCAACTCCCCGACAGCCTTGGAAACCTATCAGACAATAGGAGGCATCAATCGCCGCAACAGTCTGACACCGACTGAGCGTGAAGTCGTGCAAATCACAGCGGCTGTAGCAAATGGATGTGGCTTCTGTGTAGCAGGTCATACTGCTATATCTATCAAGCAAATCAAGATGCCAGATGAGATTTTGCAGGCTCTTCGTCAGGGGACACCTATTGAGGCAGATGCGAAATTGGATACATTGGCTCGCTTTACCTTGGCAGTCATTCATGAAAAAGGCAAGGTTGGTGATCAGTTACTAGAAGAACTTTTCCAAGCTGGCTATACAGCTGAGAATGCCTTGGATGTTGTGCTAGGTGTCAGCCTTGCGACCCTCTGTAACTATGCAAATAACCTGATTAACACCCCAATCAATCCTGAACTGCAGCCCTATGCTTTGAAAGATGAAGAATAGAATTTGAAAGCCAGTCGGACTAGCCGGCTGGTTTTTCAATTGTAGCAAGTGAAACTATTTTTATAAAAAAGTTAGAAAATAGAAAGTAGTTTCAAAAAATCCCCTTTTCTTTCTTCAGACAGAAATTAAAATTTAAATGTAAAAGTCTGTTGAAAAGATGTCAATATATTGTATAATAATAATGTAAGCGCTAACTCGGATCCGGTAATAGAAAGGAGAAATGAATGGCTACCATCAGCAAAGAAGCCTTAAAAGAACAAATTAAAGATGGCATTATTATTTCCTGTCAAGCTTTACCAGGTGAGCCTTTATATAGTGAAGAAGGCGGAGTTATTCCTCTATTGGTCAAGGCAGCCCAGGAAGCGGGTGCTGTAGGTATTCGAGCAAACAGTGTTCGAGATATTAAAGAAATCAAGGAAGTAACCGATTTACCTATTATCGGAATTATCAAGAGAGATTACCCTCCTCAGGAGCCTTTCATTACGGCAACGATGAGAGAGGTGGACGAGCTAGCTGAGCTAGACATTGCAGTTATTGCCCTGGATTGTACTAAACGTGAGCGTTATGATGGTCTGGACATCGTTGATTTCATCAAACAAATCAAGGAAAAATATCCACATCAACTCTTCATGGCAGATATTTCCACCTATGAAGAAGGTGTGACAGCCTACGAGGCAGGTATTGATTTTGTTGGAACGACCCTATCAGGCTATACATCCTATAGCCGACAAGAAGATGGACCAGATATTGAGTTGGTTGACCGACTTTGTCGTGCTGGGATTGATGTCATCGCAGAAGGAAAAATCCACTATCCAGATCAAGCTAGGACCATTCACGATTTAGGTGTGGCAGGTATCGTCGTTGGCGGAGCCATTACCCGTCCTAAGGAAATAGCGGAGCGGTTTATCCAGGCTCTGAAAAAATAGTTACATAGTCTAATAACCCCATATGGGGAAGCAAAAAAATAAAGGAGAAGAATGATGAAAAAAATCATACATTCATTGTTAGCTGGTGTGGCAGTTTTGTCACTCGCAGCATGTAGTGGTGGTAGCAGTAATACAACTGCTGAAAAAACAGCTGAATCAAGTGCTTCTGGTAAGACAGAAATCACTTGGTGGGCCTTCCCAGTATTCACACAAGAGAATACAGAAGACGGTGTTGGTACCTATGAGCAAAAAATTATTGCTGCTTTTGAGGAAGCTAACCCAGACATTACTGTAAAACTGGAAACCATTGACTTTACATCTGGTCCAGAAAAAATCACGACTGCTATCGAAGCAGGTACTGCTCCAGACGTTCTCTTTGATGCACCAGGCCGTATCATCACCTACGGAAAAAATGGTAAATTGGCTGAATTGAACGACCTCTTTACAGATGAGTTTGTTAAAGATGTGAACAACGATAACATCATTCAAGCATCTAAGGCTGGTGATACTGCCTACATGTACCCACTCAGCTCTGCTCCATTCTATATGGCCTTCAACAAAGCGATGTTGAAAGATGCTGGTGTTCTTGACCTTGTAAAAGATGGCTGGACAACAGACGACTTTGAAAAAGTTATCAAGGCTTTGAAAGACAAGGGTTACAACCCTGGTTCCCTCTTCTCTAACGGTCAAGGTGGTGACCAAGGTACTCGTGCCTTCTTGGCAAACCTTTACAGCGGAAGCATCACAGACGAAGGCGTAACTAAGTATACAACTGATTCTGAACAAATGATCAAGGCTTTGGATAAGGCAGCTGGTTGGATTAAAGACGGCTATATGATGAACGGCTCTCAATACGCAGGTGGCGATGACATCCAAAACTTTGCAAATGGTCAAACTTCTTACACTATCCTTTGGGGACCTGCTCAAAATGGTATCCAAGGACAATTGTTAGAAGCATCTAAAGTAGAAGTTCTTGAAGTACCATTCCCATCTGAAGATGGTAAAGCAGCTCTTGAATACCTTGTAAACGGCTTTGCAGTCTTCAACAATGGCGACGAAGCTCGTGTAGCAGCGTCTAAGAAATTCATCCAGTTCATCGCAGATGACAAAGAATGGGGTCCTAAGAACGTTGTTCGTACAGGTGCCTTCCCAGTTCGTACATCATTTGGTGCTCTCTATGATGACGAACGCATGGCTACTATTGACAAGTGGACTGGTTACTACTCACCATACTACAACACAATTGATGGATTTGCTGAAATGAGAACTCTTTGGTTCCCAATGCTTCAAGCTGTATCAAATGGCGAAAAAGAAGCAGAGGCTGCTTTGAAAGAATTCACTGAGCAAGCAAACGCAACCATTAAATAAATGAATTGAATGAGGCTCCTTTTCTCTGTTAGCTATTCAATAGATATGGAAAAGGAGCCATTCCTTTCATGCTTTGTGAAAATCAAGAATTATTTTTTCAGTAGGTATTTTGATTTTCATAAAGAATGATTACGAATAGAATTGAGGTGTTCTAAGTGCAGATAAATAAGATTAGAATGCGGGAAACCATTGTATCCTATACCTTCTTGGCTCCTATTCTCATTTTCTTCACCATTTTTGTACTCGCTCCAATGATCATGGGATTTGTCACTAGTTTCTTTAACTATACCATGACAGATTTCACCTTTGTTGGACTGGATAATTATGTACGGATGTTTAATGATCCGATCTTTATCAAATCTCTGATTAACACATTGATTATCGTGGTTGGTTCAGTGCCAGTTGTTGTCTTCTTTTCAGTCTTTGTCGCTTCGCAGACCTATGAAAAGAATGTCATCGCTCGCTCCTTCTATCGGGCAGTCTTCTTCCTGCCTGTTGTAACGGGTTCCGTTGCTGTAACGGTTGTTTGGAAATGGATTTACGATCCCCTGTCAGGTATCTTGAACTTCGTTTTGAAATCAGGTGGCCTTATTGAACAAAATATCAGTTGGTTAGGGGATAAACAGTGGGCCTTGTTAGCCATTATCATTATCCTCTTAACAACTTCAGTTGGTCAGCCGATTATTCTTTACATTGCAGCTCTTGGAAATATTGATAATTCCTTGGTAGAAGCTGCGCGTGTGGACGGTGCCAACGAACATCAGGTTTTCTGGCAAATAAAATGGCCAAGCCTCTTACCAACCACTCTTTATATCGCAGTTATTACAACCATTAACTCCTTCCAGTGTTTTGCCCTTATTCAGCTCTTGACCTCAGGTGGACCTAACTATTCAACCTCCACCCTCATGTACTACTTGTACGAAAAAGCCTTCAAGTTGTCTGAGTATGGATATGCAAATACCATGGGTGTTTTCCTGGCAGTCATGATTGCACTGATTTCCTTTGCCCAATTCAAGATTTTGGGTAATGATGTGGAATACTAGAAAGGAGGAAACTATGAAAAAGAAAACCATTACACCCTTTGGTGTTATTTCAACGATTATCTTGCTCTTGTTGACCATCCTTTTCATATTCCCTTTCTATTGGATTATGACAGGTGCCTTTAAGTCACAACCGCATACCATTGTCATTCCGCCTCAGTGGTGGCCAACCCAGCCAACCATGGAAAACTTTACTAAATTGACAGTCCAAAACCCAGCCTTGCAGTGGCTATGGAACTCAGTCTTTATTTCCTTGGCGACCATGATTTTGGTTTGTATGACCTCTTCTCTAGCTGGTTATGTCTTGGCTAAGAAACGGTTCTACGGACAGCGGATTTTGTTCTCAATCTTCATCGCTGCCATGGCTCTTCCTAAGCAGGTTGTGCTTGTGCCTCTGGTACGGATTATCAACTTTATGGGAATTCATGATACCTTAGCGGCAGTTATTCTACCCTTAGTTGGCTGGCCATTCGGTGTTTTCTTGATGAAGCAATTCTCAGAAAATATTCCGACAGAATTGTTGGAATCTGCTAAAATTGATGGTTGTGGAGAAGTATCAACCTTCTGGAATGTTGCCTTTCCAATTGTCAAACCAGGTTTTGCAGCCTTGGCTATCTTTACCTTTATCAACTCTTGGAATGACTACTTCATGCAGTTGGTTATGTTGACTTCACGTCAGAATTTGACTATTTCGCTAGGTGTTGCAACCATGCAGGCTGAAATGGCAACCAACTATGGTGTTATCATGGCGGGAGCTGCTATGGCTGCAGTGCCAATCGTTACTGTCTTCCTTGTCTTCCAAAAATCCTTTACTCAAGGTATCACCATGGGAGCGGTTAAAGGCTAAGAATTCGGATAGTTGGTGGAGAAAGATACATGATTTATGATCATATTGACAATTGTTCACAATATAAGGGACTACATCCCAATTTGGATCTTGCCTTGGCTGTTTTGGAAAAGGGTGATTTTCGCGAGCAGGGCCTAGGCAGGTATGAAATCGCTGGTCAGGCTGTCTATTACTTCCTTCAGGAAAATACTCTCTCTGAAGAGTTCAAGGAGGAATTTGAATACCATCGTTCCTACGCAGACATCCATTTTGTTATCAGCGGACAGGAACAAATTTCTTACGGTTGTCGTCTGGTTGGAGAAGATACTGGTTTTGATCCAGCAAGTGATATCGGTTTTGTTCCGAGTGAAAAATGGGTGGATTGCCTACTTGATGGGAATTACTTTGCTATTTTCCTACCTGGTGAGGTTCATCAGCCAAACCAATGGGCAGGTGGACAAAAGACTGTCCGCAAGTTTGTCATTAAAGTCTTAATAGACGATTAGTTCTCAACTAAAATAGAAAGGGGAAGATGTAAATGAAAGGAAAGGGTGGTAGAACACTGGTTCAGTCCTTGTTTGATGTTAATCATCCAGCATGGCAACTGGTAGAAAAACTCTTTGATCTCATGCTCTTAAATGGCTTAACTGTTTTGGCAAGTCTTCCTCTTTTTACCTTGGGAATTGCCAAACTAGCCCTCCAAGCGAGTTTATGGGACATGAATGAAGAGGGGAAAGTAAAGGTCTGGTCGACCTACTGGGGTCATTTTGGTCGCCAGTGGAAACAGGGTCTGGTCTTGTCACTGGTAGAAATTGGGTTAACGACATTTTGCCTCTTGGATCTATATCTGATTCTGGGACAGGCTGGTCTGGTATTTGACAGTTTTCGTGCAAGCTGTATTGCCATCCTGCTCTTTAGTCAGCTACTTTGGGTCTATATCTACCCGTTAGCCAGTCGATTTGATTTGCAGTTGAAAGACTTATTCCTAAAAGGAATTTTATGCCTGGGGAATATGTTGTCCTTGACCGCTATGGTTGGTCTGGTCTTTCTACTTGTAGCTACTATCCTCTTTTATTCAGACCTGACATTTTTAATCGGTCTGGTTTGTCTACTATTTTTTGCCTATGCGGGCCTATCCTTTCTATTCATTAGAGAATTTGGGTCAAGAATAAAAACAGTTAAAAAGGAATTAGAATGAAAGATTTATCGAAATATCATGGAATTATCCCAGCCTTCTATGCCTGTTATGACGAGGCTGGTGAGATTAGTTCAGAACGTGTAAAAGCCCTGGTTCAGTATTTCATTGACAAGGGTGTTCAAGGGCTTTATGTCAACGGTTCATCTGGTGAATGTATTTACCAAAGTGTGGCAGACCGCAAGCAAATTCTTGAAGCGGTCATGGAAGTTGCCAAGGGCAAATTGACCATCATCAACCATGTAGCCTGCAACAATTTGAAGGACAGCGTGGAGCTAGCTCGTCATTCGGAAGAATTGGGTGTTGATGCTATTGCAGCTATCCCACCGATTTACTTCCGTTTGCCAGAGTACAGCATTGCTGCTTACTGGAACGGTATTAGTGCAGCTGCACCAAACACCGATTTCATTATCTACAATATTCCGCAACTGGCAGGTGTGTCCTTGACACCAAGTCTTTATAAGGAAATGTTGAAAAATCCACGAGTGGTCGGGGTGAAAAATTCCTCTATGCCAGTTCAGGATATTGATACCTTTGTCAGTCTAGGCGGTGAAGACTATGTGGTCTTCAATGGTCCAGATGAGCAATTTCTCGGTGGTCGCCTCATGGGCGCTAAGGGTGGAATTGGGGGTACCTATGGTGCTATGCCAGAACTCTTCCTGCGTTTGAACCAATTGATTGCGGACAAGGACTTGGAAACAGCCCGTCAATTGCAGGCGACTATCAATACTATTATTGGTAAACTGGTTTCCGGTCATGGTCATATGTACGCTGTCATCAAGGAAGTCATCCGTATCAATGATGGCTTGGATATTGGTTCTGTTCGTGAACCTCTGACAGCCTTGACGGAAGCAGACTTGATCATTGCCCAAGAAGCAGCTCAGGTCATTCGTGATGCTAAGGAAAGATTTGGTGCCTAGGAGGTGTCTATGAAAACCTATCTTGCTATTGATATTGGCGGAACTCAGATTAAATATGGTCGTCTGGATGAAGCAGGTCAGATTCTTGAAAGTTACAAGATGGACACGGAAGCCCACAAGGGCGGCCCCCATATCCTAGCGACAGTCAAAAAACTTGTGGAAGACTTTCATGCCCAAGATGCCCTTTCAGGTGTAGCTATTTCATCAGCTGGGATGGTTGACCCTGACAAGGGAGAGATTTTCTATTCAGGGCCGCAGATTCCAAACTATGCTGGAACCCAGTTTAAGTCTGAAATAGAAACAGCTTTCGGTCTTCCTTGCGAGATTGAAAATGATGTCAACTGTGCAGGACTAGCAGAAGGTATTTCAGGTGCTGGTCAAGGTAGTCGGATTTCCATTTGCTTGACCATTGGCACGGGCATTGGAGGCTGCTTACTGGTGGACGGTCAAATCTTCCATGGCTTTAGTAATTCAGCCTGTGAGGTCGGCTATCTCCACCTTTCAGATGGGGCTTTCCAAGACCTGGCTTCAACGACGGCTCTTGTCCAAGAAGTGGCTCGTTTACATAATCAGGATCCAGCAGACTGGAACGGTTATAAGATTTTTCAGGAAGCCAAGGCAGGAGATGCTCACTGTATTGCTGCCATTGACCGAATGGTCAACTATCTTGGTCAAGGTATTGCCAATATCTGCTATGTAGCCAATCCAGAAGTGGTCATTCTTGGCGGTGGTATTATGGCGCAAAAAGAGTATCTTTCTGAGAAAATCCAAGCAGCTTTGAAGGCAAACCTGGTTTCAAGTCTAGCAGACAAGACCAAGCTGGCCTTTGCAGAGCATGAGAATGCTGCTGGTATGCTGGGAGCCTTCTATCACTTCCAACAGAAGCAGGGGCTACTATAATATACGATAAGATGGAGAGCTTCCTTCCCTTTCTCTTCTCCTTTAGATTTGGAAGCTTTCCGTCTTTTTTCTAGTTGTAGAGAGGTTGAATGATGATTGATAATATGACCTTGCAGGATATGCTGACCTATCGTGGTCGGCAGGAAGTCCCTGCAGATTTTGATGCTTTCTGGCAGAATGAAAAAAATCAGTTGACAGGTCTAGCAGACCATGTATTACTTGAAAAAGAATCTGGCTTGCCTCATGTAGCTTGCTACGAACTGACCTTTACGGGTACAAGTGGTTCCAAGGTTTTTGCTAAGTGCCTCTTTCCAAAGAGTGAGCAAGCTGTTCCCGTTCTCTTTTATTTCCATGGTTACCAAGGTCAAGGACCCGACTGGTCTGAGAACTTGAAATTTTTAGCAGCTGGTTATGGGGTAGTAGCTATGGATGTCCGTGGTCAGGCGGGGCGTTCTCAGGATTTGGGGCAATTTGATGGTCTCACTGTTAAGGGGCAAGTTATTCGAGGGATGATTCAAGGACCAGACCACTTGTTTTATAAGGATGTCTATCTGGATGTCTATCAGCTGATTGAGATTATTGCCAGCTTGGACTTTGTTGACCAGAAGCGCCTGGTGTCTTACGGTGCCTCACAGGGAGGAGCCTTGGCCTTGGTAGCAGCCGCTCTCAGTCCCCACATCAGTAAAACGGTAGCCATCTATCCATTCCTATCTGATTTCAAACGAATTTTAGAATTGGGCAACAATAGCGAAGCCTATGACGAACTGTTCCGCTATTTCAAATTTTCGGATCCATTTCACGAACGGGAAGAAGAGGTTCTACGAAACCTATCCTATATTGACGTAAAAAATCTGGCTCATCTGATTTCATGCCCAGTAGCCATGGTGACGGGTTTAGAAGATGGGGTCTGCCCACCATCAACCCAGTTTGCTATCTACAATCGACTAGAAGTTGAAAAAGAAATGAAAATCTTACCAGAATATGCCCACGATGCCATGCATGTAAAGGTTAATGACTATGTCTATGATTATTTAATCGGGACAAGTTTTTTGGATAACTAAGTAAGAAAAGCACTACTTGAAATACAGTAGTGCTTTCTTGAATTATTCCTTGATGGTTTGTTTGAAAATACTTTCTTTTCTCTCCTTGTCGATGGCCAAAAAATAGGCGTAGATAACATCAAGCATGATGAGGAGGGGAATTTGAGGTGAAATACGGTTGCCATAGTTAAGGTGTCGGACAGAGGCAACTGGAATGATTTGATCAAAAGTTGGTTGGGGAGGCACCTTGGTAGTTAGCAGGGCAGTTGTACTCCCTTTTTGAGTAGCCAAGTGCAAGTGTTCGATGACTTCTTCTGTTTGACCAGACAAGGATAGTCCGATAACCAGGCAAGTCTGATCTAGGATATTGGTTGTCCAAATGAGATTGTTTTTATCTGTAATGGCATCGCAGACAACCCCCAGCCGCATAAAACGAGACTTGATTTCCATGGCTACCAGGCCAGAACTACCGATACCATAGAAATAGACACGCTTACTGCTGTCAATGAGCTTAGCAATTTCTTCTAATTTTTCCTCGTCCACCAAATTATTGGTTGCTGTCAGAATTTCTTCGTAGTCGATCAGGACATTTTTTGTTAGGCTACGTTGCAATTTTTCGAAATGTTTATCTAAATATTGCTGGTTATTCTGAAACGCAAAAACAAATTCTCTGTAGCCAGAAAAACCACATTTTTTAGCGAATCTGGTCAGAGCAGACGGTGAAATATGCAGAGTTTGAGTGGTATTTTCTAGACTGAGATCAGCACTAGCAGGATCAAGCTGGGTAAAGTAGCTGGCAATCTGCTTCTCAAGTTTTGTCATCTGGTCCAAATGGGCCTCTATGATGGCCGTAATATGCTTAGGTGTTTGTAACATTTTCCATTCCTTTGATAGCTTCTGAGGATATTATACCACTAAAAACTCCTCATTGATAGGTTTTGTGTTATAATGGAACTGTAAAAGGGAACGTAGTGTTATGTATATAGAAATGATTGATGAAACAGGGCAGGTTTCTGCTCAAATGCAGGAGCAGATTACAGAATTGCTCCAGTTTGCGGCTGAAAAAATCGGCAAGCAGAATAAGGAAATGGCTGTGACCTTTGTGGACAATGCTCGCGTCCATGAGGTCAATTTGGAATACAGAGGAATTGACCGTCCCACTGATGTTGTCAGCCTAGAGTATAAGCCAGAGTCAGAAATTATCTTTGATGAGGAAGACTTACTGGACAACCCTGAACTGGCTGAAATGATGGAAGATTTCGATGCCTATATTGGCGAATTGTATATTTCCATCGATAAGGCGCGTGAGCAGGCTGATGATTATGGCCATAGCTACGAGCGCGAAATGGGCTTTTTGGCTGTACACGGTTTTCTGCATATCAATGGCTATGATCATTATACGCCAGAAGAAGAAGCAGAAATGTTTGGTTTACAAGAAGAAATTTTGACAGCTTATGGACTTACAAGAGAATAATTCAAAAAATCGCTGGAAAAATAGGGAATTGATGGCCAGCTTGGACTTTGCTATGTCAGGTCTTTTGACGGCTTTCAAGGAAGAGCGCAACATGAAGAAGCATCTAGCTTCAGCTGTCCTAGTTGTGCTTGCGGGATTGATTTTTCAGGTATCTGTTACAGAATGGCTTTTCCTCTTGCTTAGTATCAGTTTGGTCATTGCTTTTGAAATCATGAACTCAGCTATCGAGAGTGTAGTGGATTTGGCTTCTGACTATCATTTCCATCTATTAGCTAAGAATGCAAAAGATATGGCAGCAGGGGCAGTCTTGTTTGTGTCAGGCTTTGCCTTGTTGACAGGTCTTATTATCTTTGTGCCGAAAATTTGGGACTTTATTTTTTAGAAATTAAGGAGAATACATGACATTTAAGTCAGGTTTTGTGGCGATTTTAGGTCGTCCAAACGTTGGGAAATCAACCTTTCTCAACTATGTAATGGGGCAAAAAATTGCCATCATGAGCGATAAGGCTCAAACAACCCGTAATAAGATTATGGGCATTTATACGACAGAAGAAGAGCAAATTGTCTTCATTGACACACCAGGAATTCACAAACCCAAGACGGCTTTAGGAGATTTTATGGTGGAATCTGCCTACAGCACCCTGCGTGAAGTGGACACGGTCCTCTTTATGGTGCCAGCCGATGAAAAACGAGGCAAGGGTGACGACATGATTATGGAGCGGCTCAAGCAGGCAAAAGTTCCAGTTATCCTCGTTGTTAACAAGATTGATAAGGTTCATCCAGACCAGTTACTTGAGCAGATTGATGATTTCCGTCAACAGATGGACTTCAGGGAAATTGTGCCCATTTCTGCTACTCAAGGGAACAATGTCAATCGCCTGATGGAAATTCTAAAAGAAAATCTGGACGAAGGTTTCCAGTATTTCCCAGCAGACCAGATTACCGACCACCCAGAACGTTTCTTGGTGTCTGAGATGATTCGGGAGAAGGTCTTGCACCTGACCCGTGAGGAAATTCCGCACTCTGTTGCCGTTGTCATCGAATCTATGAAACGTGATGAATTTACCGACAAGGTCCATATCCGAGCGACGATTATGGTTGAGCGTGATAGCCAGAAAGGCATTATCATCGGCAAGCAAGGAGCCATGCTCAAGAAAATCGGCTCCATGGCCCGCCGCGATATCGAACTCATGTTAGGCGACAAAGTCTTCCTCGAAACCTGGGTCAAGGTCAAGAAAAACTGGCGTGACAAAAAACTCGACCTCGCCGATTTTGGCTATAATGAGAAAGAGTATTAAAAACGTCCGGGGGACGTTTTTAACCCGAGCCAAGAAATTGGAGAGCGAGGTAGTCCGGGGGAGTGAAGCAGTCTGGGAATAGACTGTTTCAGCTGGTCACCTAATAATGCGAAAGTGACCATGTGAAAACCCGAGCTTGAAAACCAGAGAGCGAGGTAGCCTGGTGTGACTTGTCTCGCCAGAATAGAAATGAATTAATTTCAAGCGTGAAGCACCACTTTTGTGGTGTTTTCCGTCGTTACGGTGAAATATTATGACGATTAGGGCAGTTAATGAACAGACACTTTCTATCTGGGCTTCTTTTGCAATTCAGGTTTGGCAGACAAAAGAGCAAGTTTTGATAGAAAAATTTTCAAATAATGAGTTTCCTTTTGAGTTTTTGTATTACTCTCAAAGTGAGGAGCCGATAGCGTGGATTAGTTTGTCGCTTCGCCACGACTATGTAGAAGGATGTCAGGCAAGTCCAGTTGCCTATTTAGAAGGGATTTTTATTAGCCCGAATTACCGTAGTCAAGGGATTGCGAAAGAACTGTTGAATTTTGCTGAGCATTGGGCTAAAAGTCAAGGGATATGCCAACTAGGATCTGATGCGGAACTGGATAATCTACTAAGCCAGAATTTTCATATCAAACATGGCTTCCGAGAAGTTAGCCGAACCGTTCACTATGTTCGAGATTTGAATAGTGAATAAAAGTATGTCTATCAAAAATTTAGTTAAGAAAGGAATGCCGAATAGGTGTTGGAATTGACCTCGCCTAGGCCTCTGTGAAAATCACAACCGTGACCTAGGTGCCGATGCACCGTCGGTCAGGTTCCTATTTTTCTTTTATTTTGTAATTTTGTTAGAAAGGACGAGTGTTTGCGTACTTGAACCCGAGCTAAAAGCTCGGAAAATAGATAGAGCTCCTTGTGTGCAAGCCACACAGCGTCGCTCTCCTAATTTTCAGTCGCTTTTTACGCTCTTGGTATCGTACATTGCCCGAATTACCTGAGGTTGAAACGGTTCGTCGTGGTTTGAAACGATTGGTCAAGGGAAAGGTCATCGAAAAGGTCAAGGTGACCTATGCTCCAATGGTAAAGACTGGTGTAGATACTTTCTGCCAAGACTTGATTGGACAGGAAATAGAGCATGTGGAACGCCGAGGGAAGTACCTGCTGTTGTACTTAACGGATTTTGTTTTGATTTCCCATTTACGCATGGAAGGTAAGTACAATTTCTTTCCAGAACAGGTGCCTACCAACAAGCACTTTCATGTCTTGTTTACTTTTACAGACGGGTCGACCTTGGTTTATCAGGATGTCCGCAAGTTTGGGACCATGGAGTTGTTGGGCAAGTCAGATGTGGAAGTCTATTTTATCAGTCGCAAAATTGGTCCTGAGCCGTCGGAGGAAGATTTTGGCTTAGAAGAATTTGTCAAAAAGTTAGCTAAGTCGAAAAAGCCCATTAAGTCGCATCTTTTGGACCAGTCTTTAGTGGCTGGTTTGGGCAATATCTATGTCGATGAGGTTTTGTTTAGAGCACAAGTTCATCCTGCTCAAGCTAGTCAGCAGCTATCGGCAGAGCAGGTGGCAGACCTCCGTCAAGCCACCATAGAAGTTCTGCGACTGGGTATCGAAAAAGGTGGCTCAACCATTCGGACCTATAAGAATGCCTTGGGCATGGACGGGACCATGCAGGATTATTTACAAGTTTATGGAAAGACAGGGCAGGCCTGTCCCCGTTGCCAGACAGAGATTGTCAAAATCCAGCTGGGCGGTCGAGGGACACATTTCTGTCCTCAGTGTCAGGTGAAACATGGCTAAAGTTATCGGTCTAACAGGAGGCATCGCCTCTGGAAAATCAACAGTTACAGCATTTCTGAGAGAACAAGGTTATCCAGTCATTGATGCGGATGCGGTTGTTCACGAATTACAGGCTAAAGGTGGCAAGCTCTATCAGGTCTTACTGGCTGAGTTTGGGGAAACTATCCTGTCAGCTGATGGCAGTCTAGATAGGGCTAAGCTGGGTCAGGCTGTTTTTGCGGATAGCAAGTTACGGGCTCGTTTGTCAGTCTTGCAGGACCAGATTATCAGGCAAGAATTGTTGACTAGAAGGGATGCTCTCAAGCAAAGGGAGCCAGTGGTTTTCATGGATATTCCCCTGCTCTACGAGGCCGATTATAGCGGGGAAGTAGATGAAGTCTGGCTGGTCTATGTCGATAGAGCGCAGCAGTTGGAACGGCTGATGAAGCGCAACGGCTTTTCAGCTCAAGAAGCAGAAAATCGGCTGGCTGCTCAGCTTTCTTTAGAGGAAAAACGGGGCAAAGCCCAAGTGGTGATTGATAATAGGGGAGCGGTTGAGGCGACCTTAGTGCAGGTTGCTCGGCTTTTGGAGGAGTTATAGGATGGAAGAAGGTAGTAGTTACTGGCAGCGAAATATGAAAGTGGCCTGGCTAGGGAATTTTTTAGCTGGAGCTAGTTTTACCTTGGTCATGCCCTTTATCTCGGTCTTCGTGGAGGAGTTGGGAGTGGCTGCTGGTCAGGTGGAATATTATGCGGGGCTGGCGGTTTCGGCCAATGCCTTTGCGGCGGCGGTTATGGCTCCTATCTGGGGTAGTTTGGCAGACCGCTACGGTCGCAAGCCTATGATGGTGCGGGCGGCCTTTGCCATGATTTTTACCATGGGAGGCATGGCCTTTGTGCCCAATGTCTTTTGGCTGATTGTCCTGCGGGTCTTGAACGGTGTGTTTACAGGTTACATTCCCAATGCGACGGCCTTGATTGCTAGTCAGGTGCCCAAGGACAAAACAGGCTATGCTCTGGGGACCTTGTCAACAGGTGCAGTAGCGGGAAACTTGATTGGGCCAACGCTAGGCGGTATTCTGGCGGAGATGTTTGGTGTCCACAATGTCTTCTTGCTGGTCGGTCTGCTTTATGCCTTGGTTGTCTTGCTAACCGTTTTTTACATTCGTGAGGATTTTGTTCCTGTCAAGAAGGAGGATACCTTGTCTATCCGACAAGTTTTTGAACAGGTCAAGGATAGGCAGATGTTGGTAGGGCTCTTTGTGACTTCTATGATTATCATCGCGGCTGCTCAGGCTGTGGTGCCGATTTTGACTCTCTATGTACGGCATCTGGGTCAGACGGACAACCTGCTCTTTGTGGCTGGTTTTATCATCTCCCTGCCTGGAATGGCCTCTTTAGTGACTTCAGGATATTTAGGAAAGTTGGGTGATAAAATTGGTAACCACAGGCTTCTCTTGATGGCTTTGACCTATAGCCTGCTGATCAATGTTCTTTGTGTATTTGCTCAAAATCCTTTTCAGCTTGGGTTACTGCGTTTTTTATATGGTTTTGGAACAGGGGCCCTCTTGCCGTCAGTCAATTCGCTCTTGACCAAGCTGACGCCCAAGGAAGGGATTTCCAGGATTTTTTCTTATAACCAGATTTTTAACAATCTTGGTTCTGTTGTGGGGCCAATGATGGGGTCAGCGGTGGCTGCTCAACTGGGCTATGACTGGGTATTTTACTTATCTAGTGGTCTGGTCTTATTTAATTTACTATGGTCCTTGGCCAATTTTAGAAATTACTTGAAAGTAAGGGATGTTTCGTGAGAGTTAAAATCAATTTGCAGTGTTCAGAATGTGGGAGTAAGAACTATCTGACCAGTAAGAATGCCAAGACCCATCCAGATAAGATTGAGGTTTTGAAATACTGTCCAAAAGAGAGAAAAGTAACCCTTCACCTTGAAACCAAATAGGTATTGTGGTATAATATGCTAAGTTATTGTAGAAAGTGAAATCATATGTATCAACTATTATTAACCATTCTTTTGATTTTATCTGTTATTTTGATTGCGGTGATTTTTATCCAACCAGCTAAGAACCAATCGAGCAACGTCTTTGATTCAACGAGCGGAGCCTTGTTTGAGCGTACTAAGGCGCGTGGTTTTGAGGCTGTGATGCAACGTATTACGGCTATTCTGATTTTCCTATGGATGTTGGATGCGCTAGCACTTGTTATCATTTCAAGTAAATAGATAAATCAGACTGGGACTTGTTCTTGGTCTATTTTTTTAGGAGTAGACCGAACTGTTCAAGGATAAGATGCTAGGAAGGGTTGAAAGTTGGAAATATGGAAATGCAGACATGCAGTTTCTCCGCTTGTCTAACCAATAAAAGAAAAACTGAGCAACATTAAGAGAAATGGGAGTGGGAAAGAACTCGACCATTCTATAGAAGAGTTCGTCTTCCCACCCCCGCACAGTTGATTAGGTCAGATTTGGAGTGTAAAACACGAACAAATCTACCAATCAACCACTGCGCTGAGATGTTGACACTAACTTTGAGGAGCGGTGCTAGGCTTGAGCCCAGCATCTTGGTAAACATTAAAATGAAAAACGATATTATAAACTATATTAAAGAAGTTGGTCCTGTGACCATGGACCAACTGGCTGATCAGTTTGGAGCCAGTTCTGCCAAGAGTTTTACAGACTTGGTCAAGCTGGTTTCCAGTATGGAAGGTAGCCGTCAGCTTGTCTTTGACAATGCGGGTCGAATTGCTCTGCCAGCACCCAAAGTGTCCAAAAACAAGGTAACCTTACAGGGTATTTTTCGTGCCCACAAGTCTGGTTTTGGCTTTGTGACTATTGATGAAGAGGAAGATGATCTCTTTGTCAGCCGTGATGATGTCAACTTCGCTATCGAGGGCGACCGAGTAGAAGTAGCCATTAAGAAAGTGGCGGACAGACTCAAGGGGACGGCTGCGGAAGCGGAAGTCATTGATATTTTGGAACATAGCCTGAAAACAGCGGTGGGCTTGATTGTTTTTGACGAAGACAGACCTGAGTATGCAGGCTACATCAAGTCTAAAAACCAGAAAATCGCTCAGAAGATTTATATCAAGAAGTCACCTCTGGTATTGACAGGAACGGAAATCCTAAAAGTCGATATCGAAGCCTATCCTAACAAGAAACGGGACCACTTTATTGCGACCATTCGGGACGTGGTGGGGCACAAGGACGATGTGGGGATTGATGTCTTGGAAGTTTTGGAATCCATGGACATTGTGTCGGAATTCCCTGATGAAGTTTTGGCGGAGGCTAATCGAGTACCAGAAAGTCCGTCTGAACAGGACTTTGCAGGACGCTTGGACCTGCGGGATGAAATTATCTTCACCATAGACGGTGCGGATGCTAAGGACTTGGACGATGCGGTCCATATCAAGCAACTCAAGAACGGTAATCTGGAGCTGGGTGTCCATATCGCCGATGTCAGCTACTATGTGACGGAAGGCTCAGCCTTGGACCAGGAAGCTGTAAAGCGTGGAACCTCTGTCTATGTGACCGACCGTGTGGTGCCAATGTTGCCAGAACGCCTGTCAAACGGCATTTGTTCCCTTAATCCGAATGTGGATCGCCTGACCCAGTCGGCTATTATGGAAATTGACCGCAAGGGCAAGGTGGTCAAGCACTGGATTGGCCAAACGGTTATCAAAACCACCTTCCGCATGACCTATTCCGATGTCAATGACATGATTGCAGGCAATCAGGAAAAGCTGGACAAATACAAGGCAATCGTGCCAAGTGTTGAGCTCATGGTCAAACTCCATGAAACCCTAGAAGCTATGCGCTACAAACGTGGTGCCCTCAACTTTGATACAGCTGAAGCCAAAATCATCGTCAACAAGGATGGTCTGCCAGTCGATATTCAACTGCGCCAGCGGGGCATTGCCGAGCGGATGATTGAGTCCTTCATGTTGGCAGCCAATGAGTGCGTTGCTGAGCATTTTGCCAAGCTGGACCTGCCTTTCATCTATCGGATCCATGAGGAGCCCAAGTCGGACAAGCTGCAGAAGTTCATCGACTATGCGACCAGCTTTGGTCTGACGGTATATGGAACGGCCAGCTCGATCAGCCAGGACGCCCTTCAGGACCTCATGGAGCGGGTCAAGGATGAACCATATGCGGATGTCCTCAACATGATGTTGCTCCGTTCCATGCAGCAGGCACGCTACTCGGAGCATAACCACGGCCACTACGGTCTGGGTGCCGAGTTCTACACCCACTTCACCAGTCCGATCCGCCGTTATCCCGATCTGCTGGTTCACCGCATGGTGCGGGAATATGGTCACAATCCTGCGGAAAAAGCAGAGCATTTTGAGCAGGTTATTCCTGAGCTTGCCAAGTCTTCGTCCAGTTTAGAACGCCGTGCCATTGAGGCAGAGCGGGAAGTCGAAGCCATGAAGAAGGCAGAGTACATGCAAGAATTTGTTGGGCAAGAGTTTGATGGTGTGGTGTCTAGCGTGGTCAAGTTTGGTCTTTTTGTCGAGTTACCAAACACGGTTGAAGGTCTGATTCATATCACCAACCTCAACGAATACTACCAGTTCCACGAACGAACTCTGACCTTGCAGGGTGAGAAATCAGGTCGGGTCTTCCGTGTCGGTCAGCCAATCCGTATCAAATTAACGCGGGCAGACAAGATGACAGGGGAAATTGATTTTGCCCACGTGCCGTCCGAGCTGGATATTGTGGAAAAAGCTCTGAAAGCCAAACGGAGAACGGCCAGTCACTCCAACCGTGACCGTGATGATCGGTCAGGGCGAGGACGGGGCAAGCACCACAAACAAGAAGCCGCTGGTCGCGACAGCAAACATCACAAGTCTGGAAAAGACCACAAGTCAAAAAGTGGGAAAAAAGACAAGAAAAAGAAACCATTTTACAAAGAAGTGGCTAAAAAGAACAAGAAGAAAAGGAGATAGGCATGGCCAAGGGTGAGGGCAATGTGATTGCACAGAATAAAAAAGCCCGCCACGACTATACCATTGTCGATACAGTGGAGGCGGGGATGGTCCTGACGGGGACGGAGATTAAGTCTATTCGTGCGGGGCGGATTAACCTCAAGGACGGCTTTGCCCAGATTAAGCAGGGCGAGGCTTGGCTGGTCAATGTCCATATCGCTCCCTATGATGAGGGCAATATCTGGAACCAGGAGCCAACACGGACCCGCAAGCTCCTCTTGCGGAAGAAGCAGATTGAGTCCTTGGGCAATGAGGTCAAGGGAACAGGGATGACCCTGGTGCCCCTCAAGGTCTATATCAAGGACGGCTTTGCCAAGGTCTTGATTGGGCTTGCCAAAGGGAAGCACGACTACGACAAGCGAGAGTCCATCAAACGCCGTGAGCAAGACCGTGATATCAAACGGACCATGAAGGCTATCAATAGTCGGTAGACTGGGAGGAATCCTGGTCTTTTATTGCTTGCAAACTTCATGAAGTTTTTCTACAATATTAGCATGGAAAAGGAGAGATAATGACTGTTTTAGTTCCTTACAAACGCATGCCCGTTTGGAATCAGGATACGGTTCCCCAGCATTTTTTGACCAAGCACAATACCAAGGTGGGTACCTGGGCCAAAATCAAGGTTTTGAAGGGGAAGCTCAAATTTGAGCCGATTTCAGATGATAATGAGATCTTAGGAGAATATGTCTATGGTCCGACAGATGATGTTCCCTTTGTTGAGCCACAGGCTTGGCATCGGGTGACCTTGTTGACAGAGGATACGGAATTTTTCTTGGAATTTTTCTGTCAACCAGAGGATTATTTTGCTAAAAAGTACGACTATACGCGGACGCATTCGGAGGTCTTGGAGGCCTTGAATACTATCAAACCTTGTAAGGTCTTGGACTTGGGATGCGGTCATGGTAGGAACAGTCTTTACTTGGCTCAGCAGGGTTTTGAGGTGACGGCAGTTGATAAGCATGTGCCGAGCATTCAGACACTCTTGCAGGTCAAGGAAGTGGAGGACTTGGACTTACAGGCTGGGACCTATGATATTAACTCAGCCAGTTTGGAGCAGGACTACGACTGGATTATCTCAACAGTGGTTTTCATGTTTTTGGAGCGTGACCGTGTACCCGCCATTATCCAAAATATGCAGGAACGAACAAGACCGGGTGGTTACAACTTGATTGTAGCAGCCATGGATACGGAAGATGCCCCTTGTCCTATGAATTTCTCCTTTACTTTCGGCGAAGGTGAGTTGAAGGAATACTATCGTGACTGGGAACTGGTCAAATACAATGAAGACTTTGGTCAACTCCATAAGCGGGATGAGAATGGCAATTTCCTCAAGATGCGGTTTGCGACGATGTTGGCAAGAAAGAAGTAGAGGGCAACCTCTCTTTTTTCAAAACAAATTTGTTTACAAATGTAGTCAAGTTTTGTATAATTTGATTACAAACGTAGTCAAAAGGAGTGTTATCATGCAAAAAGAAAGTATTAGTGTATCAGGCATGACCTGTGCTTCCTGTGCCATGACAGTAGAAAAAGCTGTCGGGAAATTGACAGGAGTAGAGGAAGTCAGCGTCAATTTGGCAACTGAAAAATTGAGTGTCAGTTTTGATGAAAATGTCTTAAGCCTGAGCGACATTGGTCAAGCAGTTGAAAAGGCGGGTTATGGTTTGGTTCGCAACCTTATTACCGAAACCTATGCTATCGAGGGCATGACCTGTGCATCTTGTGCCATGACAGTTGAAAAAGCTCTGGGGAAACTAGAGGGAGTGGAAGAAATCAGTGTCAATTTGGCAACGGAAAAGGCGACACTCCGCTACAATCGTGACCTGCAAAATCCAACCAGTCTAGAAAAGGCGGTTGAAGAAGCTGGTTATCAGCTTATTCGACCAGATGAAGTGGAAGAGATGGTGGATAAGGGACCAAGCAGGGAAGAAAATCTATGGGACCGCTTTGTCTGGTCAGCTGTTTTCACCCTTCCCTTGCTTTATATTGCCATGGGACCCATGTTGCCTTTTGGTGGTCTGCCTTTGCCAGCTTTGCTCCATCAACCGCTCGTTTTTGCGGTCAGTCAAATCCTCTTGCTCATCCCTATCCTTTATATCGGACGCAGTTTTTTCACAAAAGGCTTTAAAACCCTTTTGCAAGGTCATCCGAATATGGACTCACTCATCGCCGTTGGAACAGGTGCTGCCTTGGTTCAAGGTCTTTTGATGGTTGCTTTTCTTCTGATGGGGAAAGAAGTAGCCATGCACGGTCACCATCCTGAACTCTATTTTGAATCAGCTGCTGTTATTTTAACCCTGATTACCCTGGGGAAATATTTTGAAGCTAGGTCTAAAGGTCAAACTTCTGAGGCCATTAAGAAGCTGATGAATTTGGCTCCCAAGACTGCCCAAGTGCTAAGAGATGGACAAGAAATCCAAGTGCCTTTGGAAGAGGTGGTTGTGGGGGACTTCCTTATTGTCCGCCCTGGTGAAAAAATTGCGGTGGATGGGGTTGTGGTTCAGGGACAATCGACTGTCGATGAGTCCATGTTGACGGGTGAGAGCCTGCCAGTTCAGAAGATGGAAGGTGATAGCATCTTTGGTGGAACCTTAAACCAGCAAGGGGCTATCACTATGCAAGCTACCAAGGTCGGTCGTGATACGACTCTGGCTCAGATTATTCGCTTGGTAGAAGAGGCACAGGGCTCTAAGGCTCCCATAGCCAAATTGGCTGACCAAGTATCTGCCGTCTTTGTGCCCATTGTCATGGGTCTTGCTGTCCTCTCAGGACTGGCTTGGTTGCTCTTAGGGCAACATTCCTGGATTTTCTCTCTGTCCATTACCATCTCGGTCTTGGTCATCGCCTGCCCTTGTGCTCTGGGCCTAGCAACTCCGACGGCCATCATGGTCGGGACTGGAAAAGGGGCAGAAAACGGTCTTCTGTTCAAGTCTGGTCAAGCTATTGAGACCCTACAAGGTGTGAATACCATTGTCTTCGACAAGACGGGGACCATTACTGAGGGCAAGCCTCAGGTGACAGACATTCATCTCTTGTCTACGAAAAATCGTGAGCAGGTTCTCCAGCTGGCCGCAAGTGGCGAGCAATTTTCTGAGCATCCCTTGGCTCAAGCCCTTCTGCAAGCTGCTCAGACAGAAAAGATTGAACTCTTGCCCGCCACCGATTTTCAGGCGCTTTCAGGTCGTGGTCTTTCGGTGACAATAGCAGAGCAGACCATCTATCTGGGAAATGAACGGTTGATGCGGGAACAGGGAATTGATGTTTCCCAAGGACCTGCAGTTGCGGAGGCATTTGCCCATCAAGCCAAGACGCCTGTTTTCCTAGCAACCCAGCAAGAATTACTAGCAGTCATTGCCATTGCTGATAAAGTAAAAGAGACCAGCCGTCAGGCTGTCCAGGCTCTGCAAGCTATGGGATTAGAAGTGGTCATGCTGACAGGAGACAATGAAAAAACTGCCCAGGCCATTGCCAAGGAAGTCGGCATTGAGCAGGTGGTCAGTCAGGTCCTGCCAGATGACAAGGCCAACCAAGTCAAGCTCTTACAAGAAGAGGGCAAAACAGTCGCTATGGTGGGGGATGGCATCAACGATGCCCCAGCCCTTGCTCAAGCCCATGTGGGTCTGGCCATTGGTTCAGGGACAGATATTGCTATCGAGTCTGCCGATATTGTTCTCATGCATAGTGACATCTTGGATGTGGTCAAGGCTGTCAAACTCAGCCAGGCAACCATGCGGACCATCAAACAAAATCTCTTCTGGGCCTTTGCTTATAATGTGATTGGCATTCCAATCGCCATGGGGCTCTTACATGTATTTGGTGGACCTCTGCTCAATCCTATGTTTGCAGGTGCAGCCATGGCCCTCAGCTCAGTGTCAGTCGTCTTGAACGCTCTGCGATTGAAAAGGGTGAACATAAACTAAAATACCAGTCAAAAAACTGGTATTTTTTTACATAAACGCTTACAATAGATATATTAAGTGCAAGGGAGATAGATATGACAACCTTTATTGGAAAACCGGTGACCTTGGTAGGTCCGCAGTTGCGAGTAGGAGATACGGCTCCTGACTTTGTCCTTATGGCCAATGACTTGAGTTTGAAAAGTCTGAAAGACTTTGGCAAGCAGACCAAGGTCATCAGTGTTGTGCCTTCTATTGATACAGGGATTTGCGATACCCAAACTCGTCGCTTCAATCAGGAGTTGGCTGACCGTGACAATACGGTTGTCATCACTGTATCAGCTGACCTGCCATTTGCCCAAAAACGCTGGTGTGGTGCTGCTGGCTTGGAAGATGCCGTCACCTTGTCTGATTACTATGACCATGCCTTTGGAAAATCCTACGGTGTGCTCATGCGAGAGTGGAATTTGCTGGCGCGTGCGGTCTTTGTCCTTAATGCCGACAATGAAATCACCTATGTAGAATACCTGGACAATGTCAACGAACATCCAGACTATGATGCGGCTTTGGAGGCTGTCAAATAAAAGAATATAACGATGTCTGAACAGGCATCGTTTTTTTGCCAGCAAAAGGGAGTGGGACAAAAATCGGTAACCCACAGGGTTCGATTTTGTAGTCCTACCCCCGCACAGTTGAGTAGGGCTGTAAAAGCTGATAAAATCAGCTAATTAGAGCCCACTCAACCACTGCGTCAAGTTTAACTATTGAAAAAAACGAAGGAGACCAGGACTTTTGTCCCAGCCTCAACACGTTTACTGACGCTCGATGGTCAAGCTGATTTTGACGATCGGTTTTCCTGGCGTCCGCTTAGTCCACCAGTCTTTTATGTGGAAATAGCTGAGCAGGGCAAGTAGGATTGGATAGGCAGTTGACCAGACACTGATAAGCGAGTGGAGTTTTGATACCTGGATCACCAGTGTTTCCTTGCTTGCTAGCAAGAGGCTATTGTCACGAATGTAGTCTTGAATGCTGTCAAACAAGGCTTGCACATCACCGATTTTAGTCAGAGGAGTTTCAGCTATCAGAGCCTGCATGTCTGCCCCAATCGTCTGAAAATCCAGTTCTTGCAGGGCTTGGATATTTCTCCATAAGTCCAGACCAGTTGAAAGGCTAGTCACCAAACCAAAGACAATCAAGCCGATTGATCCCCAGAACAAGAGGCGGTAACCCCAAAGGATGAACTGGTTGGCCTTGGATTCCAGTTTTTTGAAGGTCTTGATGAGCTTACCAGTCAAGATGTAAAAGAGTACGCATTCAACCAGACAGATGAGGAACATAACAAGTAGAAGCATTATAGCTCGTCGCACCCAGCCTTCTACCAGCTGGTCTTGGATTAGATTGCTGATGTTTTCTATGTCCAGTTGGAAGAGGCCTTGGATTAGCTTGTTAAAAAATGGTACTTGGAAGAAGAAAATCAACCAAGATACTGTCAGATAGATTGCGCTCCAAGCAAATGGAGATAGGGATATTTTTTTCAAATGTTCAAAACCTTCCTAAATGCTAACGTTTGCACACCAAGGCATTGTAACATATGTTCAGTTTTAAGTCTAGTGACTGGTTTGTTTTCAGCTTATTTTCGCTTGTATGTTTGTAGGACTTTAGCCGTTGCTAATCGGATAAAGGTCAGATAGAAACCTGTCATTCCAGCCATTACCAGCAGGAGTTTCTGTAATTGTTCCCTGATAGATATGGTAGATAGAGTATTTGTGCCGACTAGTAGAGGATAGTCTTCTTGGAAGGTAAATTGGAACTGATGTGCCAATAGAAGTAGCATGAACAGGATGAGGGCATAGATAGCAACTTGTAGGAGAAGAGCAAGTTGGGTCAGGCTAGTGGCATATTGACCAGGGGATAGTCCGTTGATAAAGAGGAGACCACGATGTTTGGAAAGGTCAGTCATCAGGAGCCAGGCTAAGAGACAGCAGATGACAAGGGGGATTATATAGTTGCTAGCTGGCAGAACCTGTAACAAGGTCAGATAGATATCCTTGGGTGCAGTAGGGTAGTGAAAGCTAAGGCTTTGCTCTAGTACTTTTTTATAGACTGTGATACGTTCTGCCAGTTCGCTGTTTGTAAAATGATTGATATTGTGCCCGTTTGCCTCCCAGTTTTGCATGGTCTGGTAGAGTTCTAACTCCGTTTCCAAGACCTCCTGACTTTTTCCTTGGATATGTTCCTTTTCTAAGTAGGTGGTCGCTAGTTCTAAGAGTTTTTTATAATAATCCATACTTTCCTGGTCTAAGGCTTGAGCTTCCTTATCGTCAGTATACAAGAAGGTTTCAGCTTCTTTTTTGACTTGTATGATACGGGTTCGATCCTCAAAGCGCAGGTTTTCGGCTTCTAGGACATTCCGATAGGACAGAGCAAGTGGGATAAGAGCCACAGCGGTCATGAGGGCTAGAAAAAGAGCATTGCGTTTCAGTCGCAGAATGAAAAGAGTTAGGGTGTTCATAGTCAGACCTCCCTATTCAAATAGTTCTTTATAGATTTCTTCGGACTGGTGTTCCTGAATGCTAATATCCAGAATTTCCACCTGACAAGCCATAAGTTGATCAAGGTAGAAATGCAGACTGTGAACACTGGTGTCTAGCTGAATGCTATTATTGGCCAAAGTCAGGCCTTCCACTTGCCTAAGTTTCTGATAAACTGTCTGGTTGTCGCTGGTTTGAATGGTGTACTGTCGCCCAACCTGTTCCAGTTTTCGCTCGATGATTTTTCCCTGTTTGAGAAAGAGCAGCTGGTCGGTTAGCTGGTCCACCTCGTTTAATTGGTGGGAAGATACGATAATGGTTGAACCATTTTTGGCTAGTTTCTGGAGCAATTTTCTGGTCTGGATGTAGCTGGTCGGGTCCAAACCGTTCAAGGGTTCATCCAAGAGCATGACCTGGGGCTTGTTCATGATACCGATAGCCAGCAGGAGATGTTGCTTCATTCCTAGGGAATAATTTTTGACAGGGATCTTCACATAATCACGGATTCCGATTTCTTGGATGACTTCCTCAATCCGCTCTTTGGGTAAACCTTGGATAGTCTGGACCAATCGTAAGTGTTCTAGCCCCGTCAATTCAGGGTAGAGGACACGGTTGTCCTGCAGGTAGGCAAAGGTTTGGTAGACATTTGGATTATCGTGCTTTTTGCCATTTATTGAAATCTCTCCCGAATCAAAGGATTGCAGGTTGGCAATGCAGTCTAGGAGAGTTGTCTTTCCAGCTCCATTTGGTCCAATCAAGGCCCAGATTCCAGGCTCCGCCAGTTCTAGGTTTAGCTGGTCTAGTATCTTATTTTTCCCGTAGGATTTGCACAAATTGTGAATGGATAATCGCATGGTTAGACCTCACTTTTTCTTGTCAGGAGATAGAATTGCAGGATATAGATGAGCAGGTTACTGATGAGAAGAACCGTAAAGACTTTTGGAATGCTGTATCCTGTTAATTGCTGGTAGATGATAGCACTTCCGTCCGCCAGATTGCCCGCATTCCATAGGCTAAATGGATTGAAGATATGGGGAAAGAAATTGGCAGAGATGACAAGTCCTAGTGTGACAACCAGTCCAGCCAGTCCATTTTTTAAGACTCTAGCCAAGGTCTGTGCCACTCCCAGCAAAAATAGAAGGTAGAGATAGTGCATGCCACAGGCCAGCAAGATGACTTGGTAAATAGGTTTTATGGTTGTGGTGATAAAACTGTAAGCCAGTCCCTTACTGCTATAGGTGGTGACGGGATAGATCCAACTACTATTGCCGTTTAGTAAAAAAGCGATGAGCAAATGGCTCAGATAGAGGGTGAGAAAGAGGGCAGTATATAGTGTCAGGAAAGCCAGGTATTTATTGGTTGTAATTCGGATTCTAGTCAGCCCTAGGGTCTGTAAAAGGCGGATTTGTCGGTTAGTTCCCTGCTGGTCTTTGATGAAAAAGTTGATGAAAGCTAGGAGAAAGAGAGGAAGGGTGATGACAAGCCCCAGCTGTTTTTGCCCCTGCCAGATTTCATGGCTGGTTCCCTTTAAGGCCTGCTGGCCCAGGCTCTTGACAATTTCCCTGTCTGTTGGTGTTTTGGGATGTTCAAAGGCTGTTAGGTAAAGCTCAGTTGGAAAAGCTGAGGGTATCTCCTTTTCTAGCAGATACTTGGACATCAAGAAGGTATTTTCGATGGTTTGTGGGGCAAATTCATAGCTTTGATAGACATGGCTGATATACTGTCCATCCTTCTGATAGTGCTGGATATTTTTCTCATAAAAATAGGTCCAGTTCTCCTTCTTGACCGCCTCAATCTCCTTCTGGTAGTTGGCAATATAGTCTGTAAAGAATGTTTTTTCAGCCTGATAATCTTCTTCGCTGAGAGTTTGATTCTGATACTGTGTTTCTAAATCTTGAATGATATTTTCAAAATTTTGGATAGACTGTTCATGGTGTTGGATGACCTTTAATTTGGCTTGGCGATTGTGGTAGCCTGCTAGAAGGGAACTAGCTAGAATCGTCATCAGCATGACCAAGATAGCGACCAAGTTTTTCTTGATACGGAAAAATAGCTTTCCTTCAATTTGAAACATAGATACCTCCAGGGGATAAATGGCGAACGGATAGATGTATAAATGTGTCATTTTCTATCATTATAATATCAATATAAACATAAATCAAGGGATTATACAAAGGACTGGAATATTTTTGTCTAATTTGATATACTAAATCCATCATAAACAAGGAGGGTCTTGTATGGAAAAGACAGAGATTATTCAAGACGTTTTGGCCCTCATTCAAGACTTGAATCGGGCCTTTCAAGCAGATAAGCGGGGGACAGTTGATGAGCAACGGTTCCAACATAATTTGACTGAGACGACACGCCTATTGTCGGAGGCCAAGTCGGTCACCAATACAGAACTGATTGCGATTGAGAAATTCTACCGTTCGACCAGTTTTTTGGTTGGACTAGGCGACCTGCGATTGAGTGAGACTAGCAGGCAGGCTTGGCAGGCCTTTGATCGCTACTACTACCAAACTATCAGAGAAGAATTGAAACTCTATGGTGGCTCTGCTATTGCCCAAGTATAATAGATGATCAGAGAGGGTGAGAATCCCTCTTTTGTGCTATAATAAAGAATAAGAATATAGTCATTAGGAAGAGAAGAAGCGAGGTGTGCCATGTCCTATATCCAAGTAAAGAATTCTTCGAAATACTACCAAATGGGGGATGCGACCATTGTGGCAAATGACGGTGTGTCCTTTGAGATTGAAAAGGGAGAGTTGGTCATCATTCTTGGCTCATCTGGTGCGGGAAAATCCACTCTGCTCAATATCTTAGGTGGCATGGATAGCAACGATGAGGGGGAGGTTTGGATTGACGGTGTGGATATTGCCAAGCTTTCAAGTCATGAACTGACCAACTATCGTAGAGATGATGTAGGCTTTGTCTTCCAGTTTTACAATTTGGTTGCCAATCTGACCGCCAAGGAAAATGTGGAACTGGCAGCAGAAATCGTCAAGGATGCCTTGGATGCCGAGGAGGTCTTGGAAGAGGTCGGACTTGGCCATCGAATCAATAATTTCCCTGCTCAGCTTTCAGGCGGTGAACAACAACGTGTGGCCATTGCCCGTGCCGTTGCCAAAAAGCCTAAAATTTTGCTTTGTGATGAACCGACAGGAGCCTTGGACTACCAAACAGGTAAGCAGGTCTTGCAAATCCTGCAAAATATGTCCCGCACGCAAGGAGCAACGGTGATTATCGTGACCCATAATAGCTCTCTGGCTCCTATTGCAGATAGGGTTATTCGGATGCGGGATGCCCGTGTGCATTCTGTTGAGCTGAATGCAGAACCGCAGGATATTGCTAGTCTAGAATATTAGTGGGTGATATGATGAAAAAGAAAATCTACTGGAAGGATATGAGGCAATCTCTGCTTTCTTCCAAGGGGCGTTTTTTGTCCATTTTTAGCCTGATGATGTTGGGAGCTCTAGCATTGACAGGACTGAAAGTAACAGCTCCAAATATGGAAAAAACTGCCCAAACCTATATCGCTGACCATAGGACAATGGATTTGGCTGTCATTTCAGGTCTGGGTATCAGTCAGGCTGACCTGGACGAATTGGCATCCATTAAAGGTGCGACAGTAGAGGCTGGCCATTTTAAGGATGTAGTAGCCAAGGAAGATCAGACTGCTGTTCGACTATTTTCAGAGCCAAAATCTATTTCAACCTATAAATTAGTAGAAGGTAAACTCCCGAGCAAGAAGGACCAGATAGCTCTATCTCCATCCCTACAAGCAAGTTACAAATTGGGTGACACCTTTCAGGTGACTGAGCCAGATAAGGATGGGACTATACTGACCCAAACCACCTTTACAGTTGTTGGTTTTGTGGCTTCGTCAGAAATCTGGGACAATGAAACTATGGGCATGGCCATAAGTGGTGATGGACAACTGGCTGGTTATGGAGTTGTGAGTGAGGACAGCTTCCAATCAGAAGCCTACACAATCGCCCGACTTGCTTATGATGATTTGAAAGACCTGCCCTATCATAGCCAGGCCTATCAAAACAAACTAGAAGACCACCAAGAAGCATTAGAAACCCTATTAGCAAACAACGATGAACAACGCTTGGCCAGTATTCAATCTGAAGGGCAAACGGAAATTGCTAAGGGGGAAGAAGACATTGCCCAGGCTCAATCCCAGCTTGACCAAGCGGCAACAGACTTGGCGACTGGTCAGGAGCAGGTCGCAAGTGGTCGCAGTGAGTTTGCGCGTGGACGGGCTAAATTGGTTCAGTCAGAGATGGAATTGCGGACTGCCCTAGCCCAGTTGTTGCAAACCAAGTTTCAATTGGAAGAAAGCAAGAAAGAATTGGACAGCCAGAAAGCCAAACTGGACCAAACTACTTCCTTTCTTGAAGGAATCCAGGAAGAACTGGACCAAGCAGTTCAGCGCTTAGATGCAGCAAAACTTGAACTGAATGCACAGAATGTGCGACTTAGTCAAACAGCTTCACAAATTTCAACTGGTCGTGCCGACTGGTACCAAAACCAACAAAGTTTAAATCAGCTGATTGCCAGTCAGGTTCAGGCTGGACAGACATTATCTGACTATCCTGACTTATTAGCTAGACAGGAAGCATTGGACGCAGAAAAAGCTCGTTTAGATCAGCTTGAAACTGACTATGACCAAGCTCACCAATCCTATATCAATAACTATGACTACTACCAATCCAAGGTTATAGAATATGAAGCTAGTCTAGCTGATTATCAAACCTGGAATCAGGAATACCAGACTGGTTTGGCCCACTACCAATCAGGTCTATCCCAGTATGAACAAGGTCTGGCAGCCTATCAAAATGGCGTTTCAGATTATGAATGGGGTGTCAGTCAATTGGAATCTTCTGACTTGAAACTTCGTCAAGAAGAGTTGCGCTTGGAAGCGGCAGACAAGGAATTAGCCCAGGCCCAATCTCAATTGTCTGAAAAACAGGCAAAAGCCAATCAAGAAATCAGCCAGTCCCAAACAGAGATTGTCCAGGCCAAGTCCGACCTGAGCAAATTAGAAAAATCTCCCTATCAGATTTATAGTCGGACCAGCATCCCCGGTGGGGATGGCTACACGACCTATAGCAATGCGACCAAGTCCATCGCGGCAGTAGGCAATGTTTTCCCTCTAGTTCTTTATCTCGTAGCTGCTCTAGTCACCTTTACCACCATGGCTCGTTTTGTGGATGAGGAACGGACCCAGTCAGGCGTTTTCAAGGCCCTTGGCTATACCAATAGGCAAATCATGGCCAAGTTCCTTCTATATGGTCTAGCAGCTGGCCTAGTTGGTACTCTTGTCGGCATTCTTGCTGGAAACCTTGTCCTATCACCTATCATTTCGAGCATTATCACGCAGACGACGGTGATTGGACCTGCCAAGCTACACTTTTATCCCCTCTGGACTGGTTTAGCCGTGCTCCTATCATTGATTTCCTCCGTTTTGCCTGCCTATCTGGTGGCACAGAGAGAATTGACCGAGAAACCGGCTCAATTACTCCTTCCTAAACCTCCAGCTGCAGGTTCAAGTATTTGGCTAGAAAAATGGCCAGCTATCTGGTCCCGCCTGAGCTTCACCCACAAGGTGACTGCCCGCAACATCTTCCGTTACAAGCTCCGCATGCTCATGACCATCTTCGGTGTGGCAGGTACGGTCGCCCTCCTTTTCGGTGGCTTAGGCATCCGCTCCTCCATCTCAGGAGTTGTCCAACGGCAGTTTGGGGAACTCATCCATTATGATATGTTGGTAGTGGAAAATAGCAGAGCAGATGAGGAGGACTTAGACAAATTAACAGCCTTTCTCCAGTCGGATCAGGTTGGTCAATCCATGCCAGTGGCTTTTGAACAGCTCAGTCAAACAGTGGAAACTAGTGGCCAGAGAAAAAATATTTCCATTGGTCTGTATATTTCAGATCGTCAGGATTTGGGAAATCTAGTCAGTCTTGAAAATTCTTCTGGTAAAGCTATCCAGCTGAGTGGCAGGGGCATTGTCCTCACGGAAAAACTAGCCCAAATCTACGGTGTCAGTGTCGGGGATAAACTAGGACTTACTCTGGAAGATAAGGAAGTGCAGGTCAGGGTGGCTGCTGTGGCCGATATGTACGCCGGACACTTCATCTATATGACCAGAGGTTACTACGAGCAGGTGACGGGTCGTCAAAAGACAGCCAATGCCTATTTGGTGCAACTGAAAAATGATAAGACAGGTCATGTACAGAAACTGGCTAGCCAGCTTCTAGCCATGCCAGCAGTCAAAAGTCTGGTGCAGAATACCTCGCTTATGGCTATGCTGACCACTATTGCAGGCTCCCTACAAACCATAATGACCATTCTGGTCCTTCTATCAATCTTGCTTGGACTGGTCATTCTTTATAATCTCACTATTATCAATATGTCCGAACGGATTAGAGAACTGTCTACTATAAAAGTCCTAGGCTTCCATAATCGGGAAGTGACCATGTATATCTATCGGGAAACCATTGTCCTGTCCATTATCGGAATTGTGGTCGGACTAGTTGGTGGGATTTATCTGCACAGGTTACTCCTTGAAATGATTGGGTCGGACAGCATTCGATTCAATCCCGCTGTCGGACTGGAAGTTTATATCATTCCGGTTGTGGCTATTATTGGCATTCTGGCAGCCCTTGGTATCTATGTCAACCATCATCTAAGAAAGGTGGATATGCTGGAAGCTCTAAAATCAGTTGAGTAAGGTATATTGCAATGAAAAATCCTAGTCACTGACTAGGATTTTCTTTGCTATTCCAGCCCTCCACCACCCACAAATCTTCCGCATCCATGCTATAATAGAAACATGAAAAAAAATAAGTTATTACTCATTGATGGCTCTTCGGTAGCCTTCCGTGCCTTCTTTGCACTTTATAACCAAATTGACCGCTTCAAGAATGCTAACGGTCTGCATACCAACGCCATTTACGGCTTCAACCTCATGCTGGACCACATGATGAAGCGGATTGAGCCGACCCACATTCTCGTTGCTTTTGACGCAGGCAAGACCACCTTCCGTACTGAGATGTACGCCGATTACAAGGCAGGTCGTGCCAAGACTCCAGACGAGTTCCGCGAGCAGTTTCCCTTCATTCGTCAGATGTTGGATGCCATGGGGGTTAAGCACTATGAGCTAGCTCAGTACGAGGCAGACGATATTATCGGTACCTTGGACAAAATGGCAGAGCGGACAGACATTCCCTTCGATGTGACCATTGTCAGCGGTGATAAGGACTTGATCCAGCTGACAGACGAAAACACCGTCGTTGAGATTTCTAAGAAAGGCGTAGCCGAATTCGAAGAATTTACCCCAGCCTACCTCATGGAAAAAATGGGTATCACCCCCGCTCAGTTTATTGACCTCAAGGCACTCATGGGTGATAAGTCCGATAACATCCCTGGCGTAACCAAAATCGGTGAAAAAACAGGCCTCAAACTCCTGATAGAACATGGCTCCCTAGACGGCATTTACGAAAACATCGACAGCATGAAGGCTTCCAAGATGAAGGAAAACCTGATTGCTGATAAGGAACAGGCCTTCCTATCGCGCACTCTTGCGACCATCGACACTAATGCACCTATTGAAATCGGACTGGATGACCTTATCTACGAGGGACCAAAAGTCGAAGAACTAGGACAATTCTACGATGATATGGGCTTCAAGCAGTTGCGAGCTCAGTTGGGAACCAGCGCTGAGGAAGAACTTCCTGCAGTCGAGTTTCAAACAGTCACCGAATTGACAGAGGATATGCTACACCCAGATCAATTTTTCTATTTTGAAATCTTGGGTGAGAACTACCACCGTGAAGATCTGGTGGGACTAGCTTGGGGTGACAAAGAGCAGATTTATGTTGGGGGACCAGAACTCCTCGACAGCCTAATCTTGCGTGACTTCTTAGAAAATCAACCTGTTAAAACCTATGATTTTAAACGTGGAAAAGTCCTCCTAGCTCGTCACGGCTTGGACTTGCCGCTGGCTAGCTTCGATAGCCGTCTTGCCAAATACCTCCTGTCAACAGTCGAGGACAACGCCATCACAACCATTGCCAACCTCTATGGTCAGACCCGTGTGGTTCCAGATGAGGTGGTCTATGGCAAGGGAGCAAAATTGGCACTTCCAGAGCGAGCAGAATTCTTCCCCCACCTTGCCAAGAAGCTTCAAGTCCTTATTGAAACAGAAGCGGTCATGTTGGAAAAACTGGAAGAAAATCAGCAAATTTCCCTGCTCTTTGATATGGAATTGCCTTTGGCCAATGTCCTAGCTAAGATGGAAATCACAGGGATTAAGGTTCAAAAAGAAACTTTACAAACCATGCAGGCTGAAAATGAAGTTTTGATTGAACAACTGACCAAGGAAATTTACGAGCTGGCTGGTCAGGAATTCAATATCAACTCGCCAAAACAACTTGGCATCATCCTATTTGAAGACATGGGCTTGCCTTTGGAATATACCAAGAAAACCAAGACAGGCTACTCAACAGCAGTGGATGTCTTGGAACGTCTGGCACCAATTGCCCCAGTGGTTTCTAAGATTTTGGACTATCGCCAGATTACCAAGCTCCAATCGACCTACGTTATTGGTTTGCAGGATGCGATTTTAGAAGACGGTAAGATTCATACCCGCTATGTGCAGGACTTGACCCAGACCGGTCGTCTGTCCTCAACAGATCCTAATCTGCAAAACATCCCAGTCCGATTGGAACAAGGTCGCTTGATTCGTAAGGCTTTTGTGCCGTCGCTTGAGAACAGTGTACTCTTGGCATCGGATTATTCGCAGATTGAACTGCGGGTCTTGGCACATATCTCAAAGGACGAGCATTTAATTGAAGCCTTCCAAAAAGGTGTGGACATTCATACCTCGACAGCCATGCGGGTCTTCGGTATTGAAAAAGCAGAAGATGTGACAGCTAATGACCGCCGCAATGCCAAGGCAGTCAACTTTGGAGTGGTTTACGGTATCTCAGACTTTGGCTTGTCCAACAACTTGGGCATTACTCGTAAGGAAGCCAAGGACTATATTGATACCTATTTTGAACGTTTCCCAGGTATCAAGAACTACATGGAAACCATTGTCCGTGAAGCCAGAGATAAGGGCTTTGTAGAAACCATCTACAAGCGCCGTCGTGAATTGCCAGAGATTAACTCACGTAATTTCAATGTCCGTAATTTTGCGGAACGGACTGCCATCAACTCCCCAATCCAAGGCTCTGCTGCCGATATTCTCAAGGTAGCCATGATCAACTTGGACAAGGAAATTGAAGAAGCCGGCCTGTCAACGCGCATGCTCCTTCAGGTACACGATGAGATTGTGCTTGAAGTACCAAGAGCAGAATTGGAAACAGTTAAAGCCCTCGTAAAAGAAACCATGGAGTCAGCCATCGCCTTGTCAGTCCCATTGATTGCCGATGAAAATGATGGCCAGACTTGGTACGAAGCCAAATAGAAAGGAATGACATGAAGAAAACTCTAGTTTGTATTGGATTGTTTAGCTTGTTCCTTGCAGGTTGTGGAGAAAAAAAAGAAAATACGGGAACAAATCCGTCAGGAGCTGATTTTTCTACAACATTACCTATCCTAAAAGAAAAACAGGATACGACCAATGAATCAATGAATGTCCTTGCTAATGCACCTGTGGTGGTTGTTAATGCCAACCCACCAGCAGATGAGACACAAAAAGGCCACAAAATACACGCGGCTAACAATGGTGTTGCAGAAAAGGATGAAGCAGGCAATATCAAGGAAAATTTTCGTTATTATGATGTGCCGACAAATTGGACCATCAATACAGAGAATACGGAAGATGAGACAGTAGCTGCAGTCTACGATGTTAAAGTTGATTCTAGCAATTTTATGGTTCAGCTTTATAACATCAATGCCTTCAATAAATCACCCCTTGAAGAAGGTCGCAATATGACTCCCGAGGAATTAGAAATGCGTATGGATGAAACCAATCACTCTTTCATTGAAAAAACGATTGTTACCATAAATGGCCAAGAATGGCAGGTCGGTCGTCAATTGATGACAGATAAAAAAATGGGACGCATTACTTTCTATCGCATGGAATCAACAGGTGCTTATGATGATTCTGTTGTAGTAGGATCGGTCTATTATTCTCTGGATCCAGGATTAGATAAGGATCGGACGAACCTTAAGCAGACCATCGGTCAGCTCAAGGATGTTCTTTACAATATTTCTAAGAAGTAAAGTTAGCTAGAATGAGGTAGCAGATGGTAGACTGGTTGAAGACTAGAACCTATGGTCAGCAATTTTGGGTTGGATTTTCGTTTTGTCTATTAGGTATGGTATTAGCTTGGGTTACTAAAATCAATTACCTGGCCAATCTTGGCTGTGCCTCCTATGCTGTCTTGATGTTTGTATTTCCAAAACTACCCAATCGGACACGGCTGACAGAAAAGGAAGGGAAGACCATTCGCTTGGTGGCAATCCTTGCACTTGTTTTATTTCTATTTATCTTTCGATTTGATTTATCCTAAAAGGAGAAAGCTATGACCTATTCATTTCAAAACCCTAGTCAAGCTGTCATTTTTGACTACTTGAGACATTCTAAAACCATTGCGGTAGTTGGTTTATCTGGCAGGGAAGAAACTGCAGCCTATCGGGTATCCAAGCTTATGCAAGAAGCAGGCTACAAGATTATTCCTGTCAATCCAAGGGCAGTAGGCGAGACCATCCTAGGAGAGCAGGTCTATGCTAGCCTCTTGGAAATCGACCAACCTGTAGATATTGTCAATGTTTTTCGTCGGAGTGAGTTTCTGCCAGATGTAGCGCGTGAATTTGTTCAAACAGATGCTAAAATCTTTTGGGCTCAACTCGGTTTAGAAAGCCAAGAAGCAGAAGATGTTCTTCGTCAAGCAGGTCGCAATGACATTGTCATGAACAAGTGTATCAAGATTGAATATTTGGAGATGCAAGAAGTGTAAGAGAAGAAAGTTGGAGGTTCTGTGATGAAATTGCCTATGAAATATGTAATTTATTTGGGATTATCTACGATTATGTTGGTCAGCTTACTAGCCTGCTCTAGCCAGACTAGGTCTGTAAATACTACCTCTTCAACTACTGGCAGTTCTACTAAAATCAGTTCTTCAACCAGCACTTCAACGAACTCGACCAGTTCCTCATCCAGCACTTCAACGACAAGTTCAGCGACAAGCACCAGTCCTAGTAGCAGCTTAGTTACTGAAAGCTCTAGTCAAACCCAAACCAGTCAATCTGAGGACAGTAGTCAAGCAGCTCCTCCTAGCCAATCCACTCTTCACCCCAATTATCAAGCAATCTTAAATACTTATGGCAAGTGGATAAGAGTGTTGAGAAGTGGCGGAACCTTTGATGATCCGACGGTGGAAGAGGGCTACCTAAAAAATATCGACCCCAATGTTGCATTTTATTATTCCTTACACGATATTGATGGAAATGGTCAGTTAGAACTCTTACTTGCGACTGGTGGAGAGCAGATGTTTGTCTTTTCTATCTGGGGAAATGAAACCTACCCAACTCGCTTGGTTTCTTCCGAAAATGTTCGAGTATATGTAGATATTTTTGATAATGGTCTAATCAGTAGCTTCTTTTTAGACGGCTATCGACCAGAAAGCAACGGAACAATCTATCGCTTGGCTACTGATGGCAGTCAGGTCTATACTGTTGGCACTTTTCGCTTAAATGCTCATACGGGTCAAGTTACTTCTGATGGACCAGAAGTCCTGCCAGATAGGAATACGGCTATTCAAGATGTTTTGACTTGGCAATTATTACAATAATAAAATCAGGCTCCAGAATTTTCTGGGCCTTTTCTTAAAGCTTTCTTAAAACATTTTTAAAATAGCTATAATTGGAGATTTTTTTCTTGCCTTACCAACTTTTAGCATGCTATAATTGGAAATCACTATTTGAAAATTTATTGAAAATAGTATTCTTACATTAGAATTGAGGAAATCATGAAGAAAAAATTAACAGCAGCTCTTATCGCCCTTCTAGCCTTGGCCGCAGCAGCCTATAACGCTTTCTTGCTCTTTTTCCAGACGGATACAGCAACAGAAACCACTACCAGCAGCTCCAGTCAGCTTGCAAGTAGCTCTAGTCAAGTCAGCTCAAGCAGTCAAGCAGCAGGGACAAGTGAAGCAAGCTCTAGCCAATCCACAGGCTTGACAGATGGTACCTATACAGGTGCAGTAACATCAACCAACCGCGGTGACTACCAGGTGCAATTAACTGTTTCAGGCGGAAATATCAGCGACGTAACTATCTTGCAGTATCCAAATGATAACCCTGAATCGCAAGAAATCAATGACGGTGCCCTACCGACCTATATTGCAGAAGCTATTTCCAATCAATCAGCTCAAGTCAACCAGATTTCAGGAGCAACTGAAGCCTATAAAGGCTTTACAGGTTCCTTGCAAGACGCCCTTAACCAAGCCTCATGATAAAAATCATCAACAGGACAGTTGAGGCGATGACCCTGCCCTTTACCATTAGTCTGGCAACTGTACAGGAAAGCCAACTAGAAGAGGAGTTGGACAGACTAAGTTTGGAAATCCTGACTGAGCTAGAACGCTTGGAAGAAAAATTTTCAACCTTTCGTCCAAGTTCCTTGGTATGTCGCTTTCAAGACGGAGATAGGTCAGTTTTGTTAGACCAGGAATTTCAAGAAGTCTTTTCCCTAGCAGAAATGGCTCATCAAGAAACAGACGGTGCCTTTGACCCCTACTATAAAGGGAGCTATGATCCAACTGGTCTGGTCAAGGGTTGGGTGATTGAAAAAATCTTTCAAAATAAACTCCTACCCTACCTCCAACACCCCGATGTTGAAGCAGTTTGCTTAAATGGGGGAGGAGATATGCAGTTCGCTACCAAGGAAGCAAGTAGTTTCGTCTGGAAGATTGGTATCGAAAATCCTGATAATCTACAGGAAATCCTTGCCGTATTTACAGCCAAGAATGGGGCCATTGCCACATCTGGCTACAGCAAGCGAGGACAGCATATCCAATCCCAAAATGATATCCAACAAATAACCTTTATGGACACCAGTCTGACAAGAGCAGATGTCTGGGCCACAGCTGGATTAAGTATGCCAGAAAATACATTGCTTGATGCTATTGCCCATCACCAACTTAGTGGCTTGTATATCAAGCCGCAACAGCTACATTTTTTTAAAAAAGGAGAATTAGTGCGTGATTAAGAAAAATAACTATGCTTTAGGATTGGCCTGGATGGTGGCTTTATTCATCCTGCCCTTTCCCTTTATCTATACCTTTGTAACTGGTCTACCGGCAGGTTTTGGTCAAATGAAGATCAGCATCGCCTTGGGTATCGTGGCTTATGTCTGGATGCTCTTAGCGATTTACATTGGAACCAAACCTAAGTGGCTAGATCGGTTGATTGGCTTGCCAGCAGCCTATATGATTCACGGCATTCTCAGTCTGGTGGCCATTTACTTCTCCTTTATGCATAAGAACCTGTTACCATCTTACGGCTTGATTGAGCAGACTGGTAATATCGCCTTTCTCATCTTCCTGTCCTTAGCCATTTATTCAATGGTCTTCATGGCGGGTTGGTTAACATCTAGAATTCGTTTCCTTGCCACTCTAAAACGTAAATTGGAAACAACTTTCAAGCACGAAGTATCTGTATGGCTCCATCGCTTGAACTTGTTGGCGACCTTCTTGATTTTTGTCCATGTCCAGTTAATTGATTATATCCGTGCAAATACTAGCTTTATGGCGGCCTTCTACTTAGCTTCTGGCTTTGTATTCCTGTCATATCTCTGGGCCAAATTCAAGCCAAATGCAAAAGGCTACACGGCTAAATTAGTCGAAAATCGTGAAATTGCTGACAATATTCACGAATTACAAATTCAATTACCTAAAGGCAAGGCTACTAAATTGAGAGCGGGTGACTTTGTCTTTATCTCCTTCCCAGGTGTTAAGGGCTTGGCTGAGCCCCATCCCTTCTCCCTTGTAAATGCCCCTGATGCAAATGATCAGATTACACTGGCTATTCGTGGAGATGGGGACTTTACCCGTACTTTACAAACTGTTGCAGCTCCAGCTCGTATTCGAGTGGACGGTGGCTACGGTATGTTCCAAACGGTAGTAGAAGATCAGCAACCCAAAAATATTATCATGATTTCAGGTGGTATTGGTATTACACCTTTGTTGTCGCTAATTGATAAGTTCCCAACAATTGATACAACAGTCTTTCATGGTGCAACTACTGAAGCGGCCCTGATTTATGAAGAAAAATTCAAATCTTGGGAAGCCGAAAGAGAGAATTTTAGATCTGTCCGAAAAATCGGTGCTTTTGAAGAAGCAGAAGTTTTGTCCGCATTGCCTCATGACTTTGATGATTTGACAGTCTTAGTGTCAGGCCCACCAGTCATGGCTCGTTATTGGATCAAGACCTTGGCAAAAAATGGGGTTCCAAAAACACAAATTTTCTATGAGGAATTTGGTTGGTAAGTTTATCTTGTCTTCTCATTAGAAAGTCTTATATATTGTAAAGTCGGTTTCTCAAGGGAACTGACTTTTTTAATGCACATAAAAAAGCCCTGCCTGAGAGGCTGGACCTAGGAAATTCTATGAAAGAGGAATGTTAGAATTGGAATAAGCTACTACACATGGCGTAAAAAATAGAAAGGAAGAAACCTATTTCAATTCTAAAGATGTAAGAATATACACTTACCATTCCTCAGTTGATAGTATAACATAAAACTATATAGAATTCCAATATTTTTACCTTTTTTTTTTTTTAATTATCGACACAAATTCATGAAAAGCCTATTTTATGCATATTTTGAATAATAGAAAAGAAGTTGATGGTGGTCAACTTCTTTTCTATCCCTGTTTATAAACTATTTCTTTAGGGAACTTTATACTTGTATCCCTACAAAAGAAATGCATATTTTATAAAAAATAGGTTGTGTTATCGTTAGATTATTCATAAACGTAGTTCATTTTTTGGGCCTGATCATCTAAAATTCCTTCGTGGAAGTAAGATTGGGCTAAATAGTGGTAGGGCCAGACATATAGACCAGCTAGACCAAAGGTGATGACGATAAGCGCAAACCAACCGATAAAGGACAAATCCAATACAAAACGCTTGAATTTGTATCCTTTCATCAATTTTCTACTGGCCTTGATAATGGAAAAGGCTCCAGTGTATTCCTCCCGCTCCAACTGTTCGAATAGGATAAATTCAACTTGAGAGTAGGCATAAATTTGCGGAATATAGATAGCAAGTCCAATGATGGTCAGGAACATACCGCTAATAAGTAAAATCCCCAGTAAGGCTAGAAGATCTTGAGGAAGGAGATTTGGGTCGGTCGAACCTGTTGATAGAATGATTGTAGCGGTGACGGTGGTGCTACCAATAATTAAACCAAGCCCAAGATAGAAGATCAAGCCCCACAGGAAGAGAAGGAAACTCTTCAAAATATAGGTCTTGAACACCTTTCCAAAATCCTTATGTGAAAAAATGCTGATGCAGTCCTTAAATGACGTGGCCTGTTTGATATTCTTTGTGACTTGAAATAAGGTCCAAAGGACAGATAGCTGAAGCAAGCCTAAAAGCAAGCCGTAGAAAAATGGAAACAAGGAGGTAGAAAAGAGGTAGCCCGGACTAACAATGTCTTCGGGTGTCAGGCCAACAAGACTATTGCGAGAAGCAGAGAATAATTGAACGATAACAGATAGAATAACGGGAACAGCTGCTACTTGATAGATACCATCTGTATGATGAATGGTCTGGCGAGCTTTTTCCCTAATCTCAAAAATTGTAAACATCTACATAACCTCCTTACTCAACATTGTAACATAATTCTAAGTGACAAGAAAGTATTTTTTTGATAGACTGGAATATGCTGTGGAAATTGGTTGTTTTTTGTAAAATTGACTAATTGGCCATGCAAGATTAAATTCCTAGGACTGTTTTTCCTAGTTGGAGGTAAGCATGACAGATGTACCAATCAAGTACCGCTTGATTAAGAAAGAAAAGCACACAGGTGCTCGTTTAGGGGAGATTATCACCCCTCACGGCACCTTCCCAACCCCAATGTTTATGCCCGTAGGGACCCAGGCAACCGTTAAAACCATGTCGCCTGAAGAATTGAAGGAAATGGGCTCAGGCATTATCCTATCCAACACCTATCACCTTTGGCTCCGTCCAGGTGACGAGCTGATTGCTCAGGCAGGTGGCTTGCATAAGTTTATGAACTGGGACCAGCCTATCCTGACCGACTCAGGTGGTTTCCAGGTTTATTCCTTGGCGGATAGCCGCAATATCTCAGAAGAAGGGGTGACCTTCAAGAACCACCTCAACGGCAGCAAGATGTTCCTGTCACCTGAAAAGGCCATTTCCATTCAAAACAATCTTGGCTCAGACATCATGATGAGCTTTGATGAGTGTCCACAGTTTTACCAGCCTTATGATTATGTAAAAAAATCCATCGAAAGAACAAGCCGTTGGGCAGAACGTGGGCTCAAGGCCCACCGACGTCCGCATGACCAAGGTTTATTTGGAATTGTGCAAGGGGCTGGCTTTGAAGACCTCCGTCGTCAGTCTGCTCAGGACCTGGTCAGCATGGATTTCCCAGGTTATTCAATCGGTGGTCTGGCTGTTGGTGAAACCCATGACGAAATGAATGCGGTATTGGACTTCACGACGCCATTGTTACCTGAGAACAAGCCACGCTACCTCATGGGAGTGGGAGCACCAGACAGTTTGATTGATGCAGTCATCCGTGGTGTCGATATGTTTGACTGCGTGTTGCCAACCCGTATCGCTCGTAACGGTACCTGTATGACCAGCCAAGGTCGCTTGGTGGTAAAAAATGCCCAGTTTGCTGAAGACTTTACACCGCTTGATCCAGACTGTGATTGCTACACTTGTAAAAACTATAGCCGTGCCTATCTTCGTCACTTGCTCAAGGCAGATGAAACCTTTGGTATCCGCTTGACCAGCTACCACAACCTCTTCTTCCTAATCAACTTGATGAAAAATGTCCGTCAGGCCATTATGGATGATAATTTGTTGGAGTTCCGTCAAGACTTTATGGAAAAATATGGTTATGGCAAGAATGGTAGAAACTTTTAAATAAAAATGACCTCCTACAAAATATTAGGAGGTTCTTTTTTTATACATCAAAATACAAGAGTTCTTTCGGCGTCTTGGTAAAGACTTCAAAGCCGTTTTTAGTCACATAGCCACAGTCTTCAATGCGTACACCGACTTTTCCAGGAATATAGATACCAGGCTCAACAGAGAAGCACATGCCTTCTTCGATAACCAAGTCATTTCCTTCCATAATAGATGGGAACTCGTGGACACTCATGCCCAAACCATGTCCAAGACGGTGGTTGAAGTAGTCACCATAACCAGCCTTTTCAATGACAGAGCGAGCAGCGTAGTCAATCTCACCTGCCGTCACACCAGGCTTGATCATATTGATCGCAGCCATGTGGGCTTCAAGAGTTAGGTTATAAATATCCTTTTTAAATTGGTCAGGTTGACCGACAGCTACTGTCCGTGTCATATCAGAGGTATAGCCCAGGGTTTCGACACCTAGGTCGAACAATAGCAGAGCGTTATTTTCGATTTTATTTGTCGATGGAATACCGTGTGGGTTTGCAGCATTGTTACCTGTCAAGACCATGGTATCAAAACTCATCTTGGAAATGCCCTGTTTTTTCATCTCAAATTCAATCTGAGCAATGATGTCTGTTTCCGTCACATCGAGGGAGATATTGTCAAAACCAACCTGCATAGCCTTGTCCGCAAACTCACCAGCCACCAACATTTTTTCAATCTCATCACGGGACTTGATCAATTTCATGGTATTGATAAGCGGAGTAATGTCCGTAAAGGCTTGATTGAAAATGGACTGCAAACCGTGGTAACGGGTAAGGTTCAAATTGTCAAACTCAGCACCGATGGCAGAGAATGTTTTCTGCGGTAGCTTGCTCTTGATAACCTGCCACGGATTTTCAGAATCCATATAGCCAGCTACAGGAAAGTCAACAGTCGCTACTGCACGCTCCACATCCAAGGCTGGAAGGAAGAGGAGGGGGTCGTGGTCGGGCATGACAAAGAGCATCATGTGGCGTTCGTGTGGATCACTGTGGTAGCCAGTCAGGTAGTAGATGCTGACTGGGTCTGAAAAGATCGCCAGGTCCAATTTGTTGGTTTCAAGGTAGGATGTTACATGATTGAGTTTTGACATGTGGGCACCTTTCTATTTTTGGGAAATTGTGTTGAAATTTTCGTTTATTATATAGACTATTGTTTCAAAAAATGAAAAAAATTGCAAGTATTATCAAAAAAATCCCCTTTTTCTCTTGAAAGTGGTTTCAAAAAGTGATACACTAGAATTGGGTGAAAGCGTAATTTTCATAAAATAGAAAAGAAAAAGAAAGGAAGTAACGTCGATGATGAATACTGATGATACGGTAACGATTTATGACGTGGCCCGTGAAGCAGGCGTATCCATGGCAACAGTGTCGCGTGTTGTGAATGGGAATAAAAATGTCAAGGAAAATACTCGTAAGAAAGTATTGGAAGTGATTGACCGCTTGGACTATCGTCCAAATGCGGTAGCTAGGGGATTAGCAAGTAAGAAAACGACAACAGTGGGGGTTGTCATTCCAAATATTGCTAATGCTTATTTTGCGACCTTGGCTAAAGGGATTGATGATATTGCGGATATGTATAAGTACAATATTGTCCTTGCCAATAGCGATGAAAATGATGAGAAGGAGATTAATGTAGTCAATACCCTCTTCTCTAAACAGGTGGATGGTATCATTTTCATGGGCTATCATTTGACAGACAAGATTCGTGCTGAGTTTTCACGTTCTCGGACACCGATCGTTTTAGCAGGTACAGTGGATTTAGAACACCAATTGCCAAGTGTCAACATTGACTATGCAGCGGCGAGTGCGGATGCTGTCCATCTTCTTGCTAAAAACAACAAGAAAATAGCCTTTGTATCAGGTCCGCTTGTGGACGACATCAATGGCAAGGTCCGCCTTGCAGGTTACAAGCAAGGATTGAAGGACAATGGTATTGACTTCAACGAGGGTCTTGTTTTCGAGTCTAAGTACAAGTATGAAGAAGGCTATGCCCTAGCAGAGCGGATCTTAAATGCAGGAGCAACAGCTGCCTATGTTGCTGAAGATGAGATTGCAGCAGGTTTGTTAAATGGTATTAGCGATAAGGGAATTAAGGTACCGGAGGAATTTGAAATTGTGACTAGTGACGATTCTTTGGTTACAAAATTCACCAGTCCAAATCTAACCTCTATCAACCAGCCACTCTATGATATTGGTGCCATTGCTATGCGGATGTTGACCAAAATCATGCACAAGGAAGACTTGGATAACCGCGAAGTTATTCTTAACCACGGTCTTAAAATCCGTAAGTCTACCAAGTAATAGCTACAAAAAAAGACCATCATGCTTGATGTTGAGGCCAAGTCCAAGGCATCTAAGCTGATGGTCTTTTTATAAATCCTTGGTTTTGGATAGGAAAAATGGTCAAAAAGGGATATAATATAGAGTATGAAGGTTTTATTGTATCTTGAAGGAAAAACAGTTTTAGAAAAATCGGGTATCGGTCGGGCCCTTCATCATCAGATGGAGGCCTTGGATATGGCTGGTATTCCCTATACGACCGATTTATTGGGGGACTATGATGTGGTTCATATCAATACCTACGGTCCTCGCTCTTGGTTCTTGCTTCATGCAGCCAAGCGTCATGGGAAAAAGGTTATTTTACATGGGCATTCGACCAAGGAAGATTTCCAAAATTCCTTTATTGGATCCAATTTATTGGCTCCCTTGGTTGGGAAATACTTGGCTAGTATGTACCAGAAGGCTGACTTTATTATTACTCCCTCCACCTATTCAAAAAAGCTCATCCAGTCTTATGGAGTGACTACTCCGATTGTTGCAGTATCAAATGGAATTGACTTGGATAAGTATAAGAAAGATCCCCATAAGGAAGCTGTGTTTAGGGAGCATTTTGGCATTGAGGAAGGTCAGCCAGTTGTTGTCTGCGCAGGTCTTTACTTCCGTCGTAAAGGAATTGAGGACTTTGTCAAGGTTGCAGAGAAGATGCCCCATGTCCGCTTTATTTGGCTGGGTTCTATCAATAAATGGATGATTCCGTCCTATATTCGCAAGATTGTAGAAGGTGACCATCCGGCTAATGTTGAGTTTCCTGGTTATTTTAAGGGAGCAGTTTTTCAGGGTGCAATGAGCGGAGCGGATGCCTTTTTCTTTCCTTCTCACGAAGAAACGGAAGGGATTGTAGTTCTGGAAGCTCTTGCCAGCCGTCAGCATGTCGTACTGCGAGATATTCCTGTCTATGAAGGCTGGATTGATGAAACCAGTGCAGAGTTGGGGCAAACGGTGGATGATTTCGTTGCCTCTATTCAAAAGATTTTAGATAAGCAAGTAGATAAACGAGAAGCGGGCTATCAAGTCGCCGTTAGTCGATCAATTGATCAAGTTGGTCATCAATTGGTAGAGGCCTATCGTCAAGTATTGGAGATGTAGATGAGGATTGGATTGTTTACGGATACCTATTTTCCACAGGTTTCAGGGGTTGCGACCTCTATTCGTACCTTAAAAACAGAGTTGGAGAAGCTAGGTCATACAGTATTTATTTTTACAACAACAGATGAGGATGTCAATCGCTATGAAGATTGGGATATTATTCGTATTCCCAGTGTTCCATTTTTTGCCTTTAAAGATAGGCGAGTGGCCTATGCAGGCTTTACAGACGCCTTGAAGATTGCTAGCCGGTACAAGCTAGATATTATTCATACCCATACAGAGTTCGCCTTGGGGATTTTGGGTAAGATGGTGGCTAGAGAACTAGGCATTCCAGTTGTCCATACCTACCATACCCAGTATGAAGATTATGTGCATTATATTGCTAAGGGGCGGATTATTCGTCCAGGCATGATTAAGTATTTTGTTCGGGCTTATTTGCGTGATTTAGACGGAGTTATCTGTCCTAGCGAAATTGTGGAAGATTTGTTGACCGGCTACGATATTCCGATTTCCAAACGGGTCATTCCTACTGGTATTGATTTGGCTAAGTTTGAACGACCAGAGATTTCGGAAGAGGATACGGCTGAATTGCGGTCACAACTGGGAATTGAAACCGATGAAACTATGTTGCTCAGTCTGTCACGGATTTCCCATGAAAAAAATATTCAGGCCATTATTAAGGCCATGCCGAAAATTCTTTCGGAAAATCCCAAGGTCAAATTGGTCATTGTTGGTGGTGGGCCATATGCAGCTGCATTGGAGGACTTGATTGCTGAACTGGCTTTGGAAGAACATGTTCAGTTAACTGGGATGATTGCGCCAAGTGATACTGCCCTTTACTACAAGGCTGCAGATTTCTTTATCTCCGCCTCGACTAGTGAAACACAGGGCTTGACCTTCTTAGAAAGCCTGGCTTCAGGAACTCCGATTTTAGCCCATGTCAATCCCTATTTGAAGAATGTGGTAACGGATAAGATGTTTGGAACCCTCTTTGTTCGTGAGCAGGAATTGGCTGATGCAGTAGTAGAAGCCATTGTTGCAACACCGCCAATGAATGCGCATGTTTTGAATAAGAAGTTATATGAAATTTCTTCAACAAATTTTGGTCGTCGTATCTACGAATATTATTTAGATTTGAAAATTTCCTATGATTTCCGTAGGGAACACACCAATCAGGATACAGTAGCAGAAGCAATTTTGAAGGAAACCATTTACTTACCCCAAAAAATTGTTGTCAAGTCAACGGATACGACTGTGAAGATTTTGAAAAAATCTGTTGAGCAGGTCAAATCCATTCGGAATTTCTTTGACTGATTAGGTACTTGGGATAGTTTATTCTAAAGAGATTACCTGGGTAGTTCCATCCTTCATTTGCTAGTCAAAAAGAGGTTTCTTATGAATAAAAAGATGAAAATTGGCTTGCTTTATACGTTGATTATTTTATTCCTTTATGTTGGTATCTATGGTCTTGCTTCTTTTTTGGATACTTATCTTGCCAAGGCCTTGATTGTCAACAATATTCTGCTTTATACTCCTCTCGGATTATTCATCTTAGGGCTGATTGATGGTCGTGGTCATGGTTTTTCCATAAGGGTTCCTGTCCTAGCCTTTCTCCTCTTTCCTCTTACTATTTTTAGTTTTGGAGAGTGGATATGGCTCTATCAGGTCATCTATAGTCTGAGTGCAGTGGTCGGATGCTTGTTAGGCGCTCTGCTTTGCCACATAAAAAATAAAAGTCTTTGAAAAAATGGAAAAAGGTGGTATAATACCACTTAGAGATTTATCAATTCTAGGAAATCTTTGAGAGAGTGTGCGGTGGGTGCAAGCACATAGAGGATAGGATTGACACTACTCGGTAGGATTTTATGCAAACATAAAAGGGTGGTTCCCTTATCGCCAATCTGAGGTAGTCAGGCTTTTCGGTGTGACTGCGAATGAAGGTGGAACCACGTTACGACGTCCTTTTGCGAGGGCGTCGTGTTTTCTTTTGGAGGAGGAATGATGCTGCCTGATGACTTATTAAGACGGTGTCAAGATGTGCGGAGAGCCTATAGAGAACTGGAACTCAAGCACCATGACAAAGAGTGGTCCGTCGAGGAGGATCTCTTGGCTCTGACCAATGATATTGGCAACATGAACCGCCTGATTATGACCAAGCAGGGCCGTTACTATGATGAAACGCCTTATACCTTGGAGCATAAGATAGCTGAAAATATCTGGTGGTTGATTGAATTGGCTGACCGCTTGGATATTGATATTCAAAAAGAAATGGAAACCTTTTTAGCTCAAAAAGAAGAGTTATTGGGGATTAAAAAATAAATAAAAAGGAGATAAACATGATTAAAATCACTTTCCCAGACGGTGCTGTTCGTGAGTACCAGGCTGGTGTAACTACTTTTGAAATTGCTGAGAGCATTAGTAAGTCTTTGGCGAAAAAGGCGCTTGCTGGTAAGTTCAATGGTAAATTGATTGATACTACTCGTGCCATTGAAGAGGATGGGACGCTTGAAATCGTAACGACTGACCATGAAGATGCCTTGCCAATCTTGCGTCACTCAGCAGCTCACTTGTTTGCCCAAGCGGCTCGTCGCCTTTTCCCAGACATCAAATTGGGCGTTGGTCCAGCCATTCAGGATGGTTTCTACTATGATACGGACAATGCTGCTGGTCAGATTTCAAATGAAGACCTGCCACGCATTCAGGAAGAAATGGCTAAAATTGTCAAGGAAAACTTCCCTTCTGAACGTCGTGAAGTAACCAAGGAAGAAGCTCTTGAGATTTTCAAAAATGATCCATATAAGCTGGAACTCATTCAAGAACATTCTGATGATGAAGGCGGTTTGACCATCTATACTCAGGGTGAATACGTTGACCTCTGCCGTGGCCCACACGTTCCGTCAACAGGTCGTATCCAGATTTTTGAATTGCTCAATGTGGCAGGTGCTTACTGGCGTGGTAAGAGCGAAAATCCGATGATGCAACGTGTTTATGGTACAGCTTGGTTTGACAAGAAAGACCTCAAGGCTTACCTTCAAATGCGTGAGGAAGCCAAAGAGCGTGATCACCGTAAACTTGGTAAGGAATTGGATCTCTTCATGATTAGCCAAGAAGTTGGTCAAGGTTTGCCATTCTGGTTGCCAAATGGTGCGACTATCCGTCGTACCTTAGAGCGTTACATCACAGATAAAGAGTTGGCTTCAGGCTACCAGCATGTTTACACGCCACCGTTGGCTTCTGTTGAACTCTATAAGACTTCAGGTCACTGGGAGCATTACTCAGAAGATATGTTCCCAACTATGGACATGGGTGACGGTGAAGAGTTCGTTCTTCGTCCGATGAACTGTCCGCACCACATTCAAGTTTACAAAAACCATGTGCGTTCATACCGTGAGTTGCCAGTACGTATCGCTGAGCTTGGTATGATGCACCGCTATGAAAAATCTGGTGCGTTGACTGGCTTGCAACGGGTGCGTGAGATGACCCTCAACGACGGTCATATCTTTGTGACACCTGAGCAAATCCAAGAAGAGTTCAAAAAAGCTCTCCAGTTGATTATCGATGTGTACGCAGATTTCAACCTAAATGACTACCGTTTCCGCCTGTCTTATCGTGACCCAGAGGACAAAGAGAAGTACTATGACAACGATGAGATGTGGGAAAATGCCCAGCGGATGTTGAAGGGTGCCATGGATGAAATGGGCGTGGACTACTTCGAAGCTGAGGGTGAAGCTGCCTTCTACGGTCCGAAATTGGATATCCAGGTGAAAACTGCCCTTGGTAACGAAGAAACCCTGTCAACCATTCAGTTGGACTTCCTCTTGCCAGAACGTTTTGGCTTGACCTACATTGGTGCTGACGGTGAGGAGCACCGCCCAGTTATGATTCACCGTGGTGTTATCTCGACTATGGAACGCTTCACTGCCATCTTGATTGAAACCTACAAGGGTGCCTTCCCAACCTGGTTGGCTCCAACTCAAGTGACCATGATTCCAATCTCTGTGGAAGCTCACTTGGACTATGCTTGGAAGGTTGCTAAGGAATTGCAAGACCGTGGCGTTCGCGTACACGTGGATGAGCGGAACGAGAAGATGCAGTATAAGATCCGTCAGAGCCAGACCAGCAAGATTCCATACCAGCTCATCGTCGGTGACAAGGAAATGGAAGATAATGCTGTCAACGTTCGTCGCTACGGAAGCAAGGCAACACAAACTCAGTCTGTATCAGAATTTGTGGACCATATCCTAGCAGATATTGCCCGTAAGTCTAGACCAGCTGAAACAGCTGAATAATAATTATAAGGAGAAGTCCGAAAGGGCTTCTTTTTTGGTATAATAGTCAAGGAAAGAGGTGCTTAAATGAAAAGGATAATGAAGTTTATTGTAGGTCTTATATTAGGAATTATTGGTTTCTTTGGCATTTTGTTGCTCTGTCTATTGCTACTCTTTAGTCCCAAAGTGGCTACTCGAGAGGAATTGATATCGTATCAGACGATGCTTGAACAGGGTATGGAGTCATATGGTTTCACTGGTAAGGTGGAGTTGACAAAATTTCGTCCCATAACCATTGGTAACCCATGGGATGTTCTAGAGTATGATTATACTGAGGTTATAGATGGTCAGTCAATTACACTTCAATCCTCTGATACTTTGGTCAATAACCGAATTGAAGGACAGGAGGCATTAAATGGATTACTAAATATGACAGTCTATTTTAATGATAGTCCAAGCGGAATGTTGTATCAATTTGATGGTATCGTTGACCAAGCTATGTGGCATCAGCCGAGAGGTAAATATTTACTGAATCAGGCACAGCAGATATTTAAATTGATGGAAGAAAAAGATTTCACTTTGTTTGAAGTGGATGGTAGACTTGAAACTCAGGATGAAAAACTGATAAAGTTTTATAAAAAGGTAGAGGAAAATCGCCATAATGGTCGGGCTTTTGCAGGTTTTTATGATATAAATTTGGACTGGCTCATGGAGGAAGAAATGGCGGTAATTGAAGTTGAATTTTTTAATAAGAAGGACCTTGGTTTAGAAAATGACTTACTGGAGGAAGATAAATTACTAGCTGATTTAAAACAGAAAGTCGAAACATTTGACTATTCTAATGTGGAAGACGGAACCTACAGAATTGGTTTTCGTAGACCTGGAGTGCAGTCGACAAGTTTTTTCGTAACAATCAAGGTAAAAGATCATCGTCATTCATTCTTAAAATAGTTGTTACAAACACAAAAACTCCCAACCAAGTGGCTGGGAGTTTTGGTAGTACTCAATGAAAATCAAAATCAGGCTAGCTCCAAAGGTTCGGGGAACCTTTGGAGGTTGGAGATAAGGCGAACAAAGTTCGCTACAAAAAGGTTCGGGGAACCTTTGGAGGTTGGAGATAAGGCGAACAAAGTTCGCTACAAAAAGGTTCGGGGAACCTTTGGAGGTTGGAGATAAGGCGAACAAAGTTCGCTACAAAAAGGTTCGGGGAACCTTTGGAGGTTGGAGATAAGGCGAACAAAGTTCGTTTCTCCAAGAGCAGATAGAACTCTACTACTTTCGCACTTTCAAGTAGTAGGCTGAAAAGCTCCACTGGACCTTTTCACTCATCAAATCAAGTCAACAACGGCTGAGTTTGATTTTCGAAGAGTATTATTCAATCGAACTCGCCCAAGACCTAGCCACATAACGTGACAGGCTTGAGATGGCGAAGTTGATGCTAAAGTAAATCAAGGCTACCATGAGATAGAGTGCAAAGACTTGTTCTGCTTCAAAATGGCGTCCCATTAGGATTTGGCTGGCACCGAAAAGCTCTTGCAAAGCGATAACGGAGTAGAGGAAACTGGTATCCTTGATAACCGTTACAATCTGTGAGATGATAGCTGGTAGCATCTTACGAATGGCTTGAGGCATGATGATATAGACCATGATTTGTACTGGGGTAAAACCCTGTGACAAACCAGCTTCAGTCTGGCCCGGTCCGATGGCGTTTAGACCACCACGGATAATCTCGGCCATGGCTGCCGTGGTAAAAATAGTAAAGGCTGTAATACCTGCTGGCGTTGACTTCATTTGGAATACCAAGAAAACGGTGAAAATCCAAAGTAGGTTTGGTACATTTCGCACAAATTCAATATAAATCGTTGCAATCCACTTGAAGAGTGGATTTTTCCCATTTCGCATAATGGCCAACATCATACCAAAAAGGACAGACAAGACCACCGAAATACTAGAGATATAAAGGGTTAACTTCAAACCACTCCACAAGAGTTGGAAGGTTGAAGGCTTGAGTAATTCTAAAACATAATTCATTGTTCAACCTCCTTAGTGTGAAAAGGTAGCCTTATTTTTCTCTTCGATACGGCGGCCCCAGCTTGCAACAGGGAAACACATACAGAAGTAGAGGAAGGCAGCGCCAGCAAAGGCTGGAATATAGTTAGCGTTCATAGCAGACCAAGACTTGGTCATAAACATGATGTCAGCACCTGAGATGATAGCGACGGTCGCCGTGTTTTTAATCAAGTTTACTACTTGGTTGGTCAAAGGCGGCAAGATCGTCGGAATAGCCTGTGGCAAGATAATAATCCGCATGGTTTCAGCCTGGGTAAAGCCTTGTGAAAGTGCGGCTTCAGTCTGACCAGTAGGCACCGCCTCAATCCCTGCACGGATGACCTCTGCGATATAGGCACCGTGGTAAAGTCCCACACAGATAACAGCTGTCCAGTAGATGGACGGCATGAGGATGTAGTTAGAAATCAGAGGCAGTCCATAATAAACAATCATGAATTGGACCAAGAGCGGAGTGTTTTGGAAGTATTCCACATAGACACGAGCTAGCACCTTTAAAAGCTTGTTCTTGCTAGAAGATAGGCTGCCAAAAAGTATGCCTAGTAACATGGCTGTGATAAAAGCCCCAATAGCAATGGCTAGGGTGAAGAGGAAGCCTTGGAAGAAGAGAGGGAAGTCATTGAAATAACTAACCCAGTTTTCCCAAGCATAGGGGCTTGTAGTCAAGATAGTCATAAAATTTTCCCTTTCTATTCGTCGGTTTCTGTTACAGGCTTCAAGCCATTGGCATCATAGATAGCCTGTAAACTGCCATCATTATGCCAAGTTTCAATAAGAGAATTTAGATAGGCATTTAAATCTTTGTTTGACAGTTTAGTGGCGATACCATAGTCAGATGCAGAGAAGCTGAAGTCCAGTAATTTAGACTTAGAACCAATGTAGCCTGATAGGATGGATTGGTCTACGGAGAAGCTATCAATACGATGGGCACGAAGCGATACAGAAAGCTCTGGATAGGAACCCAATTCCGCAAATGAAACAGAGATACCATATTTATCAGCTAAGTCAGTAATCAATTTGCGCGTGATAGAGCCTTGTGCAACCCCGACAGTCTTTCCGTCTAAGTCGGTGAAGGTTTCAATACCGCTATCCTTGTTGACTAATAAACCTACAGCATCTGTGTAGTAAGGGCTTGTAAAGTTGTAAAGCAACTTCCGCTCATCGGTAATAGTGAAGGTGGCAATGACCATATCTACTTGACCATTATCAAGGAGGGGACCACGAGTTTGGGCTGTTACAGGGGTGAAGTCAATATCCACTCCCAACTCATCAGCAATTTTACGAGCGATGTCGATTTCCATACCTTCAAATTCATAAGTATCCGGATTTTTAAAGCCAAAGTTAGGGACGTCCTGTTTCACTCCGACACGGAGCACGCCCCTATCGATGATGGCTTGAACCTGATCGCTATTGGTAATAGGTGCAGGTGTTTCTGTTTGGACAACGGTTTGATTGATATGGATAAAGAACAGCGTTAAGATGCTGATGATGGCAAGCCTGACGGCTAAAAATAGATTGACTTTTTTATCTGTCATAAGCAACCTCCTAGAGTTTGACCTTGTCTGATTCATGGTTGATAATCTTGCTGAGGAACTGTTTGGCGCGAGGTTCAGTAGGATTGTCAAAGAAGCCATTGACATCGGTTGTATCAACCAATACTTCCCCCTCAGCCATGAAGATGATCCGGTCAGCAACTTCACGGGCAAAGCCCATTTCGTGGGTTACGACAATCATATTCATTCCATCACGAGCCAATTTTTGCATAACTGCAAGAACATCGCCGATTGTTTCTGGGTCAAGGGCAGAAGTTGGTTCGTCAAATAGGAGCAATTCTGGGTGCATAGCTAGACCACGGGCGATGGCAACACGTTGCTTTTGACCACCCGATAGCATGGCAGGGTAGGAATCTTTACGGTCCCAGAGGTTTACGAATTCAAGGTATTTCTTGGCAGTCTTTTCAGCAGTAGCCTTATCAATGCCTAAAACCTTAATCGGTGCCAAGGTAACATTTTCTAACACAGTTTTATGTGGATAGAGGTTGAAGTGTTGGAAAACCATGCCGACTTCCTTGCGAAGAGCTACCAATTCTTTGACAGATGAGCCGGATACGGTATGTCCATTGACAACAAGGCTACCTTGATCAACAGTTTCTAGTCCATTGATGGTACGAATAAGAGTTGATTTACCAGAACCGGATGGTCCAAGGAGAACAACAACCTGTCCAGGTTCGAATTCCAAGTTGATATTGCGAAGAGCATGGTAGTCACCATAGTATTTGTTTACATCTTTAAATTCTACTAAAGCCATAGTAATCTCCTTTTTTATGTAAGATAATAGCATGATATCACTCCGTATATTAAAAGTCAAGTAAATTCAGACAATTTAATATAGGATGTGTTAGAAGATATAACATAACTATGTTAGTTAACTCTGGTTATGAATTTTTTAAGTAAGTTTGATATAATAGAAGAAATAAAGATAATTAAGGTAAGAAATTATGAGAAAAATTTTGATTGTAGATGATGAGAAACCCATCTCAGACATTATTAAATTTAATATGACCCGTGAGGGCTATGAAGTCGTGACGGCTTTTGATGGTCGAGAGGCTTTGGCAGTTTTTGAAGCTGAATTTCCAGATATTGTGATTTTGGATTTGATGCTGCCAGAGTTGGATGGTTTAGAAGTTGCTCGGACCATCCGTAAGACCAGCAATGTTCCCATTATTATGCTGTCTGCCAAGGATAGTGAGTTTGACAAGGTGATTGGACTTGAGATTGGGGCAGATGACTATGTGACCAAGCCTTTCTCTAATCGTGAATTGCAGGCGCGTGTCAAGGCTCTCTTGCGTAGAAGCGAATTGTCAGAAACACAGATGTCTGTTGAGAATACTGGCAGTCCTGAATTGGTCATCGGGGACTTGGTCATTTTGCCAGATGCCTTTGTTGCTAAGAAGCATGGCAAAGAACTGGAATTGACCCACCGTGAGTTTGAATTGTTGCATCATTTAGCTAAGCATTTGGGGCAAGTCATGACCCGGGAGCATTTGCTAGAAACAGTATGGGGCTATGACTATTTTGGAGATGTGCGTACGGTGGACGTAACTATTCGCCGTTTGCGTGAAAAAATTGAAGATACACCGAGCCGACCGGAATATATTTTGACCCGTCGTGGTGTAGGATACTTTATCAAGGGAAATGATTAATCAATTACGTTATTTAATGACAACAGCAGAGTTTTGGTTTGTTGTTATTCTCATTGGTTTTTTGATTGCATTGACGGTCTTGTTGATTGAAAACCATAGGGATAATAAGCAAATCAAACAGCTCAATCAGCGTGTGAAAGCCTTGATGGATGGCGATTATACGGAGGTCTTGGATATGAGAGGCAGTCCAGAAATTACGGACATGGCCAACTCACTCAATGATCTGTCGGAAGTCATCCGTCTAACTCATGATAGCTTAGAACAGGAGAAAACCCGTCTGAGTTCCATTCTTTCTTATATGAGTGATGGAGTCATTGCGACGGACCGAGTTGGTCGGATTATCATGATCAATGATATGGCACAAAAGCAATTGGGGCTAGCCGGTAAGAAACAGGAGCCCTTGCAGATATTAGATGTTTTGGATATTAAGGATCGGTATAGTCTGCGTGATTTGTTGGCACAAACACCTGAGATTGTCTTAGACCATACCAATGAGAACCAAGAATTTCTGACCCTTCGGGCTAATTTTGCGACTATTCGGAGTGAGAGTGGTTTGATTTCCGGTCTTGTTGTTGTCTTGCATGATATGACTGAACAGGCTAAAGAGGAACGGGAACGCCGTCTATTTGTATCCAATGTCAGTCACGAACTCCGTACACCTTTGACATCCGTCAAATCCTACCTAGAGGCCTTGGATGAGGGAGCCTTGACAGAATCGGTCGCTCCAAGTTTTGTCAAGGTATCTCTGGATGAAACCAACCGTATGATGAGGATGATTACGGACTTGCTCAGTCTATCAAGGATTGATAACCAGGTTGGTCAAATAGATGTCGAACTAATCAACTTTACAGCCTTTGTGACCTTTATTCTTAACCGTTTTGACCAGATGAAAAATGCCGAGTCAGATAAGGTTTATTCCATTGTGCGTGACTATCAAATCAGTCCTATTTGGGTGGAGATTGATACGGATAAGATGACCCAGGTGTTAGATAATATCTTAAACAATGCCATTAAGTATTCGCCTGATGGGGGGACCATTACCTTTAGTATGAAAACGACGGATAGTCAGTTGATTGTATCCATTTCTGATGAAGGGTTAGGCATTCCAAAGGCTGATCTACCTAAGATCTTTGACCGATTTTATCGTGTGGATAAGGCTCGTTCGCGTGCCCAGGGTGGTACTGGTCTAGGTTTGGCCATTGCCAAAGAAATTGTCAAGCAACATAAGGGCTTCATTTGGGCCAAGAGTGAATATGGACATGGGTCAACGTTTACGATAGTTCTGCCTTACAGTAAGGATATTACTATGGATGAGTGGGATGATTCAGATGGAGAAGAATAGGGGAATATGATCGGAAAAGGATTTAATTACAGTATTTTAGCTTCGGGATCCAGTGGGAATTGCTTTTATTTGGAAACGGATAAGAAGAAAATCTTGGTAGATGCTGGTTTATCAGGAAAAAAGATTACCAGCCTTTTGGCAGAAATTGACCGCAAGCCAGAAGATATCGATGCTATCTTAGTAACGCATGAACATAGTGACCATATCCATGGTATCGGTGTTCTGGCGCGTAAATATGGCATGGACATTTATGCCAATGAGTTGACCTGGAAGGCAATGGAAAGCAAATTGGGGAAGATTGACCAGGCTCAGAAACATATCTTTGAATTGGGGGCTATGAAGACCTTCGGTGACCTAGATATTGAGTCGTTTGGGGTCAGTCATGATGCGGCCTGTCCTCAATTTTATCGCTTTATGAAGGATGATAAGTCCTTTGTCATGTTAACGGATACAGGCTATGTCAGCGATCGAATGGCTGGGATTGTAGCTAATGCGGATGCCTATTTGATTGAGTCTAATCATGATGTTGAAATCTTGCGTGCGGGTTCTTATTCTTGGAACCTCAAGCAACGGATTTTGTCTGATAAAGGGCACCTTTGTAACGAGGATGGTGCTGATGCCATGATTCGCTCACTAGGAAATCGGACTAAAAAGATTTACCTTGGGCATTTATCAAAGGAAAACAATATCAAGGAATTGGCTCACATGACCATGGTTAATCAGTTGGCGCAGGCTGATTTAGGAGTTGGAGTGGATTTCCAGGTCTATGATACCTCGCCAGATACAGCGACACCCTTGACCAAGATTTGACAAATTCATTGAACTTGTTTAGAATAAATATATAAAATACGTGAGGTGAAGTTACATGAATAATTAAGCTGCTTATTAGTCGTTCTTAAAACTTGTTGAAAATCAATTATTTGATAATTTAGTCTTTTAGTTTGCTTTTGGTACTTGCTCCAACAGTCTAGGAATAGACTGTTGGAGGTCGTAAATATAGCGAATGATGTTCGCACCAAAAGCTACAGGCTGCTTGTACAGTCGAGTGACTGTACAAGGTTGGAGATAGCACTTGCGAAGCAAGTTACTTCTACATAGTACAGCAAAGCGAGTTCAAACAATCCAGTGGAATGTTTGAAGTTGGAAATAAGGAAACGATGTTTCCTCTTACGTCGAAGTAATAAAAGATAAACTAAATGACTACACAAGGGATAAGACTGCTCATAAGGGCTTAGTATTCGTGTGACTTTTTCCATAGGGAAAGGTCATGTTTTGCATGGCTTTTTTGCATGCACTTTTCAAAGATATAAGTCCTTTTACGAAGAAAAGAGGTCTGTATGGAAATGATAAAATGTATTCAATTAGAGAAGGAAATTGCAGGGCGTAGATTGTTCACAATCAAGCAGTTGAGCCTTCAAGCTGGTCAAAAGGTTGGTTTGGTTGGAAATAACGGTGTTGGCAAGTCTACTTTTTTGAAAATCTTACTAGGACTGGATAGGGATTTTGCTGGTCAGATTGAGGTAAAAGCAGACTGGGCCTATGTACCCCAGTTACAGGAAAGAAGCTCGCTTTCAGGTGGGGAACAGGTTTGGAAGTCTATTCAAGAGGCTTTTGCCCAAAGACCACAGTTGTTAATCATGGATGAACCGACAGCTAACCTGGACCAAGAACATCAGGAAAAGCTAATCAAGCAAATCAAACGCTATCGAGGCAGTCTATTGGTTGTCAGCCATGATCGGCATTTTCTCAATCAAATAGCCAGTCATATTTGGCATTTAGAAGAAGGAAATATTCAAGTTTATCCTGGGAATTACGAGGCATTTGTAGAAAGTCGCCGGGCTAGGCGAGAAGGGCAGCAGGAGGCCTATGAAGCCTATCAGAAAAAAGTTGCCCAACTGAAAAAAGCCCAATATGAACGTCAAGCCAAGGCTCAGAAGATGGGGATGAAAAAGAAAAGTGTCTCATCGTCTGAGTGGAAGGTTAATGCTATGATGGGTTCCTATGATAGTCAAGCCAAGTCTATGGCCAAGGCTGCCAAGCATTTGGAAAAACGGATAGAGCGTTTGGACAAGGTTGAACAACCTAGAAAGGAAAGGTGGGTAAAGATGGAAGCGAAAGGTGCCTTGGATACGGGTCTCCACAGTCTCTTTCGCTTGCAGGCTGGTCAGCTCTGGATTGAAGAAACCTATTTATTTGATTTTCCTCAACTTGGCATGACTTTTGGGGATAAACTAGCTTTGGTTGGGTCAAATGGTACTGGGAAAACCAGTTTTGTTCGGAAATTGATTTCAAAAGAATTAGAAGGCTATTACAATCCAAAATTAAAAATTGCCTATTTCTCCCAGGATTTGACCAGTCTCAATGAAGAGGAAACAGCCTTTGTGAATGCTAGCTCGACGTCGCTTCAAGATAGGGTAACAGTTCTCAATTTATTAGGCATGTTGGGACTTTCTTATGATAAGGCCCAGCAGAAGGTGGCAAATTTATCTGGTGGTGAACGTGTTCGGCTTTCCTTGGCCAAAGTATTATTGACTGATGCTAATCTCTTGATTTTAGATGAGCCGACAAATTTTTTAGATCTGACAGCTATTGAAGCCCTGGAAAGATTTTTGAAGGAATACCAGGGGAGTGTCTTGGTGATCTCTCATGACCAAGACTTTGTGGACAAGGTCGCAACAAGTAAATGGTGGATAAAGGATGGTAGCTTAATAGACTAGAAAAAATTTCTCAAAAGGAAGCTAGGTCTAAAAAATATTTTTTTCCTGTGGTATAATAAGAAGGATATTTCTAGAATGAGGTCGGTGAATTGAAAAAAAGACAGGAACATTTGGTGGAGAATAATGGGAATTTTATTGCCATCCGTCTAAATATTTTATTTTCTATCGTTATTTTCTTATTTTTGGTCTTAATTTTGCGTTTGGCAGACATGCAGATTGTCAACCATGATTTTTATAACAATAAGTTATCAACTGCTAGCCAAAAAATTATCAGCAATGGATCGGTTCGTGGGCAGATTTATGATGCGCAAGGTAAGCCGCTTGTGGAAAATCAGATTCAACAGGTCGTTTCCTTTACCCGTTCCAATAAGATGTCAGCCCAGGAAATGAAGGAAGTAGCAAATAAGCTCTTGCAATGGGTCAAGGTGTCTGATGTTTCGGTAACGGAACGGGACAAGGCAGATTATTATTTGGCAGATACAGAGGTCTATAAGCAGGTTGTAGAGAAGCTGCCAAAAGATAAACTCTATGATTCGGATGGCAATTATCTGGAAGAAGCAACTATCTATGCCAATGCTGTTGAAAGTTTGTCTGAAGATGTGTTGAATTATTCGGAACAGGAAAATCAGGCCATAGAACTATTTAAGCAAATGAATGGTGCTGCTTACTTCGCAACAGTAAACCTGGTAACAGACTCCTTGTCCGCAGAGCAGGTGGCTCATATTGTTGCCAACGAATCTCAACTGCCTGGTATTTCTACGACCAATAACTGGCAGCGGAATATCCTACCGACCTCCTTGAGTTCGGTTATTGGAACGGTAACAAGTGAACAGGCAGGTTTGCCAGCCGAAGATGCAGAGTATTATTTGTCTAAAGGCTATTCGCCAAATGACCGAGTGGGAACTGCCTACCTCGAAAAGCAGTATGAAGAAGTCCTACAAGGACAACGTGAGAAAAAGGAAATCAATCTGGACCGAAATGGTAATGTGGAGAGTATTAAGACCATCCAAGAGGGTCAGCAAGGAAACAATATTAAACTAACCATTGATTTGGCCTTTCAAGATGGTGTCAATGCGATTCTAAAAAAATATTTTGAGAGTGAGTTGTCAACAGGAAGTGCACTTTATTCAGAAGGTGTTTATGCAGTTGCATTAAATCCTTCTACAGGTGCAGTGCTTGCTATGTCAGGATATAGTCACGAAAAAGGCTCAAGTACCATTACCGAAGATGCTCTTGGCACCATCACAAGCGTCTTTACACCAGGTTCTATTGTCAAGGGTGCAACTATTTCATCTGGTTGGGAGAATGGCATTATCTCAGGAAATCAGGTATTATTAGATGAACCGATTTATTTTGCAGGTTCAGCACCAATTACATCTTGGTGGGCCTATGGTAGTTTTAATATTGATGCGACAGAGGCTCTGGAATATTCTTCTAACGTCTACATGGTTAAGATTGCTTTGGGACTACTTGGTCAGACCTACTCAGCTAACATGTATTTGAATGATGGCGATACATTGACAAATGCCATGACTAAGCTTCGTTCGACTTTTGCAGAGTATGGTTTAGGTGCGTCAACAGGAATTGACTTACCACTTGAATCAACAGGTTTCTTACCAGAAGAATATTCCACCGCAAACTTTATTATGAATGCATTTGGACAGTTTGATAACTATACACCGATGCAGATGGCTCAATATGTAGCGACAGTAGCAAATAATGGAAAAAGGATTTCTCCTCATCTTGTAGAAGGTATCTATGGAAATAATCCCCAAGGTGGATTGGGAGATTTGATTGAAACAGTTTCTGGTAAAGAGATGAATCAAGTCAATATTTCAGCTGATGAAATGGCTCTCCTTCGTCAAGGATTTTATCAACTTGTAAATGGTGGAGGACGATTTAATACAGGTAGTGCTATCGGTCGTGGTGCGGCCGTGACCATCAGTGCCAAGACTGGTACTGCCGAAACTTATACTACAACTCCTTCAGGTGAAGTAGTAACTGCAGTAAATACCAACGTTGTTGCCTATGCACCTAGTGATAATCCACAAATCGCAGTTGCAGTCGTACTTCCAAACTTGACTAACGAAAATTCTACAACAAAAGCAATTACAACAGAAATCATTAATTTATACAATTCACTTTACCCAATGAACTAAGGAGAATTATGCTATATCCTACACCCATTGCCAAGTTGATTGACAGTTACTCCAAATTACCAGGAATCGGTATTAAGACAGCTACGCGGCTGGCCTTCTATACCATTGGTATGGAAGATGATGTGGTCAATGAATTTGCAAAAAATCTCTTGGCTGCCAAGAGGGATTTGACCTATTGTTCGGTTTGTGGCAATCTGACAGACCAGGACCCTTGCGGTATTTGTCAAGATAGCAGTCGTGACCAGTCGACTATTTTAATTGTAGAAGACAGTCGAGATGTGACAGCCTTGGAAAATATCCAAGAATACCACGGTCTTTACCATGTCTTGCATGGCTTGATTTCCCCGATGAATGGTATTGGACCAGACGATATTAACTTAAAGACCTTGCTAACTCGTCTGATGGAAAACGAAGTGACAGAAGTCATTGTTGCGACAAATGCAACAGCAGATGGTGAAGCGACATCCATGTACATCTCACGTGTCCTAAAGCCAGCGGGAATCAAGGTTACTCGCTTGGCACGAGGATTGGCAGTCGGAAGTGACATTGAATACGCAGATGAAGTCACCCTCCTTCGTGCCATTGAGAACAGGACAGAATTGTAGTTTTTATCCATTAGAGAAGGCTTCAAACTCAAAATTATGCTATACTAAGTGTAGATTATCTAATTAGAAGAGGAATGTATATGTCAAAAGAAACCTTGATTTTACTCTATGGTGGTCGTTCAGCAGAACGTGAAGTATCTGTATTGTCTGCTGAAAGTGTCATGCGTGCCATCAATTATGATAAATTTTTTGTAAAAACTTACTTCATCACTCAGACTGGCGATTTCATCAAAACACAAGAATTTAGCCAAACACCAGCTGCTGATGAAAAACTGATGACCAATGCGACTATTGTTGCAGACCAGCAAGTGCGTCCAAGTGATATTTACGAAGAAAATGCCGTTGTTTTCCCTGTCCTTCACGGACCAATGGGGGAAGATGGCTCTATCCAAGGCTTCTTGGAAGTCCTTCGTATGCCTTACGTTGGGACCAATATCTTGTCTTCTAGCGTTGCTATGGATAAGATTACGACCAAGCGTGTGTTGGAGTCGGCTGGTATTGCCCAGGTGCCATACGTAGCCGTTATCGAGGGCGAAAATATAGCCGATAAGATTGCGGAGATTGAAAGCAAATTGACCTATCCAGTCTTTGTTAAACCAGCCAACATGGGCTCCAGCGTTGGTATCTCCAAGGCAGAAGACTTGGCAGGCTTGCAGGCGGCGCTTGATGTGGCCTTCAAGTATGACAGCCGGGTTCTTGTTGAGCAAGGGGTTAACGCGCGTGAGATTGAGGTTGGCTTGTTGGGAAATGCTGACGTGAAAACAACGCTTCCGGGTGAGGTAGTGAAGGACGTTGCTTTCTATGACTACGATGCCAAATACATCGACAACAAGATTACCATGGAAATTCCAGCCAAGATTGATGAAGCTACTATGGACATCATGCGTGACAATGCAGCCAAGGCTTTTCGTGCTATCGGTGGTTGTGGTCTATCTCGCTGTGATTTCTTCCTGACAGAAGACGGCGACATCTTCCTCAACGAGCTCAACACCATGCCAGGTTTTACCCAGTGGTCTATGTACCCACTTCTTTGGGACAACATGGGACTTGCTTACTCAGACTTGATTGAAGAGCTTGTTGGCTTAGCCAAGGAAATGTTTGAAAAACGCGAAAGCCATTTGATTTAAAAAGTATGTAAAAGGTTGGAAAATTCCAATCTTTTTTCTTGCAAAGAGGGGCAAATAGGAATAGAATGGGGACAAGTATCTGGAGGTGTTTATGTATCAAACGACAGTAACAGGAGAAGGTCTATTTCAGGCCCTTTCTCAAGGCTACGGGGACCCCGTTCGTACTTTTGGTGTGACTGCTAAGGGAGAAACGCCTGTTAGTCTAGTCAATATCGGCTTGGCTGCCTGTGTGACCATGTGTGTGCAGGGCTATTATGCCAGCCAAGAGGGCAATAAAACTATGCCTGTTCAAGTAGCTTGCCAGTTGGAAGACAGAAAATTTGATCTGAAAATTGCCTTGGCTGAGCAGGTTTCAGCCGAAAAGCAGGCAGCAATCTTGGCCTATGTTGACCAAAAGTGTCGGGTTAAAGCCCTCTTGCGTGATGATATCAGCTACCATGTCGAGTTTGATTTGTTAGACTAGGATGAACTTTTTTTCACATGAGCTAAAAAATGATATAATAGAAAGAGCGAAAGCTCTTTTTTAGTTTATTGGAGAAATACATGAAATTAACCCTACATGAAATTGCTCAAGTCTTGGGCGCAAAAAATGATATTAGTCTTTATCCCGATAGAGCCCTTAACAAGGTGGAGTTCGACAGTCGCCTGATTACAGAAGGGGATCTTTTTGTTCCCCTCAAAGGAGCGCGTGACGGCCATGACTTTATTCCTGTTGCTTTTGAAAATGGCTGCGCGGTAACCCTGTCTGAAGTCAGCCTTGATTTTCCCCACATTCTAGTGGACGACTGCCTGGCTGCCCTACAAAAATTAGCTACCTACTACCTAGAAAAAACGGGAGTAGAAGTCATTGCGGTAACTGGTTCAAATGGTAAAACGACTACCAAGGATATGATCCACGATGTTCTGGCGACGACTTACAAGACCTATAAAACACAAGGCAACTATAACAACGAAATCGGACTTCCTTACACAGTTCTCCATATGCCAGATGATACGGAAAAACTGGTTTTGGAAATGGGACAAGACCACTTGGGAGATATTCATCTCTTGTCTGAAATTGCCAAACCAAGTCTATCGGTTGTTACTCTATTTGGCGAAGCCCATTTGGAATTTTTCGGCTCGCGAGAAGAGATTGCCAAAGGCAAATTGCAGATTGCGGACGGTATGATAGATGGTAGTAAACTTCTAATTCCTGCAGATCCGATTGCGGATAGCTTTTTACCTAGTCATGTAGAGCTCATCCGCTTTGGTGAGCAGGCAGACTTGCAGGTGACCAGTCTGGTCGAGAGCAAGGATAGCTTGACTTTTACCGTCAACTTTATGGACGGTGACATTTTCCTACCAGTAACGGGCAAGTACAATGCCACCAATGCTATGGTAGCGAGCTATGTGGGCAAGACCTTGGGTGTGCCTGATGAGGCAATCAAGTCAGCTCTAGCCAGTCTAAACTTGACCCGCAACCGCACCGAGTGGAAGAAGGCGGCAAATGGAGCAGATATTCTCAGCGACGTTTACAATGCTAATCCAACAGCCATGCGCTTGATTTTAGAAACCTTCTCTAGTATTCCAGCCAATGAAGGCGGTAAGAAAATTGCTGTGTTAGCAGACATGAAAGAACTTGGCAGTCAGTCGGTTGAGCTTCATAATCAAATAATTCTGTCCCTGTCGCCTGATGTGCTGGACACCGTCATCTTCTACGGTCAGGATATTGAAGAATTGGCCCAGCTGGCTAGTCAGATGTTTCCGATTGGAAAAGTCTATTTCTTTAGGAAAAATGCAGAGCAGGACCAATTTGAAGAACTGGTTAAACAGGTTCAGTCAGTATTAGGAACCAATGATCAGATCTTGCTCAAGGGCTCTAACTCAATGCAGTTGGCTAAAGTGGTGGAAGAATTAGCAAAATAGTGAATATGATTGAATTTCTCCTACTTTTTATAGGGGGGAAGTTCCGTCATATTTTATTTTTCGTCAAGAACCTAAGGTATTTTCTAATAACATAGAAAGATGGCCAGACATGGAAATTAGAATTTACAGGTTATGATCATTATTATCCTACTAGTTGACATCCTAATTTTTTAATCCAGCTTGTAAACATTTATAAAATTTGATATACTACCTTTGATTTGAATGGTTAGAAAGGATTTAGGGGGAGAAAGTATGAATGATTTTTTTACTAATCAAGTTTCGCATGGCCCGCATCTAGGGTTATTTACTCACCTTGGCTTGTTGCTACTGCTTTTTATCTTGCTTTACTTGACCACGCGATATTATACTAAAACTTGGTTTAACCGTTTCTTTTGGACAATTTTACTTTTTCAAGTGGTTAGTCTATATACTTGGTATGTTTGGGCTGATTTTCCCCTATCTGAAAGTTTACCCTTTTATCATTGTCGACTAGCCATATTATTTTTACTGTTTGCTAGGAAGGGAGATTTGAAACTCTACTTTTCCTATCTTGGTCTCATTGGTTCCTTGGTGGCTTTTATTTACCCGGTCTTCGATCCCTTTCCTTTTCCACATCTGACCTTCTTTACCTTTGTGGTTGGTCATTATGCTTTAGCAGTGTTGAGTTTGTCTTATATTTTGACAGAGGGATATCAATTCAGTCTTTCAAGACGGGAGCGTTTGTCACTGACAGTCATGCTTCATCTGGTCATGCTTTTTGTTAATTGGTTGACAAAAGGTAATTATGGTTATTTGACTCGCTTACCCATAGTCAATAGCCAAGAGACTTGGTTCAATTTTGTCCTACTTTCACTAATGATATCATGTTTAATTAGTTCTGTTCAGGCAGGGTTCCAATTATATTGGAAAAAGAAATTAGTCTATCTGCTCCAAGAATGACTTTCCAAGTGTTTGAAAAATTCCATTATTTCCGATATAATAAGAGAGTTGCAGTAGTTGCTCTCTTTTTTTGTACTCTTTTGATTTGGTAGGCAAAAGAAGAAGTCAGCTCTGCTATGGACCAAAGAAAAAGGAATAACGATCATGTCACTACAAGAAGAAATCAAGAAACGCCGCACCTTTGCCATCATCTCTCACCCGGACGCGGGTAAGACCACCATTACCGAGCAGTTGCTCTACTTTGGTGGGGAAATTCGTGAAGCAGGTACGGTCAAGGGGAAAAAGACTGGTAACTTTGCCAAGTCTGACTGGATGGATATTGAGAAACAACGTGGTATCTCTGTTACTTCCTCTGTTATGCAGTTTGACTATGCAGGCAAGCGGGTCAATATCCTAGATACACCAGGGCACGAAGACTTCTCTGAGGATACTTATCGGACCTTGATGGCGGTGGATGCGGCTGTCATGGTGGTGGACTCTGCCAAGGGTATCGAGGCCCAGACCAAAAAGCTCTTTGAGGTTGTGAAGCACCGCAACATTCCTGTTTTCACTTTTATCAACAAGTTGGACCGTGATGGCCGTGAGCCACTTGATTTATTGCAGGAGTTGGAAGAAGTTTTAGGCATTGCCAGCTATCCAATGAATTGGCCAATCGGTATGGGGAAATCTTTCGAGGGTCTCTATGACCTTCATAACAAACGCTTGGAACTCTACCGAAGCGAGGAGCGATTTGCAAGTTTGGATGAGGGAGACAAGCTCTTTGGTTCTAACCCATTCTATGCACAAGTTCTGGATGATATTGAACTTTTGGCGGAAGCTGGAAATGAATTTTCAGAGCAGGCGATTCTGGACGGCGATTTGACACCTGTTTTCTTCGGCTCAGCCCTGACAAACTTTGGTGTGCAGACCTTCCTTGACACCTTCTTGGAATTTGCTCCAGAGCCACATGGTCACAAGACAACGACAGGGGACGTGATTGACCCGCTCAACAAAGACTTTTCAGGCTTTGTTTTCAAAATCCAAGCTAACATGGACCCTCGTCACCGCGACCGCATTGCCTTTGTTCGTGTGGTTTCAGGCGAATTTGAACGCGGTATGGCGGTTAACCTGCCTCGTACAGGCAAGGGAGCCAAGTTGTCCAACGTGACCCAGTTCATGGCTGAGGCTCGTGAGAATGTGGAAAATGCAGTAGCGGGTGACATAATCGGGGTTTACGATACAGGGACCTATCAGGTAGGAGATACCTTGACTGTAGGCAAGAACAAGTTTGAATTCGAACCGCTACCGACCTTCACCCCTGAAATTTTCATGAAAGTTTCTGCTAAAAACGTCATGAAACAAAAATCCTTCCATAAGGGAATCGAGCAACTGGTGCAAGAAGGTGCTATCCAGCTCTACAAGAACTACCAGACAGGTGAGTATATGCTGGGTGCCGTTGGTCAGCTCCAGTTTGAAGTTTTCAAACACCGCATGGAAGGCGAGTACAATGCCGAGGTAGTCATGACCCCAATGGGTAAAAAGACAGTCCGCTGGATCAAGCCAGAAGACCTGGATGAACGCATGTCATCAAGCCGAAACATCCTAGCCAAAGACCGCTTTGACCAACCCGTCTTCCTCTTTGAAAACGACTTCGCCCTCCGCTGGTTCGCGGACAAGTATCCAGATGTGGAGTTGGAAGAGAAGATGTAACAACAGTCCGGGGGAGTGAAACAGTTTGGGGAACTGTTTCAGCTGGTCACCATAAAACGAAAAAGTGACCATAGAAACCCGAGCTAAAAAATATAACAGCGAGGCTTGTTCGGGGAACTGTTTCAGCCCGAGCCTTGAGATGTCAAGCGAGGTGAAAGGTTGGAGATAAGAGCCGACAGCAGTCGGCTTACCAATGGCTAAGGTCCAGTGGCCCTTTTCTACTAGTGGGAGATGGGAACTGACGGTAGTCAGTTTACAGCTGTTCAGCTTTGAAAATCAAGTTAAAACTTCGTTAAGTCGCTTCGATGAACTTCAGTTTCCATCTTCAGCTAATCCAATCAATTCTATAAGAAGTCAGGCAGGTCCTGGCTTTTTTCATAAAAATTTGGTTATACTCCGAAAAATGTATTATAATATACTATGATTAAATAAACAGAAATGGATTGGAGGTTTGAACGGTGTTTTACTACCTTAGAAAATGCAAGTTGGCAGTAGTTGCTTATACTGCTGTGTCGGTGGTCTATGCTCTGATTTTAGCAGCAACGGGTTTTATTTATGCGCGTGTTTCGGAAGCGGCCTTATCTGGTGACCAGAAGGCATTTGTGACCAGTTCAGTGATTGCAGTGGTATTCTTTTTATGTGATGGCTATTTTGATTACCTGCCCCGCTGTCTCAAGTTTAAGGCAATCAATCAGATTATGGAAGAGACGCGCAATCAATTAGTGACTGTCTATGCGCGTGAGGACTTAGGAGAGGCAGCAAAAGACAATCAGGCAGATAAGGTCCATGTCTTGGTTCATCATCTGAATATCTTGGAAACTACCTATCTAACGCCGCTCCTATCCATGGTGACAAGCATCTTGGTCTTTAGTTTTTCCTTGATTGGGGCTCTCTACCTTCAAGGAACCATGGCTATAATCATGTTGGCGCTCTGCTTTATTCCATTTTTGGCTCCGGTGATAAATAAGGGGATTTTAGCTCGTGCGACAAAGGACAGTCAAGAGGAGAAAAATGCCTATCTTACCTTGTTTAGTGAGTTTGTAGAAGCTCTTTCTTTCATCCGCATCAGCACCATCACGCCAGTTTTTCAAGAAAAGCTGGCGGCATCCAATCAGGAATACACCAGGCGTGCCAACCGTTTTGCCCAAAAACAATCCCAGACCTATGCGGTTTCCTACAGTTTGAGCAGCGTGGTCTATTCAGGTTCCTGGATTATTGGAGGGATATTTGTTTTTCAAGGTCTGCTGAACATTTCGGATTTGATTGCTATGACAACCCTGATGGGAACTGTGGCAGGTCCTATCCAAACCATGTCAGGCTTGCTGACGGATTATCTTTCTAGTCGGACGGTTGTGGCAGATTTGACCACAATTCTACAGGGAACATCCAAGGAAAATGAAGCCAAAGTGAAACTGACTGAAACCATTGACAGCATCAGCTTGGATGCTATTAGTTTTGAGCAAAATAACCACCGTCTGTTTGATAGGTTTTCCTATCGTTTCCAAGCCAATAAAAAATACGCTATCTTGGGCAAGAGCGGGAGTGGGAAGACGACCTTGCTCCGCCTCTTGCTGGGGATTCAGAAACCAGAGGCTGGAAGAGTCCTGGTCAACCAGAGGAATCTGGCAGAACTGGATCAGCTTGCCCTCTTTCGGAAAATTTACTACCTACCGCAGAAAACCAATCTATTTACAGCTAGCATCGGGGATAATTTGACCTTGTTTGCGCCTTTAGATGAGAATAAAGCAATGGGTTGCTTGCGGCAAGTTGGTTTAGAGGACTGGTTCTATCGGCAGGGAGATGGATTTGCTACTCTCTTGACCTCTTCTCAGCAATTATCAGGTGGGGAAGAGAGACGGTTTGATTTGGCGCGTGCCCTTTACCGTGATGCAGAGGTCTTTTTATTTGATGAACCTACAACAGGCTTAGATTCTCAAAGCGAACAATTGATTGCAGATAGTCTCGAGAAAATAAGGGACAAACTGGTGATTGTTGTGACACACTCTCAGGAGGAAAGTTTTTTAGCCCTCTTTGATGAGCAGGTTCATCTATCAGTTTGACAGCAGCAAAAACTCTTCTGGGGTTTTTGCTTTTTTATTCCAAATTTTTCGGTAAAATAAGGAAAAGTAAAAAAGGAGTAAACAAATGGGTTTGTTTTCAGGTTTGATGGGCAATGCCTCGCAGATGAATAATGATAAGGTAGAGCAAGAGTTGGCAGACATCCTTCTGGATGCGGAACAGGTGGAGATGGCCTTTAGTTTGGTTCGCGATTTGATTGTTTTCACAGAACACCGTTTGATCTTGGTGGACAAGCAAGGAATGTCTGGTAAGAAGGTTTCATATAAGTCTATTCCCTATCGTTCGATCTCGCGTTTTACGGTCGAGACTTCTGGTCATTTTGATTTGGATGCTGAGCTCAAGATTTGGATTTCCTCTGCGGCAGAGCCTGCGGAAACCCTCCAATTCAAGAGTGACAAGAGTGTGATCGCCATTCAAAAAGCCTTGGCTTCTGCAGTTTTGGCCAAATAATTTAATCATAAAATATATCTTTATAAGGAGTAGAAAGTGTATCCGCTTTCTACTTTTTTTGATATACTAAATATAGACCACAAGAGTAGAGGTTTATATGTCACGCATTAGATTGAAAGATTGTTTGCTGATTGTTCTGGGTGGGATCTTGTATGCCCTTGTCTTGAATATGCTCATCATCCCGCATGAATTTGGAGAGGGAGGTATTACAGGAGTGGCCTTGCTTTTCTACTACACTCTGGGCATGGAAGCAGGGGTAACAAGTTTTATATTCAACGGTGTTCTCCTTGTTTTGGCCTACCGTTTTTTGAGTAGAGTAAGGGTCTTCTATACTTTTTTGGCAGTGGGTTCTATGTCGGTGACCATGTATGTGACAAGATTTCTACAAGCCCAATGGCTTCCGCTTATTCCCTCTGCTATAGTAGCTGGTTTAGCGACAGGTTTGTCCATGGCCTTGGTTCTTAAAGGAAATGGCTCAACAGCAGGCAGTGACATTGTTGCCCTATTATGTAACAAATATTTCAATTGGAAGATTACAAGGGTTATTTTGATTTTTGATATTTTGGTGGTGACACCCTTGGCTTTTAAAATTGGTTGGACCAAAACGTTTTGGACCCTGGTTATGGTCTTTCTTATCAGTAAATCCTTAGACTTGTGTTTGACCAAATGGAAATAGGATAGAACCTGTATTCACCAGTCAGTACTGGACGGTGAGTATAGGTTTTATTTTTTGAATTGGCTTCTTTCCAAACTTTTTTATTTTTTTGACTTGACGCTGTATTGTTTGTGTGATACAATTAAGACATCAAAACAAAGATACAAAAAAGGAGACTTGTATGAATAGAGAGAATGTTTTGTTGCGGATTGAGGGGATGAGTAAGGTCTATGGTCAGCAGGCTGCGGTAGATCAGGTATCCTTCGCCATCCAGCGTGGAGAGATTTGTGGCTTGGTTGGGCAAAATGGTGCGGGGAAAACAACTCTGATCCGAATCTTGTCAGGGCTGATTTTTCCCTCGGCTGGTCAACTGGTCTATCCAAAACCAGTGAAGATGGGGGCTATTATTGAGTCGCCTACTCTGTATCCCAACATGTCTGCCTGGGACAATCTTATGTATGCAGCTTTGCAATTGTCCTTAGAAAATCCAACGGAGCGTATCAAGCAAGTGCTGGACTTGGTTGGTCTGGGGGATGTGGATCGGAAGAAGAAGGTCAAGAATTTTTCTCTTGGGATGCGGCAGCGGATGTCCATTGCCTTAGCGATCATTGACTTTCCAGAGTTTTTGATTTTGGATGAGCCGATCAATGGTTTGGATCCGTCTGGGATCAAGGAAGTGCGTGACATTATCTTGCGCTTGCGGGATGAGTACGGAATGACGGTCCTGATTTCTAGTCATATCTTGTCGGAGTTGGAGTTGTTGGCAGATCGTTTTGTCATCATGCACAAGGGCAAGGTCATTCGTGATCTGACCAGGGCTGATTTGGCAGCGGTCGTGGCGAGAAAGCTCTATCTGGATACGGCGGATAATGCAGCTGTGAAGGCTTATTTGGAAGAAAAGGGGCTGGAAGTTAGTTTGGAAGAGGCTGGTTTGGTCTTGGATGCGGATGAACATGTTCAATCTCTTATTGATTTGGTTGGTCAATCAGGGATTGAAATTCTGGAGATTTACCGTCAGGGCCAGCATTTGGAAGAGTATTATTTGAGCTTGTTGAACTAGGAGGAAGTGGAAAATGAATTTGGTGAAAGCAGATTGGTATCGTATTCGTAAGGAAAGATTGTCCTTGGTTAGTCTGGCAATCTTGATTGTCCTCAGTCTGATTTTGGCTTATAGCAGTAGTAAGGAGTTGACTTCTGTAGGGGCTGAGGATATTCTGTCTAACTGGACAAACTTGTTGCCTCTCTTTTTTGTGGCACCAGCCAAGATTTTCTTTGGGGAGGATTTCCAGTTTCGGACAGTCAATAATAGTCTGGTGCGTACCCAGAACCGTTTGAAGATTTTTACTCACAAGTGGTTGTCTAGTGTGGGACTTTGTGTCTTCTATGTCTTATTTGCCTATATGCTGACTGGTTTTGCTCGTCAGATGATGAATGGGGCGGCAGATTATTGGGTTCTTTTAGAAGGTTTTGTTTATCAGTTGCCTTTCTATATTGTGATTGCTAGTTTTTGTACAATCATGTTTGTCATTTTCCCAAAAATCTATCAGGCTTACATGGTCTATATTTTGATTGCCTTCTTGTTTGATCAGTTGTTCATGATGGCGACAGGCATTCTTCTTAAAACGGATTTTTTTGCGGACTTTATGATGTTTTCACAAGTATCTGTAGCGGCTGACTTGGAGAACTTGCTCTCTTGGCCGTCAATCTTGGCACGGGTCTTTAGTTTGGGCTACTTCATCTGCGGTGCTCTGCTATTTTCAAAAAAGGAATTGAAGTAAGAATAGGCAATCTCGAGAGAGGTTGCTTTTTGTGAAAACGTATTATTTTGATTTCCAAGGTAAATCCTCACCTTAATGCTGAGAATGTGTTATACTAGGTAAGTTGCAAGTCTGATACTGGTTAGTTCGCTGCCAGTGGAAATAGTTGTTACAAAAAAAGTGAGATAAGGTAGCTTCGCACTGCCTTTTAGAAAAGAGAATACATTGAAATTTACTGAATTAAATCTATCAGAAGACATTTTGCTTGCCGTTGAGAAGGCTGGTTTTGAAACGCCGTCACCAATCCAGGAGCAGACCATTCCGCTTGCTCTTGAGGGTAAAGATGTGATTGGTCAGGCCCAGACGGGGACAGGGAAAACAGCAGCCTTTGGTCTGCCAACCCTCAACAAGATTGACATCGACAATCAAGCTGTTCAGGCCTTGATTATTGCCCCAACGCGTGAGTTGGCGGTGCAAAGTCAAGAGGAACTCTTCAAATTTGGCCGTGAAAAAGGAGTAAAAGTTCGCTCGGTTTACGGTGGTTCTAGCATTGAAAAACAAATCAAGGCCCTTCGTTCTGGTGCTCATATCGTAGTTGGTACGCCTGGTCGGCTTCTGGACTTGATCAAACGCAAGGCTCTCAAGCTTGATGGTGTTGAAACCCTCATTCTTGATGAAGCGGATGAAATGCTTAACATGGGCTTCTTGGATGATATCGAAGCGATCATCGAACGTGTGCCAGAAAGCCGTCAAACCCTACTGTTTTCTGCAACCATGCCAGAGCCAATCAAGCGCATCGGTGTCAAGTTCATGAAAGAGCCTGAGCACGTTAAGATTGCGGCTAAGGAATTGACCAATGTGAACGTGGACCAATACTATATCCGTGTCAAAGAAAATGAAAAATTCGACACCATGACACGCCTTATGGATGTAGACCAGCCTGAATTATCTATCGTCTTCGGTCGTACAAAGCGCCGTGTTGATGAATTAACTCGTGGTTTGAAACTGCGTGGCTTCCGTGCAGAAGGTATTCACGGAGATTTGGATCAGAATAAGCGTCTTCGTGTTATCCGTGATTTTAAAAATGACCAGATTGATGTTCTTGTTGCGACGGACGTTGCGGCGCGTGGATTGGATATTTCAGGTGTAACGCATGTCTATAACTACGATATTCCACAGGACCCAGAAAGCTATGTGCACCGTATCGGTCGTACAGGTCGTGCGGGTCAATCAGGTCAGTCCATTACCTTTGTTTCGCCAAACGAGATGGGCTACTTGGCAATCATCGAAGATTTGACCAAGAAACGTATGAAAGGTCTCAAGCCTGCAACGGCTCAGGAAGCATTTGAAGCCAAGAAGAAAGTTGCTTTGAAAAAAATTGAGCGTGAAATGGCGGATGAAACCATCCGTAGCAATTTCGATAAGTTCAAGAAAGATGCTATTCAGTTAGCGGCTGAATTTACCCCTGAAGAATTAGCACTTTATGTATTGACCTTGACAGTCCAAGATCCGGATAGCTTGCCAGAAGTAGAAATCGCACGTGAAAAACCACTGCCATTCAAGTTTGCTCCTGGTCAAGCCAAGGGCAAGGGTGGACGTGGAGGTCGCGATCGTGACCGTGATCGTGATCGTGGTAGCCGTCGTGAGGGTGACCGTAACCGAGACCGTGGAGGACGCCGTGGTGATCGTAACGACCGCAACCGTCGTGATGACAAGTTCAAGCGTGACAACCGCCGTCAGGACAACAAAAAACCACACCAACGCACTTCAAGTGAAAAGCAAACAGGCTTTGTAATTCGCAATAAGGGTGAGAGATAAAAAGTATATTTATACAAGGAGTATTTCCTCAAGGGGGATACTCTTTTTTATTTACCAAAAATATACTTGCTTAATAACTCATAAAATATAAGCAAATATAAAAAAGCTCCAGTGATTGTCTTTTTATTGAAATAAAAAGAAATTTGGACATCTGTAAATAAATAAAAAAACATACCTATGCATATATATATATCCTATAAGCCCAGCTTATGGTCTATTAGACTTACTTATACTTACACATATTCCCTTGAAAAAATACTTACAAAATGATATTATATGTATGCTTATTAAAGGTAAATATTGATATATAGAAAGGAGCCCTTTTATGAAAAAGGCAAGAAAGGTTTCGATTGGTACGCTGCAAGACAGCGGTTTTCAATCAGGAAATTTCATTTTGGTGCTGCCAGTGTACTTTTAGGGGTATCGCTGGTCTTGGGTGCGGGGAGTAAGGTAAGTGCTACCGAGGAAATACCGGTTTCTCCTCCTGTGCAAGAAGTTGTTGTTAGTGAAGAAAGAGCAGATGGTTTGCCACTTTCAGAAGAGGTTTCGCCTGAAACATCGACACTTTTGCCTGTTAGTGAAGATGTAAAGGAAGCAGTGGTCACAGAACCAGTTCAACCAGCTGACGTTTTGCAAAGTGAAGAAGTCCAGTCGGAACCAGATCCCCTTGTGGAAGAAGAGGTTTTGTCTAGACAAGCTGTTATTACTTATACTGTCCGCTATATTGACCCTATGAATGAGGTAATTTCATCAGAAAGCTTATCCATAGAGGTGACAACTGTTGATCAGCAAGCTAGCTACAGTCTGGTAGTAGCATCTACATTACCAGAGGGCTATCGTTTGGTAGTAGACCAGGATGCTCAACAGACTGTGAATATCCTTGAAGGTGTGGATAATCTTATAACCTTCCGCATTGAGAAAATAGAAAGTGATGAGGCTAAGCAAAACCCAGGATCGGCTTCTAATCAGGAAGTCGTAAAAGATTCAAGTACTTCTACAGTAGTAGAAAATGAAAGCGCTATCTCAGACACTCAACCATTTGCAGAAGCTCCTGAAGTTCAAGCTAAGTCAGTCATAGAACGTACAGTCAATATTCCTTATAAGGTTGTTCAAACCGATGTGGAAACTGGTGAAGAGAAGAAGCTTGGTCAAGTAGGCTATGTTTCTGTTACGACTACTGATGAAGTAGCAAAGACTGAAGTAACTGTCACTGCAGACAAGCTAGATTCAGGATATAGTCTTGCAGATGGTCAGCCAAATGTCATAACCAAAGTCGTAGCAGAAAATGAAACTAATATTCTTTCGTTTGCTGTAACTCGGAAAAAAGATGAGAAGGATAATCCGCTGACAGAAACGACCGTTGCAGCTAGTGGCGATGCGGAAGGGACAAGTGGTTTTAGGGCTATTCCTGGGGAAAACCGCACCGCTTTTTCAGGTAATCAAAATTTCAAAAATTATCAAGGTTTTAGTAGGGATAAGTTGCTTAACCAGATTACCTGGATTGATTTTTCGGATGCCAGTACGATTTCAGGAACGGGTACTGCTCCAAACCAAGCTGACAGTAATAAATTAGCTCCTTCGCTTCGAATTGGTACAAAATACAAGAAAGTCATTGCTCCAGGATACGAAGTGACATTGGAAGTCATTGACTTAAAACCTTTCGAAGCAACTGAAATCTATAAAGAGCGGATTGCTGGAACAGATCGTGAGCAGTATTTCAATGCGAATCGGAAAAACCATGTCATTGCAACTGGTGAGCAGGCCGAAATTATTGCGGTGAAGCAAGATAAAACATGGTCGCAGGCAGCAAGACAAGGTCTGAACTTTGGTGAAAAAGCCGTTACTCTCCAATCCCACAAGGATGGAGGAAATGTAGGGGTAGTCTTCCGAGGTTCAGCAACCTATCTAGGAAAATCTGTCCCAATCAACTTTGTTTTGATGGAATCAGAGGAAGCTAAGCGAGATGAACTTGTCATTTTCACAACTAACGGAGAAAATTTTGAGCTCTTAGGAGAACTATCTAATAATTTGACCTTGTCATCCTATAGCCCTATTACGACTGCCTATTTCGACAAATTTGAAAATGTAAGTATTCCTAATAACTGGGCGGCACGTTTTAATCCAATAGACTACATCAATGTTGGTACTCCAGAATCAATCGCAACTGCTGGTCAGACATCATCAGAAGGAAGTTTGACCATCGTAGATGGTTTAGGAACTAAGGTTTTTGGTCCAGTAACCAACCGAATGAAATCTAAAGTATCTCCGAATGAGGAATATTCGACCCCCATCTTGCTCACTAAAAATGCTTCAGAAGTAGGGATGTTTATTACTTCAATGGGTAGACAGTCTGCTATGATTGGGGTTATGGTCTATGATGAAGGGGATGCTCCAGCCTCTTACGGCGAAGGGAAGCATGCCCTCAACCTTAATGTTGCGGATAAGAACCCATTCCTTGGAACAGTTATGGCTGATTTGGATTTCGTGCCAGAGGCTATACCTGCAGATGCAGCACCTTGGTATCGTGATGAGTTAATCAACCAGTGGGATGAAGGACCTATTCAGCTCTTGGGGGCAAGTGGCGCGGCGAAGAATAACAATAATTACACCCTTCACCATTCTTCTAATGGTAGCTATGAACTGAAATTACAGGCTTCTGCCAATGGCAATCCCAAAGCGCATATGCAGGGATGGATTGATTTTAATAACAATGGAATTTTCGATGATGGAGAAGCGTCAGGAGTGGTCGAAGTAACATCGGCTAAAACCTATACCTTAAACTTTACTGGAATTCCACAAATTACGGATACAGACTTAACGAAGTTAGGTGTTCGTGTCCGTATAGCGGTTGACAGAAATGATATTTTAACCCCACATTTGACAGCCTTGTCTGGTGAGGTGGAGGACTTCCAAGTTCAATTAACCCACCCACCTCGCGGTACAAAAAAAGAAACATCTGCTAGCCAAGGGGAAACCCAGAGAGCTACTGTAGAATTTTTTGCTTATGGTAAGAATGCTTACGAAAGTACAGCTGCAAAAATCGATGAAACAATCCCTCCTTCAATCGTCAAAGAAGATGGTCAATTAGTTCAGGATAGTGAGTTAGTTGATGGTTATTATGTTGTGCCAGGAGAGGGTAGGTATAAGATAACAGCTAATGGCAAGAATGTAGATGTTGAATTTATCCCGGAGGTGAATTTTGTCACCAAACGGACGGATGGTAGTATCGTCAAACAGGCTAAGGGTATCACTATTCGCCGGACGGGAACTGTAGTAGATAAGGCTGGTACGGCAGCTTATACAACAGGTTGGATGGCGACTACGGATGTTCATGGAGTTGCGAATATTTCAGAACAGACCAATACTATGGATGGTCGCTACATTCCTCATGTGGTTGCCGTTGTTCCTAGTGGAATTGATGCGACTTCAAGTGCTGTCCAAGGTGCTGTCCAGACAGGAAGACCAACTTTCGTTCCTGGAACAACTTCCACAGGTGCTCAAGTCCCTATGGATCCAAATACAACGAAACTATTGGATGATGGCTCTAATCCTGTTGATGCTACAACTGCCTATGCCATGGTCAATGGTGTCCGTACAGCTGTAGGTGAGTATAGGATTTCTAGTACAGATGGCACCGTTACCTATACACCAAACGATGAAGGGAAACGCTATATTGGTAGTTTGTTGCCTGTAACTGTACAAGCCAAGGATGTCAATGGCTCTGCTGCGACAGCTACCTACACTCCTACAATAACGCCACTTAGTCCATCAGCAGTTGCTGCGACTTCTGTTGGTTTGCAAGGAAAAGAGCAGACTGGTCGTCCGACCTTTGCTAAAGGTTCTACAATTGATGGTGTAGGTGAATTGGTACCAAGTAGCTTGACCTTACTTGATGCAAGTGGTCAGCCAGCTACAAGGGTAGACGTGCCTAATCAGGGTAGCTATGTCTTAAATCCGGATGGTAGTATCACCTTTACACCGTTACCGAATTACTATGGCAGTCCGACCCCAGTTAATGTTCGTCAAGCAGATAGTAATGGTAGCACGGTTGTAACAACTTATTCACCAAATGTCATTGAAGTTCGCCCAATTGCTGATCCAGATAAGACTTACGGCCTAAAAGGAGCTGAGCAGACTTCTAGGAGTGACTTCTTTACTGCTGGGCAGATTGATTTGAATGGTGATAAGGTATATGATCCAGATACAGAGGTTGTGGCCTTAAATCCTGCGAGTCGTAAACTTATCAATCAACAAGGTCAGGAAGTAGACAGTGTGCAAGTGGCTGGTGAGGGTGTTTATCGCTTGAATGGTGATGGCACGATTACCTTTACCCCAGAGCCAGATTTTGTTGGACTAGCTAATGGTGTTACCATTACGATTGCGGATGTCAACGGTACAAAAGTATCCACTACCTATGTACCTAAGGTTATTGACGTCCCTGAAGATGAGTTGAGAGAAACGGTTAAGCGGACCATTCGTTATGTTTATGCAGATGGTAGTGAAGCAAGTACCAGTGTTGAAAAGGTTCTTCAATACACACGCACAGCAACAGCAAACCCATTGACAGGGGAAATTTCCTACAGTCCTTGGGAATCTACGGATAATGATTTCCCACTGGTAACTTCTCCAGACATTCCGAATTATACAGCAAGTCAAGATAAGGTGGCGGAGCGCACAGATGTTCCTGCTGAGGCAGTGGATGAAACCATTACGATTGTCTATCGTGAACATGATAAGCAACTGGCGACATTTACATACAGGGTCGTTGATGGACCAGAGTTGGCCAAAGATCAGGAGATTGGTTACTCCTCTGCACCAATTACTTATACAACAGCTGCCAAAATTGCTGAAATCATAGCGCGTGGCTATGAACTGGTTGAGGATGAATTTGCAAACGAAGCGAATAAGAGCTTTGATACGGAAACGGCGCGAGTTCAGAACTGGGATATTTTATTCCGTCCTAAAACAACTGTCACAACTCCAGATCAACCGAAGACTCCAGGTGATCAAGTGGATCCAAGCATTCCAGATAGTCCTCGTTGGGAGGAAGTAACCAAGACCATCACTCGTACAGTTTCCTATAAATTGAACACAGTTGATGGACCAGAAGCACCAGGAACTAGCAGTCAGACCAATACGGTTACCTTTGAACGCACTGGTACTTATAATTTTGTAAGCAATCAGATTACCTATACGAATTGGGTAGCTAAGGATGGCGATGCGACTTTAGAGGGTCATGCTTTACCAGATGTACTAGGCTACACTGCAACTAAGGCGACTGCAAATGATGAGGAAGTCTTGCCACTTTCAACAACACGCAATAAAACGGTCACTCATCTTGATAATAATATTACGGAGATTGTTGTTTATACTCCGGATGCACAGCTTGGTAAAATTAGCTTTATCAATGTAACGGATCCTAGTCAAGAAGTGCTTGTTAGAGAGATTCCGTTGACTGGTAAAACAGGTGATAAATTTACAGTTGATACAGCAGCGATTATTGAAGAATTTAGACAGCAAGGCTATGAAGTCAGCGATATTTCAAATTATGACAAGGAAGGTTTGTTCTCTCCAGATCCAAATAGTCATGATGAGTTTATTTACCATTTGACGGAAAGAGTAGTTCCTGTCGATCCATCAAATCCACCAACACCAGGTACGCCAGTCGATCCGAATAATCCAGATGGACCGAAGTGGCCAGATTCAGTTAGTGGAATTGTAACCAAAGATGAAGTGAAGCGGACTATTTCTTATGTAGATGAAGCGGGAGCACCAGTGTCGTCTGTATTTGAAGATACAGTTAGCTTCACACGAACTGCTACAGTTAATTTGGTAACAGGGGCAGTTAACCTAGGCTCTTGGGAGGCGGTTAATAGTGACAAGGAATTAGCAGGTAATCCATTGCCAACCATAGAAGGTTACTCTATCAAAGGGGCTACCTCAGATTCCCTTGTAGCTGAGGCGACGGTCACTGAAAACCCTCGAACTGTTGAAGCAGAAGCTCCAGATATTGTGGAAGTCGTTACTTATCAAAAAGACAAACAAGAGGCAATTATTCGCTTTGTTGATGTAACAAATCCACAAGCTAGGAATGAATTAAATACCATCACACTCTCTGGCAAATCTAGTGAAGAGATTGGTTATGATGTCACTCCATTAGTGAACTTATATGAAAAATCTGGCTATCAAGTAACCAATAAGCAGGCTTACAGTCCAGCTACCCTGTACGATACAGAAAAAGATGTGCCTCAAGAGTTTATATTTGAGTTGGTTCAAAAAACGACTACAACCACTCCAGATAATCCACAGACCCCAGGCACGCCAGTGGATCCGACTAATCCAGACGGACCACGTTGGGAAGAAGTGACCAAGACCATCACTCGTACAGTGGCTTACAAACTGGATACTGTCGATGGTCAACCAGCTCCGACTACCGAAACCAAGACAAATTCAGTCACCTTCGAACGGACTGGTAGCTACAACCATGTGGCCAAGCAAGTGACCTACACGAACTGGGTAGCTAAGGATGGCGATTCGACTCTGGAAGGCCAGACACTACCATTGGTGACTGGTTATGTGGCTGTCACCGCAACTAGAAATAACCAGGCAGTATCACCAAGCGCAACGGCAGAAGCCATTGAAGCAAGTGCTACGACAGATAATGTAGATGAGATTGTCGTTTACAAGGCCCTCAGCTCTTGGACCATCACTCCTCCACCAGGTACAGACCCAGTTCCACCAATTCCTTACGGCAACCATCCGACCGACCCAACCAAGCCGGCAGATCCAACTCCGACCCCAGCAATTCCGAAAGTGGATGGCTATGTCCCAGTTGGACCAGATGGAAATGAATTGCCTAAGGATCCAGATGGTAACTACATCCCACCAGTACCGACTGACCCAACTCAGCCAACAGTTATTACTTACAAGGCCCTTGAACAGAAGGCAGTCATCCAATACTTGGAAGAAGGCAGCAATAAGGTTCTCTCTCCAGCTGATGAAGTAACTGGTCTAGCAGATCAACCAATTGTATACAGCACAGCAGAAACCATTGCCTTGATTAAGGAACGTGGCTATGAGTTGGTGCAAGACAACTTCCCAACTAATGCGACATTTGACCGTGATACCACCAGTCCACAGGAGTACACAGTTGTGTTTAGAGAGAAGGTTGTCACAACCACCCCAGATAATCCACAGACCCCAGGCACGCCAGTAGATCCGACTAATCCAGACGGACCACGTTGGGAAGAAGTGACCAAGACCATCACTCGTACAGTAGCTTACAAACTGGATACTGTCGATGGTCAACCAGCTCCGACTACCGAAACCAAGACCAATTCAGTCACCTTCGAACGGACTGGTAGCTACAACCACGTGACCAAACAAGTGACCTACACGGATTGGGTAGCTAAGGATGGCGATTCGACTCTGGAAGGCCAGACACTACCATTGGTGACCGGTTATGTGGCTGTCACCGCAACTAGAAATAGCCAGACAGTATCACCAAGTGCAACGGCAGAAGCCATTGAAGCAAGTGCTACGACAGATAATGTGGATGAGATTGTCGTTTACAAGGCCCTCAGCTCTTGGACCATCACTCCACCATCAGGTACAGACCCAGTTCCACCAATTCCTTACGGCAACCATCCGACCGACCCAACCAAGCCGGCGGACCCAACTCCGACCCCAGCAATTCCGAAAGTGGATGGCTATGTCCCAGTTGGACCAGATGGAAATGAATTGCCTAAGGATCCAGATGGTAACTACATCCCACCAGTACCGACTGACCCAACACAGCCAACTGTCATTACTTACAAGGCCCTCGAACAGAAGGCAGTCATCCAATACTTGGAAGAAGGCAGCAATAAGGTTCTCTCTCCAGCTGATGAAGTAACTGGTCTAGCAGATCAACCAATTGTATACAGCACAGCAGAAACCATTGCCTTGATTAAGGAACGTGGCTATGAATTGGTGCAAGACAACTTCCCAACTAATGCGACATTTGACCGTGATACAACCAGTCCACAGGTCTACACAGTTGTGTTTAGAGAGAAGGTTGTTACAACCACCCCAGATAATCCACAGACCCCAGGCACGCCAGTGGATCCGAATAATCCAGACGGACCAGTTTGGGAAGAAGTGACCAAGACCATCACTCGTACAGTGGCTTACAAACTGGATACTGTCGATGGTCAACCAGCTCCGAATACCGAAACCAAGACCAATTCAGTCACCTTCGAACGGACTGGTAGCTACAACCACGTGACCAAGCAAGTGACCTACACGGACTGGGTAGCTAAGGATAATGATTCGACTCTGGAAGGCCAGGCTCTACCATTGGTGGCTGGTTATGTGGCTGTCACCGCAACTAGAAATAGCCAGACAGTATCACCAAGCACAACGGCAGAAGCCATTGAAGCAAGTGCTACGACAGATAATGTGGATGAGATTGTCGTTTACAAGGCTCTCAGTTCTTGGACCATCACACCTCCACCAGGTACAGACCCAGTTCCACCAATTCCTTACGGCAACCATCCGACCGACCCAACCAAGCCGGCGGATCCAACTCCGACCCCAGCAATTCCGAAAGTGGATGGCTATGTCCCAGTTGGACCAGATGGAAATGAATTGCCTAAGGATCCAGATGGTAACTACATCCCACCAGTACCGACTGACCCAACACAGCCAACTGTCATTACTTACAAGGCCCTCGAACAGAAGGCAGTCATCCAATACTTGGAAGAAGGCAGCAATAAGGTTCTCTCTCCAGCTGATGAAGTAACTGGTCTAGCAGATCAACCAATTGTATACAGCACAGCAGAAACCATTGCCTTGATTAAGGAACGTGGCTATGAGTTGGTGCAAGACAACTTCCCAACTAATGCGACATTTGACCGTGATACAACCAGTCCACAGGTCTACACAGTTGTGTTTAGAGAGAAGGTTGTTACAACCACCCCAGATAATCCACAGACCCCAGGCACGCCAGTGGATCCGAATAATCCAGACGGACCACGTTGGGAAGAAGTGACCAAGACCATCACTCGTACAGTGGCTTACAAATTGGATACTGTCGATGGTCAACCAGCTCCGACTACCGAAACCAAGACCAATTCAGTCACCTTCGAACGGACTGGTAGCTACAACCACGTGACCAAACAAGTGACCTACACGGATTGGGTAGCTAAGGATGGCGATTCGACTCTGGAAGGCCAGACACTACCATTGGTGACTGGTTATGTGGCTGTCACCGCAACTAGAAATAACCAGACAGTAACACCAAGCGCAACGGCAGAAGCCATTGAAGCAAGTGCTACGACAGATAATGTGGATGAGATTGTCGTTTACAAGGCCCTCAGCTCTTGGACCATCACTCCTCCAACAGGTACAGACCCAGTTCCACCAATTCCTTACGACAACCATCCGACCGACCCAACCAAGCCGGCGGATCCAACTCCGACCCCAGCAATTCCGAAAGTGGATGGCTATGTCCCAGTTGGACCAGATGGAAATGAATTGCCTAAGGATCCAGATGGTAACTACATCCCACCAGTACCGACTGACCCAACTCAGCCAACAGTTATTACTTACAAGGCCCTTGAACAGAAGGCAGTCATCCAATACTTGGAAGAAGGCAGCAATAAGGTTCTCTCTCCAGCTGATGAAGTAACTGGTCTAGCAGATCAACCAATTGTATACAGCACAGCAGATACCATTGCCTTGATTAAGGAACGTGGCTATGAGTTGGTGCAAGACAACTTCCCAACTAATGCGACATTTGACCGTGATACAACCAGTCCACAGGTTTACACAGTTGTGTTTAGAGAGAAGGTTGTTACAACCACTCCAGATAATCCACAGACCCCAGGCACGCCAGTCGATCCGACTAATCCAGACGGACCGAAATGGCCAGATGGCTTGAAGGAAAGTGACCTCAATCAAACAGTGACACGGACCATCAAGTATGTGTATGAGGATGGCTCAGAAGCACAGCCAGATGTAGTCGAAACTCTGACCTACAAGCGTACTGCGACTGTTAACCTAGTGACTAAAGAAGTGACTTATGGCAAGTGGACTTCAACCGATGATGACTTCGATAAGGTAGACACACCAGCAATCGCAGGCTACACCCCAGACAAGGCAAGTGTGGCAGCTGTTCAAGATGTTCCGGCGACCGCTACAGACACAGAAGTTACTGTAACCTATGTCAAGGATGTTCAGAAAGCGACCATCACCTATCAAGATGAGAATGGTCAACAGTTGGGTAGCGTTGATGAAGTGACCGGTAAGTCAGGTGAGCCAATTAACTACACCACCACAGATCGTATTACCGAATTGACCAACCAAGGTTATGAGGTCGTGACAGATGGCTTCACTAAGGAAGGTGGACAAGTATTTGACACAGATAAGGATACCCCTCAGACCTTCACTGTCGTTGTGAAAGCTAAGGTTGTTCCTGTTGATCCGTCAAATCCACCAACCCCAGGCACGCCAGTGGATCCGACTAATCCAAATGGACCGAAATGGCCAGATGGCTTGAAGGAAAGTGACCTCAATCAAACCGTCACACGGACCATCAAGTACCAATACGAAGATGGCTCAGAAGCTCAGCCAGATGTCGTTGAAACTCTGACCTACAAGCGTACTGCGACTGTTAACCTAGTGACTAAAGAAGTGACTTATGGCAAGTGGACTTCAACCGATGATGACTTCGACAAGGTAGATACGCCAGCTATTGCAGGTTACACCCCAGACAAGGCAAGTGTGTCAGCTGTTCAAGATGTTCCGGCGACCGCTACAGACACAGAAGTTACTGTAACCTATGTCAAGGATGTTCAGAAAGCGACCATCACTTACCAAGATGAGAATGGTCAACAGTTGGGTGGCGTTGATGAAGTGACCGGTAAGTCAGGTGAGCCAATTAACTACACCACAACAGATCGTATTACCGAATTGACCAACCAAGGTTATGAAGTCGTGACAGATGGCTTCACCAAGGAAGGTGGACAAGTATTTGACACAGATAAGGATACCCCTCAGACCTTCACTGTCGTTGTGAAAGCTAAGGTTGTTCCTGTTGATCCGTCAAATCCATCAACACCAGGCACGCCAGTGGATCCGAATAATCCAAATGGACCGAAATGGCCAGATGGCTTGAAGGAAAGTGACCTCAATCAAACCGTCACACGAGTTATCAAGTACAAATACGAAGATGGCTCTGAAGCACAGCCAGATGTAGTCGAAACTCTGACCTACAAGCGTACTGCGACCGTTAACCTGGTAACTAAAGAAGTGACTTATGGCAAGTGGACTTCAACCGATGATGACTTCGATAAGGTAGATACGCCAGCTATTGCAGGTTACACCCCAGACAAGGCAAGTGTGGCAGCTGTTCAAGATGTTCCGGCGACCGCTACAGACACAGAAGTTACAGTGACTTATGTCAAGGATGTTCAGAAAGCGACCATCACTTACCAAGATGAGAATGGTCAACAGTTGGGTGGCGTTGATGAAGTGACCGGTAAGTCAGGTGAGCCAATTAACTACACCACCACAGCTCGTATTACCGAATTGACCAACCAAGGTTATGAAGTCGTGACAGATGGCTTCACCAAGGAAGGTGGACAAGTATTTGACACAGATAAGGATACCCCTCAGACCTTCACTGTCGTTGTGAAAGCTAAGGTTGTTCCTGTCGATCCATCAAATCCACCAACACCAGGCACGCCAGTGGATCCGAATAATCCAAACGGACCGAAATGGCCAGATGGCTTGAAGGAAAGTGACCTCAATCAAACAGTGACAAGGACCATCAAGTACCAATACGAAGATGGCTCAGAAGCACAGCCAGATGTAGTCGAAACTCTGACCTACAAGCGTACAGCGACCGTTAACCTGGTAACTAAAGAAGTGACTTATGGCGACTGGACCTCAGCTGATGATGACTTCGACAAAGTAGACACCCCAGCTATTGCAGGTTACACCCCAGACAAGGCAAGTGTGGCAGCTGTTCAAGATGTTCCGGCGACTGCTACAGACACAGAAGTTACCGTAACCTATGTCAAGGATATTCAGAAAGCGACCATCACCTATCAAGATGAGAATGGTCAACAGTTGGGTGGCATTGATGAAGTGACCGGTAAGTCAGGTGAGCCAATTAACTACACCACCACAGCTCGTATTACCGAATTGACCAACCAAGGTTATGAAGTCGTGACAGATGGCTTCACTAAGGAAGGTGGACAAGTATTTGACACAGATAAGGATACCCCTCAGACCTTCACTGTCGTTGTGAAAGCTAAGGTTGTTCCTGTCGATCCGTCAAATCCACCAACACCAGGCACGCCAGTGGATCCGAATAATCCAAACGGACCGAAATGGCCAGATGGCTTGAAGGAAAGTGACCTCAATCAAACAGTGACACGGACCATCAAGTATGTGTATGAGGATGGAAGCCCAGTCTTGAATTCAGATGGTAATCCGCTAATCGTTACGCAGACAGCAAGCTTTAAACGAAGTGCTACTGTTAATCTTGTAACTGGCCAAGTAACTTATGGTGCTTGGTCTGAGGCTCAGACTGTGCCAGCTGTTCCATCTCCAATCATCTTGGGATACTATACAGAAACAGCAAGTGTAGCCGCTCACACAGTTACTGCGACAGATGAGGATCAGTCGATTACTGTAGTTTATAAGAAACTAGGTGCATGGGTGCCAAATATCCCAGGTCAGCCACTGACCCCAATTCCGTATCCAAACCACCCAACGGATCCAAGTAAACCAGGTACCGACCTACCAGTTCTACCGCATGTTCCAGGTCATGTTCCAGTTGGACCAGACGGTGTCACTCCATTGACCCCAGTCGATCCAAATGATCCAAGCAAGGGTTACAACATGCCACCTATCCCATCTGATCCAACAAATGATGTGCCGATTACTTATGTGGCAGAAGAACCTAAAGTGGCAACAGTCATTGTTCGCTACATGGATGAAGAAGGAAATGATTTGGTACCACCAGTCGTGAGCAGTGGTAAGGTTGGTGAACCGTACACTAGTGAAGCTAAGGTTATTCCAGGCTACCTTCTGAAAGACTATCCAAGTAACCAATCAGGTACTATCCCAGAAGGTGGTACACTTGTAAGCTACATCTACGTTCCAATCGGTGCATGGGTGCCAAACATCCCAGGTCAGCCACTGACCCCAATTCCGTATCCAAACCACCCAACGGATCCAAGTAAACCAGGTACCGACCTACCAGTTCTACCGCATATTCCAGGCTATGTTCCAGTTGGACCAGACGGTGTTACTCCGTTGACCCCAGTCGATCCAAATGATCCAAGCAAGGGTTACAACATGCCACCTATCCCATCTGATCCAACAAATGATGTGCCGATTACTTATGTGGCAGAAGAACCGAAAGTGGCAACAGTCATTGTTCGCTACATAGATGAAGAAGGAAATAATCTGGTACCACCAGTCGTGAGCAGTGGTAAGGTTGGAGAACCGTACACTAGTGAAGCTAAGGTTATTCCAGGCTACCTTCTGAAAGACTATCCAAGTAACCAAACAGGTACTATCCCAGAAGGTGGTACACTTGTAAGCTACATCTACGTTCCAATCGGTGCATGGGTACCAAACATCCCAGGTCAGCCACTGACCCCAATTCCGTATCCAAACCACCCAACGGATCCAAGTAAACCAGGTACCGACCTACCAGTTCTACCGCATATTCCAGGCTATGTTCCAGTTGGACCAGACGGTGTCACTCCGTTGACCCCAGTTGATCCGAGTGATCCAAGCAAGGGTTACAACATGCCACCTATCCCATCTGATCCAACAAATGATGTGCCGATTACTTATGTAGCAGAAAAACCGGTAGTACCAGAACAAACTCAACCAACTCCACCAGTTCTTCCAACTCAACCGGCGGAACCAGTGAAGCCTGTGGCTCCAGTTTCCCCTACTGTACCAGCTTCATCAGGACTGTCCGGTAAACCGATAGCAGAAAAAACAAGCCAAAGCACTTTGCCGAATACAGGTGATAGTCATTCAGACACTGTCCTGATGGCAGGAATTAGCTTGTTACTAGCTACACTCGGTATGGTTGTGAAAGTTCGGAGAGAAGAGTAGTTCTCAGTGTACCTGAACAAGAGAGGATTTTCCTCTCTTGTTTTTTTTTGCACCGGAATTCCGCTTAGAAGACCATCAAATGTCCCGAAATTCCTATCAAATCCTTTAACAATTGCTGTTTTTCTGCTATACTAAAGACAGTGAAATAGGGAGGGTTGATCATGGGTATTTTGGCAATGGATAAAGACTTTGTATTCTAAAAAACAATACAAAGGAGAAAAATATGATTACTTACAAACAAAATCCTCAACTCAATTTTCAAGCTGTCCTGGACCTCTATGCCTCTGTGGGTTGGACAAACTACACTGCTTGTCCAGATATGTTGCAAAATGCCCTAGAAAATACTCTATTGGTTTTGGCTGCCTTTGATAGAGAGCAACTTGTAGGTATGTTACGAGCAGTAGGTGATGGCTATTCCATTGTTTTCATTCAGGATATTTTAGTCCTGCCCGCTTATCAGCGACAAGGGATTGGACGCCAACTCATGGAACAAGCTATTGCACACTTTCCAGGTATTTATCAGCTTCATCTTTTGACGGATAATGCTGAGAAAACAAGGTCATTCTATGAAGCACTCGGTTTTACGGCTGTTGATAGTTTAGGCTGTGTTGCTTATACTTATTTAAAATAAGAAACAAACAAGAGAAGCAGAGGCTGGTTGACCAGCCTCTTGCTGTGAGCAGGTGATTTGAAATTCAAATCAAAAAGAGTAGAATAGAACTACCGATAATTAGTGATAACAAGGAGAAATATTATGGCAACTCTACTGATTGTAAAAGCCCATCCCCTCGATGCACAGAAATCCTATGCCTTGCGGGCCTTGGAGGAATTTCAAGCACGATACGCTAGTTTGCATTCAGAAGATAAGATAGAAGTAGTTGATGTCTTTGAAGACCAAATTCCAGCCTTGGACAAGCCCCTATTTGAAGCAATGGGAGCAGCTAAAAAAGGCGAGAGCATCAGTCCTGAGCAAGCAAAACAATTGGACCGTTACAATGCCTTGACCCAGCAATTTCTTATGGCGGATAAGATTGTTGTCGTTAATCCTCTATGGAACCTCAATGTACCGAGTCAGCTGGTGTCCTGGGTCAATACCATCAATGTAGCAGGTCTGACCTTCAAGTATGGACCAGAAGGCTCTATCGGTTTGGTCAAGGACAAAAAGCTCCTGCACATTCAGTCCAATGGTGGTGTTTATGCAGGTCAAGATCCAGCTGCTCAGTACATCAAGTCTATCTTTGAATTTTTAGGCTTTGAAGACATTCATCAGGTCTTTATCGAAGGGCAATCTGCCAATCCAAGTCAGGCTCAGGCTATTTTTGAAGAGGCGATGGCTAAAATTGATCGGATTTTAGAAAGATTTTAAGCTAAAACCTCGACCTATTTGGGTCGAGGTTTTTTAGTCATCACTGCAATATAATCTAATTTACCCTGCCGACTGCGTTTCTTAAAGAGAGCCTCGGCAGACATAGCTTCCTGCTTGCTGTCAAAGGCTTCCTGATAGACCAAGCTGACAGGCAAGCGTGCGCGGGTGTACTTGGCCCCTTTCCCACGATTATGGGTAGCAAGCCGCTTCTCCACATCAGTCGTATAGCCAGTATAAAGACTTCCGTCGGCACATTCCAAAACATACAAGTAGGCCTTATTTTCCATAATAAATCTCACGAATAGCCGGAGTATAGTTGCCATTTTCCTCATGGACAACCAGAGGTGGCAGGATGTGCAGCCCGTCCATCGAGCCGTCCTTTATCGCCTCAATCAGCAACATATTGGCCTCCTTGCTGGCCTTGGGATAGACAAACTGGATGCGTTTGGGAGCTAGCTTGTAGGTTTTCAGCCTGTCCAAAATATCTAAAAATCGGTCGGGTCTGTGAACCATGGCCAAGCGACCATTGGATTTGAGCACCTGTTGGGAAGAGCTGGTCAATCCGCTCCCCGTCTAATAACTCAATTTTTTGCATAGGTATATTAGACTATGATTTGGTGAAAAAGTTTGTTGATAAAATAGGATGAACCTTGAGTAGTAAGTTAAATAGGAATAGCGAGGTCAACGAGTACCCCATTTTCACAATTTCTTAAGTTTACTTGTCCCCCATGAATCTTCGCTACCCGTTTAACAAATGCTAATCCAATTCCGAAATGATTTCCTTGCTCTGAATCTATTGCCTGTTTGTCTTGATAGAATAGTAACCCGTATTTCTCGAGAAAATTCTCCGAGAATGAAGAATCGCTATTCCATATGGAAATGTAAAATTTATTATCTATTAACTTGTAGTCTACTCTTATTGCTGGATAATTGCTTTTGGAATGGTCGATCGCATTATTGGTAATATTTAGAATGGCTCGTAGGAATAGGTTGAGATTAAGCGTTAAATATAATGAGGTTTCTAGGTTGTTCGAAAATTGAATAGTAGCCTTTTTATCCGTTATCAGCTTAATTTCTTGTTCAAATAATTCAAGTAAGTAATCCGTAGACAACCTTTCCCAATTGGAAGTATCATTATAGAATGTTTTAGAGTAATTGATGAGTTGGTTAAAGTATCTATTCAGTTGTTGGCTAGCAAGTTCGATGTCTCCTAAACATTGCCCGATATTTCCAGGAATATCCATAGATTGTAAAAATTGAGCATTTCCTTGAATAACTGTTAATGGTGTTTTCAGATCATGTGCTGCAGCCGAAACTTGAAACATCAGCTCCTTTTTTTGTTGTTTTTCAGATTGAATCATTTTTCTAATCGTTGACTGCATTTCCTGAATTTTTTGTCTCGTTTCAATCAATTCCATTAAGGTCAACTCAGCTGAGTCCTGTTCATTTGTATCAACCAGTAAACTTTGATTATAAACAATGTTTGTTTCTTGCTTTATCTTTTCTAAAAGTTCGCTAATATTTTTAGCAATAATAGAAAACAAAATGAGACTAATATAAATCCAAGAAATCGTACTAAAATAGATGGTAAATGCACCTGCATTTTTTTCAGTAATATTAGTAAATGCAGTAAACAACATTGGTAGCAAATAAAATAGAAAAAGACTAATAAGGAATTGTCTTAAAATCTTAAAATATGTCTGTTTAATCAGTTGGTTAAAAGTCAGAGCGTTATCCACTGATAACCACCTCCCCAGATTGTTTTAATTGGATTCATTTCATAAGGTTTTAATTTTTGCCTAATTTGGTAGACATACTCTGTAATTGATCTCCCTTGTGTTTCAGAATCATGAGGGTAAAGATAATCAAAAAGTTCGTCGTTTGAAAATGTTTTATTTGGATTGCTGGAGAGTAACAAAATTAATTGGAACTCCCTTTTTGTAGTGGGAATATGTATATCTGCAATTCTAAGCTCTTCTTTAATTTTATCTATTGTGAGAGGTCCAAATTGCAGAATCTCACTAGGATGGTTATTACGTACTTCTCTCCTGATATGCATCTGTACTCTTGCTACTAGTTCAGGTATGCTGAATGGCTTTGTGATATAGTCATCTGCACCGGACTGTATGCCATATACAATATCCTCTTCTAAATTTTTGGCTGTTAGAAATATGATTGGGACAGGAATAAATTCTCGGATATACTTACAGATTTCAATTCCACTGTGGGGCATCATGATGTCTAAAATAATTAAGTCATAGCCGATAAAATGACATATATCAATTTCTGGAATAGTTGTTCGTGTCTCAACGACGAAATGTTTACTTTCTAGCACATTTTTAACCAATCTTAAAATAGCTATATCATCATCTATGACCAGGACTTTATATTTCATGAACGACTCTCCTTTGAAAATGTAGTACAAGTATATTGTATCATATTTACTTGAATGTTCTGGTATGAAAAGTCAACGAATTAGCAATTCCATTGGTTTAGTGTACGACTGTAATGGATAAAAATATTTACAAATAATCTGAAATTCTGATAATTTTCTGATAGTTGTTTTGTAGAATATGAATTGTAGATGACGAGCTTCATCTCTAATGACATATATTTGTAAAAGGTGGAAAAGATAAATGATACAAATTGAGAAAATTAGCAAAGGTTTTGGTGGGAAAACGGTTCTTTCAGAAATCTCGTTTACGGCTAAAAAAGGAGAAGTAACGGCACTAATTGGACCAAATGGGTCTGGTAAATCAACTCTAATAAAAATATTACTTGGTCTGATTTCTCCAGATGAAGGCAAAGCGACTTTTGATGGAAAAAATTATCGAGAATTGGGGAAATATCCCTTCAGATATGTAGGAGCATTTCTAGATAGTTTTCAACCCAATCCAACAAGGACGGCCTATCATCACTTGAGGTGGATTGCTTTAACTAGTGGTATAGACAAGCAGAGATGTTTAGAATGTTTAAAAATAGTTGGTCTTCAGGATGTTGGCAATAAAAAGATAAAAGACTACTCTCTTGGAATGAAACAAAGATTGGGACTGGCTACGGCTATTTTAGCGAATCCTAAAATACTTATTTTGGATGAACCGATTAATGGACTTGATCCAGATGGAATTAGATGGGTTAGAGAGTTTCTGAGAGAATTTGTAAAGGATGACAAAATTGTACTTATCACAAGTCATTATATGAATGAGTTAGAACTTACGGTTGATAAAATTGTTGGCTTATCTAATGGTAAGGTAGTTATTGATGGCAGCAGTAAAGATGTTCTTGAAGAATATGGCTCTTTTGAGGAAGCATATTTTAGATCTGTTACAAACGAAAAGGGGTAATATTTTATGAAAAATACGCGTAGTGAATTACACAAAATACTATCATTGCCTCTTTTTTGGTTGGGTGTAGCGATTGTGATTGGAATCAGTATATTCTTTACCTTTCAAAATATTCAAGTAATTAATGCCATAGCAAATGGTGATACAGAGATTCTTTTACTTGAAGATACGACTAGTCAATTAACGGAGTTTCAAACGGTAAGAGATGCGATATTATCTTCACCGTATCAATCTAGTATTCTATTTCTTCCAATCTTATTTGCACTGATTCTATCAACGGAGTACAAATTTGGCCAGGAATCATTAACTAAATTATTGACACCAAAATGGCAGACGGTTTTAACAGGTCAGATTTGTTCTGCAATGATTGTAGCCAGTTCCTTGACTCTTGTTTTATCTCTAATAAATAGTGCAATGCTCTATGTGATGTTAGATGAAACATTACAAGATTATCTCAACATAAGTCTTATTTTAGAAGTAACATTAAGAATCATTATCTTTTCCATAACTTTGACATTGCTTTCAATGTTTTTGGTAAAAATAACAAGAAAGCCGATTCCATCTGTTGTTGTTATAGTAAGTCTTCTTGTTATAACCTTATCCGGAATATTGAGAGTCGTTTCTCCGACACTTGAAAATGTATTACCCTTAATAGGTGCAAAGTCATTTGCATTTGGAAGAGTAGAAAATAACAATCCTTCGGAAATGTATGGTTTGTTTTTATTATTGAGTCAAGCGTCAATAGTAACTATCATGATGTATATTAAAGATTGGTATAAAAATCAGAAGGACAAGAAATATGGATGAAACAGTATATGGTCTTATTTATAAAAAATATAGTTTGAGTGCAGTGAAAATACAAGTTTTAAGTCAATTATTACTTATTCTATTTACCTGTATTCTTAGTTTGATAACATTTAAAATTAATGATAATGACATTGTATTATCAATTAATCAAATCCTTGTAATTACATCTTACTTATTTATGATAGGCGGGCTGGTAAATGGCTCTATGGAAGTTGAGAATCCAGAATCTAAAATAGTATATTTATTAATTGGAAACAAAAATAGCAGTACACAAAAAATCATTTTGGTTGAATTGATAGACTGTGTATTACAAGCTATTCTATCATTTTTATTAATCGTAAGTTACTTCATTTTTAAAGGAACTATTAAAGAAGTTAGCGTAATACAGTTTATCTCTTATCTATTAAGTAGCGTTTTGTGTTTCTTCATTGCATATTATTTAACTTTATTTTTTAAGAGTTCGATGACAGCGTTAGCTACTTTGTTGCTATTTCCAATATTGGTTATACCCTATATTGAACGTGTATTTCCTGGAGTATTACCATACATTTATTATGAAACTATTTCTGAAAGTTTCAAAATATCAGCAATGTCTTCTAGTCATACCATATTATTATTATGGAATTTGATTCTATTCCTATTAATCTATTTGAAAGTCAAAAAGAGGTTGAAAAATGAATAGTCAAAAAGATTCAGAAGTCACTTTCAGAGAATTTTTAACATTACTAAAACCGTATAAAATTGCTATAAGTATTGCTTTGGTTATTGCACTGATTTCGTCGACATTATCAATTTTTCAACCAATACTTCTTTCAAAAATTATCGACAATATTAACGATAATATTTTGGGGGAAACTGTAGTATTTTTCTCCATAATAGTATTGTTATCTGCATTCCTTAACTCAATTAAGCAGTATATATTGGAGAGTATTAGTGAAAGTTTAGTGAGTAGTTTACGAATTCAAATTGTAAATCGATCAATAAAATATAAGATTGAAGTATTTGATACTAAAAAGATTGGGGATTTAGCATCAATCTTGAGTGCAGATACAGCCCAGTTAAGGGGGATTTTGAGTCAAGGAATAGTAGAATTGGTATCGCAAACATTTACAATGATATTTGCATTAATTATGATGTTTTATCTTGATGTTCAATTATTTGGTATATCTTTGTTAGCCGTTCTCTCCCTTTTAATGTGTGGCTTATTGCTTGGAAAAAAAACGAGACCGATTGCGAAGGATTTACAAGAAGTGGTTGGAGAGTTATCCTCTGAGTTGGAACGAAGTTTGCGGGGGATTAGGACTATTCGAGCATTTTTATCAGAAGATATTTTTGTTGAAAGAATGAGTGGTGTTGTAACTAATGCGACAAAAATTGGTAAAAAAGTAGCTATTTTTAAATCAATTATAAGTGGTTTTTCCAATATAGCACTTCAAATAATGCTTATAACGATTATTGGAATTGGTTCAATTAGAGTGGCTACAGGGCTTATATCTATTGGAAATTTAAGTGCCTTTATAATGTATGTGATGCTAGTACTGACTCCAGCTGCAATGTTAGGAGGAGTATTATCATCAATGAATGAGGGATTGGGAGCTTATTCGAGAATTAAACTTGCATTGGAACTTCCGATAGAAGAAGATGTAAATTCTTTAGATGTTCTTGATAAAAGAGGAAATCAGGCTTTGCAAATTAAAAATTTAACCTTTAAATATAAAGACAATTCTGATAAAAATATTCTAAACAAGATTGATATTTCAGTTAATAGTCCGGGAGTGACAGCATTAGTTGGACCGTCTGGTTCAGGAAAAACAACTATATTTGAACTTATTGAAAGATTTTATGATTCAGATAATGGGTCAATAGAATTATACGGAAATAATATTTATGATTTGCCAATTAAAGTTCTTCGTTCAAAGATAACCTTTGTGGAACAAAATGCTTCAATCTTTTCTGGAACAGTACTTGAGAATCTACAAATTGCTAATCAAAATGCTTCAAGATTTGACTGCTTGTATGCACTTAATTTGGTTAATCTTTTTCAGGATATTCCTACTGAAGAAATACTAGATAGAGTAATAGGGGAGTCTGGAATCACTTTGAGTGGTGGTGAAAAACAAAGGCTATCATTAGCTAGAGCCTTAATTTCTCCAAATGACATAATATTATTGGATGAGACTACATCAAATTTAGATAGTATAAACGAGTCAAAAATTCAACAATTAATTAAAGATTTGTCTAGTAAGAAGACTGTCTTAATAATTGCTCATAGATTATCTACTATTCAAAATGCTGATTCAATTTATTTAATAAGAGAAGGAGAGGTACATGACTTCGGTACTCACCAAGAATTACTATCAAGGAATAAACTCTATAAAGAATTGGTTGAAACTCAGTTTATTCATAAAGGATCGTAAATGCATCAAAAACAAGAAAAAACTGGTTCTTAAGAGCCAGTTTTTTGCTTGTCCTGTTCGATTGCTAAAGAATAATGCTTGCTAACTTCAGTGTAGTAGCTAACCACGATGCCTGACAGGCTCCCCAAAAAGAGAATGCCGTAAATAGCTAGGATAATACTGATAATCCGTCCAAAAGCAGTGGTGACCAGCAAATCTCCATAACCTACCGTAGTCGCTGTCACAAAGCTGTACCATAGACTGTCCCCATAGCTAGTAAAGTCAGGCTCCAACCAGAGCAGTAATCCAGCTGCTAGAAAGATAAAACTGAAAAAGGAAGTGAGAAAAGTGGAAAAACCAGTCACTCTCAAAATATGCCAAATGATGCGAAGGCGGTGGATTTGTTTCTTATTTTGTATCATTTTTTCTTCTTTCTGCGATATAATCTAATTTACTCTGCCGACTGCGTTTCTTAAACAAAGCCTCGGCAGACATGGCTTCTTGCTTGCTGGCAAAGGCTTCCTGATAGAGCAGGCTGACAGGCAAGCGTGCGCGGGTGTACTTGGCCCCTTTCCCACGATTATGGGTAGCAAGCCGCTTCTCCACATCAGTCGTATAGCCAGTATAAAGACTTCCGTCGGCACATTCCAAAACATACAAGTAGGCCTTATTTTCCATAATAAATCTCACGAATAGCCGGAGTATAGTTGCCATTTTCCTCATGGACAACCAGAGGTGGCAGGATGTGCAGCCCGTCCATCGAGCCGTCCTTTATCGCCTCAATCAGCAACATATTGGCCTCCTTGCTGGCCTTGGGATAGACAAACTGGATGCGTTTGGGAGCTAGCTTGTAGGTTTTCAGCCTGTCCAAAATATCTAAAAATCGGTCGGGTCTGTGAACCATGGCCAAGCGACCATTGGATTTGAGCACCTGTTGGGCCACCTGACAAATGCTGTCTAGGTTGGTCGCAATCTCGTGTCTGGCCAGAAGATAATGCTCGCTTTCATTGAGGTTTGAGTCTTTATCTACCTTGAAATAGGGAGGATTGCAGAGCATCAAATCAACCTTGGACCGCAGGTCATACTGGGGTAGATTTGCCAAGTCGTCATTGATGACCGAAAGCTGCTCCTCCAGACCGTTGAGGGCGATGGAACGGCGGTTCATGTCAGCAAGCCGTTCCTGCAATTCAACCTGAATGATAGACGCCTTGGTGCGTGTGGAGGCAAAGAGGCCCACTGCCCCATTTCCACTACAAAGATCAACAATCAGCCCCTTCTGAGCAGGCATTTTTGGAAAACGTGAGAGGAGGACGCTGTCAATCGAGTAGCTAAACACCTCTCGATTTTGAATAATCTGAACATCTGTCGAGAAGAGCTGGTCAATCCGCTCTCCGTCTAATAACTCAATTTTTTGCATGATTTTATTATACCATCTTTATCAGAAAATCTCTGTCCATTTTGGAAGAAAAAAGAGCGAAGACCTCGCTCTCAACCATTAACTAAAAAATTCAATCCAAGCCCCGACCAGCAAGAAGGCGATACAGAGATAGATTTGCCAATTTGCTTTCAGGGTCCATTCTTTAGACCAAAAGGCACTACGGGCAGTACCGACCGTAGCAAAGAGCAAGAGTGTAAGCCAGAGGCTAGGTCCCTTATTTAGCCATTCTCCGATACTCCCCAGCAATAACAGTATCATGAGATAAAAATTCAAACTCCGATAATATTCTTTATTAAATTCCTTAAACATAGAAAAATCCTCACAATATAAATAAGTAAATGATTGTCCAACTGACAATAAAGCCAATGACTAGAAAAATATGCCATGTTTTTTTAATCCAACTGCGTGGTTTAAAGAAGGCCAGATAGCCAGCATAGAGCCCGAGAGCAAGCTGGAGAAAACGGATAAACCAAAATGATCCACGTAGAGCAGCATCCATCACTTGTAGGATACAAATGATAGAGAAATAAAATTCCCAAGTCCGATAGAAGGCTGTATTGAATTTTTTAAACATAGTAGGCTCCAATCTACCTACCCAAAATGAATTTCAGGTAAATAATGACGACAATCATTCCCAGATGAAAGATGTAGCCCATGCGAGTGAGCTCCTTTTCTTCCTTGAAGAAGAAGGCCCGAATGGCATTGAAAAAAATAATCAGAAAGGCTAATAGGACATACCAAGTTGGACTTGGAGAACTGTCCTTAAAGAAATCGGGCAGTAAAAAACATATCCAAAAAATCATAGAATAAAAGGCACTGTACCGATAGAAATGCTTGTTAAACTGGAATTTCATAAGCAATCACCTCTCTTTTTTTTATTATATCAACTTAGTTGTAGGTTTTCAAGTATTTATATGTAAACAAAAAGTAGGTCGTGTTATAAAGAAAAACTATAACAAGACTTGTGATTTTTCTATAAGTCTTTTTTGAGGTTTTTCATACCAAATACTTTGTTTCATGCTAGACTAGTTAATAAGTTAGAATGAGGTATTTGTAATGACAGACTATAAGATTGATACGATACTAGCCCGAACGGGTATTAACAATGATGAAAAAACAGGGGCCTTGATTTCCCCTATCCACCTTTCGACCACCTATCAGCATCCTGAATTTGGTCAATCGACAGGTTTTGACTATACGCGGACCAAGAATCCGACCAGAGCTAGCTTGGAGAAGACCTTAGCGGCCATTGAAAAGGCTGATTATGCCCTGGTGACCAGTTCTGGTATGGCTGCCCTGGTCTTGCTCTTTAACGGTTTTCCTGTTGGCAGCAAGGTAGTTGCGGCGCGTGACCTTTACGGAGGTTCTTTCCGCTGGTTCAATGAGCAGGAGCAGTTGGGGCGCTTTAGCTTCACCTATGCCAACACCGAGGAAGAGCTCCTAGCTGCCATCACAGACCAGACAGATTATGTTTTCCTTGAAACACCGACCAATCCTCTCATGGTCGAGTTTGACATTGCTAAGGTTTCGGCTGTCGCCCATGCCAAAGGAGCCAAGGTGATTGTCGATAACACCTTTTACAGCCCTATCTACCAAAATCCTCTTACTCTTGGAGCCGATGTGGTCTTGCATTCTGCGACCAAGTACCTGTCAGGGCATAATGATGTATTGGCAGGTGTGCTCATGACCAATGACCAAGCTCTCTACGACAAACTCTTCTATGACCAAAATACCACAGGTCCAACCCTCTCGCCCCTAGATGCCTACCTTCTCATGCGTGGACTGAAAACCCTCTCTCTGCGTATGGAACGGTCAACGCAAAATGCCCAGAAGATTGTCGCCTACTTGCAAGCCAGCCCAGCTGTTAAGCAGGTCTATTACACGGGCAAGGGTGGCATGATTTCTGTCAAGGTAGCGGATGAAGGTCGCATTCCTCACATTCTCAATACCCTAGAGGTCTTTACCTTTGCGGAAAGTTTGGGAGGAGTGGAGAGCTTGATTACCTACCCAGCCACTCAGACCCACGCAGATATTCCAGCTGAAACCCGCCATTCTTACGGACTAACGGATGACTTGCTCCGTCTGTCTATTGGCATTGAGGATGCGGATGACTTGATTGCAGATTTGAAAACAGCCTTGGAGGGATAAGATATGACCCAGTATGATTTTACAACTAGGCCTAATCGCTTAAATCACCATTCAGAAAAGTGGAAGGCCAGTGAGCAGGATCCAGAACTCTTACAGCTTTGGGTCGCTGACATGGATTTTGAAGCCCTGCCCGAAATTCGCGCTGCCATTCGCCAGTATGCAGACCAACATATCTTCGGCTATCCCTACGCTAGTGATTCTCTCTATCAATCCATAATCGATTGGGAAAAAGACCAACATGGCTATGAAATCAGCAAAGAAAGTATTGTTCTAATTGAGGGAGTGGTGCCAGCCCTCTCAGTTGCTATACAGTCTCTTACTGAGGAGGGAGATGCCGTTCTTATCAATACTCCTGTCTACCCTCCCTTTGCCCGTACAGTAAAATTGAACAATCGCCAATTGGTGACGAATTCACTGCAGGTGGTGGACGGACAGTTCCAGATTGATTTTGAACAATTGGAGCGTGACCTTGTAGAGCAGGAAGTGAAACTCTATATTTTCTGCAATCCCCATAATCCAGGTGGTCGTGTTTGGTCCAGGGATGAGGTAGAAAAAATTGGTCAATTGTGCCGTAAACACAAGGTCTTGCTAGTTTCAGATGAGATCCATCAAGATCTGACCCTTTATGGAAACCAGCACCATAGTTTCAACACTGTGAGTCCGGATTTTAAGGATTTTTCACTTGTTTTATCGTCTGCAACAAAAACCTTCAACATTGCAGGAACGAAAAATAGTTTTGCTATTATTGAAAATCCACAATTGAGAAAGGCTTTTACTAGAAGACAGTTGGTCAATAACCAGCACGAAATTCCAGCCATTGGCTTGATTACGACTGAAACAGCCTTTCGATATGGTCGTCCTTGGTTAGAGGAATTGAAGACAGTTCTTGAGAAAAATATTGATTATGTGACGGACTACCTGACTCAACAGACAAAGATTAAGGTAGTAAAACCACAAGGAACCTATCTGGTCTGGCTTGATTTTTCTGCCTATGCTTTGGAGCATAATGAATTGCATCGTAAATTGAAAGAAGAGGCAAAAGTAGTCCTAAACGATGGACAAACTTTTGGTAAAGAAGGTGTTCATCACGCCCGATTAAATGCAGCAGCACCGTTTGAAACCATAAAAGAAGCCTGTGAACGAATTGCAGGAGTGTTTGGGTAAATTTAAAAGTGTGTTCTGAATAACAGTCAGAACACACTTTTAGTTTGCTAGAAATCAAAAGGTTATACGAACATCATCTATTGAAATCGATATTTTCGATAGTCACTTGGACTCTGGTGATATTGATTTTTAAAGGCACTGCTAAATGTCAATGGATCAAAATATCCAACTGAATTCGCGATTTCTGTAATACTTAGATCGAGATTAGCAAGTAGTTGACAAGCGTGGTTCATCTTAACTTGGACAATATAATCTTTGATAGAGTAACCGGTTTCCTGCTTAAAAATTTTATACAAGTAGCTGCGACTCAACGCAAGTTGATGAGCAATTTCAGACACTTTGATTGGACTGTTGTACTGAGAATGAATGATTTTTATAGCATGATGAACGTAATTTTTGGCAAGAGTAGATGCATCTTTTAAAGATTCATTAGGAAATTCTTCTACAAGAGCTGCGAGCAATTGATTTAAATGGCCTATTAAGATTAGTTCGGTAATCATTGGATGTGTTTGATTTTTCGTATGATTGATATCAATCATCTTTTTTAATATCGGAGAATCGAGACGGGAGTGTAGATAATATTTTTCTAGAAGTTGAGTTTGAGCAAGAATAGTTTCAGCACGAGAGCCACTGAAACCTACCCAAGTATAGGTCCAAGGTTCGATTCCATCAGCCTGGTAAAAAATAGACAGATGTTTTGGGAGTACAAAAATATCTCCAGCTCTTAATTCAGTCGTTTCTCCATTGATTGTAATCTTGCCTTTTCCATTCGTAATAAAATGAAGTACATAGTTATTTCGTATAGTCGGCCCAAATGAGTAGTTCTTATCGCACTGTTCGGCGCCATAATGGTCTACGTTTAGGTCAAAGTTATGGCTATCAAGTTCATTATAGATATTCAGAATATTCATTTTCAATGCTCCTTAGGAAACATTATACCATGTTTTAGATACAAAAGGCTATTAAATAAAGCGTTTACATTTTGTAAAATAAGACCATAAAGAAGAGATGGGGGAGATGAATGTGATTGAGATTCATGAAAGAAAACAGATATTTCACCTGAAAACAAGAGAATTCTCTTATATCATCCAAGTGTTGGAAACAGGAGATCTGGTTCATCGTTATTTTGGGAAAAAAATCAAAAAATTTAGCGATGGAAACAAAATAACATATTTAGATCGGGCCTTTTCTCCTAGTCCAATTACTGGAGATAGGACATACTCGTTGGATGTCCTCCCGCTCGAATACTCAAGCAGTGGTCTGGGAGATTTTAGGACTTCTGCACTAGATGTTCGAAATGAATTTGGAACGACCCTAGATTTAAAATTTAAATCCTATAGAACCTATAAAGGAAAAAAAGAGTTAAATGGGTTACCAGCGAGTTTTGGCAACACAGAAGAAGTAGAGAGTCTTGAAATTGATCTTTATGATCAGTTGGCAGATGTTACTGTAACACTTCAGTATTCTGTTTTTGAAGAAGCTTCTTATCTTGCACGGTCAGCTACAATTCAAACTGGCAAATATCCGTGTAAATTAGAGAAGGCATTATCTGCAACGGTTGATTTTCCACATCAGGATTTCATTGTTCACAGCTTGACTGGACGTTATGCTTATGAAAAAGAGTGGACACAGACTCCATTGACAAAAGGTCAGTATTCGATTGGTAGCATTCGAGGTGCCTCAAGTCACTCAAGAACACCCTTCTTAGCACTATCCTCACCCGATGCAGGTGAGGATAAGGGCGAAGTTTATGCAGCTCACCTTGTCTATAGCGGAAACTTTACAGCCTTTGTCGAAACAACTGCTATGGAGACAAGCCGATTGGGATTAGGATTGGAAAGTCACTATTTCTCATGGCAATTGGATAAGGATGACCGGTTTCAAACTCCAGAAGTTCTCTTATCGTATACTGATAAAGGATTTACTGGCATGACACAGAATAGTCATCACTTTATCACAAAGCACCTCATTCGATCATCGTTTGTAAACAAACCAAGACCAGTTTTAATCAATAACTGGGAAGCGACCTATTTTGAATTTACAGAAGAAAAGATTTTACAGTTAGCTCAGGTCGCAAGTCGAGCTGGTATTGAATTGTTTGTTTTGGATGATGGTTGGTTTGGTAAACGAAACAATGATGAAAGTTCATTGGGTGATTGGAAAGTCAATTTGGATAAGTTGCCAAATGGTTTGAATGGCTTAGCAGAGCGAATAAATGAGCTTGGCATGAAATTCGGACTGTGGTTTGAACCAGAGATGATCTCTATTGATAGCAATCTTTATCGTGAACATCCTGATTGGGCAATTCGCACAGAAGGACGCTTACCAATCTACAGCCGAGAACAATTAGTTTTGGATTTGACCAAGCAGGAAGTCTGTGACTATATCATTGATAGCGTCTCTTCGATATTAGAATCAGCCAACATTGCTTATGTAAAATGGGATATGAACCGCAATATTACCAATATCCCTGAAGGTTTAGCAAATGACCAGCGCTTTGAGTTCCACCATCGTTACATGCTAGGTCTGTATCGTGTATTAGACAACCTTACCAAGCGGTTTCCAGATATTCTTTTTGAATCCTGTTCTGGCGGTGGAGGGCGTAATGATTTGGGGATCATGTATTACATGCCGCAAGCTTGGGCAAGTGATGATACAGATGCGATTGAGCGCTTATCAATTCAAGAAGGTACTAGTTTGATTTATCCCCCTTCCTCAATTGGCGCGCACGTTTCTGCCGTTCCGAACCACCAGGTTGGTCGTATCACACCTCTTACTACACGGGGTAATGTGGCTATGATGGGAGGAGCATTTGGTTACGAGCTGGATTTAACGAAACTTTCGGAAAAGGAATTGGATGAAATCAGTCAGCAAATCGAATCCTATCACTCCATTCGTGAAACTATACAATTCGGCCAGCTCTACCGTCTGAAAAAGACGACCAATACCTGGGCTGCCAACTATGTTAGTCAAGATAAGAATCAAGCGGTCTTTACTTTTGTAAAAATTCTTGCCAAGCCAGAAGCGCCTTTGCTTCATGTTCGGTTGAAGGGGCTAGACCCAGATGCCTTGTATGAATGCCCTCAATTAGGAGAAACATTCTACGGGGATGAATTGATGAACATCGGTCTTACAATGCCACATGTTCAAAAAGATTATTTTAGTGTACAATATATTTTTAACAAAATCTAGGAGGATTTTATAATGAAAATGAAAACATTTTTAAAATGTGCGTCCGTCTGTGCTTTTGCCAGCTTCTTGGTTGCTTGTGGGAATGCAAGTGGTGGTAGTGATAAGGTTGAGATTGAATATTTCTCACAAAAACCTGAAATGCAAGCAACTCTTCAAGAAATTATTGATGATTTTGAAAAAGAAAATCCTACGATTGATATTAAATTTTCAAATGTACCAGATGCAGGAACTGTTCTGAAAACCCGTATGGCAAATAACGAAGCACCAGATGTCATCAACATTTATCCACAAAATGCGGACTTCAAAGCATATGCAGCGGATGGGCGTTTCCTAGAAATTGGTGATGATGCAGGTCTCAGTCATCTAAAAGATGGTGCTGTAACGCCTTATCTTGTTAATGAAAAAAATTACACCCTTCCTTTGACAGCTAATGCCTATGGAATTTACTATAATAAGGATAAGTTCAAAGAATTGGGTCTCGAAGTTCCTACTACGTATGCAGAATTTGTAGCTTTGGTAGACAAAATCAAGTCTGATGGCAGTGTAGCCCCATTTGCCCTTTCTTTGAATGATGCTTGGTCCTTGAACGGCTACCATCAGTTAGCTTGGGTAACTGTTGCGGGTGGTTTTGATGGCGCTGAAGATATTCTAATCCGCAGTGCAAAGGGAGCAATTCAAGATGACGCTACAACAAAAGCTGTCTTAGAACGCTTGCAATTGTTGACAGATAACGGACAAAAAGGTGCAACTGGAGCCCTCTATGCAGATGCAGTCGCAAGCTTTGCAGCAGGTGATGCACTCATGCTTCCACAAGGTACATGGGCAGCTACAGCTGTTAACCAACAAGAACCAGAATTTGAATATGGTATGTTTACCTTCCCTGGTGACAAAGAAGGTGGCGACTATACCATCGGTGCAGCAGACCTTGCTCTCTCAATTTCTGCAGATACAGAGCACCCAGAAGAGTCTAAAAAATTCTTAGAATACCTCTCACGTCCAGAAGTGATGCAAAAATACTATGATGTAGATGGCTCACCAACTTCAGTTGAAGGTGTAGATACAGAAGGTAAGTTTGAAGAAACTGCTGGCGTTACACAATATGCCTTCACTGACAAACACGTTGTTTGGTTGCAATCTGAATGGGAATCAGAAGAAGAGTTCTGGAATATCACTGCTGAAATGGTTAAAAATCCTAACTCAGCAGAATTAGTGAAAAAACTGAACGCATTCTTTGACCCAATGAAAAAATAATTCAAAAAAACTATAAAGAGGGCTAGAACAGCCTAGCTCTTCTTTATAGTTGCTTAGGGTCAGTTTGAATCCCCCTTACCACTCCATTCAAACTGACCCTAAGCAACTATATATTTTAGAAAAAAGGAGTACCATGATGAATCAAAAAGGATTTATTGCCAAATATTGGCCCTATCTATTTGTTGCTATACCAATCGGTCTACAGCTAATCTTTTTCTTCTATCCCCTATTTACAGGTATCTATTACAGCTTGACAGATTGGAATGGATTGACATCTGATTTTAGTTTAATTGGTATTCAAAACTATCTAGACATCTTAAAAAATCCTGATTTTTATACTTCCATGACCTTTACCATCATCTTCACTATTGGTTTAATCATTGGAGAAATAGTCATAGGGATTTGGTTGGCTACCCTGCTCAATCGTAAGATTAAAGCGGTTGGTTTCTTTAGAACCTGGTATTTCTTCCCGGCAGTGCTATCCACAGTTACGTTAGGATTGATTTTTGTTCAATTATTTAACTATGGTTTCACACAAATTGGTGAGATTCTGCATATTGATTGGTTGATGGAAAACTTATTGGTACAAGAAAATACTGTTATTCCAGCAGTGATTTTTGTGGCTCTCTGGCAAGGGCTGGCTATGCCAGTTATCATTTTCCTTTCTGGTTTACAAAGTATTCCAGAAGATGTGAAAGAAGCAGCTGCAATCGATGGAGCTACTCGTTCTCAACAATTTTTCAATATTGAACTTCCATTCTTATTACCATCTATCAGTATGGTTTTCATCTTGGCAATGAAGTCAGGTTTGACAGCATTTGACCTTATCTTTGCACTGACAAGTGGTGGCCCAGACGGCAAAACAGAGTCCTTGGGTTTACTCGTTTACAACTATGCCTTTGTAGACAATAAATTCTCTTATGCCAATGCTTTGGCTGTAGTACTCTTCATCTTCATTATTGTCATCTCATTGATTCAGATGAGAATTTCGAAGAAATTTGAAATTTAGGAGGACAGACATGAATACTCAAAAACAGAAAAATTGGTGGGTCTATCTCGTGCTCTTCAGCGGTATTCTCTTTATGTTTATTCCGCTACTTGTAACGATTATTAGCTCATTCAAACCAACCAAGGAAATCACGAGCAATTTCTTTGGTCTTCCTGAAAATTTCACCTTAAATAACTACGAACGTTTGTTTAATGATGGGATTGTACAATATTTTGGCAATTCAGCCTTGATTACGATTGTAGCTGTTGGCTTGATTCTACTTGTTATTCCAATGGCAGCTTTCGCCGTAGCCCGTCAAATGAAACGCCAGACAGTGTTTAACTTTATCTACTTTTTCTTGATTATCGGGATTTTCGTACCTTTTCAGGTTATTATGCTCCCAATGACAAAATTGATGTCAAGTCTTGGATTGAACAACATTGTCGGTCTGATTATCTTGTACTTAACCTATGCAGTTCCTCAGGCCCTCTTCCTCTATGTCGGCTATATTAAGACTATTGTACCTGAGGAAATGGATGAGGCGGCAGCTATTGATGGCTGTGATAAATTTACTATGTACTGGAAAATCATTTTCCCACTCATGAAACCTATGCATGCAACCGTTTTGATTATCAATGCCCTCTGGGTCTGGAACGATTTCCTCTTGCCTTTACTAGTATTGAACCGTGATCAAAGCATGTGGACCTTGCCACTTTTTCAATACAATTACCAAGGTATGTATTTTAGTGACTATGGTCCATCATTTGCATCCTATGTGGTGGGAATTATCCCAATCTTATTGGTATACCTTGTCTTCCAGAAACATATTATTTCAGGTATGACAAGTGGTTCTGTCAAATAATTAAAAAGGTTGGCTTGTTCAACCTTTTCTAAAAAATGAAAAAGAAAAGGCTTACAAAGGAGAATGTCGATGAAAATTAAAAACCAAGCTATGTTGATTACCTATTCTGATAGTTTAGGCAAGAATCTCAAGGATTTGAAAAAAGTTCTTGAGGGACCATTAAAGGATGTTGTGGGAGGTATTCACATTCTACCATTCTTCCCATCATCAGGTGACCGTGGGTTTGCACCAATGGATTATACAAAGGTGGACCCTGCATTTGGAGATTGGTCAGATATTGAAGCATTGAGCAAGGACTATTATCTGATGTTCGATTTTATGATCAATCATATTTCTGCAAAATCTCCTTATTTCCTTGATTTTCTTGAAAAGAAAGATGAATCAGCTTATGCGGATTTGTTTATTCGCTATAAAAACTTTTGGCCAAATGGTGAGCCAACGCAAGAAGATGTTGATTTAATCTATAAGCGTAAACCTCGTGCTCCATATCGTATTGCAACATTTGCTGATGGTAGTGAGGAGAAGGTATGGTGTACCTTTGATGAGCAACAGATTGACTTAGATGTGACAACAGAGACAACCCGTCGTTTCATCCAAGAAAATCTGGAACAGTTGGCAGAACATGGTGCTTCGATCATTCGTTTGGACGCCTTTGCTTATGCCAATAAAAAAATCGGAACCAACTGTTTCTTTGTGGAACCTGATATTTGGGAAATGCTCCATTTTCCACGTCAGTTATTGGCTCCAAAAGATGTGGAAATCTTGCCTGAAATTCATGAACACTACACCATTCAGCAAAAAATTGCGGAACAGGATTATTATGTTTATGACTTTGCCTTGCCAATGCTGGTTCTCCACGCTTTGTATTCAGGTCATGTCAATCGCCTGGTTCACTGGATGGAGATTTGCCCTCGCAAGCAATTTACAACCCTAGATACACATGATGGAATCGGTGTTGTAGATGTTAAGGATTTGCTGACGGATGAGGAGACAGAGGAAACGCGTGAAGCCTTGTATGCACAAGGTGCCAATGTCAAGAAAATTTATAGCACTGAAGCTTACAATAATTTGGATATTTATCAGATTAACTGTACTTATTATTCTGCCCTCGGCAATAACGATCAAGCTTACCTATTAGCGCGTGTTCTCCAATGTTTTGCACCAGGTATTCCACAAATTTACTATGTTGGTTTGCTAGCAGGCGAAAATGATATTGAACTTTTGGAATCAAGCAAGGAAGGCCGCAATATCAATCGCCATTACTATGAGTTGGAAGAAATTGAGCAGGAAGTGCAACGGCCAGTTGTACAATCCTTGTTCAAACTCCTTAAATTCCGCAATACAAGTCCAGCTTTCGACGGAGAGTTCTCCGTTAAGATGTTGGATGAAACAAGTATGGAAATTTTCTGGAATAATCAAGATGCAGGAGTATCTGCCCGTCTAACAGCTAACCTAAAAGAAAAATCCTTTGAAATTGTTGAAATAGAAGAGGGCAAAATGACCACAATTGAGTTATAATATGATTATATAGAAACAGGGGGGATTCCCCTTTTTCTTGCGTAAATAAGATTGTACAGAAAGGATCAATCAAATGCCAGAAATACAAAAAACAGATTGGTGGAAGAAGTCCGTCATTTACCAAATTTATCCTCGTAGTTTTCAAGATTCAAATGGAGATGGAGTAGGGGATATTCGAGGGATTATCAGCCGATTAGATTATCTTTACGAACTAGGTATTGATGCAATTTGGCTCAGTCCTGTTTATCAGTCCCCCATGGATGACAATGGTTACGACATCAGTGACTACCAAGGAATTGCTCCAGAATTTGGGACCATGGAAGATATGGAAGAGTTGATTGCAGAAGGCCATAAACGCAATATCAAAATTATCATGGATTTGGTGCTCAATCATACCTCGGATGAACATTTTTGGTTTCAAGAAGCCCTCAAAGGACCAGATAATCCCTATTATGACTATTATATTTGGGCTGACGAGCCGAATGGATTACGCTCGACCTTCTCAGGCTCTGCGTGGGAATACGTTCCACATCTGAACAAATACTATCTCCACCAATTCTCTGTTAAGCAACCGGACTTGAACTGGAAAAATTCTGCTCTGAAACAAGAAATCTGGGATATGATCAATTTTTGGATTGAAAAAGGTGTCGGCGGTTTCAGGCTAGATGTGATTGATTTGATTGGAAAAGAACCGGAAAAATTAATTACAGCCGATGGACCGACTCTCCATCCTCTTATTCAGGAATTAAATGAGAAAACCTTTGGTGCATACGACTTAGTGACTGTTGGGGAAACCTGGAGTGCCAATCCAGAAAATGCTCAGTTATATTCGCATCCTGATCGAAAAGAATTTTCGATGATTTTCCAATTTGAACATGTAGGACTTGATCAGCAGGAAGGAAAAGAAAAGTGGGATTTGGCACCGCTTGATCCAGCTCGTTTGCATAATGTTCTATCCAAATGGCAGACTGAACTGGTTGGTAAAGGCTGGAACTCGCTTTTCTGGAATAATCATGATTTACCTCGTGCCATTTCTCGCTTCGGTGATGATCGACCTGCATTTCGTGAACTAAGTGGTAAAATGTTGGCTATTTATCTTCATTTTATGTCAGGGACACCTTATATCTACCAAGGTGAGGAAATCGGTATGATTAATACACCGATTATGGATATTAGCCAAGTGGACGATATTGAAACACGTCGCATGTATGCAGAAAGAATGGAGAAGGGCTATAGTAAGGAAGAACTGATAACATCCATTAATGCTAAAGGCCGAGACAATGCTCGTCGTCCAATGCAATGGACAGCAGAAGAAGGTGCAGGTTTCAGTACAGGTCAAGCCTGGCTGGCTTTAGGAGATACAGTCAAAGACATCAACGTTGAAAAAGCACTTGCAGACAAACAATCGCTTTTCTATACCTATCAAAAATTAATCGCTCTTCGGAAAGAATATCCTTGTATGTCTGAAGGAAAATATGAAGTGATTGAGACAGGGAACGACTTGGTAATGGCTTATCGTAAATATGATGAAAAGGATGATTTCATTATTTTAGTCAATTTCACAAGTGAAGAGCAAGCGTACGAGTTATCACTTGAGGACTATTCCTTGTTTATGCATAATTACGATAATAAAGTAATTTTTGATAAGTCTGTATTAAGACCTTACGAAGCAATTGTTTTCAAAAAATAAGCTGTACTTCTTTTCTTTTCCCAAGCAATTTTCCGATTTTTTTGGTAAAATAGAAAAAACAAAAAAGAGAGGTTTATCATCATGGGGAAATTCCAAGTCATTTCACACCCGCTCATTCAGCATAAGTTGTCAATCCTTCGTCGTACATCGACTTCTACAAAGGATTTTCGTGAGTTGGTAAATGAGATTGCCATGCTTATGGGTTACGAAGTTTTGCGTGACTTACCATTAGAAGATGTGGAAATTGAAACACCAATTACTAAGACGGTTCAAAAGCAAATTGCTGGTAAGAAATTGGCCATTGTACCAATCCTTCGTGCAGGTGTTGGGATGGTCGATGGTTTGCTTAGCCTTGTACCAGCTGCAAAGGTTGGGCATATCGGTATGTACCGTGATGAAGAAACCCTTCAACCAGTTGAATACCTTGTGAAATTGCCAGAAGACATTGACCAACGCCATATTTTTGTAGTTGATCCAATGCTTGCGACTGGTGGTTCAGCTATCTTAGCTGTTGAATCCTTGAAAAAGCGTGGCGCTTCAAATATCAAATTTGTCGCCCTTGTTTCAGCTCCAGAAGGTGTCAAAGCACTTCAAGAAGCTCATCCAGATATCGACATCTACACTGCGGCCTTGGATGAAAAACTCAATGAAAAAGGCTATATCGTTCCAGGTCTTGGCGATGCTGGGGACCGTTTGTTCGGTACAAAATAATGATACTAGAGGCTGGGCTCAAGCCCAACCTCGCTTCTCAGGGTTCGTGTCAACATCTCAGCGCAGTGGTTGATTGGCAGATTTGTTCGTGTTTTACACTCCAAATCTGACCTATACGGCTGTTGCGAACAGTGTTCGCTTCATTTCCAACCTCCAAAGGTTCCCTGAACCTTTGGAGCTATGCGAGGATGGGAGTAAAATAGTCCAGTGGACTGTTTTAGCCCGAACCTACTGTTTGGAAGTGAGGGGAACTCTTTTTGACTTAGTCGAGTTCTTTCCCACTCCCTTTTTTCATCTATCTGAAAACGTGGTTTTTATTTGACCAATGTTGACTAATTCTATATAATGGGTTCATACTTGTTATTGAAATGAAGGAGGATTCGTATGATTCCAGTAGTTATTGAACAAACCAGTCGTGGAGAGCGTTCGTATGATATTTATTCGCGTTTGCTCAAAGACCGTATTATCATGTTGACAGGACCAGTTGAAGACAACATGGCAAACTCTATCATTGCCCAGTTGCTATTCCTTGATGCTCAAGATCCTACAAAGGATATTTACCTTTATGTAAATACCCCTGGTGGTTCTGTGTCAGCAGGTCTTGCTATTGTTGATACCATGAACTTTATCAAGGCTGATGTGCAAACCATCGTTATGGGGACAGCAGCTAGCATGGGTACAATTATCGCTTCGAGCGGTGCCAAAGGCAAACGTTTCATGTTGCCAAATGCAGAATACATGATTCACCAGCCAATGGGTGGAACAGGTGGTGGTACACAGCAAACGGATATGGCCATTGCAGCGGAACACTTGCTTAAAACCCGTAACAAATTAGAAAAAATCTTGGCTGATAATTCAGGAAAAACAGTGAAACAAATCCACAAGGATGCAGAACGCGATTACTGGATGACTGCAGAAGAAACTCTTGCATACGGCTTCATTGACCAAATTATGGACAATACAAAAACAAAATAAGCGGATGAGGAGGCGTTTGAGCCTCCTTTTTCCATTCCATTAAGTTTGACCTTTTCATTTTCCTCTGAAAAAGGTATAATAAAACAAGAGAAGTTTTAGAGGAGAAATCATGTTTGAGAAGAGAGAACGGACCTGCCTGACTGTGTATTTGCATTACAATCGAGATGCTAGAAAGCTAAATCAGTACGGAGATATCCATTATCATTCAAAGAAATTGCGTTATGTTCTGATTTATTTGGATAAGGATCAGTCTGAGTTTATCATCCAAAAATTAAAAAAGGAAAAATTTGTTAAGAAGGTTCTTCCGTCCTATATAAAAGAGTTAGACCAGAATTTTGTTGGTAGCTTGTGGCGGGAAGAGGAACCAATTATTTAATGGTGAAATGAGTGAGTAGTCAAGGTTGGGTCTACTCGCTTTTTTGTGGAAAAATATTTTTTTAAAAATTTTTCTTTTTTTGTTGACAATTTTCTGATAATTCAGTATATTAGATACATCGCAAAATTTAAGAAAGATTTAAGGAGTTTTCATGAAAACAAGAAAATTTGCAGTAGCACTTGCTACCTTTGCCTCAGCAGCCCTACTTGCTGCCTGTGGTACCGTTTCATCAACAAATAGCTCAGCACAGGGTGCTGCTATCGGTGATACTTTCAAGATTGGTTATAACTTGGAGTTGTCAGGTGCCGTATCATCTTATGGTCAAAATGAAGAAAAAGGTGCAAACCTTGCTGTCAAAGAAATCAATGCAGCTGGTGGTATCGGTGGTAAGCAGATTGAAGTTATCACTAAAGATAACAAATCTGAAACTGCAGAAGCGGCAACAGTTGCAACTAGCTTGGCAAGTGAAGGAGCAAATATTGTAATTGGTCCTGCAACATCTGGTGCAGCAGCAGCTTCTATTCCTGCTTTGACGTCAGCAGGTGTTCCAATGATTACACCTTCTGGTACACAAACAAACTTGGTTGTAAATGACAAAGGTGAAGTACAAGACTACTTCTTCCGTGCAACCTTTACAGATGGATACCAAGGTCAAGTAATGGCTAAGTATGCGACAGAAAACTTGTCAGCTAAGAAGGTTGTTCTTTACTATGACAACTCTTCTGACTATGGTAAGGGTGTAGCAGAAGCCTTCAAGAAAGCTTACGCAGGTGAGATTGTTTCTGAAATCACATTTGCTTCAGGCGATAAAGATTTCCAAGCAGCTTTGACTAAATTGAAAGATGCGGAGTTTGATGCTATTGTTATGCCAGGTTACTACAATGAAACTGGTACAATCGTTAAACAAGCACGTGGTCTAGGTATCACTCAACCAGTCCTTGGTTCAGATGGTTTCGACTCACCACAGTTCACTGAATTGGCAACTGCTTCAGCAGCAACAAACGTTTACTACCTTTCAGGTTATGTAACTTCAGCTAGTGATAAAGCGAAAGCTTTCAGCGAAGCTTATAAGAAAGAATACAACGAAGAGCCAAATATGTTTGCAGCCCTTGCTTATGACGCAGTTTACATGGCAGCAAAAGCAGCAGAAGGTGCAGCAGATTCAAAAGCTCTTAAAGACAACCTTGCAGCTTTGAAAGATTTCGAAGGTGTAACAGGTACTATGTCAGTTGATGCAGAGCATAATGTTGTGAAATCAGTTTACATTGTTGGTTTGACAGATGGAGAGCAGACATCAGTTGATACAATTTCAGCAGAATAATAAGCAAGTTAAAGAGGGAATTTCCCTCTTTTTCCCTTGAATTGACTAGCCTATTTTTAAAAGATTAAAAAATATAATAAAACTTGCCTATTTTCAGAAAATTTTGTATAATGTAACAATGCTTATTGAGCTTGAAAAATATTTAGAAAGATTGGTGAACCTATGCTTCAACAACTTGTCAATGGTTTGATTCTTGGTTCTGTATATGCCCTCTTGGCCCTTGGTTATACCATGGTGTACGGAATTATCAGACTGATTAACTTTGCCCACGGGGATCTCTATATGATGGGGGCTTTTATGGGTTATTTCCTTTTGAACAATTTAACCTTTATTGCAGATGGTAGCCTCCGTTTCTTTGTTGCCTTAGTCTTGGCAATGGTTGGAACAGCTACTCTTGGTGTGGTTATTGAATTCTTGGCCTATCGTCCATTGAGAAACTCAACCCGTATTGCGGCCTTGATTACAGCCATCGGTGTTTCCTTCTTCTTAGAATATGGAATGATTAAATTATTTTCAGCTGATGTAAAGGCCTTTCCACAGGCTATGGAGGCTGTGACCTTCAATCTTGGTCCAGTTTCAGTGACCAATATCCAGTTGATTATCCTAGGAGTAGCCTTGACCTTGATGGTTGCTCTGCAATTGATTGTAAAACGTACCAAGATGGGTAAAGCCATGCGTGCTGTTTCTGTGGATAGCGATGCGGCGCAATTGATGGGGATTAACGTAAACCGTACTATTAGCTTCACATTTGCGCTGGGTTCAGCACTTGCTGGTGCTGCAGGTGTTCTCCTTGGTCTTTACTACAACCAAATCGAGCCTTTGATGGGTATGACTCCTGGTTTGAAGGCCTTCGTAGCGGCGGTACTTGGTGGTATCGGTATTATTCCTGGTGCTGCTCTGGGTGGTTTCGTTATCGGTATTATTGAAACATTTACCTATGTGATTGGTTTGGATACCTTCCGTGATGCAATTGTGTATACAGTATTGATTGTCATCCTCTTGGTTCGTCCAAGTGGTATCCTTGGTAAGAACGTGAAAGAGAAGGTGTAACCATGAAGCAAAATCTTAAAGTGAATGCAATCTGGTTGGCTATCTTATTGGCTGGTTTTGGTCTTATTCAAGGCTTAGTTGCAGCTGGTATTCTCAACTTCTACTATATTCAGATTGTACAACAAATCGGAATTCAAATTATCCTAGCTGTGGGCCTAAACCTCATTGTTGGTTTCTCAGGTCAGTTTTCTCTAGGTCATGCTGGTTTCATGGCTATTGGTGCCTACGCAGTGGGTATTCTTGGCAAGATGATGCCAACTTATGGTGGCTTCGCTATCGCCTTGCTTGTCGGTATGTTGCTTGCGGGTGCTGTTGCACTCTTGGTTGGTCTGCCAACCCTTCGTTTGAAAGGTGACTACCTTGCCATTGCGACCCTTGGTGTTGCGGAGATTATCCGTATTTTGATTATCAATGGTGGTACTGTAACAAACGGTGCGGCTGGTATCATGTCTATTCCTCTCTTTACTAGCTGGCCTTTGGTTTACATTTTTGTGATTATCACAACTCTTGTAACGGTCAACTTCTTGCGTAGTCCTATGGGACGTGCAACTATTTCTGTTCGTGAAGATGAGATTGCAGCAGAATCAGTTGGTGTTAATCCGACCTTTGTTAAGGTATCTGCCTTTGTATTCGGTGCTATGACAGCGGCTATTGCAGGTGGTCTTCATGCAGGTTATGTAGGCACCATCGTTCCTAAAGACTTCGCTTTCATGACATCTGTTAACGTTTTGATCATCATCGTATTGGGCGGTTTGGGTTCTATCACAGGTACCTTTGTGGCAGCGATTGTACTTGGTATCTTGAACGTATTCCTCAAGAGCTACTCAGACATCGCCATGATTATCTACTCATTGGCCCTTATCCTCTTGATGATTTTCCGTCCAGGTGGTTTGTTGGGAACTAAGGAATTTAGCGTGGCAGCTCTGCTCAAGAAGAAGGAGGTTAAGTAATGGCATTGCTAGAAGTAAAAAATTTAACCAAAAACTTCGGTGGTTTGACTGCCGTTGGTGATGTGACCATGGAACTTCATGAGGGTGAATTGGTCGGTCTTATCGGTCCTAACGGTGCTGGTAAGACAACCCTTTTCAACCTTTTGACAGGTGTTTATGAGCCAAGTGAGGGAACAATCTCCCTTGCTGGCACTATTTTGAATGGTAAGGCTCCTTCTAAGATTGCCTCTCTTGGTCTTGGTCGTACCTTCCAAAACATCCGTTTGTTTAAAAACATGACAGTTTTGGAAAATGTCTTGATTGGTCTTGGTAATCATGGTAAGGCAGAAGTCTTGGCAAGTTTCCTTCGTTTGCCTGCCTTCTACAAAAATGAAGAAGATTTGAAAAACAAGGCGATTGACCTCTTGAAAATTTTCGATTTGGATGGCGATGCGGATACGCTGGCTAAGAACCTTCCTTACGGTCAACAACGTCGTTTGGAAATCGTTCGCGCCCTTGCGACCGATCCGAAAATTCTTTTCTTGGATGAGCCAGCGGCTGGTATGAACCCGCAGGAAACGGCAGAATTGACCCAACTCATCCGTAAAATTAAGGAAGAATTTGGTATCACCATTATCTTGATTGAACACGATATGAGCTTGGTCATGGAAGTTACTGAGCGTATCTATGTATTGGAATACGGTCGTCTGATTGCCCACGGTACTCCTGAAGAAATTCGCAATAACAAGCGTGTAATTGAAGCCTACCTTGGAGGTGAAGCATAATGGCAATGTTAGAAGTTAAAAATCTTTCTGTCAACTATGGCGTTATCGAAGCTGTAAAAGATGTCAGTTTCGAGGTCAACGAGGGAGAAGTTGTAACCTTAATTGGTGCCAATGGTGCTGGTAAAACCTCTATCCTTCGTACCATTTCGGGACTTGTTCGTCCATCAGCTGGAACGATTTCTTTCCTTGGAAATGAAATTCAAAAAGTTCCTGCCCGTAAAATCGTTGCGGACGGTTTGTCACAGGTTCCAGAAGGTCGCCATGTTTTCGCAGGCTTGACCGTTATGGAAAACTTAGAAATGGGTGCCTTCCTTCGCAACAACCGTGAAGAAAACCAAGCTAACTTGAAAAAAATCTTCGCACGTTTCCCACGTTTGGAAGAACGGAAGAACCAAGATGCCGCTACCCTTTCAGGTGGTGAGCAACAAATGCTTGCTATGGGACGGGCATTGATGAGCCAACCAAAGCTCTTGCTCCTTGATGAGCCGTCAATGGGCTTGGCGCCAATCTTCATTCAAGAAATTTTTGATATCATCCAAGATATCCAAAAACAAGGAACAACCGTTCTCTTGATCGAACAAAACGCCAACAAAGCACTTGCTATCGCAGACCGCGGCTATGTACTAGAAACAGGAAAAGTCGTCCTCTCAGGAACAGGAAAAGAACTCCTCGCCTCAGAAGAAGTTAAAAAAGCATATCTGGGTGGCTAAAAAGGTCCGGGGGACCTTTTTAGGTTGGAAATAGGAAAACCAGTAACGCAAGTTGCTGGTTTGTCCCCCGAGGCTGACGCCTCATTTTAGGTTGGAAATGAGAACCGCTGGTAAGCGGTTTTCTTTATAAATGGGTTACCCACGTTTTAAGTTGGAGATGAGAAACGCCGGCAGGCGTTTTTCTTTAAATCAAAATTGGGCTGTTTTAATCGGGAAATAGGAAAAACAGCAATGCATGTTGCTGGTTTGTCCGTAACCCTGACGGGTTGTTTTAGGTCGGAAATAGGGACCGTCGGCAGACGGTCTTTCCTTTTATTCATTTTTTGGACCTTTTTAGGTTGGAAATGGGAAACGTCGGTAGGCGTTTTTCTTTAAATCAAGGTCCGGTGGAGTGAACTATTTCAGCCTGAGCCTAGAAAGGAAATAGGAAGTTGAGGTAGACAATCTGCTTGGTTTTATATTCCAATTCTTCAACGTGGAAAGTTGACTTCCTTGCCAAGTCAGTCTTCTTATGCTAGACTGTCATAGTAGAAATGGAGATAGAATGAAACAGAGATTATCGCTTATTGGATTGTTGCTTGTCATTATTTTGACAGTCGTTCTTTCTTTGGCTAATCGTCAGGAAGTTGTTGTCAATTACTTGTTCGGCCAATTTAGAATGCCCTTGATTTTGGTGATAATTGGCTCGCTCTTGATTGGTATGTTCATTCAATACTTACTTGGATTGACTAAGAATATGTCATTGAAAAGTGAGATTAAGAATTTGAAAAGAGAGTTGTCAGAAATCCCAGTTTTGCAAAAGGAAGAACATTCTGATAGGATAAACTAGATTGAGTTAATTATGTGGAATTATGTATAAACCACATTGAAATGATAAGGAGAAATGATGTTTACCAAAGAATTTGGATTGATGTTTTATGTGGATGATGTTGCTGCTGAGAAGGCTTTTTGGACTGCGGCTGGTTTTGTGATTGTGAATGAAGCTGAGATGATGGGCTATGAAACTTTTGATATGCAGCCACATCCAGAAGCTACTACGACTATTACTGTCTATGCTAACGAATTTATTCGTCAAGTATCACCAGAAGTAATCGATATGAAGCCAAGTATCTTGTTTGAAACAGATGATATTGAGGGGCTTCAAAAACGTATCTCTGGCTTGACAGATACGTGTAGCGCAGTCAATGCAGAACCCTTCCCTAACTTTAATTTTGCCAGCCCAAGTGGTCATTACTTTGCGGTGAAGGGATAGGTTCATCAAAATAGCGTATCAATCAGCGGTTTTCTATCGCTGATTTTTTGTTACAAAATAACAGAATTGCATCAGACAGTATGTATTTTGGGGCTATAGTGTGGTAAAATAGTTTTTGTAATACCTATTTGTATTTTAGGAGAGAGATATGAAACTTCTAAATAGATTTGCATATATATATATATATATCAAAGCAATCTAAAACACTTGTTCAATTCTATAGTAAACAAAACCTGCCAGTCTTGGCAGGCTTTTTGCGTTGTCGAAAGGCTGGTGTCTAGATGACTTGGAAACACCTTATGCTAGACATACCAGTCTATGCACCAGAACTCTTGGAAGAAATGAAAGCCATAGAGGAATACCAAGTAGGCTTGCTAGAAAAACTAGAAAGACAGGACAATGCCTTGGAGTTGGAGGCTGTTTACCAAGTGGAACAAGCCCGCCTGACCGATATTGTCAAAGGCTATCTGGACATCAAGCGTAAGCCTGACCACTATGCCCAAGCAGAGCAGAAATTGGCAGATGCCCACGGTCAGTTAATCGGTTTCCGTAAGCATCTCCACAAACTCTTGCAAAAGGTCAATGAAGAGGATTTGAAAGATTTTCAAGTCAGTCTACGTTTACTACCTGGTCAACGGGAGCTGGTTGACCCTCAGGCTCTTTATCAGACCAAGAAGCCTGCCAATGAGCTACAGATAGAAGATGAACTCATCCGCCATCTGACCAGCGGAGAGAGTCAGTGGGTCTATCGTCCTGAACTCAATAGTGAAGAGCTCCTTTGGTCCAACTTTTTCGCCAAGCTAGAGGCTAATAACGTCCGCTATTTAGCTGACCATCCTCTGACAGACCAAGAAAAACACCAAATCAAGAACCAACTCAACTTTGTCAATTTCTACGAAGCAGCCAAGTGGCTGGCAGGTGAGAATGGCATTGCCAAGGTGCAAGTCCAACGAGAAGATGCCAGTCTAGGCACCATCCGATTGGAAGTCATCTGGCGACACAATGTTGCTGGGGGTAAGTCCAGCTATGAAGTCGTCAACCAAGTTGTGACAGGTGGTGATGCTGCCAGACAAAGACGGGGTGATGTGACCCTCTTGATTAACGGCCTTCCCATGATTCAGATTGAGCTCAAGAGCCGTTCCCATCCCTATATGGATGCCTTCCGTCAAATTCGCAAATATGAACAAGAAGGTCAGTTTAAGGGTATCTTTTCAAGCCTGCAGATGTTTGTAGTGTCAAATATCACGGAAACCCGCTACATAGCAGCAGCCAAGGAATCCAAGCTCAACGACCGCTTCTTGACCAAATGGGTGGATAAGCACAATCAAGCACAGCCCCATCTTTTTGACTTTGCCAGAGAGGTCCTATCCATTCCCATGGCTCACCAATTGGTCATGCAATATAGTGTGATTGACGACGACAAAAAAGCCCTTATCCTGCTTCGTCCCTATCAAATTCATGCCATCGAAGCCATCAGAGAAGCTAGCCGTCTACGCCAGTCAGGCTATATATGGCACACGACTGGTTCTGGTAAGACCCTGACATCCTACAAGGTGGCACGCAATCTCCTGCAAATTCCATCTATTGAGAAGACCATTTTTGTTATTGATAGGACAGACCTTGACCAGCAGACCACCGCTGCCTTTCTATCCTACGCGGAAAATGACATGATAGATATTGACCAGACGGACGATACCCAGCACTTGTTGAAAAATCTGTCTTCAGAAGACCGCCGTGTCGTCGTCACCACTATCCAAAAACTCAATACCCTCCTGCGTCAATTTGAAGAGGGGATTCATGAGAAATTCCACCAACGTGTTAAGAACCTAAATCTAGCCTTTGTTGTGGACGAATGCCACCGGGCTGTCACCCCAGAACGCCAACGGATTTTAGAGCAGTTCTTTGTTCATTCCCTCTGGTATGGCTTTACAGGAACCCCTATTTTCAAGGAAAACAAGCGAGAACAAAAAGGGGATTTGGCCCAGACAACAGAAGAACAGTATGGTCCGTGTCTTCATGAGTACACGGTCAAAGAAGCCATCCATGACCGAGCTGTTCTTGGTTTCCAAGTGGAATACCAGACCACCATGCCTGGCTGGGCTGAGGATGAAATCGAAGACGAGTTTTACGACGATGAACGGCACATGCTGACGGTGTTGGATGCCATTTTAAACAAATCCAAACGCAAACTTGGTTTCCAAAACGGTGTAGGGAAAACCTACGAGGGCCTACTGACTGTCAAGTCCATCACCCGTGCCCAAGCCTACTATGACCTGATACAAGAAGTCAAGGCTGGACAGAAGAGCCTGACGATTTCGGAATCAGTCAAAAAAGTCTTGCCTGATTTTCCAAAAGTTGCCATCACATACTCAGTATCTGAAAATGAAGAGTCTTCCTTTGCTAATCAAGACTACATGAGCAAGAGTTTGGAGGATTACAATGCCATGTTTGGTACGCATTTCACTATGGCGACCCTTGGTTCCTATAATACTGACCTCAACGAACGCTTGGCTCGGAAAAAAGACAAGTATGCCTTCCGTGAGGAGCAGTTGGACTTGGTCATCGTGGTGGATCGCCTCTTGACGGGCTTTGATGCTCCTTGCTTGTCTACCATTTTCATGGACAGGCAACCTATGAAACCCCAGCACATCATCCAAGCCTTTTCACGGACCAATCGTCTCTTTGACGAGGGCAAGAAGTTTGGACAAATCGTGACATTCCAGACTCCGGATCACTTCAAGGAAAAAGTGGATGAGGCCCTCAGTCTGTATTCAAATGGCGGTGAGTTTGCGGTGCTGGCTCCAACTTGGTTGGAAGAAAAAGCCAAGTTCAAGGAAAAAGTTCAGCAGTTGCTGGCTATTGCCCCAAATCCTGAAATGGTGCCAGACCTGGATGCCAGCAGTGATGCCGAGTTGAAACGCTTTGCCAAGGCCTTTCAGGAATTTGACAAGCTCTTTGCCTCCGTCCAGGTCTATGCCGACTACGAGCAAGAGGACATGCTCAAGGAAATCGGGCTTAGTCTGGAGGATATTGAGAATTTTTCTGGACAATACCAAAATGTCATTGAAGAACTCCGCAGACGGCGGAAGGATGACGAGGGCATAGAAGATACGCCTTTTGATATTGAATACGAGCTGGAGTCTGTCCGTACGGATGAAATCAATTACCACTATATCATCTCTCTTATCCAGAACCTGATTGACAGTAAAAATCAAGTCATTCCTGATAAGGAGAAAAAGATGGTGGACAACTACATCGCAGACTTGGACAAGACCAATCCCAAACTCTCCCAACTCATCTCAAAAATCTGGCAGGAAGCTCAGACCAATACTCAAGATTACAAGGGCCAATCCATTGCCCACAAGCTTGACGAGATGATTGACCTAACTATCCGTGAGCAAGTCGTCACTACAGCACGAGATTGGTGTGTTGGCGAAGACGAACTCCAGTTTATCGTGGACAACTACCGAGTCGGCAAGGACAAGCAAATCGGAGAAAAAGCCCTTGTTGATACCTACGATTATACCAGCTACAAGGAAAACAAAGGCGACCAAGCCCTCAACAAGCTCAAATACAAAAAAGCCCTCAAAGAGGACTATATGAACATGATTGCGGAAGAAATCCTACCATTGAGGGGGAGGTAGGGTAGATGTATTTTGACAAAACCCTCAATTTGTCAAAATAGACCTTGAGATTTATTTTCTATCTGCTCAAAACAGCTATTTTGTCAAATTAGAATGAAAAAACTAAAGTCTATTTTAACAAAACGGCGATTTTGTCAAAATAGAATTGAATAATTGAGAGCTATTTCTACAAAATGCGGTATTTGATGGAAATGACAATAGAAAGGAGAAGGGAATGGCAGAAAATATTTTAATTTTAGGAAATGGTTTTGACCTTGCGATGGGGAGAAAGACTAGCTATGGGGATTTTTTGAAATTTGCTAGGCATATAAAGGTTTTAGGTTGCCATATTCTGCAACATTACAATGCAAAAGATATTCAAGAAGCATTCTCTGCTTTTATCGATGACATAGATGAGCTCTGGGAAGATCATGATGAGACTAAACGATCAGAAGAAGAACAAAATTTTTATAACAAGTTGAAAGCAGATCAAAAATTTTTACTAATTTCAGAACATATTTTTGAGAAATTAGCAATATTAAAAGATGATTGTATAACCCTAGTAGCTTTGAATTCATTCAATAATGGTGCAACTAAAAGATATTTACTAAATCAAATTAGGGAAGAACTCAAAAATGGCACTAGCATTAGTAATAGTTTATTTAACTTAGATTGTGTACTTGAATTAACAAAAAGCTCCGAAAACAGAAATATTGAATGGTTATTAGAACTCCCAAATAATTTGTACATTAACTATATTGAAAAGTATAAAGATAAACTTGGTAAAAACTGGTCAGGAATTGAATTGGCAATCTCTGATATCGCAGAAGGAGTTCAAATAATAAAAAATAATTTAGATCAAATTCAAAAATTATTTGCATCTAAAACAGAGACGGCTTTTCGTAATGAGGATAACTATATTGCAATTCTGTATATCTATAATATTATGCGACAACAATTTAAAGGACAGTCGCGTGTTGTTCGCTCAAATGTATTAGATACTATTAATGACAAGTTCCTAAAAGCATTAGATGATTTGACAAACTACCTTGAATTTTATCTAACCTATTTGGATAAGGTTGATTTTGAAATTCAAAAGATTAGCCCTGCTTCAACAGCATTGGATGCTATTCAAAATATTGAAAAATCTAAAGTTATTACTTTTAATTATACCAATACTGCTAGAAAAATGTTGGATGTGACCGAGGATAATACTCACTTCGTTCATGGAAAATGTAGTTTTGAACGTTCGGATGATGACATCAATACCATGGTTTTTGGTATTGAAGATAAGGAAGCAGAAGCTGAAAATATCAATCAAGACTTAATTCCTTATCAGAAATTTTATCAACGAGTAGTTAAAGAAACAGGTAATTTTTATGAGAAATTTTGGGGTTCTTCCCATAACGGTGGAGATTTTTATACACAATCAACAGCATTAAATATTGTCGTGTTTGGACATTCTGTTGATCCTCTCGATAAAGAAATATTCAAGAAGTGTTTTGAATTATCGGAAATTAAAGGTTGGGACTATCGTTTCATTTTTACATATTATAACTTGGATGCTAAACGTGCTATTGTTAAAAATCTAGCAATTATTTTAGGTAAGAGTGAATTAGTTCGATTGACTGGTGAGGAACGAATAAAATTTGTTCAAAGTAATAATACTGAACAGATGAGAAAGGAGTTATTAAATTAAATGAAAACAAACAATAATATCCCAGCCTATCGTTTCCAAGGCTACACTGACGCTTGGGAACTGCGGAAGTTGGGGGAACTCACAAGTTATCGGAATGGAAAAGGGTATGAGGATAATCAATCTGATTTTGGTAAATACGAACTAATAAACTTAAATTCAATTTCTATTGAGGGTGGCTTAAAACCATCTGGTAAATTTATCAATTCTGCTTCAGAAACGCTAAATAAAAATGATTTAGTTATGGTTCTTAGTGATGTGGGACATGGAGATTTACTTGGCAGAGTAGCAATTATTCCAGAAGACGATAGATTTGTGTTAAATCAACGGGTAGCTCTATTAAGAAACAATGATTATGCAGACTGTAAATATTTATTTGCATATATAAACGCTAATCAGCATTACTTTAAATTACAAGGAGCAGGTTCTTCCCAGCTAAATATATCCAAGAAAGCTGTAGAAAATTTTGTAGTCCATATACCTTCGCAACAAGAACAATCCGCCATCGGCACTTTCTTCTCCACGCTGGACCGCCACATCACCCTTCATCAGCGTAAGTTGGACACGCTCAAGGAGCAGAAGAAGACCTATCTCAAACTCCTCTTTCCAGCCAAGGGACAAACCAAACCAGCTCTTCGCTTCCGAGGCTTTGAAGACGACTGGGAACTGCGGAAGTTGGGGGAGATTTCTACTCATAGAGGTGGAACAGCAATTGAAAAATACTTTTCAGAAGATGGAAAATACAAAGTTATTTCTATAGGTAGCTATGGTTTAGACAATAAATATATAGACCAAAAAATTCGTGCAGTAGAGAATGAAGTAACGCGTTCAAAAGTTGTAAATAAAAATGAATTGACAATGGTTTTGAATGATAAGACCGCTAATGGAAATATTATAGGTCGATGTCTTTTAATTGAGACAGATGATGAATTTGTTATCAACCAAAGGACCGAAATTATTAGTTTTAATAGCGTGATATATCCTAAATTTGCTTATGTGGTATTAAACGGAGTTTTCAGAGAACAAGTGAAGAAAATTGTTCAAGGCGGAACTCAAATTTATGTGAATTATACTTCCGTTGAACAACTTTATTTGTCCCTCCCTTCCCTCCCCGAACAAGAAGCCATCGGCACTTTCTTCCAAACCCTCGATCAAGAGATTACTCAAGTGGAGGACAAGCTAGCTAGCTTGAAAGAGATGAAAAAGACGCTACTCCGTAAATTATTTGTATAAGAGAAAAGGAAATCAAATGACACAAGAAAACAACTCTCAATCCCTTTACCAGTCTCTTTGGAATGCGGCGGATATTCTCCGTGGCAAGATGGACGCTAACGAATACAAGTCCTACCTTTTGGGCTTGATTTTTTACAAATACCTATCAGATAAGTTGCTTTTGGCAGTGTGTGACAACCTTGATGAATCCTTTGATAGTTTGTCACAGGCTCAAAGACTTTATGAAGAAAATTTTGCGGATCCAGATGTTAAGGAAGATTTGCTAGATGTCCTTGATGATGAGCTAGGTTACTTTATCGAGCCTGGTCTGACCTTTACGGCCTTGGTGGCAAAAGTCCACACCAGCAACTTCCAGTTGGAAGATTTGGCACAGGGCTTCCGTGACATTGAGCAGTCCAACGAGATTTTTGAAAACCTTTTTGAAGACATCGACCTCTACTCTAAAAAGCTAGGGCCAACACCGCAAAAGCAGAATCAGGTCATTTCAGCCCTGATCAAAGAACTTCATGAACTCAATCTCAGTAACCATGATGGGGATGTCTTGGGGGATGCCTATGAATACCTGATTGGTCAGTTTGCCAGCGACTCTGGTAAGAAAGCAGGCGAGTTCTATACACCTCAAGCCGTTTCCCACCTCATGACCCAGATTGTCTTTCTTGGACGGGAACATCAAAAGGGCATGACCCTCTATGACCCAACCATGGGATCGGGTTCCCTCCTTCTTAACGCCAAACGTTACAGTAAAGAGTCTTCGACCGTTTCCTACTTCGGTCAGGAGATTAACACCTCGACCTACAACCTTGCTCGCATGAACATGATGCTCCACGGGGTTGCCATCGAAAACCAAAAACTCCATGTTGGTGATACCCTTGATGCGGACTGGCCAACGACTGAGCCGACAGACTTTGACGGGGTACTCATGAACCCACCTTATTCTCAGAAGTGGAGCGGGGACGCTGGTTTCTTGCAAGACGCACGTTTCTCCAGCTATGGTGTTCTGGCACCCAAGTCCAAGGCTGACTTCGCCTTCCTTCTTCATGGTTTCTACCACCTCAAGCATTCAGGTGTTATGGCCATTGTTCTCCCTCACGGGGTTCTCTTTAGGGGAAATGCAGAGCAGAAAATCCGTCAGCATCTCCTAGAAGAAGGAGCCATTGACACCGTGATTGGTCTACCAGCCAACATCTTCTATAATACCTCCATTCCAACCACAGTCATCATTCTCAAGAAAAACCGCACCAGTAAAGATGTCCTCTTTATCGATGCTTCTAAAGAATTTGACAAGGGCAAAAACCAAAATATCATGACCGATGACCATATCGCCAAGATTTTGAAAGCTTATCAAGACCGGCAAGATGTGGACAAGTTTGCCCACCTAGCTAGCTTTGAAGAGATTGTGGAAAACGACTACAACCTCAACATCCCTCGCTATGTCGATACCTTTGAGGAAGAGCCTGTTGTTCCACTAACAGAGCTTGCGGACAAGCTGGCCCAGACCGATAAGGAAATCGCAGCAACCACAGCCCAACTTGAAAGCATGCTTGGTCAGCTAGTCGGTACCACACCAGAAGCCCAGGCAGAGCTGACGGCCTTTCTGGAGAAGTTGAAATAGGAGAAGGAACTTAATTTACCCACCTTATTCCTGACTTACTAAACACACTTATATACTGAGAAGCAGAGTTGGATTACTAGCTCTGCTTTTTTTCGTCTTTTTGGTTTTGAAAATTGTTTCCCAAAATGCTATAATATAACTAGGAACTTCGAATAAATAGGTAGAGAATATTTCTCAATCACTTTATTTGGAGGATAAAAAATGACTAAACGTCGTCAGGCAGTCAGTCCCATGGCTGATGTTATTGCAAAAAAGATTTTTAATGACCATGAGATTACTATTGATTTTATCAATACCTTTCTAGGTTTTCGCCCTAAGACGGTTCAAATTTTGAATGGCACCATAGCGGATGTAAAAAAAGAAAGGACCGGTCACTTTAGCACTACGGTGGATATTCTGGCTCGAATGGATGATGGGACGCAAGTCATCATCGAGATACAAGTTGCCTATCAGAATAGTTTTATCAAGCGTTTGTGGACCTATACCTGTCAACATCTGGTCAAGGACTTGCCCAATGTTCGTGAGAAAGTCACGCAGACACATGATATGTATGACAAAATTTCACCGATTTATTCGATTGCCTTAGTAGCCAGCAGGTATTTTGATGACGACCAACCTATTCATAGTTTTGTATTGACTGAAAAAGATGGGGGTCAAATCTTGGAATTGCCATTTGGCGAACATGAGGAATTGAAAAAGCCGTTTGAGATGGTCATTATTGAACTGAAAAAATTCCGTAAGGGTCAGCTTGAGAAAAGTCAGCGTCAATGGATTGAATTTTTTGCCAATCGAGAATTTAGTCAAGCTACATCAGATGTAATTGAAAAGGCAGAACACCTGCTGGATAGAAATACATGGACAGAGGAGGAAGTCAAAATGGTAGATCAATGGTTGCGCAACGCTTCCAACCACTTTGGTGAATTGGAAAGTTCTTTTATACGTGGCAGACGGAACGGTAAGGAAGAAGGACGATTAGAAGGACGATTAGAAGTTGCTCAGCGCTTATTAAACAGAGGTATTGGCATAGAAGATGTTTTAGAAATCACTGGTTTAACCTCAGAACAGTTGGCTTCCCTTTCACAAGACCATCAGTTTTAGGAGGAAGTCAAAATGGTAGAACGATGGTTGCCTAATCACCCTTCAATGATAGAGGCTTGGTTTAGATATTCTTTCTGTTGATTAAGGTCTCTGATTTTCATTTCTTTTCACAAAATATTGAAATCGTTTTCGCATTGTGCTATAATGGATGTAGGAAAAATATCAGGAGGATATCCTATGTCAGTTAAAGATTTTATGACCCGTAAGGTTGTTTATATTTCACCGGATACAACCATTGCCCATGCGGCTGATTTGATGCGTGAGCAAGGCTTGCACCGTTTGCCCGTGATTGAAAATGACAAATTGGTCGGCTTGGTGACGGAAGGAACTATTGCTGAAGCCAGTCCATCTAAGGCAACTAGTTTATCTATCTACGAGATGAACTATCTTCTAAACAAGACCAAGGTCAAAGACGTTATGATTAAAAATGTCATCACTGTTTCAGGCTATGCCAGTCTTGAAGATGCTGTTTACCTCATGTACAAAAACAAGGTCGGTATTCTTCCAGTTGTGGACAATGGCCAACTCTATGGTGTTATCACTGACCGTGATGTATTTGCAGCCTTTCTCCATGTGTCAGGTTATGGCGAAGAGGGTGTTCGTGCTCGTTTCCTTGTGGAAAACAAGGCAGGGGAGTTAGAGAAGATTATTCGCTTGGTTGCTGATAAAGACTATAATATCGCTTCAACTGTTCAATTGGTGACCAAATCAGGCAAGGCAGTTATCGAAGTCCAAATTGATGGTAAGGTAGATGTAGAAGAAGTTCGTAGTCTATTCGAGGGTGCGGGTTTGCAAATTGACAGCCTAGTACCAACTGTTGCAAAAAATATCTAAAAGTCGAGATTTCTCGGCTTTTTCTTCTTTTTGTAAATAAGTTTTGACTAGATAAAATACTTATATGGTATAATAAAAGGGATTACAAGAGGAGGAAGTATGGGATATAAGAAATACAAGAAGTACAGACATGATGACGATATTGAAAGTATCCTGCTTGTTCTAGTCTTCGGTTTGTTCAAAGTTCTTGGAAAAGTTGTCTTACCAATGCTTGGAAAGATTTTCCAGCGTGATAATATCAACCGTTTTTTGCATGGGGACAAAATCAATCGCTTGCAGACCCTCCAGCTCAGCATTCGGTCTGGATTTGAGAAACACCAGCAATTGTTGGCGGAAAGCGGTGAGGATAAAGTAGTTTTAAGCTTGCGTAGTCGCATCTTAGGAGAATTATTTGAATTAGACCAGCTCTATCAAAAGAACGGCAAATACCTGGATGCCTTTCAAAGCAAGGAAATTGTCGATACCCTGCAACTAAAATATCAATTAAAAATGCCTGAGCAGACTTCCTCCTTTACTGAAAGTCATGATAATCTGAAAAGTGAGCGTCCTCCTAGGCAAGCTAAACCTGGGGACGAGCAAGCCTATATTGCAGAATTGGCTCCTGAAATTCTTGAAACCTATTGCAATATTCAAAGGGACAATCAGGTTATTCTAGAGAAACTTGAAAATGCACCGGATAAGCGGGAAGAATTGACAGCCATCCATGAAGCTAATATGAGCCGCTTTAGGGATATTTTACAAGGCTATTTGAAAATCAAGGAATCTCCAAAAGATTATTTCAATGCAGAGGAGCGACTTGCCCAGGCCAAGCTGGCTCTGGAAACCTTTGACAGGGATTTGGACGATACCATTAAACAATTTAACGAAGCCGATATGCAGGATTTTGAAATCAGCCTGCGCATGATGAAGAAGAAAGAGGGATAAGATGTCAGGATTTAATTTCGATATTGATCAGATTGCTAATAATAGTTTGTCAACCAAGGACAAGACCACAGAAATCATTCAAGCAACACCAGCTGGAGATACGACCAAGGTATCTTTCTTGGCCCAGTTGACACCAGAACAACAGACAGGCATTCGTGCCAAAGCACCGCAATTGGTAGATAATTTCTTGGCCAACCAGAATGCTCTCTTGGACTTCGGTAAGGAAGCCGTAGAAGAAGTCAATGCGACGGTCAACCACATTCTGTCTGAACAGAAAAAGATTGAAATTCCACAGGTGGATGAGCTGTTGGCCAATACCAACCGTGAATTAAATGGCTTTGTGGCTAAGTACAAGGACATTTCGACAACTGCTGAGTTGGAAAAGAAACCAGGTTTCTTCCAGCGCTTGTTTAAGCAGACCAAAAATGACTTGCAGGAATTTTACTTTGATTCGCAGACCATTGAAAAGAAAATGGACAGCATGGCGGCCAGCGTGGTCAAGCAAGAGGAAGTCTTGTCCCGTAATATCGTATCAGCGGAGCTCCTGATTGAGAACAATACCAAGTCTATTGAAAATCTAGTCGGTGTTATCGCCTTTATCGAAGCCACTGGTCAAGAGGCTGCCCAGCGAGCAAAAGCAGAGCAGGAACGCTTGGCAGGTCTGCAACCAACTACGGTAGACTATCAAGTTGCTTCTGAAAAGCTGGCGCGTGTGACAGAAGTTGCCAATATTCTGGAACAACAACACTCAGAATACATGAGTCGCCTGTACGTTGCCTGGACAACAACGCCGCAAATGCGCAACCTTGTCAAAGTTTCGTCAGATATGAAGCAACGACTTGGTATGTTGCGCCGCAATACCATTCCGACAATGAAGCTGTCTATTGCCCAGTTGGGTATCCTACAACAGTCTATCAAGTCTAGTCAGACAGCGGATGCCATTGTTAATGCCAACAATGCGGCTCTTCAAATGCTGGCGGATACGTCAAAAGAAGCCATTCCGATGATGGAACGCACGGCACAAAATCCTACCCTTTCAGTGGCTTCTGTTACCAAGTTGGCAGAGAGTTTGGTCGCCCAGAACAATGGTATTATTGCGGCTATTGACGAAGGTCGTCAAAAACGTCGTGAGCTGGAAGCGGCCATTATCCGATCTGCTGAAACCATCAATGATTCTGTAAAATTGCGTGATCAGAAGATTATCGCTGCCTTGCTAGAACAAGGAAAAGAAGCACAGTCCGAAGCTGAACAGCCACTTGAAACAACTGAATAATGCAAAAAACTGCAGACATTTGAATCTGCAGTTTTAGTTTTCTTATCAATGCCGTTCTAGTGGCTTTTTATCTCGGTCGAGTGTAAATCCTTCCCCTAGCACTTCATGGGCATCTGTTATGGTGATAAAAGCGTGGGGGTCAATTCGATGGATGAGTTCCTTCATTTCTTGTAATTGACTTTTATAGATGACGGAGTAGATCATATTGACATTGGTCTTGCTATAGAAACCTTGTGCCTTGATAAAGGTGACGCCACGTTCAATCTCGCTATCAATGGCCTGGGCAAGCTGATCGGATTTTTGTGAAACAATCATCACTCCCTTGCTACCGTAGCCACCCTCAGTGACAAAGTCAATGACACGGGAAGCGATGGCTACCATCATCAAGGTATATAGGACAGTTCGAAGGTCCTTAAAGACAATGACAATCAAGGTCAGAATTAGGATATCAATGGCTAGGATAATTTGTCCAATAGAATATGGAGTGTATTTATGACCGATACGGGCGATAATATCACTCCCTCCAGTTGTTCCCCCTGAACGAAAGATGGTTCCCAGACCCAACCCCATCAGAATGCCACCTAAGATACTGACCAAAATCAAATCTTGCTGGAGATTGATGGAGAAAGGGATTTTTTCAAAAATGGCCAGCCAAACAGTAACAGCCAAGGTCCCTAAAATACTGAGATAGAGAGTTTTTTTACCTAATATTTTCCAACCAAGAATAAACAAGGGAATGTTGATCACAATGTTCATTACCCATGGTTGAATATGGAATAGGTAATAAATAATGAGTGCCAGTCCAGTCGCTCCTCCCTCAAACAAGCGATTGGGCATGATGAGGTAATTTAGTCCAAAGGCAAATAGACCAGCACCAAGCAAAATCAAGACTATATTCTTTATACGAATCATAAGGCCCTCCTAAGAAATCTATATATCAATTGTAAAAGATTTTCATATAAAAAACAAGTCTATTTTTCAAGTGATTTTTTGCCTATTTTTTGGTAAAATGGAATGAATATCTCAGAGCCTATTTTCACCAGTAAAGCGCATAATATCCAGTGATGTTTTTGGCTAGTCTAGTAAGTGTTTGTTGAAAAACGAACAATGCTTAGCCTAAAAGATGGTCCTAGATAGAACTGCCAACTGTGAATATAGGTTCAAAGAATGAGGAGAAGGATGAGTAAGGGTTTTTTTATTACATTTGAAGGTCCAGATGGGGCTGGGAAGACAACGGTTTTGCAGGAATTGTTACCAGCCTTGCAGGAGCTAGGTCCAGAAGTGGTGACAACTAGAGAACCAGGCGGAGTGGCCATTGCTGAGGACATTCGCTCTATTATTTTGGATCCAGCCAATACGGAAATGGATGATAAGACGGAGCTCTTACTCTTTATCGCAGCCCGTCGTCAGCACTTGAAAGAAAAAATCTTACCTCCCTTGGCTGAAGGTAAGTTGCTTTTAATTGATCGTTTTATCGATTCTTCCATTGCCTATCAAGGCTTTGGAAGGGGCTTGGATGTGGCTGATATTAACTGGCTGAATCAGTTTGCGACAGATGGCTTGAAACCTGATTTGACCCTCTATTTTGACATTGACACAGAAGAGGGCCTAGCTCGGATTTCTCGTAATGCGGATCGAGATGTGGACCGTCTGGACATGGAAAAGGCGGATATGCATAAAAGGGTTCGGCAGGGCTATCTCAGTATTTTAGAAAAAGAGCCAGAGCGTTTGGTCAAGATTGATGCAAGTCAGCCTTTAGAAGCTGTTGTTGCGGATGCTTTGTCAGTCATTAAGAAACGGTTTGCGGAAAGAGCATGAAAATTGAAGAACTAAGACAGTTACAAGCTGGCCTATTCCAGCGATTTGTGACCATTTTGGAGCAAGGACGTCTGGCCCATGCCTATCTGTTTTCTGGTGATTTTGCCAGTTATGACATGGCTATTTTTCTCAGCCAGTCCTTATTTTGTGGGGAAAAAGTAGGTGTGTTACCTTGTCAGAATTGTCGAACTTGTCGTTTAATTGAAGCGGATGAGTTTTCAGATGTGACCTTGCTAGCTCCCCAGGGCAATATCATCAAGACAGAAACTGTTCGTGAATTGGTCAAGAATTTCTCTCAGTCAGGTTTTGAATCTAGTAAACAGGTTTTTATCATTCGAGATGCTGAGAAAATGCATGCCAATGCAGCCAATTCTCTCCTGAAAGTAATCGAGGAACCTCAGTCAGATATCCATATTTTTCTCTTGACCAATCAGGAAGAAGCAGTGCTGCCGACCATTAAGAGCCGGACACAGATAATTGGTTTCCCTAAAAATCTGTCCCTCTTGGAGCGGTTGCTGGAGGAAGAAGGTTTGTTGAAAAACCAGGCCAACCTGCTAGCGCGACTGGTTTCTAGTCAGGAAGAGGCCCTAAAATTAGCGGAGAATAAGAATTTTCTGGAGCTAATGGGTCAGGCTAGGAAATTTATCGATCTGCTGCTGACCGACAGCAATCGGGCTTATTTGCAGGTAGGGAGCTTGCTTTCCTTGGCTGTGGAAAAGGCAGAGCAAGGACGTTTGTTTGATTTACTCGGTCTATTATTAGCAGAAAGAATGTTGGAGCCACAGGTAATTGAAAAAATGGATAACCTACTAAGAGCCAAGGAAATGTGGCAGGCCAATGTCAGCCTACAGAATAGTTTGGAGTATCTGACATTAAAATAAGAAGAAAGGAAGACCATGGATAAGAAAGAAATTTTTGATGCCCTAGATGATTTTTCACAAAATCTCTTGACCACCTTAGCAGAGGTAGATGCCATAAAGAAGCATTTACAGGGTGTCATTGATGAAAATACGACCTTGCGTTTGGAAAATTCCAAATTGCGCGAGCGTCTTGAGAAGGAAGATAAGATAGGCCATAAGTCGTCCAACTTTGGTAAGGAAAACTTGGAACATATCTACGAAGATGGCTTCCATATCTGTACCTTTTCTTATGGACAACGCAGGGAAAATGATGAACCCTGTATGTTCTGTATTGAATTATTGAATCGAGAATAGCATGAAAGTACAAAAATCATTTAAGGGACAGACTAGCTTTGGTACCTTATATCTGGTTCCTACCCCTATTGGTAACCTTCAGGATATGACCTTTCGAGCTATCCAGACCTTGAAAGAAGTAAATGTAATTGCAGCGGAAGATACTCGCAATACAGGACTTCTGCTCAAACATTTTGAGATTGAAACTCGTCAAACCTCCTTCCATGAGCACAATGCCCATGAAAAAATTCCAGTTCTGATAGACTGGCTCAAGTCGGGTCAGTCCATTGCCCAGGTATCTGATGCAGGTCTGCCTTCTATATCGGATCCAGGTCATGACTTGGTCAAGGTGGCGATTGAAGAATGCATCCCAGTTATAGCCCTACCTGGTGCTTCAGCAGGTATTACAGCCTTGATTGCCTCGGGACTGGCTCCCCAACCTCATATTTTCTATGGTTTTTTACCGAGAAAAGCAGGGCAACAAAAGGACTTTTTCCAAGAAAAACGTGCCTACCCTGAAACACAGATTTTCTATGAATCTCCTTATCGGGTAGCTGATACCTTGGAAAATATGCTATCTGTCTATGGAGATCGTCAAGTGACTGTCGTTCGGGAATTGACCAAGCTCTATGAAGAGTACCAGCGAGGAAGTATCACAGAAGTTCTAGATTATCTGAAGGAAAATCCCCTTAAGGGCGAGTGTTTAATCATTGTTGCAGGTGTTGGTGAAGAAGAGTTACCATCCGCAGACGAAGTGGATCTAAAGGCAGAGGTGGAAAAGGAAATCGCAATGGGCAGCAAACCCAACCAGGCCATCAAAGAAGTAGCAAAACGCTACCAACTCAAAAAACAAGAAGTATATGATCTATATCATGGACTAGGCTGAGTCTAGTCCTTTTCTCATTTTCCGTACCTTTTCTGAGAATGTAGCTTATTTTATGGAATTTTCAGAATACTTGTGATATAATGAACGCATTCTAATTTTGGAGGGAATTTATGACAATCTACAACTTTTCTGCAGGTCCTGCAGTATTGCCAAAACCAGTGCTTGAACGCGCTCAAGCTGAATTCTTGGACTACAATGGTTCGGGAATGAGTGTTTTGGAGATGTCCCATCGCTCCAAAGACTTCGATGATATTATTAAAGGTGCTGAAGCGACCCTTCGTGAATTGATGGCTATTCCTGATAATTATAAGGTAATCTTCTTACAAGGTGGGGCTTCTTTGGAATTCACCATGATTCCCCTAAACTTTGCCCAAGGTAAAAAAGCCTACTATTTAGCAGGTGGTTCATGGGGCAAAAAAGCCTACACAGAGGCTGTGAAATTATCTAAGACTATTGACTTTGAACCAATTTTGTTGGGCTCTACAGAAGATATTACCTATGCAGAATTGCCAACCTTTGATAAGAACGATATCGATCCAAACGCAGCTTATGTTCACTTGACAACCAACAATACCATCGAAGGTACGGCTGTTTACAATATACCTGATACCAATGGCGTTCCGGTTATTGGAGATATGTCTTCAAACATCTTGGCGGCTCGCTACAATGTAGAAGATTTTGCCATGATTTATGCAGGTGCTCAGAAGAACATCGGGCCTGCTGGTGTGACAGTTGTCATTGTGCGTGAGGATTTCCTCAACGACCAACCAATGCTTTCAAGTATGTTGGACTACCGTATCCAAGCAGAAAATGAGTCACTATATAACACGCCGCCTGCATACTCTATCTACATTTCTAAGCTAGTCTTTGAATGGGTCAAGGAAATCGGTGGTGTGGATGAAATGGAAAAAATCAACCGCGAAAAGTCTGGCTTGCTTTATGACTACATTGATCAGTCTAATTTCTACAAAAACCCTGTTCGTAAAAAAGAAGAGCGTTCAGTAGCCAACATTCCATTTGTGTCACCTAGCGAGGAATTGGATGCCAAGTTCGTTAAAGAAGCATCAGCGGCAGGCTTTAAGAATATTAAGGGACACCGTTCTGTTGGCGGTATGCGGGCTTCGCTTTACAATGCCTTCCCACGCCAAGGTGTGGTCGACTTGATTGACTTTATGAAAAAATTTGCAGCGGAGAATGCCTAATGGAAATCCGTCTTGCGCATCCCAATGAAGTAGGATCAATTTGTCAGATTATGGATCAGGCCAAGGCTTTCCTGGCAGCTTCTGGCAGTAGCCAGTGGCAAGGTGCTTATCCTGATCAAGATACGATTTTTGATGATATTTTAAGTGGTAAGGGCTATGTTGGTCTGGTGGACGGAAAGGTTGCGGTTTATGCGGCTGTCTTTCGTGGGACCGAGGCTGCCTATGAAGCCATCTATGATGGCAAGTGGCAGCATAACAATCCCCTTTACACCACCATTCACCGTGTGGCAGTAGCTAAGGAGTTTCAGGGACAAGGTGTGGTTCAGACCTTCCTGCAAGGAATTATTGAAGGGCAAAAGGGACCAGACTTCCGATGTGACACCCATGAGAAAAATCTGCCCATGCAACATATTCTGGAAAAACTAGGCTTTGTCTATTGTGGCAAGGTGCCCTTGGACGGTGAACGACTAGCCTACCAAAAAATCAAGCATAAGAGCGAACGCAGTCTCTATCAGGAGATTAGTGAAGACGATCGATGGTTGCTTGGAAATAATTAAAAATATGAAAGAAAGTCAGGCGGAGGCTCTTCCGCCTTTTTAGGTAAGAATAATGGTATTTAGCGTACGAACATTTAACAATATTAACCAAGTTGGTCTTAAGGAATTGGGCAATCGTTTCCAGATTGATGGAGATCATGCAGCAAATCCAGATGCCTTTATCATCCGTTCTGAAAACTTGCACGGCTTTGATTTTCCTGAAAATCTCAAGGCTATTGCCCGCGCGGGTGCAGGGACCAACAATATCCCAATCGATGAAGCGACTGAGAAAGGGATTGTGGTCTTCAATACTCCTGGAGCCAATGCCAACGCCGTAAAAGAAGCAGTCATTGCCTCTATCCTCTTGTCTGCGCGTGACTATATCGGAGCGACAGCTTGGACCAATACCTTGTCAGGTGATGATGTGCCAAAACAAGTTGAGGCAGGTAAGAAGCAGTTTGCAGGGACTGAAATTTCAGGCAAAACCCTTGGTGTTATCGGACTCGGTGCTATCGGTGCTCGTATTGCCAACGATGCTCGCCGTCTAGGCATGAATGTTCTTGGCTACGACCCTTATGTATCGATTGAAACAGCATGGAGTATTTCTAGCCATGTCAAACGAGTAGATGATTTGAAAGAAATCTTTACCAATGCCGACTATATCACTGTCCATGTTCCTCTGACGGATAAGACCCGTGATTTGTTCAATGCGGACAGTTTTGGTCAAATGAAAAAAGGAACAACCTTGATTAACTTTGCCCGTGGTGAATTGGTCAACAATGCCGACTTGTTTGAAGCTATTGAAGCAGGTGTTATCAAGAAGTACATTACTGACTTTGGTACCGAAGAAGTGCTTAATAAGGACAATATTATCGTCTTCCCACACGTTGGAGGTTCAACAGAAGAAGCGGAGCTTAACTGTGCCATTGCGGCTGGTCAAACCATACGACGCTTTATGGAGACTGGTGAAATTATCAACTCCGTCAATTTCCCAAATGTCAAACAATTTTTGGATGCTCCATATCGTATCACCTTGATTAACAAGAATATTCCAAATATGGTAGCAAAAATCACCACAGCTGTGTCTGAATTGGGCATTAACATTGATAATATCATCAACAAGTCAAAAGGTGACTATGCCTATACCTTGCTAGACTTGGATGAGGCAGATAAGGGTAAAATTGACCAGTTGGTTGCTCACTTTGAAGCAACGGAAGCCATTGTCAAGGTTCGTGTTATCAAAAATAAAAACTAAGTATGTATGTAAAAAACATCTACCAGAGCCCACTAGGTCCCATGTCCTTGGTAGCCAGTGATAGAGGCTTGCGCGGTGCCTGGTTCGAAGGGCAGAAATATTTTGAACGTGGTTTAGATGAAAAGCCTGTGCTAGGCTCACATCCTATTTTAAACAGTACAAGACTGCTCCTAGATGCATACTTTTCAGGTGAGCAGGTAGATTTTTCAGACCTCCCCTTAGAGCCTGTTGGAACAGATTTTCAGGAAAAAGTCTGGCGGCTATTAAAAGAGATACCGCATGGACAGACGACCAACTATGGAAGACTGGCCCAGCAACTTGGTCTTCGGTCTGGTCAGGCTGTGGGGGGAGCGATTGGGCGTAATCCCTACTCTATCATTGTCCCCTGTCATCGTGTTCTCAATCAAAAGGGACAGTTGACAGGTTATGCAGGTGGCTTGGATAAGAAAATCTGGCTCTTGCAACATGAAAATCCACACTTTGAGGTGAAAAAATGATTTTATATTATGAGTATCCTAAATGCTCGACCTGTCGGGCAGCAAAGGCAGAGCTAAAGAGTTTGGGCTTGGAATTTGAAGCTATTGACATCAAGTCAACGCCTCCCAGTGCAGATCAGCTCAAAGCCTGGATGGAAGCCACAGGTCTTGAATTGAAAAAGTATTTCAATACCTCCGGCAATAGCTATCGTGAACTTGGTCTTAAAGATAAATTTGATAGTTTGACTGTGGACCAAGCATTAGACTTATTAGCCAATGATGGCATGCTGATTAAGCGTCCCTTGCTGATTCAAGATGGAAAAATCTTGCAGATTGGCTATCGAACAAAATATGAAAATCTCGGTTTATAGGGCCGGGATTTTCATATTTTTTACGCACTATATAGGTGGAGGTACTTTATGAATAAGATTAAAACCTATGTAGAAAGCTTAAAAGAATACAAGTGGCAGATTGCCCTGCCTGCGGCAGCTGGTTTGCTTATGGCGACATTCTTAATTTTCAGCCAACCAGCTAAGTCTGACCAGACGGGTCTGACTGATTTTCCCCAGACCGAACAAACTTCTAGCAGTCAAGAGCAGGTTAATGAAGTCAGTGCAGAAGGAAATACAGAAGAAAGTAAAGAACCGAGCCAGCTGGTCGTTGATGTCAAAGGAGCAGTAGCAAAGCCGGGACTCTACACTTTAGAAGCTGGTGCGCGTGTCAATGACGCGGTTGAGGCAGCTGGCGGATTGACCAGTCAGGCAGACCCCAAGTCTATCAATCTGGCTCAGAAGCTCAGCGACGAAGCGGTGGTCTATGTGGCTAGCAAGGACGAAAATATCTCGGTGGTGGCCAGCACGACTGCCAGCTCTGCTATGTCCCCAGAAGAAAAAAGCACCAGTCTGGTCAATCTGAATACGGCGACCGAGGCGGACCTGCAGACCATTTCGGGAATCGGTGCCAAGCGGGCGGCGGACATTATCGCCTATCGTGAGGCCAACGGCGGTTTCAAGTCGGTGGACGACCTCAACAATGTTTCAGGCATCGGCGACAAGACCATGGAAAGCATCCGACCTTATGTCACGGTTGACTAAGCTACCCTGCCAGCCCATCCACTTGGCTCTTTTGGCGGTGGTAGCCTACTTTGTAGTCCACTCTTTTTCCCTCTTGACAATGGGCCTGTTGAGTTTGTTACTAGTTGTCTTTGGTGTTCAGCAAGGTAAGACAGTTTTCCTCAAAACGCTGCCGCTTCTAGCCCTGTTTGGACTGTTTTTCGGATGTCAAAAGTTTCAATGGGAGGGGGCAGCCCAGTCAGCCCCGGAGCAAGTCACCACTGTGCAGGTCATTCCAGATACCATTGAAGTCAACGGGGACAGCCTGTCCTTCCGCGGTCGGGCTGACGGACAAACCTATCAAGTTTTCTACAAATTAGCCAGTCAGGAGGAACAGACCTATTTTCAAAAGCTGGCAGACCTGGTCCAACTAGAAGTGGAAGCAGAGGTCAGCCTGCCAGCAGGTCAGCGGAATTTCAAGGGCTTTGACTATCAGGCTTATCTGAAAACACAAGGAATCTATCGGACTGTCAAGCTAACGGCGATTAAGAAGATTGTCCCTGTCCAGTCTTGGAATGTTTTTGACTGGCTGTCAACTTGGCGGAGGCAAGCCTTGGTCTATGTCAAAATCAATTTTTCGGCTCCCATGAGCCACCACATGACAGGGCTTTTGTTTGGGGAGCTGGATAGTGATTTCGACCAGATGAGTGACCTCTATTCTAGTCTAGGAATCATTCATCTCTTTGCCCTGTCAGGTATGCAGGTTGGATTTTTCATCGATAAGTTTCGTTGGATTTTACTGCGTTTGGGCTTGACCAAGGAAACAGTGGATAAGTTGCAGATTCCCTTTTCCCTGGTCTATGCTGGTTTGACAGGCTTTTCTGTGTCAGTGGTGCGGTCCTTGGTCCAGAAAATTCTGGGCAATATGGGCTTGCGGAAGTTGGATAACTTTGCGGTGACGGTCTTTGTCTGCCTGTTGATGCTGCCCCGATTTTTACTGACGGCAGGTGGAGTGCTGACTTTTACCTATGCTTTCTTGCTGACGGTCTTTGATTTTGAGGACTTGGGGCAGGTCAAAAAGGCTGCGGTGGAGAGTTTCAGTATTTCGCTGGGGATTTTGCCAGTGCTTATGACCTATTTCTATGCCTTTCAGCCCCTGTCTATCCTCTTGACATTTGCCTTTTCCTTTGTCTTTGATGTCCTACTCTTGCCAGGCTTGTCGGTCATTTTTCTTTTGTCGCCTCTGGTCAAGATTACCTGGGTCAACGGATTTTTCGTCTTGATGGAAAAAGTCATTGTCTGGGTAGCTGATTTGGGTTTCAGACCTTGGATACTGGGCAAGCCGTCTGAGCTGGTCCTCTTGCTTTTGCTGGTCAGCCTCTTCTTGCTCTACGATTTCCACAGGAGAAAGAAATGGCTTCTAGGACTGAGCTTGGTCCTCGCTCTGCTATTTTTCATAACCAAACACCCGCTGGAAAACGAGGTGACGGTGGCGGACATCGGGCAGGGGGACAGCATCTTTTTGCGGGATATGCGGGGGCGGACGGTTCTGATAGATGTGGGCGGACGAGTCGATTTTGCGGCCAAGGAGGAGTGGCAGGAGCGATCTTCGCAGGCAAATGCAGAGCGGACTTTGATTCCCTATCTGCACAGTCGGGGCGTGGATAGGATTGATAGTCTAGTGCTGACCCACACCGACACAGACCATGTGGGCGATGTGCTGGAAGTAGCTAAGCAGGTTCAGATTGGTCGGATTGTCGTGTCGCCGGGAAGTCTGACGGTACCTGACTTTGTAGCAACTCTGAAAAAAATCAATGTGCCTGTCCATGTGGTAAAAGTGGGCGACCGCCTGCCGATGTTTGACGCCTATCTAGAGGTCCTCTATCCAGACGGGACAGGCGACGGTGGCAATAATGATTCCATTGTTCTCTACGGTCGCTTGCTGGAAACCAATTTTCTCTTTACAGGGGACTTGGAGCAAGGGGAGCTGGACTTGATAAAAGCTTATCCGCGACTACCTGTCGATGTCCTCAAAGCTGGTCACCATGGCTCCAAAGGTTCTTCCTATCCTGAATTTTTAGACCATATCGGTGCCAAGATTGCCCTGGTATCAGCTGGGGAAAACAATCGTTACAAGCATCCACACCAAGAAACCTTGGAACGATTTGATAGTCGCAATATCCAAGTCTATCGTACCGATCAGCAAGGAGCTATTCGATTCAGAGGCTGGAAGGAGTGGAGGATTGAGACGGTGAAGGAGTAAATTTTGAAGAATATACAATAAAGCTACGATAATATTTAGTTTCCTAACGGCTATTGTTAGGAAATTTTCTTGTTTTTGTAAGATTGACAGCGTATTCTTTGCATTTCATTCTTTTTACTTATATAATTGTAGTGGATTTTTTATTTGGCTCAAGAAGGAGACTATATTTTAATGAATTTGAATTTTTTACAAAAGAAGCATCATTTTGGCATACGGAAGTTTTCCATCGGTGTCGTATCAGTTGCCTTAGCAATTAGCTTTAGCGTTGCTGGAGGGCAGGTTGCGGCTGCCCAAGAGGCAAGCTCAGCTCCTACTAGTAGCCTTGCCACCAGTCAAACTAGTCCGGCAGTGACAGAGGAAGCCACACAAGTACAATCTATTAGTGGGCAGACTGAGGTAGTAGAGGAAGTAGCTAGTTCTCAATCGGCTACGACTAGTCCTCAAGAAACGCCATCTCAAGATAGTGGATTGGTAGAAACAGGACCAGTAGTACAAGATAGTGCTACCAATCAGGAGCTAGCAGTCAGTCAAACAGTTGCGCCAAGTCAATCGGAACCAGTGCAAAATCAGACGGTAGGGGGAGAACAGAGTGGGCAAGTTGCTGGAGAACTCTCGCCGTCGATTGAGCCAACTGCAAGCACTTCTTCAGCTACTGGGGAAGCAGGTGTGAATCTAAGTCAAGTAGAACAACCGGTAGTAGCTTCACCGGATCAGGTTAGTCAATTGGTTCAACCATCCGAAACATTAGTAGAAGAAGCTACTCCGACCAATCAAGTAGTAGAAGAAGTCGTTCAGCCTGTGTTACGTTCAGCTCGAATGGCTCGCAGTGTGGCAGCTCAGGAGTTGGCTAAATTACCGCTAGATGCCAATGGAAAGCTGATGATCTCAGTCAGTGGAGTTACTGTTCATCAATACCTAGTAGTCAATTCAGATGGCAGCAGTCAGATGGTTTCTGCAACGGCTCAGCCAACGACAAACCAGACCAGTGAAACAGTTGCTCAACAGGTCGCTTCGCTGAAAGATGACTTTGCAGGTGTGACCTACGAATCACTCTATCCTCATTTATCTCATCAAGAAAATTTTTTTGAAAAAATAGACTTGGAAAAGGCTATTCGTCAGGAAAATGGTGGAAGTAATTTACCAGTTGACCAGCTACAAACTCTCAAGCAGACAGCCTATATGGATATGCTGGATATGAGGGAGAGTTTTGAGCGAGTAAAGGCTAAGATTGAAACGACGCTGACAGGTATTTTTGAGAAATCAAGTCAGGTCAATGTAGAGGATATCCGTCGCAATAAAGAGAAAATCTTAGCAGGTTTATCCTATCTGGATCGCCAATATTCCTTTGAATTTGGTCAATATCAGGCAAAGGATTTGATATTACATTATCCCCGGGTGTTCGGAGGTGGAGGCTCCCCCTTAAATACACTTAGTATTTTGAACACTTTAACCTATCGTGATTTGACTTTGGGTCAGTCAGCGACCGCTTACCAAACTAAACTAGCTCCAATTACAAATCAAGCTGATATTTTCTCCTTTGTGGAGAAGGGAGTAAGCTTGTTTGAACCAGGCAAAACAGGTGAGCAATGGTTTAAGGATACTAGCAAGGCTCATCTGGCAGAGTCCCAATCTCCTTACGGGAACTCCTCGCTCTATCAGAAATTAAAGAGCAATGTACGTCTGAACAACCATTTCATTCCTCTCCTGACCCTACCTAGTGATCTCGTATATGCCATTAGCACTTCAAACACAGTCAACTACGGTTTAACGGAATCCTATGTCCGACCAGGTGACCAGACCGGCATGGCAACGTTTAAAGCTAACTTACAATCCTACGCTGATGACCAGGAAAGCTTTTTGAAATTCTGGCATCGCATCAGTCAGAACAGGGATATTCTAGCCAATCATGAAGCCATTATTGTGGTTGATAGTCCGCAGAAACTAGGGACAGCTACTCAGCGCGTTCAAGAACTTTATTCACCCAAATATGGTTCAGGAGTTTTAGAAGGGGTCGAGAAATTTATCAGACCGCTCAGCCTTTATGCCAACTTTTTACAAGCTGATGGTCAGGCCAATGGAAAGACTTCCATTAATCTCTTTTTGAAAAAATCCCTGTCTGAGGCAGGTCAGTCTGTCTATACTCATGAATTGACCCATATGCTGGATAAGAACGTTTGGTTAAATGGCTATGATAGACGAGCTGGCCAGTTACAAGAAGTTTTTGCCAGAGGAATGTTTGAGTCTATGGATGTTGCTAAAACACCCTATCAAGACCCGAGCTTTATTATCAATACAGCCTATCGCATGGGGGACAATCGGACACAAAATGCTAGTCCAGACCGTTTCCAAACAAGTGATGACCTCAAGACCTATATGCAGGGTATTTTGGATGTGATTTACACTCTGGACTATGCAGAGGCCCAGTCAATCTTGAAGAAGGCTCCTGATGAAAGGGCTGTTCTGCTTAATAAAATCAGCCTCATTCCAAATCCAGCCAATAATGGCGGAGGAAAAACGACTGAAATCGTCAACTCAATTGATACAGCTTCAGCTGCAAACTTACAGACGATTGCTGATTTTGTAGATCAAGGCTTAATTTCGGGACGGTATAAGTTCAATGGTATGGAAACCAGAGGAACTGCCCGTACGAACTCCTACTATACCATTCCTCTCTTTGAACCAATTTATGCTGCCCTTCAAAATGATACGGGTAGCGGAGGTGATATTAGCTTTAAACGGAATGCCTATGAACTATTAGGTGAATACGGTTATGAAAAGGGGATGGTAGCCTATGTTTCTGGCCAATATGCCAATGATCAGGCAGCTCTTACTGCCATTATGCCAGAATATGGAGGAGACCTAGCAACCTTTAAGAAGGCTATGTTTGACCGTCGCATCGCCAAGGTTACTGAGCTAAAATCCACTAGTGTAGCCAGCGATTTCGCTGCTATTCAGAGTTTGATGGATGAAGCCATTGCCAAAGACTTAGAACGACTGAAAAGTAATGCTGCTAATAAGGTTCCCTTGTCCACCAGAGTTTCGGCTGTTCAAGACTTGAAAAAGAGCATCTTCCAGGCTTATTTGAAGGATACAGATGACTTCCGTACTAGCATTTATCAGGAACAAGTGGCGCGTGATTTGTATGTAACCAATGGTGATGAGAAATCCCAAGATGGTCGCGGCACTCTTGATAGCCCTTACCAGAGCCTCTCCTACGCTCTTGCCCAAGCAAAAAACGGGGATAGGATCAAGCTTGTTGACAATATCATGCACCGGCAGGATAAACCTTTCCTCCTTGATAAGGCTGTTACCATTGATGGTCAAGGTCATCGTTTAAGCTTCCGTGGACCTGATGTGGAGCTAGGGGCTGATGTGACCTTTGCGGATCTAACATTAAATATGTTGGCAGATGGTAGTAAACAACCCAATATTTATGCCAATGGCTATCACTTGACCTTGGATCAGGTATCTACAACAATGAGTCAGGCACAAAGTGACTTGCGTCCAACTCTAATTGCCGGTTCTCGTTCAGGTCAACCAGCAGGCAGTCATGGGAAAATTACCATTCTTAATGGAAATTCAGACACTCGGTTTAACACCATTTATGCTGGAAATGCTGATTCAGTAAGTAACATTCCAGTAACCATTTCTATCCTGTCGGATTTTGTTAGTGTAGACCAAGGAATCAAGCTGTCAGGTGTCAATGGAGAAGATGTGATGGGGCCAGTTTTGGTTACGTCAAAATCTAGCAGTCTGAAGTCAATTGACGGCAACGGAAGTTGGGATAATACAGTTACTATTGATACTGCACGTATCTACGGACTCAATCTACAGAACATCCAAACGCTTGAATTGGTCAATAAGGCGGATGTTAGTTTAGCTAGTCAGGTATCTGAAATCTCGACTGGTGTAGAGCTAGAATCGGGTACTCAGTTGACTATTGCCAATGATCCAGTCACCTTAGGTAGCTTATCTGGTCAGGGAACAGTCATTATTCCAGTGGAATCCAGTCTCAATGTAATAGGAGATATTGAGGGAAATGTTGAGGTACTGGTTAGAGGATTTGAACAAGATCTATCCAAGAATATAGACAAGGAATATATAAAGGTTGAGGGACTATTATCTCCTACAGCTCGTATTACCTTGGAGAAAGGCTATAATCGTTTTGACCTGGTCAAAGATGAAATTGTTTATCGCTTGGTAGAGCTAAAACAGCCTGTTCAAACTCATACAGTAACCTTGCACTTCACCCAGTCAGGTCAGTTGTTAAAAGAGAAGCAGGTGCAAGTTGATAATGGGCAATCAATCACAGGAATGGAGAACGATTTGCCTATAGCAACAGAGGGAACCTATCAGTTGGATCCAAACTTTGACAGAACGGTGTTGACAGCTATCACTAGCAGTAAAACGATTGAGATTCCAGTAGTCTTGGTTCTGCCAAAAGCAAGTCGCTACCAGCCTCACGTTAATGGGGAAGCCCATGTTCTGCCGGCAAGCAGTAGTGAGGAAACAACAGCTGAAATTGTGAAGCAAATCAGTCTACTAGCTGAAGCAGGTCAATTTGATGTTGTAGTAGTCACTCCTATTCCACAGTCTAGTGGCGACCACTCCATGACTGTTCGTGTGGTCTATGACGACCGTAGCCAAGAAGAGCTTGTAGTACCTCTTCATATCCTCACAATAAAAAATGGAGAAGTTGCCAAACACAGCTTACCAGAAGGTGTTTTAGAACCGTTGGTTATTGCCAAAGGCAAGGGAGTTACCCATGAATTGCCGGTCGGAATTCTTCCACCTCTTGAAACGGCAAATGGAGGCGGTGTTCGTCATGAATTGCCAGCAGGCGTTTTAGAACCGTTGGTTACTGCCAAAGGTAAGGGAGTTACCCATGAATTGCCAGTCGGTATTCTGCCGCCTCTTGAAACGGCAAATGGAGGCGGTGTTCGTCATGAATTGCCAGCAGGCGTTTTAGAACCGTTGGTTACTGCCAAAGGCAAGGGAGTTACTCATGAATTGCCGGTCGGAATTCTTCCACCTCTTGAAACGGCAAATGGAGGAGGTGTTCGTCATGAATTGCCAGCAGGCGTTTTAGAACCACTAGAAGTAGCTAAGGGTGACGCAGTGTGGCATTTTGTTCCAAGTATCTCCATAGAGGAGGTCGTCCAACTTTTGAATGCTAGTCAGACACTTCCATTTGGTATTCTAGAGGGTGCTATAGTGGCAAAAGGAGAGAGTTCACTTGGTATCCTACCAAGATTGGAAATCTCTAAAGGAGCAAGTCTAAATCCTTTCCTTCCATCCAGTGTTCTCACGCCATTAGTGACAGAAAAAGGTGCAAGTTTAACTTTAGAATTGCCAGAAATATCCCTGTCGCAACTTGAGCTAGCTCAAAGCCAGCCTAGACCAAAATTAGCACAACAGCAAGTAGTCTCTCACCAACAGAAGGAAGAAGTGGTTGGAAAGCAGACAAGAATGGCTTCCATAGCTCCAAGATCTCCTAGCCTCCCAGAAACAGGACAAAGTCATAATAATCTGAGTGTTTTTGGCCTCTTGTTAGCATCCCTAGGTGCAGGTTTCTGGCTAGGTAGAAAGAAAGTTGAGTAAGTAGGAACGGATTCACTGAAGTGTTACTCGAATAAACGGACAAATGCATTTACTTGCTGCATAAAGCTAAGTGTATTTGTTCGTTTTCTGTTTTGTCTTACAGAATCCATCATTTATTATTGGAAAAACAAAAGTTCCTAACTAATAATGCAATAATTTTGCTTATATGGTATAATAATATAAACAAGAACATGTAAAAGAAGAGAATACTGGCTAGTCTTCTCTTCCATAAGTATCCTTATAGTTTTGGAAATCAATATCAAGCCTCTTTGACTAGGGTTAACAAGAGTGTAATACTATGGTTTTATTTTTTGTGCTTTCAGCTGATGATGTGGAAGTAGGAGTGATAGAAATAGGATTCATTTTATGTCACATCTTAAGAATAGGTCTGTGGAGGGGAGTTTGATTTTCTAGGACATTATTAGGAGGAGTAATATAATGGGAATGGATATTATTCAGATGAGCTATCTCATCAATATTGTAGATTCCAGCTGTAACCTTTCTCTTGCTGCCAAAAAAATCCATATCAGCCAGTCTGCCTTAAGTCAATTTATCACGCATTTTGAAGCAAGTGAAGGCATTCAGTTATTTAATCGTAAAAATGGGCGCTTGGATGGTATGACAGAAGCGGGTCGTATGGTCTATCGTTTTGCGACAGAAATTGTTGCCAAATATGAAGAAATGCAGAATGTTATTCAAAAAGAAGCTGCTAAACAGCAAGGAACTATCCGACTGGGTCTTCCGTCCATCATTTTGAGAGCTTATTTTTCTCATCTTTTGCCTAAATTTTATGTCAATTACCCCACTATCAATATCGAAATTCTAGAGGGGGGTGGCTTGGAAATATGGAAAAAATTTGTGCACAATGAGCTAAATATAGCTCTCCTAGTCGAGCCGACCAATCTGGATAGCAAAAAATATGAACAGCACCTAATCCACAAAGATGAGTATGTTGCTTTTATGGATAAAGACCATCCGCTAGCCAGTAAGGAATATTTGGAATGGAGCGACTTGCAGGACTATCCCATAACGACCTTTAATCAAAACTTTACCAGCTATAGCAATATTATGCAGAAGTTGAAGGATGAGAATATAGATATTCAACGTCTACATCATTCCTCTTCTTGGGACTATATGGTCGCTGCAACAGCAGGGAATGATATCGTTAGTGTGTTGCCGAATAGTGTCGAAGAATTGATTGATGAAAGTCAGTTTAGGGTCGTTCACTTTCGTGATGCCCTACCCTTTAATATCTGGCTGTGTCGACCGCATCGTAAACGAGTGGGGGAAGCAGAGAATTTCATCTATGAGGAAATACTGAAGTTTCATGTCCCAACTAGTGAGGAGCAAACGGGTGGTTGCAATTGCATGAGCAGTCTGAATGTACCAGTCGGATAAAGGAGAAACCATGTTACAAGCATTTGAATTTGGAGAAATGAGGATTACCTGGCTACGGGGAGCTGACAAATATACAGATGCAGGTACCTTGTTTGGGCCTGTCCCCAAGGCTGTTTGGTCCAGATATTATCCAACAACAGCCGACGGCTTGGTAGCTGATTTGACAGATCCTATACTCATTGAATATAAGGGAAAGAAATTTCTGATTGATAGCAGTTTGGGGACTGAAAAATTAGATGCCAAACAAGTTAGAAATTTAGGGGTTGTTTCTGAGAACAGAATGTTAGAAAGTTTGGCTGAATTGGGCTATAGCAGACAGGATATTGACGGAGTGCTGATGACCCACATGCACAATGACCATGCAGGCGGGTTGACATGTTTGGAAAATGGAGAAATCGTTTCAACCTTTCCCAATGCCAACATTTACATCAATGAAATAGAATGGGATGAAGTCCGTCATCCAAATCCTCGTACCCGTGCAACCTATCTCAAGGAGAATTGGCAAGCTATTCAATCTCAAGTCAAAACCTTTGGTTCCTCCATTGAAATCGTCCCAGGTATTGAAATGCACAGGACAGGTGGACACAGCAAGGGGCATTCTATCATTCTATTAAAACAAGACCAGCAGACTATTATTCACATGGCAGACCTACTTCTAACGCATGCCCATCGTAATCCTTTATGGGTTGCGGCTGTGGATGACTATCCAATGGATAGTATTGCGGCTAAGACCAAGTGGATAAAAGAAGCCTATGAAAATGGCTATATTTTCCTTTTTTATCATGATTCATTTTATAGCTTACTACAGTTTGCACCAGATGGGCAAGAAGTAATGGCATATATGGAAAGACCGCGTCCTCCCCTTGTCCCATTTACAAGTCGGCAAGACAGGAGGCTGATGATCCCACCTACTGCTAAAAAACTTGGTTAGCCAGCACCCAGTGACCTACTGGGTGCTTTTTTATGGTAAAATGGAGAGAGAAGTAGAGGATGATATGACAATTATTGGACAGATTGAGAAATTAAGAAAAGAACATTTAGGCTCTCTGACAGTTTTATGCGGTGAGGATGTTGGACAATATCAGATTGCAAAGGACTTACTTTTAAGGCAGGTGGATTTTGATCCCGCAGATTTGGGTTTTGCCTATTTTGATATGTCTGAGGCTGATTATAGTCAGGTCGATTTGGATTTGGTCTCTTTGCCATTTTTTTCAGATGAAAAAGTAGTCATATTAGACTATTTTGCCGATTTGACGACGGATAAAAAGCGGTATTTGACAGATGACGAACTCAAGCAGTTTGAGGCTTATTTGGAAAATCCTGTCGAAACAACCCGTTTGATTATCCTAGCCCCAGGAAAGCTAGACAGCAAGCGACGTCTGGTCAAACTCCTCAAACGAGATGGACTGGTACTGGAAGCCAATCCCTTGAAGGAAACGGACTTGCGACAGTATTTCCAGAAAGAACTGGGGCGTCTAGGTTTGAATATGGATGGAGATGTCTTTCAGTATTTGTTGGTAAAATCTAATTTTGAGTTTGCGGAAGTCAGTAAAAACCTAGCCTTCTTGCAATCTTATAAAGGACAAAATTTGATTACTATGGCAGATATTGATTCTGCCATCCCTAAGACCTTACAGGATAATATTTTTGACCTGACCCAATTGGTTCTTCAATCCAAAATCGATGAATCCCGTCAACTTGTTCGTGATTTACGTTTACAGGGGGAGGATGAAATCAAGCTGATTGCCATTATGTTGACCCAATTCCGCACTTATTTACAGGTTCAACTTCTTCGAGAACAAGGCAAGAGTGAGCCACAAATGGTAGCAGAATTGTCAGAAATCATGGGGCGAAAGGTCAATCCCTATCAAATCAAATTTGCGCTTCGGGATTCGCGCTACTTATCTCTTGGATTTTTGAAAAAGGTGGTCAAATTGTTGATCGAAACAGACTACCAAATTAAAACAGGTGTGTTTGAAAAAGACTATCTCTTTGACCTAGCTTTGCTAAAAATTTCAAGCATATAGTCAGACAAATAAGTTGAAAAGGCTCTCACAATGGAGTAAAATAAGATTATCATATAGACAGAGGAGTACAAAAATGGCAATTATTTTACCAGACCTACCATACGCATACGATGCCTTGGAACCACACATTGATGCAGAAACAATGACCCTTCACCATGACAAGCACCATGCAACTTATGTTGCAAATGCAAATGCTGCCCTTGAAAAGCACCCAGAAATCGGTGAGGACTTGGTAGCACTTTTGTCAGATGTAGAGCAAATTCCAGCTGACATCCGTCAAGCACTTATCAACAACGGTGGTGGTCACCTGAACCACGCACTTTTCTGGGAATTGCTTTCACCAGAAAAAACAGAAATTTCAGCAGAATTGGCAGCAGATATTGATGCGACTTTCGGTTCATTTGATGCCTTCCAAGAAGCATTCACTACAGCAGCAACAACTCGCTTCGGTTCAGGCTGGGCTTTCTTGGTTGTCAACAAAGAAGGCAAGTTGGAAGTTATCTCAACTGCTAACCAAGACACACCAATCATGCAAGGTTTGAAACCAATCTTGGCACTGGATGTTTGGGAGCACGCCTACTACCTCAACTACCGTAACGTCCGTCCAAACTACATCAAAGCTTTCTTTGAAGTGATTAACTGGAATAAGGTAGATGAGCTGTATAAAGAGGCTCTCAGCAACTAATCTACTAGCTTACTGTGACGTTTTTTCGAGGAAACGATCTTTTTCCGAGAAAAAACTAGTCAGTCCTCTAGGAAAGCTAATCGGGCTTTCCGTGCTACAAGGAGCAAGGCCCTTGTAGCTGAGGAGTGGGACAAAGGTTGACGAACTTTATAAAGCAGCTAAATAAGGTGGTAAAACAGGCGATTTTTCGCTTGTTTTTTTCAATATTTTGAGTATTTTTCTTTACAAGAAAAGAGGATTTTAGTATAATCTATTTTGTGTGTAATGGACGCACAAAAATACAGTTTATCCGCTGGGTTTAAAAGCACCTATGATTGACAAAGATAGGAGAATAAAATGAATCCATTGATCCAAAGTTTGACAGAAGGTCAACTTCGTACTGACATCCCTTCATTCCGTCCTGGTGACACTGTACGTGTTCACGCTAAGGTTGTCGAAGGTAACCGCGAACGTATCCAGATTTTCGAGGGTGTTGTTATCTCTCGTAAAGGCCAAGGCATCTCAGAAATGTACACTGTACGTAAAATCTCTGGTGGTGTAGGTGTTGAGCGTACATTCCCAATCCACACTCCACGTGTTGATAAGATTGAAGTAGTACGTTACGGTAAAGTACGTCGTGCTAAATTGTACTACCTACGTGCATTGCAAGGTAAAGCAGCGCGTATCAAAGAAATCCGTCGCTAAGATGGGAGGAAGCAGCGAAAGTTGCTTCTTTTTTTGTTTCTAATAGATGGTATCCTATATTTATAAGGGCTAGTCAAGATGAGTGGAATTATCTAGCTATTAACATAAAAAATATGTTATACTATGTCTATAGATATAAGGAGGTCCCGAATGAGTAAGCAGTTTATTCCGTCTGTTTTGTCTGATTTACGCCAGGATATTGTGCAGGTACCTGACATTATTAAGGAATGCAGCGGTATTCGGATTTATGGTCGTCGTATCCGCTCGGTTTTATTTACAACTGATGTGGCGATTATTGCCAATCATAATGCAGATGCCGTTTTAGCAGTTTATCCATTTACTCCTAGTCCAGCCATCCTCAAAAGTATTATGATGGTTGCTTCTGTCCCGGTTTTAGCTGGTGTTGGTGGTGGACTAACGACAGGAATGCGGTCGGCCAATATGAGTTTGCTTTCTGAGTCCGAAGGAGCTTATGCTGTTGTGGTCAATGGTCCTACGGATGTTAAAACCATTGAGCAAATTAACAAGATGGCTGATATTCCCATTATCTACACAGTCGTTTCAGAGAAGGCAGACTTGTTATCACGAATAGAGGCTGGCGTAGATATTTTAAACGTTTCCTGTGGACTAGAAACTCCCAGCGTGGTGAAAAAAATCCGTCAAGTACTCCCAGACTTTCCCATCATTGCGACAGGTGGTCCAACTGAAGAATCCATTCGTTGCGTGATCGAAGCAGGAGCCAATGCCATTTCCTACACAGCTCCAAGCAATGCCGAACTCTTTAAAAAGAAAATGGAAAAATATCGAATATCAAGTAAGGACTAGCCCGACCTTGCAATCTTCTATTTTATGAGTTAAAATAGAAGAGTAGCTTCCCTTAGTTAAATGGATATAACAAATTCCTCCTAAGAATTAGTTGCAGGTTCGATTCCTGCAGGGGAGATAGAAACCACCTAAAAAAGCCCGATTTGACGGGCTTTTTGTGTTTAAAATTTTCTTATCTGCTGTCCATAAATCGTTTGTTTTCTGTTTACAAGATAAGCTAGGGCAAGCACTGGAATGGCGTAGGGGATGATATTCCAACCAAATACCTCGTAGCCTATTAAAATCGGTGCCAGTAATGTGTTGGTTGCTGAGCCAAACACAGCACAATAGCCAAGGGCAGCAACAGGTTCTATTGGCAGCCCCAATATTCCAGCTAAAAGGGCTCCAGAACTAGCTCCAATAGCAAAGAGAGGAGTGACCTCACCCCCTTGAAAACCTGCGGCCAAACATAAACAGGTCAGTAGGAGTTTGAGTAGCCAATCGTAAGCAAATACCTGTTCCCCAGCTAAACTGACATCAATTAAATTGGTCCCCAGACCTGAATACCGCCCCTGCTGAACAAGGAGCAGTAGAACGCTTAGTCCAACTCCCATGATAGCTATTTTAATGTAAGGATTAGGAAACCAGCGAGTAGAGTACCTTTTTGACTGTGCCAAAAACCAGGCAAAAAAATTACCGACGATACCAAAACATAGTGCCAATAGAAGTAATTTGAAACCGTAGGTAAGCTGGAAAGGGGGAGCCGAAATGGCATGAGCAAATTTTTCTAAGCCCAATAAATGTGAAGTGGTAGAAGCTGTAAAAGCAGCCACTAAACAATAGACCAAGCTATTCCAAGCATATTGACCAACGATCAAGACCTCGATGGCAAAGAAACTGGCAGCCAAGGGTGTTTGAAAGAGGCCAGCAAAACCTGCTGCCATACCCATCTTCGTCACCATATCTTTGGACAAGTCTGAAAAACCATGCTTCTGTAGCCAATGCGAAAGACTAGCTCCAAGCTGAACCGCCACCCCTTCACGGCCAACGGAAGCACCAAAAAGATGACTGAGCCAGGTCGTGCAGATGATGAGTGGTACTAAGACTGGAGAAATGTGACTGTCTTCACCCTGTCCCGCTTTAAAAACCAACCCCATCCCAGCTTGAACTTCTCTGCCCCATTTTTGATAGACAAATACAACTACTAGCCCAGCCAATGCAAGAAAAGGAACAAGATAATCGAAATATTCAGATCGTACTTGTCCAATTTCTAATAAAATCTTTCCAAAAAATGTAGTGACCAATCCAGCTAACAGTCCCATGAGTACAGAAAAGAGCAGGAGTTGAAGTATTTGTTTATCTTTACTGGTCATCTCTAGCTAGTTTTCCAGCTTGATAGGCTCTGGACTGGGCCATGATGTCGCTAAAGGTCGCTTGAATAGCTGAGCGGTAGTCCTCCTTTTGGACCAGGCTTCCAACCCGTTCAAGAACCGCATTTTCCCGACTGGTATCCAAAACAGGTTTGCCTGTTGCACGCTTAAAGGCTGTGACTTGATCAACTAGCTCCATGCGTTGTTCAAGCAAGTCAACTAATTGACTATCTATAGCGTTAATATTTTCCCGGATATGATCTAGATTCATTTTTTCTCCTTTTAAGAAAACCAGTAACAGATGTTACTGGTTGATTTGATTATTCATTTACTTTGGCAGCAAGGTCAGTTGCAAATTTTTCGAGGTTAACGATATCCTCGTCTTCAGCAGCAAGGTCTACCTTGACATTTTCAGCCCCCTTGACTGCACCACGTGAACCAAGCATGACATCAAAGTCATCTACTGCACTACAGAAGTCATCATAGAAGGTATCGCCAGAACCGCAAACACCGTACACCTTACCAGTCAAATCCAAGTCCGCTAGGTCAGCATAGAAATCAACGATTTCATCTGGAAGCTCACCATCACCACCATAAGAATAAGTGTAGCTGGCTACGACAATTAAGTCAGCATCCAAGATTTCTTCTGTTTCAATGGTCGTACATTCGTGCACCTGTACTTCCAAACCCAACTCTTCTAGCTTACTGGCGACGATATCAGCAATTTCTTCTGTGTTACCAGTCATACTAGCGTAAACAATTTTTGCTAGTGCCATAATTTCCTCCAAATTACATAGTAATCTTATTATACCATACTCCCATCATTTTCAAAAGGGGAAGTTTATGCTAAAATGATGAAAAGGAGTTGCTATGACTATTTACAATACAATTATCGAAAAAATTCGCGAATACGACACCATTATCATTCATCGTCACCAACGACCAGATCCAGATGCTATTGGCAGTCAGGTTGGCTTGCAAAAACTCTTGCAGAAGAATTTTCCTGAAAAAACCATCAAGGTAACCGGTTTTGAGGAACCAAATCTTGCCTGGATGGCAGAAATGGATCAGGTTTCCGACCAAGACTATCAAGGGGCCTTGGTTATCGTGACAGACACTGCCAATACGGCGCGTGTGGATGATGACCGCTACACTCAGGGTGATTTCCTGATTAAAATCGACCACCATCCAAATGAAGAGCCATACGGCGACTTGCTCTGGGTCAATACTGAGGCTAGCTCATGCAGTGAAATGATTGCAGACTTGGCCCTTCAAAGCCAGTTGGAATTGGATGGGGAAACTGCTCGTCTGCTATATGCTGGTATTGTTGGCGATACGGGACGTTTTCTTTATCCTGCGACTAGTTCACGCACTTTTGAAATTGTTGCTCGACTTCGTCAGGAAGATTTTGACTTCGCAAGAATGTCCCGCCAGATGGATACCATTGATTTCAAGATTGCCAAGCTGACAGGTTACGTTTACGACAACTTGGAAGTCGATGAGCACGGTGCGGCACGGGTCATTTTGACTCAGGATATCCTCAAAAAATACGGGGTGACCGATGCGGATACTTCCTTTATCGTCGGGGCTCCAGGGCGGATTGGCACTGTACAATCTTGGGGGATTTTTGTGGAACAAACTGACGGAAACTATAGAGTACGACTACGCAGCAAGTACATTCCGATAAACGAGATTGCCAAGCGCCACGATGGCGGTGGCCACCCACTAGCCAGCGGTGCTAACTCTTATTCCCTTTCCGAAAATGAGCAAATCTACCAAGAAATTCAAGAGGTCGTGAGGAATGCAAGTAAGTAGCCGTTCCCTTCGTCTAATGGGAACCATTATTGAAACAAAAATATGGCATCCAGAAGCTGAACCGATTTTGGATCAGGTTGAAGAGCTGCTTTATCTTTATAAAGACCGGTTTTCTGCCAATGATTTGACATCTGAATTGATGGAGGTCAATCTCAACGCGGGTGTTCAAGCAGTTCCTATTGCCGATGACCTGTATGAATTGATTAAATTGGGCAAGGAACACAGTCTGGCTCAGGGATCTTTTTTGAATATTACCATCGGTCCCCTTGTACAAAGCTGGCGGATTGGATTTAGTGATGCTAAGCTCCCTAGTCCCGAAGTCATCTCAGAAAAACTCCAGCTCATCAATCCAAGGGATATCGAACTCGATGACCGAGAGCAGACCGTCTATCTAAAAAAAGAAGGCATGGCTATTGACCTGGGTGCCCTAGCCAAAGGCTATGTAGCAGATAGGATTGTTGATTTTCTAAAAAGAATTGGAGTAGAGGCTGGACTGATTAACCTGGGAGGCAATGTCTTGACGTTTGGACAAGCTCCGCATAATCCAGATGGTTGCTGGCGAATTGGTATTCAGGATCCTCAGAAAGCACGTGGTGAGAATGCCCTTGTCCTCAAGATAGGCGAAGAGTCGGTTGTCACCTCTGGTATTTACGAACGAAGCCTCACGGTAGATGGTCAGACCTACCACCATATTTTAAGTTCGCAAACGGGCTATCCTATCCAGAGTCAGCTGGCCAGTGTGACCATTGTGTCCAAGCAATCGGTTGATGGTGAGATTTGGACGACCAGGTTGTTTGGTCAAGCTATTGATCAGATTATTAAAGTGGTTGAAGATACGGATGGCATTGAGGTGGTCTTGATAGGTCTCGATAGGAAGATTTTTGTGACCTCAGGACTTACTGAAAAAATACTGGCAGGTAGGGAGCGGATTTCAGACAGTTTGGGCAGCCCATCCAGAGGTGGATTTGGAGCAAGAGTAACTTCTGACCTGGCATCAGGTGCTTCTGTTCTATAATCTCTTAAAAATCTCTAAAAAATCGGTAAAAATACTTGCCAGAAGAAAAAAGTTTTGGTAAACTTAAATGGTTATAATCTATGGCTCGGAAAGAGTCCATGGCAGAAAGGAATTTTTAAAATGAAAAAAGATATCCATCCAGAATATCGCACTGTTGTCTTCATGGACACAACTACTGGCTACAAGTTCCTTAGTGGTTCAACTAAGAAAACTAGCGAAACTGTAGAATTCGAAGGTGAAACTTACCCATTGATCCGTGTGGAAATTTCATCAGACTCACACCCATTCTATACTGGACGTCAAAAGTTCACTCAAGCAGATGGACGTGTGGATCGTTTCAACAAAAAATACGGTCTCAAGTAAAAAAACAACCCCAACGGGTTGTTTTTTCTTCGCATCTTTAAATACGAAAAGGCGAATACAACCCCAACGGGTTGTTTTTTTACGAGCTTGAAAACAAAAGAGCGAGTTATGGTCCAGTGGACCATTTTTTCTTTGCCTCTAGAAATAAAAGAGGGCTTTTTTGGTGAGTGATTGCCAAAATGATTGCCATTTGTTTTAATATACATTGTAGATAAATGTTCGAGTTTTTAGTGTGTTGACCAGATGATTTTTTGTTCCTGCTAGAGCCTTTTCGTTTTTTTTGCTATAATGTTAAAAGCTATGTTTAGAACTGTATTCACAGTTTAGCACTTTGCTGGTGAATAGAGTCTCTTAAAAATGAAAGTATGAGGTTTTTGATGAAATACAGAGGAAGTATAGATAGTCGTGTGGACTATTCTCTCATTTTACCAGTCTTTTTTTTATTGGTTGTAGGCATCTTAGCTCTTTTTATTGCAGTGAGCCAGGACTATCCCAATAGTGTTTTGCAAATGGTGGGGCAACAAATTGCCTGGATAGGTATTGGAATCGGAGCAGCATTCCTGGTGATGTTCTTTTCGACCAAATTTCTCTGGCAGATAACTCCATTTTTATATGTACTTGGCCTAGGATTGATGGTCCTGCCCTTATTCTTCTACAGTCCAGACCTGGTGGCTTCGACAGGTGCGAAAAACTGGGTAACCATTGGAGGAATGACCCTTTTTCAGCCGTCGGAATTTATGAAAATATCCTATATTGTCATGATTGCAAGGGTTATTGTCACCTTCCATAAGCACCATACTGAACGAGGTCTTCGAGAAGATTTTATGCTGATTGCTTATATGACTCTCTTTACTCTTCCTGTTTTGGTACTACTGGCCTTGCAGAGTGACTTGGGAACTTCTTTGGTATTCGTGGCCATCTTCAGCGGGATGCTTCTCCTGTCGGGGGTGTCATGGAAAATCCTTCTGCCAACAGCTTTAATGGTCTTGGTTCTTGCTGGAGGCTTCATGCTGATTTTTGTGTCACCAGGTGGAACAACCTTCCTGCATAATATGGGTATGGACACCTATAAAATCAACCGTATTTCAGCTTGGTTAGACCCCTTTAAACACGCCCAGTCAACAACCTACCAACAAGCACAAAGTTTGATTGCCATCGGTAGCGGTGGTCTGAAAGGTCTAGGGTTCAATAAAACAAATCTGCTGATTCCGGTTCGTGAAAGTGATATGATTTTTACAGTTATCGGTGAGGATTTTGGTTTTATTGGTGGGACAGTCTTGATTGGCCTCTACCTCCTGCTGATTTATCGGATGTTACGGATTACATTAAAATCCAATAATCGTTATTATACCTACATCTCTACAGGTTATATTATGATGCTCCTCTTCCATGTATTTGAAAATATCGGGGCAGCTACTGGTTTACTACCTCTGACAGGTATCCCACTTCCATTCATCTCTCAAGGTGGCTCTTCTATAGTGTCCAATCTGATTGGGATTGGCTTGGTACTATCCATGAGTTACCAGTCGCATCTGGCGGATGAAAAAGAAGAAGTGAGATCACGGAAATACAGGAAAATTACGTTAGAACGTTAGAAAGTTGGTTACTATGGTAAAAGTTGCAGTTATGTTGGCAAATGGCTTTGAAGAAATTGAAGCCTTGGCCCCTGTCGATATTTTTCGAAGAGCAGATTTTCAATGCGATATGATTGGTTTAACCAGTATTCGTGTGGAAGGTTCCCATGCTATCAAGGTTGAAGCAGACAGTTTGTTTGATGGGGATTTGAGCCAGTATGATTTGATTGTCCTACCGGGAGGGATGCCTGGTTCAATAAATCTCCGTGATGATGACCGTTTGATTGCAGAATTGCAAAAGGCTGTTGCAAATGGGAAACGGGTTGCGGCTATCTGTGCGGCCCCAATCGTTCTAGACAGGGCTGGTTTACTGGCTGGGCGTCGCTATACTTGTTTCCCAGGAAAAGAAGCAGATGTTGCTTCAGGTATTCATGTTGAAAACAATGTAGTCGTTGATGGACCGATTATTACCAGTCGCGGTGCAGGTACTAGCCTGGACTTTGCTTACAAATTGGTTGACTTACTTGGTGGTGACGGTCAGGGGCTGGCAAGGGTCATGGTTCATAAAAATTAGAGGAATAGAGTGTTAAAAAGTAGGGAGCTGAAGGAGAAAATTCAGCTCCTTTTTGGTGGGAATTTTATGAAAAATATGGTATAATGTTGGGTACGATTGTAAAGTTTTTATACTCTTGTTTTTCCTATCCAGATACTTCAAATCTTGTCGGATGGTTTAACGTTTTTGAGAGTAGAGCTTAGAAATAAAGGAATAAGAATGACAGAAGAAATCAAAGATTTACAAGAAAAAGCACAAGAATATGATGCCAGTCAGATTCAGGTTTTGGAAGGTCTGGAAGCTGTTCGTATGCGTCCAGGTATGTATATCGGAACAACCTCTAAAGAAGGACTTCACCACCTGGTTTGGGAAATTGTCGATAACTCGATTGACGAGGCCTTGGCCGGTTTTGCCAGCAAGATTGAAGTTTATATCGAGCCCGATAACTCCATTACAGTTGTGGACAATGGTCGTGGTATCCCGGTTGATATTCAGGAAAAAACAGGTCGTCCAGCCGTAGAAACTGTTTTCACAGTTCTCCATGCCGGTGGTAAATTTGGCGGAGGCGGATACAAGGTTTCAGGTGGTCTGCATGGCGTAGGTTCATCCGTAGTAAATGCCCTTTCGACCCAATTGGATGTACATGTCTATAAAAATGGTCAGGTTTATTTCCAAGAATACCGTCGTGGTGAGGTGGTTGCTGATTTGAAGGTTGTGGGTGAAACAGACCGCACTGGTACGACTGTGCATTTCACACCAGATCCAGAAATCTTTACGGAAACGACGGAATTCGAGTTTGCTAAATTAAATAAACGCATCCAAGAACTAGCCTTCCTAAACCGCGGTTTAAATCTTTCGATTACAGACAAGCGTGAGGGAATGGAACAAACCAAGGAATATCACTATGAGGGTGGTATTGCCTCCTATGTGGAATACCTCAATGAGAACAAGGATGTTATCTTTGAAACACCTATTTACACAGAGGGTGAAATGGATGACATCACAGTCGAAGTAGCTATGCAATACACGACTAGCTACCATGAAAATGTGGTTAGCTTTGCTAACAATATCCACACCCATGAAGGCGGTACCCACGAACAAGGTTTCCGTACAGCTCTGACGCGTGTCATCAACGACTATGCTAAGAAGAATAAAATTCTCAAGGAAAATGATGACAACCTAACGGGTGAGGATGTGCGTGAAGGTCTGACAGCGGTTATCTCAGTCAAACACCCTGGTCCTCAGTTTGAAGGACAAACCAAGACCAAGCTTGGAAATAGTGAAGTTGTTAAAATTACTAACCGTTTGTTCTCAGATGCATTTTCAGAATTCCTTTTGGAGCATCCTCAGATTGCTCGTCGGATTGTGGACAAGGGGATTGTAGCGGCCAAGGCGCGGATTGCTGCCAAACGGGCGCGTGAGGTCACTCGCAAGAAGTCAGGTCTTGAAATTTCTAACCTGCCAGGCAAGTTGGCAGACTGTTCATCAAATGATGCGACTAAGACAGAGCTCTTCATCGTGGAGGGGGATTCTGCGGGAGGTTCAGCAAAATCTGGTCGTGACCGTGAGTTTCAGGCTATTTTGCCAATTCGTGGTAAGATTTTGAACGTGGAAAAGGCCAGCATGGATAAGATTTTGGCCAACGAGGAAATCCGCAGCTTGTTTACAGCTATGGGAACTGGCTTTGGAGCGGACTTTGATGTGGAAAAAGCGCGTTATCAGAAATTAGTCATCATGACCGATGCCGATGTCGATGGAGCCCATATTCGTACCTTGCTCTTAACCCTCTTCTACCGCTATATGCGTCCGATTGTAGAAGCTGGATATGTGTACATTGCCCAACCGCCTATTTATGGTGTCAAGGTTGGAAGTGAAATCAAGGAATACATTCAACCAGGTGCCAATCAAGAACAGGAATTGCAAGAAGCCTTAGAAAGACATAGTACTGGACGTTCTAAACCAACCATCCAACGTTATAAGGGATTGGGTGAAATGGATGACCATCAGTTGTGGGAAACAACCATGAATCCAGAGAATCGTCTGATGGCGCGTGTTTCAGTTGATGATGCTGCAGAAGCAGATAAGATTTTCGATATGTTGATGGGGGACAAGGTTGAACCTCGCCGTGAGTTTATTGAAGAAAATGCGGTATATTCAACATTAGATATCTAAAAATTAAGAAAACAAGTGCATAAACTAGAGATTTATGGTATAATAAAGCGATATTTTCTAGTAATTACTATGAACTAAGGAGATTTACATGCCTACAGGAACAATCATCTTAATCGTTTCGATTGTTATTATTTTAATCGTTGCCTACGTAGCCTGCCTGATTGTTCGCAAACGTAATGACAACCTCTTGGTTGCATTAGAAGAGCGCAAGGAAGAGCTATTTAACCTCCCTGTAAATGAAGAAGTTGAAGCGGTAAAGGCCCTTCACTTGATTGGTCAAAGCCAGGTTTCCTTCCGTGAGTGGAATCAAAAATGGGTTGATCTATCCCTCAATTCATTTGCAGATATTGAAAATCATATTTTTGAAGCAGAAGCTTTTAACAATTCTTTCCGTTTCGTCAGCGCTAAGAATGCTATTGATAGCATTGAAAGTCAGATTGACCTAATTGAAGAAGACATTTCTTCTATCCGCCATGGTTTGATGGATTTGAAGGAACAGGAGGAGAAGAACTCAGGTCGTGTCAAACATGCCTTGGACTTGTTCGAAAATCTGCAAGCCTCTGTTCGTGATAATTCTGAAAGTTATGGAGAAACCTTGCCAGAACTTGAAAAACAACTGAAAAATATTGAAGTTGAATTTTCTGAGTTTGTTATGCTCAACTCATCTGGTGATCCGATTGAAGCATCTGAAATTCTTGATAAGACAGAGGAGCACATGATTGCTCTCAATCAGATTATGGATCGTATTCCGCAGTTGATTGAACGTGTTAGTAAGGATTTTCCAGAGCAGTTGGAAGACTTGGAAACAGGCTACCGTAAACTTGTAGAGCAAAACTACTTGTTTACAGAAGGAAATATCGAATCCCAATTCCAAAATATCCGAGTTTCTATTCGTGAAAATACTGCCTTGATTGTATCTTTTGATTTGGATGCAGCAGAAGCTGAAAATGAGGGCATTCAAGCTAAAATTGATCATCTTTATAAACTGTTTCAACGTGAAATTGAGGCAAATAAGTCTGCTAATAAGATTAGTAAAAGCTTGCCAAAATTCTTGGAGCATGTGGTACAGAATACCCAGCTCTTGGATGAAGAAAGCCAGCGTCTAAATGCCAACTATCTTTTGGTAGATAGTAAGCTTGCTCGTATCAACCAGCTGAAAAAACGTTTGGAAACCATTGAAATAGTTGTAGCTGAAAGTATTGAAGGTATTGAAACACCACAGGTAGCCTATTCTATTTTAGAGGAACGTTTAGATCACTCACTTTCAGGTTTGAAAGAAATTGAAGAAGAGCAGCTTGTATTGGCTGAGTACCTCAAATCACAAGAAGTATCAGAAAGTACGGCACGTAAGCAAGCAACCCTTTATATTAATAAGTTGCACACTCTCAAACGCTATATGGAGAAACGTAATCTTCCAGGTATACCTGAAGAATTCTTAACAAACTTCTTTAGAACAAGTGATCATGTCGAGGCCTTGATTGCTGAACTGGACTATAAGCGTATCAATATTGAAATTGTTAATCGTTTATTGGAAAATGCGACCTACGATATGAATCAATTAGAAGAGCTTGCATATCTCATCGTCCAGAATGCGACCCTGACAGAGCAACTCTTGCAGTATTCTAACCGTTATCGTTCGACGGAGGAAGGTATTCAACGTGCTTTCAATCGCTCATTAGAAATTTTTGAAAGAGATTTTGACTACCAAGCAGCTTTTGAAGAAATTTCATTTGCCTTGGAAACAGTTGAACCTGGCGTAACAGAACGTTTTGTTCGTTCTTATGAAAAAACACGCGAAGCAATTCGTTACTAAATGAAAAGCCGTTTGGCTTTTTATTTTTATACAAGAAAGGATATGAAACATGACAAAAGGATTATTGGTTATGGATGTGGATTCAACACTTATCATGGAAGAAGCTATTGACCTTCTTGGTGAGGAAGCGGGTGTAGGCGAGCAGGTTGCAGACATTACAGAACGTGCTATGCGTGGGGAATTAGATTTTGAAGAAGCATTACGCGAGCGTGTAGCCTTGTTAAAGGGACTGCCTGTTTCTGTTTTTGATTGGATTATGGAAAAAATTCATTTTACACCAGGGGCAGTGGAATTGGTTGCGGAATTAAAAAATCGCGGTTTCAAGGTTGCAGTCGTATCAGGTGGATTTCATGAAACAGTGGATCGTCTTGCTAGTCAGTTAGAATTAGATTATGTTCGTGCCAATCGTTTAGAAGTAGTTGATGGATTTTTGACAGGTCAAGTTTTGGGCGATATTGTGACCAAGGATACTAAAAAGGCGTGTTTAGAGGCCTGGGCGGCTGAAAATGGTCTAGCTCTATCTCAGACTATTGCTATGGGGGATGGGGCAAATGACCTACCTATGATTCAAGAAGCAGGAATTGGCGTGGCATTCTGTGCTAAACCAATTGTTCAAGAACAGGCACCTTATCAAATCAATGAAAAAAATCTCTATAAACTAATAGAGATTTTGGATGGTAAATATTGAGGAAGTCAGCTGGTTGCTGGCTTTTTCTATATGCTTATAGCAAGAGCTCTTTCAGGTCAACTACCGTTTGGGCGATCCTTGTAGCCCCTGCCTCCTCTAGTTCTTGTTTCGTTCCGTAGCCATATAGGACGCCGATAGAAGCTAGCTGGTTGGCCTTGGCTCCTTCGATATCATGTTCACGATCCCCGACCATAATGCTTGTTTGCGGATTGTAGTCCAGCTGTGCTAAGGCATAGGAGATGACATCAGTCTTGTTAATGCGGCTACTATCCAGACTGGCTCCTGCAATGACATCGAAATAGTGGGAAATATCAAAATAATCCAGAATTTGCTTGGCAAAGACTTCGGGTTTAGAGGTGGCGATAGCCAAGGTTTTACCTGCTTCCGTCAGAGATTCTAAAAGAGGAATAACACCGTCGTAGAGTTGGTTCTCAAACATGCCCTTTTCTTTAAAATAAACCCGAAAGGCATCAACAGCTGCCTGGGTATCTGCTGGATTTAGTTGATAAAAACGGGCAAAGGATTCGTAGAGCGGAGGACCGATGAAGCGTTTTAAGTTTTCTGGGTTCGGCTCCTCAATCCCCATTTGGTACAGGGCGTAGGTGACGGAATTTAGGATACCTGGTCCAGAATCTGTTAAGGTACCGTCAAGGTCAAATAAAATAGTCTGATACATGGAAGCCTCCTTTTGTCCAGTATATCATGTTTTAAGGAAATACTCGAATTTTTCTTGAAAGACCTGAAAAGGAGTGCTACAATTTATATAGAAAGGTGGGATATCTATGCGTATTCTAATTGCTCCAGATTCCTTCAAAGAATCTCTCTCAGCAGTAGAGGTTGCTAAAGCCATAAAGCAAGGATTTGCAAAGGTCTATCCCCAGGCAAGTTATGATTTGCTTCCCTTGGGTGATGGAGGTGAAGGAACCCTCGACAGTTTGACGCAAGCCTTGGATTTAGAGAAATACCAGACAGAAGTGACAGGACCATTTGGGGATAGAATATGTGTTGACTATGCAATGCGTGATGGTCTTGCTGTTTTTGAAATGGCTGCGATAGTGGGACTTGCCAGCATTCCGCTAGAAAAAAGAAATCCTTTGCTAGTTTCTACTAGAGGAGTGGGTGAACTGCTGGTTGAACTGGTGCAGAAAGGTGTCAACCAGTTTTTTATCGGAATTGGTGGCTCTGCCAGCCATGATGGTGGCATTGGAATGGCATCGGCTTTGGGCTTTCATTTTTTTAATCAATCGGGTCAGGAGCTTGAAGCGATTGGGGCTAATCTGGGTAAGATTGCGGACTTTTCCCAAGATGACATAGGTATTGATTTGTCGTCTGTTCAGATTGATTTGGTAACTGACGTGGATAATCTTCTCTGTGGACATCAGGGAGCCACTTATGTTTTTGCTGGTCAGAAGGGGCTGGAAGCTACGAAGTTTGAGCAAGTGGATAGAGAGATGGAAAGATTTTATCAGCTTGTCAATCCAGCAATCTTGACACTGGCTGGTGCTGGTGCAGGCGGTGGGATGGCGGCAGGCTTGGTGCAGTTTGCAGGTGCCCGCATACAAACAGGCATAAACTTTGTTCTGGATCAATTAGATTTTGACAAGCGAGTAGCTGAGGCTGACCTAGTTATTGTCGGTGAGGGACGAATGGATGCCCAGAGTTTGGCGGGCAAAACGCCAATCGGTGTAGCTCGAAGGACCCCAGCACCTATTCCCATCATCGCTATTTGTGGCAGTTTGAAGGATGATTTACCTGATTTTCCTTTTGAAAATATCTGCGCCACATTTCCCATTATTGCTGAAGTTGATGACTTAGAAAATACGCTTAAAAAGGGAGAAAAAAACCTGGTCCGCACAGCAGAACAGGTGGCAAGAATTCTTCAGTTGGGAGGAAAATTGGAGGAATTTGATTAAAGAAATAGCTTATCCAAATAATTTTTTCCAGAAGGAGGGTTTTTGCTCTTCCTTTTTTTCTTCCTTCTTGACAAGATTTGGAAAGATAACTTCTAAGTTAATTTCTTCTAAATCAACTGCATGATCTGTATGGAAGACCAGAGCGTAGGGAGATTGCCCAATTTTCTCATCGATGATGGAAGTAGTAATTCCATGGGCTTGAGCGAGTTTCATCAAGGAAATTTGTTGCTTGTCCACCAGGGAGGGAGAGAGTTTAAGAAAGAGAGGTATGTAGCTATTTGTTAGCTTTTGGCAGATGGTATCGAATGCCGATATGGCAAACTCATTTGCTAAGTCCTCGAAGGTGAGAAGAAGGACAACGCGCTCGCGATAAGTTCCCATGTATAAGCGCTGTTCATCAGGGTTTAGACGGGTTTCACCAGAGGCTTTTTGTAGGATAGTAGTATGTAAATTAGTCATAGTTTTAGTATAGCATATCCCAGTAAAAACGCAAAGGAAGGCGTTTACATTATTTCTTTCAGTAAAATAGCCTATTTTTTCTTGAAAAATCTCTTATTTTAGGGTATGATAGCAGTGTAACTATTTTAAACTCAAAGGAGAGTAATATAATGTCAATTATTACTGATGTTTACGCTCGCGAAGTCCTTGACTCACGCGGTAACCCTACACTTGAAGTTGAAGTTTATACTGAATCAGGTGCTTTCGGACGTGGTATGGTTCCTTCAGGAGCTTCTACTGGTGAGCACGAAGCAGTTGAACTTCGCGACGGTGACAAGTCTCGTTACCTTGGTCTTGGTACACAAAAAGCTGTTGACAACGTAAATAACGTGATTGCTGACGCTATCATCGGTTATGACGTTCGTGATCAACAAGCTATCGACCGCGCTATGATCGCTCTTGACGGTACTCCTAACAAAGGTAAATTGGGTGCAAACGCAATCCTTGGTGTTTCTATCGCTGTTGCGCGTGCAGCTGCTGACTACCTTGAAGTGCCACTTTACACTTACCTTGGCGGATTCAACACTAAAGTATTGCCAACTCCAATGATGAACATCATCAACGGTGGTTCACACTCAGACGCTCCAATCGCTTTCCAAGAATTCATGATCTTGCCAGTTGGCGCTCCTTCATTCAAAGAAGGTCTTCGTTGGGGTGCTGAAGTATTCCACGCTTTGAAGAAAATCTTGAAAGCTCGTGGTTTGGTAACAGCTGTTGGTGACGAAGGTGGTTTCGCTCCTAAGTTCGAAGGAACTGAAGACGGTGTTGAAACAATCATCGAAGCTATCGAAGCTGCTGGTTACGAAGCTGGCGAAAACGGCATCATGATCGGTTTCGACTGTGCGTCATCTGAGTTCTACGACAAAGAGCGTAAAGTTTACGACTACACTAAATTCGAAGGCGAAGGCGCTGCTGTTCGTACATCTGCAGAGCAAATCGACTACCTTGAAGAATTGGTTAACAAATACCCAATCATCACTATCGAAGATGGTATGGATGAAAACGACTGGGATGGTTGGAAAGCACTTACTGAGCGTCTTGGTAAACGCGTTCAATTGGTTGGTGACGACTTCTTCGTAACAAACACTGACTACCTTGCACGTGGTATCAAAGAAGGTGCTGCTAACTCAATCCTTATCAAAGTTAACCAAATCGGTACTCTTACTGAAACATTCGAAGCTATCGAAATGGCTAAAGAAGCTGGTTACACTGCCGTAGTATCACACCGTTCAGGTGAAACTGAAGATTCAACAATCGCTGACATCGCAGTTGCAACTAACGCTGGCCAAATCAAGACAGGTTCATTGTCACGTACAGACCGTATCGCTAAATACAACCAATTGCTTCGTATCGAAGATCAATTGGGTGAAGTTGCAGTCTACAAAGGCTTGAACTCATTCTATAATTTGAAAAAATAAAACAGTCTGGGAGACTGTTTTATCCCCGAGCTAGTATAGCGAGGGTCATAATAAGAACAAGTCTGGAAATTTCCAGACTTGTTTTTCGTAGTACAGTGTACTAATTTATCCCCGAGTTAGAATAACGAGGGCTATAGTAAGAACAAGAGAAAATGGCAAATGGCAGAGCGATTGGGTAGTTGCTTCATTGAAAGAACTACCAACTATTTTGGGGTAAAAAGAAAACTAGACTGAACATTCTCAGCCTAGTTTTTACATGTATTAGAACAAGCCTTTAACCTTGTCCAAAAGACCGCTTACGCCTTCAGAACCTGACAACAAGCCTTTTGCTTGCTCCAAGTATTCGCCGAAGTTGTCTTTGTTTTCTTCGATAAATTGTTTAGCTCCGTCAAAGTCTTTGTTTGCGATTAAGTCTTTAACTTCGTTGAAAAGATCTACTGGATTCATGTAATTCACCTCCTATACAAATATTAAACCAAAAATAGAGCGATTTCACAACTGATTAGTCTTCAAAAAATGTGACACATACAGCTTCTGGTAGGTAAAAATCATGAGAAAGTTCCGTCAGTCGACCTGTTTCTGTATCTCTTGAAAAAACAGTCGCATTATCAGAGTCTTGATGGACGGCAATCAGATGTTTCTCGTCTGGGCTTAGGGTAAAGTCACGGGGGGTCTTGCCCTGGGTTGACATGATTTGGACCAATTCAAGACTGGCATCACCAAGTGTTTTGTAGACGGCGATTGAGTCGTTACCACGGTTAGAACCGTAGACAAATTTTCCATCTTTGGTGATACGAATAGCAGCTGTGCCATTGAAGCCTGTATGGTCTTGTGGAAGTGTAGAGATAGTTTGTAGGTGCTCGAACTCTCCCCAGCCATCGTAAATAAGGACTTCAATAGTTGAATTAAGTTCGCAGATGAGATAGGCAATTTTCGCAACCGGATGGAAAACGATGTGGCGCGGACCACTTCCAGCAGCGGCCTGATAGGTTGCCAATTTTTCTACTTTTCCTTGGTCTGAGACCTTGTAGGTTACAACTTGGTCAGCACCTAAATCACAGGTCACCAAGAACTTATCTGGTGTCAAATCAGAAAAGTGAACATGGGCGGATGCTTGATTTTCATGTGGACCAGAACCTTGGTGCTGAGCAATATCAGTAAGTTCTAGGGAGCCATTTTCTAGTCGTTTATAGACCAGAACTTGTCCCTTGTGGTAATTGGCAGCATAAACTAGATTTCGCTCCTCATCAACGGCTACATAGCAGTGGGGCGCCCCTTCGCTGACGACATGGTTTAGTAAGCTGAAATCTGTATCGAAAGCTACGATTCCCCCTTGCTCATTCTCAGCCCCGACTGAATAAAGTCGTCCAGCCTTATCAAAAGCAAGATAGGTTGGGTTTGGTTCCTCAGCAACCAATTCTAAGTTACTGAGATGCCCAGTTTCGCTATTAAATTGTGCCTTATAAATACCTTTTGATTCACGTTTGGTGTAAGTACCGAAATAGACAGCCATGCTTATCTCCTTTGAAAATGATTGCTAAAATTATACCATATTTCTCCTGTAAAGTCTGAGAAAGCCTATGGTTTATTTGTCTAAAATACTCCATTACATGATACAATAGAGAAAAAGAATGAGGAGTGAGCGAGATGGATGAACAACAGCAACGATTTAGAATGTCCTGGTTTTTTAAGTGGTTTGTAAACAATCAGGCTGTTACCTTTTTTCTAGTAACCTTATTGGTTCTATTAACTATTTTTATTTTTACTAAAGTCAGCTTTTTACTGAAGCCGATTGGGAGTTTTATTGAAATTATTCTCCTGCCTATGTTATTGACCGGTTTGCTCTATTATCTCTTAAATCCTATTGTGGATTGGTTGGAGAAATATAAGATTACACGGACAGCTGCTATTTCGGTCTTATTTGTATTGATTGGCATGCTGTTGGTTTGGGGCTTGGCTGTTGTTATTCCAAGTATTCAAGGGCAGGTCGTTTCTTTCGCTCAAAATCTGCCGTCTAATATTCAAAAGATTGAAAGTCAAGTGACGACCTTATTGGATAATGAACAATTTGAACAGTTCCGTCCAACTGCCTTGGAAATTTTGAATAAGGTCAATGACCAAATTATTTCTTATGCACAGAAATTTTCATCTAGTGCGGTAAACTGGGCTAGTAGCTTGATTTCAACGGCATCGCAGATTATCGTGGCTATTTTGATTATGCCCTTTATTCTCTTCTATCTATTACGAGATGGTCAGCATTTAAATCGCCATGTCACCCAGTACTTACCGACAAAATGGCGTTCATCCGTCAGCAAGGTTTTGACAGATGTCAATGCTCAGTTGTCTAACTATGTTCGTGGTCAGGTGACGGTCGCTATTATTGTTGCTCTCATGTTTTCTGTCATGTTTTCAGTGATTGGACTTAGTTATCCTGTAACCTTGGGGGTTATGGCTGGTTTCCTTAATCTGATACCCTACTTGGGCTCATTTTTGGCTATGATTCCTGCAGTAGTGTTAGGATTGATTGCTGGACCTGTCATGTTGGTCAAGGTTTTGATTGTTTTCATGTTGGAGCAGACCATTGAAGGCCGTTTTGTAACTCCACTTATTATTGGTAGCTCTTTGAGTATTCACCCCATTACCATTTTGTTCGTCTTGTTGACTGCTGGTCAGATGTATGGTGTGTTAGGGGTCTTGTTAGGAATTCCAATTTATGCCTCTATTAAGGTAGTGGTCAAGGCGGCTTTTGACTGGTATAGAGAGTATAGCGGTTTATATGTTGAGGAAGGGGAACAGACGGTTCGAGATGAATAATAGTGAAAAAATGTTGATTTGCCTGCAAGAGCAGGATTTACAGAAGGCAGATAAGTATTTCAAACGTGCCTTGGCAGAAGATGACAGCGACACGCTCTTATCCTTGGCCACTTATCTGGAAAGTATTGGTTTCTTTCATCAGGCACGGGATATCTATATCAAGCTCTTGCCTGACTTTCCTGAGTTAGCCTTACAACTGGCTCAGATTGCTTTTGAGGATGGCCTGGTTGAAGAAGCTTTCGGATACTTGGAGGAAATCCCAGAAGATAGCCCAGTTTATGTGGAAGCTTTATTGGTCAAGGCAGATTTGTATCAGGCAGAAGGATTGTCAGATGTTGCGCGTGAAAAATTGTTAGAAGCTAGTCACATATCTGATGAACCCATTATTCTCTTTGGCTTAGCAGAGTTGGATATGGAGTTGGAATTTTTTAATGAGGCCATCTCTTACTATGCCCAGCTGGATAATCGTGAAATCTACGAATTAACTGGGGTTTCTACCTACCAGCGAATTGGTCTGGCCTATGCAAGTTTGGGGAAATTTGAAGCGGCCATTGAATTTCTTGAAAAAGCTGTCGAGTTGGAATACGATGACCAGACTGTTTTTGAGTTAGCTGCTCTGCTATTTGAAAGCGAAGAATACCAAAAGGCCAATCTCTACTTCAAGCAGCTGGACACCATCAATCCTGATTTTGAGGGCTATGAATACGCCTACGCCCAATCCCTTCATGCCGAGCATAAGATTGAAGAAGCCTTGGCAATAACAGAAAAGGGCTTGGCCAAAAATGATTTTGATGCCAATCTCTTGCTTCAAGCTTCTCAGTATGCCTATGAAATGCACGATGAGGAAGCTGCTGAAGACTATCTTCTCAAAGCAAGGGAAGTGGCAGATGACAGCAATGAATTAGCCCTCCGCTTGTCCAATCTCTATTTGGAGCAGGAGCGGTTTGATGAGGTTGTGGCCCTCTTTGACGAGGATTTGGACAATGTCTTGGCGCGTTGGAATGTGGCTAAGGCCTATCAAGCTCTGGAAAGAGATGAGGAAGCGAGTGAGCTTTACGCTGAATTAGCTAGAGAATTGGCGGAAAATCCTGAATTTTTGGCTGATTATGTAGGTTTATTACGTCAACTTGGTCGTTTGGAGGAGGCAAGAGAGCAAGCTAGCCGTTATATCCAATTGGTGCCAGATGATTTGGCCATGCAAGAATTTTTGAATGAAGAGTAGGTTATGCAAGTAAATCGATTATTTCAATACAATACACTTGGTGCCTTGATGGCTGGACTGTATGGCGGCTCCTTGACGGTTGGCGAATTGTTGGAACATGGTGATTTGGGCTTGGGAACTCTGGATTCCATTGATGGTGAGTTGATTGTCCTAGATGGAAAGGCTTATCAGGCCAAGGGGGCTGGGGAGAAACCAGAAGTGGTTGAAGTTCCTGCTGATATGAAGGTTCCCTATGCAGCGGTTATTTTCCATGAGGCAGAAGTGATTTTCAAGCAACGCTTTGAAATGACTAGCGATGAATTGCACCAGCGGATTGAATCCTATTACGATGGCGAAAATCTTTTTCGTTCTATCAAAATCAAAGGGACGTTTTCACGGATGCATGTTCGTATGATTCCTAAATCGGCTTCGGATGTTCGATTTGCGGAGGTGGCTAGCCGTCAGCCCGAATATACCGCTGAGAACATTTCTGGAACCATTGTTGGTATTTGGACGCCAGAGATTTTCCATGGTGTCAGTGTGGCAGGTTATCATTTGCATTTTATCTCAGACGATTTGACCTTTGGGGGCCATGTCATGGACTATATCATTTCACAAGGAAATATCGAGGTTGGCCCAGTCGATCAGCTGGATCAACGCTTTCCAGTTCAGGACCGCCAGTATCTGTTTGCTAAGTTCAATGCCAAGGAAGTCAGGGAAGATATTGATAAGGCGGAGTAGTTATAAGTAGCAAAAAAATCCATGAATTAGATTTTCATGGATTTTATTTTGTCTTCAGTTGGGGTGACACGGAGGGTTTTCTGACCGCGGTAGGTCACAAAACCTGGCTTGCCACCTGTTGGTTTATGGAGCTTCTTGGCTTCAATCATATCGACTTGAACCAAGTTAGAATGTCTAGCCTTTGAAAAGTAGGCGGCCAACTCCGCCGCATCGGTCTTGACTTCGTCGCTTGGATCCAAGTTGTCTGTGATGACCACATGACTGCCTGGAATGTCTTTGGCATGGAACCAGAGTTCGCCTTTCTTGGCCATTTTGAAGGTCAGCTCATCATTTTGCAAGTTATTTTTCCCAACCAGAATAATAGTCTTCCCGTCCGTCGCCAAGTAAGGCTCAGGTTTCTGGCGTTTATGGATTTTCTCACGGTGGCGGCGTTTGAGGTAGCCTGTTTCAATCAATTCCTCACGGATTTCGTCGATTTCAGCCAAACTAGCCTGTCCCAGCATGGTGTCAACGGACTCCAGATAGACAATGGTCGCCTTGGTTTCCTCAATCAAGCTGGTCAAGTGCTTGACTGCCTCCTTGAGTTTCTGGTACTTCTTGAAGTACCGCTGGGCATTCTGACTAGGAGTAAGAGCCACATCCAACTCAATCTCCAACTCCTCTCCCGTATAGTAGTTGTCTAAGGTCACACTAGCCTGGTCATTTGGCACCTGATGCAGATAGGTGGTCAAGAGCTCACCCTTTTGCCGCACCAACTCCGCACCTTCTGTATCCGCCAATTCCTGCTCCTGTTTGACCAACTTTTTGCGATTTTTCTCTAGCTCACTGGCCACCCGCTTGATTAGCTCATTGGCTTGCTGGGCCACCCGGTCCCGCTCCGCCTTGTCCTGATAGTAGAAGTCCAGCAGACTGCTCAGGCTCTCAAAGTGTGGCTGGTTTTCAGGGCTATTGGCAAATGGCAGAGCAGCATAGGCCTTGTCTGTCAGGCTAGGCTGACTAGCCTGGTCAAAAAAGGCACGGAAGTTCTTCAGGCGGTCCGTCTGCAAGTGACTAGCCAGTTCAGTAGCTGTATCCCGTCCCAAACCTTGAAAGACCTGTTGGAGATTTTTGGCTGATAAGTCTTGTGTGGATAAGATTTCAAACAATTTCTCGTCAGACACCGTGTAAGGATTGAGAGAATGCGTTTCCGGTGGACGAATGTAGGTGGAACCTGGCAGGATGGTCCGGTAGGAATTTTGCGAAAATCCAACGTGCTTAATAGCTTCGATAATCCGCTGTTCAGACTTGTCCACCAAGATGATATTACTGTGCTTGCCCATGATTTCCACAATTAAGGTTGCTTGGATATGGTCGCCAATCTCGTCCTTGTTGGACACCGAAAATTCTAAAATGCGGTCATTGTCCAGTTGGCGAATATCCTCGATAATAGCACCCTGCAAGTATTTTCGTAAAATCATGGTAAAGGTATTAGGCACCTTGGGATTGGTAAAATCCGACTGGGACAGCTGAACCCGTCCGAAAACAGAGTGGGCAGACAGGAGCAACTTATGGCTCTGGCGGTTGCTGCGGATGTTGAGGACAATCTCCTGTTCAAAGGGCTGGTTGATTTTCTGAATCCGCCCGCCTTCTAAATTGGCCTTTAACTCAGCCGTCATGTGATGTAAAAAAAATCCGTCAAAAGACATGGTTTTCCTCTTTCTAACTGGTCTAACTCTGTCTAGTATATCACACTTCGTTGATTTTTTGATGAGAGTTGCAGAATGGGAGTAGAAAAATTTTCAGAAAATTTAATCAAAAGTCTTGACAAAGTCTTTGGGATGCCGTATAATCGTCTGTAATCAGAAGAAGTAATAAAGCAGAAGTCTTCAGGGAGCCTGTGGTGCTGAGAACAGGTGGCGGAGTTTTATGAAATGGGCTGATGTGCATTTATGTCTATTTTATGACGTCGTTAGTCGTGCTTGCCGTACCACCAGTACTGCCTTCACTCGACTGCCTAGTCCTAAAATGCCCTAAATTCACAAGGATTGTTTGGTATAGCATACTTTGCGTAGACTGTTTTGGCTGAGTACGAGGCAGGTCGACGCAGCTTATACTGGCGGTATAGCAAGGAGAGCTAACGAAGTAATCGACCAAAACAGTCACGCAAATGAACTTAAAACAATGATAGTTCGGTCCGCACACCTTACAGTGCAACTCCTTGTTAGAGGAGATGAGATATGGGAGGATTCTAGACAATTCCCATAAGTGAGGTGGCACCGTGTCATTGACGCCCTCGCATACTGTTTTTCAGTATGCGGGGGCTTTTTCATTGTCTTGGTAGATTGGCGTTCAAATGAAAAATGAAATACTGATCATTATATTCTACTTTGACAATGATAGAAATTACGAGGTAATCATGATGAAACGATGGCGATGGTGGAATAAAATTTTGATGATGTAGAAATTGGATATTATGTATTTTACGAGGAGAATGAATATGTTGAAAAATAAAAACTTACTAGCTACAATTGTTGCCCTTACTGTTATGGTAGTTGCTGCTTTGTTTATGACACAAAAAGAGCAGAGCAATTCATCTACATCAACGGAAAAAGTTAAGATTGGGGTTCTTCAGTTCGTAACCCATGATTCACTAGATGAGATTTATAAGGGGATCAAGGATGGACTAAAAGAGGGTGGCTATTCAACGACGGATAATTTGGACATTGATTTCATGAATGCTGAGGCTGACCAGTCACAGGTGCAGACCATGAGTAAAAAATTGGTGGACAATGGTAATGAACTCTTAATCGGTATCGCGACACCAGCTGCACAAGGTTTGGCAAACGCAACGACTGAATTGCCAATCATCATGGGTGCGGTAACAGACCCAGTTGGTGCCAACTTGGTCAAAGACTTGAAAAATCCTGGTGGGAATATCACTGGTGTGTCTGACCAGACACCAGTAGCAGATGCTGTTTCCCTCATCAAGGAAATCACACCGGAGGCAAAAACAATCGGCGTCCTCTATTCTTCAAACGAAGACAATTCAAAAATTCAAGTAGCAGAGTTTAAGGCGGCAGCGGAAGAAGCAGGTTATACTGTCCTTGAATACGCAGTTGCCTCAAGCAATGAATTAGCAGCGACAGTAGAAGTGGCAACTAGCAAAGCAGATGTTCTTTTCACACCAGTTGACAACACAGTCGCATCAGCATTTTCAACAGTCGTTTCTGTGGCAAATAAAACAAAAACTCCGATTTTCACTAGTGTAGAAGACATGGTCGAAGGTGGAGGTATTGCATCTGTAACCCTCAGCCAATATGACTTGGGTGTGGCAACAGGAAAAATGGCTGCGAAAATCCTAGACGGTGCAAATCCTGGGGATACACCAGTCCAAATCTTCAATGAAGGTACGGTCGTTGTTAACCAGAAAGTTGCAAAAGAATTAGGTATCAGTTTGTCAGAAGAGATTATCAATAAGGCAAGCAAGGTTATCGAATAAAACAAAGGAATGTTATGATTGTATCAACAGTTTCACAGGCTCTTTTATGGGCTGTACTAGGAATGGGAATATTCGTCACCTTTCGGATTTTGAATTTCCCGGATATGACGACAGAGGGCTCTTTTCCACTGGGAGGAGCAGTTGCAGTAACCTTATTGACACAGGGAGTTCATCCTGTCTTGGCAACGCTGGCAGCCGTTTTGGCAGGCTGTTTGGCAGGTTTGGTCACAGGCTTGCTCTATACCAAGGGGAAAATCCCTACACTTTTAGCTGGTATTCTGGTCATGTCTTCTTGTCACTCCATTATTCTCTTTATCATGGGTCGGGCAAATTTGGGTTTGTTAAATACCAGTCGATTGCAGGACTTGCTTCCCTTTTCTGAGCAAGTGAATGGACTTTTACTTGGTTTGGGAAGTGTTGCCCTAGTCATTGGATCCTTGATGTTCTTCCTCTATACTCGCCTGGGTCAAGCCTTTATCGCGACGGGGGACAATCCAGATATGGCTCGCAGTTTTGGTATCAATACCAGCAGAATGGAGCTGCTTGGGTTGATTCTTTCTAATGGGATTATTGCTCTTGCGGGTGCCTTGATTGCTCAACAAGAAGGTTATGCGGATGTATCCCGTGGTATCGGGGTCATCGTAGTTGGGATGGCTAGCTTGATTATCGGTGAGGTCTTGTATGGAAATTTGACCATGTTGGAACGGTTCTTGGCCATTGCAGTAGGTGCTATCTTCTATCAGTTCTTGATTTTGGTGGTTATTTCCCTCGGTATCAATACCAGCTACCTCCGTATCTTCTCAGCCATGATTTTGGCAGTCTGCCTCATGGTTCCTGAGTTGAAAAATAAAGTCTTGAAAGGAGCCAGCCTGTCACGATGAAAGCAATTGTTGAATTAAAAAATGCCACCAAGGTGGTGACCAACGGTTTTGATGAAGAGCGCGTGATTTTGGACAATGTCAATTTGACCATCTACCAAGGGGATTTTATTACTATTTTAGGTGGAAACGGTGCTGGGAAATCAACCCTCTTCAATGTCATTGCTGGTACCCTGCCCTTGACAAGTGGTTCGGTCCACATACTCGGTGAGGATGTGACCAACTGGCCTGCTGAAAAACGGGCCAAGTATCTGGCTCGTGTCTTCCAAGATCCTAAAATGGGAACTGCTCCGCGGATGACAGTGGCAGAAAACATGCTCATCGCCAAGTATCGTGGTGAGGGGCGGGGCTTGGTGCCACGTAGATTGGTCCAAGAAAGGGAAGAATTTGCCCAGCTTTTGCCGAGAGTGGGAAATGGTTTGGAAAAGCATTTGGACACACCAGCAGGGCTTTTATCAGGTGGGCAAAGACAGGCCTTGAGTTTGTTAATGGCTAGCTTGAAACAACCAGAGCTCTTGCTCTTGGACGAGCATACTGCCGCTCTCGACCCTAAAACTAGCCAATCCTTAATGCAACTGACGGATGAATTGATTGCGACCAAGGGAATGACAGCCCTCATGGTCACTCATCAGATGGAAGATGCTCTTCGCCATGGCAATCGCCTGATTGTTATGAAGAATGGTCAGATTATCCAAGACCAAACGACTGAAGAGAAATCCAAGATGAAGCTGGAAGATTATTATAAGTTGTTTGACTAAAGTCTGGAGAAATCCAGGCTTTTCTTATCCTTTGATTTTTTGGTTGAAACGAAGTATAATATACTAAATGTGTCAAGAGGTGCTGTCATGGATAAATTGGTTTTTGAAAGCTTAGCTGACTTGGGAATGGACTACACCATTGTAGAGCATCCACCAGCTCGGACAACCGAGGAAGCAGACTCTTACATCGAAGGGTTAGAAGGAGTACGGACCAAGTCCATGTTTCTGACTAATAAGAAAAAGACTGCATTTTATTTACTGATTATGGATGACCAGAAGCAGCTGGACATGGACCAGTTTCGTGATTTGGTAGGAGCCAATCGTATTCGGATGGCCTCGAGTGATAGCTTGATGGAAAAAATGCACTTGCCTGCGGGTGCGGTATCTGTTTTTGGCTTGTTACATAATGTTGATAAGGATATTCAAGTCTTTTTTGATAAAGAAATCCTTTCTGAACCCATTCTAACCTTCCATCCTAATGTCAATACCAAAACAATTTTTGTCAAAACTGAGGATGTATTACGTTTTGTGGAAGAGATTGGCTTTTCAGCAACGATTGTTGAATTGGGGTAACAAAGATGAGAAAATGTTTAGCTATTTGTAGTCTGTTTTGTTGTCTATTTTTGGTAGGATGTCGGACAGGAGCAGCTTATCAGGCAAAGATTGAGCCGATGGAAGCATCGGAATTATACTCGGAAAAAGAAATTCAGGATGCTGTAGTTGTCGTTCAAGATTACTTTGATAAGCATTTTAAGAGTTGCCAATTATTGACCATTGGATATGGTGGTGATGATGAAAAGTTATTTGATGACTGGGCTGAGCATTATGGTGCAGAGGAGGCTATAGTGTTAACCTCTTCTTTCAAAGTAGCCGCTGAAGGGGCAGAACCAACCTTGGAACCAAATAGTATTCATCGGGATTGGAAATGGATTTTAGTGCGTAATGCTGGTGGAAAGTGGGAACATAGGGGACATGGTTATTGATTAAATGGGAGAACTCTGTTGAATTTCAGCAGAGTTTTTTGTAAATTTTCCTGAAAAAAGGTATAATAGAAGCGATAGCTAAAATCATTAGCAGACTGTAATTCGACTTGGGCATCCCAAGGACCGTTGGTAAGAAAAATAAACTGGACACCTGTGGGATGTCCAAAAGGAGAAAAAATGAGTAGCATAAAAATCATGGCTCTCGGTGGTGTACGTGAAAATGGTAAAAACCTCTACATTGCCGAAGTAAATGAGCATATTTTTGTCATGGATGCTGGTGCCAAGTATCCAGAAAATGAACAGTTGGGTGTTGATGTAGTTGTTCCCAACTTTGATTATTTAGAAGAAAACAAGCACCGTGTAGCTGGGGTCTTTCTGACACATGGTCACGCTGATTCGATTGGAGCCCTGCCTTATCTTTTAGAAAAAGTGAAAGTTCCTGTTTTTGGCTCACACTTGACCATTGAATTGGCGAAATTGATTGTCAAGAACAATAATGCAACCAAGAAATTCAAGGATTTCCACGTCATCAATGCAGCGACTGAGATTGATTTTGGTGATTCAGTTGTATCTTTCTTTAAGACAACTCACTCTATTCCTGAGAGTTTGGGAATTGTGGTCAAGACAGACCAAGGAAATATCGTTTATACTGGTGACTTCAAATTTGATCAGGCTGCGGATAAGTACTACCGGACAGACTTTGGTCGTCTGGCTGAAATTGGTTCAGAAGGTGTATTGGCTCTCTTATCTGATTCTGCCAATGCAGATAGCAATGTGCAGTCAGCTAGTATGCATGAAGCTGGTGAAGAAATTCTCAATACCATTGCAGACTGTGAAGGTCGTGTGATTGTAGCTGCTGTGGCAAGTAACATTGTCCGTATCCAGCAAATCTTTGATGCGGCAGAGGCTACAGGTCGCCGTGTTGTTTTGACGGGGCACGATGTGGAAAATATTGTCCGTACCGCTATCCAATTGAAAAAACTTCGATTGGTTAGTGAGCGACTTTTGGTCAAGCCAAAGGATATGGGCAAATACGAAGACCATGAATTGATTATCCTGGAAACAGGCCGTATGGGGGAACCCTTGAACGGGCTTCGTAAGATGGCCATTGGTCGCCACCGTTATGTTGAAATCAAGGAAGGTGATCTGGTTTACATCGTTACGACACCAAGTGTTTCTAAAGAAGCAGTCGTTGCCCGTGTTGAAAACTTGATTTACAAGGCTGGTGGAACGGTCAAATCCATTACCAAAAACCTGCGTGTGTCTGGTCACGGCAATGCGCGTGATTTGCAGCTCATGCTCAATATCCTCCGTCCTAAGTATCTCTTCCCAGTTCAAGGGGAGTATCGTCAGCTAGATGCCCATGCCAAAGCTGCGCTTGAGATCGGCATGTTCCCAGAGAATATTATTATCGTCAAGCGTGGGGATGTCATGGCTTATGAAGATGGGGATTTTGTCCATAGCGGAGCGGTTCCTGCTGGTGATGTCATGATTGACGGAAATGCCATGGGAGATGTTGGAAATATTGTCCTTCGTGACCGTAAAATCCTCTCAGAAGATGGTATCTTTATCGTGGCAATCACTGTCAACCGCCGTGAGAAGAAAATCATTTCCAAGGCCAAGGTCAATACGCGTGGATTTGTCTATGTCAAGAAGAGCAAGGATATCTTGCGTGAGGCATCAGATTTGGTTAATGCAACGGTGGAAAATTACTTCACCAAGGATAGTTTTGATTGGACAGAACTCAAGAGTGCTGTTCGCGATGACTTAGCTAAATTCCTCTTTGACCAAACCAAACGTCGCCCAGCCATTTTACCAGTGATTATGGAAGTGAAATAGAGTTTTATAAATGCAAAGAGCCCAGGGCAACCCAGGCTCTTTCTACATAAGGAGAAACATATGGCAATCATGAAAATTGAATACCATTCAGAAGTTTTGGATATGTCCAGACAGGTAACGGTTTTATATCCCGACCGAAATCGTGTGGACAATCCTGACGATACAGATATTCCCGTGCTGTATCTCTTGCACGGGATGGGAGGCAATCAGGATTCCTGGCTCAATCGGTCGACTATTGAACGCTTGGTTCGTTATACTAATCTGATTGTGGTTATGGTCAATACGGACAAGGCTTGGTACACCAATACCACCTATGGTATGAATTATTATGATGCCATAGCGATTGAGTTGCCTCAAATCCTCAAGCGGTTTTTCCCAAATATGTCTGACAAGCGGGAGAAGAATTTTATTGCTGGCTTGTCTATGGGGGGCTATGGGACTTTCAAGATTGCCATGATGACCAATCGCTTTTCTTACGCCGCCTCGCTTTCAGGAGCCTTGCAGGTTGATTTTACCAGTCCATCTGCCTTGGAATTAGGTAGTCCTGACTATTGGAAGGGTGTTTTTGGGGATTTAGATGATCCAGAAAATCCAAATCTTTTGACCAATTTTTGTAGACTTTCGGACAAGAAGACTAAATTTTATGCCTGGTGTGGTGATGAGGATTTTCTATTTGAGGGGCATCAAAAAGCAGTTCGAGAGCTGGAAGAACAGGGATTTGATATAGAGGCAAGTTTCGGACCAGGTAAACATGAGTGGTATTATTGGAACCAACAGATTGAAAAGGTCTTGGCTTGGCTACCCATTGATTTCAAATTAGAAGAAAGATTGTCCTAGAATTTAAGAAAAATTTCAGAAAATAATTCTATACTGAAATCTATTTCTAGAGTGAGGTATAGTGTATGAAATTTTTTACTTCAATTTTTAAATTTATCTGGCGAACGGTTTGGAGCTTGGTTTGGCTCTCCATGGTTATAATCACATGTAGTTTGGGGATGTTGTTCTATTTTCAACAGGAAGCTGCGCCTCAGATGCTACAAACCTTGGCTCAGGAAGTACAATTGATGGTTAAAGGTCAATCTGAAGTGACGATTGAAGAGGGTGTTGATACCATTAAACACCTGACTACTGATACGGTTAATACAGCTGACCATGGACGTTGGGAAACCAATACTGCGACTGTCTATATTGAAACCCAAAATCCAACATTCGTAGCTGCCTATGAAACGGCTATTGCCAATTGGAATGCGACGGGTGCCTTTACTCTTGTCCTTACCACAGATCCAAATCAGGCGGATATCATTGCTACTGAGATGAATGATGGCAATACCCAGGCGGCAGGTGAGGCTAATTCAACGACCAATTTATTGACCAATTATTATAGCTCGGTGACAGTTCGCTTGAATAGTTATTATCTCTTGAATGAAGAGTATGGCTATGATATGGACAGAATTATCCATACAGCTGAACATGAATTGGGTCATGCCATTGGTTTGGATCATGATGATAGTCAGGCTTCTGTTATGGAATCGGCCGGTTCTAATCATGGTATTCAGCAAACAGATATTGATGCCCTAGTGGCCTTGTATTCAGAATAGAAGGGAAAATATGTTTCGAACAATTACAAATACGATAAAACGTTACCCAGAGCAAGCCTTGCTCTTTCTCTATAATGCTGGGATTTTTGCATGGTTACAATCGACCAGTCATTCCATTATGGAGCAAATCGGTATAGATAGCAGCTGGTTTGATAAAATTCCAGAACCTATCAAGGCTTGGACAGGGGCGAGCTTAGAGAGTATGCAGACCTTGCTCCATTCTTCTGCTTGGGGATGGCTGATTGTATCTATGATATTGATGTTGGTCATCCGCTTTGTTAAGGGCTTGATCAAGTTTGTCATCATGCTCATCATTATTGGTGGCGGTCTTTATCTGATCTGGCAGAATAGGGAATTACTTAGCGGTTTGGTCTAAATATTTTTTGAGAAGGACAGTGGCTGAAAAGTTGCTGTTTTTTGCTGAAATCAGAAAAAGGATTCCGCACTGTTACCCTAAATTATGGTACAATATTGCTATGATTATTCTAAGCGGAAACAAGATTGAACGCTCTTTTGCGGGCGAAGTTTTATTTAACAATATCAACATTCAAGTCGATGAGCGGGATCGGATTGCCCTTGTCGGAAAAAATGGCGCAGGCAAGTCCACCTTGCTAAAAATCTTAGTGGGTGAAGAAGCAGCGACCAGCGGTGACATTTCAACCAAGCGTGATTTGTCCCTCTCCTATCTGGCACAGGACAGCCGTTTTCAATCGGAAAACACCATTTACGATGAAATGCTTCATGTCTTTGACGACCTGCGAACGACGGAAAAACGCTTGCGGTCTATGGAAGAGCAGATGGGCAGCCTATCTGGTAGCGACCTAGACCAGCTTATGAAAACCTATGATAGTCTGTCGGAGGAATTTCGTCTGGCAGGTGGTTTTAGTTATGAGGCAGACATCCGTGCTATTTTGAATGGTTTCAAGTTTGACCAGACCATGTGGGACATGAAAATCTCCGAACTCTCCGGCGGTCAAAATACCCGACTTGCACTGGCAAAAATGTTGCTTGAAAGCCCAGAATTATTGGTGCTGGATGAGCCAACCAACCACCTGGACATTGACACGATTGCTTGGTTGGAAAACTACCTAGTGCATTACAAGGGAGCCTTGATTATCGTCAGCCATGACCGCTATTTCTTGGACAAGGTGGCGACCATAACGCTGGACCTGACCAAGCATTCCTTGGATCGCTATGTAGGTAATTATTCTCAGTTTGTCGAGCTCAAAGAGCAAAAGTTGCAAACGGAATTGCAAAACTATGAAAAGCAGCAGAAGGAAATTGCCAAACTAGAAGACTTTGTTCAAAAAAATATTGTCCGTGCTTCGACCACCAAGCGTGCTCAGGCTAGGCGCAAGCAGTTGGAAAAGATGGAGAGACTGGACAAGCCAACAACTGGTCAGAAGTCTGCCAATATGACCTTTCAGTCGGACAAGACTTCTGGCAATATCGTCTTGACAGTGGAACATGCTGCGGTGGGCTACGATGGAGAAATACTTTCTCATCCTATTTCCATTGACCAACGAAAGCTGGATGCCATTGCCATTGTCGGCCCGAATGGAATCGGAAAAACAACCCTGCTCAAATCCATCATCGGAGCTCTGCCATTTATCAAAGGGGAAGCCAAACTAGGTGCCAATGTGGAAGTAGGCTATTACGACCAGACCCAGTCGGCTCTGACACCATCCAACACCGTCTTGGAGGAGCTCTGGTCCGCCTTTCCGACCACACCTGAAGTGGAAATCCGCAACCGCCTTGGAGCCTTCCTCTTCTCAGGTGACGATGTCAAAAAGTCCGTGTCCATGCTGTCTGGTGGGGAAAAAGCCCGCCTGCTCCTTGCTAAGCTATCTATGGAAAACAACAACTTCCTCATCCTTGATGAGCCGACCAACCACCTGGACATCGACAGCAAGGAAGTGCTGGAAAATGCCCTCATCGACTTTGACGGCACCCTGCTCTTTGTCAGCCACGACCGCTATTTCATCAACCGCGTCGCCACTAAGGTCCTGGAAATCTCGGAAATGGGCTCCACGCTCTACTTGGGCGACTATGACTATTATTTGGAGAAAAAGGCAGAGCAGGAAGCAGAAGCCCAGCCTGACCAGCTAGAAAGTATCAGCCAATCAGCCGGAGCCATGGACTACCAAGCCCAAAAGGAAAACCAAAAAGAGCAACGCAAACTAGCCCGTCGCATCGAGCAAATCGAGGCAGAAATCGAGACCATCGAAAACCGCCTGAGCGAACTCAACCAAGCCATGTTAGAAACCAATGATATCGGACAGCTGACCGATTATCAGAAAGAAATCGATCAATTGACTGCCCAACAAGAAAGCCTTATGGAAGAATGGGAAGCATTATCTGAGCAATTAGGTTAGGTTGACAGCAAGTTGACAAGAGGCTAAAATCCTTGATAGAACAGGTTTGCAAGCCAGTCTTGCGGAGCTAGCAAGACCACCTTTCGCTAAAAAAGTCCAGAGCAAGCCAGCCTTTCTTGGCAAACATCGACCGACAAGCTAAGATAAGTATAGAGATTAGCATCACTTCTCGAAGGTGGTGTCAACATCTCAGCGCAGTGGTTGATTGGCAGATTTGTTCGTGTTGCACACTTCAAATCTGGCCTAATCAACTGTGCGGGGGCGGGACGACGAACTCTTTTTCATTTTTCGAGTTCTGTCCCGCTCCCTGAAAGGAGAAAGAAATGAACTTTGGACAGCAAATCAAAGACTTACGAAAAAAGAAAGGTTTGACCCAAGAGCAGTTTGCCATCAAACTCAATGTGACCAGGCAGGCCGTTTCCAACTGGGAAAATGATAAAAACCTACCTGACTTGGAGCTCTTGATTCTCATGTCCTCGGTCTTTTCGATCTCCTTAGATCAACTTATCTTAGGAGGAACTGACATGAACAACATGACAGAAAAACTTGTAAAAGACGGTCGCGAAGGCCGCCGTACCCAGATGCACCTGACCATTACCGTTATTGGTAGTTTTCTCATGCTTCTCGGCTTCGTCTGCTTTGTCATCAAGGCAAACTCAGTCGAATATGTCGATGCCAAGGGCATTCTGCATGAAAATTTTTACCTCATTCCAGTCGGCTACTTACTGGTCTGTACAGGAGCCATTGCCACGCTCCTATCAGGACTAGCCCTGCACCGCTTTAGAAAAGAATACAAATAAGATGACCAAACACCAACGTTTTATCAACAGTGACCAATTTTTCGCCTGTCCACATTGTGGGCAGGCTCTTGGTCTTGCCCTCAACAGCCTCCGCTGCCCCAACCGCCACACTTTTGACATCGCCAAGCAGGGCTATGTCAACCTAGCACCCCAGGTCAAGCAGTCTGCCAACTACCACAAGTCTAGCTTTGAGAACCGCCAGGCCTTTTTAGAGGCGGGCTATTACGATCATCTCTATGCGGCTTTGGAGGGAAAAATAGCAGAGCTGGGCTTGCGGTCTGTCTTGGACATCGGTTGTGGGGAGGGCTTTTATTCCCGTAAGTTAGCCGAGAAAATGGACTTGGACATTCTTGCTTTTGATATTTCCAAGGATTCCATTCTCTTGGCAGCTAGATCTGACACTACCAAGTCTGTCAAATGGTTTGTTGGTGACTTGACCAAGTTGCCCATTCAAGACAAGACCATTGACGGCATCTTGGACATCTTTTCCCCAGCCAATTATCAGGAATTTGCCAGAGTGCTGAAAGCTGGTGGGGCTATTCTCAAGCTGGTCCCAGGTCCCAATCACCTCAAGGAGCTCCGCCATTTAGCCAAAGACCAACTCCGCAAGGAATCCTATGACAACCAAGATATCGTAGACCATTTCAAGTCTTACCTGGGGCAGGTGGAGCAAGTGCTAGTCAGTCGAACCATGCCGATTAGCCTAGAACATGCCCAAGTCTTGGCAGACATGACACCCCTCTTTTTCCAAGTGGACCAGTCCAAGCTGGATTTGGGGCAATTAACGGAGATTACAGTTGAGGGAGTGCTTTTGGTAGGAACTATATAAAAAATAAAGAGTGTGTTGATAGTGCAGTATCTTAAAATTTTGTATAATAGGAATTGAAGTTAAATTAGATGCTAAAAATTTGTAATTAAGAAGGAGGGATTCGTCATGTTGGTATTCAAAATGTAGATAAAACATCTACTGTTTTGAAACAGACTAAAAACAGTGATTACGCAGATAAATAAATACGTTAGATTAATTCCTACCAGTGACTAATCTTATGACTTTTTAAACAGATAACTAAAATTACAAACAAATCGTTTAACTTCTGTATTTGTTTATAGATGTAATCACTTCAGGAGTGATTAAATGAACAAAAATATAAAATATTCTCAAAACTTTTTAACGAGTGAAAAAGTACTCAACCAAATAATAAAACAATTGAATTTAAAAGAAACCGATACCGTTTACGAAATTGGAACAGGTAAAGGGCATTTAACGACGAAACTGGCTAAAATAAGTAAACAGGTAACGTCTATTGAATTAGACAGTCATCTATTCAACTTATCGTCAGAAAAATTAAAACTGAATACTCGTGTCACTTTAATTCACCAAGATATTCTACAGTTTCAATTCCCTAACAAACAGAGGTATAAAATTGTTGGGAATATTCCTTTCCATTTAAGCACACAAATTATTAAAAAAGTGGTTTTTGAAAGCCATGCGTCTGACATCTATCTGATTGTTGAAGAAGGATTCTACAAGCGTACCTTGGATATTCACCGAACACTAGGGTTGCTCTTGCACACTCAAGTCTCGATTCAGCAATTGCTTAAGCTGCCAGCGGAATGCTTTCATCCTAAACCAAAAGTAAACAGTGTCTTAATAAAACTTACCCGCCATACCACAGATGTTCCAGATAAATATTGGAAGCTATATACGTACTTTGTTTCAAAATGGGTCAATCGAGAATATCGTCAACTGTTTACTAAAAATCAGTTTCATCAAGCAATGAAACACGCCAAAGTAAACAATTTAAGTACCGTTACTTATGAGCAAGTATTGTCTATTTTTAATAGTTATCTATTATTTAACGGGAGGAAATAATTCTATGAGTCGCTTTTTTAAATTTGGAAAGTTACACGTTACTAAAGGGAATATAAGTTAATAGAAAATAACAAAACCGCCTCTGAATATCAGAAGCGGTTTTGCTTTATTTATCAAATTCTGCCTTGCTTTTCACATCGCCGTATTCTTCAGCGACTTCTTTGCTGAGGATGTCAGCGTAGCTGGCAAGTTGGATGTCTTGTCCATATTTTTTACGGAGGGCAGTTGTGACCAAGCGGTAGGCTAGGTTGGCATTGCGGGACAGGATTGGTCCGTGGAAGTAGCTGCCGAAGGTGTTTTTGTAGTGCAGACCTTCGCCACCGTCTTCCTTGTTATTACCATTGCCATAGACAACCTTGCCCAGGGGTTTTTGGTTGTCAGCTAGGAAGGTGCGACCTTGGTGGTTTTCAAAACCGTAGTAGGTTTCGTTGAACTCCTCATTGTGAATTTTAATGTCACCGATATAGCGGTTATTGGTCTGGTTGAGGGTGTAGTGTCCCATGATACCTAGACCGTCAATCTTGCGGCCGCCAGCTTCGATGTAGTATTGACCGAGCAACTGGAAGCCACCGCAGATGGCCAGCATGACACCGTCGTTTTCGATAAAGTCTGCCAAGCTGTCTTTTTTAGTCGGTAAATCCTTGGCTAAAATAGACTGCTCATAGTCTTGACCACCACCGAAAAAGGCGATGTCGTAGAAATCCTTGTCAAATTCATCTGTCAGCGAAACAATGTCCACCTGAACACGAGCACCTAGCTTTTCAGCCACATACTTGAGCATGAGGATGTTGCCGTTGTCCCCGTAGGTATTCATCAAATCACCGTAGAGATGAGCGATGTGGAGATCATAAGTGTAGTCTTTTTCAGGACTTTTTAATGACGTATAGACCATTATTTCATCTCCTTTCCAACGGCTTGGCGTTGAGCCAGCAGGTCGCGGAATTCCAGCATAGCTGTATAAGTAGCTAAAATATAAGCATGTTGGCTACTTGATTGCTCAATCAAGGTCATGATGTCTTCCAGTTTTGGCGTTTCAGTAATCTGGTCCTCTGGATAGCTAGTCACACGGAGGCGACGGGCGATTTCAGACGAACGAACACCGCCTGCAAAGACTTGTGGAATGTCCATTTGGGTGATTTGTTCAAAGTCAGCGTCCCAAATCCAGCTGGTATCAATTCCGTCAGCGTAGTTGGCATTGAGAAGAACAGATAGGCTAAAATCGTAAGGAGCCAGTTTCATCATTTCAATAGCCTGGGTTGCACCAACTGGGTTTTTAATGAGGACCAAGGTACAGTCCTTGTCACCCAGTTTAAATGTTTCTTGGCGACCGAAGACTGCCTTGGATTTGTCAAAACCTGCCTTGATTTTCTCAGGAGCTACACCGAAAAATGCTGCTACGCTGACAGCCGCTAGGGCGTTGTAGATATTATAGAGCCCACCGATGTTGATTTTGTAATCCTGACCGTCAATGGCAAAGGTAGAAGAAGTATTGGCGATTTCTTTTAGTTCGGTCAACTTGTAGTCCAGTTCAGGTCGGCTAAAACCACAGTTGCTACAGATGTAGCTACCCAAGTTAGCATAGGTATTGAGCTTGTACTGGATAATTTGGTGGCAATGAGGACAGAGAACGCCTTCGGTATTGTAATGGGCCAGACGTGGCTCATGCTCCTCTGTCGCAAAACCGTAGTATTTTATTGGATTGACGACTTTCGTTGAGTTGAAAAGCGGACTATCTCCATTGGCCAAAATGGTTGCCTGCGGAGCTTTTGCAGCACCGTCCAAAATCATCTGGTAGGTGGTATAGATTTCACCGTAGCGGTCCATTTGGTCGCGGAAGATATTGGTAAAGACAATCAGGCTCGGCTTGATAAAGTCGGTCACGCGGGCAAGGCTGGCTTCGTCGATTTCCAAGACGGCAATCTTCTTGCCGTTTTTGTTTTTCTTGGCAGATAAAAAGGTTGCCGTAATCCCTGTAATCATATTGGCACCGCTGGTATTGGTCGTGATTTCGCCAAAGGCTTCTTGAAGAATTCCAACGGTCAAGGCAGTTGTTAAAGTCTTACCGTTGGTACCTGTCACAACAACGACTTCATAATCCTTAGCCAAACTATCTAAAATATGTTTATCGAATGTAAGGGCAATTTTACCAGGCAAGGTAGTTCCTCGGCCCAGTTTGTTGAGGACAAACTGGCTGGTCTTCCCTGCGGCAATCCCTAATAAAGTATTTATTTTCATGGGACTATTTTATCATAAAGGTCAGGGATTTTCTAGAACGGAGTATGTAGAAATACTGATACATTTCTGATGACTATTTGTAATAAATTTAATCCTATCTTCATCCTTTTCTAAAAAAAGAAAGAAAAAATGTGATATAATAGAAACGTTACCATGTACGAGTTAGGAAGTATGAGAAACCTATGTTAAACTTAAGCCAGTTACTGGATGCTGGGTATTGGTCAAGTCTGATTGCTAGTCCTTGGGTAGCTATCCTACACTTGATTGACATCAGCATCGTTGTTTATTTGATTTATAATTTTAGTAAGGCTATTGCTGGTACGAAGATTATGACCCTCATCCGTGGGGTATTTCTCTTTATCATTGCACAACTTCTTGCTAGTTTATTTGGTTTGCAGACCATTGCCTGGTTGATCAATCAGGTCATTACCTATGGAGTTATCGCAGCAGTTGTGATTTTTGCTCCAGAACTGCGAGCCATGCTTGAAAAGTTAGGGCGGACGACCCATATTTTTTCAGCTAATACGCTCAGTAAGGAAGAAAAGCTCATTGATGCTCTTGTAAAATCTGCAGCCTATATGTCACCGCGTAAAATTGGAGCACTTGTGGCAGTGGAGCAGGCTCAAACCTTGCAAGAATATAGGGCAACGGGTATTTCGTTGAACGCAGATATTTCGCGTGAATTATTGATAAATATATTCATTCCTAATACCCCCTTGCATGATGGAGCAGTTATTATCAAGGATGATAAGGTGGCGGTTTCCTGTGCCTACCTACCCCTGTCTGAAAGTGCAGGTATTTCAAAAGAATTTGGCACTAGGCACCGGGCTGCGATTGGTTTGTCAGAGGTTTCAGATGCCTTTGTTTTCATAGTTTCAGAGGAAACGGGTAGTATTTCCATTGCTCATAATGGTAATTTCAAGCATGATTTGAGCTTGGAGGAATTTGAGGCTGAACTATGGACTATTTTCGGTTCTGACAATCAGGAGAAAAACACATTTTTGAAGCGATTGAGAGGGGGCAAACATGCAAGAAAAATTTAAAGCTGTAGGTCACTTACTTCTCTCATTATTCTTAGCGCTTTTGCTTTTTTTCTATGCGACTACTACCAACTATAAAAATTCAGAAACAGCCGCTCAGAATACGGAGTCAGAAACCTATGTTCATACCTTAAATAATGTACCGATAGATATTGAATACAATACCAGTGAGTACTTTATTTCAGGTTTCTCATCAACAGTGACTGTTGAGTTGAGAGGATCCAATCGAGTGCTTCTGCAACGGGAATCCGATGAATCTACGCGAACTTTTCAAGTTGTCGCAGATTTGAAAGAGATGAAGGCAGGCACCAATATTGTAAAACTCCAATTGGCCAACCTACCAGCAGGGGTAACAGCGACCCTAGCACCAGATGCTATTTCTGTAAAAATAGGTAAGCGTGTCAGTAAGGCTCTACCTGTTGAAGCTAAGGTTTATAGTAACCAGTTAGCAGAAGGTTATAGTCTTTCTAAGGTTTCCGTCAATGTCGATACTGTAAAAGTAACAACGGATGAAGAAACCATGGCTAAGATTGATCGCATCGAGGCAATCGCAGTAGATGTCAGCAATTTATCCGCTAATTATAGTGGGACAGCTAAGTTGCAGGCAGTAGATGGTGATGGCAATGTCTTGCCAGTTGTTTTATCACAAACAGAAGCCAACCTACAAATCATCATAACAAAAACGAAATAAGAGGTAAATTTTAAAATGGGTAAATATTTTGGTACGGACGGTGTCCGTGGAGAAGCAAACGTAGAATTGACGCCGGAATTGGCATTTAAACTAGGTCGTTTTGGTGGCTACGTTCTCAGTCAACATGAAACGGATGTACCTCGTGTCTTTGTGGCGCGTGATACACGTATTTCGGGACAAATGTTGGAAGCTGCCTTGGTAGCTGGACTTTTATCAGCTGGGATTCATGTCTATAAACTAGGAGTGCTTGCGACACCGGGTGTAGCCCACTTGGTAAAAACTGAAAAGGCTAGTGCTGGTGTTATGATTTCAGCCAGCCACAACCCTGCTCAAGATAATGGGATTAAGTTCTTTGCAGGTGACGGCTTCAAGTTGGATGATGCCTTAGAAGCAGAGATTGAAGCTCTCTTGGATGCTGAAGAAGATACGCTACCACGTCCATCTGCACAAGGTTTGGGCGATGTGGTAGATTATCCAGAAGGCTTGCGCAAGTACGAGTCCTTCCTTGTTTCAACAGGTATTCAGCTAGAAGGTATGAAAGTTGCCTTGGATACTGCCAATGGTGCAGCCTCAACTTCAGCCCGTCAAATTTTTGCGGATTTGGGTGCTGATTTGACAGTTATGGCTGAGGATCCAGATGGCTTGAATATCAACGAGGGTGTTGGCTCAACCCATCCTGAACAGTTGCAAGAATTGGTCAAGGAAACAGGAAGCCAAATTGGTCTGGCCTTTGACGGTGACAGTGACCGCTTGATTGCTGTTGATGAAAATGGTGACTTGGTTGATGGCGACCGAATCATGTATATCGTAGGTAAGTACTTGGCCGACAAGGGCTTGCTTGCTAAAAATACCATTGTAACAACGGTTATGTCTAATCTTGGATTCCATAAGGCTTTGGACCGTGAGGGAATTGAAAAAGCTGTGACCGCAGTTGGTGACCGTTACGTGGTGGAGGAAATGCGCAAAGGTGGCTATAATGTCGGCGGTGAGCAGTCTGGACACGTCATTCTCATGGATTATAACACCACAGGTGATGGTCAGTTGACCGCTGTGCAATTGACCAAAATCATGAAAGAAACTGGTAAAACACTTTCTGAATTGGCAGCAGAAGTATCCATTTACCCACAAAAATTGGTCAATATCCGTGTGGAAAACAGCATGAAGGACAAGGCTATGGAAGTGCCTGCTATTGCAGCTATCATTGAAAAAATGGAAGCAGAAATGGCTGGCAATGGTCGTATCTTGGTCCGTCCAAGTGGTACCGAGCCACTCTTGCGTGTCATGGCAGAAGCTCCAACAGATGCTGAAGTCGATTACTACGTGGACACCATTGCTGATGTGGTCCGTGCAGAGATTGGTTTAGATTAAGAAAAAGTCAGAGACTGGAAGGATTTCCAGCCTCTTTTGTGAGGAAAATATGAGTATTTTAGAAGTAAAGAATTTAAGTCATGGTTTTGGTGACCGTGCAATTTTTGAGAATGTTTCCTTCCGTTTGTTGAAGGGGGAGCATATTGGCCTTGTTGGTGCCAATGGTGAAGGGAAATCGACCTTTATGTCCATTGTGACAGGTCAATTGCAGCCAGATGAAGGTAAGGTTGAATGGTCACGTTATGTAACGGCAGGTTATTTAGACCAGCATGCTAAATTAGAAAAGGGTCAATCAGTCCGTGATGTCTTGCGGACAGCCTTCGATGAACTCTTCAAGACAGAAGCTCGTATCAATGACATTTACATGTCTATGGCAGAAGAGGGGGCCGATATGGATGCCCTCATGGAAGAGGTTGGCGAACTGCAGGATCGTCTGGAAAGCCGTGATTTCTATACGCTGGATGCCAAGATTGACGAAGTAGCGCGTGCGCTTGGTGTCATGGACTATGGCATGGACAAGGATGTGACGGAGTTATCAGGGGGACAACGTACTAAAGTTCTTTTGGCAAAATTGCTCTTGGAAAAACCTGATATCTTGCTTCTGGATGAGCCGACCAACTACTTGGATGCTGAACACATCGACTGGCTCAAACGCTACTTGCAGAACTATGAAAATGCCTTTGTCTTGATTTCGCACGATATTCCTTTCTTGAATGATGTGATTAACATTGTCTACCATGTGGAAAATCAACTCTTAACCCGTTACACAGGGGATTATTTCCAGTTCCAAGAAGTTCATGCTATGAAGCGGGCTCAGTTGGAGGCGGCCTATGAGCGCCAGCAGAAGGAAATTGCGGACTTGCAGGACTTCGTTAACCGTAATAAGGCTCGTGTTGCGACACGAAACATGGCCATGTCCCGCCAGAAGAAGTTGGATAAGATGGAGATTATTGAGCTTCAAGCAGAGAAACCAAAGCCATCATTTGATTTCAAAATGGCTCGAACTCCAAGTCGCTTTATCTTCCAAACGACTGATTTGGAAATTGGTTACGACCGTGTCTTGACCCGTAAACCGCTCAATCTGACCTTTGAACGCAACCAGAAGATTGCCATTGTCGGTGCCAACGGTATCGGGAAATCCACTCTTCTTAAAAGTTTGCTGGGGATTATTCCACCGCTCGGTGGTTCTGTGGAGCGTGGGGAGTATCTGGAACTAGGCTATTTCGAGCAAGAAGTAGCTGGTGGCAATCGTCAGACCCCTCTGGAAGCCGTTTGGGATGCCTTCCCAGCCCTTAACCAAGCAGAAGTACGAGCAGCCTTGGCTCGTTGCGGTTTGACTTCCAAACATATCGAAAGCCAAATTCAAGTTCTTTCAGGTGGTGAACAGGCCAAAGTTCGTTTCTGTTTGCTCATGAACCGTGAAAACAATGTCTTGGTTCTTGACGAGCCAACCAACCACTTGGATGTGGATGCCAAGGACGAACTCAAACGCGCCCTTCAAGCCTACAAGGGCTCTATCCTCATGGTCTGCCACGAGCCTGATTTCTATGAAGGATGGGTAGATGATGTCTGGGATTTTAACGACTTGACGTAGACCAAAAGCTATCGAACGATAGCTTTTTCTCTTTCTTTATACTATAATATAAGTATAAAGAAACGAGGTCACACTGATTAGAACTCTTCAGAGGAAGTAAGAATGACAGACTATGTAAACTACAATCAAGAACGTTGGAATCGGGTTTCAGCTAGACAGGGAAATACCTATACAGTTCCGCTCAGTCATGAGGAATTTCTTGTTGCCAAAGATAAGCCTTTATCCGTTTCTTTGACGGTTGGAAAGACCGTTCCACTTGACTGATTTGAAAAAACCCAAGGCAAGAAATTGCTGGGACTAGCCTGTGGTGGCGGGCAACAGGGACCAATCTTTGTGGCTCACGGTTACCAAACGACCATTATGGATTTTTCCAAGGAACAGCTGGACAAGGATCGTTTGGTTGCGGAACGAGAAAACTTGGCCTTGCAGACGGTGCAGGCAGATATGACACAGCCTTTTCCTTTTGAAGACGAGAGTTTTGATATCATTTTTTGCCCCGTTTCAAATGTCTATATTGAAGACCTGACAACGATGTGGCAGGAATCCTATCGGGTTTTGAAAAAAGGTGGTTTGCTCATGGTGGGTTACATGAACCCTTGGATTTACATATTTGACGGGGACGATGTTTGGGATCGTCCAGAAAAGACCTTGGTTCCTAAATATAGCCTGCCTTTCAATTCACGGAAATTAGAAGAAGCAGGACAAATCACGATTAATCCAGAATATGGCTATGAATTTAGCCATACCTTAGAAGAACAAATTGCTGGACAATTACGAGCTGGTTTTGCCATGATTGATTTTTATGAATCCAAAGACAGCCGTAATTGCCTGTCCCAATTTGGTGCAGATTATCTGGCTAATTTATCTGTAAAGTGGCAATAGTTATTTTGGTTAAGTCTTGCTTTCTTTGGATTTTTTTGTAGAATATATCTATATAATAAAAAATGGAGGAGCGTCACATGAGAGGTATGCGATTATTTGTTTTTCTAGTAGCTGGCTTATCTATCTTCAGCTTAACAGCTTGCCAGTCCACGGCTAAAGATAGTGGTGAATCGATTGAAGACTATCGAACAGAGTATGTCGGTGACAATAACAAGGTAGTTAAAATTGCCAGTTTGCAAGATTATCCAATGGCTTATCAGTATGACCATATAGAGATCCAGTCTGATGAAAGACCTTATGGATTGAGTGTTTTTCTAAAGGTTTCAACCCCTTCTGTTTCTGCTGAGCAAGCATTGGAGAAGAATCGTGATTCGTTTTTTGAGTTAATCGCCAACCTTGATCGGCTAACCTTTGTGGACGCGGACACCGAAGAAGAAATTATTTCTTATACTAGAGATTGACCAGCCAGTTTGCTGGTCTTTTTTTAAATTTATCTGAAAATTATAATGTTTCTAAAAAAGCTTGACAAGTGTATTAAAAGGAGTATAATTAGAATTGTTCTAAAGAAAGTTTGGAATAATTCTAATTTAGAGGTAAATAACTATGACAACTAAAGACTATGGAAAAGCACCATTTGTAACCAATATCGAAACAGCAACGCTTGAAAATACCAACTACCGCACAGCCCTCTGGACAGGAGAGCTTTTACAAGTTACCCTTATGTCCATCCCAGTTGGCGGCGACATCGGAGCGGAAGTACACAACGAAAACGATCAATTCCTCCGCATTGAGCAAGGCCACGGCCGTGTTATTATGGGAGAGTCCGAAGATAAGATTATACTTGATACTGAAGTTGGACCGGAAGATGCTATTTTGATTCCAAACGGTGCCTACCACAATGTCATTAACATCGGTCAAGAAGACCTTAAAATCTATTCTATTTATGGACCTGCTCATCACGCTCACGGGACAGTTCATGAAACACAGGCTATCGCTATCGCTGCTGAAGAAGCAGAAGAGCATGGTCATTAAGATGAACATTTTTCAACTTGAATCTGTCGGCTTATCGGATAATGATAAGTCGATTTTAACTGATGTCAGCTTTACCGTTGCAGCCGGCGAGCGACTAACCCTGGTTGGACCTTCGGGCAGTGGCAAAAGCTCTATCCTAAAACTCTTGGCAGGTTTAACATCCACGACAAGTGGGACCAATTTCTTTCAGGGGCGGGACATAGCAGAGCTGGATATGCCGATTTATAGGAGGGAAGTTTCCTACTGTTTTCAACAGCCAGTTCTCTTTGGGCAGACCGTCCAAGATAATCTCCAGTTTCCATTTACCATTCGTCAGTTAGCATTTGACCAAACCAAAGCCCTCACAGCTTTAGAATCCGTACATCTAGCACCAGAATTTTTAAGCAAAAAAATCACAGAATTATCAGGAGGAGAAAAGCAGCGAGTTGCCCTCATCCGCAATCTGCTCTTTGAACCCAAGGTCTTACTCTTGGACGAAATCTCTGCGGGATTGGACTCTGAAACCAAGGCCATTGTCAACAAGCTCTTGGCAGATTATCAAGCCGCAGGAAATACCCTGATTGAAGTCACTCATGACCAGTCAGAGATTGATGTAGCCCAAAAGATTCTGAGAATAGATGGAGGTCGAGTGCAAGTATGAATGTTTCAGTAGATAATTTCTCCCTAGCCCTTGTTTTCGGACTAGTCTTGGTAGCAATTAGCATCAGTCAGAAGGAAAACTTGGGCTTGACCAAGGATATTTTCATGGCTGTTGTCAGAACTGTCCTTCAGCTGATTTTTGTCGGCTACATTCTCAAGTTTATCTTCCAAGCCTCAAATGTCTTTCTCAGCATGGCAATGGTTTTGATTATTCTTTATAATGCCAGTGTACAAGCAAATAAACGCAATCCAAACAAGAACAAAAAGCTGATTTATCCTTTTCTTGCTTTACTCACTTCCACCAGTATCACTTTAGGATTATTACTGTTATCAGGTGCCATCCAATTAATACCTTCTCAAGTCATTCCAATTTCAGGGATGTTGGCTAGTAATGCAATGACAGCAATCGGTCTATCCTATCGAGCTATGTACCGGTCCTTTACTGATAACCGCCAACAGGTGTTGGAAAAATTAGGTCTGGGTGCAACTGTCAAACTGGCTTCACAGGATATTTTGCGCGAGGCTATTAAAACAGGTATGCAGCCTACCATTGACTCAGCCAAGACAGTCGGTCTGGTCAGCCTGCCTGGCATGATGTCAGGGCTAATATTTGCAGGAGTTGATCCAGTCCATGCCATCCGCTATCAGATTATGGTTATGTTCATGTTGCTGTCTGCAACCAGTCTGGCCTCTGTAATTGCCTCCTACTCAGCCTACAAAACCTATTTCACCGACAAGGCCCAGTTGGAGTTTGAATAAATTTGAGTGACCTTTCTATTTGATAGGTCATTTTTTACGAGATAAGTCAGAAAAAATATGATAAAATAGACTTACTTTGATATAGTCTTTTGGTTTACTTTTATTACTAGCTTCAAAGGTTCGGGGAACCTTTGAAGGTCGGAGATGAGACAAACGAAGTTTGTGTCAACAGCCGCAGGCATAACTCAATGCTTTCTTGTTTCTAGGCATTGACTTGAAACAGTCTCCCAGATTGCTTGCACAGTCAATGGACTGTGCAAGGTGGGAGATAATACTTGCAAAGCAAGTCACTTTTACAAAATCAGGCAAGGTGAGTTCAAACACTCCAGTGGAGTGTTTGAAGTTGGAAATAAGGAAACGACGTTTCCTCGCTCGTCGAAGTAATAAAAGATAAACCAAATGACGATACTGAAAAGGAGAAAATATGACAGTAGATTTTAGAGCAGAGTTTGACAAACGCAAGGACGAGTTTCTAGCGGACCTCTTTGACCTCCTCCGCATCAATTCTGAGCGTGACGACAGCCAGGCCGATGCCCAGCACCCATTTGGACCTGGCCCAGTGCGTGCCTTGGATAAGTTTTTAGAAATCGCTCAGCGTGATGGCTATCCAACCAAGAACGTTGACAACTACGCAGGTCACTTTGAATTCGGCGAGGGCGATGAAGTCCTCGGTATCTTTGGGCACTTGGACGTGGTTCCTGCTGGAAGTGGTTGGAACACCGACCCTTACGAGCCGCAAATCATTGACGGTAAGCTCTTTGCCCGCGGATCCTCCGACGACAAGGGACCGACCATGGCTTGCTATTACGGCTTGAAAATCATCAAGGAGTTGGGCCTTCCGACATCTAAAAAAGTCCGCTTCATCGTCGGTACTGATGAGGAGTCAGGCTGGGCGGACATGGATTACTACTTTGAGCACGTCGGCCTACCATTGCCAGACTTCGGCTTCTCGCCTGATGCTGAGTTCCCGATTATCAACGGCGAAAAGGGCAATATCACAGCTTATCTTCATTTTGCGGGGGAAAATAGCGGAGCTGCTAAACTGCATTCCTTCACAGGCGGTTTGCGTGAGAACATGGTGCCTGAATCTGCGACAGCTATTATCTCTGGCGACCTAGCAGATCTGGACAGCAAGTTGGCAGACTTCACAGCAGCCTATGGCCTAAAAGCTGACGCGAAAACCCTTGAAAATGGTCAAGTTCAAGTGACCGTCATCGGAAAATCAGCCCACGGTTCAACCCCAGAAGAAGGTGTCAACGGAGCAACCTATTTGGCAAAATTCCTCAGCCAATTTGCCTTTGACGGAGCAGCCAAAGCCTATCTTGACTTGGCAGGACAAGTCCTTCTAGAAGACCATGATGCTAAAAAACTCGGCGTAGCCATCTACGACGATCAGATGGGTGCCCTTTCTATGAACGCTGGTGTCTTCAAATTTGACGAAACTTCATCAGACAATACCATTGCCCTCAACTTCCGTTATCCAAAAAATACCAACCCTGAAACCATCAAGGCTGGTTTGGAAAAACTGGGTGTAGAAGCTGTCAGCCTATCAGCGCATGGTCATACTCCACACTATTGCCCAATCGACGACCCAATGGTCGCAACCCTCTTGTCTGTCTATGAAAAACACACAGGCTTGAAAGGTCATGAACAAGTGATCGGTGGCGGAACATTCGGACGCTTGCTCAAACGCGGGGTTGCCTACGGAGCTATGTTCCCAGGAGATGTCAACACAATGCACCAAGCCAACGAATTTATTGAAGTTGAGCAACTTTACCGTGCAGCTGCCATTTATGCAGAAGCTATCTACGAACTCATTAAGTAATACATGAAGACGGGGATACCCGTCTTTTTTAGGAGGAAGAATGAAACTGAAAGAACTTTGCTTTTCAGATATGGAAATGGTCAAACAGCTCTTTTTATCTGTATTTAGCCAGGAACCATGGAACGACGATTGGTCAGATGAGGAACAATTAGACCGCTACATAGGCGATTTACTGGCACATCCAAGAGCCCTCTGTTTTGGCTTGTTTGACCAGGGAAAATTGCTAGGTCTATCACTTGGCCACATCCGCTATTGGTATGAAGGAACAGAGTATCGAATTGAAGAGTTCTGCATTTCCCATGATTACCAAGGGCAAGGACATGGTGCTAGTTTTCTAGCGAACATAGAGAAGCAGTTAGTTGATAGAAAAATTGTTCATATTCTTCTGCAAACCGAACGCAACCTTCCGGCATATTTTTTCTACAAAAAATGCGGTTTCCGAGCCTTAGAAGAAGATGTGACCATGTATAAGAAAGTTGGTTTTTCATAGAGCAAGAAGCCAATCAAGAGCAGCAATTTATCAAAAATAATTCAGCAATCCCTTGAAAAATAAAGTAAAAATGATACAATAATATAAAGATGTTGTTTCTACCTTCAGAGGAGGTGCCGTATGAAAAAATATCTGTTCTATTTATTAGGGTTCTTGCTTTTACTCTTCAGCCTAGGTCAGCCTAGTCTGGTAGGAGCTGAGGGAATTCCAGCCCGTCCAATTGATACGACGGTGGTTGATGAAACCCAGCTTCTTTCTAGTGAAACCATTGCCAGCATTGACCAGCTCAATCAGGCCTGGGCAGCTAGCGAGCAACAACTGCAGGTTGGGGTCTATGTGACGGAAAGTCTTTCAAGGGATATTGAAAGTCTGGCAAATGAAACCTTCCGTGACTGGCAGGTCGGCTTTGCTGGAACAGACAATGGTATTCTCTTGGTGATTGCCATAGCCGACAGGGAGTTTCGGATAGAAACCTCCGACAATGCTGCAACGGTGTTGACAGATGTGGAAGCCAAGGATATTCTGGAAAGTGCTAGGGAGTTTTTCCGTCAGGAAGATTATGATGGAGGAGTGACCTATATTGTCCAATCCATCGGAGATCGCTTCTACGGGACTAGTCTGGGTCAAGAACAGCTGGCTGCAATGGAAGAAAGGACCAGTGCAGAAAGTGACAGCTTTGTATGGTTTATGATTGTTATTCTCGTTGTCATTATCTTTATGATTATTGATAAATCCAGCCGAGGTGGCGGAGGTCCGGGCAATCTGCTTTGGATGTTGGTAGATGACCACCATCATTACCACAACAATCATTCTTCCCATTCTTCATCATCCTATGGTGGAGGTGGTTGGTCTGGCGGCGGTGGTGGCGGTGGCGGAGCCTCATCTGGTTGGTAAGAAAAGAAAGGAAAGTCTATGAAAAAGAAATGGTTAGCCATACTAATCCCGGTTTTCGCTCTGCTATTTTTAGGAATGGGAGCAGTCGGTCAATACAATGGGCTGGTCGATAGCCATGCAGAAGTGGAAAATGCCCAGGCTAATGTGGATACCCAGCTTCAACGGCGCTATGATCTGATACCGAATGTCGTGGCAGCAGTTAAGGGAGCCATGGAGCATGAGGAAGAGATTTTCACTGCCATAGCGGATGCGCGTGCGAAAATCGGCTCTAGCCAAGTGGGAACCAGCGACTACAATCAAGCACAAAGTCAGCTGGATTCGGCTGTTTCACGTTTGCTGATGGTGACGGAAAATTATCCGCAATTAACAGCCAATCAACAGGTATCTGACCTCATTACCGAGCTAGAGGGGACTGAAAATCGGATTTTGGTTGCCCGCAAGGATTATAATGCGGTGGCAACTGCCTACAATAAAAAAATCAAACGATTCCCGACTTCCCTCTATGCCAACCTATTTGGCTATGAAAAAGTCGACCTGTTCCAAGCTAGCAACGATGCGGCGACAACAGTGCCAAGTGTGGATTTACAGGATAAAGAATAAAGAACTCGGCTCCCTGAGCCGAGTTCTTTATTTTATGGATTGTTCCAAACTCCAGAAACGTAGTCTTCTGACAGAGTGGTCTGGCTGATAATGCTCTTAGCCTCTGTATCATAGATAAGGAGTTGATTTGCTAGAATAATCATTAAGCGTTTGTCATCAATTTGACGGATATGGTCGATGTAATGAGGACGAGGATTTAAGTCCTTCAAAGTATGGTAGGATTGCTCGCCAGTTTGGGTATTGTAAATAGTAAAGGAAAGTGGGCTAAACATGCCATTTTGGTGCTCGATGAGAAGAAGGTTTTCGTCTTTGAGAGCATGGAGTGTGCTTGGTGAGGGGTGTTCTAAAGTTACTGACGAAAATGTTTTTGTTTTTGTATCAAAGGTTAGGAGTTCGGATGACTGTTCAATGTCCTCATACTCACTTGTTTTTTTCCCTAAATTTGGGAGATAGATGGTTCCATTGACCAAAAGCCCTTCTCCTGTGGCAATGGTATTGTCGTACTTAAATACCTCTTGCTTTGAAAAATCTTTCTTATCAAAAACCACTAAGACATTTTCTTCGGGTCCTTCTTGGGTAAAATCTTTCACAAAACCAGTTAAATAGACTGACGTTTGGTCCACCATGACAGGAGCGCTAGGTATAAAGTCATCATTTAAAACGAAGGTTTGACGTGTTTCAAACTGTTTATCAAATTGCGCCAAAGTATGAAAGGGCCCCGCTGTATAAAAGTCTAGTCCATCTGTACCACTGATATAGCTACTATACTGACTTGGCTTTCGCAAGACAGTGCCAGTATTGAAATCGATGGATATCAGATTGTCGTTAATGAATTTTTGCTGATCGTTGGCAAAGACTAGATACCGATTGTCTAGGACATAATTTTCACCTGAGCCAAAATAGCCTTCCGAACTCATCTTTTGTGTATGAAGGAGTTGAGGTTCTTGGCCATTTAGTTGAAAGGCTTCGACCTTACCGGGATAAACCAAGTAGAAATCCGCATTCTCAGTCAAACTTATTTTGTTGTGCTGGTAGGCGTAGAGTTTCCAGCCGATAAAGGGAAAAACTAGACAGGATAGAAGTGCAATACAGATGATGATTTTTTTCATGGGAAGACCTCCTCTCTATTTTTAGTATATCCTAAATAGTAAATAAAATCAATTGTTTATGTGTTAATATAATCAAAAACTTGAAATGGAGATGGAGCATTATAAAATATGGATTTTCTTTTATAATATAGGACAATAATCTTGAAAAATGAGAAGAATTATGCTAGCATATAAAAATAGATATCTATTCTTAAATATTTTTTAGATATGATTATTATTCATTTAGCTGTAAGTGATTCTAATTTGCTAGGATTAAATTTTCGAGGTAATTTACAATGAATAGGAAATATATTTTTTCTAAAATCGCAGAAGCTGAAGGTAGGCAACGAATGATAAAAACTAAAGCCTATGGTTTGGTTTCGACAATTACACTTGCTGGTGCTTTGGGACTTATGACTATTCCGAGTGTTGAAGCTGCGGAAATCAAAACAGGTCTTCAGACTACCCCAATCCGACGTGCTGCGTCAGATTCACTTTCAGATGAGCAGAAATCTCATGTCATCCCAGGACAAATTACTGATGTACCGATGTCATGGATCAATAGCGAGACAGGAAATGTGGAATGGATTACAGATTTTGTTTTAGTGTATGAAAAAACAGGAAAATGTAGTGCCATACCATCTGATGAAATTCAGATACCAGAAACTCCAAGTTCAGACACACCGGTGCCACCAAGTAGTGATACACCGGAAACTCCAAGTTCAGACACACCGGTGCCACCAAGTAGTGATACACCGGAAACTCCAAGTTCAGACACACCGGTGCCACCAAGTAGTGATACACCGGAAACTCCAAGTTCAGACACACCGGTGCCACCAAGTAGTGGTACACCGGGAACTCCAGGTTCAGACACACCGAAAACTCCAAGTTCTCTAGCTCCGTCTAGTCCTATCCAAAAGGTAATACAAAAAGTCTTGCCAAATACTGGTGTAAAACAGGCTACAACTCTAATTGTAGTAGGTGTTGGTTTGGCTACCTTTGCTGGTTACTTGATGTTTAGGAATAAACGTACAGGTAAAACTGTTGCTGTAGCTTTATTGGTTGCTACTGGGGCTGGGTTTAGCTCAGCTGCTTTAGCAGAATCAGTTGGCTTTTTAGATATTGTTCAACAAATTGAAATCAAATTGGATGAAAGATTCCAACACACTGCTGAAGAAAGCGAATGTTGGAAGTATGTAGGTTACATACCAGTTATAGCTGAGGAATCCGTAAAAGAGTCCAATAAAACAGGTAATGTCAATGTTAAATATGTTGATACCGAAGGTAAGGAAATCAAAGACCTGTACAACTTAGTAGTGGAGGGTAAGGTTTCAACGACTAAGACAACGACAACGACTGTAGATGGAGTATCAAGCTCTACAGAAGAAACAGTTGCTTCAGGATTGACCTATGATGCAACAACTCAGAAACCAACAACTATTACTTTTGATGGTAAGGTTTATGAATTCGTTCAAGTCAAAGACGGGGATGTAGAACAAGGTCTCGTTACAGAGGGTACTACAACAGTCACATATATCTACCGCCATGCTCCACAAATTACAGAAGCTGTCACAGAAACAACTAAAACAGGTAATGTCAATGTTAAATATGTGGATACCGAAGGTAATGAAATCAAAGACCTGTACAAACTAGTAGAGAATGGTTTGGTTTCAACGACTAAGACAACGATAACCACTGTAGATGGAGTACCAAGTTCTAAAGAAGAAACAGTTGCTTCAGGATTGACCTATGATGCAACAACTCAGAAACCAACAACTATTACTTTTGATGGTAAGGTTTATGAATTCGTTCAAGTCAAAGACGGGGATGTAGAACAAGGTCTCGTTACAGAGGGGACTACAACAGTCACATATATCTACCGCCATGTACCACAAATTACAGAAGCTGTCACAGAAACAACTAAAACAGGTAATGTCAATGTTAAATATGTGGATACCGAAGGTAATGAAATCAAAGACCTGTACAAACTAGTAGAGGAAGGTTTGGTTTCAACGACTAAGACAACGACAACGACTGTAGATGGAGTATCAAGCTCTACAGAAGAAACAGTTGCTTCAGGATTGACCTATGATGCAACAACTCAGAAACCAACAACTATTACTTTTGATGGTAAGGTTTATGAATTCGTTCAAGTCAAAGCTGGCGATGTAGAACAAGGTCTCGTTACAGAGGGGACTACAACAGTCACATATATCTACCGCCATGTACCACAAATTACAGAAGCTGTCACAGAAACAACTACGACAGGTAATGTCAATGTTAAATATGTAGATACCGAAGGTAAGGAAATCAAAGACCTGTACAAACTAGTAGAGAATGGTTTGGTTTCAACGACTAGGACAACGACAACCACTGTAGATGGAGTACCAAGTTCTAAAGAAGAGACAGTTGCTTCAGGATTGACCTATGATGCAACAACTCAGAAACCAACAACTATTACTTTTGATGGTAAGGTTTATGAATTCGTTCAAGTCAAAGCTGGCGATGTAGAACAAGGTCTCGTTACAGAGGGTACTACAACCATTACCTATATTTATAAAGTTGCTCCAAACACGACTGAAACTATCTCTACACCAATAACTGGTACCGTTAAGACCCGTTATGTTGATGCGGATACCGGGGAAGAGATTGTTTCCGGTTCTACCATTGTGGATAATGGTGTCGTAGCTAATAAGGTCACAACAATCGTCCGCAATGCAGCGGGAGAGGTGGTATCAGAGACGACTGAAAGAGTCCCAACTGGTCTGACTTACGATACCACAGCTGATAAAACTGCGAAAAATGCAGAGATCGCTTTGATCCGTCTTCCTGTTTTAGAAATGATTGACCATAATGGTAATCTCGTTACTCCGGATGCGGATGGATATGTGACTGTAACGGAAACTAAAACATGGGGTGAAAGCCAAATAACAACTTCAGACTATCAAACGGTCTATGATTTTGTGGAATACCATTATAAGAATAATATGAACCTAACGAAATTTTCTATAAAGAGTCTTGTTATTACTCCTGAAGGGGATCGCTATTCTGCTACTGCTGTCGTTGAATACACATATTATATAGGCAACAAAACAGTTGGTTATACTTTTGTCAGTGTGGATGAGGCCGAGGAAGGTGCTGTGGAAGAAGGAACTAAGACTATCACCTACAAATACCGTCGTCAAGCCTATGAGGCAGAAGCAACAACCGCAATAGCGATGACTATTCAACCAGCTGAAATGACGACCTCGCTACCAGATTAGTATTAGACTAAGTGATCCAGACATGACTATATAAGCGAACAGGACTGCCTTCTGTTAATAGAGGTGGAAACTTGTTCGCTTTTTCTACAGTAAATGAAAAATAGAAAGACGGTGAAGCTATGACAGTCTATACCCTTAGGCGATTCATGTCGCCTAAAATATTCGGTTACGAATCTACCCAAACCTACCGACATGCAGTATTGAGGAAGCATGGAATCGCCAATAAATTTTTAGTAACCACCCCTTTTGTATTAGAGCATGACTACCAACGTTTACGTGTCATGGGCTTTGAACCAGAGGATGTTATTAACCTTCCAGGTACCTATTCAGATATGGATACTACTACCTTTACTTATACACTTGAAGCCTTTGAGAAAACATTGGAAGTAGGTGCCCAGCTATTAAAAGAAGGCCCACAATACAGAATCTACAAGGTAGCGAATGGATTCATTGACGTTGATACCAATCTAGATGGTTTTGTAGTTGGTATCTTGCATCGCAACGCCAACTTAGAAATTGTTTCGACAACCTTTTGTTCTCAAGGTCCGTACTATACTGCGTATGGAAATGACGAGCAATCCTTTGAGTATTATAATCGAGATGGTTCTATCGCGATCTCTGGCTACTATCAAGGTCCTAAGGAGTATCCAGTGGTCTCCTATTATTTGGATGAAGAGGAGTTCAAAGAAGAGGACTTGGTGATACGTTATCTGGATGAGCATGGGGCCGAGAAGGATGTTATCATCAAAGATCAGTTGCAATCTCACTTTCCTGGTCTGATAGCTTACGCTGAGGAGAGAGGGATGATTTTCCGAGATGTCCTACACTATAATCATTATCATGGACTAGAACACAACAAAAACTATCAAACCGTTCTTCCGAACAAGCTATTGACGGCTAGTCCTTATCTCAATCAGAGACTGGTAGAAGAGGGATATGATGCCACATTTATCCATCCGGTAGGTGTAGCAGTTGCTTCTCATCCTCCAATGGGATTATCCTCTAATAAGGTATTCCTTTCAAGCCACTTTAACAGAATTAAGCGGGTTGATATGGCTATTGAGGCTTTTCGTCAGGTACCGGAGTTAGAGTTGCACATCTACGGAGGGATGGCGAATGAAGTTGAAAAGTTTAGGAAAACTCATCCGATCCCTGACAATGTGATCTTGAAAGGTTTTGTGGATACAGCCCTTATCCCCCGCCATAGTTTTACAGCTTACCTCTCTTGCTCTATCAGTGAGATGTATGCCAATGCCATGGTCGAAAGCTTGGGGGTCGGCTTGATTCCCATTCTTTCTAAGGTTGACTTTGGTCACAACCAAGTTTTGGACAAACTTGACTACGGTACAGGTTTTGAAACCGTTGAGGAGTTGGTGGAGGTTTTGAGAAAGCTTGTCGCATGGCCGACGGATTATCGCAAGCAAGTTTCAGAAAAGGTGCTAGAGATCGCTCAAGAGTTTTCTCATGATGAGGCTGAAAGTGCCCTCCTCAACTGGCTAAAATCGGTCGGCTCTAGAGATGTAGAGTAAAACCTCTTTCTTTGAGAGAAGCTCAATGCTGTTATGGTTCGATGTCTTCTCTTCTTGATGTGAGCTTTTAGGAAGACTAGCACAAAGAAAGGAATTTTGAGGAAAAATAGATGATAAATGAGGAATACCATTGAGAAATTTAATCTTTTGCCAAACTCCTTTTCAGCTAAAGGTTGCATTGGCAATCATGCAGTTAAATTTAGAGGATACCTGGGAATTGGTAATTTTAAAGAGTCAGCTAGTCGAAACCAAGTGGCCCCCTTTGTTGGAGCAGCTCCCACCGAGTGTTCAGCTACACTTACTTGACCACAGTATTGATGAGACCTTATATCAAGGAATTTCTTCTCTGCCATCGGAAATCGACTATCTCTACGTAGCCTCGCTTGATTCCGTACCGGCTTCTATCTATCTAGAATTTCACCCGGATACCAAGATAAAAACCTTTGATGATGGGACGGCTTCTATTTTAAAAAATGGAGTTTTTGGAACTCCTGGTCAATACAAGACTTTCCAGCACTTGCACCCATCTTGGGATCAAGAGCGCATAAAGGCTTCGTCCCTAGAACATTATACTGTATTTGATGTTCCAAGCATTATCCCTGCACCAGTGGTTACCAGATTATCACTCCCCTTTGAAATGGAGGCTGGAAGTGATGTGAAAAAGCCCTTGGCTCGTGTTTTTATTGGTCAAGAAATACAAGATTCTAGGATGGATACTGCCAATTATACGCAAGCAGTGTGTATACAGTTGGGTATTGATTACTATTTAAAGCATCCTAGAAAACCAATAGATATTAGCTATGTAAATCAAGTAGAAACAGACCTACTAGCAGAAGATTTTGTATTTCGCTTATTAGCTAAGTATGAATGTGTGGAAGTCTACCATTACTATTCCACCACAGCCTTATTGTTAAAAGATCTACCAAATGTGAAAGTGCGAGGGATCATGGTATCGAGCGTAAAGAAATTGCAGGATGAACTGGCAACTTTTGGGCTAAAATTTAACAAGCTTGCCTATTATGCTTCGCAAGTAAAAGAGCATAAGAATCATAATGAAGATTGAACCACTAAGACCATTAGAACAAGTTTTATAGTAGAGATTGGAGGTGGAATGTGAGGGTAGCAATTATTCCTATGCGGTCTGGGTCCAAAGGAGTCCCTCATAAAAATATTAGAATGATTGGTGGAAAACCGTTGGCTTGTTATACGATAGATTTAGCCTTAGAGTGTCAACTGTTTGATGAAATTGTCATATCTACTGATTCCGAGAACTATATTTCTTTATTAACATCCTATTATAGGGATAAGTTGCTATATGTCAAACGTCCAATTGACCTTGCGACAGATACTTCAACTATGGTTGAAACCATATTGCATGTATTTTCAGAAAGAAGATATAGTCTAGATACCAATTTTATTGCATTTCAGGTCACTAGTCCGTTGCGTTCAGTCTCTTTTATTCGTGATTTTTCAAATTCTTGGTCTGATAAATATGACGCCTGTATTACAGTTAAACCGTTTGATAGAAATCTGTCTTTGGTAGCACCGCTATTACAAAATGGTTTATTTCATTTACCTAAATTGGATAATACGAAAACAAATAGACAATCACAAGGCATGATTTATTACCCAGATGGTTCAATGTGGATGTCCACAGTAGGCAAATTTATGAAGAACCAATCATTTTACACTTCTACTACATTTGGATATCTGTCACCTGAATGGTCTAGATATGACGTTGATACTGAATTAGATTTATTTATAGTTGAGCAACTAATGCGAAGAGCAAACGAATCCAACAGAGATAGGTATTCTACTAATGAGCAGGAATCTAACGAAATTGGCTAAGAAATTAGTCCAAGATAGTAGAAACAAAAATAAAAACACAGATAGTTCGGCTGGATTTTATCAAAATCAGCTCGAATCTATCTGTGTTTTTATTTACTGGCTAGTTTTTGCCCATCCTCCTTGTTCTTATTTTCCAAGGCAGAATTGGCTAAAGAGTTGGGTGATGAGTTCGTCTGGAGCAGCATCACCTGTGATTTCTCCCAAAATCTGCCAACAGCGGGTCAGGTCAACCTGTAACAAGTCAACAGGCATGCCCATTTCCAGTCCGTCATTAACAGCTTGCAAGCTTTGGACAGCCTGTTCAATGAGGGAAATGTGGCGGGAGTTGGAGAGGTAGGTGGCATCTTGCTCTACCAGACCAGCATTTTCAAAGAAGAGTTGGTTGATTTTTTCTTCAATTTGGTCAATGTTTTGGTTTTTCAAGACGGAAATGCGGATGACCTCCTCAGGCAGCTGGTCTGCTTCAATCTTCTCTTCTAGGTCGGTCTTGTTGAGCAGGACAATGCGGTTTGCCATGTCAGAAATGGCTAGGAGATTGCGGTCTTGCTCGGTCAGAGGCTCAGATACGTTGAGGACCAGCAGGATGAGGTCGGCCTCCTCAAGGGCTTTTTTGGAGCGTTCCACACCGATTTTTTCAACGATGTCGTCTGTTTCACGGATACCTGCTGTATCAATCAGCTTGAGGGGGACGCCTTTGATGTTGACGTATTCTTCGATAACGTCGCGGGTTGTTCCTGCGATATCTGTAACGATGGCTTTTTCTTCGCGGAGGAGGTTATTGAGCAGGCTGGATTTTCCGACATTGGGACGACCGATAATGGCAGTTGCGATGCCTTCACGCAGGATTTTACCACGGCGGGCGGTACGGAGGAGATTTTCCAAAAGAGCTTGGAACTGGAGGGTCTTCTCACGGACCAGCTCTGTCGTCGCCTCCTCGACGTCGTCATACTCAGGGTAGTCGATGTTGACCTCGACCTGTGCCAGCGTGTTGAGAATCTCCTGGCGCGTGTCGTTGATGAGCTGGGAGAGGGAGCCGTCAAGCTGGCGGACGGCATTGTGCATGGCCTTGTCGGTCTTGGCACGGATGACATCCATAACGGCTTCAGCCTGGGTCAAATCCACACGGCCGTTGAGGAAGGCACGCTTGGTAAATTCACCCGGCTCAGCCATCCGAGCCCCTTGACGAATCAGGAGCTGGAGGATTTCGTTGGTAACGGCGATGCCTCCGTGAGTGTTAATCTCGATGACATCTTCGCGGGTGAAGGTGCGAGGGGAACGCATGGCTCCAATCATAACCTCATCAAGCACTTGCCCCGTCGCAGGATCAATGATATGACCGTAGTTGAGGCTGTGACTGGGTACAGTTGCTAGGTCTTTTCCTTTGAAAACCTTGCTGGCAATGGCAAAGGCATCCGTCCCAGACAGGCGGACAATTCCAATAGCTCCCTCTCCGAGAGGGGTAGAAATAGCGGTTATTGTGTCGAATTCTTTTGTAATCATAATAATGTGCTTTCTAACTAGAATCTGTATTCACTTGATATAAGAGATAGTTTTAAGCTAATCTAGATAATTTTTCAAGGGAATACTGACTGTATTTTTAAAAAAACTAACGATGAGTAGCTGATAAACTAGCCTTAGATGGAAGTGCTGAACAGTGAATACAGGTTCTTAAATCTTACCTATAAGTTTAACATGGAATGAAGAAAAAAGCACATATGAGGAATGGATAGTACAAATATATGTATAGAAAACGATTTAAAGCTTGAAATAATAATAACAGAGATAAAAAGCACCGAATCGGTGCACAAAATTAGGTATAGACAAAGCCATATTTTAACTTGTTTAGTCGTTTCAAACGATAACTTTGTAGGTCAAGGATTTCTGAATAAGAGATTTTACACTAGTGGGGAACCGCTGGTTTTTAACTTGAATAAAGAAATATTTTCATATGCGAAATTGTAAGACAAGATTCGAAATTCGATGGAACTATGGTATAATGGATGAGATGAGGGGAACTGTATGTTGTATAAAAAAATAATTGCAAGCGATATGGATGGGACCTTTCTACGAGAGGATCATCACTTTGACAAGGAGCGTTTTCGCCGCCTACTTGCTCAATTTAAAACGGAGGGCTATCTGTTTGTAGCGGCAAGTGGTCGTTCTCTACCAGGTTTGAAACTCTTGTTCGAGGATTTCTTAGATGATATTGCCCTGGTTGCAGAAAATGGAGCAGTAGTTCTGTATGGTAATCAGACGATTTACATGGATGAGCCCATTAAACCAGCAACCTATCTATCCTTGGTGGATGAACTGATTAAGAGCGGATATGTTAAACCTCAGCATATCACCCTATCTGGTCTGAAGGCTTCTTACATGTTGGATACGGTTGAAGATGATCTATATCAGGTCCTATCAGACTATTACCAAGATATTGTTTTGCTTCCACGTTTTGAGGATGTTTCTGAGGATATTATTAAATTAAATCTCTATATTGATGAGGATATACGTACAGAAGCGCAAGACTGGATCAATAATCATTTTCAACAATTGACTGCTGTCACGACGGGCTTTACCTCAATCGACATTATCTTGTCAGGTGTTCATAAGGGAATTGGTTTATCGCATTTATGCAAGTACTTTGGCTTGTCAGGAAAGGATTTGATCGCCTTCGGAGATAACCAAAATGACCTAGAAATGATGAAGCTAGCAGCCTTTTCTGTTGCGACCGCAAATGCAGTTGATGAAGTCAAGACACGAGCAGACTTGGTTATTGGGCATTGTAATGAAGAAGCCGTGATGGCCTACATGGAGGAATTAGTAAATGGCAATTAAGTTGATTGCATTAGATTTAGATGGAACGCTTCTGACATCTGATAAACGGATTTCAGAGGCAAATAAAAAAGCTCTACAAGCTGCGCGTGATCAGGGGGTCTATGTGGTTTTGACTACAGGACGCCCCTTGCAAGCCATTGGCGTTTTTTTGGAAGAATTAGATTTGCTGGGTGAGGGGCAGTATTCCATTACCTTTAATGGTGGTCTGGTTCAAGAAAATACAGGTCGGGTTTTGGATAAGGTGGGCTTTACCATTGAGGAAGTCCGTGCCATTCGTCAGGTGACCAATGAACTAGATTTACCCCTTGATGCAGTCTATGGTGGGGATGTATACTCTCTACCAGCTTTCCACGAATCTCTCTATTTGACTGCTAACCCCCTTTTGAATAAAATCAAGGTGACTGATGACGAATTGCCAGAGGATTTTGTGTACAATAAGGCAGTATCAGCAGTAGATGCAGATTTCTTGGATGCACAAATTCCGAAAATTCCTGCGGAAATGCACGAACGTTTTGAGATTTTTAAATCGCGTGATATTTTGCTTGAGTGGAGCCCTAAAGGTGTTCACAAGGCAAATGGTTTGGCTAAGTTGATTGGTCATCTGGGAATTGACCAGTCAGAAGTCATGGCTTGTGGCGATGAGGGCAATGACCTTTCTATGATTGAATGGGCTGGTATGGGTGTTGCTATGGCTAATGCCACAGATGAGATAAAAGCTGCCGCCAAGGTAGTTTTGCCTAAGACCAATGATGAAGACGGCATTGCCTGGGCTGTTGAACACTATGTATTGAACGAGGGCTAGTATGGGATTATTCGATCGATTGTTTGGACAAAAGGCTCAGGAAGAGCCTAGAGAAGAAGTTGTTGAAGAAATGGAAGTAGAGCAGTTGGCTTCAAGCGAAGATACTGTAACTACTGAAGTTGAGTCAGCTAGTCAAGAAAAGGAAGAGTTTCAGTCTGATGTAGCAGAGTCTGAATTGACGGCCGAGCAAGAAGCTCAGAAACAACGGACCTTAGACATGATGGCTCAGTATTATGCAGCCAAAGAAGCCGCTGCGGCTCGAGTGAAGGAAGCGCAGGAACAAGGTTTTGACCCTGCTATTCAAACCAAGGTCAAGGAAGAGCCTGTTGAGGAAGTTGTTCCAGTCGAGCAGGAAAGTGAGCAGGACAAGTACCAGCGGACCTTGAAAAAGACCCGTACAGGCTTTGGTGCAAGACTTAACGAATTCTTTGCTAATTTCCGTTCAGTAGACGAAGAATTTTTCGAAGAATTGGAAGAAATGTTGATTTTGTCAGACGTAGGCGTGCAGGTAGCCTCTACGCTAACAGAGGAGCTCCGATATGAAGCCAAACTACAGAAGGCTAAAAAGACAGATGAACTCCGTCGGGTTATCATCGAAAAATTGGTGGATATTTACGAAAAAGACGGTCAATTCAGCGAGCAGATCAACTTCCAAGACGACCTGACTGTCATGCTCTTTGTCGGTGTCAACGGGGTTGGGAAGACCACCTCTATCGGTAAGTTGGCCTACAAGTACAAGCAAGCTGGTAAGAAGGTCATGCTGGTTGCGGCGGACACCTTCCGTGCGGGTGCTGTAGCCCAGCTGGTCGAGTGGGGCCGCCGTGTTGATGTACCTGTAGTCACTGGTCCTGAAAAGTCAGACCCAGCCAGCGTGGTCTTTGACGGGGTCAAACGTGCCGTGGCAGAAGGCGTGGACATTCTCATGATTGACACAGCAGGTCGTTTGCAGAATAAAGATAACCTTATGGCAGAGCTGGAAAAAATCGGTCGTATCATCAAACGGACCTTACCTGATGCACCGCATGAAACCCTCTTAGCACTAGATGCCTCCACAGGTCAAAACGCCCTTAGTCAAGCCAAGGAATTTGCAAAAATTACTCCATTGACAGGTCTTGTTTTGACCAAGCTAGACGGTACTGCAAAAGGCGGCGTCGTTCTTGCTATTCGTCAGGAACTAGATATTCCAGTTAAACTAATTGGTTTTGGTGAGAAAATCGATGACATCGGAGAATTCAAGTCTGAAGAGTTCATGCGTGGGCTCTTGGAAGGATTGCTATAGAAAAATATGCTGGACGAGTTCTCCATAAAGGATATCTCGTCCAGCATATTTTTGATTATTGGGAAGAAGTACTGGTTGACGTACTACTTTCTGTACTCGAACTGGCTGTACTGCTTGTGGAACTACCGTTTAATTCTAGGTAGCTTGGTGCCTTGAAGAGGTCAACAGTGGATTGGTTTCCGTTCTGGCTGTAGAGACTGGTTGATTGGTCGCCAAGCTCTGTTTCGATGGCAATCTCAGCAGCCAAGGAATCAATATAGTTATACTTGCTAGCATCCAGGGCAGGTAGACCATTGTCAAAGAAGCGGATGAGGTCGCCGGTTTGAATAGCATCACTCGCTGCTAATTGGGCAGTTGCAGCTTCCTTAATCACATCAATTTCCTTTTGGGTGGTTTCGTCAGGATTGGTAATTTCAATCCCTGTTTCGGTATAGTAAATCTTACCTGCATAGCTGGTGTATTTTGGTGTGATAAAACTTCCTTCTGTTCGGAGAGCCACGATTTGCTTGTTTTGAGGTGACAATAAATCCTGACCGACCTGTAAGAAATTATTTGCTTTTATGCCTAGCAGGTGTTCGAGTGTTGGGAGGGCATCGATTTCTCCGCCAAAGGTATTGAAAATGCCTCCCGTGGTCATACCTGGCACCACAATCATATATGGGACGCGTTGTAGCATAGCATTGTCAAATTCTGTCCAGGTTTGCGGGTCCTTATTTAAAAGGGGGGCTAAGTCTGGATTGCGTGAATTAGATATTCCATAATGGTCGCCGTAGAGGACGATAACTGAATTTTCATATAGACCAGTCGCCTTCAAATAGTCAAAGAAGGATTTGATGGACGTATCCAAATAATTGGCAGTAGCAAAATAGCCGTTGATGGTTTCATCATCCGTATCAGCCAAGGGAAATCCTTTCTCATCGCCAATCAAGCTAGTGGTATAAGGATAGTGGTTGGATACGGTGATGAACTTGGCATAAAATGGTTGCTGCATCCGTTCCAAATATTTGATGGAATCTGCAAACATGATTTTATCATTTAAACCATACTGGAAAGAGTTTTCTTCTGTCGCTTCGGAAAAGTAGGATTGGTCAAAGAAATAGTTGTATCCCCATTGTTTGTAGGTGTTATTCCTATTCCAAAAACTAGCCGAATTACCGTGGAAGACAGCAGATGTGTAGCCACCGTTCTGAGATAGGATATAAGGTGCTGCTTGCTGGGTATTGCTTCCGCCATACTGGACCATAAAGGAACCTTGGTTTAGTCCAAATAAGGAGGTTTCAATCATGGTTTCAGCATCGGAGGTTTTACCCGCCTTGACTTGATTGAAGAAATTGGAGAAAGCTAGAGTAGAGTTGGAATGATAGAGAGAATTGAGAAAGGGAGTTACCTCGTATTCTGCTCCATTAACCTTTAGCTTGTAATCAATGACAAATTGTTGCAGGCTTTCAAGATGGAGATAGATGACGTTGCGTCCCTTGGCGATGCCGAAATAGTTATCATTGGGCTGGGCATAGTGTTCCTCAACATACTGTTTAATGGGTTCAAGGTCACTTGGATTGGCTCCTGAGCGATCCTTATGGGCTGTATAGGTCTGATGAGCATTATAACCTAAAAAGGCTGGCAAACCCAAGGCTCTGACGATATAGGTATTGGAAAACCCCCGTGTCAACAATTCAGGTCGATCAACTTCAGCCAAAAATAGATTGATGGAGAAGAGCAGGGTTGAGAATGCTGTTACAGCAAAGCTAGCTTTGGACTGGAAAGCTTGTGGATCCCACTGTAGATTTTTCCGATAAAAAAGAATGCCGAAGGCGATAAAGTCCAGAAAATAAACCAGATCCCAGGGCCGAAATAGCTTGATTGCTGCTTCACCAAGACCTGCGGAAACACTAGATGTTGCCATCATGGTTGAGATGGAAATGTAGTCTGAAAATTCTCGGTAGTAAACAGCATTTGAGAACAGCCAGGCGAAGAGTAGGATATAGAGGACGCTGGCCAGTCCATAAAATAGTTTAGTCTGTTTGGCGTATAGGGCCAGTCCTATTAAGAGTAGAGCGATTGGTAAGGGATTGAGAATGGCAATGAAATGCTGAAACAATCCCTGTAAATCTAAGCTAAAATCAACGTAGTAGGCCCAGAGGGTCTTGAGCCAATACATCACTAGAAGTAGGAGGACGAAGCCAAACCGAGTTTTGGAAAGCTCTTTGACATAGTCAATTATTTTTTTCACAAATACACCTCATGGTCCTTTCTAAATCTCAGTTCATTATACCATAATTTTAAAATAAGCCTCAAAGTTTGGAGTTTTTTTGGAATATATGCAAAATCGTGTTATAATAAATATATGAAAATAAAGGTAAATCGAAATGTAGAGCAGAAGATTAACAGGGGCATTCAACTCCTAGATAGTGCTGATTTTTCAGGTTTTTCTGTGACAGAAGATAGGCTTGTTGACCTGGTTTCTGAAGCTGGAAAGTATCTTGGAGCAGCTTATCTTTCTCCTCAAAATAAGGGGATTGGCTGGCTGTATAGTCGCTCCAAAGACGAAGTGACAGAAAGCTTCTTTGTGAACCTGTTCAGGAAAGCACGACAGAAGCGACATTATTTTTACCAGTCTGACTTGACCACTGCCTTTCGTTTGTTCAATCAAGATGGGGATGATTTCGGTGGCTTGACGGTTGACTTATATGATGAATATGCAGTTTTTTCCTGGTATAATACCTTTATCTATTCGAGGAAGGATATGATTATTACTGCCTTCCAAGAGGTCTTTCCAGAGGTGAAGGGTGCCTATGAGAAAATCCGTTTTAAGGGCTTGGACTATGAGTCAGCCTTTCTATACGGACAAGAGGCGCCGGAAAATTTCACTGTTTTAGAGAATGGGGTTGCCTATCAAGTTTTCATGAATGACGGCTTGATGACAGGTATTTTTCTGGATCAACATGAAGTCCGAGGTTCCTTAGTAGATGGACTGGCGGCTGGAAAATCACTGCTCAACATGTTTTCCTACACAGCAGCCTTCTCAATTGCTGCCGCTATTGGTGGGGCAATAGAGACCACTTCGGTTGACTTAGCCAAGCGATCGTGTGAACTTTCTAAAGCTCATTTTAAGGTTAATGGTATAGAATTAGATCATCATCACTTTGTGGTCATGGATGTCTTTGAATATTTCAAGTATGCTAAGCGCAAGGGATCGAGCTATGATGTCATTGTCTTGGACCCACCCAGCTTTGCCCGTAATAAAAAGCAGACATTTTCGGTAGCTAAGGATTACCACAAACTAATTTCTCAGTCCTTAGAGATTTTAAATCCAAATGGAGTAATCATTGCATCAACCAATGCAGCCAATGTTACGGTTGAGAAATTCCGTCAACAGATTGAGAAAGGGTTTGGTTCTCAAAAACATGGCTATTTGGCAGCCTATCGCCTACCAGCCGATTTTACAATCAATAAAAATGATGAAAGTAGTAATTACCTCAAGGTCTTTACGATAAGGGTAGAAAAATGAGAATAGTAGTACCTATTATGCCTAGAAATTTGGAAGAAGTAGAGGCTCTTGATGTTGGGAGATTAGCTGAAGCAGATCTCATTGAGTGGAGAGCGGATTATCTTCCAAAAGAGGATATTCTAAGAGTAGCTCCTGCCATTTTTGAAAAATGCAATGGCAAGGAAGTGATTTTTACAGTTCGAACGACCCGTGAGGGTGGCTATTTGGATTTGGCAGATCAGGAATATGTGGACTTGATTAAGGAAGTGGCTGCCCTCTATCAGCCAGACTACATTGATTTTGAATATTATTCCTATCAGTCAGTTTTTGAACAGATGTTGGAGTTTCCAAATCTTGTTTTGAGTTATCATAATTTTGATGAAACACCTGCTAATTATTTGGAAATCATGTCTGAATTGACTAGCCTTTCGCCAGCAGTAGTTAAAATGGCAGTCTTGGCAAAGAGTGAGCAGGATGTCTTGGATGTTATGAACTATACTCGTGGCTTCAAGACCTTAAATGCTGAACAGACCTTTGCGACCATTGCCATGGGTGAGCTAGGAAAAATCACACGGATTGCAGGGGTAATTACTGGTTCTTGTTGGACCTTTGCAAGTTTGGATGAAGTATCGGCTCCAGGACAGATGTCTTTGGCCAATACACGTAAGTTTTTGGAAATTTTGGAGAATTAAATATGCGTTATTTAACAGCTGGTGAGTCCCATGGACCACGCTTAACAGCCATCATCGAGGGAGTTCCAGCTGGTCTTCCTTTGACTGCAGAAGATATCAATGCGGATTTGAAACGTCGCCAAGGTGGTTACGGTCGTGGAAGCCGGATGCAAATCGAAACAGACCGTGTAGAAATTACGGCTGGTGTGCGCCATGGTAAGACCACGGGGGCCCCAATTACCCTCAATGTGACCAATAAGGACCATCAAAAGTGGCTAGATATTATGGCTGTAGAAGATATTGAGGACAAGCTCAAGAGCAAGCGTCGTATCAGACATCCTCGTCCAGGTCATGCGGACTTGGTTGGTGGTATGAAATACCGTTTTGATGATTTGCGAAATTCCTTGGAGCGTTCCAGTGCGCGTGAAACAACCATGCGTGTGGCAGTCGGTGCCGTCGCCAAACGAATTTTGGCGGAGCTGGATATTGAAATTGCCAACCACGTTGTCGTTTTCGGTGGTAAGGAAATTGATGTTCCAGATGGCTTAACTGTTGCAGAAATCAAAGAACGTGCAGCCAAGTCTGAAGTTTCCATCGTTAACCAAGAGCGTGAAGAGGAAATCAAGGCTTATATTGACCAAATCAAGCGTGATGGGGATACCATTGGTGGTGTCGTCGAAACCATTGTTGGTGGTGTTCCAGTTGGTTTAGGTTCCTATGTTCAATGGGATAAGAAATTGGATGCTAAACTGGCTCAGGCAGTTGTGTCTATCAATGCCTTTAAAGGTGCAGAATTTGGTGTCGGCTTCCAAGCCGGTTACCTAAAAGGCAGTCAGGTCATGGATGAAATTCTTTGGTCTGAGCAAGAGGGCTACACACGCAGAACCAACAATCTCGGTGGTTTTGAAGGTGGCATGACAAATGGTGAGCCCTTGGTTATTCGTGGTGTGATGAAACCAATTCCAACCCTCTACAAGCCTTTGATGTCTGTTGACATTGATACTCATGAGCCTTATAAGGCGACTGTGGAGCGTTCTGACCCAACGGCTCTTCCAGCAGCTGGTGTGGTTATGGAATCTGTAGTTGCTACGACCATTGCAACAGAAATCTTGGAGAAATTTTCTTCTGATAACATGGAAGAATTAAAGGCTGCAGTAGCCAGTCACCGTGATTATGTTAGAAATTTCTAGGTCGACAATGAAAAAAACTATTTTGATAGCCGGTCTAGGACTGATCGGAAGTTCTCTAGCCCTCTGTATCCGCAAACAACACCCAGATTATCATATCTTAGGTTATGAACCCAATCAAGCATCAGCAAGTATAGCAATGGAAAGACAGATGGTTGATGAGCTATCGGATAATCTGGCTGAACTAGCTGGTCAAGCAGATGTGATACTGCTCTGTGTTCCCATTCAAGTGTCACTTGACTTGATAGAAGCCTTAAGTCACATGAAGCTGAAAGAGGCGGTCTTGATTACGGATGCGGGTTCGACCAAGTCGGCTATTGTAGATGCTGCTGAGAAATTTTTGCTTCCCAAACAAATCAATTTCCTTGGTGGACATCCCATGGCGGGTAGTCACAAGTCAGGGGCTGCCGCTGCAGATTTACACTTGTTTGAAAATGCCTATTTTATCATGACCCCCTGTCAGGCTACCAAGGTAGATGCTGTTCCTAGATTGACAGATTTACTGTCTGGAACAGGTGCCCGCTTTGTCCAAATTGATGCGGTAGAGCATGACAAGGTAACAAGCCAGATTTCCCATTTTCCACATGTCTTGGCATCTAGCCTTATGAACCAGGCTGGTGATTATGCAAGTGTTCATCCCTTTACTAACAATTTTGCTGCTGGTGGTTTTAGAGATATGACTCGTATCGCTGAGAGTGAGCCGGGGATGTGGACCAGCATTCTCATGACCAATCCAGAAGCGATTTTGGATAGGATTGAGGAGTTTCAAAAGAGATTAAGTCAAGTGTCAACTGTCTTGAAGTCTGGAGATAAAGAAGCTATCTGGGAATTCTTTGAAAAAGGACGTCAGACTCGCAAGGCTATGGAAATTCATAAGCGGGCCGGTGTGGATTCCTTTTATGATTTATTTCTTAGCGTTCCCGATGAGGAAGATACGATTTTGAAGGTCTTGGAAGTCCTGCGTGGTATATCCATTGTCAATATCCGTATCAATGAAGAGAACCGTGAAGATATACACGGTATATTGCAAATTACGTTTAAAACAAAAGAGAATTTGGAGGAGGCTTCGCAGCGATTGCGGATCCAGACCAACTACCAAATTAACCATGATTAAAGGAGAAAGTTTATGTCAACAAATATCTATGATATTGCAAATGAATTGGAACGTGCTATCCGTAACCTGCCTGAATATAAGGCGGTAGAGGCAGTCAAAGTTTCCGTCGAAGGAAATCCAGAGGCCAAAGAAATTTTGGAGAGCTATATCGCTTTCCAAAAAGGTATTCAGGAAAAATTACAAGCGGGTGATATTCCAACTGAGGAAGATCAAAAAACCATGTTGGATTTCAATAAGAAGGTTCAAGCTAATCCACTTCTTGTTGAATACTTTACAAAACAGCAGCAGTTGGCAGCTTATGTAGCTGATTTGGAACGTATTATTTTCAAACCCTTGAATGAATTGTTATAAAGAGTACAGCCGAAAGGCTGTATTTTTGTTTGAAAAATTGGACTTTACTTGACATTATGGAAAAATTGGTATATACTACAATTAGTATATGGTTATAACCAGTATATAGAAATATTATATTGAATTAAGGAGATAGGACGTGTCTAAGTATATATATGCTAAGTCTATTATTTTGAAGGATACTGAGGTAGAGAATGCCTATCTCGAACTAACAGATATAGGTACCTTTGGTAAAATTCTGACAGAAAAGCCTGAAGGGGATATTATCGACTATTCCGACTATCATCTAGCAGCAGGTTTGGTGGATACCCACATTCATGGCTATGCATCCCACGATGTCATGGACAATGATTTTGAAGGCATCAAGGTCATTTCAGAAGGCCTCTTATCTTGTGGGGTAACTTCTTGGTTGCCAACAACCTTGACAGATTCTACTGAAAATCTAGATGCCGTCTGTGAAACCATTGGAACTTATGCAGGGCAAGAAACAGGTGCTAAAATTCAAGGTATTTTCTTAGAAGGTCCCTTCTTTACAGAAAAATACAAGGGAGCGCAAAATCCCAAGTATATGAGCGATCCATCGATTGAGAAATTGGATAAATGGCACCAGCTTTCCAAAGGCTTAGTCAACAAAATTGCCATTGCACCAGAAAGAGAAGGCGTGACAGAATTTATCGAATTTGCAAATAGCAAGGCCATTCATACAGCTCTTGCCCATAGTGATGCGACCTATGCGCAAGCCAAAGCAGCTGTTGATGCAGGAGCCAATATTTTCGTCCATGTTTACAATGGTATGAGTGGCCTACATCATCGTGAGCCAGGAATGGTTGGCGCAGCCTTGAACTTAAAAAATGTGTATGCAGAAATGATTTGTGATGGTCACCATGTTCATCCAGCGGCAGCAGAAATTGTTGTCAAGGCGCGTGGCGCAGAAGAAACAGTATTGATTACAGACTGTATGCGAGCTGGAGGAATGGGTGAAGGTGATTCTCGACTTGGAGAATTTGAAGTCGTTGTAAAAGACGGCACAGCTCGCCTCAAACACAATGGCAGCTTGGCAGGCTCCATTCTAGAGTTGATCCAGGCTGTTCAGCATGTGGTTGAATGGGGCTTGGTTTCCCTACCGGATGCCCTTCGAATGGCCTCTTTGGCACCAGCTCGCTCTGTCAACATTGATCATGTTTGTGGTCAGATTGCAGAAGGACGGGCAGCAGACTTTATCGTCGTAGATGATGCAGGACGATTGCAAGCAACCTACCTCGATGGAGTGAAACGATTTGAAAATTAGTTAAAGGCTTCTAAACTGCTAGTTGTATATCAACAGCAACTTAATTGGTAATACTATTTTCCAGGAGGAATCTAATGACAAAATTACAACTTTCTCAGGCTAAATTTGACCATATGACGCGCTTGTCAAACAGCGACCAAGTCATTGCAGCCCTAGCTATTGACCAACGTGGTGCATTGAAACGCCTTTTGGCTGCGGCAGCAGGTGGTGGCGAATTTGGAGATGATATTTTGATTGACTTCAAGAAAGTCATCTCAAGCGATTTGACGCCTTATGCAAGCTCCATCCTTTTGGATGCGGAATACGGTGTTCCAGCTTCAGAATTGCGCCATGCAGACTGTGGCTTCATTGCAGCCTATGAAAAAACAGGTTACGATGCCTCAACTCCAGGTCGTTTGCCAGACCTTTTGCCAAACTGGTCAGCAAAACGCATCAAAGAATTGGGTGCAGATGCTGTCAAAATCTTGCTCTACTATGATGTAGATGACAAGGCAGAAATCAACGACATCAAGCATGCTTGGGTAGAACGCATTGGTAGCGAGTGTGTGGCAGAAGATATTCCTTACTTCGTGGAAATCTTGACCTACGATGCCAGCGACATGGATGTAACCTCTCGTGAGTATGCAGCCCTTAAACCACGTAAGGTCAATGGTGCTATGCGCGAATTCAGCAAACCACGCTACAATGCAGATGTCCTCAAGGTAGAAGTACCGGTTAACATGAACTTTGTAGAAGGCTACACAGATGAAGAGCCAGTCTACACAGTTGAGGAAGCCAAAGCCTTCTTCAAGGAGCAAACAGACAGTACTCACTTGCCGTTTATCTATTTGAGTGCGGGAGTGTCTGCGAAACTCTTCCAAGAAACCCTTGTCTTTGCTAAAGAAGCAGGTTCAAGCTTTAACGGTGTTCTTTGTGGACGTGCAACTTGGAAGGATGCAGTAGCTATATTTGCAAGCGAAGGGGAAGAAGCAGCTAAAGCTTGGTTGGCTGATCAAGGTCGTCGCAACGTCGAAGAGCTTAATGAAGTTCTGGCAACTACTGCTCATCCTTGGACAGAAAAAGTAGAAGTCAAATAAAAACTTTGAGGCTGGGTAAAAAGCTCAACCTCGTTTATCAGGGTTCGTGTCAACATCTCAGCGCAGTGGTTGATTGGCAGATTTGTTCGTGTTTTACACTCCAAATCTGACCTAATCAACTGTGCGGGGGCGGGAAGACGAACTCTTTTTTTGACCAGTCGAGTTCTTTCCCGCTCCCTTTTCCATGAAATTATTAAAAGATTTTCGGAAAAAAGTTAAAAAATCTGAAAATTTAAGCAATTTTTGTTGACAAATGCTTGAAAATGAATTAAGATAAGTAAGAATTAAAAATCAATTAGAAAGGAAAACAGAAATGTTACTAATGTGTCAAAATCATTCAGCTAATCATACTTATTTCTACGGCTATTTTAGATAGTGTTTGTAGTCATGGTAAACATGGATGCAAACACGGGAACGTAAAGTTTGTATCTATGTGGCTGTAGCTATTTTGACGTGTGCCCCATAGATGATACATCTAAATGGCACAGTAATTCCTTCTGTTTTCATATACAGTTGAAATATGGGACCGTTTAGAGTGTAGTCTAAGCGGTCCTTTCTTGTTCATTTTTTATATATAAAAAGGAGATAAATCATGGGATTTAAAAAAATTATTCTTAGTTCAGTAACACTCTTATCAGCAATTGCTTTGGCTGCTTGTAGCTCAAGTTCATCAGACACTAGTTCAGTAAATGTTGGTATCATTCAGTATGCCGAGCACGAGGCATTATCTGCAGCCCGTGAAGGTTTTGTGGAAGCCTTGGCAGAAGCAGGCTACAAAGAAGGTGAAAACTTAACAATTGATTTGCAAAATTCACAAGGTGATCAAGCCAATTTGCAGACAATGGTTCAAAAGTTAGCTGGTAACAATGACCTTAACTTTGCCATTGCAACACCAGCTGCCCAGGCCATGTTAAACGCAGATGCTGAAACTCCTGGCGTATTTACAGCTGTAACGGATCCAGTTGAAGCAGGCTTGGTGGAATCCTTGGAAGCCCCAGGAGGAAGCATGACAGGCTCAATTGATGCGACAGATGTAGAGGGGCAAATTGATATGTTAGTCAAAGTAGTTCCCTCTGCAAAAACAGTTGGTATTTTCTACAATTCAAGCGAGGTAAACTCGGAAGTTCAAGCTAATCAGGCTAAAAAATCTCTTGAAGCAAAAGGGATTAAGGTAGAAGTGACTACTGTTACTTCAACAAATGATGTTCAGCAAGCCATCACTTCATTGGCTGGCAAAGTGGATGCAATCTACCTTCCAACTGATAACACAGTAGCATCAACAGCTTCAACCATTGGCGATGTTTTGAAAGAGGCAAAAGTTCCAGCTATGGGATCTGACGCAGCGGTTATTGATGCAGCACTCTTTACCTACGGTGTAGATTACCACGCAATCGGTGTTCAGGCCGGAGAATTAGCTGCTAAAATTTTGGATGGTGAGAAGCCAGCAGACTTGGCTGTTGAAAAACCAAATACAGCAGCTATTACAGTCAATGAAGAAATGGCAAAAGTAGTGGGAATTGATCCAGCAACCATTAAAGCATTAGAAAAATAGTAAATTAGGAGAGTAGTAGTTTATGTATCAAAAGTTAGTGCAAAAAGTGGCAACTATTTCATTGGCAAGTGTAGCGGCTTTAACACTTGCAGCCTGCGCATCAACATCTAAACAAGCCTCATCTGAAGTGGTTAAGGTTGGTGTCCTTCAGTATATGGAGCATGAGTCATTGACAGCTGCGCGTGAAGGTTTTGTGGCTGAACTGGAAGCAAATGGCTACAAGGAAGGTGAAAAATTGGTCTTGGATTATCAAAATGCCCAAGGTGACCAAGCCAACCTTCAAACGATTTCAGAACAATTGGTTGGGGAAAATGATTTAGTCCTAGCCATCGCAACGCCATCTGCTCAAAGTTTGGCGACTGTATCAACGGAAACACCAATTCTCTTTACAGCAGTTACTGATCCATTGTCAGCTGACTTGGTTGAATCTATTGAAAAACCAGGGGGGTTATTGACAGGTACATCTGACCAGGCTCCGATTGATAAACAAGTTGAATTGCTGGGTCAAGCTGTTCCAGAAGCTAAGACAGTAGGTATTTTGTACACTACTAGCGAACGGAACTCAGAAGTTCAGGTAGAACAAGCTAAGGCATTACTAGAAAAAGCTGGTTACAAGGTTGTTGTCAAAGGAATTACTTCTTCAAATGAGGTCCAAGATGCAACTACTAGCTTGATGCAAGATGTAGATGCTGTCTTTGTTCCGACTGACAATACAGTTGCTTCAACCATGACCATGATTGGTGAATTATCTGTGGAACATAAGGTTCCTGTCATCGGTGGTTCAACAGATATGGTGGATGAAGGCGGTCTGTTGACCTACGGTACAAACTATGAGGCACTTGGTCGTCAAACTGCCAAAATGGCCATTAAGATTATTGAAGGTGCTAAGGTATCTGAAACAGCTGTAGAATATCCTGAAACAGTTAGCCTTCATGTCAACGAAGAAATGGCTAAGAAATTGGGTATTGATACGGCTAAACTATCTGTAACAGAATAAAAGTGGTAAAATATAACCTAGTTTATTTTTATCAAATAAGGAGAAAATTGTGGATATTATTTTATCAAGCATTTCGCAAGGCCTGCTCTGGTCGGTCATGGCGATTGGTGTTTATCTGACATTTCGTATTTTAGATATCGCAGATATGACAGCGGAGGGGTCTTATCCCCTCGGCGCTGCAGTCTGTGCAACTGGGATTGTTAATGGAGTAAATCCCTTGCTGGCGACTTTTATGGCTGTGCTAGCAGGTATGGTAGCTGGATTGATTTCAGGTTTGCTTCATACAAAGCTCAAAATTCCAGCCCTTTTGACAGGTATCGTCACTTTGACAGGTCTTTACTCTATCAACTTGAAAATTTTGGGTAAGGCCAACGTGGCCCTACTAAAACAAGAAACATTGGTAACGCAATTGCAGGAATTTGGTCTAACCAAAACAAATGCAGTCTTGGTCATCGGTCTTGTCTTTGTACTAGCAGTTGTCGGTCTGCTTACTCTCTTGTTGAATACTCAAATTGGTTTGGCTATTCGTTCAACCGGGGACAATATCCCAATGAGTGAGGCCAATGGTATCAACGTAGACAATATGAAAATCTACGGCTACATGATGTCAAATGGTCTAATTGCCCTCTGTGGCGCCTTGTTGACACAGAATAATGGCTATGCAGATTTGAACTCTGGTACAGGTACCATTGTGATCGGTCTGGCCTCTGTTATTATTGCAGAAGTAATTTTACGCAACTTGCGCTTGGGTTGGAGATTGCTGTCTGTTGTACTTGGTGCAGTTGTTTATCGCTTGATTATCCTTGCGATTTTGGAAATTCCAGGCATGGATGCAGACCTTGTAAAACTCTTCTCAGCCATTCTCTTGGCAACGGTTCTCTATGTGCCAGAATTGCAGAAGAAGCTCAACATTCGTCGACCAAAATTGAACGGAAATGCTTAGGAGGAAGATATGACGACTATTTTATCAATTCAAAATATTCATAAGACCTTCGAAGCTGGAACGGTCAACGAAAACCATGTTCTTCGTGGATTGAACTTAGATGTGAAAGAAGGTGATTTCATTTCCATTATCGGTGGTAATGGTGCAGGTAAATCGACTTTTATGAACTCACTAGCTGGTGCTTTGACGGTTGATTCGGGCGATATTTTACTTGAAGGTAAATCCATTAAGCATGTATCAGCAGCCAAACGCTCTAAGGACATTAGTCGAGTATTCCAAGATCCGAAAATGGGAACAGCCTCTCGCTTGACCATTGAAGAAAACATGGCTATTGCCTACCGTCGTGGACTTTCACGTGGACTTGGTTGGGGTGTAAAAGATAGTGAACGTGCTATTTTCAAAGAAGCCTTGAAAGAGCTTGGCTTGGGCTTGGAAAACCGTATGAAAGTGGATACGCAGTTCCTATCAGGTGGTCAACGTCAGGCCTTAACCTTGATGATGGCTTCACTTGTGAAACCGAAGGTTTTGCTTTTAGACGAACATACTGCCGCCCTTGATCCAAAAACCAGCGACATGGTTATGGAATTGACCAAGAAAATCGTGGAAAGTCACCAGTTGACAGCTCTTATGATTACGCACAACATGGAAAATGCCATCGAATATGGAAATCGTTTGGTCATGTTGCACCGTGGTCAGATTGTTGTCGATGTAGCAGGAGAAGAGAAAAAGAACCTGACTGTTCAAAACTTGATGGACCTCTTCTACAAAAATAGCGGTGAGAAACTAACTGACGATGAGATGATTTTATAGTCGTTCAGTTTATCTTTTATTACGTCGTTAACTCGTTTTGCCGTACTCCAGTACTGTCTTCAACTCGTTGCCTAGTACTAAAAGCAAACTGAAAGACTATACAAAAAATAAGACTACTGATTTCATGCAAGTCAGTAGTCTTTTTTCTTATAGTTGTAGAAATTCTAGCATTTCTTCCATCGGAATTTGATGGATGGCTGCCTGACCTAATTGTGGAACGATGACTAGTTTGATAGACTTGCCTCGCGCCTTCTTATCTCGTGTTAAGGCAGCGTATAGTTCATCTACATTCCAAGGTTGGTAAGCAGTTGGCAAGCCGAACTTTTCGCACATGGCGATAATTTTTTCAGTGATACCAGCTGGCATGAGTCCTTTTTTCTCAGCTACACGTGCAATCTGTACCATACCAATGGCAACAGCTTCACCGTGCATGACTTGGCCGTAGCCAGCGGTAGCTTCGATAGCATGTCCAATGGTGTGACCGAAGTTTAAGAACAGGCGAACACCATTGTCCAATTCATCCTCGACAACGACCTTGCGTTTGACTTCGCAGGAGTGGTAGATGATGTAGTCAGCGTGTTCCAAAATGCTCGCGACAGATCCATCTAGTTGGTCTAAGGTTTCCCAAAGCTCCACATCATCTATTAAGCCGTATTTGACAACTTCGCCCATTCCTTCAATCAATTCACGTTTGCCAAGGGTATTGAGGGTGTCAGGGTCAATTAAAACGCCGTCTGGCTGGCAGAAGGTACCTACCATATTTTTGGCAAATGGTGTATTCACGCCAGTTTTTCCCCCGATAGAAGAATCGACTTGGGCAGTTAGGCTGGTCGGAATTTGTAGGAAATGAATGCCACGCATGTAAGTTGATGCCACAAATCCTGCCAAATCGCCAACGACTCCCCCACCGAGAGCAATGATTCCGTCACTACGTGTCATGCCATTTTTTACGAGAAATTCGTAAGCCTGATTGACAGTGTCAAGATTTTTTGATGCTTCACCTTCTGGAAATGCAAAGATTATGGTTTCAAATCCAGCGGTTTCCAGACTAGTTTGAACGGTGGCAGCATAAAGGGAACCAACATGATCATCTGTGATAATGGCGATCTTCTGAGGTTTCCAAAGTTCTTTGACCCATGCACCTGTCTGTGCTAAACTTCCTCTTTGAATGAGGATGTCGTAGGGATTGTTGGGAAGATTGACGGTCAGTTTCATCAGATTTCCTCTCTATTTGATGTCGTATTTTTGGACTAATTGATCCCAAATCAAGTCAGTCGGCATTTCTTTACCAGTCCAGGCTTGGAAAGCTTCAGCTGCTTGAAAGAGTAGCATGCCCAATCCGTTGATGGTTGGATTGCCATGTGACTGGGCTAGTTTCAATAAGGGTGTTTCAAATGGTTGGTAGATAATGTCCGCAACCAAGAGTTGTTCTGGAAATTGTAGGGTGGCAGGGATGGGGAGAGAAACTCCGTCCATACCGACACTGGTTCCATTGACTAGCAAGTCTGATTGAGTAATCTCTTCTTGGAGGAAATGGCTGTCTTCGTTAGCTAGAACCCGCATAGGAACACCTGTAGCTTGTGCAATAGGTGCTACACTTGTCTGTGTTCGTTCCAGGCTTTGTTGCCGACAGAAAATGGTGATTTCTTTGGCGCCATCCAGAGCAGCCTGGGCCATGATAGCAGTAGAAGCACCACCACCTCCTAGGATGGTTAGTCGCTTGTTCTTAACTTGAAAGCCTTTTAGTCTTTCCAAACTCTTGAAAAATCCAATTCCATCGGTGTTGTGTCCGATTAGTATACCGTCTTTATGAATAACGGTATTAACGGCTCCAATTAAGCGAGCTGATGGTGTTAGGTCATCAAGGTAGGGAATAACGGCTTGTTTGTAGGGCATGGACAGGTTAATACCAAGCATATCATAGCGTTTGATATTCTCAAGAGTGACTGCCAAGTCTTCCTCTGGAATTTCCCAAGCGACATATACTCCATTTACACCTGTATGCTGAAAAGCCAGATTATGTATGAAGGGGGAAATGGAGTGTTTGATTGGCTTGGCTACAACAGCAGCCAGGCGAGTATATCCATCAATAGTCACAAATTTCCTCCATTTTTCATCTGATTTTTTATATTGTTGAGTTTATAAGGTCTGGTGGATTTCACGGATAAGTGCTTCCGTTTTTTCCCAGCCCAAGCAAGGGTCGGTAATGGATTTCCCAAATACTTCAGGGCTGTCCTGACGGCCGTCTTCCAAGTAGGATTCAATCATGAAACCACGGACATACTTGCGAATGGATTCATTCCAAGCTCGGTTGATGAGGGTTTGACGGACGATACGGATTTGTTCCAGGTAATTTTTTCCAGAATTATCGTGGTTGGTATCGATAACGATAAATGGATGTTCGAGTCCAAATTGTTCATACTGTTTGATAGTTTTCAAGAGAATATCGTAGTAGTAGTTTGGTTCATAGGTTCCTTGCTCAGTATTGGCGCCACGAAGGATAGCATGGGCAAGCGGGTTGCCATCTGTATCAACTTCTGCATCGCGGTAAATAAAGTTCTGTTTGTTTTGTGCGGCGTAGATACCATTGAACATAACGGTCAAGTTGCCAGAAGTTGGGTTTTTCATACCTGTTGGCATGTCAATGCCTGAGGCAACAAAGCGGTGTTCTTGATCTTCAACTGAACGTGCCCCGATAGCATGGTAGGACACCAAGTCTTCCACAAGAGGGTAGTTGGCAGAGTAGAGCATTTCATCAGCAGTTGTGAGTCCGGTCTCAGTAATGACACGGTAATGCAAATTACGAACGGCAGCGATACCGTTTATCAGGTCTGGTAATTTAGAAGTATCTGGCTGATGGACCAGGCCCTTATAGCCTTCTCCGTTGGTGCGTGGTTTGGCGGTATAAACCCGCATGACCATGAAGATTTTGTCTTTGACTTCTTCTTGAAGCTTGGATAAGCGATTAGCGTATTCTAAAACGGCCTCTTCATTGTCAGAAGAACACGGACCAATGACCAAGAGCAGGCGGTCATCTTCACCACGGATGATGCCTTTTAATTCTTCATCACGTTGGTTTTTAGCGGCTAAAAATTCTCCTTCTAGTTTGGAGAGTTCTTTAACTTTATCAATGTCTAGACTGGTGCTACGTTTGTGAATTCCCATAATTTTTTCCTATCTACTGTGGATTTCTCGGATGAGTTCTTGCGTTTTTTCCCAGCCTAAGCATGGGTCTGTAATGGATTTACCATAAATATCTGGATTATCTTGGCGACCGTCTTCGATGTAAGATTCAATCATGAAGCCGCGAACATAGTTACGGATGGCTTCATTCCAATCGCGGTTAATCAAGGTTTGGCGTACGATGCGGATTTGCTCCAGATAATTTTTACCAGAGTTATCATGGTTAGTATCGATGATGATAAATGGATTTTTCAAACCAAATTGATCATAGAGGTCAATGGTTTCCAAGAGATTGTCATAGTAGTAGTTTGGCAAATACTTCCCGTTTTCATTGACAGCACCACGAAGGATAACGTGAGCAAGCGGGTTGCCAGAGGTTTCGACCTCTGTATTGTTGAAGAGGAAGGATTGTTTCTTCTGTGCTGCAAAAATACCATTAAACATGACTTTAAGGTTACCGGATGTTGGGTTTTTAAGGCCAGTTGGAACGTCAATACCAGAAGCTACAAAGCGGTGTTGTTGGTTTTCAACAGAACGAGCACCAACGGCAATGTAAGATACCAAGTCATCAACCAATGGCAGATTTTCTGGATAAAGCATCTCGTCAGCTGTTGTTAAGCCAGTTTCGGTAATGACGCGGTAGTGCAAATTACGAACAGCCTTGATGCCGTTGATCAGGCTAGGAGCGGCATCTGTATCAGGTTGGTGCATAAGGCCCTTGTAGCCATCACCATTTGTACGAGGCTTGGCAGTGTAGACCCGCATAACCATGAAAATTTTATCTTTGACTTCCTCTTGAAGTTTTGCCAGGCGATGAGCGTAGTCCAAAACTGCCTCTTCATTGTCAGAAGAACATGGGCCGATAACCAAGAGAAGACGGTCATCCTCACCTTTTAGAATGGCTTCTAATTCACGGTCACGGGCTTGTTTTTTGGCAAGAGTTTCTGGAGATAGTTTAGAATGCTCTCGCACTTGATTGATGTCGATTTTTTCACTGATTGGTGTAAACAATATAGAAGTCCTCTTTCGATTAGTATATTTCTTAATTATAGCATGATTTTTAGGAATTTTAAACTTAAATTAAGGTACATTTGATAAAATCGCAGTGAACTCCGAAAATTCATTCATAAATCTTTTATGGGTTTTCTCTATATATTTATTTTAGATAGAAATTGCCAAAAAAATCTGAAAATATTCAATAAATATGATAGAATAGGTCTAACACTATTTCGAGGTATGAGTTATGAAATTAAGAACAAATGTAGAAAAATTAAAAGGAATAATTCGAGTTCCGGGTGATAAATCCATCAGTCATCGCTCTATTATTTTCGGCTCCCTTGCAAAAGGCGTCACTCGTGTTCATGATATCTTGCGTGGAGAGGATGTATTGTCTACCATGCAGGTCTTTCGTGATTTGGGTGTAAAAATTGAAGATAATGGTGACATTGTAGAAGTACATGGTGTTGGTTTTGAAGGTCTTCAAGCTCCAAAAAATCACTTGGATATGGGCAACTCAGGGACATCTATCCGCTTGATTTCTGGCGTTTTAGCAGGTCAGGATTTTGAGGCTACTATGTTTGGTGATGATTCGCTTTCTAAGCGGCCTATGGACCGAGTGACCATTCCGCTTCAACAAATGGGTGTCGAAATCGCTGGACAGACCGAGCGTGATTTGCCCCCATTGACTATCAAAGGAACCAAGAATTTACAAGCAATCCACTACCAACTCCCTGTAGCATCGGCTCAAGTCAAGTCTGCTCTGCTATTTGCAGCCCTACAAGCCGAAGGTGAAAGTCTTATCGTCGAAAAAGAACTGACCCGCAACCATACGGAAGATATGATTGTTCAGTTTGGCGGTGAGTTGACTGTCAATGGCAAAGAAATCCGTATCCAAGGTGGTCAGGAATTTACGGCCCAAGAGATTACGGTGCCGGGTGATATTTCCAGTGCAGCCTTTTGGTTAGTTGCTGGCTTGGTAGTACCAGGTTCAAAAATCGTCCTTGAGAATGTCGGTATCAATGAAACGCGTACAGGCATTCTTGACGTTATTAAGGCCATGGGTGGTAAGATGACCTTGTCAGATATTGATGAACTCGCTAAATCTGCCACTATTACGGTGGAAACTTCTGACTTGAAGGCTACGGAGATTGCTGGCGACCTCATTCCTCGTTTGATTGATGAATTGCCAATTATTGCGCTGTTAGCCACACAGGCAAATGGGACAACGGTCATCCGAGATGCTGAAGAATTGAAAGTCAAGGAAACAGACCGTATCCAAGTGGTGGCCGATGCCCTTAATAGCATGGGAGCCAAGATTGAGCCGACAGAGGATGGTATGATTATTCATGGTCCGACTGCCTTGCATGGTGCGACTGTTAACACCTTCGGTGACCATCGTATTGGTATGATGACGGCTATTGCGGCCCTTTTGGCTCAGGATGGAGAAGTTGAGTTAGAGAGAGCGGAGGCTATCAATACTAGCTATCCAGCCTTCTTTGACCACCTAAATAGTTTGATAGACTAGGAGAAGAGATGCCAATCGTTTTACTTGGATTTATGGGAGTTGGAAAATCAACCACAGCACGTTTGTTGGACCTCCCTGTTTATGATATGGACCAAATTATTGAAGAACGGATTGGCATGACCATCGCTGATTATTTCAAGCTCGAAGGAGAAGCTGCTTTTCGTAAAGTTGAAACGGAAGTCTTGAAAGAATTATTGGATTTGCCTGCTGACTGTCTTGTATCGACAGGCGGTGGTGTGGTCAAATCTGAGTTCAATCGTCAGTTATTATTAGATAATAAAGAAAAGAATGTTCTTTTGACTGCATCGTTTGAAGTTGCCTATGAGCGAATTAGCCAGGATAGTCAATCCCAACGCCCGCTTTTTTTGCAGAATAGCAAGGAAGAATTTGAAACTATCTATCAAGAACGCATGACCCTTTATCAAGGATTGGCGGCTACCATTATCAATACAGACCAACTTACTCCAGAACAAGTAGCAAGGAAGATTCTATGCAAGTAGCTTACCTAGGACCGCGCGGTTCTTTTACCCATCAAGTTGCCCAACAGGCCTTTCCAAGTGCTGATTTACAGGCTTTCGGGACCATTACAGAAGTGATTAAGGCTTATGAAACTGGTCAGGTTGTCTATTCTGTCATTCCAGTTGAAAACTCTATTGAGGGGAGTGTCCACGAAACCATCGATTATCTTTTTCATCAGGCGGAAATCCATGCAGTTGCCGAAATTGTTCAACCCATAGCCCAGCAACTTTTGGCAATGGGTGCAGATAAGGCAATCGAAGTTATTTATTCACACCCACAGGCTATTGCACAGGGTAAGAAATATATTCTGGAGCATTTTCCCCATGCTCGGATAGAGGTGACAGCTAGTACAGCCTATGCAGCTCGGTATGTGGCTGAGCATCCAGCCCAGCCTTATGCGGCTATAGCACCACAAGCTGCGGCAGAGGAATATGGTCTAATGGTAATTGGACAAGATATTCAAGAGATGAGTGAAAATTTCACACGATTTTGGATACTGGGTAATGAAGTTCCAGAGATTGGCCTCCAGAAAGTGACTAAAAAGGTTAGTTTGGCCTTGACCTTACCAGATAATTTACCAGGAGCTTTATATAAAGCTATGTCAGTCTTTTCATGGCGAGGAATTAGTCTGACAAAAATTGAAAGTCGTCCTTTAAAAACAGCCTTGGGAGAGTATTTTTTTATACTGGACCTTGAAAATCAATCAGAGGACCTACTGTCCTATTCCCTTGAAGAATTGACGAGTTTGGAAATATCATGTAAAATACTAGGTAATTATCAAGTGTACCTAGCTAGTTAGGATAAAGATGAACGTATGACGAAAAACAAAGGAATCTTAACCCATCATGAAGAGTTGAGGTTGGATTATTTACATAAAAATATCCATTATTTAAATGATAAAGAGCGGAAGGAGTTGGACTATCTTCTCTATAAGAAGGAACTTCGTATCCGACATGGGAAACCGAAAAAGCAAATGAATGATGAAAGTCCTTTGTTTTCTGAGGACTTTGTAGGTGATGACTGGTCTGAGGAAGTTGCTAAGGCAGATGATGACCTTCTTCCAGCCTATCCGGATACTAGGTCCAGAAGAAGTAGAAGAAAAAAGCAGATTAGTGAGAGAGCAGAATTAGTGGACTATGTCCCTAAAATGCCACTGAAACCAAAGAAAAGAAAGAAATGGGGAGTAAAACGGATTTTCAGGCTCCTAGCCGTAGTCCTTTTGTTATTTGTTTTTGCTTTGGGCTTTAGTTTCATTAAGGGCCTGAATAGTGTGAGTGAGCAGCCTACTGCTGAAGTATTTAACGGGGTCAGTTCTGCTAATGGTACCAATATTTTGATTTTGGGTACGGATGGACGTGCAGGTGAAAGCACGGACGAAATACGGACAGATACCATTATGGTCTTAAATATCAATAATGCAGATAATAAGGTCAAACTGGTTAGTTTTATGCGGGATACCTTGGTCGATATTGAGGGTTATGAGTATAAATTAAATACCGCCTATACCCTTGGAGAGCAGGATAATCAGCAGGGAGCTGAAGAAGTTCGTAAGGCTTTGAAAAACAATTTTGATATTGATATTGACTATTATGCTATGGTTGATTTTGCAACTTTTGCGACAACAATTGATACACTCTTTCCAGAGGGGGTGACTATTGATGCACAATTTTCAACCATAGATGGAGAAACGGTTAGCTCGGTGGAAGTGCCAAATGATTTGCAGCTGGAGGAAAATGCCCCAGCCTATCAAACCATTCAGGTTGGTGTTCAACAAATGGATGGTAAGACCTTGCTTAACTACGCGCGTTATCGTTCAGATGATGAGGGGGATTTCGGTCGTACCAAGCGTCAGCAACAAGTCTTGTCGGCTGTCATGACCCAGGCTAAAAATCCTATGAAGCTCTTCTCAGGGGCGGAAGCACTTGGTAAAGTAGTGGCGATGACCCCAACAACAGTTCCCCAGGCCTTCATGCTCTTTCATGGACCGGGAGTTGTTATGGATGCAGCTAATGGCATCGAACGCATCACCATTCCTGAAAATGGGGATTGGATTGACGATTATGATATGTATGGTGGCATGGCTTTGCGAGTTGATTTTGAAAAGTACCAACAGCGCTTAACTGATTTGGGCTTACGATAAAAAATGTGATATACTAGAGAGTGACTTCGGTCACTTTTTTAGTGTCCAAAATAGAAAGTAGTACTATGTTAAAGAAAAATGATGTTGTTGAAGTAGAAATTGTAGACCTAACTCATGAGGGGCAGGGGGTTGCCAAGTTGGATGGTTTTGTCTTTTTTGTGGACAATGCACTGCCAGGTGAGAAAGTGTCTATGCGTGTTCTGAAGCTTAAGAAAAATATTGGTTTTGGTAAGGTGGAAGCATGGCAGAGCTACTCACCAGACCGTAACCAAGATCTGGATTTGACCTATCTAAGAACGGGTATTGCAGACCTGGGGCATTTGAACTACCCAGCCCAGCTTAAATTTAAGAAAAAGCAAGTTGAAAATAGTCTGCGCAAGATTGCGGGCATTTCAGAAATTGTAGTCGAAAGTACTCTCGGTATGGATAGTCCTCTTGCCTATCGTAATAAGGCAGCGGTTCCTGTTCGTCGTGTCAATGGTCAGTTGGAAACGGGCTTTTTCCGTAAAAATTCGCATGATTTAGTACCGATTGAAGATTTTTATATTCAAGATAAGGAAATTGATAGCTTGATTTTGGCTACTCGTGACCTCTTACGGAAATTGGATTTGAAGCCTTACGATGAAAAGGAACAGACAGGACTCGTTCGAAATATTGTCGTGCGTCGTGGTCATTATTCGGGTCAGCTGATGTTGATTTTGGTTACAACTCGACCAAAGATTTTCCGTGTTGAAACCTTGATTGAACGGTTGATAAGTCAGTTTCCAAATCTAGTTTCTATTATTCAGAACATCAATGATCAGAAAACCAATGCGATATTCGGTCAAGAATTCCGTCTTTTGCATGGCAGTGAAACCATTGTAGACAGCATGTTGGGGAATGAATTTGAGATTTCTGCTCCCTCTTTCTATCAAGTCAATACTGTAATGGCCGAAAAACTCTATCAGACAGCTATCGATTTTGCAAATTTGTCAGCAGATGATGTCGTAATTGATGCCTATTCTGGAATTGGAACTATTGGTCTGTCCTTTGCCAAACAGGTCAAGCATGTTTATGGTGTGGAAGTCGTTGAGAAGGCTGTCCTTGACAGTCAGAAGAATGCTGCTCGAAATGGAATTGACAATGTGACCTATGTCTGTGATAGTGCAGAATCCGCTATGCAAAAATGGGTGGCAGATGGAGTCAAACCGACTGTGATTTTTGTCGACCCACCACGAAAAGGTTTAACAGAAAGTTTTATCAAAGCAAGTACTTCTGTAAAACCAGTGAAAATCGTCTATATCTCTTGTAATGTGGCAACCATGGCGCGTGATATTAAGCTTTATGAGGAATTGGGGTATAAACTGACTAAGGTACGGCCGGTGGATTTATTCCCAAATACGCATCACATCGAGTGTGTTGCTCTGCTCGTAAAAGCCTAGACACCTTGGAACGAAAGGGATAATGAAAAGCCTTGATTGCAAGGCTTTTTGCTTTATGGTGGGTAAGTATCAGAGTGAGAAAATTTTTGGAATGAGTAGAAGTGATAGCTAGAAATTATCAGTTTCTATTTCCATTTACCCTGTGGGTACGTGTTTGTTTCCATTGACAAGGAGTTTGTGGGAATAGAAATGTACCCACCTTGTTTGAATCAAGTGAAGTGTAGTTGAAGGAAATCTGTTGAAAGCAATACTTCATTTTACCGAATAAGTAATAATTTAGGCAACTTCAAATCGATTAAAAAAAACTATTTTAAAGGTTAAGAGTAGACAAAAATTGTCCACTCTTTTTTGTAAACTCAATTTATCAATAAATGAAATGAGGGAATGTAAAATGAAATATTTTGAGGTTGAGTTAGAAAATCCTGATGAATTTTTAAAACTACAAACAGAAGATTTTGTGAAAGCTAATCGCTTGCTACTAAGGAAGATAATCCAGAGCGTTACAGTCTATGAAGAACACTTCGTCATATCCTTTAAATCTGGCATCGAATTGGAAGTATGAGACTCATTCCATAACTTTTATATTGAACATATCATCTTGTTGTGTTATACTATAAATTGAAGTTAAATTAGATGCTAAAAATTTGTAATTAAGAAGGAGGGATTCGTCATGTTGGTATTCCAAATGCGTTATCAAATGCGTTATGTAGATAAAACATCTACTATTTTGAAACAGACTAAAAACAGTGATTACGCAGATAAATAAATACGTTAGATTAATTCCTACCAGTGACTAATCTTATGACTTTTTAAACAGATAACTAAAATTACAAACAAATCGTTTAACTTCTGTATTTGTTTATAGGTGTAATCACTTCAGGAGTGATTACATGAACAAAAATATAAAATATTCTCAAAACTTTTTAACGAGTGAAAAAGTACTCAACCAAATAATAAAACAATTGAATTTAAAAGAAACCGATACCGTTTACGAAATTGGAACAGGTAAAGGGCATTTAACGACGAAACTGGCTAAAATAAGTAAACAGGTAACGTCTATTGAATTAGACAGTCATCTATTCAACTTATCGTCAGAAAAATTAAAACTGAATACTCGTGTCACTTTAATTCACCAAGATATTCTACAGTTTCAATTCCCTAACAAACAGAGGTATAAAATTGTTGGGAATATTCCTTACCATTTAAGCACACAAATTATTAAAAAAGTGGTTTTTGAAAGCCATGCGTCTGACATCTATCTGATTGTTGAAGAAGGATTCTACAAGCGTACCTTGGATATTCACCGAACACTAGGGTTGCTCTTGCACACTCAAGTCTCGATTCAGCAATTGCTTAAGCTGCCAGCGGAATGCTTTCATCCTAAACCAAAAGTAAACAGTGTCTTAATAAAACTTACCCGCCATACCACAGATGTTCCAGATAAATATTGGAAGCTATATACGTACTTTGTTTCAAAATGGGTCAATCGAGAATATCGTCAACTGTTTACTAAAAATCAGTTTCATCAAGCAATGAAACACGCCAAAGTAAACAATTTAAGTACCGTTACTTATGAGCAAGTATTGTCTATTTTTAATAGTTATCTATTATTTAACGGGAGGAAATAATTCTATGAGTCGCTTTTGTAAATTTGGAAAGTTACACGTTACTAAAGGGAATGTAGATAAATTATTAGGTATACTACTGACAGCTTCCAAGGAGCTAAAGAGGTCCCTAGCGCCTACGGGGAATTTGTATCGATAAGGGGTACAAATTCCCACTAAGCGCTCGGGACCCCTTGTAGGAAAATGTCCTAAGTGTGGCAACAATATTGTATTAAAAAAATCGTTTTATGGTTGTTCAAATTATCCTGAATGTACCTTCACTTTAGCTGAACATTTTAGAAAGAAAAAACTCACCAAAACAAATGTAAAAGAATTACTAGAGGGAAAAGAAACCCTGGTAAAAGGAATCAAAACGAAAGATAGAAAGTCCTACAATGCCGTTGTAAAAATCGGAGAAAAGGGATATATTGATTTTATCTCTTTTTCAAAATAAGCATAAAAGCCCTTTAAAGAGGGCTTTTATATATTAATCACAAATCACTTATCACAAATCACTTATCACAAATCACAAGTGATTAATCACAAATCACTTGTGATTTGTGATTCCTAATGATACAATATTACTATACAAAAAAAGAATGGGGCGTAGTTATGGAGAAGGAAGAACTCAAAATACTTGAAGAATTAAGACGTATTTTAAACAGTAAAAATGAAGCGATTGTTATCTTAAACAATTATTTTAAAGGTGGTGTTGGAAAGTCAAAATTATCGACTATGTTTGCTTACTTGACAGACAAATTTAATTTAAAAGTTTTAATGATCGATAAGGACTTACAAGCAACATTGACAAAAGACTTAGCAAAAACATTTAAGGTAGAATTGCCACGTGTTAATTTTTATGAAGGACTGAAAAATGGAAACTTGGCTTCTTCTATTGTTCATTTGACTGATAATTTAGACTTGATCCCTGGCACGTTTGATTTGATGTTACTGCCAAAATTAACTCGCTCATGGACTTTTGAAAATGAAAGTAGATTGCTTGCTACTCTTTTAGCACCTTTAAAAAGTGACTATGATCTCATTATTATTGATACTGTACCAACGCCAAGCGTTTATACAAATAATGCAATCGTGGCAAGTGATTACGTCATGATCCCTTTACAAGCAGAAGAAGAAAGTACAAACAACATTCAAAACTATATTTCCTATTTGATTGATTTACAAGAACAGTTTAACCCTGGACTAGATATGATCGGTTTTGTTCCTTATTTAGTTGATACGGACAGCACAACGATAAAATCAAACCTGGAAGAACTGTACAAGCAACATAAAGAAGATAACTTGGTTTTCCAAAATATTATCAAGCGAAGTAATAAAGTAAGTACCTGGTCTAAAAACGGCATTACAGAACACAAAGGCTATGACAAAAAAGTTTTATCTATGTATGAGAACGTATTTTTTGAAATGCTTGAGCGAATCATTCAATTAGAAAACGAAAAAGAATAGAATCACAAATCACTTGTGATTTGTGATTGTTGATGATAAAATAAGAGTAAGAAGAAATAGAAAGAAGTGAGTGGTTGTGGGAAATTTAGGCGCACAAAAAGCAAAACGAAATGATACACCAATCAGTGCAAAAAAAGATATTATGGGGGATAAGACGGTTCGTGTTCGTGCTGACTTGCACCATATTATAAAAATCGAAACAGCAAAGAATGGCGGAAACGTAAAAGAAGTTATGGATAAAGCCTTAGAAGAATATATTCGGAAATATTTACCTGACAAACTTTAAAAGGAGTGAAAATGAAATGGCAGTTACTTATGAAAAAACATTTGAAATAGAGATCATTAACGAATTATCGGCAAGCGTTTATAATCGAGTATTAAACTATGTTTTGAATCATGAATTAAATAAAAATGACTCTCAATTATTGGAAGTCAATTTATTAAACCAATTAAAGCTTGCAAAACGTGTAAATCTTTTTGATTATTCTTTAGAAGAATTACAAGCCGTTCATGAGTATTGGCGGTCAATGAATCGCTATTCAAAACAAGTTTTGAATAAAGAGAAAGTGGCTTAATATGGCAAATATAGTCAATTTTACTGACAAACAATTTGAAAATCGCTTAAATGATAATTTAGAAGAATTGGTTCAAGGAAAAAAAGCGGTTGAATCGCCAACCGCTTTTTTACTTGGTGGGCAACCAGGGTCAGGGAAAACGAGTTTGCGATCAGCAATTCTTGAAGAAACACAAGGGAATGTTATTGTCATTGATAATGATACCTTTAAACAACAGCACCCTAATTTTGATGAACTAGCGAAACTTTATGAGAAAGACGTAGTAAAACACGTTACCCCTTATTCTAATCGCATGACAGAAGCGATCATAAGCCGTTTAAGCGATCAAGGCTATAACTTGGTGATTGAAGGTACAGGACGAACAACAGACGTTCCCATTCAAACCGCAACAATGCTTCAAGCCAAAGGTTATGAAACAAAAATGTATGTCATGGCAGTACCTAAAATCAACTCATATTTAGGAACAATTGAACGATATGAAACCATGTATGCAGATGATCCAATGACAGCCAGGGCAACACCAAAACAAGCGCATGATATTGTTGTCAAAAACTTACCGACCAATTTAGAAACCCTTCATAAAACGGGCTTATTTAGCGATATAAGGCTTTACAATAGAGAAGGAGTGAAACTCTATTCAAGCTTAGAAACGCCTTCCATTAGTCCGAAAGAGACCTTAGAAAGAGAATTAAATCGTAAAGTATCAGGGAAAGAAATTCAACCGACTTTGGAGAGAATAGAGCAAAAAATGGTTCAAAATCAACACCAAGAAACCCCTGAATTTAAAGCAATTCAACAAAAATTGGAAAGCTTGCAGCCACCTACACCACCAATACCCAAAACACCTAAACTTCCAGGACTTTAAACCTTAAAAAAGGAAAAGAGTAGTTACCAAAAAACGGTAACTACTCTTTTTTTATAAAAACATTTCCTCATGTTTTAAAAGCTGATCGAGAAATAAAGCACACAACGGTATTCTTTCTTTTTTCAGTTGGTACATTTTGCAGTCTGTAACGTGTCATTTACTGTTTGTTACCTTAACATATCCAGTCGAAAACACAAGGGTATATAAACGAGCAAGCTCGCCCTTGTGTTTTCTTTGTGTCTATGTTGCGTTCTCGTCACAGCAAACGACACGAACACACTGGCGAAAATGAACCAACAAAACGAAAAAAGAAAGGAGCGTATACTGTAATTTATTTCTAGCTTTTAAAACATGAGGAAAACAGCTTCACTTCCTCAAACGCCTAACAAAAATGGTTGTCAAAAAACTAAAAATCAAAAAAAAGAAAAGAGGAAAAGAAAATGGAAAAAACAAAAAAATTACAATTAGAAGATTTTACAGAAAATGAGTTTTTTGGAACACAAGAACAGAAATATCTAAAAGCTCAAGTAAGAGAAGAGCTAAAAGAGCAAGGCTTTATCATAGATAGCAGTTTTGAGGGCGATTTTAAAACATGGATAGGTGTATACGCAAGACCAAAAGATAAACCGACCTACTTAGACCCTCAAAACGATAAAGAAGCAGAAGAACAAGAGCAATATTCTATTAACGGCTTTAAACAAGATTTTAGCGAATGGTTTGAGTGGGAAATAAAAAATTTGAAAATTAAAGAAATGTAAAAAAAAGCCTAGCAAAAAAAGCTAGGTTTTTCTTTTAGGTAAAACACCAAAAAGAAAAACCTAAGAAGGATAAAATAAGTTGTTCCACTTGCGGTGCAGTTGCTCCTCGTTCCAAACCCAACTTATTTCTTTGCAAAGATATTTGTATTTGACTAACACCTTTCCTCGAATGGTAAAAGCTAAAGCAATTAAAAAAGGAAGAACAAACATTAAGAACAAGCTCGATTAATATCTAAAAGATTTGCAAGCTCTGATTGAGAGTATTTTTTCTCGTTTCTTCTTTCTTTTAGACGAATCCCTGAAAACATGATGTATCACCTCTGTTGCTTTATTATGCAACAATTATACCTGAAAAAGAGTTGAACTTCAAGGATTTTGTTATTTTGACTTTAGATTGCGAATTTCTACAGATTAAAATAAAAATCTGTAGTATTTTCTGGGATATAAAACACATTTAAAGTTATAATATTCGAGTTTGGTTTGTTTTCTTTAAAATAAATCTGTAGATTTTTGTTGTACAATGCTACAGATTTTTGATATAATTTTTTAAAATATATTTTGTGTCGAGGAGAAATTATGGCAAAAGTAGATTATTCAATTCAACGTTTAGATGATATAAGTTTTGCAGATATTGTTAAGGAAACACTGTGTAAGAAACATAACAAAGCAATTTATTATTCTGCGTTTCTAAGAGAGGACAGTGTGTTAGAAATACGGGAGTTACTTGAAGAGGAGACTGATTTTACTGCTGTTATTGGTATTAGAAATGGTTCAACTTCATCCCAGGGATTAAGAGCGTTAGTTGATACTGGCGTAAGTGTTTTTGTCGTTGATACAGGGTCGCAAACAACTATTTTTCATGCGAAATCATTGTTATTAATTGATGAAGAAAACGAGAGGGCTTATGCAGTAATTGGTAGTTCTAACTTTACCGTAGGTGGTTTTCATAGGAATATTGAGAATAACGTAAGTTTAGAGTTAGACTTAACCGATGATTCTGATAAAAAATTTTATGATGATTTTCTTAAAGGATATCAACAATTGTTGTCTTTTGTAGATGCTGAAAATGAAGATGGGGTAAACACAAGTAACGTTTTAAAAGTAGATAATAATAATCTTGTGGATGACTTGCTTTCAGATGGACGAGTAATTGACGAAACAATTAATAGGGTAAAAATTAGTTTAGGTAAATCTTCTATTCGTAGTAAGACAGTCAAACAAATGAAACTTACTCCTATTAAGAAAAAGCAAAATTTAACTAAGAATTCAAAAAATAATGATGGAGGTATTAAGGTTAATAAAACAAGTCCTGTTTTAACATCTACATTATCAGGAACAGTAAGTGAAGTATGGAAATCCAAGGAGCTGAAAGAAAGAGATTTAACAATTCCTTCTAATAGTAGAACTAACTCAACAGGTTCTATGCTAATGAAAAAAGGAGCGTATGATATTGATCAGCAGAGCTATTTCTACAATGAAGTGTTTAACCAACTTATTTGGTCGAATCGTGAAGGTAAACCGACATATAATTATTTTACAGAAGCTAAATTTCACTTCATTATAGAAGGAATTGAGTATGGACCATATACATTAACATTGAAATATGATGAGAGAACCGATACGAAGAGTTATCAGCAGAAACAACCGAATGTAAGTTTATCTTGGGGTGAAGCAAGAGATATTATAAAAAATCGTAATCTGTTAGGAAAAATAATGACTCTTTATAAAGTTGATGGAACAACGGATGAGTTCTTAATTGAAATTACTGGTGAATAGGTTTACTAATTTTCTTATGTGTTGATATAAATCCAAGCCTATGCTAATATCGTCACACAATAGAAATTGTGAAATATATGGCTTTTTGAAAAGGAGCGAAGAAAGTGTTATTAAAAGAAAATGCATCAATTGAGAAGTTAAGTGGACGGTATTTTACCCCACAATTAATAGCAGATTTTGTTACAAAGTGGGTTTTGAATCAAGAAACTAATATCAACAAGATCTTAGAACCGAGCGTAGGTGACGGAGTATTTTTAAGGAGTCTTAGATCTGAAAACGTAGATAAATCTTCTAGTATTCTTGCAATTGAAATAGATGAGGAAACTTCTCATATAGCAGCTCAGTTAAGTAGGTTTCATCATATTTCTGGTTGGCATCAGAAAAATCAAACAGAGGTTGATGGGGACTCGTTAAATGTCGTGGTCAATGATGATTTCTATCATGCTTACAAGAATGGATTAGATAAGATGAGATTTCAAGGAATCTTGGGAAATCCTCCTTATATTAGATATCAATACTTAACTGAAGAACAGAGAGAAGAACAAAGTGAGATTTTAACTAAAAACAAAATGAAGCCCAATAAATTAATCAATGCCTGGGTTTCATTTACAGTAGCATGTATTAGTTGTATGGATAGTTCGAGTCGAATTGGGTTAGTCATTCCTGCGGAATTATTACAAGTAAAGTATTCAGAGGATTTGAGGAAATTTTTACTAACAGAACTTAATAGATGTACCATAGTTACATTTGATGATTTAGTGTTTGATGATATAGAGCAAGAAGTGGTTCTTCTTCTTGGTGAAAAAATAAAAGGTGACAAAGAACATTCTATAAAAGTTGTACCTTTTAAAAATGCAGATGATTTACAGGAACATTCATTAAATGAGTTTGAGTTTATGAATGTTGATAAAGAATCTAATAAGTGGACAAGATATTTTCTAAATAACGAACAAATTCACTTAATTAATACCATTAAGCAAAGTAATGAATTTGTTGAATTTTCAGATGTTGCTAAGTGTGAAGTTGGAATTACAACAGGTAATAATGCATACTTCTGTATCAATGAAGAAATTGTGGAAAAATATGACTTAAGAAAGTATTGTAAACCATTAATAGCTAGAAGCGTAAATATTAAGGGAGTCCAATTTCAAAAAGAAGATTGGGAAGAAAATATTGAGTCAGGGGCTAGAACATACTTATTGGATCTCAGTCCATATGAAAAAAGTGAATTTAAAGATGGTGTGAATAATTACATAAAATGGGGAGAAGAAAATAGCCACAATACTTCTTATAAAACGAGAATTCGTGATGAGTGGTACAAAGTCCCTTCAGTGTGGAGTCCAGATATTTTCTTTTTGAGGAGAAATTACCAATTCCCTAAAGTTATGTTGAATACAGAAGAAGTATCTGCGGTAAGCACAGATACAATGCACAGAGTTAGGTTGAAAAATCATGCTGATGGGAAAAGATTAATTGTTGCCTACTATACAACTGTTGGTTTGTTATTTTCAGAGCTTGAGGGGAGAAGTTATGGTGGAGGTGTACTTGAAATATTACCTAGTGAGGTCTCAAAGATAATGCTTCCGAATATTTTTGATGCAAAGAAAGTAACAGATGCTGAGATTGATATTCTATTTAATAAAATTGACGAATTTATTCGCCAAAACGGGAGTGATAATATCGAAGTGCTAATAAATGAGTTAGATAATAAAATATTAGTTGAAAAGATTGGTTTAGAGATTAACTCTGTGATAGAACTCAGAAAAGCTTGGAAAAAATTACAAAATCGAAGGCTTTCACGAGGAAGAACAGCACAGTAATCGTTCCTGATTACCTAAACTGTAGTTGTAGCTATGATATTGTTGTTGATAGTGATATTTTTACTGAATGTGCGAATATCAATGGAACCGATGTTCCAAATAGCTACATTCCATTAGTAAAAGGGAGTTTGAAAACTCCATATCATAAGCCTGAAGTAGATTGGTATATTAGATGGGATAAAAGTGAGATTAATGATTATCATGTTTTTTAAAAAGCACGATTTCAGAATAGTAGCTATTATTTCAAATATGGCATTGCAACTCAAATGCTTAAAAGTAAAAAAGTTCGTGCTTGTCTAATGGAAGACAGTGTATTTGATCAAAGTATTGTAGGTATTTTTCCAAAAAAATCATCAGATTTACTATTTATTTTAGCATTGCTTAATTCTGCTATAGTCAATGAAATTATTCATTCTATTAATCCAACAGTGAATAATTCAGCGAATTATCTAAAACGTATTCCTATACCAAAAATAAACGAAATTGATAGACAACAACTTAACAAACTTGTATTAGGTATTGTAGATAATCATGAGGACAATCAGAGGGAGCTTGATGAGCTCTTTGATAGACTATATGCTAAATTGAGCTAAGAAAAAAGGTTGGGACTCCATCGAGAGTTCCCAGCCTTTTTTCATAGCTATTCTGATATTTTATTATTCCAAGCACTACCAAATAACTCTCCTCCATTTGGATATAACCTAAGTACCTCGGTTTGTTTTAGAATTTCTTGGCATTTTTTTGAATATGATTTTTCTTTATCAAAAGTGATGAACACTTGCTTTTTTTGTTCAAGATAGCATTGTAAGATGCCTTCCAGTCCTTCATCTTGAATTTGTTTTAGAAAGAATGAGTCATGACCAATAATCGGAAGGTTAGTAAGTTGTAGCATAGCTATATCAAAAAGAATAAGTCCTTTATACTCAGAACCAGTTCCCCTATCTTGTGGAGTGTAAAACTCATAGGATTTTGCTGATTTTAATGATATTTTAGGACTGGTTTTAGTACCATTATAGATTTTATCATTTATGGTAGACATTCTTGAATTGAGTCTTTCTTCAATATCATCCAGGATGGCTCTCATTAGTTGATTATAGGCATTATTTAAAGCGCGGATTTCATCCGACAGCTTTTCTTTTTGTTTAAAACTTTCATTGGAATCTCTAAGTTGAGTGATTTCTCGTTGTAAATAAGCATACTGTTCCAATATTGACTGAGAGACGTTTGATACGTTACTAATTTGGGATATTTTATCCTCTAATTGATTCACTTGAGAATTAGTTAGATTAATAAGGTTTTGTAATGTTTTAGCCGATTCTCTGTATTCTGCACTTAAAACGGATGTCAGTTGCTGATGGAAGGACTCAATTTCAGAAATCGTTTTGATGTCTACATTAGGAAAGAATTGTTGTAGCGATTCAAAATCTTTTTGAAATTGCTGCCTTTTAGGATTGCGTTCTGCTTCAAAGCTTCGTTTTTGAGACAATAAGCTAGAGCGCTGGCGTTTTGCATCAGATAATTGATGTCTAAGTTCTGACAATTGTTGTGCCTGAATAGAGTCTAAATCAACCAAACCGCTATCACTTTCTCTGGTAAGTTGATTTATTTCCTGTTCTAGTTCTTGTATTCTTTTTTCGTTGTCCTTATATTCAGTTTTATTCTGGACTGTAGCAATGAACTTATATTTTTGAGCAGCCACAAAGACTTTCTTTCTATCTTCAGCATCTTCGATATATTTTTTCTGCTGCTCTATTTCACTATATCTATTGAACAAACGTAATAGTGTATCGATACCCTGTTTATCTGGGGAGTCTTTTGCAGCTTTTAGTGGTTTCTTATTATCGATAGTTTCTCTGCCCCAAGCACGTATAAAGGGACTTATGGAGGCTCTAAACTGAATGAACGGATAGTTCATTTTATATTTTTGCTTTAGAAATTGACAGTATGCTTCCTTATCTAAACGTTTAATAACCGTATAGTTACTGTCACATTTATTGAAGGTAGTAGAATTATCAGTTGAACGAGAGAAGTAGTATGACTGGTTATCAAAAACGAATTCATATTTAATTGTATGATGGCCTACGTTTTCAACAATATCGTAGGCTTCTTCGACATAGTCACTTCCTCCAAAAATAAAATCAACTATTAGAAGGAAAGTAGACTTACCAATAGAGTTAGCAGCATTTTCGCTACCCATGACTGTATTTAATCCAGGATGAAATACGATTGGCTCTCTAATTTTTCCTTTTTCTAAAAATTTATCACAACTAATTTGTTTTAACATAATACAGCATCCCGTTTTCATTCATATCGATTTTCTTAAGAGCATATAGACAGGTCACTGCATCAGTAAATAGCGTGATACTGTCTATTTTTTTATAGAGTTTTATATAGAGTTCTCTTGGAGAATAATCATTATTTCGTAGTGCTTCTAAGATGATGGGAAAGAGAGGCAATATGCTTTTCTTATAAGAAACTGCTTTATTCGGTAATTTCATTGAACACCTCACAATTTTGGATAAAGTAAGATACGATAATTTTACATGCGTCTAAATGTCCATTGCTCAGTTTTGATTGATTTAAGAGCCAATTGGCAAGATTTTCTACGATCTCTGGTTGTGAGAGATTGGTATTAGCTAATTGAGTAAAAACTTTTTTTATATCACATTGAATCATTATGAAATTACTATTTTCAGCAAACAAGTCTTTTATGTATGAGAAATAAGTAAGTACGTGATATTGAACTGTTCCCCTTAAAACACTATGCTCAGGTAAGATTTTCTGATTGAGTTTAAGGGCGGTCATATTCAGGGTTGTTGAGCTTGAGCTTCCAGTATAATCGTTTAGTGCATCTATGACTTCGGTGATTTGTGTTTCAAGATTTCCGTGATTCATAACTTCTTGAATCTCAGTTAACTTCTGAATTTCTTGTTTAATGGACAGTAACTTTTTATATTCGTCAATATCAGCATAGTTTTCATACTCGTTAGCGTCTTGAATACATAATGGGATTTTATTATCGTATGAATCTAATTTAGCTGGCGGGGGCATGAAATTCTTAAATTTATCTGCAGTATCCTTGTCAAGATTGGAAGAGAATATCTCTACTATTTTGTATGCTCGGATTGTAGTGTCTTTTTTTTGACGTGTTAATGGTTTCTGACAGAGAGGACATTTATTACGAACCTGTTGTAAAAGCTCAATATCCTCAATTCTAGGTGCAGAATCAGTCATCTTATTCGTCTTGTTAAGGGCATATAGAAAAGAATAAGTTAAAAACTCAACTTCTTGCCCATTTTTTAAGTATCTTGCTAGTTCATCATACTTTTTCGGAGATGCTTCTGAATCACTGTTGATGCACTTTAATATGTTGTCGAAAATATCTTGCTTATTATGTATGCGTAAGTCAGAACAGATATTCTTTTCAAAATTTTTTAGCGTTGCTTGGATAATATTGTAATCGTTTGAAGCTTGGATAAAAGCACTATCAACTTCAATTTTTCTTTGTACGAGGCGAGTAATTTTTCGATCATCTATTGATGTTGTAATACCATTTAAATTAGATAACGGCTCAAGTAGTGTTATACCAAGCGGCCCCTGCTTTAAAGTTGTCATCCCAGGTAACAGAAGTTTTAAATATGAGGAAAAATTAAATTCTTGCAAATAATATTCTCCTTTCAATGAAAAAATTGGTCACAAATTGGTCAAAAAGAGGACAAATACTTTTTGATTTCATTATCTTACAATAGCAATGTAAGTAAGTTACTCGAGATTTCTAGTTTTCTCTTATTATATCACGAAACTTTCATAACGTGTGAAATTTCTTTGTAATGGCTTACATTTGCATGAAACCTATATTCGTTTGCTAGCACGACTTGAGGTGTAGGTATCAAAATTCAAATATCAGTATTTCAAGTCTACTGATTGTATATTAAGCAAAGGAAGTGCTTATGCAATCAGAATTAAATATTTTTGTTGAGTCAATTGTCTCATTTTCTTTGCTATGCGATGAAAGCGAGACAAAATATGGCAAACCAAGTCAACCATAGTCAATCTAACAATAATCCCTACCGTTATGAATCCCAGAAATCATATGATGATCGTCCTTGTCTGTCGGGAGAAGTGCTAGCACCATTTGTTATTAAGGATAAAGTGATGCTAAGTGTGCTGAAAATCAATCGTAATAATTTAAGAACCTTTAAATTTGGAGGTAAATCAGTATTAGTTGGTTTTGTACCAGTTACTCTAGAAGAGTTTGATATCACTATGAAAGTATTCAATGCTGATGTTCATGAGTATCTAAGTCGCCATTCTAGGAGTAAACTTGATACAACATCACTTGAAGAAATGATGGAAAGCAAGGATGGTATGAGGTCGTGTGGCTATGATCCTTCAGCTATTTCATCCTATGAAGAAACACTTATGCTGAATGAAACTTTGAAGGAGTTGATTGAAGTAGTATATCAACGTAGTCCTAAGCATGGCAAAATTTTAAAACTGATATATGGTAATTATGAGATTACCAAGCAAGAAATCATCGCCAAAATGGGGATGAAAAAGACGCAAGGTTATGATGCAATCAAGAAAGCACATGCACTCGCAAAGGAGGTATATAAAGAACTAAATCAATAATTGAAAATCGCCATCTCGTATTGAGATGGCGATTTTTTGCTAGTCTTTCTGATAGAATAAGCATTCGTATCCGTCGGCGTGAAGATTAATATCGGAAATCCAGTCTGGTGCAATTCCCATTAATGATGCAATCTCATCAATTTTTTGTTCCATAGGACATTCAATTATTACTTCATCATGGACATGGCCTACAATATTAAACTCTTTCAGTCGCTTCAAAGAGTAAGCAAGAATGTCTCTACTGATAGCTTGGACAATGTTCTCCACAAATTTTGGACCATAACTTTCTAGTCTCTCCCAACGTTTGGCAGTTCCAGTCCCTTCGTAGGTGACAGACTCTCCACCGAACTGGTTATCGTCAATTCTTGGTTTGATATATGATAGTTTACGACCAGATGGTAGGGTGATGAATAAAATGCCACTTTTAACTTCAAATTGAATACCGTGAGTTGATGTTGGAATTAGTTCCTTTACAGCAGTCTTTACAGCATTATCGACATCCCACCATAAGAGAACGATATTCGGATTTGCTTGACGCCATGAATTTACAAGTGGTTGAAGTTCTTCCTCCGATAGTCCCATATCAATGGCACCCATGGCTTTGAGTGCACCGACTGAACCACCATATCCACAAGCAAGCTCCGCAATTTTCCCTTTTTGTCTCAATTCAGAATTTTGTCCATGTTTTTCAACTGGTACTCCAAACATCTGAGAAGCGGACATACAGTAGATGTCATTTCCTTGTTCAAATACTTTACTGCGCCATCTCTCTTCAGCTAAGTGGGAGAGTACACGAGCTTCGATAGCTGAAAAGTCGCAAACAATGAATTTCTTTCCTTCACTTGGAACGAAAGCGGTACGGATAAGTTGCGATAAGGTATCCTGAGTATCGTAGAGTAGCTCAATAGCTTCTAAGTCACCTTTTCTAAAAAGTTCCCTAGCTTCCCCAAGGTCAGGAAGATGGTTCTGAGGTAGATTCTGAAGTTGTACCAAACGACCAGCCCAACGTCCAGTTCGGTTTGCTCCGTAAAATTGGAACATCCCCCTTGCTCTACCATCCTTACACACACAGTTCATCATAGCCTGGTACTTAGAGACACTTGATTTGGCAGCTTGCTGACGAAGTTTGAGAACTTGAGCAGTTGTTTCATCAACCGTTTTGAGGAGTCCTTTCACAGCTTTTTTATCTAGAGAATCAGTAGTTACTCCATGTTCACGTAACCAGCCAATCATCTGCAGAACAGAGTTGGGATTTTCAAGACCTGTTAATGCTTTTAACTCTTCTTGAATTTTGGCTTTGCTCTCTCTGTCTATTTTTATAGCGGCTTTTACAAAGTCAACATCTATGCCAATACCACGGTCATTAATAATCTGATCCTGGTGGTACTCATCCCAAACAAAATCAGGTACTGGGAAGTTTTTCAGTCGTTCCTTGATAGCCAATTCGACCTCAACATCACGTCTGTTGTAATCGATAAAGGCAGACCACTTGTCAGGCGCGTGATGAGGAAAGTTACGAATTCGTCCCCCATTGACTTTGGTAGGCTTACAAGGCACGCAGAAGTAGCGAATGAGGTCAGCCCCCTCTCTCATCTTTTTGTCTTTTAGTTTGAGAACTGTTCCAACTCCTTCTAAGGAAAGTGGGAGTCCTAAATATGCGGACCAAATCATGCTACACCGCCATGAATTAGGCGAGAGAAATCCATCTAATAATAATTCAGGATGATGTTTCTTGAGCCAGTTGGACAGACAAATTCGCTCAAATGAAGCGTTGAATGCCCATTTGATGACTCTATCGTCTACTAAAGCTTCAAGAATATCTTGTGGTAACTTCTCTTTATTAAAGTCGTAAACAGTCACTGGTCCATTATCAACAGAAACCGCAAACAAAAGGAGTTCAAAACTGTCATCTTCCGCATAGCGATAGACACCAGATTTTCGTAGGTCAATTTCGCAATAGGTTTCAATGTCGATGCTGAGTTCTTTAATCGGCATAGTTTGTCCTTTCTGAAAAAGGTGACAGAAGTACTGCCACCTTGAGTTCTATTTGTTTTTTCGACTGAGTGGTATTTGACTAAGTTTCTCTTTCTTTCGTTTAGCCCTTCGTTCCATTTCATTTCGAATGTCATCTCTAATGGTCATATACCCGAAGTATAGTCCGATTAGCACCCAGAGACCCATAATAGTACAAGTTAAAATAGTATACATCATCAATCTAATTCTCCATTTCTAGTTCAAAAAGTCATCATCGTCCTCTGTCGCAAAATCATCCTCAGCACGAGTGCGTCCACCGAGGGGTTCACCATCACGCAATTTTTGCAAGTTATTCAAACCGCAAGCAATGCCTTTGTTGCCATTGGAATTAAATGCATAAAAGGTGATAGAAGCACGACCATAGATACCTGAGTAGAGTTCAGACGTATCGATAATTTCTTGGCGGTTGCCATCAACGACTCCAGGTTTGTGTGGAGAGTTGGCATTTACGAAGTAAGCATTTTTGTAAGCTTCATCATCAGGGCGTTCAAGGTCACCATCACGAAGTGGAGTTTTCAGAGTAGATAATGCAGGTACTGATTTGCCATTGCCTTTGAGTTTTGACTCACCTTCTTTATAGGCTTGCTCAATGGCTACTTTGATCTTGTTAATGGTAGCAGTATCCTCTTTTGGGATGATGAGTGAGGCACTGTACTTGGGAATACTACCGTTAATCGACTTTGGCTCATTGGCATTTAAGTAGCTGAAGCGAGTGTTTGGTCCTGTAATTACTTTAGTTGTCATATAGTTAATCCTCTTTAAATTCATTTTTTGCTAGGTTCATCTCTTGACGGCTATCGTCAATTGGAACGAGTATTGGTTTACCACTTGGTTTTATTACGAGACCACCAAGTAGGTCGTTAAAGGTTTTCTTGCCAAGTAATTTTGTCATGGCAGTGATAGTGAGTAGTTTCTTTTCGTAAGGGTCAAATCCAGCTTCCATCACAGCTTGACTCACGGCAGTTTCATCTGAGTATTTACGAACAGAACGACCTTCAACCAGTTTGTATCCTGGGATAGGATATCCATCTGTTGCTTGATTTAATGCATAAGCTTTGATGTCGTTTGCCCATGAAATCAACAAGTCTAGCTTAGGTAAAATCTCTGCAATATCCCCGTTATCAAGAGTAGCTGGATTTGCAAACTCCATCTTGGCAAGAGCCAAATTATCCTCCGCACGTTTACGACAGACAGTCTTTAGTTTACAGAATTGGCAGTGTTTACCAGACTGCATATCCCCCTCACCTTTGAATGCAAGTTCAGCTTTTGGAGCGAGTTCATTTTCAGCCCATTCAAGCAACTCAGTCTTTTCTATCTCAAAGGTAGATATGTTATGTTTTCGTGGTTGAAAGATGGTCATGGTGACTTTATCAAAATCATAAAGCCCATCAAACATCTCAAGAGCACCGAGGGCATAACACATCATTTGTGGGTTATGGTCTGCATCAACTAGAACACCAAGTCCGTGCTTATAATCAATAACCTGAAGAAGTCCATCTGCCACAATAAGGCAATCTCCAGTTCCAAATCCTTCAGGTACCCACTTAGAAAAGTCCAGTCGTTGTTCGATAAGAACTGTAGGGTCACGAGAGTAGCCTCTGGCTTTCTCGACTTGTTGCATGACATAGTTGCGGTATTCTTCAGCGCAATCCTGTATTTCATTGTTATAAAATGCTAAATCCTCAGTTGGATCACGCGTTTTCCTTCCTAGAGCTTTCTCGACTAGATAAGCACACAACTCGTGAGCATCCGTACCTTCAAGGGCAAACTCAGAGGTTACATCTGGCATATTTTCTGTTAACCGAACAGATGGTGGGCAGTTCAACCAACGATGTGATGCAGAAGCAGATAGAATGGCGTGGTTAGTCATTTCCAATCCCTCCAGCTTCTTCAAGGACTGCCGCAAAGTGTTTAGGGTCAAGAGCTGATAGAGAAGAAGCACCGTAAGCATTTAGAAGAGCACGAACTTCATTCTTAAATCCATCTTTAGCTTTAGTCGCAAGGACTGTACGGACATCCTCCAATTGAATTTCCTTTTGTGATTCATTTTTTGGTGGATTTGATTTAGGTACTGTTTGCTCCTCAGAAGAGAGGAGTTTCTTGAACTCGTCCACCAATCGAAGATAGTACTTTGCGGTTTCTTCCATATCATTAATTAGTCTATTCAGTTCTTTCATTTTGCTCATTGTTTTCTTCCTCCTTTATCTTACGAGCGAGTTGCTTTGAAATGATGCTAATGGCAGTTAGAGTATCGACCAGTTCATCATTGTGATTCACAGTTATTTCTTGAGTCATTTTGTGACCTCCTATCTTATTAGGTAGAGATGTGAACAGAAATTCTGGTTTTTATTAAAAATTTTTTGAATCGATGTATTTCATCTCTTACACCTATATAGGTAATACTGGGATGTAATTTTCCGCTTTTTTATAAAAAATTTTTATTTTGGCATAAAAGAAAATAATCTTCCTCTAGCTATATAAAGGAAGATTATTTTTTTTGAAAAAAATGTTATTAAGGGCGGAAAAATGAGTCGTAGTTCTACCTAATAAGGTAGGAGGGAAAAAACTCCACATATCATTAATTACATTTGGAGGGTACATAATGCAATTTACCTTATCTTATTCTGGACAGACTGGGGTTCAGACAACCACGGTTTATCCCAATCAAGTAACTATTACTGATGAAATATCGCTACAAACTGTTGCGAAATTCGACCATGTGGCAGGGCAGTTTTTAAACAATACACGCTCAAATACCAATTTCGTCAAGTCGGACGTTTTGGTCATGGATATTGATAATCACCACACTGAAAATCCAGATGAGTGGATAACTATAGAGAGATTAAAAGAAATCTTTGCGGATTATAACTTTGCCTTGGTAACTAGTCGAAGTCACATGCAGGCTAAGGCAGGAAAAGCTCCAAGACCAAAATTTCATATTTACTTCCAAATCAATGAGGTAACTGATAAAGATGTCTACGTAGCTATGAAGGAAGAACTCTGTAATCAGTACAAGTTTTTTGATGATCATGCCAAGGATGCGGCACGTTTCTTCTTTGGAAATCCAAATGCACAGGTTATATGGCATGATTCATGGCTAACTATTGATGAAGATTTGTTTCAAGTTGTTTCTATTGAAGACGAGGAAGATTTCGATGCAGACTTCTATACTCCTCCAAGTGGACCAATCCAGCAAGGGAGTCGTAATTCAACGATGTCTGTATTTGCAGCTAAGATTGTCAAACGGTTAGGCGTGACCCAAGAAGCAAGGGATGGCTTTGATGAACAAGCTGAAAAGTGTGAACCACCATTGGATAAAGCGGAGTTAGATACCATATGGGGCAGTGCAGTACGTTTCTACAATAAAACCATTAAAAGTTCTGAAGGTTATGTTTCACCAGAACAGTTTAATCGAGAAACACTGAGACCAGATGACTACTCCGATGTCGGTGAAGCAGGAGTATTGGCTCGTGAGTATTGTGACAAATTAGCTTATACCAATGCGACAGATTATCTCTATTACGATGGAACGCATTGGCGTGAGAACAAGCAGTTGGCATTAGGGGCAGTTGTACACTTTACTGATGAACAACTTGCTGAAGCGAATGCACTCTTGGAATCTGCAGAGAAGCAACTTCAGTCTTCAGGTATTGATGAATTGACCATTAAGGCTGGTGGAAAGCGACTAGAAAATGCAGTCGAAACTCCACTTCAGTTGAAATATTTAAAAGCCTATCTAGCAGCTAAAGAGTTTCATAAATTTGTTATGAAACATCGTGACTATAAGAATTTGATGGCTGTCTATAATACAGCTAAACCAATGCTTTCAGTAGAATTGTCAGAATTAGATAGTGATGACTTATTACTCAATACGCCAGAGGCTACCTATGATTTACGAAAAGGAATAAATGGGTCACAAGAACACAATCCTGAAGATTATATAACTAAAATGACAGCAGTCTCTCCTAGTGATCAGGGTATGGGATTATGGCAGGAAACTTTAGCTACCTTTTTCTGTAATGACCAAGAATTAATTGATTATGTTCAAGAAATTATTGGTATGGCGGCAATCGGTAAGGTCTATCAGGAACATATGATTATTGCCTATGGAGGCGGAGCGAACGGCAAGTCTACTTTTTGGAATACCATTGCTCGTGTGCTAGGTAGCTATTCAGGTAAATTATCTGCGGATGCTTTAACGATGTCAAACAAGCGAAATGTCAGTCCTGAGCTTGCTGAGCTTAAAGGGAAACGTCTGGTCATTGCTTCTGAGATGGCAGAAGGGATGAGACTCAATACAGCTGTTGTTAAGCAGATTACCTCAACAGATGAAATCCAAGCTGAGAAAAAGTACAAGGATCCTTTTCACTTCGTGCCATCACATACGCTGGTTCTTTATACCAACCATCTGCCTAAAGTAGGAGCGAACGATGATGGAACTTGGCGACGTTTGGTTGTTATTCCCTTTAATGCCAAAATCACTGGTCGCTCTGACATCAAAAACTTTGCGGACCATTTGTATGACAATGCAGCACCAGCAATTTTGTCTTGGATTATCGAAGGTGCAGAAAAAGCTATCAAAGCGAACTTTAAAACAAAAGTACCAACTGCGGTATCTTCTTCCGTCAAAGCCTATCGTGAGGCCAATGATTGGTTAGGACACTTCCTTAGTGAGTGTTGTCAAGTTGGTGATCAGTTGACAGAAAAATCAGGAGAACTATACAGTCAGTATCGTGCTTATTGCGCCAAGAACATGGAGTACACACGCAGTACGACCGATTTTTATTCTGCTCTTGATCAGGCAGGGTTTAAGCGAAAACGGACAAGTAAAGGTAACTTCATTCTTGGTTTGAAATTGGTTGATGATGACTATGATTTCTTAGATTAATGACCAACATTTTTAGCCACCTTACCTCCACAAGAGAGGTGATGGACTATTTTAGGTGTGTAGGTCGTTGACTGAATGGTTGGAACTTATTTTGAGTGAGGTTTCAGATAAATGATTAAAACGACCAGCATGAGTGACATTTTTTGATTTTGTGTAGGTCTATTATGGTCTTTTCTAAAACTATCCTATAAGCAAAAATTACTATAAAAAAAGCCTATAAGAGGAGTTTTGGAAATGACTGCACTAGACCTACACACTTCAATTTGATGAAAGGATTTAGAACGATGAGAGAAAAGTACGTTGAGCAAGCTTTGGTGAAATCTGTGAAAGCTAGAGGAGGCATTTGTCCTAAGTGGGTATCACCATCTTTTTCTGGTGTGCCAGACAGGTTGGTATTTTTACCCAATGGCAAGTTTGGCTTGGTGGAAGTAAAAGCTCCTAACCAAAAGCCAAGGATGTTGCAAGTGTCAAGGCATAAACTGTTCGAGCGGTTAGGTTTCAAGGTTTATGTGATTGACCGAATTGAGATGATTGGAGAGGTGCTAGATGAAATTGACATTACATAACTATCAGGTAGTCGCCAAGGACTTCATCATAGCTCACCCTTATGCAGCAGTCATCCTAGACATGGGGATGGGAAAGACAGCTACAACCTTGTCTGCGGTGAATGAGCTGATGTTTGATAGGTTTGAAGTCACTAAAGTTTTGGTTATTGCCCCACTTCGAGTCGCAAATACGGTTTGGAGTGATGAGATTGAGCAATGGGCGGAGTTGCGTCACTTGCGTTATTCGAAAATTGTTGGAACACCAAAGCAACGAAAAGTAGCTCTCCAGAAAGATGCGGATATCTATATCGTCAATCGTGAAAATCTCCCTTGGTTGGTGGAACAATGTAGTCCCTATTTCAAGTGGGATATGGTAGTGATTGATGAATTGAGTTCTTTCAAGTCTTGGCAGTCCAAGCGTTTCAAAGCCTTCATGGCTATGCGACCTTACATGAAACGTATCGTTGGTTTGACAGGAACTCCAAGCTCAAATGGACTGATGGACTTGTTCGCAGAGTTTAAAGTCATTGACGGAGGTGAACGTCTTGGTCGGTTCATCGGTGAGTTTCGTAGTCGCTACTTTGAAGAAGGTCGTCGCAATGGAAACATTGTTTATGAATACATCCCTATGGATTATGCGGAGTGTCAAATTCAAGACAAGATTAGTGATATTACCATTTCCATGAAAGCCCTAGACTATTTGGATATGCCTGAATTGATTTCAACCAAGAAACTGGTGCGTATGTCAGAAAAGGAAAAAGAAAAATACAGTCAGTTTAAGAAAGAGTATGTATTGTCAGAGTTAGACGGACTAGAAGTAACTGCCGCAAATGCTGCAAGCCTGACGAACAAGTTAGTTCAGTTGTCCAATGGAGCTGTATATTCTGATGATCATACGGTTGTGGCATTACATGAACAAAAACTAGATGCCCTTGAAGATATCCTTGAATCCGCAAATGGAGAACCTGTCTTAGTTGCCTATTGGTTCAAACATGACTTAGCTCGGATTATTGGACGTTTAGAAAAACTCAAGGTAAAGAGTCGGTTGTTGAAAACAGAAGAAGATATTCGTGAATGGAACAAGGGAAATGTCCCAGTTGGCTTACTTCATCCAGCTGGAGCTGGTCATGGGTTGAACCTCCAAAAAGGCGGCCACCACTTGGTCTGGTTTGGATTAACATGGTCTTTGGAATTATACCAACAAACCAATGCACGCCTTTGGCGTCAAGGCCAGGAGGCTGAGACAGTTGTTATTCAACACATTGTGACTGAAGGAACGATTGATGAGGAAATCCTGAAGGCACTAGAAAACAAAGATGCACAACAAGAACGGCTAATTGAAGCTGTTAAAGCACAAGTAGGAGGGGCAGATGGATAAGGCAGAGCACATACTGACGAATTACAATGAACTCAAAAGTGACTTGGATATGTTAAAGTATCGTTTGGAACATTTCAAACCAGTGACAGAAAATGAGGTTATTGGTTCACTCGTTTTTGAAAAATCTGATGAGCCTAGAGTTAAAAGTTCACCTACCAATCAAAGGTCAGAGATGATTGCACTGAATTTTCGAGAGAAGATGATTCAGGAAAATGAGGAACAATTGGCGGATTTATCGCAACGGTATATCCGATTGGCTAATGACCTTGATAATTTTGAGATGGCTTTAAAATTTCTTAAGGGAGATTTATATGATTTTGCGCAATCCATGCTTAAGATAGATAGTAATTGGGATAGCTTGATGAGAGAGTTTCATATTAGCCGAAGTACTGTTAGAAATTGGCGACGTAAGGTCTTAGACCATGTTAGGGAAGTGTATATGAAAATGGGATTTTCTTTGGAAAAGTAACCTCTCCCTGACCTAACATTGACCTCCCCTTGACCTACCAGTAACCTCCCTCTGACCTCCCCCTGCACTAAGTGTGACCTAACATTGACCTCACTTTGTCAAAATTTGTGGTAGAATTGTAAGTGTCAAAAAAGATAAAAAATACTCAGAAATGACTGGATATATCTCCTTTTTAGAGTTAATATGTACACAACAAAAGAAGAGGAGAACAATACCATGACAAAGCGTCAACAAGAAAAACTCAATGCCCTTTTAACAGAAATTGCAAAAGAAGAACTTTTTGTAGAAACCTTGGAAAAACGTTGGAGCGACAATCTAGACTTCTACGATGTTTCGGTATGGGGTATCAAAAGAGCATTGGAGAGAGCCTACGAAGCAGGCCAAAAATCAGTAAAATAAAGTAAAGCCTAGCCTCATAAAGGTTGGGCTTTTTGCGTGGAGGAATTATGATTATTTCTAGTGAACAAGTTTCAGTTGGACACCCAGATAAAATCTGTGATCAGATTTCAGATGCCATTTTGACGGAGTGTCTCAAGTTTGACAAATCAAGTCGAGTGGCAGTTGAGACCTTAATCAAAGATACCCAGGTTATAGTAGCTGGTGAAATTTCGACAAGACATTACTTTAATCTCGAGAACATTGTTCGTCGGGTTGTCGAGCCACTTGGTATGAAGAATGTTCGGGTAACTAACCTACTTGGACTCCAAAGTTCTGATATTGCCCAAGGTGTTGATAATGGTGGTGCTGGTGACCAAGGAATGATGTTTGGTTATGCGACTGATGAAACACCTGAGTACCTCCCACTGCCTTATGTTCTAGCAACTCGAGTCCTTGAGAAACTGATGTCACTTGGTCACCCCTTACTTGGAAAGGACGCTAAAGCTCAGGTTTCCTACGACTATGAGAAGAAACGAATTGATACCTTCTTAGTTTCCATACAACATACCGAAACGGCTGACCTTGCCAAAGTAAAGCGAATTGTGACAGAAGCCATGATGTCAGTAGCACTTCGTTACCGTCAGAATCTAGATTTCAAAGTTCTAGTCAATCCAACTGGTCGTTTCGTACTTGGTGGTTCATTGGCGGATGCAGGAGTTACTAGTCGAAAAATTGTGGCAGATACATATGGTGGTTTCGCACATCATGGCGGAGGTGCTTTCTCTGGAAAAGACCCAAGCAAGGTGGACAGATCCGGTGCCTACATGGCACGAAAGATTGCTAAGGATATTGTTCGAGAAGGGTATGCGAAACGATGTGAAGTACAATTAGCCTATGCCATTGGAGTTGCAGAACCTGTGTCGGTATATGTAGAAACCTTTGGAACCAGTCGCTACACCTCAACACAACTGGAAGGAATGATTCGTGAACGCTACGACTTGACCCCACAAGGTATCATTAAGGAACTTCATCTCTTAAATGTAGACTACACCAAAACATCTTGCTTTGGGCATTTCACAAAAGCCTATCTTCCTTGGGAGAAGTAAGATGCCAAGAAGACCAAGCACACCTTGTAAACAAAATGGTTGTCCTAACCTAGTACCTTATGGTCACAAGTATTGTGACAACCATAAAGCAAACTACCAACTGGATATCAAGTCAACCAAAGCCAAAGGATACAATGCCCAATGGAATAAAGCACGACTTCGTTACTTAAAAGTTCAACCACTTTGTGTTCAATGCAAAGTCAAAGGTCGATTGACCAAGGCAACAGTGGTTGACCATATCACACCCCACCGAGGTGACCAAGAACTCTTTTGGAATCAATCTAACTGGCAAGCACTTTGTAAGTCTTGTCATGATAGGAAGACCAAGACGACTGACCGATATGTGGAGTATACGTATCGATTTTAATCTTGGAGTTTCGTTACAAAAGTATCTCATTTTTCACTCATTGGGGGAGGGGGGATGAAATCTCTAAACCCTTGGGAGACTAAGACCGACGCCCCCTCAAACGTGCAATTTCGCAAAATTCGCAAGTGGGTACATTTAAATCGCTCAATTATTACGTTTGTTCCCACCGTTATCACGTTTCTAATGTGGGGATGTAGCGTTCCCTAGTATGTCATTTTGGTAATAAAATAGTGAAAAAGGCTAGAAACAATGTAGAAAATAGTTGTTTTTAGTCCTTTTTTGCTGGAAAGGAAAACAAATGGACGAAAGTCAACGCAAACAAATCTGGAAAATGCGAGCAGAAGGTCTTGGCTATGGCTTAATCGGTAAGGCTACAGGACTATCTAGAGATTCTGTTAAAAAATACTGTAAACGAAATCCAGCATTGCTTGGTCATGGAGCGGCGACAAAGCAAATGGCAAAAGCCGACCAGATTGATGGACTCCGTTGCCCTCAGTGTTATCAAACACTTAAAATTCATAAAGTAGGAAGACCAAAGAAGTTCTGTTCGGATAAGTGTCGTAAGGTTTGGTGGACAACACATTCTGATGAACACGATAAATCAAAAACCGCATATGAAGATTTGACTTGCCAGCAATGTGGCAGGTCATTTTTATCTTATGCCAATCCAAATAGGAAATTTTGTAGCCATTCGTGTTACATTCAATCACGCTTTTATAAAGGAGAAACCAATGACAAGCCAACCAACAATGGAAATTAGAGAAATTCGATTGTCTGAATTACACCCAGCCTCCTACAATCCTCGAAAAAAACTTAAAAAGGGTGATAAGGAGTATGAAAAGATTAAGCAAAGTCTACTCAAGTTTGGCTACGTTGACCCCATCATCGTCAATAAAGACTTGACGGTAATTGGTGGCCATCAACGATTAACTGTATTGAAGGACTTAGACTATGAAACCGCCAAATGTGTCATTGTCGATTTATCTAAAGAAGATGAAAAGGCACTGAACATTGCCCTTAACAAAATCACCGGTCAATGGGACGACCAACTTTTGGCGGACTTGCTTTTGGATTTACAGGAATCGGATTTCAATCTCGACCTGACTGGTTTTGAACCACCAGAAATTGACGATATCCTGTCGAATGTTCATGATAAAGACCTATCAGATGATGACTTTGATGTTGAAGAGGAATTGAAGAAACCCACCTTTTCAAAACGAGGGGACATTTGGCAACTTGGTAAGCATCGAGTGATTTGTGGAGACTCTACGAAAGCTGAAACTTATGACCAACTTTTAGGTGATAAAAAGGCAAATTTGGTTGTGACAGACCCTCCCTATAATGTTGATGTAGAAGAAACAGCTGGAAAGATTCTCAATGACAATATGCCTGATAGTGACTTTTACCAGTTTCTTTTTGATATGTTCACTCAAGTAGAAAAACATATGGAGTCTGATGGTTCAATCTATGTATTCCATGCGGATACAGAAGGACTGAACTTCCGAAAGGCATTTAAAGAGGCGGGATTCTACCTCAGTGGGTGTTGCATTTGGAAGAAGAACTCCTTAGTTCTTGGACGTAGTCCCTATCAGTGGCAACATGAACCATGTCAGCCAGCAGGTACGATTGTTCAAACTATAAATGGTCCCGTTCCAATAGAAGACTTAAAGGATGGTGATAGGGTCATTAGTTACAATTCCTATTCAGGAACAATTCTGGGGATGCGTAATGGTGGCTATGAGATAAAAACAGCTTCTCGATATTATAATGGCACCTTATACGGTATAAAAATTGGAAATAAAATAACGTGGGCTACGGATAACCATCAGTTTTCGGTTCGTTTTAATGAATCAACAAAAAACAATTATTGTACCTATCTTATGCGTAAAGGAGACCGTTGGCGTGTAGGGATTACTGAACTCTATAACTCGAGGGGATTTGGTTTGAAAACGAGACTTCGTGGAGAGAAAGGTGAAGAGGCTTGGGTCATTGATGTATTTGATGATAAAGTAACAGCCCAGTGCCACGAACAGTTATTAGCCCTCAAGTACGGTATTCCTTATACTCATTGGGAAATGGATAGAGGACTTCCAAAGAAAGAAACTCAACGCACATCTCATCATGTCGATATGATTTATGATAACTTGGATAGCCAAATTCAATTAGATAATGCTAGACGTTTGCTTGTTGACTATGGTCGAAATATCAAATACCCACTCATTCACAAAGGAAATGGACATGAGGCATTTAGTAAACGAGTAACTGCTCGCATCAATGCTTGTAATCTGATCCCTCAAATTATGCAAGTTCCAATTCCAAAAACTTATGAAAAGGAAACGAGAGAAAATTTTTACTGGGGCGTAATTGATGAGGTTCTTACAAAAGGATTCAGTGGACCTGTTTATTCTCTTGCTGTTGAAAAATATGAACATTATATTGCAGATGGAATTGTTACTCATAACTGTCTTTATGGCTGGAAACAAAAGGGAAAACATCAATGGTTCAGTGACCGTAAACAAACAACCATTTGGGAATATGACCGTCCAAAATCTAGTAAAGACCACCCAACGATGAAACCAATTCCGCTCATGGCCTATCCTATTCAAAATTCATCGATGCGAGGAACGCTTGTCCTAGATCCATTTCTTGGTTCTGGTTCAACCCTAATGGCTGCAGACCAAACTGGAAGGGTTTGTTACGGCATTGAGTTGGATGAGAAGTTTGTGGATGTCATTGTCAAACGTTATATAGAGTCAACAGGAAATGACAACGTGACGGTGTTGCGCGATGGACAGACATTGACCTTTGATGAAGCTTATTCAATGATGGAGGAGTCGGTATGACCTTAACTTTTCTTGATTTCTTTGCAGGAGTGGGTGGTTTTCGTCGTGGTTTGGAATTAGCTGGTTTCAAATGTATCGGTTACTGTGAAAAGGATAAGTTTGCACGAAAATCTTATGAAGCAATGTATGACACGAAAGGAGAATGGTTTCATGACGACATCACAAGCATTGACCCAACACAACTTCCAAAAGCAGATTTATGGACTGCGGGAAGCCCTTGTCAAAATGTGTCTATCGCAGGGAAGCGAGCAGGCCTATACGGTGAACGAAGTGGACTCTTTTTTACATTTGTTGACCTCCTCCAAAGCCAAGAAGAAGAAGATAAACCCGAGTGGATACTCCTTGAAAATGTTAAGGGACTTTTATCAAGTGGCGGGGGACGAGATTATCTCGACTATCTCTCTATCTTGGATGAAGCAGGGTACGACCTTGAGTGGCAAGTGTTCAATTCAAAAGACTACGGAGTTCCCCAAAATCGAGAACGCATCTACACTCTCGGACATCTTAGAAGTAGAGGTCGACGAAAAGTACTACCTATCAGCGGAGAAAGCGGTAGCCATCTTAAGCAACTTGTAGGTGGAATGCAAAGCTATCGTGTCTACGACCCTAGTGGAATTGCCACAACCCTTGTTGGTGCGGGTGGTGGCCTGGGAGCTAAGACTGGTCTATATTTGATTGACCAATCTTTGACAGAACCAAAGTTGACAGATGAGGCACGTTGTATCACTGCACGATATACTGCTGGAGCTACAAAGCGGACGGCTATGAATTCTGGAGTACTCGAAATTCAACCTATTCTAACACCCAATAGAATCAATAAGCGTCAAAATGGACGCAGGCTCAAGGAACAGGATGAGCCAATGTTCACATTGACCTCTCAAGACCGCCATGGCATTCTTGAAGGTATCAAGGTCAGAAATGGTACGAAGCAAGGTTATCAAGTTGCTGAGGTAGGTGATTCAGTGGATTTATCTTATCCCAACTCTCCCACGAGACGAGCAAGAGTTGGGAAAGGAATCGCCCATAACCTATCCTGCGGTGGTCAAATGGGTGCTGTGGTTTGGAATGATCGAGTGGTGAAAATTAGACGTTTAACCCCTAGAGAATGTTTTCGACTACAAGGTTTTTCGGATGATTTATTCGAGAAAGCCCAAGCAGTAAACTCCGATGCCCAACTGTATAAACAAGCTGGAAATGGAGTGACGGTAACAGTTGTCTATGCTATTGGATGTGCCATTCTAGGAAGTGAAAAATAGTCGAAAATATCGGCAAAATAATCTATAAATGACTGGATATAAGTCTCCTTTAGAGTTAATATGTACACAAGAAAAGAAGAGGAGAACAAAACCATGACAACAACACTTGAAAAACTCTATGAAATCTACCCAACAACCGCAAGCATCATTCCTTACAAGGAATGGGTTATCGTTGCATCCAAAGGAAACAAAGAAACAGTAGTTGAGATTTACGAAACGGCTGATAGTCTTGAAGAGTTTGAAAACTTCGAACGCAGATTTGACCGCATTTACCAAGAAGCAGGAACATTCGAAGACTTTGGACATGCAGTTAAGTGGGCATTTGAAAAGATTGGAGAATAACATGGACGCAAAAATTTTCAACTACCTAAAGACAATCTATCCGGTTGGTACAAAAGTTAGATTAGTAAAAATGGATGACCCACATCCAGTTCCTAAAGGAACACTTGGTACAGTTATTGGAGTGGATGACATTGGTTCACTCTTAGTTAAGTGGGAAAATGGCAGTTGCCTAAATGTTTTGTATGGAATTGATATCGTAGAAAAGGTAATGTGAGATGTGGGAAATTATGACTCGAACGGTTGGAGACAGACATTACGTTTGTGAGTTTCTCCGTGAAGATACAACAGACCCAAGGAATATAGACGGTGCTTGGATTAGAATACTGACTATCAAGCGAGATGGTAACTATATTTACCAATACCGATACGGAAACGAAATAGATAACATGGACGACATTGACAGAACTGTTTGTCAGGCTGTACTTGATAACTTTAATGAACTTTAAGAATGAACTCGAAATGAGTTCTTTTTTCTTACTCTCAAGGAGGTGAGATTGTGGCAATCAGGGGGCGAAAACCAAAGCCTACGAATATGAAAATACTTGAGGGAAATCCTGGTAAGCGACCACTCCCTACGAATGAAGTCAAACCCAAACAAAAAGCCCCACGTTGCCCACAGTGGCTTGAAGAAGATGCAAAGAAGGAGTGGAAACGGATGGGAAAAATTCTCGAACAGATGGGAATTTTAACCGAAATGGACATGACTGCATTTGCAGGATATTGTCAAGCCTACGCTCGCTGGAAAGAGGCAGAAGAGTTCCTTTCCAAGCATGGCTCCATTATCAAAACTCCGAACGGCTATCTCCAACAAGTCCCTCAAGTCTCTATCAGCCAGACTAACCTCAAAATCATGCTTAAATTCTGTGAACAATTTGGTTTGACACCTTCAGCTCGTAACCGTCTAGCAACGATGGATTCAGAAGTTGGTACTGGTGATGAAATGGAAGATTTGTTAGGAGGAATTTTATGAGCTATCATTATGAACCAAGTCCATTCATGCTTCCAACCTCACACTATGATAAGGCAAAGGCTGATAGGGCAGTAACATTTATCAATAATCTCTCCCACACAAAGGGCAAGTGGGCAGGAAAGCGATTTGATTTGTTGCCGTGGCAGGAACAGATTGTCCGTGACCTATTTGGGATTGTGAAAGAAGATGGTAACCGTCAGTTCTTAACAGCCTATATAGAAATTCCAAAGAAGAATGGTAAGTCTGAGCTAGCAGCGGCTATCGCTCTTTATCTACTTTATGCGGATAATGAAGCCAGTGCAGAAGTTTATGGTGCGGCTTGTGACCGAAACCAAGCGTCAATCGTATTTGATGTAGCCAAGCAGATGGTGCAGATGAGTCGCCCCTTGGAAAAGCGTTCTAAGATAATGGGTGCTACCAAGCGTATTGTAAATTATTCTAACGCTGGGTTTTACCAAGTTCTTTCAGCAGAGACTGGGACAAAGCATGGACTAAACGTATCTGGCTTGGTCTTTGATGAAATCCACGCTCAGCCTAATCGTCATTTGTATGATGTATTAACCAAGGGGTCAGGAGACGCAAGGGAACAACCCCTCTTTTTTATTATCACAACAGCTGGAACGGATAGGAACTCCATCTGTTATGAATTGCATACTAAAGCATTGGATATTTTGAATGGTAGAAAGAAGGACACGTCATTCTATCCTGTGGTTTATGGATTATCCGATGAAGATGATTGGAATGATGAAGCAAACTGGAGAAGAGCCAACCCTTCACTAGGGCATACTATTGGGATTGACCGTGTTAGAGAAGCCTACCAACAGGCACTTGATAACCCAGCAGAAGAAAATGTCTTTAAGCAACTCCGACTAAATATGTGGACAAGCTCAAGTGTTGCTTGGATTCCAGAACATGTTTATGCAAAGGGAAATGATCCTATCCAATATGATAGCCTCAAGGGGCGTAGTTGTTATGCAGGTTTAGACCTTTCTAGTACGTCCGATATTACAGCTTTTGTTTTGGTGTTCCCTCCTAGATTTGAAGAAGAGAATTATATCGTTCTGCCATTTTTCTGGCTACCTGAGGATACATTGGAACTGAGATGTCGACGTGACCATGTTCTATATGATGTTTGGGAGCGTCAGGGCTACATCAAAACTACAGAGGGGAATGTTGTTCACTATGGTTTTATCGAAAAGTTTATTGAAGACTTATCGGAAATCTATCATATTAAGGAAATAGCCTATGACCGTTGGAATGCGACACAGATGGTTCAGAATCTAGAAGGAATGGGCTTGACCATGGTGCCTTTCGGTCAGGGGTACAAGGATATGAGTCCACCATCAAAGGAACTATATAAACTTATGATGGAAGGCAAGATTCAACATGGTGGCCATCCAGTTCTGAAATGGATGGGACAAAACGTAGTCATGAGACAAGACCCTGCTGGTAATATCAAGCCTGATAAGGAAAAGTCAGTCGAGAAGATTGACGGTATTGTAGCACTCATTATGGGACTGGATCGTTGTATTCGTCACCAAACCGATGAAGGAAGTGTGTATGATGAACGTGGAATTTTGAGTTTTTAGTTGAATTTATAAGGTAAGCATGATAGAATGTATTTACAAATCATCTTTACAATGAGGTAAGAACTATGGCAAGCACACAGCCCGTCAACTTTAGAGCAGATTCAACTTTTTATAAACAAACTAAAGAAATTTTAGCAGATGAAAAGCTGACTCTGTCTGATATCTTCAATGCTGCTCTTCGTAAAATTGCGACTGGAGCAGTTGATCCCCAGGAGTTCGTAAACAGTGATTTACAAGAGACGCAGTATCAAGTTGCTTTTGAAGACTTGAAAAAGGAAATTCTAATTGGCCATCAAGAAATTGAGCAAGGGAAACTAACATCTTTGGCTGATGTGAGAAAGGAATTTGGTCTTGAATAATCATAAACGATACCATGTTTCCCTTACGGATCAAGCCAAAAGGGACTTAGGAGGGATTCATGACTATATTTTACATAATTTCTATAGTCAACAATCTGCCGACAGCAAACTAGACCTTATCCTAACTGCACTTGAAACTCTAGAGACCTTTCCTGAAGCATGTCCTTTGGTGTCTAGTCGTGGTTACGGGGAATTGACAGATGATGGCAAACGGTACCGATATATGCCAATCGAGAATTATCTAGCTTTTTATTACATTGATAACCATGAGGTTTATGTTGCAAGGATTTTGAACTCTAAGCAAAATTGGGCTAAGTTATTCAATAAATAACGGCCATTTTTCTATGCGAAAATTAAGGAAAAGGTATTCTCAGTGGTTATAAAAAATAATATTCCCATAAATAAATCTGATGACTGTTATTGTCTATTAGATATGGAACAGGCAACACCTACAGTTGTTGAACAATCAACATTGGATGATGTTACAACTTCGGTTTTTTCACGCCATATTGATGCTTTTAGAGAGTTGGCAAAATAGGAATGTTGACTATTGCACAGAACAGTAAATTGTAATGATGTTAGTTGAAATTTCATATCTCAATTCAATGCATCTCCAAAGGGGAGGTGCTTTTTTCGTACTTAAAAGGAGGAACTATGGGACTACTAGATTTATTGGGACGTAAGCGGGCTAGAGATAAACCACGAAATACTTATGAAGGTCAGGACTTTTCATATCTGTTTGGACGAACGACCAGTGGGGAGAATGTGGATGAGTTTAAAGCTATGCAGACGACAGCTGTTTATGCTTGTGTCCGCATCTTAGCTGAAGCGGTAGCTTCACTACCCATTCATGTTTATGAGAGAACGGCAACTGGAAAGGAGAAAAAGGTGGAACATCCCCTTTATTTTCTCTTGCATGACGAACCTAACCCTGAGATGTCATCCTTTGTCTTTAGAGAAACCTTGATGACCCATCTATTGATATGGGGCAATGCCTATGTCCAGATTATCCGAGATAGGAGTGGACAAGTTATCAGTCTTTACCCACTCTTACCAGATAAGATGTCTGTTCATCGTGACGAGAGCGGAAAGCTATATTACAAATACAAGCGTCAGTCAGAAGAAAATCCAAACTTTAAGGAAAAGGGTGATGCTATCTTGAGAGCAGAAGATGTTCTCCACGTTCCTGGTCTGGGTTTTGATGGCTTGATAGGTTATTCTCCAATTGCCCTTGCTAAAAATGCTATCGGTATGACATTGGCTACGGAAAACTATGGAGCTTCATTCTTTAAGAATGGTGCAAATCCAGGTGGCGTTTTGGAACACCCAGGCATTCTCAAAGATCCCAAACGAGTGAGAGATTCATGGAATGCAGTCTATAATGGTGTAACCAATGCCCATAAAGTGGCAGTCCTAGAGGAAGGGATGAAATACACTCAAGTAGGCATACCACCTGAAGAAGCTCAGTTTCTTCAGACAAGAAAATTCCAAATCAATGAAATTGCAAGGCTCTACCGCATTCCACCTCATATGGTTGGTGACTTGGAGAAATCCTCATTTTCAAACATTGAGCAACAATCTCTAGAATTTGTAAAATATACCTTAGACCCTTGGGTAGTTCGTCTCGAACAGGCTTTCAAGAGGTCTCTTTTTTTACCTGAAGAAAAGAAAACCCACTTTGTGAAGTTTAATGTGGATGGTCTTCTTCGTGGTGATTATCAGAGTCGAATGAATGGCTATGCGATTGGGAGACAAAATGGCTGGCTATCGACAAATGATATTCGTGAACTTGAGGACTTGAACCTCCTTTCAGATGAGGAAGGTGGCAATCTCTACTTGATAAATGGAAACATGACGAAACTGAAGGATGCAGGTGGCTTTATGAAACAAGAACCGCCAGAACAAGAAACTCAATCTGAGGAGGATATGGATGCATAAGTTTTGGAATTTTACAGAAGATGATAGTGGTCGAACACTTCGTATAGAAGGACAGATTGCTGATGAGACGTGGTTTGGCGATGAAGTCACGCCACAAGTATTTAAAAATGATTTACATGCAGGAAACGGAGACATCACCCTCTGGATTAATAGTCCAGGGGGTGATGTTTTTGCGGCTGCTCAAATCTATAACATGCTGATGGATTACAAAGGTGATGTCCATGTAATGATTGATGGCTTAGCCGCAAGTGCTGCTAGTGTCATTGCCATGGCAGGTACAACGGTTTCTATGAGTCCAGTTGCCATGATGATGATTCACAACCCTTGGACTGTGGCACAAGGTGAAGCCAAGGATATGCAGAAGGTCATTGAAATGTTAGGAGAAATTAAGGAATCCATCATCAATGCCTACGAACTAAGAACAGGACTTTCAAGAACTAAGCTATCACACCTCATGGACTCAGAGTCTTGGTTCAATGCCAAAAAGGCTGTTGAACTGGGCTTTGCGGACAAGATTCTCTTTGACAAACAAGGGGAACATGGAATGGATATTGAGAGTTATTCTTTCAGTCGAACTGCTGCCCAACAAGATTTACTTGTAAAAATGCAGGCGAAACTTGAAGTCCAACAACCAAAGAAAACAATCCCTATCAATCAGTTGGAAAAACGATTGAATTTGCTCAAATAACGAAAGGAAAATGAACTGATGTCTACATTACTTGAATTGAAAGAAAAACGTAACCAAGCTTGGCAACAAGCAAAAACCTTCCTTGATTCTGTTCGCTCAGAAGACGGACTGGTATCAGAGGAGGATTCTAAACGCTATGATGACATGGAAGCAAAAATCAACCTCTACAATCAAGAGATTGCCCGGTTGGAGCGACAAGAAAAGATTGACCTTGAACTTGCTCAACCAGCCTCACAGGCTTTAATTGGGCAACCCACTACAGTTCTGAATGACAAGACTACTGAAGAGGAAAAGAAGGGTGTGGCTTCAGATATCTATGCCAAGACTTTTTGGACAAGTGTCCGTAAGCGTCACTTCTTTGATGTCAAAGACGTCCTTCGAGTTGGGGAAGATACCGAAGGTGGTCATCTGGTTCCTGATGAGTATGAGAAGAAACTAGTTCAAGGATTACAAGAAGAGAATTTCTTCCGTAGCCTTGCGACTGTTATCAAAACATCTAGTGGTGAGCGAAAGATTCCTGTTGTGACTGGACATGGATCAGCCTCATGGATGGATGAAAATGGTTTATATCCAGAAACAGAAGAAACCTTTGGTCAGGTGACTCTTGACTCTCATAAGATTGGTACTGCCATTCGCATTTCAGAAGAGTTGCTAAACGATTCAGTCTTTGACCTTGAATCCTATATGACAGCAGAATTTGCTCGACGTATTGGAACGGAAGAAGAAAAGTCATTCTTGATTGGGGATGGTTCTAAGAAACCGACAGGTATCTTTACTCAGGCAGAAGTTACAGGTCCGACGACTGCTACAAAGGATATTACCTTTGATGACATGATTGAATTGTATCATTCTCTACCAGCACCATATCGTAAGAACGCAGTTTGGATTTTACATGATACGACTGTCAAAGCTATCCGTAAACTCAAAGATAATAATGGCAATTACATTTGGCAGCCATCCACTCAAGCTGGACAACCAGATTTGATTCTAAATCGTCCATACTATACATCAACCTTTGCTCCACTTCCTGAAGCAGGAAACAAGGCCATTGCATTTGGTGATTTTTCTTATTATTGGATTGCGGATCGTCAGGGTCGTACCTTCAAACGTTTGAACGAACTCTATGCCAATAATGGACAGATTGGTTTTCTTGCTTCACAACGTGTTGATGGTAAGTTAGTCCTACCTGAAGCCGTGAAGACATTAACCGTGAAGGCTAAGTAATTATGGTTAGTTTAGCAGAGGCAAAACAATATCTCAAAGTGGAACACGAGGATGAGGATGGGCTGATTGAGCAGTTACTTGAAACCAGTCAACAACTCTGTGAAGATATTTTGCGACAATCAATTTATTCAGAAGTTCTAAAGACGGCAATCCTATATGGGGTTGCCTATCTTTATGAACACAGAGAAGATGCCAATCATAAGGAGTTGAAAGAGACTCTCTATCATTTGTTGTTGGCCGAACGAAAGGATGTGTTCTGATGAAGATTGCACCGTTGAGGGAACGCTTGTCATTTCAGATTCGACAGATTGTTCAAGATGAGATTGGCAATGAAACTTCGACATGGATACCTTTATTTGACCGGTGGTGCTCTTGTCGTCCTCTCACCTTGACCGAAAGGGATGGGAGTGTGACGAAACTGGAACAAGAGAAAGTCCAGTTCACCCTCAGATACGAAAAAGCAATTCTTGGACTTCATTCCTTAACGACTCGCATTCAATTTCGTGGTCAAACCTATGAGATTGAGTCTATTGATGGAGATACAGTGCCAAGGCAACTGATTTACATCGTCGCCATTAGGGAGGAGAGTTATGACTAGAATTGAACTAGATGCACTAGAAACTGTCATCGCTAATGAGCTGGCGGAATTTGTAGAGGATACAACAGAGGTGATGCGTGAAGTTGTAGAGGAAGTCACTGAGGAATCCATCGAAACCTTGAAAGCAACGTCACCTAGAAAGAGTGGATCTTATGCCAAAGGGTGGAAGAGTAAAGCAACGATTGATACCAGTACAGGTCTAACCAAAACCATTCATAATCGAACACCAGGCCTGACGCATCTATTAGAAAATGGTCATGCCAAAAGCTCTGGTGGGCGAGTTGAGGGAATTAAGCATATCGCACCTGTTGAGAAACAAGCAATACAATCCTTAGAAGAAAAGCTGAGAAAGCGAGTGTGATATGACATGTTACTGAGCGAAATGTACTCCATTCTCAAAGAATTACAGCTCCCACTCGCCTACCATCATTTTGAAGAAGGGAGTCGTCCAAGACCACCGTATCTAGTATATTTGGTGACTGATTCAGAAAATCATGGTGCAGACAATTGGACCTATCATAAGCAGAATAACCTGCTAGTGGAACTCTATACCACTAAGAAAGATTTAGCAACTGAACAAAAGGTGGAGTCATTATTTGACAGCCACCTTATTTATTTTGAAAAAGTAGAGACCTATATCTCATCAGAGAAACTCTACCAAATAACCTATTACATCACATTACATGGAGGATAATATGGCTGAAAAGAATAAGGTCACCTTTGGACTACAAGATGTCCATTGGGCAGAAGTTACAAGCGAAGGTCCTGATGGTACGTTGACATACGGCAATGTAGAACGCCTTCGTGGTGCTGCAGAATTAACCCTTGAACCAACAGGAGATAAGGGTTCTTATAAGGCAGACAATATCAATTTTTATACAACAGAGTCAAATGATGGTTATGAAGGAACACTAAAAGTTGCCCTTCTAACGCAGGAATTTTTGACACGAGTCCTTGGAGAACAGTTGGATGCGACGACAAACACCATTTCAGAGATCGCAAACAGCGAAAAGAAAAATTTTGCGTTGATGTTCCGTTTTGAAGGGGATAAAAAAGAAACCTTACACGTTTTGTATTATTGTTACGCATCTCGTCCGACTGTTGGTTCAAAAACCAAGTCTGGTTCAGATATCAATGAGGTAGAGTTGACCTTTACTGCCAGTCCTCGTCCACTTGATAAGGTTGTACGTAGACGTACAACGGAGGAAACGAGTGATGAGATTCGTCAAAACTGGTTCAAGGCAGTTTTTGAACCTCGTAAGTAAGGGAGAAGGCAATGAGAGAAAGTATTACCATAGCAGGCGCGACCTACGAGTTAGCAACCAATGCCTACACACCAATTGCTTATAAAGAGCAGTTTGGTAAGGACTATTTCCAAGATCTCTTTTCTATGGTCAATAGTCAAGCTATCTTGGATAAGCTAGACCAGCTGAAGGAAGGGGAAGAACTCAAGGCAAGTCAGGTTGATGTGTCTATCTTATCTGACTTTGATATGACCTTTTTCCATCGTCTTTTTTGGGTTTTTGCCAAATCTGCCAATCCTCGTGTGAAACCTTTTGTGGATTTCTTCATGGAATTGGAGGAATTTCCAGTTCAGGAAGTAGCCCCTGTCTTGATGAATATGTTGAACCAAGGGATGTCAACCAGAAAAAAGCAGATGAAACAGAAACAGCGAGTGAAGAAATCTTCACAGTAGAGAGTTATTTCTCCTGTTGTAAGGAGACTGGTCTGACCATTGACGATTTAAAACATATCTCTATTGGAATGGCACTTGACTATCAAACGGACTATGTGGAGATGCGTACTCGAGAAACTTCTCAAACACGCCCGGCAACTCAAGCTGATTTTGATAATTTCTGATGGTAGAAAGGAGGGACTATGGCTGGAAACATAAAGGGGATTACAATTGAAATTGGTGGCGATACCCAACCCTTACAAGATGCCCTAAAGGGTGTGAACAAACAAGCATCTGAAGCTACCAAAGAACTAAGACAGATTGATAAGGCTCTCAAGTTTGATACAGGCAATGTCACCCTCCTTACTCAAAAGCAGGAAGTCTTGGCAAAACAAGTCGAGACAACCAAAGAAAAATTGGCAACGCTCCGTCAAGCCCAATCACAGGTGGAAGCTCAATTTAAGGCTGGGGATATTGGGGCAGACCAGTACCGTGCCTTTCAACGTGAGGTGGAAACTACTCAAAGGCTGCTAACGTCCTATGAAACTAAGTTAGCTGATGTGTCATCAACACTTGAGAATCACGGTCGAGCAAGTAGTTCAGCGGCTCAACAATTAGATAAACTCCAAGTGGAGCAGGGGCAGTTAGCAAGTGAGATGAACAAGGTCACGTCTCAATTTGAGTTACAAGAAAGTGCTTTGTCATCCAATAGTTCCGAAGCAGAACGCAATGCCATAGCCCAACAAAAGATAGGAGCACAGTCAGAAATTGTTTCTAAACAAATTTCCAATCTCGAAAAGCAACTAGCCCTGACAAAGAGTGAATATGGTGAGAATTCCATTGAAGCCAATAAGATGGAAGCTGAGTTGAACCAAGCAAAGACCGCTCTCAATAACCTGAACAACGAGATGGATGATACCAAATCCTCTGCGGATGGTGCTCAAGATGGCATGAAAGCCATGTCTGACACCATTCGGGCTGAGGCACTTCAAGCGACCAGTGAGAAGCTAGCAGACATCTCTCAGAAAATCTTCGAAGTCGGAACAGAGTCCATGTCTGCGGCAGCTCAACTTCAAGCCAGCAATGCCCAATTCTCTACCGTATTTGGGGATATGGAGAATGCTGCTAAGGATGCCCTCAATAAGATTGGGGAAGAGATGGACATTGTTCCAGAGCGTCTTCAAGGCTCCTTCACTCAGATGGCTTCCTTTGCCAAAACCTCTGGAATGGATACGGCTCAGGCTTTGGATCTGACCACTCGTGCCACCAGAGCAGCGGCTGATGGGGCAGCATTTTACGACAAATCCATCGAAGAAGTCACCGAAAACCTGCAGTCCTTCCTCAAAGGAAACTATGAAAATGACGCAGCTCTAGGTATTTCTGCGACAGAAACCACTCGTAATGCAGCGGCGAACAAGCTCTATGGAAAGTCCTTCAATGAACTATCAGAAGCTCAGAAGCAGTTAACCCTCCTTCAAATGGTAGAGGACGGCAATGAACTCTCTGGAGCCTTGGGACAAGCTGCAAGGGAATCAGACGGACTGGAAAACGTTCTGGGTAACTTAAGACAGTCTGGAACTAATGCTCTAGCAGCAATCGGTCAACCGATTCTGGAGATGCTTATTCCAGTCTTTCAAAGTTTGGCAGACATTGTTAGTCAACTAGCGACTTGGTTTACCAACTTAACCAGTCCCATCAAGGAAGTCGTCATTATCTTCACAGGTATTTTAGCCGTGGTAGGGATGTTACTTCCTGTTTTCTTGGGCTTACAGGTTGCGGCAGCCGCTATGGGGACAACCGTTGTTGGAATGATAACGGCATTTTTGCCGATTGTGGGGATTATTGTTGGTATTGTAGCTGCCATTACCTTATTGATTGTTGGGTTAAAAGAACTCTGGACGAATCACGAAGGCTTTCGAACGGCTGTGACGGAAATCTGGAATAGTATCTATGCCTTTCTGTCCATGATCATCCAGCAGATTTCTAGTTTTGTTATGTCCGTCTGGGGAACGCTAACCACATGGTGGACTGAAAACCAACAATTGATTCTAAATGCTGCAACCACGGTATGGAATGCCATCACTACGGTTATTCAAACGGTGATGACTATACTTGGACCGCTCATCCAAGCAAGTTGGGAGAATATCAAACTCATCATTACAGCCGCTTGGGAGATGATAAAGATTGTGGTCGAGACTGCTATCAATGTGGTACTTGGTATCATCAAGGCAGTCATGCAGGTTATCACTGGTGATTGGACTGGCGCTTGGGAAACCATTAAACAAGTTCTAGCTACGGCTTGGGAGGGAATAAAGTCCCTGATTTCATTAGCTTTAAACTTCATCGCCCAGTACATCACAACTGCTTGGACAGGTATCAAAAATACCATTGCAAACTTACTGTCCGCCATTAGTTCGGTTGTTTCTTCCGTCTGGACAGCAATCCAATCGACCATATCCAGTATTTTATCTAACATCGGCTCAACAGTCTCCAATATTTGGAACAGTATCCGAAACACGGTCTCTAGTGTCTTGAATGGCATTTCAAGCACGGTATCATCCGTTTGGAATGGTGTCAAGAATACCATTTCAAATGCCATCAATGGAGCGAGAGATGCCGTAAGTAACGCTATTAATGCCATCAAAAATCTCTTCAACTTCCAAATTCGTTGGCCGCATATTCCCCTCCCTCACTTTAGGGTGTCAGGATCTGCCAATCCTCTTGATTGGTTGAAGGGTGGTATTCCAAGAATTTCTATTGATTGGTATGCCAAGGGAGGTATCTTAACCAAACCAACCGCATTTGGAATGAATGGCAATAGCCTGATGGTTGGTGGTGAAGCAGGAAAAGAAGCGGTGTTGCCTTTGAATGAACAAACCTTGGGTGCCATTGGTCGAGGAATCGCAAAGACCATGACAAGCAATCTACCACCCATTCACATCACTATTACAGGTAACACAGTAAGAGAAGAGACTGACCTTCACCGACTAGCGGAGATGGTTGGAGAAAAACTTGTGTATGAATTAGAACGTCAACAAGGATTGAGAGGAGTGAAACCATGATTAGACACAATGCATTAACCATTGGTGGAGTGTCCACGAGTTCTTTTCCTTTTAAGGTAATCGTGGAAGATAGTCCTTCAATCACAGTAAGTGAAAGTAAGACGCAATTGATAGAACACCAAGGTCTGTCAGGAGCGGTTCTTCAAACCAATCCTCGCAGAAGCGTCATGGAACTGAGCTACACCCTATATCTTGTTAAACCTAGTGAAGAACAGTTATTTTCATTTTTGAAGCTATTTTTGAAAGAAGGATTTTGGCTTGAGAACGCTAGTTTCAAGACCATACGCTTTTGGTGTTACAAAGTTCACCATACTCCGGTTCAAAAGGATAAGCTGGGGGTGTATGAGCTTAAGGTTACCTTTTCTTGTCACCCAACCAAGTGGTTCAAAACGACGACCTCGCAGGTGTTTAGCACTAGTGGTACTTTGAGAAGTCAAGGTTCAGCCATTGCTTTTCCAAAGATTACCATAAGCGGCAACTCAAGTGGTGAAACTAGCTTTACGATTGGGGATGATGTTATCCGCTTGGAGCGATTACAAGAAACACTCATTATGGATAATAATCCTATTCAGCCAAGTTTTAAGACACAAAGAGGTCAGCCTGTAAAATGGTCTGGTGATTTTATCTCCATTGATGCAGGCAGAAATGACTCAGTTGGAATTGTCTTAGGTGCTGGCATCACATCATTAACAATAGAAATGAATTGGGGGTGGGCATAGAGTGCTATCTTTATTAGACAAAACTGTTCGAACGGCAAAATGGCATGGGAAACCACTCCCAGAGACCATTAAGGCAAGCGTCAAAGAAACATTGAATGGAGATTTTGTCCTGAACTTTACCTATCCGATCACAGATAGCGGACTATTTCGAGAGTTAAAAGAGGACTACCTCGTTCGTAGCCCAGTTCCAGTATTGGGACACCAGTTGTTTCGGATTAAGAAAGTCATCGAAGGAGACACCAGTCTTGAAGTTGTGGCCTATCACATATCAGATGACATCATGACTAGATTAGTATCGCCATTTAGGTGTGAACAGGTACCCTGTGCAACAGCTCTATCAAGCATGGTCATGGCAAGCAAGTCTCCATTGGGAGATTTTTCTTTTACCAGCGACATTGTCAAGAACAGAACCTATACAACGGACAAGGAACAGACGCTTTACTCCAGCTTGTTGGATGGCAAACATTCTATTATTGGAACTTGGGAGGGGGAACTGGTTCGTGATAATCTTGCCCTAACTATAAAGGGTGAGCGAGGACAAGACCGTGGGGTGGTCATTTCTACTCACTATAATTTAAAAAAGTATCAGAGAACAAAAGAAAGTTCACAGATTATCACTCGTATCCATGCCACTTCAAGCTTCAAACAGGAGGGGCAGGATAGGGAAACTGTACTTCGAGTCACAGTAGACAGTCCACTGATAAACTCCTATCCATTCATTAATGAAGTGACCTATACTAATAATCATGTCAGGACTCGTCAAGAGTTAATAGAGTGGGCTAGTAGCAAGTTTCGCTTAGAGGGAATTGATAAGCCAAAAGATGCCATCATCATTGAGGCATTTGAGTTAGATGGTCAAACGGTTCATCTAGGCGATACCGTAACTTTAAAAAGCAAGCTACACGGCATTGATGTGAGGAAGAAGGCCATCGCCTATGATTATGATCCTTTAGCTAAAAATTACCGCTCTATCACATTTGATGATAAGGCAAGTATCGGAACAGGTAAAACTGGCGGTAGCTTGACTACCCTAGCAAATAATCTCCTTGATGGGAATAAGCGGAGTGAGGATGTTGCCATTGAAATTGCCCTTGAGAATGCCAACAGAGCATTTGATGCAGAATTTGAGAAACGTCAAGTAGCTATCGATAACGCTATCGAACAGGCTCAAAGTCGTGGGGAGGTCTATTCGGATCGATTAAAGGCTAGCATTGATAGTGAACTTTCAACTATTCACCAACAGATGCGACAACAGGAAGAGGAGCAGCAACTCACAACTCGTGATTTATTGGCAAAGGCTGGGGTTAACACCAACCTAGCTACAGAAGCCAAACAAAAAGCAGAACAGGCTCAAACTGGGGCGACTGAAGCCCTCAGGAGGGCAGAACAAGCCAAGCTTGATGCCATTCAAGAGGCTAACCGCTTGACTGTAACGGAGCGTAGTCAAACTGAGATAAAGATTGCGACAGCAAAATCACAAGCTATCTCTGAGGCTAGTCGATTGGTTGATGTAGCAAAATCACTGTTGGGTGGACAGTTGGCTACTGTCAGTACCAATCTGTCACAAACCAAGGAGGATATAAAGCTCCTTGCGAGTAAGCAACTGGTGGATAGTCTGACTGGTCGAGTAACCGGTGCAGAGTCCATGATTCAAGTACAAGCAGACCAAATTTCTCAGCGTGTTAAAACCAGTGATTTTAACCAAGCGAAACAGAGAATCGAAACTGCCGAGTCGTCTATTACGCAATTGGGGAATCGGATAACGACTGAGATTCGAGAGACCATAGCTAAGATTCCAGTTGATTTTGGTGGTCGAAATTACATACTAAAAAGTGATACTTATATTACATCCGGGAGTAAGTTTCTGGATAGTGCTTCGGACTTTATCGACTATGCACAGGCAGGGAAGTTTGTGACGATCAGCGTTGATATCAAGGGGGAAAATCTGTCGCCTGATGAAAGAGGACAGTCTAGGATAGGATGCGAGCTACGCTTGACTTTATCCAATGGCAATCCTCTCTATCTAAACTGCTATAAAGTTGTTTCAGCAACCCAACCTCGCGAGCGGATATACCGAACGGTTCGTATTCCTGATGGTGTATCGGTTGTTAGTGTAGCAAAGCTCAATCTTTTTGTGCAAGTCAGAGGAAATGCCTTAGCTGGAAGACCAAAGTTTGAACTTTCTTCTATGCCTACTGACTGGTCACCTGCTCCTGAAGACTTAATCACAGATCTCAGTCAAACCAGAACACTAATTACTCAGACAGCTGAGGGCCAAACTCAGCTGTCTACAAAGCTTACTCATACTGAGAATAAAATGATGAATGCTGAAACCCAAATCAGGCAATTGTTGGGTGATGTGGCTAGTAAAGTATCTAAAATGGACTATGACAATCTCAAGAGTACAGTTGAGAATCATACGACAAGTATTAATCAAACGACCCAGTCCATTTTACTTAAAGCTGACAAGACCTTTGTGGACGGTGTGAAATCTACGGCAGAAGCAGCCCTTTCAAAAGCAACTAGCAATGCGACAATGATTAGTCAGACCAAGTCTGAGCTAACTATTGCCAATGATGCCATCTCACAGAAAGTCGCAAAGACGGATTTTAATAATTTGAGCGGTCGAGTAGCAAGTGCGGAAACCACTATCCGAACACAGGCTGGGCAAATCGAACAACGACTGACGAGTACGCAAGTTGAATCTGCAATTAACTCAAAAGGCTACCAAACCAAGTCACAGGTCGATTCAAATATTATGGGTCGTGGCTATCTAACCAGCAGTTCTCTCCAGCCCTATGCGACGACAACTAGTGTGCAGAATTTGGTTAGAACCACCTATGATAGTTTTACCCAGCGAATCAGTCAAACGGAAAGCAGAATCCCTACCTCAGTTTCGCATCGCAACTTAATAGCTGGTACTTCAGACAGATGGAGTGCTTATCAGACGATAAATACCAATAGTAACTGGATAGCCTCTTTAGGAAGAGTTCAATTTGGAGATAGTAGTGGTATCTATGTTGGATCAAAAGTTCATTTATATGTTCATGTCTCAGCGGATGAGATTACATTTGACCCTGCGGTGACGACACGTACTATGAAACTTCAAGGTCCAATATTGGATAGTCAAAATGCTTGGACATGGACCAACTGGAATTTGTATCACCCTTTCTACAATAAATGGAGCAGCAATCTGACAACTGGTAACAATTATCGGTTAATCAAACTAACCTCTACCGTCACGCAAGAGATGTACCAACATTCTAAAGGATTTGAACTTCAAGTCAGAATAGATGGAGTTAAAACTGGTAAGTTCCATGTAAGAGCTTTAATGGTATCAACTGGTGATATCTTTCCAGACTATTGGACACCGTCATTAGACGACTTTACGACAGTAACCGCCTTTCATGAAGTGCGGGATACTGTAAGTAGTCATACTCGAACAATTGGAGATCACACCAATCAAATCAGTCAGGTTGTTCAAACGACTACTGGAATTGTGACACGAGTTGGCAATCTAGAAACAAGTCGAGCGACAACGGCGGCAGTTAATGCCATTCAAACTCAGGTTTCAACACTTGCAGGGGCGTGGTCGGTTCGAAATCTGACCAGTGCAGGAACAGTCCTGAGTCAGCTCAATCTCAATAAGGATGGCACAGTCAAGATTGATGGAAAACTCGTCCAAATTACAGGCACAACCTATATCCAAGATGGAGTAATTGCGAGCGGTAAGATTGCCAGTCTTGATGCAGGCAAGATTACGTCAGGTATCATATCGGCAGCTCGAATTGGAGCAGAAGCAATCACTGCGGATAAGTTAAAGGTTGACCAAGCATTCTTTACCAAGTTTATGGCAACAGAAGCCTATCTTAAGCAGTTATTTGCCAAATCAGCCTTTATAACCCAAGTGCAGTCAGTAACCCTATCTGCCAACAACATTTCTGGTGGAATCTTGTCAGCAATCAACGGAGCTATGAAAATCAATCTATCACTTGGAAACATCAAGTTCTATACCAACTCTCCATCCATTTCTCGTGAGGTTAGTGGATATCCCCACCAATGGGTTTCCTTTGAGACAGGAACATCAAACGGTAAGCCATGTGGTGTAACCATTATCGGTTCGAATCGATGGAACAACTGGAATGCCAATGACGGTGGCTTTGTAGGGATTCGAGCATGGAACGGTACGGATACCGACCAAATTGATGTGGTAGGCGATAAGGTACGTTTAGCTAGTGCTCCATATACCAATCCAGATGGGTGGGAAATAGTAACGTTGCCTAACCGGCTGAGTATTGATGCCTATAAAGCCTCTGACCGACCAAGTTCTATTCTGAATATCGGAGATATCCGCATCTATCGAAATGGGACAACCTATGTCAGCTTGAAAGACGTACTTCATCAATTCAATCACAATTTTAAACACTTAATAAACATCACTGGTCGAGGTGATGTCATCTTGACATGGGATACGATTAAATAAAGGAGTTCACAGATGAATCTAGAACAAATCAACCAATCATTAAAATTAACCATCCAGGAGCTTGTCTCCAAGCTATCTGATGAGATTACCGCTAAGAACCTCATTGCCATCCAATTGGTGGAAAGGGATGAGGAACTTAGCCTATTGCGTAAAGAAAAACAGGAATTGACTGAGCTGTTAGAAGTTCAGACAAAACCTGAAGAAGGGAAAGGAGAATAGTAATCATGGCACTTCTCAATATTGACAAAGTAACAGAACCATTTGATTTGGAGACAGCTCTCGCATATATGCGTAAGAATGGAGAGTTCATTCGTTGTAAGACAGCAGAGCAGGATTTTTACATGTATCTTGAAGAAATAAGGCGACCTGCCATAAAAAATGGAAAGCGGCAGTTGGTTACAACAGAAACAGTTTGGGCTTTTAATCAGTGGGGCAGTACCACATTAACTCTGAATCTTTCTGATTTATTCCATGATTGTTTTTATCTGATGCGGTTTGATGAGAACGGTCAACCGGATTGGTCAGACCCCACCATTGTGCAGGAAGGTTCATTAGAAAGTGAGGTGACCGATGAAGGAACTATTAACTCTTAATAAGATTTTATTTTCCATGATTGGAGGCTTGATTGGTAGTCTATTTGGAGAGTTAGATGGTATCTTATATGCCCTACTTGTCTTCATTATTATTGACTATCTAACAGGAATTTTTGCGGCGGTTGTAGAGAAACAATTGTCAAGTAGTATCGGTTTTCGTGGCATCTTTAAAAAGATAGCCATTTTATTTTTAGTTTCACTAGGTCATCTGATTGATACAGCTATTATCAAGCAGGGTGGAACAATTCGAACCATGGTCATTTTCTTTTATCTCAGTAATGAGGGGTTAAGTATCTTAGAAAATACTGTTCGAATTGGTCTACCAATACCTGAGAAACTACAAGCAATCTTAAAACAAATCAACGAGAGGTGAGAAGATATGGGAAAACATCTGGTCATTTGTGGTCATGGACAGGGGCGAACAGGCTATGATCCTGGAGCAGTGAATACCAAACTAGGCATCACAGAAGCAGGAAAGGTTCGAGAATTAGCCAAGTTAATGTCTAAGTACAGTGGACAACAGATTGATTTTATTACCGAACAAAATGTTTATGATTATCGGAGTATTACTAGTATTGGTAAGGGATACGACTCGATTACTGAATTGCACTTCAATGCCTTTAATGGTAGTGCTAAGGGTACAGAAGTCTTGATTCAATCTTCTTTAGAAGCAGACAAGGAAGATATGGCTATCCTATCTCTCCTTTCACGATACTTTCAAAATCGTGGCATTAAGAAGGTAGATTGGCTCTATAATGCCAACCAAGCAGCGAGTCGTGGATATACCTATCGTTTGGTGGAGATTGCCTTCATCGATAATGAACATGACATGGCGATTTTTGAAACCAAGAAAGAGGACATTGCGAAAGGTCTTGTGGCAGCAATAACAGGAGTTGAGGTCAAGACCATAGTTCCCTCGCCCCCCAATTCAATCGCTGGGAGTTCAGGAACTCCTACAAAACCAATCTATCTTGTTGGTGATAGTCTTAGGGTGTTGCCTCATGCGACTCATTATCAGACTGGTCAGAAAATCGCTAACTGGGTCAAGGGGCGAACCTACAAAATCCTCCAAGTAAAAAATGTTCACCAGTCCAACAGTAAGAGAGCTTATCTACTTGATGGAATCAAGTCATGGGTGCTTGAGCAGGATGTAGAAGGAACAACTAAAGGCCATAGTGAGCAGACCTATCAAGCACAGAAAGGGGATACGTATTATGGTATTGCTCGGAAGTTTGGTTTATCAGTAGATGCTCTTCTTGCGGTAAATAGCTTGAAGAAGACGGATATTTTAAGAGTTGGACAAACTCTAAAGGTCAACGCAGTTTCAAGGACAACAACCGCTATTCCAACCAGTGTTGCAAGTCGTGTGGTTGCGTCAGCTTTATCTAAGGTCGGTCAAAAGGTGACCGTTCCATCTAACCCTTATGGTGGACAGTGTGTTGCCTTGGTAGATAAGATTGTTCAAGAACTTACGGATAAGAATATGTCCTATACTAATGCCATTGATTGTTTGAAGAAAGCAAAATCAAATGGTTTCCAAGTCATCTACGATGCTTGGGGTGTGAATCCTAAAGCAGGTGATTTCTATGTCATTCAGACGGATGGTTTGGTATATGGTCACATTGGTGTCTGTGTAACGGATTCAGATGGAAAAAGTATAGATGGCGTGGAACAGAATATTGATGGATATTCTGACCATAATAGGAACGGAATCAATGACCAATTGGAAATTGGTGGCGGTGGTATCACTCGTCGTGTGAAACGTCAATGGATGGCGGATGGCTCACTTTACGATTCAACTGGAACAGTTAAACTGGGTAAAGTTGTAGGTTGGTTTAGAATTTCATAATTATATTATTAGCCTGGTGGAAACATCAGGCTTTATTTTTTTGCCTTTTTTTCAAAAAGCGCGGAAAAATTACTCCCAAACCTACCTAGTAAGGTAGGAGGAATATTTGTATTCCATGAACTGTGGCATAAATTTATCAGGTCGAAATAGTTGGTCTGATAACTTGACTAATATTCCCTTTAGAGTGATATATAGTGTGCCATTACATAGGAAGGAGAGTAAATGTCCGTAAAGAAGATTAGAGTCAATAGACAAAAACATAGGAAGAGGGTCTGTGCCTACATTCGAGTTTCGACGACTAATGGAAGTCAGTTAGATTCATTAGAAAATCAGAAGCAGTATTTTGAAAACCTGTATTCTATTAGAGACGATATTGATTTTATAGGTGTTTATCATGACAGAGGTATATCTGGTTCTAAGGATAATCGTCCAAATTTTCAAGCTATGATTGAAGATTGTCGTAGAGGTAAGATTGATGTTATTCATACCAAGTCAATTGCACGCTTTGCCAGAAATACGGTTACAGTTCTTGAAATTAGTCGTGAACTGAAGGCAATAGGAGTAGACATATTCTTTGAGGAGCAAAACATTCATACCCTTTCAAGTGAGGGGGAAGTGATGCTTTCGGTATTAGCTAGTATCGCAGAGGACGAGTTAAGGAGTATGAGTGGCAATCAACGTTGGGCATTTCAAAAGAAGTTCCAACGAGGTGAGCTAGTCATTAACACCAAGCGATTCTTAGGATACGATTTAGACGAGAATGGTGAATTGATTATCAATCCAGAAGAAGCTTTGATAGTCAGGCAAATATTTGCACTTTACCTTGAAGGGTATGGTACTCACCGTATTGCCAAGCTGTTAAATGAAAAGGGCGTTGCGACTGTTACAGGTGCTAAATGGCATGACAGCACAATCCGTCAAATGTTAAGCAATGAAAAATACAATGGTTCGGTCTTATTGCAGAAGTATTTTCACGATGGTGTGAATGGTCCTAAAAAATTGAATCAGGGTGAACTCGAAAAATATTTTATAGAGGATAATCATGAAGCTATTATTTCCATGGAGGATTGGCAAACAGTCCAGGACAAACTAAGCAGTAGAAGATGGCAAAAAGGTAGAAACAAAACCTATAAATTTACGGGGTTATTAAAGTGTCAGCATTGTGGTTCGACTTTAAAGAGACAAGTTTCTTACAAGAAAAAAATTGTTTGGTGCTGTTCCAAATACATAAAAGAAGGCAAAGTAACTTGTCAGGGGATGCGAGTGCCAGAAGTAGATATTTCAAATTGGGAGATAACCTCACCTGTTACAGTAATAGAAAGGGATAGAAATGGGGAAAAGTATTACAGTTATACCGGCCAAGAAAGTGCAGACCAGTGTTCTTCATCAGGACAGGAAGAAAATCAAAGTAGCCGCATATTGCCGAGTGTCCACCGACCAAGAAGAGCAGCTATCAAGTTATGAAAACCAAGTTAATTATTACCGAGAGTTTATCTCTAAACACGAGGACTATGAGTTAGTTGACATCTATGCGGATGAGGGCATCTCAGCAACCAATACCAAAAAACGCGATGCTTTTAATCGCTTGATACAAGATTGTAAGGCTGGTAAGGTGGATAGGATTTTGGTCAAGTCGATCAGTCGCTTTGCCAGAAACACCCTTGATTGTATCAAATACGTCCGAGAGCTGAAAGAACTGGGTGTTGGTGTGACTTTTGAAAAGGAGAATATTGACAGCCTGGATTCCAAAGGTGAAGTTCTCCTTACAATCCTTTCTTCCTTAGCACAGGATGAGTCACGCTCTATCTCAGAGAATGCGACGTGGGGAATTCGTAAGAAGTTTGAACGTGGGGAAGTTCGGGTGAATACCACAAAGTTCATGGGTTATGACAAGGATGAAAATGGTAAGCTTATCGTTAACCCTCAGCAAGCCGAAATAGTTAAATTAATATACGGGAAATACTTAGAGGGGTATAGTCCCGAGTCCATAGCTAAGTATTTGAATGACAATGAAATACCTGGTTGGACAGGAAAGGCAAATTGGTATCCTAGTGCTATACAGAAAATGCTTCAAAATGAAAAGTACAAAGGTGATGCCTTATTACAAAAGACTTTTACCGTTGATTTTCTGACTAAGAAACGAGTTCAAAATGATGGCCAGGTCAACCAATACTATGTGGAAGGTAGCCATGAGGGCATCATTGATGAGGAGACTTGGGAGACAGTTCAACTGGAAATCGCCAGGCGTAAAACCTACCGAGAGGAACACCAGCTCAAGTCCTATATCATGCAGAGTCAGGACAACCCCTTTACCACCAAGGTGTTCTGCGGAGCCTGCGGGTCAGCCTTTGGGCGGAAGAATTGGGCAACCAGCCGAGGTAAACGCAAGGTCTGGCAATGTAACAACCGCTATCGCATTAAGGGAGTGGAAGGGTGTTACAGTAGCCATTTGGATGAGGCGACACTTGAGCAGATTTTCTTAAAGGCATTAGAGCTATTAAGCGAGAACATCGACTTGCTTGATGGCAAGTGGGAGAAAATCTTAGCAGAGAATCTACTGCTTGACAAGCACTACAGCATGGCATTGAGTGACTTGCTTAAGCAGAAGCAGATGGACTTCAACCCCTCTGACATCTGCCGAGTGCTAGACCATATCAGGATAGGACTTGATGGAGAGATTACGGTTCGATTCCTGGAAGGAACTGAGGTGGGCTTATAAAGTAGATGAAAGGCTGTAATGACAGTGGGATGCCATTGTTGTTACAGCCTTTTTTGCGTTTTTGTGATATAATTTAGGGAGTATTCATTTTAGTTATGAAGAGAAATATGAGTAAGATTGTACTTTGTATTTAATGATAGTAGCAAATCTATGCTACTGAATTTTGAATAGAAATAATAGTTAATTAAGAATATTAAAGACATTTACAGATATGTTTTTCTATATAAATTACTAAAATTAAAAATAGGAGATTGTAATGGTTGAATATACAGGAAATGCGATATGTGATTATTAATGTTGAAGAGGAAAAGTAGAATGACAACAATTTTTTTAACAAAAACAAACTGCACTAATTGCGGAAAACAAAGTACTTTTGAAAGATTTGATATGGCTTTTTGTGATTGGTAAAAGACTTTGAGGGTATGATATAATAGCGCAGAATTTTAGTATAATTAAGATGTAGAAAATTAATGGGAAAACAGCAGGAGAAGATAAATGATATTGAACACAAAGCGATTAAATATACGACCGTTTAGATCAGATGATATCGAAGATGCTTTTGAGATTTATACTGATGCAGATGTATGTAGATATCTTTTAGAAGATGAATGGAATACTGAAGATAAAGAAGAGTTCGAAAAGAAAATTAAAAATAACAAATTAGAGGAGAACTCGAGCTTAAATCTTGCTGTAGTATTGGATAAAAAGGTTAGTTTTTATGTAGGATCATACGGCAGGGGGAACTTTCTTACTATGTGAATGATGGTATTTTGAAATCTATCGGAAAAGATTATATTTTTCAAGAACTCGTGAATCCTATCTACAATCGTAAAGATAATCAAGTCACGGTATCACTGACAGTAAAGTATCTCGACCAGCAGACCAAAGCAACGCAAGTATCTCAATTTGATTTGGTGCTAGAAAAATTAGGAAATAACTGGAAGATTATAAAATAACTTTTAGTACATGGTTATAGCTATTTTGTAATCACGTACTCTCTTTGATAAAAAATTGGAGATTCCTTTACAAATATGCTCTTACGTGCTATTATTTAAGTGACTATTTAAAAGGAGTTAATAAATATGCGGCAAGGTATTCTTAAATAAACTGTCAATTTGATAGCGGGAAAAAATAATTAGATGTCCTTTTTTAGGAGGGCTTAGTTTTTTGTACCCAGTTTAAGAATACCTTTATCATGTGATTCTAAAGTATCCAGAGAATATCTGTATGCTTTGTATACCTATGGTTATGCATAAAAATCCCAGTGATAAAAGTATTTATCACTGGGATTTTTATGCCCTTTTGGGTTTTTGAATGGAGGAAAATCACATGAAAATTATTAATATTGGAGTTTTAGCTCATGTTGATGCAGGAAAAACTACCTTAACAGAAAGCTTATTATATAACAGTGGAGCGATTACAGAATTAGGAAGCGTGGACAAAGGTACAACGAGGACGGATAATACGCTTTTAGAACGTCAGAGAGGAATTACAATTCAGACAGGAATAACCTCTTTTCAGTGGGAAAATACGAAGGTGAACATCATAGACACGCCAGGACATATGGATTTCTTAGCAGAAGTATATCGTTCATTATCAGTTTTAGATGGGGCAATTCTACTGATTTCTGCAAAAGATGGCGTACAAGCACAAACTCGTATATTATTTCATGCACTTAGGAAAATGGGGATTCCCACAATCTTTTTTATCAATAAGATTGACCAAAATGGAATTGATTTATCAACGGTTTATCAGGATATTAAAGAGAAACTTTCTGCCGAAATTGTAATCAAACAGAAGGTAGAACTGTATCCTAATATGTGTGTGACGAACTTTACCGAATCTGAACAATGGGATACGGTAATAGAGGGAAACGATGACCTTTTAGAGAAATATATGTCCGGTAAATCATTAGAAGCATTGGAACTCGAACAAGAGGAAAGCATAAGATTTCAGAATTGTTCTCTGTTCCCTGTTTATCATGGAAGCGCAAAAAGCAACATAGGGATTGAGCAGCTTATAGAAGTGATAACGAATAAATTTTATTCATCAACATACAGAAAGAAGTCTGAACTTTGCGGAAATGTCTTCAAAATTGAATATTCGGAAGAAAGACAACGTCTTGCATATGTACGCCTTTATGGCGGAATCCTGCATTTGCGGGATTCGGTTAGAATATCGGAAAAGGAAAAAATAAAAATTACAGAAATGTATACTTCAATAAATGGTGAATTATGTAAAATTGATAAGGCTTATTCCGGGGAAATTGTTATTTTGCAAAATGAGTTTTTGAAGCTAAATAGTGTTCTTGGAGATACAAAGCTATTGCCACAGAGAGAGAGAATTGAAAATCCGCTCCCTCTGCTGCAAACAACTGTTGAACCGAGCAAACCTCAACAAAGGGAAATGTTACTTGATGCACTTTTAGAAATCTCCGACAGTGACCCGCTTCTACAATATTATGTGGATTCTACGACACATGAAATCATACTTTCTTTCTTAGGGAAAGTACAAATGGAAGTGACTTGTGCTCTATTGCAAGAAAAGTATCATGTGGAGGTAAAAATAAAAAAGCCTACAGTCATTTATATGGAAAGACCGTTAAAAAAAGCAGAGTATACCATTCACATCGAAGTGCCACCGAATCCCTTCTGGGCTTCCATTGGTCTTTCTGTAGCACCGCTTCCATTAGGGAGCGGAGTACAGTATGAGAGCTCGGTTTCTCTTGGATACTTAAATCAATCGTTTCAAAATGCAGTTATGGAAGGGATACGATATGGCTGTGAACAAGGATTGTATGGTTGGAATGTGACGGACTGTAAAATCTGTTTTAAGTATGGCTTATACTATAGCCCTGTTAGTACCCCAGCAGATTTTCGGATGCTTGCTCCTATTGTATTGGAACAAGTTTTAAAAAAAGCTGGAACAGAATTGTTAGAGCCATATCTTAGTTTTAAAATTTATGCACCACAAGAATATCTTTCACGAGCATATAACGATGCTCCCAAATATTGTGCAAATATCGTAAATACTCAACTGAAAAATAATGAGGTCATTCTTAGTGGAGAAATCCCTGCTCGGTGTATTCAAGAATATCGTAGTGATTTAACTTTCTTTACAAATGGACGTAGTGTTTGTTTAACAGAGTTAAAAGGGTACCATGTTACTACCGGTGAACCTGTTTGCCAGCCCCGTCGTCCAAATAGTCGGATAGATAAAGTACGATATATGTTCAATAAAATAACTTAGTGTATTTTATGTTGTTATATAAATATGGTTTCTTGTTAAATAAGATGAAATATTCTTTAATAAAGATTTGAATTAAAGTGTAAAGGAGGAGATAGTTATTATAAACTACAAGTGGATATTGTGTCCTGTATGTGGAAATAAAACACGATTAAAGATAAGGGAAGATACTGAATTAAAAAAATTCCCCCTCTATTGTCCGAAATGCAGACAAGAAAATTTAATTGAAATAAAGCAGTTCAAAGTAACTGTGATTACAGAGCCAGACGCAAAGACGCAGAGCCGATAAAATGAGATTAATACAATCTCATTTTATCGGCTCTTTCCGTTATGTATGGATTCTTTTAATTAGTCTTCGATGTTTCTTGCTTCGTTGATACCGCTGGCTAAAGATTCCATTAAGGATAGTTCTTTGTCTGTAAAGCTATCCATGTATTTCTCTATCTGTAATCGTCGGGTGCTTTTTACCAAGTTATTAGCAGGTAAGAAAAATTCATCAACGGAAACATGAAGTAACGATACAAGGTCATAAAGAACTTGTATGCTGGGGTGTTGCCCTTTATTTTCAATATTAGTTAAGTACCGTGGGTCAATTTCAATCAATGCTCCCACTTGTTCACGAGTTAAACCTCGTTTCAATCGAGCTTCTTTAATGGCTAAACCAAAGGCTCTAAAATCATATTTATCTTCTTTTTTACGCATAGTAGACCACCTCTATACATTTTATTGTTCCTACTGAATTAAAAACAGGTATAGAAAAACGTGTTATATGGTTTATAGGTTTATATTTAATAAAAAGCACTACTAAACGCCAATAAAAAAAACCGTTATATGGTAGTGCTATTTACGCTGTTAAAATATTGTATATTACTTCCAAATGGCGGTTTGTTGGAGGTCAACGTCGCCATGAAGTACATCATATACAATAAATTTCCTTACATTGGGTTCTTGTCAAAAAAAGTCGTCTATCTGCAATAGATAAGTACGTCCACCAATGTGGTTTTATAAATCATATAGATAGAATAACAGAAGCATGTAAACAGAGAAATAAATCTGTTTATATGCTTTTTTGGCTATTCAGAACTTTTTTACAAAGTTTATTTATCAGTAATGCAACAAATCCCCCTTTCACATTGGGACTAAGAGTGAAAGGAGATAAACGAGCAAGGCTCACTTCCTTTCCTAGACAGAAAGGGGGTGAGAAACATGAAACCATCTTCTTTTCAGACCACAATAGAAAATCAGTTTGACTATATCTGTAAACGTGCTATGGAAGACGAGCGAAAGAATTATATGCTTTATCTTTCAAGGATTGCAAAGCGTGAGGTGTCCTTTTCGGATGTTGGCGATTATCTTGTTAGCCAGTTTGCGACAACAGATAACTATTCAACTGACTTTCAGATTTTTACACTCAATGGGTTATCAGTAGGCGTTGAAAATGATTTGTTGAGTGAAGCATTACGTGAGTTGCCAGACAAGAAACGTGAAATTCTACTGCTGTTTTACTTTATGGACATGAGCGATTCAGAAATTGCAGACCTGTTGAAATTGAACCGCTCTACTGTCTATCGACATAGAACCAGTGGACTAGACTTAATCAAGAAGTTTATGGAGGAGGAAAATGAAGAATGAGAAAAGAATATTCCAGAATTCCGTTTCCAATGATTGTAAGGGCTTGTGATGGCGATACAGAAGCGATTAACCAGATTCTTCATCATTACAGAGGGTACATTACAAAACGCTCTCTTAGACTGATGAAAGATGAGTATAAGTATGTTGATTATTTACAGAGTTTAAATATTCTTCTTACGCAAGCAATAAATGATTTGGGTAAGGTGGCATGAGCAAATTCAAATACACTGAAGTAGAACAACAATTTAATAATGTTTTGAATTATCAGTCAAAAGAATTAAGCTCGATTAAAAGACCTGATATGGCGTCTGCTGAAGCTTGCATTTCTGAAAGCGAAGCAATGCTGAAGGAATTAGGCATTGCTACAGAGAACTTGCCTAAAGTAGTTTATCCTACACCTAATAGGGTTATGGTTGTTCCTACGTGGGAAGAATTGTGCAATCAAGCTGAACAGAAAGTTGGTTCAACAACAGATTTAGAATCCCTTTTTACGTTTGAAGAATTGAGAATGAGTCAAGCTGCTCTGCGTGCATTGAACGCCGATTACAATAACATTCATAAGCTTGATAAAATAGATATTACTATTTGTGCCGCAGCAGGTATGCTAGGAGCAGTTGTTGATATTCTGCTAATAGGAATTCCTCAAAAAACACAAGAAGGATTAAAAGGTGGGCCACTTTCCAATTATGTAAGAGATTGGTTCAATCAAAGATTCCCTGAGGAAGAAATGGAGAAACTTGCTAATTCAAAAGTAAGCAAAGTATCATTTGATGCTCAAGATAATCGCCATACGACAGAATATGTTACCGGGTTATCTGCTTACTATCATAGATTGCTATCGCTAGGGCATGACCCTATCCTTGGATTGATATTTGGGGTCTATGATATTTTGAACGGTAAAATGACGACGATCGATAAAACTGGCAAAATAGTATCACAGGTTATGGAGAACTATGCAGACCGAAAAGAAAGTGATATCTTTGCTGCAATTGCTAAGCAGATTATTCATTTCAAATCTGACATTACAACTTCTATGGGTTTACCAGCGCCTTTGATGGCATTATTTAACTTACTCCAGTTTGGAAGTATCGGAGAAGAAGAACAGACAATTGCTGAAATTGTGCAGGGAATGTATTACGAAGGTTATGATTTCATTAATTTTTGTAGTATGTCAATTCCAACAATGCTAGTTGAAGTAATCATCAGATTAGGCTATGGCATTAAAAGGATTAAAGAAGGTAATTCTATAAAGAACTCGATTCCATTTTCATTAAATCGAGAAAAGCATCCTAAGCTGAGCACTATGTTATTCATTGGGTATTCAGCGGCTACAGCTGTAAATGCTGGAAAGGTTTACTTTACTAAAAATCCTATGGCAATAAACTATCCTCAATGGGTAGCATTTGCTAAATACTCATACAAACAATTGAAATGGGTGTTGTTGGAGAAACCAGAACTTAGAGATGCTTACTTTAGAGGTATCATTGCTGAAGAATTGAATGAAGTATATGTTGAAATAGATAAATCCTTCGCGGAAATGTCCGAAGAATATATAGTCGTCTTTAATTAAAAACAACCCGCTCAACCATCATGTCTGGGAGAGTTTCATTCCACAGTATAATTCTAAATTTTATAACTTTGATTTCGTTCTATAGTATAGAGGGGGGCTCTCACCACACGTGGAGTGCGTAGTGTTGCTACAACGAAGCAACGGGTAAAAATCCTTTATTTTAAGCACTTTTTCAAGCATTTTGTCTTTATTGAAAAGAGTGATTTTGACATAAAAAAGGTTCAAAAAAAGTACATTGATGTGAATGTCTGTTTGGATGTCGACTGCGTAGACAAAAAATAGATACGTCATAAAATATAATAGTTCAACGAGAACATTTTAATAAGTGTTCTCGTTTTTTTATTTTAAGGAGGAATTCATGAAAAAGAAGGAACAATCATCACGCCAAATCGTGATGTGTCATCTCGTGGCTATTTTAGGAGTTGATATTGAGAAAGCAACTCATCTGGTTGATGAATTGGAACAAGTAGGTTTAATCCGATTTGATGAATTCGGAAATGTTGGACTTGTAGTCTTGGAGGGATAATCATGAAACGAATTACCGCTAATCAGTATCAGACATCAGAGCGTTATTATAAACTCCCAAAAGTCTTGTTTGAGAGTGAACGGTATAAGGATATGAAGCTGGAAGTTAAGGTAGCCTACGCGGTTTTAAAGGATCGGTTGGAGTTGTCTTTGAGTAAAGGTTGGATTGATGAGGATGGGGCTATTTATTTGATTTATTCCAATTCAAATCTGATGGCACTTTTAGGCTGTTCAAAGTCAAAATTACTCTCTATCAAGAAAACCTTACGTGAATATGGCTTAATTGATGAAGTCCAACAGTCCTCTAGTGAAAAAGGTCGAATGGCAAATAAAATTTACTTGGGGGAATTAGAACATGAAACTACTCCAGTCTTACATACAGACGGGGCTAGTGTTAAAAAAACACTAGGGGGGTCTCAAGGAAAGACGGGGCCGGTCTTAAATTCAGCCCCTAGTGAGACTGAAGGAAGTGAGACTAAATATAGTGAAACTAAAGGGAGTGATTTCCTTATTGAGGACGAGGAGGAAAGGCAGCTAGTAGATGAGAAACAAGAAGAAAACTTTACTTCAAAAGTCGATGGCGTGACCAAGTACGATCGAGACTATATTTGGGGTTTGGTTCATGACCAGTTAAGACAGACTGGTCTATCTCAGTCAGCTAGTGACTATGCCATGATTTATTTTAGTGACCGTTATCAGTATGCTTTGGAACATATGCGATTTGCTCGGTCAGCGGAAGTAATAGCTGAATACGTATTTAATGGTGTGCTGTCAGAGTGGACCAAGCAACTGAGACGACAAGAAGTAAAGGGAGGTGATTAAGTTGATTTGGTGAATACTAGGCGGAATCTATCTGATTTCTATCATCATTTTGATTGTTGAAATCATCCGTGCACCAGAAATGGATGATCATATATAAGCAAGAGTTTTACAAGTGTAAGGCTCTTTTTTAGTTGGAAAGAGAGGAAAAATGAAATTTTTAGATTTATTTGCTGGGATAGGTGGTTTTAGGCTAGGGATGGAATCACAGGGTCATAAATGCCTGGGCTTTTGTGAAATTGATAAATTCGCCAGAACATCTTATAAAGCCATGTTTAATACAGAAGGGGAAATAGAATACCATGACATTAAAGAGGTCACAGACCATGACTTTAGACAATTTAGAGGGCAAGTGGACATCATCTGCGGGGGATTTCCTTGCCAAGCTTTTTCACTCGCAGGAAGACGATTGGGATTTGAAGATACTCGAGGGACTCTCTTTTTTGAGATTGCTCGAGCGGCCAAACAAATCCAACCACGTTTTCTATTTTTGGAAAACGTCAAAGGCCTACTCAATCACGAGGAGGGACGGACGTTCGCCACTATCCTCTCCACGATGGATGAATTGGGGTATGATGTCGAATGGCAGGTGCTTAACAGTAAGGACTTCCAAGTCCCGCAAAACAGAGAGCGGGTCTTTATTATCGGACATTCTAGAAGATACCGTTCCAGATTCATATTTCCTCTCAGAAGAGAAAACAGCCCAGCTCATCTTGAAAGGCTAGGAAATATCAATCCCTCTAAACGTGGTTTGAATGGTGAAGTCTATCTGACGAGTGGACTTGCTCCTACACTAACAAGAGGTAAAGGAGAGGGAGCTAAAATCGCCATTCCAGTCTTAACACCAGATAGACTAGAAAAACGGCAACATGGTCGTCGATTTAAGGACAATCAAGACCCTATGTTTACTTTGACAAGTCAAGACAGACACGGAGTTGTTGTCGCAGGAAATCTGCCGACTAGCTTTGACCAGACTGGAAGAGTATTTGACATATCTGGCTTGTCACCGACTTTGACCACCATGCAAGGTGGAGACAAGGTGCCAAAGATTTTGCTGAGGGAGGAGCTGCCATTTCTGAAAATCAAGGAAGCCACAAAAACAGGGTACGCAAAGGCAACTCTTGGAGACTCTGTTAATCTGGCTTATCCAGACTCAACCAAACGTAGGGGACGTGTGGGAAAGGGAATATCCAATACTCTGACGACTTCAGACAATATGGGAGTGGTGGTTGCTGCTCTGGAATATCGACAGGATAAGTGGTATGAAGTCACAGGCATTGTCTTAGAGGGAAAACTTTATCGCCTGAGAATAAGACGACTGACACCAAGAGAGTGTTTCAGACTTCAAGGCTTTCCTGATTGGGCTTATGAAAGAGCAGAAAGTGTTTCCAGTAAGAGCCAGCTATACAAACAGGCCGGCAATAGCGTGACTGTCACAGTTATTGAAGCCATTGCCAGAGAATTTAGAAGAACGGAAGAGGAAGAAAAACATGAACTTACTACATAAGAAAAGTATCCTAGATTGTACTGAATTAGAAGAACGTATTCACCAAGCTGAAACCAATCAGCTATTACAAAAGATACTGTCGCTCCCCAATTTTGATTGTGACTTTGAGGTGACTTTTGAAGATGATTACCACAAAGAGATGAATGATCCCCTATTCTACGAATCCAATCTTCATCAGATTTCGGATTTTATGGAAACTAGGGATATTAAAAATGGTGTAGATACACTACTGACGAAAGACAATCACCTGGCCTTTCGTGCCTTTGGTGAAAATTATTCTGCTAGAGGAAAGGATGGCATTTTAACGACTTTAGTGATAGTCAAGTGCTTTGGTGAAGGACGGATGCCCATTGCTATGAGACGAATCATCTCATCAAGAACATCTGCAAGTGAAATCCCTTTTGTATAGCTATATTTTTTTGAATAATTTTGCCATTGTTTATTCTGAATAGGGTCAGATTTGAACCTCTCGAGTAGTTCAATAATCTTTTCAAAATCGAGCTCTGTTTCGCGATATGAAAACGTTCTCTGACAGGCATTTTTCAACTGAATGAAGTCAATGTCTTCTTTTTTCAGTTTTGAAAGAATATAAACATCGTAAAAATCTTTGCTTCTACTGTTCAAGAAGTTACGTGAATAGACGGTTTGAAGTTTTTCAGCTAGAATTGTTTCAATTGTATAAGCAATGATTGGAAAATTGTCTTCATCAAAAATAGCTTTATAGTCGTATGTAATCGGCTGAGGAGTTACAACATCACCTGTCGCAATATCCAAATGGATAACTTGTTTAATATTCTCAAGTTGGCACGAAATTGTTGCTCGATAGCCACCATAGTCATCACTTTCTTTAATAGCTGTGATTGATTGAATCACAAAAGATATACCTTCTTCGGAATCTGCTAAAATTTCCTTGAGTTGCTGTTTAACAGTTTCTTCTGAGAGTGTTATTTGATGGAATAAAAAGTCAATATCAACAGTGCTACGAGATTCAACTCCGATGACATTCGAAAGTAGGAATCCTCCTTTGAAGATATAGTGATTTGAATAAGAACTTTGACTTAATTTTTTCAAAATGACTTCTAGGAAGTAATAGGTCATGACGGAATTAAAGGTTAAACCAGTATTCTTTGATATTTTATGACAGAGTGCTGTTAATTTAGCTTTGTTCATATTAGAACCTCCAGAGTTTGTTTAACTTTTTCTAAAGTATTCATTTTTGTCGCATATTCATAGAGTTTTGCTAGATTTTTTTTAGGATAGTTTCCATAAGATTGAAGTGTCTTGACAAAGAGTTCGGAATCAATCTTTTCTCGATGTATTACAAAATCACAAATAATACGTTCAAAATCATATACCCTTACGTTGTTTCCCATAGGAGTAGGTACAGTAGTCATTCCCAGCTCGCTGTATTCTTTAGAGACAAAGTGAATATTTAGATTAGCTGGAGGAGTATTAAAGCGGTAGCCTCTAGGAACTGTCACATCAAAATATTGTGGAATTTCATCTGTAAACTGTTGTAGATACAGTGCCGAAATATAAGAGAAAATAGCCTTAGGAAAACGATATTGAAAGAAGTAGTATTCATCATAGTCTCCGTTTTGGGTTAGGAAAATACCTTTTTCAACTCGGAAGATAATGCCTTCTTTCTCTAGTCTTGTCAGATATATTGTTGGAATACCTAGTGCTTTACAATCTTTGTTTGTGACAATGCCATTGTTCTTTTCTATAAAATCGAGTAGAATCTCTTTTTTTGACATACTTACTCCTTCTAATGTTGCTTTTATACTACAATTTTACAATATTTGTAGTGCAAAAGCAACATTTCTTTTCCCTGAATTTATTGTGATAACAAAATCAAGCCTTCTTTTTTATGATGAGGAAAGAGTGACAAATTGTTGCTAGAGAATAAAAGAAAAGAAGGACTATTTATGACCAAAACATGTAATCATCACTTTCTTGTCAATCAGGAAAAAGGCGAGAAACACGTCTTTCGCAAGAGTAAAAAATATCGCACTCTATGTTCCGTTGCCCCTGGAACCATGGTGACGGCTGTTGTTGCTTGGGGAGGAACGGTTGCACATGCTGATGAAGTCACATCATCAGTTGACAGCACCATCCAACGAACGGAGAATCCAGCCACAAATTTACCAGAAGCACAACCAAGCCCTGTTTCTGAACAAACTGAAAGTTTAGGGTCAACTGGACAATCTAACGGTTCAATTGCAGTCACCGTACCACATGATACGGTAACACAAGCAGTTGAAGAGGCAAAGGCAGCAGGTGTTTCTACGGTTGAAGATAGCCCAATGGATTTGGGAAATACAACTTCTGTGGCAGAAACCAACCAACAAATTTCAAAAGCTGAAGCAGATGCCCAAAACCAAGTTGAGGCTATCAATGAAGTCACTAAAACCTACAAAGCTGATAAAGCGACATACGAATCGAATAAAGCCCGCATTGAACAAGAAAATAAGGTGCTGTCACAGGCCTACGAAGAGGCCAACCAAACTGGTAATGAGACAAATGCTTGGGTTGATACCAAAGTCAATGACCTAAAATCCCAGTATGCAGATGCTGATGTGACAGTAAATGAACAAATAGTTTCATCAGGAAATGGGACATCTGTACTTGACTATACAAACTATGGCAAGGCTGTTGAAACCATTCAATCAACTAACGAACAAGCTGTAGCGGATTATCTAACAAAGAAAACAAAGGCAGATGATATTGTTGCGAAAAACCAGGCCATTCAAAAAGAAAATGAAGCTGGACTTGCTAAGGCAAAAGCAGATAACGAAGCCATTGAAAAGCGGAATCAGGCAGGTCAAGCAGCTGTTGATGCTGAAAACCGTACAGGCCAAGCCGCAGTTGATCAGGCTAATCAAGAGAAACAACTATTAGTTTCAAATCGTACAGCTGAGATTGAAGCCATTACTAAACGTAATCAAGAAAAAGAAGCCGCAGCCAGAAAAGAGAATGAAGCGATTGATGTCTATAATGCCAAAGAAATGGAACGCTATCAACGTGATTTGGCCGAGATTTCAAAAGGTGCAGAAGGTTATATTTCTGAAGCCCTTGCTCAAGCCCTCAATCTCAATAACGGTGAACCCCAAGCACAACATGGGGCCATTACCCGAAATCCTAATCAAATCATTTCAACTGGCGATGCCATGCTGGGTGGCTACTCAAGAATTTTAGATTCAACTGGATTCTTTGTCTATGATAGCTTCAAAACAGGTGAGACCCTTAGTTTTAACTATCAAAATCTTCAAAATGCACGATTTGATGGGAAAAAGATTAGTCGTGTGACTTACGATATTACCAACCTTGTATCACCTGCTGGAACCAATGCCGTGAAATTGGTTGTACCAAACGATCCCACAGAGGGCTTTATTGCCTATCGAAATGACGGAAACGGTGACTGGCGAACAGACAAGATGGAGTTTCGTGTAGTTGCCAAGTATTTCTTGGAAGACGGAACGCAGGTCACCTTTTCTAAGGAGAAACCAGGAGTCTTCACGCATTCTTCCCTCAATCATAATGACATTGGTTTAGAATATGTTAAAGATTCATCTGGGAAATTTGTTCCGATTAATGGTTCAACCGTTCAAGTGACTAATGAAGGTCTAGCACGTTCTTTGGGTTCCAACCGTGCAAGTGATTTGAATTTACCTGAGGAATGGGATACCACATCAAGTCGTTATGCTTATAAAGGAGCAATTGTCTCAACAGTTACATCAGGTAATACCTACACAGTAACCTTTGGCCAAGGCGATATGCTACAGAATGTTGGCTTGTCATACTGGTTCGCCTTAAATACCCTACCAGTTGCACGTACAGTAACACCGTATAGTCCCAAACCTAATGTAACGGTGGAACTTGAACCCATTCCAGAACCTATTACGGTAACACCAGATGTCTTTTCTCCTAAAACATTTACACCAGAAAAGCCTGTGACCTTCACGCCAAAGCCTTTGGAAGAAGTAGTGCAGCCTAGTCTGTCCTTGACCAAAGTAACCTTACCTGTCAAACCTATTCCAAAAGAACTTCCAACGCCACCACAAGTACCGACAGTCCATTATCATGCATACCGTTTGACGACAACTCCAGAGATTATGAAAGAAGTGGTCAATAGTGACCAAGCTAATCTTCATGAGAAAACTGTCGCAAAAGATTCAACGGTGATTTATCCCTTAACAGTTGATGCCTTATCGCCCAATCGTGCCCAAACGACTAGTCTTATTTTTGAGGACTACTTGCCTGCTGGTTACCTATTTGATAAGGAAACAACACAAAAAGAGAATGGAAACTATGTCCTTAGCTTTGATGAGACTAAGAATTTTGTGACCTTAACTGCAAAGGAAAACTTGTTGCAGGAGGTAAATAAAGATTTAACCAAGGTATATCAACTGACCGCTCCAAAACTCTATGGTTCTATTCAAAATGATGGGGCAACCTATTCCAATAGTTACAAACTCCTTTTGAACAAGGGTACAACCAATGCTTACACAGTCACTTCAAATGTTGTAACGGTTCGTACACCAGGTGATGGGGAGACAACCACACTCATTACACCAGATAAAAACAATGAAAATGCGGATGGTGTCCTCATTAATGACACGGTCGTAGCCCTTGGCACAACCAACCACTACCGATTGATTTGGGATTTGGACCAGTATAAGGGAGATCGTTCTGCTAAAGAGACAATTGCACGAGGCTTCTTCTTTGTGGACGATTACCCAGAGGAAGTGCTCGATGTGGTGGAAAATGGCACGGCTGTTATTACCCTTGACGGTCTGAATGTATCAGGAATAACGGTTAAAAACTATGCTTCACTAAATGAAGCTCCTAAAGACCTTCAAGCTAAATTAGCTCGTGCTAAAATTACACCGACAGGTGCCTTTCTAGTCTTTATGCCGGATGACAACCAAGCCTTTTATGACCAGTATGTTCAAACAGGAACTTCTTTAGCTCTTTTGACCAAAATGATGGTTAAAGATAGTCTCTACGGTCAGACAAAGACCTATACAAACAAGGCTTATCAAGTTGATTTCGGCAATGGCTATGAAACCAAGGAAGTGACCAACACCCTAGTTTCTCCAGAACCCAAGAAACAAAACCTCAATAAAGACAAAGTAGACATCAATGGGAAGCCCATGCTAGTGGGAAGTCAAAATCACTATACTCTCTCATGGGACTTGGACCAATACCGAGGGATTAAAGCAGACAACTCTCAGATTGCACAAGGTTTTTACTTTGTGGATGATTATCCAGAAGAAGCTTTACTGCCGGATGAAGCAGCTATTCAGTTTGTCACATCTGATGGTAAAACAGTTTCAGGAATCATGGTGAAGGCTTATTCTCGATTATCAGAAGCTCCTAAATCTTTACAAGAAGCCCTTTCTAAACAAAAAATTCAGCCTAAAGGAGCTTTTCAAGTTTTCATGCCTGAGGACCCACAAGTCTTTTTTGAATCTTATGTGACCAAGGGGGAGAATATTACCATTGTCACTCCGATGACGGTTTTGGAAACCATGCTTAATTCAGGGAAGTCTTATGAAAACGTGGCCTATCAGGTGGATTTTGGCCAAGCTTATGAAACCAATACGGTGACTAATTTTGTCCCTAAAGTAATTCCACATAAGTCTAATACCAATCAAGAAGGCATTTCAATTGATGGAAAGACTATTCTTCCGAATACGGTCAATTATTACAAAATTGTACTGGATTACAGTCAATACAAGGACATGGTCGTGACGGATGATGTTCTTGCCAAGGGATTTTACATGGTAGACGATTACCCAGAAGAAGCTCTTACCCTAGATCCTGATGGCATCCAAGTTTTAGATAAGGATGGCAATCGTGTATCTGGTATTTCTGTTAGCACCTACGCTAGTTTGCCAGAAGCTCCGAAAGTCGTCCAAGATGCCATGGCTAAACGTCAGTTTACACCTAAAGGAGCCATTCAGGTCCTTAGTAGCAATGATCCCAAAACCTTTTATGAGACCTATGTGAAGACTGGTCAAACCTTAGTTGTCACGCTTCCGATGACGGTTAAAAATGAGTTGACCAAAACAGGTGGTCAGTATGAAAATACAGCCTATCAGATTGATTTTGGCTTGGCCTATGTCACGGAAACAGTGGTCAATAATGTTCCCAAACTAGACCCACAAAAAGATGTGGTAATTGACTTGTCTCATAAAGATGACAGCCTTGATGGTAAAGAAGTGGCCTTGAATCAAACCTTTAACTATCGTTTGGTTGGAGCTTTGATTCCAAGTAATCGTGCGACTGATTTATTTGAATATAGTTTTGAAGATAACTATGATGAAAAGCATGATGAGTATAATGGTGTTTATCGCAGCTATCTGATGACGGATGTCATCCTCAAAGACGGTTCTGTCTTAAAAGAGGGGACAGAAGTCACGAAATATACCTTGCAACAGGTGGATACAGAAAATGGCCTCGTGTCAATTTCATTTGATAAATCCTTCTTAGAGACTGTCTCTGATGATTCAGCCTTTCAGGCAGATGTTTACCTGCAGATGAAACGGATTGCGGCTGGTCAGGTGGAGAATACCTATCTCCATACAGTGAATGGCTATGTCATCAGTTCAAATACAGTTGTAACACATACACCTCAACCTGAAGAACCAAGTCCAAATCAACCCACTCCACCTCAACCACCGATTGAGTCTCTTGAACCACCTGTTCCAGCAAGCGTTTTGCCAAATACAGGGGAACAGGAATCCCTTTTGGGCTTGATTGGAGCTGGTATTCTACTTGGTACGGCTTATGGACTGAAGAAAAAGGAGGAGAAGTAGATGAATCCAAAAACTATTTATGAAAATGATTCAGAACAAGATGGTTTGACAGATGCTCAGGAACTAGCTTTGGGAACCAATCCGCAGTCTGTTGACACAGATGGTGATGGTCAAGCTGATTTAGAAGAGCTACAATCTGGACATTCACCACTAGTCCCACAAAAGGAGTTGTGTGATGGCTTGGAACTTTGACACCATGAAAGAGGCTTTGTCTGAAATGGAGAAGGTCGATTACCAAGAGTTTATCAAAGCCCTTCTCTCTTTGGAATTAAGTATTTCTGATAGAACAATCCTCAATCAGGTTTATCAAGATTATATGGATGAAGATGACCTATCCTTGATTAGTGATGAGCTACGAGTTAAAGTGGATAGTTATCAGGATGAAGTACAGGCAGATATGACTGACATTCTGGAAAAGCTGTACCGAACAGGTGAAGGATCTAGTTTTATTATGGATTTAATGTCCTCAAATAGTCTTTCAGACACCTTGGAACAGTATGAGGTTTTGGATAGTGACGATTATTCACCACTTAGCCTTGAAACCTTACAGGCCATGATTCAACAGGAATTGGCTATTTCCAGTCAGGATTATTTTGGAGATTTGGTTCACCTTGCCTTGCAAAAAGATTTACTAGACCAGAAAAGTCATTTCTTACAACACTATGTGGCAACTGTAATGGAAGGTATTCCACAAGAAAGAGACCAACGAGCCTTGGTCCTAGATTAACGCAAAGGGCTGAGAAAAACTCTCAGCCTTTTTTAAATGGGAGGGAAAATGAATCAAGAAGTCTTACTACAAATGATGAGAGCCACCATTCCTCGTGATAGAGCCTTGCTTGAGGCGTTTTTATATTACCAAGCTGAGCATTTTGATGAGGAGTGGGATAGTCTCGTTCATCAGTTTTTAACCAATGGGCAAGAAATTAATAAATCTGTTCAGGTACTTCACTTTGAGACAGATGTTTCAGCTTTTGTCCAGGCTAGTCCTTATGATACTGCTCATGATCTATTGACCTATACAAAAGTTTTCGGCCAAACTGGTCTCCAAAAACTCGACAAACTATCGCCGTCTGAAAAAGACTTGGTGATTGAAGTGGCATTGTTCAATCTGGCCACTCGTTTTCAACTATTAGACTCAAATGGACACTACCAAACTATTTCACCAGATTCTCTATTACAAAAGAGTAGGGGAGCTAATTTGGTCAATGTTTATCGTGTGGCTAATAATTTAGCGGATCGTATTAGCCGAGATATTGAACAGTTTCTCTTAACTTACGAGCCTGAGCTTGAAACAAGAGCTGATGAAACTATTCTAGAAAATGAAGAAACTATTGATGAGCACAAAACAAGTGTTCATCAAGCAATATCTTTTCGAGAAGAGGGCTCTCTGGTTATTGCTAGTTTAGATGTAGATTTGTCTCAACTAGATGTTCAAACAGGAAAAACCAGTCATCTGCCTGCTTATGAAGAGTTATCTTTACGACGTAAATTTGAGATTCTAACATATTTTGACCAAATTCGAAATGAACGTTCCAAAGTCCCAAGTTTTAGACGAGGTGATTTTGATACTGAGACGGAAATGACACCAGTCTTTGAGGGCGAGGAGTTACTTACCTATCTAGAAGCTGATGGCAGTCCCTATGAGCTGAAACGAACGCTGACTACAGTCGAAGAAAAGGAATTAGAAAAAATTGGACAAGCCATTAGGATAGAAAATCAAGAAAAATTGACTCAGCTAGGGATTGATATATCTCAGTTTGAATCAGACCAAGTCGGTATTTTATTGGATGCAGCAGGTCGTTTTCGTTTGAAAAATGCGGACCTTGCTTTACTAGGTGGCTATCCCAAAGCCTCGGTAACTCAACTAGCCCTTGCGACAGAACTACTCCAAATGGGATTGAGTCATGAAAAGGTTGAATTTTTCTTTGGTAGCCAGCTTTCCATTGAAGAGCTGCGACAAGTTGCCTACGCCTTTTTACACCAAGAACTCAGCAGAGAAGATGCGGAGCAATTTGAAAAAGATAAACGCAATCAGCCAGATTTAACCCTCAGAGATTGGAAAAGCAAGCTAGAGAAAGCTGAGTCGAAAGTAGTGGTTGATGAAGAGTTAGCGGAAAATCCACTAGTCCAGAGAGTCTTGGACACTTATCCTCTGGGGTCATTGGTTTCCTATAAGGGACAGGACTTTGAGGTCGTGTCGGTCAGTGATGCTCGATTGAACGGTTTGATTCGGATTGAGTTAGTCAATGACTTTTCGGATATCATTGAACAAAATCCAGTTCTTTATTTGAGGACCTGGGAAGAAGTCAGTCAGTCACTTCATCAGCCAAAGGCAGAACCACAAACAGAGTTAGAAGAAGCGGACCAAGGATTAAACCTATTCTCATTTCTGGAAGAGGAGCCAGTTCAGAGTATTGGACTATTGGAACCAGATAGTTCAGAAATAGGTCATAACGATACTGATCTTGAAGAATCAGATAGTCAAATTCCTGAAGAGGTAGTAGTCGAAACAATTCCAGAGATTCCAGTAATGGACTTTTATTTTCCAGAAGATATGACGGACTTTTATCCAAAGACTGCTAGAGATAAGGTTGAGACAAACATTGCGGCTATTCGTTTGGTAAAAAATCTAGAAGTAGAGCACCGCAATGCTTTACCAAGTGAACAAGAACTCCTTGCCAAGTATGTAGGCTGGGGTGGACTAGCCAATGAATTTTTTGATGACTATAATCCAAAATTTTCTAAGGAACTAGAAGAACTGAAAAGCCTAGTCACAGATAAAGAGTATTCGGATATGAAACAGTCCTCTCTGACAGCCTATTACACAGACCCAGCCCTGATCCGTCAGATGTGGGATAAGTTGGAAAGAGATGGCTTTACAGGTGGCAAAATCCTAGATCCTTCCATGGGAACAGGGAATTTTTTTGCAGCAATGCCCAAACACTTAAGAGAAAAGAGTGAGTTATATGGTGTGGAATTAGATACCATTACAGGAGCTATTGCCAAACACCTTCATCCAAATAGTCACATTGAAATTAAGGGCTTTGAGACGGTGGCTTTTAACGACAATAGTTTTGATTTAGTGATTTCAAATGTTCCCTTTGCCAATATACGAATTGCGGATAACAGGTACGATAAGCCTTACATGATTCATGACTACTTTGTCAAAAAGTCACTTGATTTGGTCCATGATGGTGGACAAGTAGCGATTATCTCTTCAACAGGAACCATGGATAAGCGAACAGAAAACATCTTACAAGATATTCGTGAGACAACTGAATTTCTTGGTGGGGTTCGACTGCCTGATTCTGCCTTTAAGGCCATTGCAGGAACGAGTGTCACAACGGATATGTTATTCTTTCAGAAACACTTGAACAAGGGATATGTTACAGATGACTTAGCCTTTTCTGGTTCCATTCGTTATGAAAAGGATAGTCGCATTTGGCTCAATCCTTACTTTGATGGAGAATACAATAGCCAAGTGCTAGGAACCTACGAGGTCAGAAATTTTAACGGTGGAACACTTTCTGTTAAGGGGACTAGTGATGACTTGATTGCAAGTGTTGAAACAGCTCTACATCAAGTAAAAGCCCCAAGAAAGATTGATAGAAATGAGGTCATCATTAACCCAGATGTGTTGACCAAACAAGTCATTGATACCTCCATTCCAGCTGAAATGAGGGAGAATCTAGATCAGTACAGTTTTGGTTATCAGGGTTCTACAGTTTACTATCGAGATAACAAAGGCATTCGAGTCGGAACCAAGACGGAAGAAATCAGTTACTATGTCGATGAAGAGGGCAACTTCAAAGCATGGGACACCAAACATTCTCAAAAGCAGATTGATCGCTTTAATGCCTTAGAAGTGACTGATAACACTGCTCTGGATGTCTATGTGACCGATGATGCAGCAAAACGTGGTCAGTTTAAGGGATATTATAAAAAGACAGTTTTCTATGAAGCTCCATTGTCTGATAAAGAAGTGGCACGAATCAAAGGAATGGTCGATATTCGCAATGCCTACCAAGAAGTTATTGCCATTCAACGCTATTATGACTACGATACGGAGTTCTTTAACCTCTTGTTAGGCAAACTCAATCGTACCTATGATAGCTTTGTCAAACACTATGGGTATTTGAACAGTGCAGTGAACCGCAATCTTTTTGATAGTGATGATAAGTATTCGCTTCTTGCTAGTTTGGAAGATGAACGTCTGGATCCAAGTGGAAAGTCTGTTATCTATACTAAATCCCTTGCTTTTGAGAAGGCTTTAGTGCGTCCTGAAAAAGAGGTTAAAAAGGTACATACTGCCCTTGATGCCTTAAATTCGAGCTTGGCTGACGGACGTGGTGTTGATTTCGATTATATGATGTCTATCTATCAGGTTGAATCGAAGATGACCTTGATTGAGGAATTAGGCGACCTCATTATGCCTGATCCTGAGAAGTATTTGAATGGAGAATTGACCTATGTTTCTCGCCAAGACTTTCTGTCAGGGGATGTCGTCACTAAGTTAGAAGTGGTGGACCTATTTGTCAAACAAGACAATCAGGACTTTAACTGGTCGCATTATGCAGGGTTACTTGAGACGGTCAAACCAGCACGTATTACTTTAGCAGACATTGATTATCGAATCGGTTCACGCTGGATTCCTTTGTCTATTTACGGAAAATTTGCCCAAGAAACCTTTATGGGGAAAGCCTATGAATTGTCAGACCAAGAAGTAGCAACAGTCCTTGAAGTCAGTCCCATTGACGGGGTTATCACTTACCAATCTAAGTTTGCCTACACCTATTCCAACGTAACGGATAGGAGTTTAGGTGTCCCTGCTTCACGCTATGATAGTGGTCGAAAAATCTTTGAAAACCTCCTGAATTCCAATCAACCAACCATCACAAAACAAGTTGTTGAAGGGGATAAGAAAAAGAATGTGACGGATGTGGAGAAAACAACAGTCCTGCGTGCCAAGGAAACACACCTACAAGAACTCTTTCAAGGTTTTGTAGCAAGGTATCCAGAAGTCCAACAGATGATTGAAGACACCTATAATAGGCTCTACAATCGTACGGTATCAAAGACCTATGACGGTAGCCATTTAACCATTGATGGACTTGCTCAGAATATTTCATTACGGCCTCACCAAAAGAATGCCATTCAACGGATTGTCGAGGAAAAACGTGCCCTACTAGCTCATGAAGTTGGTTCAGGTAAAACACTTACCATGCTTGGGGCAGGATTCAAACTGAAAGAACTCGGAATGGTACATAAACCTCTCTATGTGGTTCCTTCTAGTTTGACTGCTCAGTTTGGTCAAGAAATCATGAAATTTTTCCCAACCAAAAAAGTCTATGTGACCACCAAGAAAGATTTTGCCAAAGCTAAACGCAAACAGTTTGTATCACGTATTATCACAGGGGACTATGATGCCATTGTCATTGGAGATTCACAATTTGAGAAGATACCGATGAGTCGTGAAAAACAGGTCACCTATATCAATGACAAACTTGAACAACTCAGAGAAATCAAGCTAGGAAGTGACTCTGATTATACGGTGAAAGAAGCAGAGCGTTCGATTAAGGGACTAGAGCACCAATTAGAAGAACTCCAAAAACTGGAGCGGGATACCTTTATTGAATTTGAAAACCTTGGCATTGATTTTCTTTTTGTGGATGAGGCTCATCACTTCAAGAATATCCGACCAATCACTGGACTTGGGAATGTCGCGGGTATCACCAATACCACTTCAAAAAAGAACGTAGACATGGAAATGAAGGTGAGACAGGTTCAGGCAGAGCATGGCGATAGAAATGTTGTTTTTGCGACAGGAACACCAGTCTCAAACTCCATTAGTGAACTTTTCACTATGATGAATTACATTCAACCCGATGTCTTGGAACGATACCAGGTATCCAATTTTGACTCCTGGGTTGGGGCTTTTGGGAATATCGAAAACTCTATGGAACTAGCCCCGACAGGAGATAAATACCAACCTAAGAAACGGTTCAAGAAATTTGTCAACCTTCCTGAACTCATGCGAATTTACAAGGAAACAGCTGATATTCAGACTTCAGATATGCTTGATTTACCTGTACCTGAAGCTAAGATTATTGCGGTGGAAAGCGAGTTAACGCAAGCTCAGAAATACTATTTAGAAGAACTGGTAGAGCGTTCAGACGCTATCAAGTCAGGTAGTGTCGATCCAAGTAGAGATAATATGTTAAAGATAACCGGGGAAGCTAGAAAACTAGCCATTGATATGCGGTTGATTGACCCTGCTTATACCTTATCAGACAATGAGAAAATCCTTCAAGTCGTTGATAATGTCGAGCGGATTTACCGTGAAGGAGCTGAAGACAAAGCCACTCAGATGATTTTCTCTGATATTGGAACGCCTAAAAGTAAGGGAGAAGGATTTGATGTTTACAATGAACTTAAGGACTTGCTTGTCGATCGAGGGATACCAAAAGAAGAAATTGCCTTTGTGCATGATGCCAATACTGATGAAAAGAAAAACTTACTGTCTAGAAAGGTCAATAGCGGAGAAGTACGGATTCTCATGGCTTCTACGGAAAAAGGTGGAACGGGTTTAAACGTACAATCACGTATGAAAGCTGTCCACCACTTAGATGTTCCATGGCGTCCTTCTGATGTAGGACGGATTTTGCGGACATTCAAAATAAAAAAGAATGTGATATATTAATCACAAATCACTTATCACAAATCACAAGTGATTTGTGATTGTTGATGATAAAATAAGAATAAGAAGAAATAGAAAGAAGTGAGTGATTGTGGGAAATTTAGGCGCACAAAAAGAAAAACGAAATGATACACCAATCAGTGCAAAAAAAGATATAATGGGAGATAAGACGGTTCGTGTTCGTGCTGACTTGCACCATATCATATTATTAAATAAACTGTCAATTTGATAGTGGGAACAAAAAGTAGCAGTCCCGTTTCACTTTTAATATGGGGCTTAGTTTTTTGTACCCAGTTTAAGAATACTTTTATCATGTAATTTTATATGCCCGAAAACATATAAGTGTTTTGGGGCTATTGGAGTTATTTACCCAGTGATAGGAGTATTTATCACTGGGTATTTTTATGCCCTTTTTTGGGTGTTGATAGGAGGAAAATCACATGAAAATAATTAACTTAGGCATTCTGGCTCACGTTGACGCAGGAAAGACAACATTAACGGAGAGTTTATTGTATACCAGTGGTGCAATTGCAGAACCAGGGAGCGTAGATAAAGGCACAACAAGGACAGATACAATGAATTTGGAGCGTCAAAGGGGAATCACTATCCAGACAGCAGTGACATCTTTTCAGTGGGAGGATGTAAAAGTCAACATTATAGATACGCCAGGCCATATGGATTTTTTGGCGGAAGTATACCGTTCTTTATCCGTATTAGACGGAGCAGTATTATTAGTTTCTGCAAAGGATGGCATACAGGCACAGACCCGTATACTGTTTCATGCACTACAGACAATGAAGATTCCGACAATTTTTTTCATCAATAAAATTGACCAAGAGGGGATTGATTTGCCAATGGTATATCAAGAAATGAAAGCAAAGCTTTCTTCGGAAATTATAGTGAAGCAAAAGGTTGGGCAGCATCCCCATATAAATGTAACAGACAATGACGATATGGAACAGTGGGATACGGTAATTATGGGAAACGATGAACTATTAGAGAAATATATGTCAGGGAAACCGTTTAAAATGTCAGAACTGGAACAGGAAGAAAACAGGAGATTCCAAAACGGAACGTTATTTCCCGTTTATCACGGAAGCGCTAAAAACAATCTGGGGATTCGGCAGCTTATAGAAGTGATTGCCAGTAAATTTTATTCATCAACGCCTGAAGGTCAATCTGAACTATGCGGGCAGGTTTTTAAGATTGAATATTCAGAAAAAAGGAGGCGTTTGGCTTATGTGCGTCTGTACAGCGGCGCATTGCATTCGAGGGACGTTGTCAGAATATCAGAAAAAGAGAAAATAAAAATTACAGAGATGAGTATTCCTACAAACGGTGAATTGTGTTTAGCAGATACGGCTTACTCTGGTGATATTGTAATTTTACCAAATGATGTTTTGCAGCTAAACAGTATTTTGGGGAACGAAATACTGTTGCCGCAGAGAAAATTTATTGAAAATCCGCTCCCTATGCTCCAAACAACGATTGCAGTAAAGAAATCTGAACAGCGGGAAATATTGCTTGGGGCACTTACAGAAATTTCAGATGGCGATCCTCTTTTAAAATATTATGTGGATACTACAACGCATGAGATTATACTTTCTTTTTTGGGGAATGTGCAGATGGAAGTCATTTGTGCCATCCTTGAGGAAAAATATCATGTGGAGGCAGAAATAAAAGAGCCTACTGTTATATATATGGAAAGACCGCTTAGAAAAGCAGAATATACCATCCACATAGAAGTCCCGCCAAATCCTTTCTGGGCTTCTGTCGGGTTGTCCATAGAGCCGCTCCCTATTGGAAGCGGAGTGCAGTATGAAAGCAGAGTTTCACTTGGATATTTAAATCAATCGTTCCAAAATGCGGTTATGGAGGGGGTTCTTTATGGCTGCGAGCAGGGGCTGTATGGATGGAAAGTGACAGACTGTAAAATCTGTTTTGAATATGGATTGTATTATAGTCCTGTAAGTACCCCCGCAGACTTTCGGCTGCTTTCCCCTATCGTATTGGAGCAGGCTTTAAAAAAAGCAGGGACAGAACTATTAGAGCCATATCTCCACTTTGAAATTTATGCACCGCAGGAATATCTCTCACGGGCGTATCATGATGCTCCAAGGTATTGTGCAGATATTGTAAGTACTCAGATAAAGAATGACGAGGTCATTCTGAAAGGAGAAATCCCTGCCAGATGTATTCAAGAATACAGGAACGATTTAACTTATTTCACAAATGGGCAGGGAGTCTGCTTGACAGAGTTAAAAGGATACCAGCCAGCTATTGGTAAATTTATTTGCCAACCCCGCCGCCCGAATAGCCGTATAGATAAGGTTCGGCATATGTTCCACAAGTTAGCTTAACAGCTTGCAAAAGTCATATAAAATGAGATTTGAAAGGATTAGAGACTAATTATGATGAAATGCGAATGGATATTGTGTCCTGTTTGTGGGAGCAAAACCCGTAATAAAATTAGGAAGGACACTGTTTTGGAGAATTATCCCCTTTATTGTCCAAAATGCAGACAAGAAAGCTTGATTAAAGTTGACAACTTGAAGATAACTGTCATCAAAGAGCCAGACGCTTAAGACGCAGAGCCGATGAAATTGTGGAACAATTCACGAATCATCGGCTCTTTTTGTTTCGTATTTGAAAGAACAAACTCACCAAATAAAAAAAACGATATTCTACTTCATCAACTATTAGGAAAATTGAGCAATCTCAAACAAATTCGGAGGAATCTGATATAACCTATTCGAAATCGGAAAGTTATTATCGTAGTATTCTTATTCAATCTCGAGATGAACAACGTCATTATATTGAATCTTTACCTCAAGAACAGCAACAAAGCGTTCAAACAACATTTTCTGCAATGGTAATGAAAGCAGAGGAACTCAAACAAGAATTTTCCTCAGACAAAGAGCTAATCGAAACGGTGTTGCATGACTTGTTGGAGGAAGAAGAACAAGTAAGGGATTTTTCCACTTCGGAAACTTCTGACTTAATAGAAACTTATGCCAAGAAAAAAAGTATGCGTTATCTTCAAGGGACTCCAGCTACACAGCAAAAATATTACGGTTACTCAGTGCCCGATGAATTACTTAAGTCCGTATTTTTGAACGGTAATCCAATATCATTCCAGTTTTATGGTTATGTGATTGGAGAAGGCGAATTGTATATCCCCAATGACTGCTATGTGAATGAAGCAGGAACAGAACTTGTTTTATTTGTTGAAAGAAATGGCCAGAAGTATGTCTTAGAAAGCAACATGTCACCAGATAATCAAAAAATTGATGTTTTCTTTAGTCAAGATGAAATTTTGGCTTCTTATTGACAGTAAAATATTAGATAAAATTAATATTGATTATTTTTCTCCTTCCCACATATCAAATTTCTTTTGGATTGATTAGTTGATAATAGGGAAAACTACCTTGAAATTGTGTGGGTAATTAACCTGTATAGGGCTAGGCCGTTTTCTATTTGATTTTTTTATTAAATTTAGCCTGGTGGAAACATCAGGCTTTATTTTTTTTTGACTTTTTTTCAATAAATGCGGAAAAATTACTCCCACACCTACCTAGTAAGGTAGTAGGAATATTTGTATTCCATGAACTATGGCATAAAATTATCAGGTCGAATTAGTTGGTCTGATAACTTGACTAATATCCTTTTTAGAGTGATATATAGTGTGCCATTACATAGGAAGGAGAGTAAATGTCCGTAAAGAAGATTAGAGTCAATAAACAAAAACACAAGAAGAGGGTCTGTGCCTACATTCGAGTTTCGACGACTAATGGAAGTCAGTTAGAATCGTTAGAAAATCAGAAACAGTATTTTGAAAACCTGTATTCCAATAGAGACGATATTGATTTTGTAGGTGTTTATCATGACAGAGGTATATCTGGTTCTAAGGATAATCGTCCAAATTTTCAAGCGATGATTGAAGTTTGTCGTAAAGGTATGATTGATGTTATCCACACCAAGTCTATTGCTCGATTTGCTAGAAACACGATTACAGTTCTTGAAATTAGTCGTGAACTGAAGGCAATAGGAGTAGACATATTCTTTGAGGAACAAAACATTCATACTCTTTCAAGTGAAGGGGAAGTGATGCTTTCAGTATTAGCTAGTATCGCGGAGGACGAGTTGAGGAGTATGAGTGGCAATCAACGCTGGGCATTCCAAAAGAAGTTTCAACGAGGAGAGCTAGTCATTAACACCAAGCGATTCTTAGGATATGACATAGATGAGAATGGTGAGTTGATTATCAATCCAGAAGAAGCTTTCATAGTCAGGCAAATATTTGCACTTTACCTTGAAGGGTATGGTACTCATCGTATTGCCAAACTGTTAAATGAAAAGGGCGTTGCGACTGTCACAGGTGCTAAATGGCATGACACCACAATCCGTCAAATGTTAAGCAATGAAAAATACAATGGTTCGGTCTTATTGCAGAAGTATTTTCACGATGGTGTGAATGGTCCTAAAAAATTGAATCGGGGTGAACTCGAACAATACTTTATAGAGGATAATCACGAAGCCATTATTTCTATGAAAGAATGGCAAGCAGTCCAGGACAAACTAAACAGTAGTAGATGGCAACAAGGTAGAAACAAAACCTATAAATTTACAGGGTTATTAAAGTGTCAGCATTGTGGTACGACTTTAAAGAGACAAGTTTCTTACAATAAAAAAATTGTTTGGTGCTGTTCCAAATACATTAAAGAGGGAAAAGTAGCTTGTCAGGGGATGCGTGTGCCAGAAGCAGATATCTCAAATTGGATAGTAACCTCGCTAGTAACAGTAATAGAAAGGGATAGAAATGGGGAAAAGTATTACAGTTATACCGGCCAAGAAAGTGCAGACCAGTGTTCAACATCAGGTCAGAAAGAAAATCAAAGTAGCCGCATATTGTCGAGTGTCCACCGACCAAGAAGAACAGCTATCAAGTTATGAAAACCAAGTTAATTATTACCGAGAGTTTATCTCTAAACACGAGGACTATGAGTTAGTTGACATCTATGCGGATGAGGGTATTTCAGCAACCAATACAAAAAAACGTGATGCTTTTAACCGCTTGATACAAGATTGTAGGGCAGGTAAGGTGGATAGGATTTTGGTCAAGTCAATTAGTCGATTTGCTAGAAATACCCTTGATTGTATCAAATATGTCCGAGAGCTGAAAGAACTGGGTGTTTGTGTGACTTTTGAAAAGGAGAATATTGACAGCCTAGATTCCAAAGGTGAAGTTCTCCTTACAATCCTTTCTTCCTTAGCACAGGATGAGTCACGCTCTATCTCAGAGAATGCGACGTGGGGAATTCGTAAGAAGTTTGAACGTGGTGAGTTGCGCGTGAATACCATAAAGTTCATGGGTTATGACAAGGATGAAAATGGTAGGCTTATCATTACCCTCAGCAAGCTGAAACAGTAAAATTCATTTATGAGAAATTCTTAGAGGGGTATAGTTCCGAGTCCATAGCTAAGTATTTGAATGACAATGAAATACCTGGTTGGACAGGACAGGCAAATTGGTATCCTAGTGCTATACAGAAAATGCTTCAAAATGAAAAGTACAAAGGTGATGCCTTATTACAAAAGACTTTTACTGTTGATTTTCTGACTAAGAAACGAGTTCAAAATGATGGTCAAGTCAACCAATACTATGTAGAAAATAGTCATGAAGCTATTATTGACAAAGACACTTGGGAATTAGTACAGTTGGAATTGACAAGGAGGAAAGACTTTCGAGAAGAACATCAACTGAAAGCTTACATCATCCAAAATGACGATAATCCTTTTACAACTAAGGTGTTCTGTGCAGAATGTGGTTCAGCCTTTGGAAGGAAGAATTGGGCAACCAGTCGAGGTAAACGTAAGGTGTGGCAATGTAACAACCGTTATCGCATCAAGGAGGTGGAAGGGTGTTTCAGTAGGCATTTGGATGAGGTGACACTTGAGCAGATTTTCCTAAAGGCATTAGTGCTACTGAGCGAGAACATTGATTTGCTTGATGGCAAGTGGGAGAAAATCTTGGCAGAGAATCGCCTGCTTGATAAGCACTACAGCATGGCATTGAGTGACATACTTAGGAAGGAGCAGATAGCTTTCAACCCCTCTGACATGTGCCGAGTGCTAGACTTTATCAGCATTGGATTTTAACTTATGTATACCTGCTAAGTGTACAAAATGTTCCTCAGAAAACGTAAGATTGAGAGTTGTTTGCTGTCCTTTTCGTCCTAAAATAATTTGATAGGTTTTTGAAAGGAGTTTTTTATAATTTCTTGCGGATGAGAGTAATAATGATTCCATGTATTTCCTTAGAAAAAAGGACAGGATAACCTGCCCTTAGTAATGAGTGTTTTCAGTGTTGGCTTGAGGTGTTCACACACAACCCTGGTAAAGCTCCAGCCACAGTCAAACCAACCGACCATAGACCTTCAACGCTTAGTAAATACTCTTGTTATCTACAGTTTTATTATATAGAAAATGTTCTATTAAATCAAGTATTTTACAAAAAAATCATTATTCTGCAATTAGTCTCAGGATAAGTTGAAGTTAGAGATTAGTAGGTCTTGTTTTTACTCCTAGATACTGATATAAACGAACAAGCCTATTATCTTTTAGTGATTCAACATTGAACATAAAATAATGGTCTTGATAATCTTTAGCGTTTTCTTTGTTCAATTTGAAATAGGATTTTTGAGATTTGGCCATGGCAAGCATAATATCATCTGTTAAAAATGTTAGTGGTGTATCTAGAGCAGAATAGCGATAGAAATCCGCTTCAAATTTTCGGTAACTGTCACTAAAATAGTCCATCTGGAGTTGGTTCTTATTAAAATCAAGCTGATTCATACTCTACCTCCAAGTCTATTGCAAGAATATCAGATATTTGGATACTGATGTAGCCTTCTTTTGTTTCAAATGAAATCGATTGAAAAGTCAAGTTCTTTATTTTCCCTATAAAAACAAAACAATTATTCAGTATTGTGCAGATGGAAATTTTGATGTGCTTTCTATGCAAATATGCTCCTTGATTACTGAGGGTGTTAATCTCAGTGAGTATAAAATGCGAGTTGTTTCGGATATAGAGTCTTTCGTTGAGAAGGTACAGATTGTTTCATCTGGGTATGATGATAGAGCAATTGAGCTTATGAAGTTTATGAATAGTCCTCTGGAGGATGGTGATATTCAGTTTAACTATGAACATATGATTTTCACCAAGGTTGGACATGAAAGCTATCAATTTATGTTTATTAATAACCAAATTGCAGTAGCATCTCTCGACTTTTCTCAAGAACAATATGAGTACTACCTTGCTGATGTTGAGGACCTAGAAACTAATACATATTACATAGACTCTAGGTGGGCGGAATCATTTTCTCGTACCAGTTTGATGTAAAATTAAAAATTTATTTACAAGTATAAATGGACTAATTTTTAGTTAGGTCATTTTTTATCTTCTAATTTAGAAAAATGTAGTTAATATATATAATTATTATGTAGATTTCTAGAAAGGAGGTAAAACCAATGGTAAGACGGAATTCTAAAATTACTCGTCAACAGAAGAAAATTCGAGATGCATTTGTATCTGAGAGAACTGTTGAAATTATTCCTGCAAAGCGAGAGTTCACTGATGTTAAAACTAAGAAGTTGCGTGTTGCTGCCTATTGTCGAGTAAGTACTTTTGACGAATCTCAGTCAGGTAGTTTTGAACTTCAAAAACAAACCTATATTGAAAGAGTCAATAGTAATCCTGATTGGATACTGGCTGGAATCTATGCTGACCAAGGAGCATCAGGAACATCAATCAAACGACGTGAACAATTCCAACAGATGCTTCATGATTGTAGATGTGGGAAGATTGACTTGATAATCGTTAAGAGTGTTAGCAGGTTTGCTCGCAATCAGCTAGATTTCATTAGTATTTACCGAGAGTTGAGGGCACTATCCCCTCCAGTTGGAATATATATCGAAGATATAAATTTGAATACACTTGATACGAATAGTGAATTCATTCTTGGTATTATGGCCATAGTAGCTCAAGGTGAGAGTGAACAAAAAAGTGCGTCAATTACATGGTCTGTAATTGAACGCTTTAAAAGAGGGATACCAATGATTCCTACCCATAACCTTCTTGGGTATACGAAAGACCAGTATGGTCGAGTAGTGATAGATGAGACAGAAGCAAAAATTGTTCGCCTAATATATGATTCGTACATTGAAGGTATGACTGCAAGTGAGATTGCCTCAACTTTAATGACTAATCATATACCAACAGTTACTGGTTTGGAGCGTTGGACAAGTTTAGCTGTTTATAATATTCTCAGGAATGAGAAATATAAAGGCGAAATCATCATGCAGAAGACATATACTGTTGATTGTTTTAGTCATAAAACACGGAAAAATAATGGTGAAAAGCCAAAATATCGATTAAAAAATGGAATTCCCTCAATCATACCAGAATCAAGATGGGATTTAGTTCAAGAATTACTCAAGCAACCTAGAAGAAAATCGAAATCTACTTCTGAGATATTTGTACCTAAACTCTACATCAAGAAACTCAAATCTGGTAAGTTGAGGGATTTTGTTGTACTTGATCCTAGTTGGAAGTCGGAAGACATTCAAGAAGTTTTTAAATAAGAAAGAGGTAAATTATGCGTTTTAAAGATTTTAATCTTGAAGTTGTTAATGTTGAACGTTACTCATCAGATTATAGTATGACAGTGAACAAGAACTTTGTTACATTTAGTAAAGGAATCATCCAAGCTTTAGAATACCCAGCACATGTACTTGTTGCTTTTAATAAGGATACAAAGGTAATGGGTATACAAGTTTGTCGGGCAAAAACTAGGGGAGCATTTTCTTTTTCAAAACCTGTTGGGGAGCAAAAAGGTATTGTTCAGGTAGGTCATAAAAATTTAAAAGAAACACTCTTAACAATTATGAGTGAATGGAAATCTGATAAGCGTTATAGGGTAGAGGGGATTCACATTCCTGAAGATAAGGCTTTTATTTTTGAATTGAAAGATTTTGAGGAACTAACTGATTTTCGTAAAAACGACAATAATAAATAGTATGGAATTAAGATAAAAATTATTGGTGGGAGTACAACTAATGTATTCCTGCCATTTTTAATGTATTTATATAAGCAATTTCCATTTACCCTGTGGGGATGTGTTGTCGGCATTGTTACTGGTTTTAGATACTTCGATAGTTGGTCCGTGCAAATGATAGTGGAGTCCCAATTGAAGTACTTTTCTCGTTTCTATCACTGCGTCAAAAATAGGGCAAAAATTTGCTCTATAGATTTAGAGGTGATGGATAGGGTTCAATTCCGGCGAGAGTATATACGGGTAATGGGAGCTAAGGTAGAATTATTGATGTAAAAAAGTCTGTGACGATAGTGGTAAAACAATCTAGTTACAGATTTTTTTGTGTTTCTGTGGTATAATTCAAGTGATATTAAAATGGAGATTGTAAGAAATTGTCCAAGAAATCTTTGAGGAAGACCAAATTGATCATTTTGCTATCTGTTTGGCATTTAGATTTTCTAGAGTGTTATCTAAATTAGAACTATCTAACAAACAATCAATTTTTAGGCTGTTGAAGAAGTTTATGTATATTAGCAGAGAGTGATTCTTTTGAAGGAGGATTATGGCAAAATATAGTACCAACGAACATGGTGTTATCGAGATTGATTTTGAAGGAGTAATTCCTGGTGCGGATATCCGAAATAAAATGAAGGCTGTAAAGTATCGTTGGAACCCCGGTAGAAAAGTTTGGTACACCTGTCAGGACAGTATGACTCTTGCTCTAGCAAAGGAAATATGTGATGGGGATACTGAACTGGTACCAGTAAGTCCTGTTAAATGGGTTCCCCCGGCAGATTATGCGTTGAAGGTTACTATTGGTGAGATGCTAAATGCCTCACCAGCCATATTAAAAGGTTGGGAGGATGTTCTCAAAACACATGTGAATGGCGTCATGTCGGAGGATAATGTAGCTCATTCAGGTCAGGCTGTGAGTAGAGCTCAAACATCTGTTTGGATGGACTGCTTTGATTTTATCAGGGCTAATCTGGCCTCCCTACCTTCTTCCATGTGGACCTTTGAGCTGATTTTTGAATACAGCCTTCCAGGAACAGTTCATCAACGTCCAGATGTATTTCTTCTTACAAATACTAAGACTATCATTTTAGAATTTAAAAAGAAGGTTTCCCCACAAATCGGCAGCAATAAGGATGATGTTGCACAAGCTATTCGGTATAAAAAGTGGCTGGAAAATCATCATAAGGTGACGAGAGAGCGCCATCTTGATGTGAACAGTTATCTTGTATGCACCCCAGATAATTCTGTAGCAGGAACACTTAGAGGAGTAGAGATACTGACAAAGGACAATTTCTGTTCTACTATTGAGCGAGAGCTTACTGGTGAAAGTATCTGTACGTTTACTGAGGAATGGATTAAATCCCCTAAAACAGAAATGCCAGATATGCTTCAGGCTATTGAAATCATGTATCGAGATGGGCGTATTCCTTACATTTCAGATGTTAATAAAAAATGCTTGAAGACAGTACAGAAGCATATAGAAGAGGCTAAACATCAACAGAAGAAAATTCTTATCCTGATCAATGGTGTACCAGGTGCAGGAAAAACTGCTGTAGGTCAGAGTGTCGTGTATGAGCAGAACAGAGATGGCCAGGCGAATGCGGTTTATCTATCTGGAAATGGACCACTGGTGGAAGTTCTACAATACCAGATCAATCAAGTCGGAAACAATAAGCATATGGGGGAGAATGCTATTCAAGGATTGAAGGAATTCAAGTCTACCTATTTCTCCAAAAGTGATAGGAAGAATACGAGCGTGCCTGAGCAAACCGTCCTTATCTTTGACGAAGCTCAAAGGGCTTGGGATGCAGCTACGTTAGACCGTGGTTTTAGTGAGCCTCAGGGATTATTTGATGTTGGCAACAGAATTTATGGGGCCAAAGGCTACGCAGTATTGATCGGTCTTTATGGGGACGGGCAGAGTATTTATAGGGGTGAGGAGGCAGGTATGTCTCTCTGGGAAGAGGCCCTTAAGCACAATAGAGAATGGAGTATTTTTGCATCAGAATCACTTATGGCACAGATACATGGGCTCGAAAGTCAGAAAATACTAGATGATGACCTCTTCTTGCCAGTATCTCTTAGAGCAGATTTTATCGATTGCAGTAAATGGGTGGAGCAAGCTATAGGAAGAACAGGTGTTACGCTACAGCAAGCTCAAGCGGAGCTGGCTGAGCTGCAGAAAACATCCATGCGAATCTGTGTCACCAGAGATTTTGAAAAGGTGAAGGCGCGTGCGACTGTTATTTATCAGGAGCATCCAGACTGGAAATACGGCATTCTGATTTCAAATTTTGCGGAGCAAAGCATTATTCGAAAAGCATTTCCATATTGGAATATTGGTTATAGAGGTTCTAATGAGGTATCGAATGGTAGGTACGGTCCCTGGTTTGCAGGTGATTGTAAAGAATTGAACAAGGCTTGTTCAGTCTACGGCAGCCAGGGGCTTGAACTTGATTGTCCGATCATTTTATTTGGTGGCGGCTATGTTCGTCAAGCGGGCCAGTGGCTTGCAAGAGGAGCTACCTACAATCGACAAAAGGAAAAGTTTCTGGATCCTGAAACAATCGTTGAGAACAATTTTAGAGTTTTGTTTACCCGGGCTCGTAAGGAAATGATTCTCTTGATTCCTGATGATCCCGTTCTGGATGAGACCTACGATTACTTCGTCAACATGGGAATGGACCTTTTGTGATGTCTGTATGCTTCTATGACTGTTGAAGAGAAAATGTTTATTTTATTATAGAAGAGGATAGCAGTTTCGATTGTTGTCCTCTTTGTTTTAGATTGGAATGAATTTGAAAATACTGTCGTCAACTAGTTAATGATATTTGTAAAATCACATATTTTCTTGAATATGTAAATTTTTGTTTGTAAAACGCTTACATTTTTTCTAAAAATATAGTATTATATGATTATAATAAAATATTAAATAAAGGGTTAGGATATGGATTTAGGAAAAATGAGTCATGTTGATCTAGATAGAATCAATATCAAGGGCTTCCCTGAAATCATCTATGGTTTACATAAAACGCCTCTACAAATTTTAGAAGTAGCGCTGAAGTTAGATGCCGCCAATCAACCTGTTATGATTACAAAATTATCCTTTGATAAATGGAAGGAGCTAGAGGATAAGCCACCTAATGGTTCTTATTTTGAGTCCAGTCAAATTTGGTATAACAGGCCATTTCCGACAATGAAAAATGGGAAGATTTTAGTTCTATCTGCTGGGACCTCTGATTCTCAAGTTGTGGAGGAGGCAGCAGTAGTCAGTCAATGGATGGGTTGCCAAACGGACGTTTTACAAGATGTAGGAGTAGCAGGACTTGGTCGACTGCTAGGACAATTAGAAACCATTCGAGAAGCCAGTGTCATTATTGTGGTTGCAGGCATGGAAGGTGCGCTTCCGAGTGTGGTATCTGGCTTAGTATCGGTACCAGTCATTGCTGTACCAACATCAGTTGGCTACGGAGCAAACCTGGATGGCTTGACGACACTTTTGGCCATGACAACCTCTTGTTCATCTGGTATTAGTGTTGTTAATATCGACAATGGCTTTGGGGCAGCTTATCAAGCTTCCCTAATTATAAAATTGATGAATCAAGACTAACTTTTAGGATTAGAATGAAAGTGAGGTTTTCAAAATGGATTTGTTTGTGGATTGCAGGTATGGTATTGCAGGTGACATCATGAATGCTATAGATATTCAACCGTTTGGTTTAGGTTCACTCAGCTATCGTTTGCAAAATTCCAAAGGTATGCAGGTTGTTTTGACTGATTTTGGCGCAAGGATTGTTCAGATTTTACTCCCAGTGGAAGAAGAAAAGGGATTACGAAATGTCTGTCTAAGTCGTCATTCTGCAGAGGAATACCAAGAACCCCCCTATATTGGGGCGACTGTTGCTCCAGTAGCTGGTCGCTTGTTCCAAGGGGACATTACACTTTATGATCGTGTGCTAGAATTGACAGAGAACGGTCCTGGATTTTCCCTACATTCAGGACCAAAATCAGCTAGTATGCAGTTATGGCAGTCAGAATGCGATGCTAAAAACAATAGTGTCACCTTTACCTTGACCCTAGCCGATAACTACAATGGATTTCCAGGCCCTATTCAATTATCAGCTAGCTATTGTTTGAGAGAAGATAATTCACTCTATGTGAGCTACAAGGGAAGAAGTAGTCAAGCAACACTATTTAATCCTACCAACCATGCTTTCTTCAATTTGGCAGGAAATTTTATGGAGCCTATTCATGACCATATCTTACAGATGGAGGCTGATAGGGTTCAATATTATACTGAGGATGGCAGATTTGATGGCCTTCATCAGGTGAAGCAAACTCCTTATGATTTTCGTTCTGAAAAATCGTTTGGGGATGGATTAAGTCAATCTCATCCGCAGCTGGAGCTTTTAGGTGGTTTTGATAATTGCTGGCTACTGACATGTCCGGAAAAAGCAGCAACCGTGACCAGTCCAGATGGTAAGATTAAACTTCATCTTTCTACCAATCAAGACGGTGTGGTCATCTATACCTATAATAACAATAATCCAAAGCTTGCAGTCAAACAAGGAGCCTTTAGTTTAGAGTGCCTGGCTTCGATAGAGGAAAGTCACTTGCTGGAACCAGAAAAGACAGTAGAGTCTTGGACATGCTATCGATTTGAATACTAAAAGTTAAAAGAGCCGCATCTGCGACTCTTTTTGCTTTTAATTTTATCCAACAAATTCGTTGATTTCTTTTTCGATGTTGGCGATTTTTTCTTCTGCTTCAGCAAGTGTTTCACCGACTGTTGCGATGTAGAATTTGATTTTTGGTTCTGTTCCTGAAGGACGAACAGCGAACCAAGAATCATCTGCCAAGGTGTATTTCAAGACATCTGATGGAGGAGTAGTGAGTTTTTCAACATTTCCATCTTTATCTGTTTTGGTTTGAAGGGCAAAGTCCTCAAAGACTGCGATGTCTGTTGCGTTGAATTGAGCTGGTGAGTTATCGCGGAATTTAGCCATGATTGCCTTGATTTGCTCTGCACCATCTTTACCAGAAAGTGTAACAGAAATTGTTTTCTCAGCAAAGTAGCCGTATTCTTTGAAGATTTCATCGATACCGTCAGCCAAGGTCATGCCACGAGAACGGTAGTAGGCAGCAATTTCAGCAACCATAAGCACGGCTTGGATTGCATCCTTGTCACGCACGAATGGCTTAATCAAGTAGCCAAAGCTTTCTTCAAAACCAAACATGTAGGTATGGTTGTGTTTTTCTTCAAACTCTTGGATTTTCTCAGCGATGAATTTGAAACCAGTCAAGACATTGAACATGGTAGTACCGTAGCTTTCAGCAATCTTAGTTACCAACTCAGTAGATACGATTGACTTAGCTAGGGCAGCGTTTGCTGGAAGAGTTCCAGCTTGCTTGTGAGCTTCAAGGATGTATTTAGCGATGATAGCACCGATTTGGTTACCAGATAGGTTCCAGTATGAACCGTCAGCTTGACGAACTTCAACACCAACACGGTCAGCGTCAGGGTCTGTTGCAAGAAGGACATCTGCACCGACTTCACGGCCCAATTCTTCCGCAAGGGCAAAAGCAGCTTGGCTTTCTGGGTTTGGTGAAGCGACAGTAGAGAAGTCAGGGTCAGCAGTTGCTTGAGCTTCCACAACTTGCACAGACTCAAAACCAGCCTGTGCAAGGGCACGACGAGCCAACATTTCACCCGTACCATGAAGTGGTGTGTAGACAATCTTCATGTCCTTACCGTACTCAGCAATCAAGTCAGGATTGATGTTGAGGTCTTTGAGTTCTTCAAGATATTTAACGTCAGTTTCTTCGCCAAGAACCGTAATCAAACCATTTTCCTTACTTGCTTCAAGGTCAGCCAATTCAACTGCAAATGGATTGTCAATAGCACGGATGAAGTTGGTCAATGCATCTGCATCAGCAGGTGGCATTTGTCCACCGTCTTCGCCATATACCTTATATCCGTTGAATTCTTTCGGGTTGTGGCTGGCAGTCACCATGATACCTGCGATGGCATTGTAATGACGAACAGCAAATGACAATTCAGGAGTTGGGCGAAGGCTTTCAAATACATAAGATTTGATACCATGTGCTGCCAATACTTGAGCAGACTCAAAAGCAAATTCTGGAGAGAAGTGACGTGAGTCGTAAGCGATAGCTACACCACGTTTTTTAGCTTCTTCACCTTTTGATTCTACCAACTTTGCCAAACCTTCAGTAGCTTGACGTACAACGAAAACGTTGATACGGTTAGTACCAGCGCCAATATAGCCACGCATACCGGCTGTACCAAACTCAAGGTTTGTGTAGAAGGCATCTTCTTTGGTCTTTTCATCCATTGCGACTAATTCTTCACGCAAGTAGTCTGGAAGGTCTGCAAAGTCGAGCCATGTTTGATAGGTTTCTTGATAAGTCATCGCATATCTCCTTAAAAATATTTCTTTTAAACGCTTTCATTATACCATGTTTGAAAAGAAAAATCACGCTTTCACGTGATTTTCTGATATTTATTTTTTAACTTTCTGTAAGACTGGGACAATGGCAAGGGTTAGAATGGTGGCAATCGCCATTTCAGCGATAGAATTGACTGAAACGATTGCTGCAAGGACTGCCTTAATATCTCCTTTGAAAACACCGCCAAATAGAAAGAAAATACCTGACAGGACAAAGATGGTGTTTGTGAGTGTTCCGGTCAAGCCAGCGAGTGCAAGACCGGCCTTATTTTGCCACAATTTGTAAATATAATAAGGAGTAATCCCAATCAAAATCCGTGGTACAAGTGCGATGAGCACTGAGTAGAGATTTCCATTCTCAACAAAAGGTGAGAAGACATAGCTCAAAGGCGAAAGAATAATACTATTGCGGATGATACTCATAATTCCCATAAAACCACCCAGTTGAGCCCCAATACGAGGTCCATAAATAATACTTGCAATGATAACAGGGATATGGGTAACAGTCGGTTTGACCGGGAGGACAAAGGCTGCGAAGATAGCCTGGCTGATGGTTTCGATGACGACCATAACAGCGATAAAAATAGCTAGGGTTGCGACTTGGTTGGCTTTCTTAGTTTTCATTCAGAATAGAACTCACTTTCTCTAATATAATCTCGATTTCAGCTAGGGCACCTGTTCCAAAATCGCCACAGGCTAGAAGGGCTTCGCGTGGTTTAATTTCCTCAAAGCCGTATTCTATCAAGGTTTTGAGATTTTGCTGTGTGGCAGGGTTCAGGTACATATTGGTATTCATAGCAGGAGCAATCAGCTTTTTAGTCCCGATGGGCAGAGCCAGAGCTGTTGCAGTGACCATATTGTCTGCCAGTCCGTGAGCTAGTTTAGCGATGGTATTGGCAGAAGCTGGGGCTACTATAAATAATTCAGTTGCCTTGGCAATATCAATGTGTTTGATAGAACTAGGATTTTCTTCCAGCATGACATCTGTGTGGACCAGATTTTTTGACAGGGATTGGAAGGTCAAGGGCGTGATAAAGTCCATAGCAGAGCGGCTCATGAGGACAGTTACCTGATGGCCGAGCTTGGTCAATTGACTGGTTAAATCAGCAGCCTTGTAGGCGGAAATGGAGCCAGTTACAGCCAGAGTAATGTTAGCCATGTTTTTCTCCTTTTTCGAGAGTTTCCAAAATGAGTTGGGCAATTTCTTCTTTCGTCTGAGCTTGAACTTCGGAAGTCTTGTCTACTAAATAGGCAATATGTTGATTGCCCTTGATGTCTGTCAAGTCATTAGCAAGGATATAATCTGCACCATTGCGTTCAATGCTTTGGCGGGCAACAGCAAATAGTTCTTCCTTAGAAACATCGACCAAAAGTTTAAATCCGATGAGTTGGATAGTTGGATTCCATTGTTTGACATAGGAAATAACCTTTGGTGTTTTTTTGAGGAAAAGGACTTGGTAGTCATCCTTGGAAGAAATCTTGCTTTCAGCATTTTTCTTATCCAATAAGCTAGTAATATCTTCGGTTGCCTGAACCTCATCCAAGCCAGTCATGTAAACAGGTGTATAATCCGATACGGCCATGCTATGAATGAGGACATGGTGGGTCTTGACCAAGGGTTCTAAAGTTGATTGTAAACTTTCAACATTTGTAATTTCAATAATGGTTAAATTCTTCTGTGGTTCAGGTTTAACTGCCTGCTTGGTAGTGACAAGCGTGACTTCATGTCCAATCCTCAAAGCCTGTTCAGCAATGATTTTTCCAAGATTGCCAGAGGCATGATTGGTAATAGCACGAACTTGGTCAATGGCTTCACTGGTGCCACCTGTTGTAATCAATAGTTTCATGTTCATATTGTACTAGAATTTCCATTTTTCGTAAAGTTTCAGAGAAGGTCTTTTCACAAAGATTTACTAAATCATCTCCCTAACTGAAATGATTGTGGTTTCATCGGGAATAATTGTATCTAAAAACCGTACATTATCTGTAATAACTTCGGAAAATATGCGAAAATCATTTTTTCTATGGTATAATGTTTGTGAAAAATATGGAAATGGAGCTCTCATGAAAACAGATATTGAAATTGCACAAAGTGTGACCTTGAAACCCATTACTGAAATCGTTGAAAAAGTTGGTATCAGTTTTGACGATATTGAACTCTATGGAAAATACAAGGCAAAATTGTCCTTTGATAAAATCAATGCGGTAAAAGACAATGCGCCTGGTAAGCTAATCTTGGTGACTGCTATCAACCCAACACCTGCAGGAGAAGGGAAGTCAACCATTACTATCGGTTTGGCTGATGCTTTGTCAAAAATTGGTAAGAAAACCATGATTGCCCTTCGTGAGCCTTCTTTGGGTCCAGTTATGGGTATCAAGGGGGGAGCTGCTGGCGGTGGCTTTGCCCAAGTCTTGCCAATGGAAGATATTAACTTACACTTTACTGGCGATATGCACGCTATTACGACTGCCAACAATGCTCTCTCTGCCTTGATTGATAACCATATCCATCAAGGAAATGCGATTGGCCTTGACCAGCGCCGTATCATCTGGAAACGTGTTGTGGACCTCAACGACCGCGCGCTTCGTAAGGTGACGGTTGGCTTGGGTGGGCCGCTCAATGGTATTCCACATGAAGATGGTTTTGACATTACGGTGGCATCTGAAATCATGGCAATCTTGTGTTTGGCGACGGACATCAACGACTTGAAAGAACGCTTGGCAAATATTGTGATCGGTTATCGTTTCGATAGCAGTCCTGTCTATGTGCGTGATTTGGCGGTGGAAGGTGCTTTGACCCTCATTTTGAAGGATGCCATTAAACCAAACCTTGTCCAAACCATCTATGGCACGCCAGCCTTTGTCCATGGTGGACCATTTGCTAACATCGCCCATGGCTGTAACTCAGTGCTCGCTACCACAACAGCTCTGCGATTGGCCGACTATACCGTCACAGAAGCAGGATTTGGTGCTGACCTTGGAGCAGAGAAATTCCTTGATATTAAAGTTCCAAACTTGCCAAAAGCTCCGGATGCAGTGGTCATTGTTGCCACTCTTCGTGCCCTAAAAATGCATGGTGGTGTAGCTAAGACAGAACTTTCTACTGAAAATGTAGAGGCAGTGAAAGCTGGTTTTTCTAACTTGAAGCGTCACGTTGAAAATATCCAGAAATATGGTATTCCAGCAGTCGTTGCTATCAATGAATTTGTATCTGACACAGCTGACGAAATCGCTGCATTGAAAGAACTTTGCGCTGAGATTGGTGTACCTGTTGAATTGGCTAGCGTATGGGCAAACGGTGCTGACGGTGGTGTTGAATTGGCTGAAACAGTTGTTGCTACTATTGAAAATCAAGCAGCCAACTACCAACGACTTTACAAGGCAGACGATAGCTTGGAAGAAAAAGTGACTAAGATTGTTACCCAAATCTACGGTGGTACTGGTGTCGTTTTCGAGAAGAAGGCTCGTAATCAATTGGCTGAATTTGCTAAGAATGGTTGGGATAAATTGCCAGTCTGCATGGCCAAGACCCAATACAGCTTCTCAGATGATCAGTTTGCTCTTGGTGCACCCACAGGCTTTGACATTACAGTCCGTGAATTCGTTCCAAAATTGGGAGCAGGTTTCATCGTTGCTCTTACAGGTGATGTCATGACTATGCCAGGTCTTCCAAAAGCCCCTGCAGCCCTCAATATGGATGTGGCAGAAGATGGAACAGCTATTGGGTTGTTCTAGATAGAACAATAGAAGTTTATAAAATAGGATTGCCGGCAAGAAAAAAGCATAGACTCATTTTATTTAGGTAAAATGAGTCTATGCTTTTCTGTTTATGTGAGTTTAGACGCTCTTTATTTAGAGAAATAGTCTGACTATTTGTAGAATGTGTCTCCTCAGTAATTTTTATAATTCTTGAAATGAATGTTTCATCTCCACCTAATAAGCATACCAAGCGACACCTTCATAGATCCAACCTCTTTCTTGAAGTACTCTGACTTCATTTTTATCCAAGGTATAGTGATGGGAACCACTGACTAATCCTGGATGAAACAAACGATGCACTTCTTTGTTTCCATTTGAATACCATCCGATACCTTCTTGTTTCCAACCAAATCGACTTGTTAAAACGTTTACCTCATGTTTATCCAAGGTATAGTGATGGTCTTTGAGAATGGGATTATAGAGACGATAAACAGGTTTGTCATTTGAAGTAGCATTTATGAAATGCCAAGCAATTCCTTCATCATTTCCCCATCCAATTTTTACCAGATAATCTTTTTCATGCTCATCTGAGGTATAAAAATGCTCGTGGTTAACTGGATTATATAGTCTATACATAGGAATTGGAGTGTCTAATTGGTGGGGTTCATTGGTTTCGAGGACGGTTACAGTGAAGGTCGTCTTTTCTGGGGAAGTTTGTTGTTGTGAAGAAACGGGAGTCTGTCCTAAATAAACACCAGGAAAATAAGTCCAATTTTTTTGTGATAATTCATTTAAAAAACTTTGTTTTTTATCTGGTTGTGCTGGAAGGACGGTAACGGATGTTATTCCAGCTTTAAGTGCTTTCCAATCTCCTTTTTCTCCTATTGATAGCACAGAAGCATCCTCTACCTCAAAATCAAGACTGAATTCTAAGTCGTAGTAACTATCTGAGAGGCTACGGCGTATTTGTCCAAAATCGCCCACTCTAACTTCTGTTGGTAGGGTTAGATTGTCCAACTCAACTTTCTGACTATGGTCTGCTATGTAAGGATTTCTTTCTGCTGCTGTAAGGGTTGCGCCTCCCCAAAATAGTAGCAACAATCCTAGAGACAATGAAATTATAAAAATAGTTTTGTTTTTCATCTTGTTTCCCTTCTATTAACGAACCACAGTCCAATTGACATGTTTTATTTTTCAACTTCTAATAGTAAATCTTCCTAACTTATTTTTATCACTTTAATTATACAAGAGTGAAATCGAAATGTCAATATATTATATTTTTTTGGTGAAAAAGTAGGTGTGAGAGAACTTTTTAATCATACTTCTCGGTATTTACAAACCTTTCTAAAACGAATTTAAAAAGTTAAGATAAAGCTAGGATAAAGGAACTGGTGAGGTGGGTTGGAAAGTCAGGATAGCATAAAGATGATTAGATAAAAAAACATAGAATCACAATTAGTAAAGGTGATTTTATGCTTATCATTTAGTCTCTTTGTTAGTTTATTCTGCAAATGTATCAACTGTTCGATAGGCAAGAAGTCCCAGCAAGACACTAGCCATCGGAAGCAGGGTTGTTAAAATATCTGTATGCAATGGTGAGTTAAAGAAGAAGTGCAGACCGATACTTGCCGCAATCCAAAGCACACCTTGAACTTTTGATATAGCTGTTTGTTTGGTAAAAAGTGCCACCATACCAACCGCAAAGAGCATGGTAAATACCCAGTGGGTCCAACCAGCCTGTCCAACACGACCGATAATGGTCTCAAACCCATCCAGTTTACCAATAAACATATCACGAAAAGTGAACATGATATCTTCAACGATTTGGAAACTAAGACCCGCGATAATACCACTGACCAAGGCATATTTGAGAGTCATTTTTCTTGCAATTAGTAAAACCAAGACAACAACCAGAGCCTTGCCAAACTCTTCTGCAAACGGGGCAGAAACAGCAGCCCCCCAGTCATAACGAAAATCATCGCTGACCTTAACAATCTCTAGCAAAAAGTAACCGATAGCAGTGTGTCCATAGTCTGAAAAAGCCACTCCGGCAGTTAGTCCCAAAATCCAACTCAAATGACTAACTTTATTAGAAATTGCATAGCGTTTTTCCAAATAGCTGATAAAATAGACCAGAGGAATGATATAGAGGGCAGCAACAGAAATAGTCAGTAAAAATAAGGGATACTTGGCTTCCATGCCATTCGGCTTGGCCAGTTCATCAAAAATCATCTTGCAGCCACTGACAAAACCAAGGCTGGCAAGAATAAGGGCAAACTGACTTTTATAGGTATTCCATAGGTGTTTCATAAGATTCCTTTCGTATGCTTAGTAAAGAAGATAAGACAAGACTGTCAGACCGATGACATCAGCCAGACTATGAGCTAAAAAGAAGGGCAGTAGATTACGGGGCTGGCGTTTTTGATAGAGAAAATGAAAGAGAAGCCCCACAATCAAGCCAAGACCAATTCCAGCCACCAGACCTTGATAGGTGTGAAAACTAGCCCGAACCAGGAGCGAGAAGGGAAGAATCCACTTACTCTCCTCGGGTTTGTTCATAAAACATAGCCCCAGAAAAAAGATTTCCTCGTAAAAGCCATTGAGGAGGGAGTAGGCTAGCAGGGTGATGTCAATGTGTGGCAGAAGGTTGAACATGGAGGGCATGACTGGACTTGTCAACTGATAGGTCAACAAGTGAAAAATATCCATACAGAAGGCCGCCAATCCGAAAATCAGCAGTGCTTGTAAGGGAACCCAAGGTGTCCAGCATATTCGTTTTGTCAACTGAAAAATATCCACCTTCCGCCAGATAAGATAGGCGAGAGCTAAGCTGAGCCAGACCAACTGGATCAGCAAGGCCTTGATATTGTCAAGAGGTGTAAAGGTCAAATTCTCCGCCAGGCTGGTTTGTTGAGTGAAAAGACCGATACACTGTAAGGTCGAATTGATGATTCCCTCTCCGAATAAAATCACAGCTACAACTAGCAAATCCACGGAGGAGATATACTTCTTCTTTTCTTTTAACATAAGTATCCTTTCTAGTTTCTATCCCCAGTTTAGCAAATCCAACTATTCTCACCCTACCTGTCATCTGTTTTTTATCTGTTTTTTGTAGCGATTGTCAAAAATTAGTTGAGTCCTCAGACAAATAAGCCTATAATGGAGAGAGAAGAGAAAGAAAAGGGAACGGCTATGGCACGCATTTTGGTACTGGAAGACGACACTGTTATCAACCAGGTTGTCTGTGAATTTTTGAAGGAAGAGGGGCACGAAGTCCTGAGTTTTGTCAATGGCAGAGCAGCTTATCAAGCTAGTCAGGAAAGCCGGTTTGACCTCCTTATTCTAGACATCATGGTCCCTGAGATGACCGGCTTGGAAGTCTTACAGGAAGTTCGGAAAAAATCGACAATTCCCATTCTCATGCTGACAGCCTTGGAGGACGAATGCACTCAGCTTCTGTCTTTTAATCAGCAGATTAGTGATTATGTCACCAAGCCCTTTTCTCCCCTTATCCTGATGAAACGGGTTGAGAATATTCTCCGTCAGGAATGTCAAACGGATCAACTGGTGGTTGGAACCATCAGCCTATCTGAAAAAACAGGTATGGTTTATGACCAGGGCAAGCTAGTTTCCTTGACCCAGAAGGAGTATGGCATTCTACACTATCTGATCAAGCACAAGGGCCAGATTGTCAGTCGAGACGGCATGATGTTGGATATCTGGGGCTATACAGAATTGGATAGTCGCGTTCTTGACAACCACATCAAAAATCTGAGAAAGAAATTACCAGACCTTCCCCTAAAAACGGTCATTGGCCGTGGTTATCAGTTGGAGACCTAAGATGAAACTAGCCAAAAAACAATTCCTCATCGTAACTCTAATGGTCAGCCTGACCTCACTTATCTTGCTTGGTCTACTCTACCATGCCATGCCTATCTATTACAATCAGGCCAAGAAAGACCAGCTCAAGCAGGAATATAACCAAGTTCTTAGTACCCTAGAGGGTCAGGATCAGGCAAGTATTCTCGCCAGTTTGAACGCCTACGACCAAGATTCCCCCGACCTACTTTTGACCCTCCATTCTGCCGATCAGGAGATTATCTATCCTTCGCAGGAAGAGAGCAGTCAGGAGCGAGGAAGTAGTTATCTGGAGCAAGGCCAGTACGATGAGATTGGCTCTTGGTCGGCTCTTGTCACTACAAAAGAAGGCAAGGAGTTAGTTCTCACAGCCGAATATGGCTTCTATACCCTATCAGGAGTCAGTCAAACTCTCTTGACCTTCTATCCCTTTGTGCTCCTCTTGATTATTGCCCTATCCGTGACCTCGGCCTTTATTTATAGCCGCTTCTCAACTCGTAGGATTACCCATCTCTCTGTGACGACACGGCAAATGCAAAGTTTACAAGCAGGTCTGGTCTGTCAAGTGACGGGGCGTGATGAGATTGCTACTTTGGCTCAGGACATTAACCATCTTTATGGAAAATTGCAGAGCAGCATAGAAGAGTTGCGGGAAGAAAACGAGCGTAGCCTGGTGCGTGAGAAGGAGAAATCTGACTTTCTCCGTATGACCTCACATGAACTCAAAACGCCCATTGCCAGCATGACCGGTCTGGTCGAGGGCATGCTTTATAATGTCGGGGAGTTCAAGGACCATCAGACCTACCTAGCTAAGTGTCGTGATATCCTAGCTGAGCAAGCAGCCCTCGTTCAGTCTATCTTAGAAGCTACCACAGTGGATATGGCTATAAAAAACAAGGGAGAAGAAATAGCCCTTCACAGCCTGCTTAAAGAAATCCTACCTTCCTATGTTGACTGGGCATTGTTAGAAGGCTATCCGTTTCAAACTGACTTGGAAGAAGTCTTTATTCATGGGAATCCGATCTATCTAACCAAGGCTCTAAAAAATATCCTGGACAATGCCTTTCGTTATACCAGCCCACAGGCAAGCATCAAACTCAAACTCCAGGCCAATCAGCTTTTGATAGATAATCAGGTTTCTCATTTGCTCAGCCAGGAAGAACTTGACCAAGTCTTCCAGCCTTTCTACCGACCAGATTACAGTCGTAGCAAGGAGGACGGAGGGACAGGTATTGGACTCTACCTGGTCAAGCAGATTTTGGACAGTCACCAGTTTTCTTATGAATTTTTCCCGCTTGATCATCATACCATGCGGTTCGTCATTCGGTTTTAAGACATGAAATCCCTTATTTTTCAAGGGATTTTTTGTTATCCGTAGCAGAATTGTGCCAAAAATTTTCTTTTTTGATAGACTAGGGTTGAAAAAACAAAAGGAGTATCTTATGGAACAATTTGATTTGTTAGTTATCGGTTTTGGTAAGGCTGGAAAGACCTTAGCAGGAAAGCTTTCTGCAGCTGGTAAAAAGGTAGCTTTGGTTGAGGAAAATCCTGCCATGTTTGGTGGCACCTGTATCAATATCGGCTGTATTCCAACCAAGACCCTCTTGGTAGCAGCGGATAAAAACTGGACCTTTGAGCAGGTCATGGAGCAAAAAGAAACCATCACCACTCGTCTTCGCAACAAAAACGAAGCAGTCTTGAAAGGCAGTGGAGCTCATCTCTATCAAGGTCACGCGCGTTTTGTGGCTGACAAGGTTGTGGAGGTAGTTGCCGGAGAAGAAAGCCTTCAGTTAACTGCTGAAACTGTTATCATTAACACAGGTGCCAAGTCGCGTGTTCTTCCAATTCCTGGCTTGTTGGATACGCCAAACGTTTATGACAGTACTGGCATTCAGAATTTGGAGGTTCGTCCTGACAAGCTGGCAATTATCGGCGGAGGCAACATCGGACTGGAATTTGCTGGTCTTTATAGCAAACTCGGCAGTCAGGTGACAGTATATGAAGCCAGCTCTGCTATTTTACCAAGAGAAGAGGAAGTGGTTTCCAAGCTAGCTAAGGAGTATATGGAAGAAGCTGGCGTGACCTTCGTATTGGGTGCGAAAATCGAGCAAGTGGCTGCAGCAGGAGAGCAGGTTGCCCTGACGGTTAATGGAGAAACGGCAGTCTTTGATGCTGTCCTCTATGCGACAGGTCGTGTGCCAAACACTGCTGATCTGGGCTTGGAAAATACGGCGATTGAGCTTTTGGAAAATGGCGCTGTTAAGGTGGATGACTACTGCGAAACCACAGTTCCAGGTGTCTATGCAGTGGGCGATGTCAATGGTGGCCCACAATTCACTTACACATCCCTAGACGACTTCCGTATCGTTTTCGGTAAGTTGACTGGAACTGGAACTTACAGCTTGAGCCAACGTAAGTCAATCCCAACCAGCGTCTTCATTACGCCTGTACTTTCTCGTGTTGGTCTGACCGAGAAGGAAGCCAAAGAAGCGGGTTACGACTACATTGCCAATGAATTGCCTGTTGCCAATATGCCACGCGCCCATGTCAACAACGACCTCAAGGGTATTTTCAAGGTTATCGTGGATAAGGAAAGTAAGCTGGTTCTGGGTGCGACTCTCTTTGGTCGCAATTCTGAGGAGCTGATTAACTTGATTGCTATGGCCATTGATAATAAAATCCCTTATACCTACTTCAAGACTCAAATCTTCACCCATCCGACTATGGCTGAGAATTTGAATGATGTCTTTAATTTTTAATAGTGTAATAACCGTCCGAAAGGGCGGTTTTTCTTCTTCCATGTTACAATAAGGTATCAACCATTGGAGGTTTTATATGAAATGGAATAAAAAACTAGCACTTAGTGCTGTCTTAGTCGCAAGTTTGTTTACTTTGTCAGCCTGTCAGTCGATTTCAAATTGGTGGAAAAATACCAAGGAAGAATGGATTGGTTTGGAAATGACAGTTCGGACATTTGATGAAAATTCTCAGTTAATCGATGAGATGTCTGGTAAGTCCCTATCGATTTCGCGGAATGAGGAGTTTGACTCCGTGGATGCCGAAGGCTATTCCAATGCGGATTCGTCTGTTTTGAAGGTGACACTTGGTAATTATGAAATTGACCATGTTGGTTCGTCTTTGATTGCTGCAGAAGAAGGCTTGGAGGATTTATTTGCCAAGTATCAATCTTCTGTAGATATGGTCAACTATGATCCATCTATTCCCATTGTTAATCGGATGGTTTCTAGCCTGAAAAATGATTTTACAGGTAAAGCAAAGGTTGTTTTAATTCGTTCGCAAAACGGAACTCCTCTTGCGACCTATGCTGGTGATAAGGTGTCCCTCTATGCTTCTGATGCGCCTAAGACTTCTGAACTCTTAATTGACGGCAAGCGTTTGATTATTTACCGCTGTGACTATACGATTTATGACAGAGAATTGTTGGAGTAAAAATGATACACATTCGGTCAGTTAAGATAGAGGATGCTGCAGATTTGGTGGCTATCTACGCTCCTTATGTTGAAGGTACCGCCATTACTTTTGAAACAGAAGTGCCGACTGTGGCGGACTTTGCCGGTCGTATTGAAAAGACTTTGGAGAAATTTCCCTATCTAGTCGCTGAAGAAGATGGGCGAGTTGTGGGCTATGCTTATGCATCGACCTACTATGCCCGTGCTGCTTACGATTGGACAGTTGAATTGTCTGTTTATGTCAGTAAATTGGCACGTGGAAAAGGGATCGGAAGTCTTTTATATGATGCCTTGGAAGAAGACTTGACGGCGCGTGGCTTTAAAAACTTTTTAGCCTGTATTGCTCTTCCTAATCCAGCCTCGCTTTCACTCCATGAGAAGAGAGGGTATGAACAGGTAGCACATTTCAAAAATGTTGGTTATAAATTTGATACATGGCACGATATTGTCTGGCTTCAAAAATCTTTGGTTGGTGAAATGGATGAAAATTGAAGAATTAGAGAAACGGCTCAATGCTGTGGCAGACGCTAGTCAAGCCCAGCCTATGAAAGCTTATATGAAAAATAACTTTGAATTCTTGGGTGTACGAACACCTGACCGCCGAAAAGTTGCCAAGCAGTTTTTCAAAGATTTCAAGGCACAGGGAATTGACTGGGATTTTGTGGAGGCTTGTTGGGAAAAGCATTATCGTGAGTTTCAGTATATCGCCATTGATTACCTGGTTACTAAGAAAAAAGACCTGGTTTTAACTGATTTACCACGCTTGAAAAAATTAGCCCAGACCAAGTCTTGGTGGGATAGTATTGACGGTCTTGATAAATTAGTAGGCAAGATTGTAGTGGACAATTCAGAGGCCGAGCAGACCATTTTAGAATGGAGCCTCGATGATGATTTCTGGTTGAGGCGAATTGCCATTGACCACCAACTTTTACAAAAAGAAAAGACAGATACAGAACTACTTGAGAAGATTCTCGTTAACAATCTCAATCAGACAGAATTTTTCATCAATAAGGCAATTGGCTGGAGTTTGCGGGATTATTCCAAGACCACTCCTGACTGGGTGCGGGATTTTCTTGATAAATATAGTTCTCAAATGGCAGGTCTATCCATTCGTGAAGCCAGTAAGTACATTTAGGAGTGGATATGTCTAAAGTATATGAATTTGAAGCAATTATCCACCCTGTTCCAGATAAGGGAGGAGCCTATGTCATCTTTCCTTATGATATTCGAGAGGAATTTGGCAAAGGCAGAGTAAAAGTCCATGCGACTTTTGATGAACATCCTTATGATGGTTCAATCGTAAATATGGGAGTTTGTGATACAGAAGGGAATATCTGCTATATTATCGGAATTCAGAAGGCTATTCGAGCTGTCATAGGTAAACAGGCTGGTGATAGAGTACAAGTGACTATTCAAGAACGAATGGACTAATCAGGCTTGCAAATCCTTGAGATTATGGTAGAATAGTTACATGCGATGAGCCGAGTAGTGACTTTGTCACATTCGACGCTAGGGAGGTCTTCATTAGATTGAAACGCAGGAGCGGACCTTGGTTAGATGCTGTGAACCTTCTAACCTCATCGGAAACGATGCCCTTGCCCACCTTTTAGGTGGGCTTTTTTTGAATTCCAGACTTTTCATTTTATAAAATTATGGTATAATTATGAAATAACAAATTTTTAGAAAATTTTGAAGAATTGATCTAAAGGAGATTTTTTATGGCTTATGTAGTAGCTGTTGTTGGTGCGACTGGTGCAGTTGGTGCCCAAATGATTAAAATGTTGGAAGAGTCAACTTTACCAATCGAGAAAGTACGTTTCTTGGCATCTGCTCGTTCAGCAGGTAAGACCTTGCAGTTCAAGGGACAGGATATTGTCATTGAAGAAACAACAGAGACAGCTTTTGAAGGAGTGGATATTGCCCTCTTCTCAGCTGGTGGATCTACATCTGCCAAGTACGCTCCTTATGCTGTGAAAGCTGGTGCAGTTGTCGTTGATAACACATCATATTTCCGTCAAAATCCAGATGTTCCCTTGGTTGTTCCTGAGGTAAATGCTCACGCATTAGATGCCCACAATGGTATCATTGCTTGTCCTAACTGTTCAACTATTCAGATGATGGTTGCTTTGGAGCCTGTTCGTCAGAAATGGGGCTTGGAGAGGATTATCGTATCTACTTATCAGGCAGTTTCTGGTGCAGGTATGGGAGCAATCTTAGAAACTCAAGCTCAATTGCGTGCTGTTTTGAATGACGGTGTGGAGCCAAAAGCGGTAGAAGCGAATATTCTTCCTTCTGGTGGTGATAAGAAACACTATCCAATCGGCTTTAACGCAATTCCTCAAATCGACCTCTTCACTGAAAATGACTACACCTACGAAGAGATGAAGATGACTAAGGAAACCAAGAAAATCATGGAAGATGACAGCATTGCCGTTTCTGCAACCTGTGTCCGTATTCCAGTATTATCTGCTCACTCTGAGTCTGTCTACATCGAAACCAAAGAAATTGCTCCAATTGATGAGGTAAAAGCAGCAATTGCTGCCTTCCCAGGTGCAGTTTTGGAAGATGATGTGGCTAATCAAGTCTATCCGCAAGCTATTAATGCAGTTGGAAGCCGTGATACTTTCGTGGGTCGTATCCGTAAGGATTTGGATAAGGAAAACGGTATTCACATGTGGGTTGTTTCTGACAACTTGCTCAAGGGTGCAGCGTGGAACTCAGTTCAAATCGCTGAAACTCTCCATGAACGTGGATTGGTTCGTCCAACTGCAGAATTGAAATTTGAATTGAAATAAGTTTGAGAACTTAGAAAACAAAGGCTGGTTTCAGCCTTTTTTGGCAAGAGAAAGAGAGAAAATCTATGTCTATTCAAGATTTACGCGATGTAAAAATCATTACAGCCATGATTACACCCTTTAAGGAAGATGGGGCAATTAACTATGATGTTTTGCCAGAATTGGTTGAGCATTTGTTGGCTCATCATACGGAAGGGATTTTGTTGGCAGGAACAACTGCCGAAAGTCCAACCCTGACACACGCAGAAGAGTTAGAATTATTTGCGGCGGTACAAAATATTGTCGATGGACGCGTGCCTTTGATTGCTGGTATCGGTACCAATGATACCCGTGACTCCATCGAGTTTGCCAAGGAAGTAGCGGCTTTCGGTGGCTTTGCTGCTGGACTTGCTATTGTGCCGTATTACAATAAGCCTTCACAAGAAGGTATGTACCAACACTTCAAGGCTATCGCGGATGCTTCTGATTTGCCAATCATTATCTACAATATCCCAGGTCGTGTTGTCGTTGAAATGACGCCTGAAACCATGTTGCGTTTAGCGGAACATCCAAATATTATCGGTGTTAAAGAGTGTACCAGCCTTGCTAACATGGCTTACTTGATTGAGAATAAGCCGGAGGATTTCTTAATTTATACTGGTGAAGACGGCGATGCCTTCCATGCTATGAACTTGGGTGCAGATGGTGTAATCTCAGTCGCTTCCCATACCAATGGCGATGAAATGTATGAGATGTTTACTGCCATTGAGCAGCAAGATATCCGAACAGCAGCAGCCATTCAACGCAAGTTTATTCCGAAAGTTAATGCTCTATTCTCCTATCCTAGTCCTGCACCAGTCAAGGCAGTTCTCAATTACATGGGATTTGAAGTTGGACCACTCCGCTTACCATTGGTACCTTGTCCAGAAGAAGATGCAAAACGCATTATCAAAGTCGTAGTTGACGGCGACTACGAAGCAACCAAAGCAACTGTGACAGGAGTTGTAAGACCGGATTATTAAAAATGTCTGGGGGAGTGAAACAGTTCGGGGAACTGTTTCAGCTGGTCACCAAGAAATACGAAAGTGACCATAGAAGACCCGAGCCTAGAAACTGGAAAGCGAGGATAGTCTACGGATAGACTGTTTTAACGCGAGCTCGAAAATACGAAAGCGAGGCTTGTTCGGGGGACACGAATAGTCCAGCGGAGTGAAACAGTTCGGTGGATACGAATATTCCGGTGGACTATTCGTACCTGAGCCTGCAAACCAAAAAGCGAAGTATATCAGCTGGTCACCAAGAAATACGAAAGTGACCACGGAAGACCTGAGCTTGAAAATAAAAAAGCGAAGTATATCAGCTGGTCACCAAGAAATACGAAAGTGACCACGGAAGACCTGAGCCTGCAAACCAAAAAGCGAAGTATATCAGCTGGTCACCAAGAAATACGAAAGTGACCACGGAAGACCTGAGCCTGCAAACCAAAAAGCGAAGTATATCAGCTGGTCACCAAGAAATACGAAAGTGACCATAGAAGACCCGAGCCTATAAACTCAAATGTGAGGCCATCCAGGGCATTAACTGCCATTTTCGACCTTTTATTTAAATTTATTCAAGCACATCATAAAATAGGTGTGCTTTTTTGTTTGGATGTGTAAACCTTTTCAATAAGAATTTGTCTTGTCAATGCTATAATGGAGGAGAAGGGAGGAAGCGGGATGAATATTTTGATCATTGGTGCTTCATTCGCTGGTTTGACAGCTGCAATGGACTGCCAGAAACGCTATCCACAAGCGACTATTTACTTGATTGACAAGGAAGAAAGTATCGGTTATTTTCCCAATGCACTCAATTGGAAAGTAAAAGGAGAAATTTCAAGCTGGGCAGAAGCAAGGGTTGGCTATTTTGAGGGGCTAGAGCAGTCGGTCCTTCATTTCTTGTTTGGATGGGAATGCATTTCCATAGAATCCGTATCTAAAAAAATAAGGCTAAAAAAAGAAGAAAGCACGCGAGAATTATCCTACGACTATCTCATTTTAGCCATGGGAGCTCAACAAGTTTGGGAACATCAGTCGGTCGACCTGTCGGAAAAGATTTTGACCAGTAAATCCATTGCTCAAGCTCAAAAGAGTTTTGAAAAGCTGGAAGAGGCAGAGAGTGTGACGGTAATAGGTGCTGGTCAAATTGGGCTTGAAAGCCTAGAAGCACTCAGTCGTCTGCCTTTGAAGCTTAGATTGATGGAGTCGCAAGAATGGCCCTTGGCCAAGTATTTTGATCAGGAAATGGTCGCCTTTATCTGGAATGAATTTGAACGGATAGGCTTGGACTATCATTTTTCAGAAACCATCAATGAAGTCAGCTTGAATGAACTGGGTCAAGTCCAGTTAAGCAGCTTGCAGGGAACCTACCTGTCTGACTTTGTTCTTTTGGGGACCAACTTTAGACCTCATACAGATTTGGTGGAAGGATTAGTTGATTTACATACAGACGGCAGTATTCTGGTGGATGACTATCTTGAAACCAGTCAATCTGGAATTTTTGCGGTAGGAGATTTAATTCGGATGCCTGTGACCATGTTTGGGCAGGCCTATCTACCTATGATCAATCATGCTATCTTGACAGGTCGTTTGGTTGCAGAAAACCTTTTGGCCAAGAAGAAGCCTTTAAGAGCTGTTGAACGCATTGTTTCCACCCATGTATTTGGTTATAATTTGACCAGTGTCGGCCTGACCGAAAGGGAAGCAAATTTGTGGTTAGATACCTCATCTATCCGTATTCAACAAGCCTTTAGTCAGTGGGATGAGGAAACAATCGACTTTAAAATGGTGGTCAGTCGAAAGGATGGACGCATACTTGGTGGGCAACTGGTGTCTACCTCTGATCATATAGCACAGATGAATGTGCTTGCTCTTGCCATCTCTAAGGAAATGACGGTGGAAGATTTGCTACAGGAAGCTTGGCTCTGTTTGCCAAGGAGGACGGATTTGCAACCATTTCTTGTTGAAGCAGCCAATCGTTATCTATGGCAAAAAGAGGATAGAGAGTAGGTGGTGAGCTGGTGCATATACTAGATTTATTAGAAAAACGGGAGCGTGCTATTTACCAGCTTTTCCTTCTTTTGAGAAAGTCGGTCACAGCCCTTGGGATAAAAGAGGCGGCTCAGGAATTGCATCTGTCTAAATCAACCTTGTTACGCTATGTAGAGAGTTTTTCTGAAGAGGTTGCAGAGGAGCCGTTTGGACTTGTTTTTCAGATTAGAGAAGAGGAAATCCTTCTGCACCGTGGTGCCACCCTATCCATCCAAGACCTGTTTGCCTATCTGTGTCGAACGAGTGTGAAGTACCAGATTTTACTCTATTTTTTTGATAAAAATGAATGCTCTATTCCCATGTTGGCGCAGGATTTGTTACTCAGCGAGGCAACCTTAAACAGACACCTGTCCTCTATAAACCAAGTCTTGAAAGAGTTTCAGGTGACTATTCGAAGCGGTCGTTTGCGTGGCAGTGAATTGCAAATTCGTTATCTCTATTATCACTTGTTTTGGCTGACCCGGCCTTTAAAGGAACTAGAAAAGGACCGAGTATTTGTCGAACAACTGGGGCATTTGCCAATTTTTGAACGCTTTTACCAGTCCCCCTTTAATCCAAGACAGGCTCATCAGCTAGCCCTATGGTTGATGATTGTCCAAAAGAGAATGCGCTTGAAAGATTTGGATTTTCAGGCGGTCTATCAGCTAATGGCCCCTTATGAGCAACATAAATTCTATCGGCAACTGCGGCAACTGTTTTTGACCTTGAGCCAGCAATCATCGGCTTCCTTTCAAGAGGGGGACACCATGTCTGTTTTTGCATTTTTGTTCAGTCAAGGGATATTGGCTGCTCATCAATTAGAACAGGTATTGGGCTTTGGTGGTCCCATCATGGCAGCGACTAGTTGGGCCTTTCAGCAGGTCAAGGTCTTATTGCAAACAGATTTGGCAGTGGAAGAGGGGGAACTCTATCATCTCAATCAGGTCTTTAGTCAGCTCTATTTTTTCACTTCCTGCATAGAGAGTGGCTTTGATGAACTTGGTTCTTATGAAGTGTCCGTGCAAATGGCAGCAAGCAGTATTTTACGCCATGTTTCCAGCGAGATTTTTGGGAGAAAGGAAGAGGTGGCAGTTTGTCATCTGAGGTCCTTGAGCCAGTTATTTTCTTATTTCATGCAGGTGGAGCCAGCTATGGTACAGATTGGTTGGGCATCCAGCTATCCGTCTGTCATTAGTTCTCCAATCTTGCAAGTCCTCCGTCAGTCATTAGAACGCAATCGGTCCATTCAAATCGAACCTGTCCAACCAGACCAATCCTATGATTTGGTTATCTGCCACGATTATCCTTGGGAGAAGGGCCCCTTTTTCCAAGTGTATGCTATGCCAACTGTTCAGGAATTGAAAGACCTAAAAAGTTTGATTCAGACAATTCATCAGCGCAAATTAGAGCAGGCCAAGCGCCTGGTTGAGCGCACACACTTCCGAATTGAACGACGGTGATAAACTTTCTAGTGTTCTAGGAAGTTTTTTTAATACGCAAATCCTGCTTTATCAATTTTTTTTAAAAATCTAAAAAAATTGATAGGATGATCTTGAAAAAATAGTTTACAATAAAGTCACAAGAAAAACGGAAGCGTTTTCAAAAAACAAAAAATAGGGGGACAGGACATGTCAACTGAAAAATACATTATGGCCATCGACCAAGGTACAACGAGCTCACGCGCTATCATCTTTAACAAAAAAGGTGAAAAAGTGGGTAGTTACCAAAAAGAATTCACGCAAATTTTCCCTAAACCAGGTTGGGTAGAACACAATGCCAATGAAATTTGGAATTCTGTTCAGTCTGTTATTGCAGGTTCCTTTATCGAAAGTGGTGTTCGTCCAGACCAGATCGAAGGGATTGGGATTACCAACCAACGTGAAACGACAGTTGTTTGGGATAAGGAAACCGGCCTTCCGATTTACAATGCCATTGTTTGGCAATCTCGTCAGACAGCTCACATTGCAGATCAGTTAAAACAAGATGGGCATGCAGACCTCTTCCATAAGAAGACAGGCTTGGTTATTGATGCTTACTTCTCTGCAACTAAGGTTCGTTGGATTTTGGATCAAGTTCCTGGAGCCCAAGAGCGTGCAGAAAAGGGGAAAATCCTCTTTGGAACCATCGATACTTGGTTGGTATGGAAATTGACAAATGGTAAGTGCCATGTGACGGACTACTCAAACGCGGCACGTACTATGTTGTACAATATCAAAGAGCTCAAGTGGGATGATGAAATCCTTGAATTGCTCAATATTCCAAAAGCTATGTTGCCTGAAGTTCGTTCTAACTCAGAAATCTACGGAACGACAGCTCCATTCCATTTCTACGGAGCAGAAGTGCCAATCTCTGGTATGGCAGGTGACCAGCAGGCAGCCCTCTTCGGTCAGTTGGCCTTTGAACCTGGTATGGTGAAAAATACCTATGGAACAGGTTCCTTCATCGTCATGAACACAGGTGAGGAAATGCAGCTTTCTGATAATAGCCTCTTGACCACTATCGGATATGGTATCAACGGTAAAGTATACTATGCACTGGAAGGTTCAATCTTTATCGCAGGATCAGCTGTACAATGGCTTCGTGACGGTATGCGGATGGTCAAAGAATCACCTGAATCAGAAGAGTTGGCACGCAAGTCAACTAGCAATGATGAAGTCTATGTTGTACCAGCCTTTACTGGTTTGGGAGCTCCTTATTGGAATTCAGATGCGCGTGGATCTGTTTTTGGCTTGACACGTGGAACAACCAAGGAAGATTTTGTGAAGGCAACCCTTCAATCCATTGCCTACCAAGTGCGCGATGTCATTGATACCATGCAGATTGATTCAGGTATTGATATCTCTGTTTTGAAGGTTGATGGTGGCGCGGCTATGAACAGTCTTCTCATGCAATTCCAGGCGGATATTCTTGGTATTGAGATTGCCCGTGCGAAAAACTTGGAGACAACTGCTCTTGGTGCAGCCTTCCTAGCAGGTCTGGCAGTTGGTTTCTGGAAAGACTTGGATGAATTGAAAGAATTGAATGCAGTTGGCCAATCCTTCCAGCCAGCTATGAATGAAGCTCGTAAAGAACAGCTTTATAAAGGATGGAAAAAAGCAGTTGCTGCAACGCAATTATTTGCACAGTTGGATGAAGAGTAAAGAAATAGAAAGTGTGAAAACATGGAATTTTCAAAAGAAACACGTCGCTTAGCGATTGAAAAAATGCAAGATAGACAGTTGGACCTGCTGGTTATCGGTGGTGGGATTACGGGGGCTGGCGTAGCCCTCCAAGCTGCTGCTAGTGGCATGGAAACAGCCTTGATTGAAATGCAAGACTTTGCCGAAGGGACATCCAGTCGTTCAACCAAATTGGTTCACGGTGGACTTCGTTACCTCAAACAATTTGATGTAGAAGTGGTTTCCGATACGGTTTCAGAACGTGCAGTTGTGCAAAATATTGCTCCACATATTCCAAAACCAGATCCAATGTTGCTACCAGTCTATGATGAAGAGGGTTCTACCTTTAGCCTCTTCCGCTTGAAAGTGGCCATGGACCTCTATGACCTCTTGGCTGGCGTCAACAATACAGACCTTGCCAATAAGGTGTTGACGAAAGAAGAAGTCTTAGAGCGGGCACCTCACCTGAAAAAAGAAGGCTTACTTGGAGGTGGAGTTTACCTTGACTTCCGTAACAATGATGCTCGCTTGGTTATTGAAAATATCAAACGTGCCGCCAAAGATGGTGCCTTGATTGCCAGCCGTGTCAAAGCGGAGAAATTCATCAAGGACGAGGCTGGAAAAGTTGTCGGTATCGTCGCTCGTGACTTACTGACAGACAGCACATTTGAAATCCGTGCGCGTTTGGTTATCAATACAACTGGCCCTTGGAGTGATGAAGTACGCAACCTGGGTGGTGAAGGTTCAGGTGTCCTTCAAATGCGTCCAACCAAGGGTGTGCACCTAGTTGTCGATAGTTCTCGCTTGTCTGTGCCACAGCCGACTTATTTTGATACAGGTCACGCAGATGGCCGCATGGTCTTTGTCCTTCCACGTGAAAATAAAACCTACTTTGGTACGACAGATACAGACTACACTGGCGATTTGGCCAATCCAATGGTAACTCAAGAAGATGTTGACTACCTGCTTGATATTGTCAACAATCGCTTCCCAGAAGCAAACTTGACCTTGGATGACATTGAGAGCGGTTGGGCAGGTCTTCGTCCTCTCTTGTCTGGAAATGGAGCTTCTGACTACAACGGTGGAAACAACGGCAAACTCAGCGATGACAGCTTTAATAGCTTGATTGAAACCGTCAAAGGCTATTTGAACAATGAAAAGACACGGGACGATGTGGAACATGATTTGACGCATTTGGAAGGTAGTGTTTCTGAAAAACATTTAGATCCGTCTGCTGTATCGCGTGGTTCTGCCCTTGACCGTGATGATAATGGTTTGCTGACACTTGCTGGTGGTAAAATCACAGACTTCCGTAAAATGGCCGAAGGAGCAATGGAAAAGGTAGCAGACATTCTCAAAGAAGAACATGGCCGTAGCTTCAAACTCATCAATTCGAAGACCTATCCAGTTTCTGGAGGGGAATTGAACCCAGCTAACGTAGCAGAAGAAATTGAACACTTGGCACAATTAGGGGTGAAAAAAGGTTTGGACTACGACGATGCCCTCTATCTTGCTAACTTGTACGGCTCAAATGCGCCAAAAGTATTTGCTTTGAACCATAAAGTAGAGGCTGTGTCTGACCTTAATCAACGTGATTTGCTTTCTCTTCATTATGCCATGAAAGAAGAAATGACCTTGACTGCAGTTGACTATCTTCTTCGTCGTACCAACTATATGCTCTTTATGCGAGAGCAGTTGGATGCAGTAGCACCTGAAATCATCAAGGAAATGGCAGCGTATTATGCTTGGTCAGAGGAAGAAGTGGCTCAACAGGAAGGCTTACTTGCGGAAACCTTGCACAAAAATGATTTGAGCTATCTAAAAGAAAAATAATCTATTGGTAGGTAGGAGCTTGTTCTTCTATGGAAGAAGCTCCCCACCAGTTTATCAATAAGAGATTGATACAAGAGGAGAAGTTATGAAATTTTTACGTTCAACTATTGGCTATATGATTGCTGGTATGATTGTCATGAGTGTTTGGGGAGCCTTTGCGGAAGCCTATGGCATAGCAGGTGGCTACTTTGCAGCCTTTATTATCATTGGACCTATGTGGTTTATGAACCACTATCTAGGTCTAATCAAACACGATTCTGATTCAGCTTTTGTCGATATGGGATTGGGAATTGCGCTGTGTGGTATTTTCCGTGATGCCTTTCTCAATGGATTTGGAACACTGGCAGATTCTCTTCCAACCATTCTTCTGATTACAGTAGGCGCTGTTTTGGGTGGCTTGGTTGCTGCAAAAGTCGAAGAAGATATGGAAAAAGATTAAGGAGGAGTAGAAATGACAATTCAACAAGCAATCGCAACAATTGTAGGTGCTTTTATCTTCCCATTTGTCATTCGCATGATGTGGGGAAAAATGGTTGAGCACTGGGGTGCCATTGGAGGATGGATGGCAGCTTCTATGATTGTCGGAACAATTTGGACCCTTAACCACGGTGTTGGGCTCATGACCCAGTCTGGCGCAGTTTGGGTTGACATGGGATTGGCAGCAGGTATCGGCTTATTTGTTGCTTCGGCAGCCAGAGGCGGAAAAGTTGGTAAAGCGACAAATAATCTACTTGCAGCACTTGTAGGTGGTATACTAGGTGGCTTAATCCTCTCCTTCATTTTATAATAGATAGAAACAGCTAGAACATTTATTCTAGTTGTTTTTAGTTTAGATTAGTTTAAGGAAAGTGCCTTATAATAAAACCATCTTTTTCATATAATCTCCTAGAAGCACTTGAAGACATTCAGGTGTTTTCTTTGTGCATTTTTCTTGATTTTACAACTAATTAGTGATAAAATTTCAGATAGAAATGAGGTAGTGCTTATGAATAATACAGGTATCCATCATATTTCAAGTTTAGTTGGCAATATTTACCAGGCCTATGATTTTTATCATCATATTCTCGGATTAAAATTGACCTTGAAAACTGTCAATCAAGAAGATTCAAGCATGTATCATCTCTTTTTCGGTGATGATGAGGGCCGCTATGGAACGGAATTTACCATTTTTGATATGCCCAATCATCCTAGGCATCGGACTGGCAGCAATCGTTTGGAACGAACCGTTTTTCTGGTTAAAGATTTTGCTGCCTTGGAATTCTGGCAGAAAAGACTGACAGAGTTTGCAGTGGAAAACGAAGGAATTCAGGCCTTTGGAAAGGGGCATATCTTGTATTTCCAAGATGAAGATGGGCAGTTGCTTGGCTTGAGCTATCATGACTCAATTGGAGAAATATTTCCGTATGAAACAGATGAAATTTCATCGGAATACGCCATACTTGGTATTGCCAGTCTTCACATGCGAATTCGTGAAGAAAAGGCATTACTAAGTTTGCTGACCGAAACCTTTGGATTTGTCGAGGAAAGCCGATTTGTCTTTGAAGATAAGATGGTGATTTCTCTACTCTTTGACAACACCTTCCAACATCGACTTTATTTGATTCTTGACCAAGGGTCGCCAATCAGCGTGATGGGAGTTGGGGCTATTCATCATATCGCGTTTGGTGTCTTAGATGAGTCCGACTTGGAAGACCTGATTAGTCGCTTAAATCTCATCAATCGTCCACATTCTGGTATTATCAATCGAGATTTCATGCATTCCTTGTACTTCCAAGCGCCAAATTATCTCATGTTTGAAGTTGCGACCATGGCTGGCGAAAGAGAGGCTGCTATGCCAAGACAAGATAAGCAGCTAGATAATGTTGAACTGTTTTTGCCAAGTTTTTTTGAAGAGGACAGACAGGAAATCGAAAAAAATCTCTCCCACCGTTATTAGGAGAAAAGAGATATGGATTATCGCTTTATCAAAGGGACCAGTCCCCGTCTTTTGGTCTTTTTCCACGGCACAGGTGGCAATAAGGAATCCATGCTATTTCTCCGTCAACAGCTGGATCCAGAAGCTTTTGTCCTTTCCTTGGATGGAAGTTGGGGCCAAGGCAGGGAAAGGCGTTTCTTTGCACCTCTCATTGACGGTCAGTTGGATTTTTTCGATTTTGAATGGCGCTTGTCGGCTTTTCTGGATTTTTGGCAGGACTTTGACATTCAGCCCTACCAGCAGGTTACCTTCGTGGGATTCTCAAACGGTGCCAACTTTATCATGGGCTTGTTGACCAAACAGTCAAACCTGGCGGACAATTATATCTTACTCCATCCCTCAGCCTTAGATTATGCATTTCCTATGGAAAATAGCAGAGCAGAAATATTGTTTACACTGGGGCAGAATGATGTGTTGATTGAGCCAGTGGCTCTTGAACATCTTGTAGATGACTGGCAAGCGTCAGCTTTTCCCAGAGCTAACCTAGCTCGTTTTGACAAGGGACATTTTTTAAGTCAGGATGAATTGACCTATATCAAAAATTGGTATCAAGAAAGAATAGACAAAAAGACCTGAACCAATACGTTCAAGTCTTTTATGTGTCTTAGATTAGTGTTTCCAGTTTATCCACCAAGGAACCGACATAAGCAATAGTTTCTTTAAGTGGTTGGTCAGTCGAAACATCGACACCTGCGTGTTTTGCAAGGTCTTGGGCAGAAAGACTTGCACCGAGTGACAAGGTTTCCAACCATTTTTCAACAACTTCTTCAGGATGTTCTTCCAATTGTTTTGCCATGGCTGTACCGATGGTCAAACCAGCTGAGTAGGTATATGGATACAAACCAATGTAGTAGTGTGGTTGACGCATCCAGATAAGACCTGCATCATCACCGATTTCAAAGTCTTCACCCCAGAATTCCTTGATGACATCCAACTTGATTTGGCAGAGAATATCACCATTGAGGTATTCTTCATTATCCAAACGAGTGTAGACTTCACGCTGGAAGGCTGCTTCAAGCAAGTGAGTGACCATGTTGTGGAAGTAAGTACGGCTGATTAACTCGCTAATCAAGTAAGCCTGGAAGCCAGGGTCTTGGTTGTTTTTCAAAAGTGTGTTACAGGTCAAGACCTCGTTAGCAGTAGATGGAGCTTCGATGAAGTAAAGAGAAGGTTCATAGCTAAGTACGCTTTGTTTTTTCGCCCATTGGAAATGACCAGCATGCCCCAATTCGTGAGCCAATACCAAGACCTCGTTCATCAAACCTGTCCATGAAAGTAGGATATAGGATGGTCCATCGTAAAGAGTAGCACAGAAGCCACCAGTAGCCTTACCTTCGTTTTGAGCAAAGTCAATCCAACGCTCATCAAATGATTGTTCAATCATTTTCACATAATCTTCACCAAGAATGCCTAAGCAGTCAATCAAGAATTGCTTAGATTCTTCAGGTGTGATGCGTTGGTTGTATTCCGATGGCAAGCTGATTTTCAAATCGGCATGGGTAATTTTTTCCAAGCCATGAGCCTTGGCAACCAATTTCACAAAGCGACGCATGTGAGGAGCCAATTCCTTCATGATAACATCAATCTGACGATCAAATAGGTCACGGGATACGTTTTGACGATGTAAGAGGAAGTCAATGGTATTGTCAAATCCACGCAAGCGAGCTTCGATTTGCTCATTCTTGATGTGGGACAAATAGGTTGCTGCGGTTGTATTCTTATATTTTTTCAGGGTTGAGTAGAAACCAGCCGCGGAATTGCGACGGATTTCGGTATCGTGGCTGATTTCATAATCATTTTCAAAAAGTACATAGCTGTTTCCGAGCGTCTCGCCATTTGCCTCAAAGTTGTCAAAGGTCATATCTTCAAACTTGGTCACACCGTAGTTATTATATGGCTGGCCAAAGGTTGGTGCAAAGTTTGCTAGTAATTCTTCTTGAAGTGGATGGAGTTGATGAGGTTTGTCACGGAGAATGCTGTCGAAAAATGCAGCCCATTGTGGTTGTTCCTTTTTTAATTCCAGCAGAACAGCCTCATCTAATTGACCAAGTTCTGAATAGAGGAAATCTCGTTGAGGACGTGCCTTGGCAGAAACGAGGTCGTATTCGTTGGCTAGGCTAGCAAGCTCAGTGTTCATCTTATCGACTTCGAGTGGAAGAAACGCATAGTGAGAAAGTCTGCTATCCAGAATAACAATTTTCTCATATTCTGTGAGAGCACTTACGATGGTTTGCTTGTCTGTTAGTTTTCCTTTGAAGTTTGTTTCGAAGGCAGTGACTTGATTTGCATAAGCAATCAAATTTTCTTTGTAATTTTCAGGTGTTGGGAATAACAAATCTGTATCCCAAGTTAATTGCACATCAATTTCTTGACGCTTTGGCATTGCAGAAGTCATATATTTCTCCTTTTCTTAGTGATAGCTACATTATAACATAAGAATTGGTTTGAGGAAAAATAATGTTAGACCAATTTATGAAAAGAAAACTTGACAAAATGCTTAAAAACGTAGATAATTATAGTATGAAAGGGTTTACTGAAAACCGGAAAGGAGTTAGATATGCAGGTTATTAAACGAAGTGGTGAAGTTGTAGAATTTGACCCAGAAAAAATTTACCAAGCCATTATTAAGGCAGCTCAAACTGTATATGTAATCGACGATACATGGCGGAAGAACCTAGCACAAGTGACTAAAAAAGTCGTGCTTGATTTGGAAGAAGCTCATACAGAACGTCCAACCATCAGCATGGTTCAGTCACAAGTTGAGCATCGTTTATTGGATGCCGGTTATATTACCATAGCTGAACATTATATTTCTTATCGTTTGCAACGTGATTTGGAACGTAATGGATATGCTGATAAGATTGTCGTTCATTTACGCTTTGAGCAAATTCGATAAAGAAAAGATATGGAGAGTGGTGAAGTTAGCTTTCTTCCCTGCTCTTTTTGTTATAGTCAAAAGCTATAACAATCTATATTTAAAAAGTATTTGTAAACAACGAACCATTAGCGTATAATCAAATTAGTTAATCCCAATCTAACTAGTTGAATCCCGTAGTTCGTGCCTATGGGATTTTTTATGTTGACAACCTATCTTTGGAAATGATTTAAAAAATAATGGCTACAATGTAGACTATGTTTAGGCTGCTTTTAAGGCTTACCAACAGGTTTAAAGAAAAAAATGTGATTTTCTGAGCAAAAATTTTGAAATCGGTAACAAATTTGTAGTATAATAGATGCTGTAAAAAAATATTTATTTTGAAAGTGAGATTTTACTTATGTCTAAAATCGTTGTTGTCGGTGCTAACCACGCAGGTACTGCCGCAATCAAAACTATGTTGACAAACTACGGTCAGGAAAACGAAATCGTTGTATTTGACCAAAACTCAAACATCTCATTCTTGGGTTGTGGTATGGCTTTGTGGATTGGTGAGCAAATTGCTGGTCCAGAAGGACTTTTCTACTCAGATAAAGAACAATTGGAAAGCATGGGCGCTAAAGTCTACATGGAGTCACCTGTTACAGCTATCGACTACGAAGCAAAAACAGTTACTGCACTTGTAAACGGTCAAGAACATGTTGAAGCATACGACAAACTTCTCTTTGCTACTGGTTCACAACCAATTTTGCCACCAATCAAAGGTGCGGAAATCAAAGAAGGTTCTCTTGAATTTGAAGCAACTCTTGAAAACTTGCAATTCGTTAAATTGTACCAAAACTCAGCTGATGTTATTGAAAAATTGAAAAACAAAGACATCAACCGCGTAGCAGTAGTTGGTGCTGGTTACATCGGTGTTGAACTTGCTGAAGCTTTCCAACGTAAAGGTAAAGAAGTTATCCTTATCGACGTTGTAGACACATGTTTGGCTGGTTACTATGACCGCGACTTGTCAGACCTTATGGCTAAAAACATGGAAGACAACGGTATCAAACTTGCCTTCGGTGAAACAGTTCAAGAAGTTGCTGGTAACGGTAAAGTTGAAAAAATCATCACTGACAAGAACGAATACGATGTTGACATGGTTATCTTGGCTGTTGGTTTCCGTCCAAACACTGCATTTGCAGGTGAAGGAATTGAGCGTTTCCGCAACGGTGCCTTCCTTGTAAACAAACGCCAAGAAACTTCAATCCCAGGCGTTTACGCTATCGGTGACTGTGCAACTATCTACGACAACGCTACTGGCGACACAAGCTACATCGCTTTGGCTTCAAACGCAGTACGTACTGGTATCGTAGCAGCTCACAACATCTGTGGTACTGACCTTGAAGGTATCGGTGTACAAGGTTCTAACGGTATCTCTATCTATGGTCTTAACCTTGTATCAACAGGTTTGACACTTGAAAAAGCTACTCGTCTTGGCTTGAACGCTGCTGTTACTGAAGTAACTGACAACCAAAAACCAGAATTCATGGAGCATGGTAACTTCCCAGTAACTATCAAGATCGTTTACGATAAAGATTCACGTCGTATCCTTGGTGCTCAAATGGCAGCTCGTGAAGATATCTCATTGGGTATCCACCTCTTCTCATTGGCAATCCAAGAAGGCGTAACAATTGAGAAATTGGCATTGACTGACTTGTTCTTCTTGCCACACTTCAACAAACCATACAACTACATCACAGTAGCAGCACTTGGTGCTAAATAATATCTTTTGATACATAAGGCTCAGAGATTATCTCTGGGCTTTTTTGTTTGCCATCTATCACATTGAACTGCCTATCGAGAGATTTTTTGGTATAATGGAGAGAATGATTTTTTAGAGAAAGTATGAGAAAATGAACCTATTATTAAACGGAATGAATGACAGGCAGGCAGAAGCGGTGCAGACAACTGAAGGCCCGCTTTTGATTATGGCAGGGGCTGGTTCGGGCAAAACCCGTGTTCTTACCCATCGTATCGCTTACTTGATTGATGAAAAGATGGTAAACCCGTGGAACATCTTGGCCATTACCTTTACAAACAAGGCGGCACGGGAGATGAAGGAGCGGGCCTATGCCCTCAATCCTGCAACTCAGGATTGCTTGATTGCTACCTTCCACTCCATGTGTGTCCGTATTTTGCGCCGTGACGCCGACCATATCGGCTATAATCGTAATTTTACTATTGTAGACCCTGGTGAGCAGCGCACACTCATGAAACGGATTTTGAAAAATCTTAATTTAGATCCGAAAAAGTGGAGTGAACGTTCTATCCTGGGCACCATTTCCAATGCCAAAAATGATTTGCTTGATGACAAGGCTTATGAGGCCCAGGCTGGCGATCTATACACGCAGATTGTTGCCAAATGCTATACAGCTTACCAAAAGGAACTGCGGCAGTCAGAGGCTGTTGACTTTGATGATTTGATCATGTTAACGCTCCGCCTTTTTGACCAAAATCCAGAGGTCCTGACCTATTACCAGCAGAAATTCCAGTACATCCATGTCGATGAGTATCAGGATACCAACCATGCCCAGTACCAATTGGTCAAGCTCCTGGCATCACGTTTCAAGAATATCTGTGTGGTCGGTGATGCGGACCAGTCTATCTATGGTTGGCGTGGGGCGGATATGCAGAATATTCTGGACTTTGAAAAGGACTACCCAGAAAGTAAGGTCGTTCTATTGGAGGAAAACTATCGTTCGACCAAGAACGTCTTGCAGGCTGCCAATGAGGTCATCGAAAACAACCGCAACCGTCGTCCTAAGAAACTTTGGACCCAGAATGCACAAGGGGATTTGATTACCTACTATCGTGCCAGAGATGAGAATGATGAAGCGATTTATGTTGCAGGGCAGATTGACCAGTTAAATAGAGAAGGCAAGGCTTATAAGGATTTTGCCGTTCTTTATCGAACCAATGCCCAGTCCCGTACCATTGAAGAAGCCTTGCTTAAGTCCAACATTCCCTACACCATGGTGGGTGGCACTAAGTTCTACAGTCGTAAGGAAATTCGAGATGTGATTTCTTATTTGAATATCATCGCCAACCCATCGGATAATATTTCCTACGAACGCATTGTCAACGAGCCTAAGCGTGGTGTGGGACCTGGCACAGTCGATAAGATCCGCGATTTTGCCAACACACATGGTATGTCCTTATTGGAGGCTTCGCAGGATATTATGTTGTCACCAGTCAAGGGCAAGGCAGCGCAGGCAGTATTCGACCTAGCCAACCTTCTCTATAAGCTCCGCAATCAACTGGATGACTTGACCGTGACCCAAGTAGTCGAGGCAGTATTGAACCAAACAGGCTATGTTGATGCCCTTGCAGCTCAAAATACACTGGAAGCCAATGCCCGCATTGAAAACATCCAAGAATTCCTATCTGTGACCAAAAACTTCGATGAGAAGAATACTGAGGAAGAAGAAACAGGTCTGGATTGCTTGACTCGTTTCCTACTTGATTTGGCATTGATTGCTGATACGGACGACGATAGCCGTGAGGCATCGGAGGTCACCCTCATGACTCTCCACGCAGCCAAAGGTTTGGAATTTCCTGTTGTTTTCCTAATTGGTATGGAGGAAAATGTCTTCCCACTCAGTCGTGCAGCAGAAGATGAGAATGAGTTGGAAGAAGAACGTCGACTTGCCTATGTGGGTATCACACGGGCAGAGAAGACCCTCTATCTGACCAATGCCAACTCCCGCCTGCTTTTCGGTCGCAGCAACTACAATCAGCCAAGCCGTTTTATTCGCGAAATTTCTAGCGACCTATTGGACTATCAAGGTCTTGCTCGTCCAGCTAATACCAGCTTTAAGGCCTCTTATGTCAATGGCAGAGCGACACAGTTTGGACAAGGTATGAGCTTACAAGAGGCCATGCAAGGTCGAAAAGCAACCGTCCAACCATCTGCCAAACTCGGAGGCAGTATGCCTTTCGCATCAAGCAACAAATCGTCAGGCTCAGGCACCAACTGGTCAGTTGGTGACATCGCTGTCCATAAGAAATGGGGTCGCGGAACTGTTCTTGAAGTATCAGGTACAGGCAGCAACCAAGAACTCAAAATCAATTTCCCAGAGATGGGACTTAAGAAGGTCCTGGCAAGTCTGGCACCGATTAGTAGGGAAGAGTAGAAAAAACAGACTTCTTTATGATAGAATAGACTATTTTCGAAAATGAGGTATGAAAATAATGGAAAAATTTTGTCAATCTTGTGCCATGCCCTTAAATTTGCATGGTCAAGATGTTCGTGGATCAGAGAAAGACGGCAGCCACTCTAATTTGTTTTGCTCTTACTGCTATGCCAATGGTGAATTTTTAGAGCCAGATATTACATTTGAACAAATGCTTAAAAAGGGTAAACAAGCTATTTCAAACGGTCAAGGAAATGCATTTATAAAATTTCTCATGAAAGCAAGCTATCCAATGATGTTGAAGAAAACCCAACGCTGGAGAGCTTAGGCACGGAAAAGGTAGCAACACTAGTAAAAGAGAGGATATAAAGTTGTCATATAAATATTTATTATTCGATCTTGATCACACACTTTTGGATTTTAACCAAGGAGAAGAAGTAGCCCTCACTCAATTTTTGGAGTTCATGGATGTGGAGGATATAGAGGCCTTTAAAGCCATCTATCGTCCGCTCAACCAAGGCATGTGGAAGGAACTTGAAAAAGGTTTAATTACCAAGAAAGAATTGATCAACACGCGCTTTTCCAAAACCTTTGCACATTTTGGGAGGGAAGTGGATGGTCGTGAAATGGCCCTCCGCTATCAAGAATTTATTGGTCAGCAAGGTCAGATATTTGAAGGTGCAGACCTATTACTTAAAGAACTGGTTGACCGTGGTTACCAGCTCTATGCGGCGACCAACGGCGTGACCTATATTCAGGAAAATCGTCTCCTCAACTCCCCTATTCAGACCTATTTCAAGCAGGTTTTTATCTCAGAACAGATGGGGACACAGAAGCCTGCGGCTGATTTTTATGAAAAAATAGCAGAGCAGATAGGGTGTTTTGACATGGCAAGTTTTCTGATGATAGGCGACAGCTTGACTGCTGACATCCAGGGTGCAAATAATGTAGGTATGGATTCGGTCTGGTACAATCCTGAACAAGTCAGTCTTACAGGTCCAGCACAACCAACCTATACCGTTTCCAATTACCAACAATTACTGGACATTCTGAAAGAATAGATGGTCCTCTATGTAAGATAACGAATGGGAAAGTTAGAGCTGGAGCTGGTTTTAGCCAATCTTTTAGTTGATTTTATGTTAGAATAAAGGTATACGACGGACAAGGAAAGGATGGAGAAAAATGTATAAGAAATTAGGCTTACTACTTCCGATGGTGCTCTTATTAGTAGCTTGTGGTCAGAAGTCAACGGATACCAGTCCATCAAGTAGCAGTAGTGCAACATCAAGCCAGTCTACCACTAGTAGTTCGCCGGCGCAGGCTAGCTCTAGTCAAGAAACTCAGGAAAGTTCTTCTAGTTCAACAGAAACCAGTTCGACGACTGGTGAGGAAGCCACAAGCAGTCAGACGGAGGTGGCGACAAGCGCGGCTTACAATGGAGCTTATTACAGTGTTCAGGGGAAATATGGTCAGGTCATTATTGCCAATAAAAAACATCCCCTGTCTGCTAGTTACGCTCCTGGAGAAGACCCTCAAGCCTTGGCAGCTTTCCAGCAGTTGATTGCAGATATGCAGGCGCAAGGTTTTGCCATTTCCAACAATTATAGTGGTTTTCGTTCCTATGAAACCCAGGCTGGTTTGTACCAATCCTATGTCAATCAAGATGGTCAAGCAGCAGCCGATACCTATTCGGCGCGTGCTGGCTATAGTGAACATCAGACAGGTCTTGCCTTTGACCTATTAGACAGCTACGGTAATCTCTTGGAAGAACCAGTTGCTTCTCAGTGGTTGGCAGACAATGCCCATCATTATGGTTTTATTGTGCGTTATTTGCCTGGCAAGGAAGCCATAACAGGCTACATGGCAGAATCTTGGCACGTTCGTTATATCGGTGCAGAAGCAACGGATATTTACAATTCAGGACTAACATTAGAAGAATACTTCGGAGTTCCTGGTGGTGATTATCAAGAATAAGGACTTTTATTCATGGTTCAACGCCTCTATCTAAAGCTAGTTTTTTAGCTAGTTAGTCACAATTTTTTCAAAAATCAGTCTTGATGAGTGAAAATTTATCTCTAATATTGAGCACTTGGTTTGTGAATACAGGTTTTAAGAAAGTTGGGTTGTCAATCAGTCCAACTTTTTAAAATCAAAAAATTTGTCCGTACAACTAACTCGTGATATAATGGGCTATCAATGATTTGGAGGTATCCCATGCTTAAAGCGATGGAAGTATATTTGGTAACAAATGGAAATGGTTTAGAAGCGATTGAATTCTACAAAAATGCACTTGGTGCAGAGGTGGAACAAGTAAACTTATACAAAGATTTCTTGCCAGACTGTCCAGCAGAATTAGAAAACCATGTCATGAATGCCCAATTCCGTTTGAACGGACAACGTTTCATGCTTTCTGACAATAACCCAGAAATGCCTTATTCAGTTGGCGACAACATTACTGTTGCCTTGATTACAGAAGACGCAGAAACCGCGAAAGACTTGTTCACAAAACTATCTGAAGGTGCTATGAAAATTACAATGGACTTGCAAGCTGTGCCATGGTCACCTGCTTATGGTTCCTTGCAAGACAAATTCGGTATCCACTGGCAGGTCAACGCAGAAGTAGCAGGCTACGGTCAAGAATATTACGCAGAACAAAACTAATAGCATTCAAAAACCAGATTTCGACGAGCGAAATCTGGTTTTTTTTACAATTTTTGCCAATAGGATTTATAGAGAAAGAATTGCAGTAATCCCGAAAGGACAAGAATCAAGGTTGCTAGTCCAGAGCTTACTAAGGTCGGACCAATGATGGTAGTCATTACACTACTGATGACGAGCAAGATGAATCCGAAAATCATCGTTAGCAAGATGGAACCAGCAATCAGCCATTGACCCGCTCCGCGACCGAAAAGCTGGTTGGAGTTCTGCCAGTTGAGCATGAGTAGGCGTTGGTCCCTCCAGTAGTATATTTGTCCAGTTAGTAGGGCAGAAACAAGTATGCCTAGACCAAAGAAGAGGGCTAAGACCATGTTTACTTTCATGACAAATAGGGCTAACATGAGATAGAGCAAAGTCGGAACCAGGAATTGAACCGCAGCAATCACCCAAAACTTCTGAATCGTAAACTGTTTGAAGTTAATGGGTAAGGTTCGGATGAAGTGATAGTTTTCCTTTTCCAAGGACATAGCTGTTCCGATAAAGGTTGTAGCACCTGCGAACATGCTTCCTAACAAACAGCCGGCCAGTAAAGCAATTCCGAAATATTCCCATGAAAGAACACCCAGTCTACCACCTTCAGTAATTTTTGAAATTGAAGGGAGCAGGGCAACTCCTAGCACCAATGACTGTAAGAAGGTCTGTACCATCAGGTTGCTATCGTTGAGGGTAGATAAATGGTGTTTGATAAGGGCCTGATTTAAATTCTGAGGTAATTTCCTTGGTTTGCCGACCTTACGTTTTGATGAAGCAGTATCAATCGCCAAAACCTGTTGGAAATAATTCGGAATAACAGTTTTAAAGGCAAAGTGGACCAATCCCAACATGAAGAAAATAGGAAGGATGAGATTGATAACTGTCCCCAACGAAATTGGTTGGCTGATGATGTAGTGGAAACCGACAAAAAGTGGCAATTCTGGAAACTGAACAAAACCATCTGATTGGAGGGAAACAGTCTGCTGGGATTGGAGAAACATAAGCGCTCCCATTGAAACCAGAGATGAGCCTGTCAGAAGAATGGTAGAAATGGTTGTCTTATGTGGGCTCTTAGTCAAGATTTCTCCGATAAAGTGCATAAAAATCATATTGAGAAGATTGACTAGGAACCATAGGAGAATAAAACTTGGCAAGGCAAAAAGTGCAAAGGCTGGTCCACCTATTTGCCAATAGGTAATGATAAGAAGAGAGAGGCAGGGGATGAGGAAGGGCAAGACCATACCTTGAGCCGATAAGAATTTGGCGATAAAAACCTCGCTTGCTTTTAAGGGAAGAGGTAGATAGAGTTTGGTGTCCTTGCTGTCGTAGAAGACAGAAAAGAAGCCTGTGAAACCGTATACGGTTGCCAGTATAGCAAATTGGGCTAGTTGTAGGGAGAAGAAACCTGTGGACCGTTTGTAATCAATCCCTAGAAAGAAGACGGAGTAGAGAATAGCCATCATCAGAATGAGGAAGCCTTGTTGGATAAGGATGCTCCGATAGGCTGAAAAACGTCCATCTTTATTCTTATTTTGTTTTTTCTTGACGGAAGCTAGCAGTTGCGGGTTGGAGTAGAGGATATTGATTTTGACCAATTCCCAAATCAGAGATTTGTTCATCCGACCTCACCTGCCTCTCTTTGTTGGCGACCTGCTAATTCTAGGTAGATGGTTTCCAAGTCCTTGTCAGGATATTGGGATTTTAATTCTTCCAGACTGCCTACGAAGATGAGTCGTCCCTTTCTGAGAATGCCAATACGGTCACAGAGTTGTTCTGCAACAGACAAAACGTGGGTCGAAAAGAGAACGGTGTTGCCACCCTTGGCATGGTCCTTCATCATCTGCTTGAGGTCAAATGAGGCCTGGGGATCCAGTCCTGTCAAGGGTTCATCCAAAATCCAAATATCTGGCTTGGGAATGAGGGCGCCGATGATAATGGTTTTCTGTCGCATACCGTGGGAGAAACTGTCAATGGGTTCGTGCTGACGGGCAGTTATGTCAAAAAGGCTGGCTAGCTTGTTGATACGTTGGTCAACAGTGTCTTTGTTCACTCCGTAAACCTTGCCCATAAAGTGCCAATATTCAAAAGCAGTCAAGTGAAGAAAAATATCAGGCGAGTCTGGTACATAGGCAATCCGTTTTTTGACCTCATCTCGATTTTCTTCCAGATGAAGTCCGTCGACGGAGATGGTTCCATGACTGGCTTGAATAATAGAAGTGAGCAAACTGATTGTCGTTGTCTTACCAGCACCGTTATGTCCAATCAAGCCGAAAATTTCCCCACTTTCGATGGTCAAATCCAAATCATCAAGGGCTACTGTGTCGCCATAGGCTTTACTAACGTGGTTAAATTGAATCATAAGAACCTCCTAGATAAATATAATAAATTACAATTATTATACTACTATCTTAGTACAAAAGCAATAGTTTTTTAGAAAAAAGTTAAGAAACTCACAAATCCTATCCACAAGAAAAATTTGCTATAATAGACCTATGATTAACCGAAATACTGAAAACCAATTTAAACTTGTGTCAAAATATGCACCGTCTGGTGACCAGCCCCAAGCCATTGAAACCTTGGTTGATAACATCGAGGGGGGCGAAAAAGCCCAGATTCTCATGGGGGCGACTGGTACCGGTAAAACCTACACCATGAGTCAGGTCATTGCCCGTGTCAATAAGCCCACTCTGGTTATCGCCCACAACAAGACCCTAGCTGGTCAGCTCTACAGTGAGTTCAAGGAATTCTTCCCAGAAAATGCGGTCGAATACTTCGTATCTTACTACGATTACTACCAGCCAGAAGCCTATGTTCCGTCCAGCGACACCTATATCGAAAAGGATAGTTCGGTCAATGATGAGATTGACAAGCTCCGCCACTCAGCGACCTCAGCCCTGCTGGAGCGAAACGATGTTATTGTCGTGGCTTCGGTTTCCTGTATTTACGGTTTGGGTTCGCCCAAGGAATATTCAGATAGCGTGGTCAGTCTGCGACCAGGTCAGGAGATTTCCCGGGATCAGTTGCTCAATTCTCTGGTAGATATCCAGTTTGAGCGCAATGACATCGACTTCCAACGGGGGCGCTTCCGTGTGCGTGGAGATGTAGTGGAGATTTTCCCAGCTTCTCGTGATGAACACGCCTTCCGTGTGGAGTTTTTTGGGGATGAAATCGACCGCATTCGTGAGATTGAAAGCCTGACAGGTAAGGTTTTGGGCGATGTGGACCACTTGGCCATTTTCCCTGCTACCCACTTCGTGACCAACGATGATCATATGGAAACGGCTATTGCTAAAATTCAGGCAGAGCTGGAAGAGCAGCTCAAGGTCTTTGAGGCAGAAGGAAAACTCTTAGAAGCTCAGCGATTGAAACAACGGACCGACTACGACATCGAAATGCTGCGGGAGATGGGCTATACCAACGGAGTTGAGAACTATTCACGACACATGGACGGGCGAAGCGAGGGCGAGCCTCCTTATACCCTACTGGACTTTTTCCCTGAAGATTATCTCATCATGATTGACGAGAGCCACATGACCATGGGGCAGATTAAGGGGATGTACAATGGTGACCGCTCACGCAAGGAGATGCTGGTCAACTATGGTTTCCGCCTCCCGAGTGCATTGGACAACCGTCCGCTGCGCAGGGAAGAATTTGAGAGTCATGTCCACCAGATTGTCTATGTATCTGCGACGCCAGGTGACTATGAAATGGAGCAGACCGATACCGTTGTCGAGCAAATCATTCGGCCGACAGGGCTTCTGGATCCAGAAGTGGAAGTCCGTCCAACCATGGGGCAAATGGATGACCTCTTGGGCGAAATCAATGCCCGTGTTGAGAAAGGTGAGCGGACCTTTATCACTACCCTGACCAAGAAAATGGCAGAGGACTTGACCGACTACCTGAAAGAAATGGGTGTTAAGGTCAAGTATATGCACTCGGATATCAAGACCTTGGAGCGTACGGAGATTATCCGTGACTTGCGTCTAGGTGTTTTCGATGTTCTGATAGGGATTAACCTCTTGCGTGAAGGGATTGACGTGCCAGAAGTTAGTCTGGTGGCAATCTTGGATGCTGATAAGGAAGGTTTCCTCCGTAATGAACGAGGGCTCATCCAGACAATCGGTCGGGCGGCCCGTAACTCTGAAGGTCATGTGATTATGTATGCAGACAAGGTCACCGAGTCTATGCGGAAGGCCATGGAAGAAACAGCCCGCCGCCGTCAAATCCAAATGGCTTATAATGAAGAACATGGCATCATTCCACAGACCATTAAGAAAGAAATCCGTGACCTGATTAGAGTGACCAAGGCTGTCACTCAGGACAAGGAAGAAGTAGTGGACTTCAACGCCCTCAACAAAGACGAACGCAAGGCTATGATCAAGAAACTGGAAGGACAAATGCAGGAAGCAGCAGAAGTGCTTGACTTTGAACTGGCAGCTCAGATTCGTGACATGGTCATCGAGTTGAAGAATATGTAATCAAAGAAGATAAATAGCGGTTGGAAAAGGATTCCAGTCGTTTTTTATCTGAATTATTTCTCTTATGGTAGACTAGTTAATCCTTGTAAATATGTCTATTATTCAGCGCTCTGACAGAATTCATTTTTTCTACGAATAATGAGCCGTAATACTTGTTTCCTTATCCTTGAGAGAGTATAATGAAGGGGTATATTTTTAAGGGGATTTGAGAGATAATGAAGAAACAATTTAACGAGAAACAAGAGCGTTTTTCACTGCGTAAACTATCAGTAGGTCTTGTTTCAGCAACGGTAGCAAGCCTATTTTTTGCGACTTCCATTGCGGCTGCACCATCTGTTAGTGCTCAGTCAATCAACTATACTTATGTAACTGAGCAAGAATTAACCGAGGCTGAAAAAGAGCTCATTATTCGGGATTTGCCAGGTTTAGCACAGGCGACAGATGCTAATTATTATTTAGTCTATCGTCCGGTCGGAGCAAGCAAGCCATCCACTGCTGTAGATACAAACAGTCGTTTGGAAATTTTACCGAAAACAGGTGTTATGGAAACAGGCGTAATGGCCCTTGCTGGAATTTCTCTCCTTGTTCTTGCCATAAAAATTGGCAAAAAAGGGAAGAAGGAGCTTGCAGGTGTTATTTTATTAGCGGCTACTGGTGCAAGCTTCTTGGCACCAACCAGCTCTGCCTTGACCAGTCATATTTTGGCTCAGTTCAACCATGCGGTAGAAAGATCAGCAGGCCAGGCCTTGCCAGCGCCTGCTGAAATTGAAGGCTATGTCTATGTGGGCTATTTTAAAGATAGCAGAGCAGAAGAGAAATTGTCTACTGAAGCCCCAAAAACGCCTGAAAAAGAAACTGTAAAGGATACTACGGAAGAAACAGTTACGGAAGTTCCGAATACAGCACCAAGTCATCAAGTGCCAACTGTTGAGATTTCTGAAAAGATTATTACAAAGTCAGAAGTGCTTGCTTTTGATACTCAGATTGTAGAAAATACTGCTTTGGCTGAAGGAACAGAAAAAATTGTTCAAGAAGGTCAAAATGGTGAGCGAACCATTACCATCAAACAAACACTGGTAGATGGCCAGGTTCTGAAGGAAGAAGAAGTTTTGTCAGAAGTGACTAAAACTGCTACTCCAAAAATCATCGAGATTGGTACCAAAAAAGCTGAAGAGCCTATTGTAACGGATGTTCCAGATGCGGCACCAACACACGAAGTTCCAGCCTTAGCAATTACGGAGGAAGTCACTTCGCATATAGAATCGATTGCCTTTACAACCGAGGAAATCTATGACGATACTCTTCCAGAAGGTACTAGACAGACAGCTCAGGCTGGTCAGGCTGGTCAAAAGACTATTGAAACCAAGCAAACATTCATTGGCGGTGTCTTGGTTCAATCAGAAGTTGTGTCAGAAACGGTCAGCCAAGCTCCTGTTAATCAGGTCGTGAAAATTGGTACCAAACCCATTACTGCTCTACCAGATACAGCTCCGACGCATGAAGTACCAGCAGTAGTCCTGACGGATGATACGACGACAAATACGGAATCTATACCTTTTGAAAGTCAAGTCATCTATGATGACACCTTGGCGGAAGGAACTCGAAATGTGGATAAAACAGGTGTTGCAGGTGTTCGGACTACGGTTACTAAGAATTACTATGCTGACGGTGTCTTGATCAAGTCTGAGCAGGTTTCAAGCTCGGTGACAATCTCACCAGTAACTGAGATTGTTCGCCTTGGTACAAAGAAAGCTGATACTGTCACAACGGAGACGGAATCAGCTACAAAAGTCATTCCATTTGAAATCAGCTACCAAGACGATGCGACCCTCCCAGTCGGTGAAGAAAAAATCATTACAGCTGGTCAAAATGGAATTGCGACTGTTACAACAACCTACACTCTTGTAAATGGCGTTCGTCAGGCAAATCCAACAGTAATTGAAACTGTGACCACTCAGCCTGTGCCTCAAGTAGTAGCGCGTGGTACGAAAACGGCTACTCCAACACCAGTTGAAGGTACGGAAACCGTTACGGAAACGGTAGAGATTCCATTTGAAACAAAGACAACAGAAACAGCTGACCTTTATGTTGGTCAAGAACAAGTTCTTACGGAAGGCAAAAATGGCAGCAAAAACATCACCACAACCTATGTGACGATTGACGGTGTTCGCCAGCCAAATCCAACTGTGACTGAAAAGGTTCTAGTTGAGCCAACGACCAAAGAAGTTCTCAAAGGAACCAAGCCAATTGAAGGTACGGAAGAAGACAAAGAAACGGTCGATATTCCATTTGAAACAGAATACATTGATGACCCAACACTTCTAGTAGGTAAGACTAAAGAAGTGACCAAGGGTGTCAATGGTTCTAAGACGATTACTACAACCTATAAGACCATCAAGGGCGTTCGTCAGGAAAATCCGACAGTTACCGAAGAAATTACCAAAGAACCAGTTAAGGAAGTCATTGCGCGTGGTACAAAAGTTGAGAAAGTACCACAAGTGATTATCACAGATCTGGTAGAAAATGACGATGCTAAGTCAGCGACAATCAGCTATAAGTTGACAGATGAAACAGCCAACTTCCTCCGTGCTGTTGCCCTCCTCTATGACAATACAGGTGCTTTGGTTAAGGAACAAGCTATTGACGATCCAAATGGTCAGTTAACACTTGAAAATCTGGACTTCTACACAGACTATACAGTCAAAACTAAGATTTTCTATACAATGGTAGAGCAGGAACAAAGCTCTGAGCAAGAAGCTATTCTTGAAAGCATGCGCCAGTTTGATCTAGTTTACAAGAAGATTGAAATCAAGGACATTGATGCAGTGACGGTTTATCGTCGTAAAGATGGTAAGTATGTCGGTCAAGAGTTTTTAGAAGAAATTCCAGCATCGGCTAATGAACTATTTATCAAGGTAACATCCGATCGCTTCAAAGAAGTCTATCTTCCAGTTTCAAGCGTTGAAGAAACGAACTTAGATGGCAAGGCAGTCTTCAAATTGGTTTCTTCCTTTGACCAGTTGGTAGAGGATAAGAACAGCCAATACGTTGCAAATCGTGAGTTTTACATTCCGAAGATGGCGATGGATGCCAATACCTATACATCCTTCAAAGATCTGATTGATGCCATGAAGAAAAATACCAGTGGCACTTTCAAACTAGGGGCTCACCTAGATGCCAATGAAGTCCCAGTAGGTGATGTGGCTTCTTACGTTCAGAATTTTAGTGGAAGTTTGGACGGAGTAAATGATGGCCATGCTTTCTCAATCAGTAACTTGAAAGCTCCACTTTTCTATAACCTTGGTGGTAAAGTTCAAAACTTGGACATCAAGAATGCTCATTTACAGACAAGTACCACCAATCCTCTTGCTACCATTGCCGTTAATGCTAATAATGCATTAGTCACAAACGTGGCTGTAGAAGCCAACCTAAAAGGACCGCATAATGTTTCAGGTTTGATCCAGTCGGCGACCAATACAACCATCAAAGACGTTTCCTTCAAAGGAAGCATTGAAACGACTGGTACAGGCGCAAGCTTGACAGGCGGTATTCTTGGAAATGGTATGTTGTCAAGTGTCGGAAATGCGAAAGTAGACGCTACCATCACCATTCCAGGCAATGTTGATCAATTTGCGGGTGGTATTGTCGGACGTACCATGCTTGTCTACGATGTACCAGGAAGTGTCTATAATTCGTACGCAACAGGCTCTATAGTGACGACAGAAACAGGTGGTATAGTCGGCGGCATTGCAGGTGCCAACCAAGTAACTGGTGCCTATGCTCCATATAGTGGTAATGTTAATAACGTTATCAGCGATATGACTGGTGCGACAAGTATTATCGGTCAACCAGCAAATCCAACCGGTAAGATTAAAGACGGCTTCACAACAACTTCAGATACATTGGGCAATGTCAAGGCTATCACGAATGAAGAAGCACAAGCAAAAGTTCAAGCAATGGGCATCCAAGCGACTTTGGAAGATTCAAAACCTCTCAATCTTAACCCTTATTCCGTCAATTATCTAACTCTGGATAAGGCACAGGCAGACCATGAAACTGCTTACTACAATATGGAGAAAATCCTTCCATTCTACAACAAGGAACTCCTTGTTTACTATGGAAATAAGATTGCGACAGATGACAAACTCAACAGAGTTCGTTTGCTTGATGTTGTTCCAATGAAGAATGATGCCTTTATAGCAGATGTGCATACTGAAAAAGCTAATATCAACAGAATCATGCTCCATTATGCGGATGGAACGGTGGATTATAAGGCGGTTTCATACCTTGAAGATTTCAAGAATAACCATGTGGTAGAATACACCATTGCTGGTACGGACTTGATTTACACGCCGGAGTCCTTCTTGAATGATAGAAGTTCTCTTGTAAATGATTTGGTAAGCAGCTTGTCTACAGTGGTTCTGGATTCAGATGCTATGAAAGCCGTTGTCAATTATCCAACTAAATTGGATGCCAACCGACAAACTGGGACAGCAAAAGATTTCTACTTTGGCGAAAGTTTTGACCAAGTTAAGGCTAACCTAGAGAGTAATGTACGTAAGATTTTGGTTGCTAGCCTAAACGGTCAAGGTCAGGCAGCGGAAGATTATATTAAAGAGAAAATTACCAATAATAAGGAAGCCTTTCTTCTCGGTTTGACCTACTTGAACCGTTGGTATGATATCAATTACGGGGATGTGAATACCAAAGAATTGACCATTTTTGAGCCTGATTTCTTCGGAAATGATGCTGCCTCTGCCTTGGATATGATTTTGGCAATTGGCAATGGTGGCTATGAGGTTCTTCGTGCCCATAACAACGTAACGACCTACTCATCCATTATTGGTAAGCAAAATAACAAGGCTAGTCTATTCGACATGGTGGAAGCCTACCGTAAACTCTTCTTGCCAAATCTATCAGACAATGACTGGTTTAAACAAACAACCAAGGCCTATATTGTTGAGAGTAAATCACAGGTTGCAGAAGCGGCAGCCAAGCAAGAAAGTGCTGAGAAACATAGCAAGTACGCACTTGCTGTTTACGATAAGATTACCAATCCAGCTTGGGAATACCGTCAGATGCTCTTGCCTCTATTGACCCTGCCGCAAGAGGACATCTTCATCATCAGCAACATGAACACCTTAGCAGTAGGTTCCTATGAACATTATGTAGATGACTATAAAGATCCTGTCAAGCGAGATAGTGTCCGTCAGTTGGTCGATAAGGCGGCTGAAATGCAGCGGGACAATGCTGACTTCTGGTATAAGATCCTTGATGAAGAAAATCGTGACAAGCTCTTCCGCACAGTGCTAAATAATGAAGGCTTCCTAATGAATGGCCCAGATGGTCAGAAAGTCTATCGTAATTTACTCGCCGATGTGGATGCTATTCAAGATTACTATGGCCCGATTAACAAGTGGTATGCAGAGGGTGGAACCAAAACTGCCTATGCAAACGGAAAAGAAACCTTCTATGTCCTCTATAATATGCTAGACAATTATGGGACAACTCTCTATACCCATGAAATGGTGCATAACCAGGATGGAAGTACCTATCTTAAAGGATATGGTCGCCGGATGGGACAAGGAATGGAAGTATATGCAGATGGCTTGCTCCAAAACGTATCTTCTGTCGATCGAACAATCCTTGGTTTCAATGCTGTCTTCAATAGTGACGCTGCTAATCGTGTGCACGTCGGAGATCCGACTGCTCGTTTCAACAGCGAAGCGGACTTTAACCAGTATTTCCACAATCAATTTGATGTTCTCTATCTACTAGACTACATCGAAGGAATGACTGTCCTTGAAAAGCCCAATACCGTTAAGAAGGACTGGTTCCTCAAACTGGAAAATTACTACATTCAAGAAAATGGCAAAGATACCCATGCTGGTAACCGAATGGCGACCCTGACAGAGGAAGATGCTGCTAAATTGACTACGTTTGATGACCTAATCAATGGAAGTATCATTGATCGCTATGGCTATCAAAGTGCTAAATACGACCAAAACTTACAACGTAATGGCTACTACAGCGTTCCGATGTTTGCAGGTAACTATTCAGCCTTGTCTAATCCAAATGGCTCACCAGGTGACTTTATGTTCCGTCGCATGGCCTTTGAGCTAATTGCTGCCAAAGGTTACACAGATGGTTTCATACCATATGCATCTAATCAGTTGTCTGATTATGCCATGAGCCAAAACTCTATTACTTATGATACGTGGAACAAGAAAAATACAGGCTTGATTACAGATAAACACGTCTTTGACCAAGTCTTTAATGGCCAGTATGCAAGTTGGGAAGAGTTCAAGAAAGCCATGTTTATGGAGCGTGTGGATAAGGCCCAAGCAGGTAAATTGAAACCATTCACTATTCAGTATGAATTAGGTGTTGCAAACTCAACGAAAGAAGTAAGTATTGCGAGCTATGATGACCTTCAAAGATTGATTAGAGAAGCGATTGATGCGGATATTGAAAATAAATCCTATGGTAGCGATAAGAGCCGATTATCAACTTTGAAAATCAAGATTTATCAAGCCTTGATGCAATCAACAAACGACTTTAGAACATCTATTTTCAATCCATAATCTATTGAAAGAAGTCAACCCAGGTTGGCTTCTTTTTCTTATTTTTAGATAGATTATTTCGAGCTTTGGGTTTGGAATAGTAAATATTAAAATTGTTTATACAATTCAAGCAAAACCCTTGAAAAATGAGGGGGGGGGGGTGATATACTAGTAGTGGTATTTTATATATCGTCCTTTCTAGCTAGGGTAAAAGCTGCAAGATTGTCTACTAGAAAATGATTGTTTACCAATCAAATGATTTATTAAAGATAACTCTCCCCCCCAAAAAAATCTAACTATCACTAAGAAAATTTTATCAGGAAAATAATTGGTTTCTTGTAGATTTTTTGCAGAAAATGGCAGGGTCAATCTAGCCTAGATGGACCCTATCAAACCTAGCGAAGATAAGTAGCTCTTATTCAGATGTGACTAGTAGTTATAATGGAAGAGCTTGTAATTTGGTACGATTTACAATAAAATCCAATTTAATGAAAGTAAAAGGCTCTCTATTCTCCAGTCAGGTATTGCTGTCTTGGTAAGGAAGAGCCTTTTTATCTTGTTAATACCATGTAGAATGATATAATATAAAATGTACTCTTAAAAGTTTGAGGTAGTATATGTTTATCAAAGATATGGAAACCGAGAAGGAAATTCAAGGCAAGGCTTATGTTCATTGGAAGGCTTGGCAGGAGGCCTATGCTGATTTGTTACCGCAGGATTTTCTCCAAAAGACCTACACCTTGGAACGGTGTCAAGACTGGGCTGTCCGTTATCCTCAAAATATCCTGGTGGCACTGGTGGATGAGCAGGTGGTTGGCTTTGCCTGTTACGGTGCCAGCAGTCAGGAAGATTTACAGAGGGCTGGCGAGCTTTATGCCCTTTATGTACTGGCGGATTATTACGATCAAGGAATTGGCTACCGGCTTATGCAGGCGGCCTTGGAAAAATTGCAGAGCTACCATCGGGTTTCTCTTTGGGTATTGGAGGGGAATGCGCGTGCGATTGCCTTTTATGAAAAGGTTGGCTTCCGTTTTGATGGTCTAAAGAAAATTGTCAATCTAGGAGCAGAGCGAATAGAATACCGAATGGTCTTAGAATTACCAGGTGGAAATTCAAAAGAATAATATAACAAATATTGAATAACCCGCTTTGATGTGCTATAATAAGGCTGAATCAAGGAGGGTTTTTATGATTTTACTGACCAATAATCGTTTACGTGTTGAAATTTCTGAACCAGGCGAACGGCCAAATGATACTTTTCGTTTTGATCGAGCAGGCTTTATTTCAGATGTTACACTGGATGGCGATACACACTTTGGTGCTAATGAGCCTATGAACCTACGGCATTTATCGTCTGGTGGTAGAGGGCTGTGCTGCGAATTTTCAGGAGATTTTTCTGCTGGGGCTCAAGTTGGTGACTATTTCCCTAAATTAGGTGTGGGCTTGATTAAGCAGGATAGTGAACTAGGTTACCAATTTGCCCATAAATACGATGAGGTCATTCCCTATCCTGTCACCTACAGCCATACGGAAACTTCTGCTACATTTTTTACAGAAGCGGTAGCTTGTTTGGGAATTGCTGCTGAGATTGAAAAGACTATTCGGATCGAGGAGAATGCTCTTATTTTAGAAGCCACAATCACCAATGTTGGCGACAAGGCATTTGAAACAGAAGAATATTGCCATAATTTCTTGAGTATCGACGGTATGGCTATTTCACCGGATTACCATCTGGACTTGCCAGATATGAATGATCTGGGTCATGATCGCTTAGAAGGTTTTGGTGGCTATGACCATAACAACTTTATTGCGGATGGGAAGGCCATCACCTTCGAAAAATGTGAAACGGATGTTTCCCTCAGTGTTCTTAGCACCGATAAGGCAAACCTCGGTGATACATTTACTTGGAAACTCAGTCATAAGGGAGCTCAAGCAAGTATTACAGGTATTGATAGTGTCAAACCGACCAGCTTACTCCTATGGGCGACAGACCACATTGTCAGTCCAGAAATTATTCAGACCATTAGGCTTTCGCCGGGGCAAAGTCATAGTTGGACCCGTCGCTGGGTTTTTGAAGCCAATCCTCGTTGGTAGTGTTCAGTCAAGGCTAGTCGGCCTTGGCTTTTTTTGATAGAATAGATGTACTTGGTTTCTATTGTTGTTTGTGACAGAGAAAAATTGATTGACTGATTTGTTTTGAAATGTAAGGAGTTATGATGGCTAGAAAAGAAATGGTCACACTGACCAATATGTGTTTGATTGAGGATAAAGATGGGAATGTAGTAGTGCAAATTCGGGATCCTGAACGCTATCGTTGGGCCGGAGTTGCATTCCCAGGTGGTCATATAGAAGAACGTGAAAATTTCCATGACTCTGTTGTTCGCGAAGTTGAGGAAGAAACGGGATTGACCATTACAAATGCTCGCTTGGTTGGTGTCAAACATTGGCCTGATAAGGAAGGCCATCGCTATCTAGTTTTTCTCTATAAGGCAACGGAGTTCACTGGCACTCTTCATTCAACGGAAGAGGGGGAAGTGCGGTGGGTCAAGAAATCGGCCCTTCCTCAGATGAATTTGGCCTATGACTTGTTAGAAATCCTGAAGGTTATGGATAATCCTGAATTGTCTGAGTTCTTTTACACCCAAAAAGGAAGCGATGGGGATTGGGATAGGAATTTTAGGTAGGGTTGCTTGATTTTTTGAGTTGACGAAGACTTGAATATAGTATATACTATACTTGTTAATATATAAAAGGCAAAGGGGCCTGTTGTTCGCAATGAAGCGGAAGTTTTGGAACAACGGGCTAACTTTGCCTTTTTATTTCTAATAGTATTTTAGGAAATTGAATTTCCCCTTTGACAAATAGCTTGAAAGGATGATTGTATGGGACTTGAATCAAAAAAAATTATGTTTGTAGGCCCAGTAGGTGTTGGGAAAACGACACTAACACAACGTTTGAAGGGGCTTGATATCACCTATTTTAAAACACAAGCTATCCAATTTTATGATTCTATCATTGATACACCTGGTGAATTTTTACAACATAGACGATACTACAATGCTTTATCTGTAACAGCTGCAGAGGCAGAAGTGATAGGCTTACTAGCTTCAGCAACAGCCACAATGCAGACTTTTCCACAAGGATTCTCTTCTTTGTTTAACAAACCAGTGATTGGCATTATCACCAAGGTTGATTTAGTAACAGACCCTAGCAGCCTTGAGAAAGCTAGAGCACAATTACGTGCAGCAGGTGCCAAGGAAATCTTTGAGGTGTCTTTAGAGGATAATACAGGTATTGAAGCGATTCAATACTATTTGACAAAGGAAAGTTGAGGTGATGGGATGAAGGTAGAACATGGAGGAAACATGAATCAGCTTGCCTCTGATTTTGGTTTTCGCCCAGAGGATTGCTTAGATTTTTCTGCTAATATCAATCCATTAGGTCTTTCAGAAAAAGTAAAATCAAAGATAATAGAAACTTTAGATAGCTTAGTTCACTACCCTGATGTGACCTACTCACAGTCCAAGGCAGCCTTGGCTGAATATCATTCTTGTCCGACCCAGCAAATCCTTCTATCGAACGGGGCAGTAGAAATCTTTTATGAATTGGCTAGGTATGTGAAGCCAAAGAAGATACTGCTTTTAAGTCCGACATTTATGGAGTATGAAAAAGCATTTAAGCAGGTTGGTTCAGATATTATATATCATGTATTAGAAGGACCTCATTACAGTTGGACGTTTGAATCCATCTTACCTAACTTGGAAAACCTATCATCTGGAGATTTGGTATTGATTTGTAATCCAAATAACCCAACAGGGACCTTGGTACCAACGGATACATTATTATTGGTAGCAGAATTTCTTCGACTAAAAGGAGCCTATTTGGTCCTTGACGAAGCCTTTATGGATTTTCTTACTGATAGTGATGCCTATTCCATGGTGGCTCATTTGAAGGATTATCAAAATGTCATTGTTGTTCGGTCTTTGACAAAATTTTATGCTATTCCTGGCTTGAGGTTGGGCTATGCCTTATCAAGTAATACAGAATTGATTGCTGCTATTGATGAAATGCGACCACCTTGGACCATCAATGCTTTGGCAGATGCTTTAGCACCTGTTATTCTCAAGGATGACCAGTATCACCGTGCCACAGAAGAGTGGCTCAAGAGTGAGCAGGAATTCCTTTATAAAGAATTGACTGCTTTGCCCGATTTGCAAGTCTTGCCACCGACTGTCAATTACATTTTCTTTGAATACGAGGGAAATGAAAGTCTGAGAGAGCTTTTAATACAAGAAAAAATATTTATTCGTTCCTGCCATAATTACCATCATCTGAACGACCGCCACTATCGAGTAGCCATTCGATCAAGAGAGGAAAATTGTCGTTTGATTGAGGCTTTTAGATCTGTGTTAGGAAAGTGTGATGGCCATGTCTAGGAACAAATGGTTTTCCTGTCCAGGTTCATGTGGGGAATTGTTTCAGGGTGTTAAGGATGGTCAAGAATTTTTGCTGACTTACGGTATCAATCGCAAGTCCTATGCAAGGCTTATCAGAGAGGAGGAAGAAACGGAATTTGCAATAGGAGAAAAGGTTGTCAAGGTCTTGGATTATCTTGATCCGATAGAGGATGGATGGAAGCTAGAAAAGAAGTCCAGTCTTCCAATCGGTAAAGGAATGTCCAGTAGCACGGCAGATATGCTGGCAAGCCTACAAGCCTTAGCCTATGTTCAAAATAGGCATTTGACTGCTGAAGAAGTGACCAAGTTCTGTTGTCAGATTGAGCCAACAGATTCGATTGCCTTTGCTGACTGGACGGTCATCAATCCCTTGAGCGGTCAGATACTGTTTCAGACGGATTGGAAACCAGAACTTTATGTCTATATTCTAGAACCTAGAAAGACCGAGTGGACAGTTGAGTTAGCTAGAATGACAGAATGTCCTACTTATCCAGTCCAAGCATCAGAAGGGTTATTGGAAATGTTTCAGCAGGCATGTCAGTCAAAAAATGAACTTCTTTTGGGTCAGATTGCGACAGCAAGTGCCCTATTAAACAACACTCGGCTACCAAAGCCTTATTTGGCGGACATAATAACCCTGGTGAATCAATTAGGTTTACTTGGAGTTAACGTCGCTCACAGCGGAACGGTAGTGGGAATATTGATGACTAAAAGTCAATTACCATTGATATCAGTTATCGAAGCAAATTTTTCTAAGGGAGAAATTGGTAAGTATTATGACCAACGCTATCTTTCAAGGATTTGTTTCGAAGGTGTTAAAAGGGTGAAAGGAGGTTAAGGTGGTAGACTTACATGAGATATTGAGGGAGATCAAGCCTCTAGATAAACATGCAATTGAGAAGGGGAAGAAGATTTGTGATCAATTAGCCAAGCCCTTAGGTGCTCTGGGTAAAATGGAAACAATATATGCCCGTTTGTATGCTATGTTTCAAGGAGCTATAGACATATCTAAACAGATTGTGCTAGTCTATGTGGCTGATAATGGTGTCGTTGCCGAAGGTATTTCTGCCAATCCACAGGAAACGACCTATGTCGTAGCCCGTAATATGCTAGAAGGAAAAACAGGTCTGTGCGCCATTTCAAGACATGTAGGCTCAGATGTCAGGGTAGTTGATATAGGGTGCATGAAAGATGTTCATACCGACCAAGCTTGTAAGGTTAGGAGAGGGACGGGGAATATCTTGAAAGAGCCTGCTTTGACTAGAGAGCAAGCTGTTGAAGCCATAATGGTTGGCTACAGGGAAACCCTATCCTGTATTCAGAAAGGGTATAAACTTTTTGGTACAGGAGAGATGGGAATTGGCAATACGACAACCTCGGCAGCAGTAATCAGTGCTATTTTAAATCTTGAAGCCAGTCAAGTGACTGGTTACGGGGCTGGCTTGACAGAAGGGATGAAATCCCATAAAACACAAGTGATTGCTTCAGCGGTTGCTCGCCATGCTCCCTACAGGGATGTTCTGGACATTGCTGCAAAAGTTGGTGGATTAGATATGCTGGGTATGGTAGGGACTTACTTGGCCTGTGCTCATCATCAACTTCCCTGTGTAGTGGATGGTCTAATCTCTATCACTGGTTTGCTGATTGCCAGTAAATTAAATAGTCATGTTTTAGATTACTGCTTTGCTTCCCACCTTTCCACAGAGCCTGCCTATCGGTTGGTTTGTGAGCACTTGGGACTAGATCCCATGCTCTTGATGGATATGAGATTGGGTGAGGGATCGGGTTGTCCTCTAGCCTTCTTTTTAATGAGTAATGCAGTTTATACTATTGAAGAAATGCCTACATTTTCTGAGGGAAAATTGAGTAGGAATGATTACATCGACATTCGTCAATCAAAATAGAAAGTGAGAATACAAATGCAGTTATATACAAAAACAGGTGACAAAGGACTAACTAAACTGGTTGGTGGTCAGAGTGTCGCAAAAGATGCGGAGCGTGTCAATGCTTACGGTACCATTGATGAATTAAATTCTTGGATTGGTTATATCGTTACTAAAATGGACCCCGCAGATGCCTTAAAGGATGAATTGTTGCAACTCCAGCATTACCTTTTTGACTGTGGTTCGGATTTATCTACGCCTCACGGTGTTTATCCTTATAAGGTTGACAAAACCATGGTTGATTGGATTGAGGAAAGGATTGATACTTACGCAGATGTTCCACCAGCGCTCGAAGTTTTTATCTTACCAGGAGGACATGAAATTGCTGCTATGATCCACATAGCACGCACTATTGCTAGACGTGCGGAGCGCCATATTGTAGGTACCATGTGGACAACGGAAATCAATAAGGATGTCTTGGTATTTGTAAACCGTCTTTCAGACTATTTCTTTGCCTTGGCGCGTGTGATCAATTTTACCCACCAGCAGCCAGATATTGCTTATGAAAGAGGTGCAAAAGTCTTTCATAATATAACAAAAGCTGATGTGGAGCGTTGGGCTAAGGCTAGGGAAGAAGTAAGATAAGAGCATTTTTGAAACCGTTTTAATTTACATATTGACATAATGCTCTATAAAGTGTAGAATGATTTTATAAGAAAATCATTTGACACAACGGCGTGTTAAATCAATTGAAGTGAGCAACGGGGCTACAAAAAATAGTGATATTTTTTGTGGCCTTTTTATGTTTTAAAAAGGTGGCAATACATGAAACAATTTATGTTAGCAGGTGTTTCTAGTGGGGTTGGAAAAACAACTGTCACTCTAGGTATTTTAAAAGCCTTGACTGAGAAAGGCTTACGTGTACAACCTTACAAGGTCGGTCCAGACTATATTGATACCGCTTATCATAGTCGAATAACGAAGAGGGTTTCTCGGAACTTAGACAGCTTTATGATTCCTGATAAGGCTGCCTTGGACTGGTCGTTTAGAAAGTGGCATAAAGATGCTGACATTGCCCTTGTTGAAGGGGTAATGGGTCTATTTGATGGTCTTGGTACGGATAAAGACTGTGCCTCATCGGCTGCGATTGCTAAGAAATTAGATATCCCTGTTGTCTTGATTATCGATGGGAAAGCAACTTCAACATCGGCAGCGGCTATGGTTCATGGTTTCTCAACTTTTGATCAGGATTTGACAATTGCTGGAGTGATTGTCAATCGAGTTGCTTCACAAACTCATTATGAATTGATAAAAGGCGCTATTGAACGCTATACGGATGTGGAAGTTTTAGGCTACTTTCCTAAAAATATTCAGGTAGAATTGCCCTCACGCCATTTGGGGCTAGTTCCAGATGTTGAAATGGAAAACTTGGAGAAACATTTTTCTATCTTAGGTCAATTGGCTCAAGACCATATTGACTTAGATCGCTTGCTTGAGAAGGTAGATATAGCAGGTGAAGAACCGTCAAATCCATTCAGCATTCCAAAACAATTCCCTCTAAAAATTGGCTATGCTCTTGATGATGCCTTTCATTTTTACTATGAGGATAATCTGGATTTGTTAAGGGAATATGGGGTGGACTTGATTCCCTTTAGTCCCCTTAATGACAAAGAATTACCTGAAGCAGATGCTTACTATTTTGGAGGAGGTTTTCCGGAAGTCTATGCAAAAGAATTGATGGAAAATGTTTCCTTCCGCCAATCTGTTCTGAAGGCCCACCAAGAAAATAAACCTATTTATGCAGAATGTGGTGGCCTGATGTATCTTGGCAAGGAACTACAGACTGGAGAGGGGTCTTATGACATGGTAGGGATATTTGATGGTGTCAGTGTTATGACAGACCGGCTAAAAAGCTTTGGTTATTGTCAAGCTAAGACTCAGGTTAGGAGCTTGTTTGGTCCAAAGGATACGGTTGTCAGGGGTCATGAGTTTCACCATTCTGTATTTCAGACTAATGAACCGACCGTTTTGCAACTAGAAAAAGTTCGAGATGGCCAAGTTGTTTCTAGCTGGACAGGTGGCTATCAAACTGGTAAAACCTTTGCTAGCTATCTGCATGTTCATTTTTATCAAAATCAGGCTTTGTTGGAAAATTGGCTTCAAAGTATTTGTGAGGGATAGCTTATGTATTTACTAGCTATATTCATTGCGGTTCTGTTGGATTGGTTGCTGGGGGATCCCTATAGTTGGCCTCATCCAGTCAAGCTAATTGGGAATTTTATTAGCCTATTTTTGAAAGGTCAGCCTAATAGTCCAAAAGGAAAATATGTCTACGGGTTCTTCTTGTGGTTGACTACGGTTGGTCTGACAGCAGGTATGAGCTACCTCTTGCTCAGAGCATTTGCTCGTTTTTCGCCAGTGCTTTACTGGGTTTTATGGATATACTTGGCTTATACTTCTTTGTCGACAAGGTGTTTAGCCATGGAAGCCTTGAAGGTCTTGAAAACGTTAAAGACGGGGACTATCGAAGATGCTCGTTATCAGGTCAGTATGATTGTTGGGCGAGATACTAGTCAACTGACAGCGGAGGAAATCAGCAAGGCCACCATTGAAACAGTGGCTGAAAATACCAGTGACGGCGTTATCGGACCATTGCTCTGCTTGTTTATTGGTGGTCCAGTTTTGGCCATGGCTTATAAGGCAGTTAATACCTTGGATTCTATGGTTGGATATAAGACGGAAAAATACCGGCAAATTGGTTTTGTGTCAGCCAAGCTGGATGATCTAGCAAACCTGATACCTGCGAGGATCACGTGGATTTGCTTGATGATTGCTAGTCATATTCTAGAATTGGATAGTAAAAATGCATGTCTAATCGGCTTTAGGGATCGTTACCAACACGCCAGCCCTAATAGTGCCTTTTCAGAAGCTGTAGTGGCAGGTGCCTTGGGTATTCAACTTGGTGGCGCCCATATTTACCATGGTGAGTGGGTTGACAAGCCGACCATTGGTGATGCGGTTCGTCCTGTTGAGTTTACTGATATTCAAACGACCATTCAAATGCTCTATATGAGTACAACCGTTTCATTGTTGCTATTTAGTGCCGTATATTTGTTACTGACGATTATTTAGGAGACTTACATGACCTATATTCAAAATCCATCCTCTATTGAGGAAACAAGCTTTAAAATTATTCAATCGATTATTGATGAGGAGCATCCAGATTATCAATTTCAAACGGAGATGGAGGAGTCTATCATCAAGCGAGCAATTCACACTTCAGGCGATTTTGATTATCTCTATACTTTAAAATTTACTCATGATGTCAATCAAAAGATTGTAGAAGTATTGAAAAACAAGGGGACCTTGGTGCTGGATTCCAGTATTTCACTTAATGGGATAAACAAACGTGTTTTAGATCAAATGGGGGTGAATTATACCTGCTTGATCAACGATGAAGATGTTGCTCTACTGGCTAAAGAAAAAGGTATCACACGGGCCATGGCTGCTGTTGAAGTGGCAGCTAAGATTCCAGGTCCAAAAGTCTATGCCTTTGGTGGTGCTCCAACAGCCCTATCCTACTTATTAGAATTGGTTGAGGCAGGGCAGATGGAAGTTGATGCAGTTATTGGTGTCCCAGTTGGCTTTATCAATGTTGAGGAATCTAAGTCAGACTTGCTTGCGTCACCTCTTCCTGCTATTGCGACCCTTGGTCGAAAGGGTGGTAGTACCATTGTGGTAGCTATAATAAATGCCATCATCTACCAGTTAAAAGAAGTCTTGACTGGTGATTATATTCGTTACTCAACACCGACAAGTAAATAGGAGATGACTATGGTCTATATAACAGATGCCCATAAAATTGAAGCAGCAAGTTACCAAAAAATTCAGGAAATCATCACTAAAGAACATTCGGATTTTGTATTTAAAAACCCCTATCAGGAGGCTGTTTTAAAGCGAGTTGTTTTTACTAGTGCTGATTTTGATTACCTGTATAATATACAGTTTTCCAATCATGCCATTGAGGAAATAGTGAAGGTCTTGAAAAATAAGGGAACCATTTTCACTGATACGACGATGGTTTTGGGAGGTTTCAATAAAAAATTATTGGATAGGCTTGGTGTCGCTTATCGTTGCTTGGTGAATGAACCAGAGATTTTTAAAGAAGCCAAGGAAAAGGGAATTACGCGATCAATGGCTGCAGTAGAGCACGCGGCAAAAGTCGAAGGGCCGAAACTCTTTGTTTTTGGGAATGCTCCAACTTCTATATTTAAGGTCTTGGAAATGGTCGAGGCAGGTCAAATGGAGTCTGTTCCAGTCATAGGTGTTCCAGTTGGATTTGTTGGAGCTGCAGAGTCTAAATTGCAACTCCATGAAAGTTCCTTGCCGGCTATAGCTGCACTTGGTAGAAAGGGTGGCAGTACCATTGCAGCAGCCATTGTTAATGCCATACTCTATCAGTTGAAAGCTGAGGATAAGGAGGGACAACTCTTCTCACCTTCAGGAAAAGGCTATTGTCAGGGTAAATAAAATGGAAGAATATGTTTATGTTGATGGAAAAAAATTAAAAAGAGGCTTTACGACGGGGACCTGTGCAACAGCAGCAACAGTTGCAGCTTTGAACATGATTTTACAACAGGAAATCGAGGAGAAAGTTACTGTAAAAACAGCTTCAGGTGTCCAAGTTACTATGGATGTTCACAAGCCTTCCTTTGATGAACAATCGGCTACCGCAGCTATTCAAAAAGATGGCGGCGATGATGCCGATGCGACCCATGGATTATTGATTTTTTCAACAGTTACCTTATTGCCTCATCAGACAGAAATTGAAATTGATGGAGGTGAGGGAGTCGGTCGGGTGACAGAAGTTGGTCTGGCCAATGCAGTCGGTATGGCAGCTATAAACCCAACTCCGCGAAGGATGATTGAGGAGCATGTTCGTGACTTGATAGGTCCAGATTGCGGGGCTAAGGTCTTGATATTTGTTCCTGGAGGTGAGGAAGTTGCCAAGGCGACTTATAATTCGCGGCTAGGCATTCTGGGAGGTATTTCCATTTTAGGTACCACAGGGATTGTCAACCCCATGTCTGAAGATAGTTGGAAGGCTGCTATTACAGTCGAGTTGTCCATGCTTTATAATAAGGGTTATCGTTCTGTTGTCCTATCGCCTGGAAAATATGGTGAAGCCTTTGGAATGGATGGTTTAGGCCTACCCAAAGAGCAAATTGTCAATATGAGCAATTTTGTGGGGCACGTTCTGAAAGAAGTTCAGAGAATTGGATTTACAAAGGTACTGATGGTTGGGCATATGGGCAAGTTAGTCAAGGTTGCATCAGGCACCATGTCTACGCATAGTAAGGATTCTGATGGACGTATTGATACCTTAATAGCTAATTTAGCCCTCATGGGTGCTCCTTTGGAAATGTTACAGAAGGTAAATACATGTTTGACAACAGATGCAGCAGCAACCATTATCAAAGAATATGGTTATGAAGGTATTTATCAGATTTTAGCAGACAAGATTAAGGCTAAGACAGAGCGGTTGCTCAAGTACCGTCAACCTGCGGTAACCATTGATGTAGTCTTATTTGGTACGGAAGATGGCTACCTAGCTTCAACCAAAAGCTTAGCGGAAATTCAGGAGGAATGGTCATGATAGATGTGATTGGCATTGGTCCAGGAAATCCGGTCTATTGCCTGGTTGGTCAATTGGACCGTTGTGAGCAGGCAGACTATATCTTGGGGAGTGAGCGCCATTTAGAAGTTCTTCCTGCTAGTCTTAGGGAGAAAGGGGTTATAGCTCCTAAAAAACTGAAGGACTTAGAGGCTTTATTGGAAACATATCCCGTAGAAGCTTCTATTGTTTACTTGGTTTCAGGAGATCCCTTGATTTACGGTTTGGGCAAGTGGATGTCTGAAAAATTTCCTGGTCGTGTTAGGATATTGTCAGGGATTAGCTCCATGCAATACTTAGCTAGCAAGGTATGTTTGCCTATGAATGATGCCTATTTAACCAGCAGCCATGCCAAACTCCCAAACTTTGATTTGATCATGAGTTTGCCCAAGGTCTTCATGGTGACAGATGCCCATGTTGGTCCCTATCAAATTGCTCAGGAGGTCCTCAAAAGGGGACTTAAACGGAAAATCATTATCGGTGAACATCTGAGCTACGAAGATGAGGAAATCAGTATTCTAGCAGCGGAAGATGTTGTTGACCGTGATTATAAAATGAATGTGGTGGTAATTGTAGATGAAGGATACTGAATTTATTCGAACCAAGGTCCCTATGACCAAATCAGAGATTCGTGCCATTAGCATTGATAAACTAGATTTAACACATGCTAAACGGATGCTGGATGTGGGATCTGGGACTGGTAGCGTTACGATTCAAGCAGCTTGTAGCTATCCTCAATTAGAAGTGGTAGCTGTGGAGCAAAATCCTGATGCCTTGGCCCTAACAAGACAAAATATTGAAAAGTTTCAGTGCCAAAACATCACTCTGCATGAAGGGAAGGCACCGATTGAACTACAGGGTCCATTTGATGCCATTTTTGTCGGAGGGACTGGTGGAAACATGCAGGAAATTTTTGACTGGTGTCAGAAACTTCTCCTTCCAGGAGGCAGGTTGGTCTTGAATTTTATACTTTTGGAAAATGCCTTAGAGGCAGCCCAGATTGCTGAAACAATGGATTGGGAAGACCTAGAGCTCACCTCAGTACAGGTTGGCAACTGGACTGGTTTAGGAAAAGGTCATTATTTTAAACCACAGAATCCAACAATTGTGGTTTCTTGTCAAAAAGCTAAAAAGGAGTAGAGAGAATGTCGAAGGTACATTTTGTTGGTGCAGGTCCTGGTGATGTGGAACTGATTACCTTGAAGGGTTATAAGCAGTTATCACAGGCAGATGTTGTGATTTATGCAGGTTCCTTGGTCAATCCAGCCCTCTTGGATTACTGCAAGGAAGGTGCAGAAATTTATGATAGTGCTGGGATGCATTTGTTGGAAATTATTGATGTCATGGAGGCAGGGGTCAAGGCAGGCAAGGAGGTTGTCCGATTACAGACTGGCGACTTCTCTATTTACGGCTCTATCCGTGAACAGATTGAGGAGATGAAGAAGCGAGGGATTGCATTCGATTGTACCCCAGGTGTCAGTTCCTTCTTAGGAGCTGCTTCAAGTATTGGAACAGAATACACAGTGCCTGAAGTTTCCCAAAGTGTCATCATTACCCGTATGGCAGGTCGGACACCTGTTCCAGAGCGTGAATCTTTACGAAGCTATGCCCAGCATCGTACTTCAATGGCTATTTTCCTGTCTATTCAAGGCATTGAAAAAGTAGTGGAAGAATTGGTTCAAGGTGGCTATCCTACCACTACACCTGTTGCGGTCATCTATAAGGCGACTTGGCCAGAGGAGAAAAAGGTTTTTGGCACACTCGAAACGATTGCAGAGAAGGTCAAAGAAGCGGATATCAGTAAGACGGCTCTGATTCTGGTTGGTGATTTTCTAGGACAGGAGTTTTATTATTCAAAACTTTACCATGAAGAATTTGAACACGAGTATCGCCATGGGAAAAGTAGCCATGCCCAGTAAGGTTGCCCTTGTTGCCCTAACAGAAACTGGCAAAGAAACGGCTCTAAGGTTGAAAAGCAAGTGGGCACGTCCCTGTCATATCTACAGCCTAGCTAAATTGGCAGATAATCAGGTGACAGGTTTTGATAAGCGTCCTACTCAGGCAATAGCAGAGCTCTTTCAACAAGTGGACGTTCTGGTCTGTATCATGGCGACCGGAATTGTTGTCCGTGCTATTGCTCCTGTTGTTCAGGACAAAGCAGCAGACCCAGCCGTCATTGTCCTAGATGAAAATGCGACAAATGTCATTAGTCTACTAAGTGGTCATCTGGGTGGAGCCAATGAAGTGACTAGGGAAATCGCTACTCTTCTAGAAGCTAATCCAGTCATTACAACGGCAACGGATGTTCAAAATGTTGTTGCCCTGGATACCCTTGCCAAATCCGTCAATGGTTGGCGATCTGACCTACGCCCCTTGGTTAAGGAATTTAATGGATTGTTAGCAAATCGGGAAAGGGTCTATTTTTACCAAGAAAAACCTTGGATAGAAGATGTGCGGGGCTTAAGCCTTCTTGAAGTCAATCAAGTGGAAGAAGTCCTAGCTGGAGATGCCCCTCTTATTCTCTTGCAGACAAAGGAAATGACCAGCAAACGTGAACATCTTGCTGTCATTTATCCTAAGCCCTATGTACTTGGAGTTGGGGCACGAAAAAATGTATCCTCTGAGATTTTTTATCGGAACTTTCAAGAATTTTGTCAGGAACAAGGAATTGAGCAAACCGAAATTGCGAGGATTGTCAGTATTGACGTCAAGAAGGATGAAGAGGCCATTTTGGATTTAGCAGAACGACTATCTTGTCCTTTTGATGTATATAGCAAGGAGGACTTAGAGAAGGTTGCTGACAAGTATCCTTGTTCGGATTTCGTGAAAAAAACAGTTGGGGTAGGAAGTGTGGCGCTTGCTAGTGCAGACCTTGCCAGCGATGGCCAGGTTCTAACAAATCGATTTGCAAAAGATGGGTGTACCTTTGCTTTAGGTAAAGTCCCTGTAAACTAATAGATATAAAGGAGAATGCTATGCTCTATGTGATTGGCTTAGGTCCAGGTAAAGAGGAACTAATGTCTGGAGAAGCCCTCAAGGCTATCGAGGATTGCGAAATTATTGTTGGTTATTCAACCTACATGCGTTTGATTTTGCATTTGGTAGAAGGTAAGGAATTAGTGGCGACAGGTATGCGGAAAGAAATTGAACGCTGCCAAAAAGCTATTGATTTGGCTCTGGAAACGGGTAAGAATGTCGGTGTTGTATCCAGTGGTGATGCAGGTGTCTATGGTATGGCTGGACTAATTCTAGAGCTGATTGGTGATGATTCTGACTTGGAAGTCAAGGTGATTCCAGGTATTACAGCTAGCTTGGGTGCTGCAGCAATTATGGGTGCTCCCTTGATGAACGACTTTTGTCATATCAGTCTTAGTGACTTGATGACCCCCATGCCTGTTATTGAAAAACGTCTTCATGCCGCTGCTCAGGGAGATTTCGTCATCTGTCTCTACAATCCACGTAGTAAGGGGCGGCCGGACCATCTATCCAAGGCCCTTTCAATTATTGCTGAGTACAAATCACCAGATACCATTGTGGGCATTGGTAAGGACATCGGTCGAAAGAAAGAGGAGTATATCTTAACGACGATTAAAGATTTAGATGAGTCCTTGGTTGATATGACAACCATTGTCATCGTTGGAAACAAAGAAACCTATATTAAAAATGGCCGTATGGTTACACCTAGAGGATACACTCTATGATGAAATTACTTTTGGGAGGGACTTCGGACAGCACAGAAATTTTGGCTCTGCTAAATGATCTAGGTATCGAGGTAACAACATCGGTGGTGACAGACTATGGGAAACATCTGGCATCCAAATTTGGTCAACCTGTCATTCAAGGTCGATTGACTGCAGAGGATATGGTCCGCTTTGTCCAAGAACACAAAGTGGATGAAATCATTGATGCTACCCACCCTTTTGCAGATTTGGTTTCCAAGGAGGCGATGAGAGCAGCAGAGCTTGCTGGCATTTCTTACCTGCGGTATGAGCGGAAGGAAACAGATGACTTGACGGGAGCCCTAGTGGTACATTCCACAGAAGAAGCCATATCCTTGATAAAAGAAAAAGGTTACCCTACTGTTTATTTGGGAACTGGAAGTAAAACCTTGCCACTCTTTGTTAATGGTTTACCTGATGTGCGAATTGTGGCCCGTGTTCTTCCAACTTCTGAGGTTTTGCTGGCTTGCGAGCGATTGGGCATGGTTGCGGATCAAATTGATGCTATTAAGGCACCCTTTTCCAAGGAATGCAACAAGGAACTGATTTTACGGTCCAAGGCTCAAGCCTTTGTTTCCAAAGAAAGTGGCAGTATTGGTGGTATTCGTGAGAAAATCACAGGTTGTCAAGAATTGGGTGTTGATTGCATTATCATCGCAAGGCCTAAGGTGGACTATCCTAAGAAGGTGTCTTCCGTAGAAGAACTAAAAGATTATTTACAAATAGAAGCATTTCAAAACGAATGCCCAATAGTTTAACAGTGAAAGGAGTTAGAATGACAGGATTTGTAAGTTTGCTAGGTGCGGGACCTGGTGATGTTGAACTGATAACGGTCAAGGGGGCTAGAAGATTGCGTGAAGCAGATGTTCTGGTTTATGACCGCTTGGTCAATCAGGATTTGTTTTCCTATCTATCAGATAAGTGTCAGCTGATTGATGTTGGAAAGAAACCAGGAATGCCTTGCATTCGGCAAGAGGAAATTGAGCGAATTCTTATTGAAAACGCTAGGGAAAATAAGCGGGTTGTCCGACTGAAAAGTGGAGATCCTTATATCTTTGGGCGAGGCGGGGAAGAAGCTCAAGCCTTGGTAGAGGCTGGAATTCCTTTTGAAATTGTTCCAGGAGTGACATCGGCCATTGCAGGTGCCACTTATGCTGGAATCCCAATGACTTTTAGGGATAAGGCAACCAGCTTCCATGTCTTTACAGGTCATTTGCAGGATGAAATGGAAAGTCTAAACTGGGCAGCTATTAGTCAGCTTAAGGGAACCCTGGTCTTCTTAATGGGGATGAAACATCTATCCGTCATCACACGAGAACTTGTTAACAATGGTTTTTCTAAGAATACACCTGTAGCGATAGTAGAATGGGCAACCCATCCAAGCCAGCGCTCGATAGACGGAACCTTGTCTACCATTGAAGAACTGGCCCTGAAAGAAGATATGAAGGCACCTTCTATCATTGTTGTTGGGGATGTAGTTTCATTTAGAAAGGAATTGAATTTCTATGAACATCTTCCTTTGCATGGTAAACGAATCTTTTTACAGGATTCAACAACCGGGAAATTGCCAGTCTACTTAAAAGATGATGGAGCGACCTTGGTTAAATTCCCAAGTCGTACACAGGTTAATAAGCTTTCCTTTGATTTGCCAGATTGGTCCCAAGTTGATGGAATGGTATTTACTGATACGCAGAGTTGGATTTTATTCTTATCTCGTTTGAGGGAGGATGGAATTGACCTACGCAGCCTTTCCCATATTCAGTTTGCGGCCATTGGTCATCATACTGCTAAGACATTGGAAGAAGCAGGGATTTTATTAGTAGCAAAAGGAACACAAAGTAAGGATCCTTCTATTAAGGACTTACTGGAAAAGACTGATGCTTCTTGGTATTTGGTGGCTCCAGAACACAAGCTGGCAGATTTGAGAAGCTTATATGACTTCCCTGTCCTTGTCACCCATAGTCTTGCATTTGATAAGGAATTAAGACCTCAAGATTGGACCAATCTTGACTGTGTTTGCTTGCCAAATTCAGTTGCTGCGGCTAATTTTGTGACTCTTGTGGAAGAGACAGGATTAGACCTTCAAGAACTGCCAATTATCGTTATGGGAGAAACAACACGAGATAAACTGGTGGAAGCAGGCTATTCAAGGATTATTGAAACAGACCAGCCAACCATTTTGGCTATTCGAGACAAGTGTCGTGACATTCTGATAAAGGAGAACCTATGACAAAAGCTATTTTATTGGTGAGTTTTGGAACAACTCATCCAGAAACGAGACAAAAAACGATTGGTGCCTGTGAACAGGCCATCAAGGAGGCCTTTCCGCAGTATGCGGTTTATCAGGCTTATACTTCTACAGTCGTTTTGAGACGTATCAAGGAAAATGAGGGACTAGAGATTCCAACTGTTAAACAAGCCTTGGAACAAATGAAAGACGAAGGAATTCGGGAAGTTTACATTCAGCCATTACACATTATTGCGGGGTCTGAATTTGAAAAAATCTTGAATCAATCACAAGAATTTCAATCTTATTTTGACATCATAAAAGTTGGTCAGCCCTTGCTCCACAGTGAAGATGACTATCAGCAAGTCAAGCAAGTTCTGATGGACCAGTACGGCCATTTTGGTGAAAAAGCAGCTACTGTTTTAATGGGCCATGGAAGCCAACACAATGCCTTTGTGGCCTATGCGGCATTAGATCATATGTTGACTGGTAGTCCGGTGCACATTGGTTGTGTGGAAAGCTATCCTCCTGTTGAGCAGATTGAGGAGAAATTAAAATCTAAGGGAATCAAAGAAGTTCATTTGGCACCCTTCATGCTGGTAGCTGGTGAACATGCGACCAATGATATGGTGTCAGATGATGAAGATTCTTGGAATACCTATTTCAGTCAACGGGGTTATGAAGTGATTCCACATTTGATTGGTCTAGGCGAGTATCCAGCCATTCAAGATATGTATATCCAACATCTACACAAAATCATTGACTAGGAGTAACTTATGGCACGATTTTATGGAATTGGGATTGGTCCTGGTGATAGTGAGTTGGTAACAGTAAAAGCTAGTCGTATTCTTGGTGAGCTTGATATTCTCTATACTCCAGAAGCCAAAAAAGGAGCGAAAAGTTTAGCGCTTGAGATTGCTGGACCCTATCTTAGTGAAGAATTGATGATCAAGCAACGACATTTTCCAATGGTAAGGGATAAGTCGCATAAAGAAGGGCAATGGCTGGATATCGCTGAAGAAATTGTTGCAGATGTCCAAGCAGGTAAGAATGTTGGTTTCATTACTCTAGGGGATCCAATGGTATTCAGTACCTATAGCTATCTATTAGACATTATCGGGCATCGTATTGAAACCAAGACCATACCGGGGATAACGTCATATAACAGTATTGCAGCTGAAGTCGGTTTGCCCTTGGTCATGGATGAGGAATCATTTGCAGTTGTTCCAGCAACTGCGGATGTACAGCACTTGGAGGCTGTATTAAGGACACATGAAACGGTTGTTATTATGAAGGTGGCTAATCATCTTGCTGAAGTACTTCCCTTGTTAAAGCAGTTTGATTTGCTTGATAAAACGGTTCTTGTTAGTCGTTCTAGTACCGATCAACAAGAGATTCGACATGGGGTAGCAGATCTCTCTCCTGAAGAAAAGCTATCTTATTTCTCAACTATGTTAGTCAAAAAACATTAAAAAAAATAAAGGAGAATAACATGAAAAAGTTATTGAATCTTTTAGCACTTGTTGCTTTACTGACCCTAGTTACAGCTACACCAGTAGCAGCCATGCACATTATGGAAGGCTATTTACCTCCTGCTCATGCCCTGCTCTGGTTTGGAATATTTGCACCATTTTTCCTGTATGGTTTGTTCCAATTGAAAAAGTCGGTCCAGAAAAATCCTGAAAGTAAGGTGGGATTGGCTCTATCAGGTGCCTTTGTCTTTATCCTTTCAGCCCTAAAAATTCCATCTGTAACAGGTTCAACATCGCATCCAACAGGTGTCGGCTTTGGTACAGCTATGTTTGGTCCGAGTGTCATGGTTGTTTTAGGAACGATCTGTTTGCTCTTCCAAGCTCTCTTCTTGGCCCATGGTGGTTTGACGACCTTGGGAGCAAATGGATTTTCAATGGCAGTTGTTGGACCATTTGTTGGTTACTTTGTTTATAAATTAGCCCTGTCTATGAAAGTCAATCAGCGCGTGGCTATTTTCCTCTGTGCTTTTATAGCTGACCTGGCAACTTATTTAACTACTTCGCTACAATTATCATTGGCCTTTCCAGATGCACAAGCAGGTGTCTTTGGTGCTGCAATGAAATTTATGGGGGTCTTCATGGTTACACAAATTCCAATTGCCATCATTGAAGGTCTTTTGTCAGTAGTCCTGTATAACTTAGTTGTAGCCAATGCTAAAAAAGAAGAAGTAGGAGTGTTCTAAGATGAAAAAGCAAAATATTCTCTTATTGTTGACTTGTGTTCTGATTGCTGTTGGTGCCTTTTTCTTAGCACCTAAAGACGCCGAGTTTGGGGGTTCGGATGGCGGTGCTGAAGTAGCCATTACAGAGGTTAATCCAGATTATGAACCATGGTTCGCTTCAATTTATGAACCAGCTAGTGGTGAGATTGAGAGCTTACTCTTCACTCTACAAGGTAGCATTGGTGTGGGTATTATTACCTATGTATTGGGTTATCACAAGGGAAAGAAATATGTTAATCATTGATCAATACGCCTACCAGAATCGATTGGTAGGGCTATCTCCCAAAGTAAAATTAGGGATTTACCTATTGTTGCTAGGAATTTCTTTTACAGGAATTCCTAGCCTGCAATGGGCTATTATAGTGGCCTTATTCCCAGTGACTTGTTACCTAGCAAAGTTACATTGGAAAACATATGTAAAATGGCTATTGTTAACCCTGCCTTTTGTTTTTATCAGTTTAGTAACCATGGCCGTGAGTTTTCAAGAATCTCCATCAAAGAATCTTATTCTAGCCTTACCTTTGTGGAAGGGCTATGCAGTTATCACTCGTGCTAGTCTAGATCAAACCATTGCTGTGTTTGTGAGAAGTTATGCTTGTTTGATGTCTACCTACTTTTTTGTTCTCACTGTACCATTTAGACAGTTGATTGACTTGTTAAGAAGTTTTCGCATTCCAAATGAATTATTAGAAGTTATTGTCTTTATGTATCGCTTTATCTTCATGTTTTTGGAAGAATTTCTTGTCATGCGAGATACACTTGATTTGAAATTTGGTTTTGGAACAGTCAAGCAGAGCTATCAAACTATGGGTTTGTTGGCTAGTCAATTATTTACTAGATTGATGAGAGCAAATCGACAGATCAATGATATGTTAGAATTTCGCTTTGATCCTTAGGAGGTTATCATGCTAAGTGTGGAGAATATCAGTTACACCTATAATCTAGACTTTGGAAAGGTCCTCGAAGATGTAACTATGGACTTTGATAAGGGGCAAATCGTCGGTGTTTTAGGAGCAAATGGCTCTGGTAAGTCTACTCTGATGAAAGTTATCATGGGCCTCTACCAACCACAAGATGGAAGGGTGTATTACCAACAGAAATCGCTTGTCTATTCTAAAAAAGCACTGTATGCCTATCGCCAAGAGGTCGGAATTGTTTTTCAAGACCCTGAACAACAGTTGTTTTACTCAGTGGTGGAAGATGATGTGGCCCTGGCCCTTCGTAATCTCTCCTATCCAGAGCCAGAAATAAAGGAGCGTGTGGATAAGGCGTTAAAAGATATGCATATCGAACATTTGCGAAATCGCCCTGTTCACTATTTGAGTTTTGGTCAGAAGAAAAAGGTGGCGATTGCAGGTGTTTTAGCCTTACAACCCAAGTATTTACTTCTGGATGAACCGACTGCAGGTTTAGATCCGCGTGGTCGGAATCATATGATGTTTCTGATGAAAAAATTGGCCAAGCAAGGAACAAAAATTATCTTGACCAGTCATGATATGGATTTGATGTATGATTGCTGCGACTACGTTTACCTACTTGATAAGGGGAAATTAGTCTTGGAAGGCGAAGTAAGCAGTGTCTTTTTAGAGGAGGAAATCTTAGAGAAGGCCCGCTTATCTTTACCTTGGCTAGTAAAATTACATCTAGCAATGGGACTCCCATTGGCAGAAAATGAACAGGAATTTTTTGAAAGGTTAGGAAAAGACTATGGCAAAATCATTGATGATTCAAGGAACAGCTTCGGATGCCGGTAAGAGTATTATCGTAGCAGGGCTATGTCGTATTTTTAAGCAGGATGGCCTGCGGGTTGTGCCCTTCAAATCACAGAATATGGCCCTTAATTCGTATATCACCAAAACAGGTCAGGAAATGGGACGGGCCCAGGTCTTTCAAGCGGAGGCTGCTCAGGTTGAACCAGATGTTCGGATGAACCCTGTTCTTCTCAAACCGACCTCAGACCGAAAATCTCAGGTTGTTTTCATGGGCCAGGTCCTAACGGATATGGATGCGGTCGAGTACCATGAATTTAAGCAGGAGTTGCTTCCCAAGATTAAAGAAGTTTATGAGGAACTGAGTGCTGAAAATGATATAATATTGCTTGAGGGAGCAGGTAGCCCAGCTGAGATCAATTTGAACGACCGAGATATTGTTAATATGGGTATGGCTAGATTGGTTGATGCACCGGTTATCTTGGTAGCGGATATTGATAAGGGTGGTGTCTTTGCTTCGATTTATGGGACAATCATGCTCATGCCAGAGGAAGATCGCCAACGAATCAAGGGAGTAATTATCAATAAATTCCGAGGTGACGTTGCCCTGCTTCAGTCAGGAATCGACATGATTGAGGACTTGACCAAAGTTCCTGTTTTGGGTGTAGTCCCTTATGCCCAGCTCAACATTGATAGTGAAGATAGTGTTGCTCTAGTTCAAAAAAGCCGGAAATATAATCCTCAAAAAGACTTGGATATTGCCATTATCAATCTGAATAGGATGTCCAATTTTACAGATTTTAATAGTCTAGAAATGCAGCCTGACGTGTCTGTTCGCTATGTCAGACCAGGTGATGAGCTTGGTCACCCAGATCTCGTGATTTTACCAGGAAGCAAGAACACCATTGAGGATATGGTTTATTTGGTCGAGTCGGGCTTGGATAAAGAAATTCATCGTTGTTTCCAAGAAGGAAGTGCTATTTTTGGTATTTGTGGTGGCTACCAGTTACTTGGTCAACACTTGTCGGATCCCTTAGGGGTTGAGTCCAGCATTCAGGACATACCTGCTCTGGGGCTTTTAGGCACAACCACTATCTTCCAAGCCAATAAGTGTACCACTCAGGTCCAAGCTCGACAAGGTGACTACTGCTTAGAAGGTTATGAAATCCATATGGGGGAAACCTGTTTGGGTGATGGTGTTCAAGCATTTTCAACCATTGTTTTGCAAAATGGCGAGGCGACGGAGCGTCAGGATGGAGCTATTGGACATGGTGGTCAGGTTCAAGGGACCTATCTACATGGTATTTTCGACAATCTGGCATGGACCCGTGATTACCTAAATCAATTAAGAATTAGAAAAGGCTTGCCAACTCTTGACCAGCAAGTAGAAGCCATTCAGACCATAAAGGATAGAGAGTACGATAAGTTAGCAACTATTTTGAGAGAATCCTTGGACATGGCAGCTATCTATGACATCTTAGCTTGACCGTTAGGAAGGGAAAATGTATGCGAATTTATACAGGATATGGAGATAGTGGGAAAACCCGCCTTTATGGTGGTGACCGAGTTTCCAAGACCCATGAGCGCGTGGAAGCTTACGGGACTATGGATGAGCTGTGTTCACTGCTAGGAAGAATAGTTGCGGAGATGAGGGAATACCCAGAATTGGACGACCTTCGACTGGAGTGCGAGCAAATCCAGCAGCAGCTCTTTGATTGTGGCAGTGACCTAGCTACACCAAGGGAATTACGGCCCTACAAGCAGGAAGAAGCTACTGTAAATTGGCTGGAAGAACGTATGGATGCCTATATGAAACAGCCTCCTCAGTTGGAGAAGTTCATCATACCAGGTGGGCATTTGATTGCCAGTTCTCTCCACATGGCAAGAACACTTACCAGAAGGCTTGAACGCCGCATGGTAGCCTTAATGGAGATAGAAGAAAAGGTAAATCCAGTCGGTCTTGTCTATATTAACCGTTTATCAGACTACTTTTTTGTCCTCGCTCGCCTGGTTAATTTTAGACTAGGGGTAGCTGATACGGTCTATGAACGCAGTTCTAAGATTTTTCGAAGTCGGAAAAAGGAGGCATGACCATGTACCCAGTTATGATTAACATAAAGGGAAAAAAGGTAGTTGTGGTAGGCGGAGGCAAGGTTGCTTCCAGAAAAATCAAGGGCTTGTTAGATGAGGGTGCTTTGGTGACTGTTATCAGCCCAGACCTGCATTCAAGTATTGATGCTACACAAGTGACCTGGCTTGCTAGATCCTATCAAAAAGGAGATTTAGAGGGTGCAACATTAGCCTTTGCCTGTACCGACCAAGCCAGTGTCAATCTGCAAGTGATGGAGGATGCCGATCCTAGTCAGTTGGTCAACAATACTGGTGACAAGAACCATTCTGATTTTTATAATGTAGCAATGGCCAAGGGAAAAAATTTTTCTGTCATGATTTCAACAAATGGTGCTTCTGCTGCCTATTCAAAGGCCATACGTCAGAAAATCGAAGCACTGTTAGAAGAGTTAGAATGAAAAGGTTAGTATGTTATGGACCTATTATATGTTGGATTGACCCATCAAAATACACCGTTTAGTTTGTTGGAGAGGGCACACTTTTCCGACGAGGAAGTGGACCAGGCCTTACGGGCCCTCAACCAAGAGAAAAGTATTTTTGAAACGGTCATTGTATCGACCTGTAATCGAACAGAGCTGTATCTAGTAGTGGACCAGCTCCATACGGGACGCTATTATGCCAAACGATTTTTACTGAACTGGTTTCAGCTGGAAGCGAAAGAAGTAGATCCCTGTCTGATTTTCAAAGAAGCCGATCAGGTCTTGGAACACCTACTGAGAGTGTCCATTGGCCTGGAATCGAAGATTTTAGGAGAAACTCAAATTCTAGGTCAGTTGAAACGGGCCTTTGCCAGAGCTCAGACAGTTGGGACGACTGGAGTTATCTTAAATCAAGTCTTCAAGCAGGTCATGACCTTTGCCAAACGAATGCATGAAGAATACCGCATCAATGCTCGACCGATTTCCATAGGCTTAACAGCGGTGCAAATGCTAGAGCAGACGGATTTTGACTATTCTGGAAAAACGGTAGCGGTTATCGGCCTGGGTGAAATCGGCCAACTGGTGACCAAATACTTGCTGAAAAAACCTTTTGAACAAATCCGCTTGGTCAATCGGACAGTTTCAAAGGCCCAGTATTTTCTACAGGACCAACGTGTGCAGGCTTTTAGCTGGGACCAGCTAGAAGCAGCGGTTGCGGATGCGGATGTTGTATTCTCGGCTGTAAAAGTAGGTGGCTACATTCTTTTTCCAACCATGCTAAAAGAAAGTGTTATCGCCTTTGACCTTTGTCTACCTAGGACCGTTCATCCCAGTGAACAGATGACCCTCTATACGATCGAGAATCTCAGCAATCAACTGGAAGTCTATCATGAAGAAAGAAGAGAAATTGCCAATCAGATTGTTTTGGAAATAGAGGATGAGTTGGTCAAATACCAAGAGTGGCAAGCGCAGTTGGGAATTGTTCCGCTTATTCGTGAATTGAGGGAAAAAGCCTTGCAGATTCATGCAACATCTTTAGAAAGTATCAATCGAAAAATACCTGATTTGACCGAAAGGGAACAGAAACAAATTTCCAAACACATGAAGGGGATTGTCAATCAGTTGATTAGAGAGCCCATTTTACAACTCAAGGAGATGTCTGTCGGGGAAAGGTCTGACTATGATATTGCCTTGGTCTGTAAACTTTTTGGCTTAAAAGCAGACAGATTAGGAGAAGATTATGACAATAATTAGAGTGGGAACTCGGCAAAGTCAGCTAGCACTGACTCAGACCAATATGGTTGTAGATGCCCTTAAGACCTTACACCCCGATGTTGAGTTTGAACTGGTTCCTTATAAGACGACAGGTGACAAGCTAGTCCACGTCAGTCTTCAGAAAATCGGTGGAAAAGGTGTTTTTGTTAAAGATATTGAGAAGGCACTGGTGGAAAAAGAGATTGACATTGCAGTCCATAGCTTGAAAGATGTTCCTGGGCTACTAGCTGAGGGATGTGTCATTGGGGCCAGTCCTGAGCGTGAGGATGTGCGTGACTGTTTAATTTTCAAAGAAGCTGGTATGACCTTGGCTAGCTTGCCAGCTGGATCAGTAGTAGGAACTAGCAGTCTTCGCCGTCAAGTTCAGCTCGAGGCTGTTCGGCCTGATCTGGTCTACAAGTCCTTGCGTGGAAATATCGATAGCCGTATCCAAAAGGTCCGAGACGGCCAGTATGATGCCATTGTCTTAGCAGTTGCGGGAATCAATCGACTTGGCTGGACCAGCCAGGCTGACTTGGATATTGAATATTTGGACGAATCCATTTGTCTTCCTGCTATTGCCCAGGCAGCTCTGGGAATCGAATGTCGGGCGGATGACCAGCAAGTATTGGATATCTTATCTGGCATAAACCATCCTGAAACAGCCATCTGTGCAGGCATTGAGCGGGAATTTTTACGAGGAATGGGTGCTGATTGCACCTTCCCAATTGCTGCCTTGGCCAAGCAGGTTGGAGCTGACTATCAGTTAGAAGTCATGCTGGCAGACCGTGAGAAAAACTGCCACCGCATCAGACTCTCTGGTCCAGACGGTTTCCAGTTAGCTAAGGAGGCCGTGGAGAAACTCAATCAGCTAGGGGTTGAGCCAGCAAGATGACAGCGACGATTGTAGTAACAAGAGATGGGGTTATAGATGTGGACCTGCAAGCAGCTTTGGAAAATGTTGGCTTCCAGCTAGTAATTGTTCCTCTGATAGCTTTTCAGGCCCATCCCCTACCTCAACAAGTCCAGCAGGAGTTGGAAAAGGCTGATTGGTTGTTCTGCACCAGTGCGACAGCTTTTGAGTGCTTTCTGCCCTATCTCCCCTCTGCCATACAGATTGCCAGTATTGGCGAGCAGACCAGTCGTTCCATCAGGGAAGCAGGACGGTCAGTGACTTTTGAGTCCACTAGTCAGTATGGAAAAGATTTTGTAGAGGAGTGGCTGGCCCTTGGCTTAGAAAGGCAAACGATCTTGCTGCCTCAGAGTCATTTGGCCAATCCTCGCATCGCAGAGCGTTTGAGGCAAGAAGGGCATTCTGTGCTGGCTTGGGAGATGTATGACACGGTTGCCCATCAGGCAGGTCAGGCTCAGCTGGCTACTTATCTGAACATAGATAGGGTTATTTGGACCTTTGCTAGTCCATCTGCCTGGCACAGTTTTACAGAGGTAGTAAAAAAGCTCCCTGCCAGCCATAAAATAGCAGTCATTGGAAGGACAACAGCTCAGGCAGTGATGGACTCTGGTTATGAGGTAGACCTAATGCCAGACAGGCCTTCTATCACTGCCATGCTAGAAACCATAATGGATAAGGAGAAACGATATGGTATTTTTTAGACACAGACGTCTGAGAAGGACAGAAGGGATTCGCGATTTAGTCAGGGAAACCCAACTACTGACCACAGACTTGATTTATCCTATTTTTGTGAAAGAAGGTCTTGAAGACAAGCAGGAAGTAGCTTCCATGCCAGGAGTCTATCAATTCCCCTTGCATCAGTTAGTGGATGAAATAGCAGAAGTAGAAAAATTAGGGCTAAAGAGTATCATTCTATTTGGCATTCCCAAGGAAAAAGATGAGATTGGTAGCCAGGCCTCTTGTGAAACAGGCATTGTTCAGGAAGCGATTCGCCTAATCAAAGAACACTTCCCTCAGCTTGTCGTGATCGCAGATACCTGCTTGTGTGAATTTACCAGTCATGGACATTGTGGTTTGTTAAAAGGTCAGGAGGTTGACAATGATACTTCCTTGACACGCTTGGCAGAAGTTGCTATTAGTCAAGCAAGAGCGGGGGCGGATATCATTGCTCCATCCAACGCCATGGACGGCTATGTTGAGGCTATTCGTCAGGGACTGGATCAGGCAGGTTTTGAAGATATTCCCATCATGTCCTATGCCATTAAGTTTGCCTCTAGCTTTTACGGACCGTTTCGCGATGCTGGTGAGAGTGCTCCAAAGTTCGGCAATCGGAAGACCTACCAAATGGATCCAGCCAATCGTTTAGAAGCATTGAGAGAGGCACTGAGCGATGAGAAAGAAGGTGCTGACTTTCTCATGGTCAAGCCAGGCCTAGCCTTCTTGGATATTCTGCGGGAGTTACGGCAGGAAACAAAACTTCCCTTAGTTGCCTATAATGTCAGCGGAGAATATGCCATGATTAAAGCTGCAGCTCAAAATGGCTGGATTGATGAGAAGGCGGTTGTTCTTGAAACCTTGACAGGATTTAAGCGGGCAGGTGCAGACTTGATTATCACCTACTTTGCCAAAGACGTAGCCTACTATTTGAAAGAGGAAGGATAAGATGATGCAGACTCAACAATCTAAGTTCGCATTCGAACAAGCCCAAGCCGTTTTTCCAGGCGGAGTCAATAGTCCTGTCAGAGCCTTTAAGGCAGTTGAAGGAAATCCAGTATTTATCGACAGGGCCAAGGGTGCCTATCTTTATGATGTGGATGGAAATCGCTACATCGACTACGTTCTATCCTGGGGACCAATGATTCTAGGTCATGCAGAAGATAGAGTTATTGAAGCGGTCAAGTCAGCCGTGGAATGCGGCACCAGTTTTGGAGCACCAAGTCCCTTGGAAACTCGTTTGGGCCAGCACCTGCAGGAACGAATTCCCTATCTGGAACGGATGAGAATGGTCAGTTCGGGAACGGAAGCTACCATGAGTGCTATTCGCTTGGCACGTGGAGTAACCCGGAGGGATAAAATTGTTAAATTTGTTGGCTGTTACCATGGTCACAGTGATTCCTTCCTCGTTCAAGCAGGGTCAGGGGTTGCCACCTTTGGCTTGCCAAATTCCCCTGGGGTGACAGAAGCAACTGCTCAAGATACCATTACGTTACCTTATAATGATAAGGCCAGCCTTCAGACCTGTTTTGAAGAAATGGGTTCAGACATCGCCTGTGTCATTATCGAAGCAGTGGCGGGAAATATGGGGCTGATTCAGGCGGACCATGACTTTATCCATGTTATTCGAGAGCTCACCAGTCAATACGGTGCCTTGTTTATCATCGACGAAGTGATGACAGGTTTTAGGGCTAGTTATACTGGAGCTACTGGCTTGTACGGTGTGGAGCCAGACTTGTTGTGCTTTGGTAAGGTTGTTGGCGGAGGTTTCCCAATGGCACTCTTTGGAGGTAAGAAGAAGTACATGGACTATATCGCTCCCATGGGGGCAGTCTATCAGGCAGGTACCTTGTCAGGAAATCCCATCGCTATGACAGCTGGCTATGAAACCTTAGTGTCCTTAACACCAGAAATCTTCAAGGATATGGAAGGACGAACCAGTCAGCTTTGCCAAGGCTTGAAAGAGTTAGCTGTCAGGTATCAGATTCCCTTACAGGTTGTACAAGTTGGCACCATGTTTGGATTTTTCTTTAACGAGCGACCTGTTCGAAATTTTGAAGATTCCAAAGCCAGCGACCAGGAAGTCTTTGCTCGTGTCCATGCAGGCTTACTCAAACAAGGGATCTACCTAGCACCTTCCCAGTATGAATCAAATTTCATGTCCGCAGCTCATACCAAGGAAGATATTGATCAGACCTTGCAGGCCTTTGATACTGTTTTTGGAGAAATATATGGGTAAAATTGTCTTGGTAACTGGAGGAGCTCGAAGTGGCAAATCGCAGTTCACAGAAGAGCAAATCTGGGAGAAAAATCGTGTTTGTTATATAGCGACAGGAATGAGTTCAGGCACCGACAGTGAATGGCAGGAGCGAGTCCGACTTCACCAAGAACGCCGTCCAGCTGCTTGGACCACCCATGAACAGTTTGCGAATCTGGGATCCTGGTTGAAAGACCAAACCTACGATTATTACTTGCTGGACTGTGCCACCATGTTGACCACCAATCTCCTCTTTCAGCTGGTTGAAATCTATTTCCCTGAGAAAATAGCCATGGAGGATACCAACTTCCTAAGCAAGGAAGAACAGGCTTTTATCAGCCAACAAATCCATGCTCAATGGCAGGACATCCTACTTGCTCATAGGGCAACAGAGAGTCAGCTCTATATTGTTACCAACGAAATTGGACTGGGCATTGTTCCAGATACCAAGTTGGGACGGTATTTCCGCGATCTGCTTGGACAGGTAAATCAGTTTTTAGCGAAGGAGGCGAGTGAGGTTTATCTGGTGATTTGTGGCCTTGCTCAACGCTTAAAATGATAGATGCACTGATTATTTACACACAATTTTTTAGTCGGATTCCCATCAACAAGGAAGTGGACATTGCCCATATCCAGAAAGGAGTTCCCTACCTGACCCTATTTGGCCTCTTGCTAGGGAGTATTACAGGACTGTTTTATTTTCTAGCTCAGCTAGTTTTACCAGGGATAGTCGCGTGGTGCCTCAGTTTTCTCTTTGATGTCTTACTGACAGGTGGGTTTCACTTAGATGGCTTGGCAGATACTGCAGATGGACTTTTTTCCTCGCGAAAAAAGGAGAGAATGCTGGAAATCATGAAGGATAGTCGTATCGGTAGCAATGGTGTCCTGGCCTTGATTCTTTACTATGCTCTGATGCTGGTGGCCTATCCTTATCTTCCTGAGCCGACCTGGTTTATAGTGGCAGCCTTGGCGATGATTGGGAAGGTTGGACTAGCTCTGCAACTTTACCACATGCGCTATGCACGGGCTGAAGGTGGTACGGGCAATTTTTTCTCAGGCACGACAAGTGGTCAAATTTTCCTTTCTCAGCTCTTGCCACTAGCCAGCTTGGTTTATGTCTTTAGTTATAAAGGTTTGCTTGCCTACGGCCTTGTCTTGCTCGGTTCACAGGTCTATCGGCGGTTTGTCTACCAAAAAATTGACGGCCACACGGGTGATACTTTAGGAGCCTTTGTAGAAGTGGCTCAACTCCTATTTATTATTGGGTTAATCATATGAAAATCTACCTTATGCGTCACGGTGAAACCGATTTAAACAAGAAAAGATGTTTTTACGGAAACTTGGATGTTTCTATCAATCAAAGAGGCAGGGAGCAGGCTCTGGTTTTACATACTTTAATGCAAGATATTCCTGTTGACAAGGTCTATGTCAGCTCTTTAAGACGCAGTCAGGAAACAGCTCAACTTGTCTTTCCAGTTAGTATTCCAATTCCATTAAAAAACCTAGATGAAAAAGGTTTCGGATTGTGGGAAGGCTTGACTGCTGACCAGATTCAAGAACAATTTCCGCTGGAATGGGAGGCCTGGTTAGCTGAACCATTTACCTACAGACCACCAGAAGCGGAAGCTTTTGGGGAATTTCAAGACCGTGTTTGGAATGAAGTTGACAGATTGGTCAATGAACACCCAGGGCACTCACTGGCTCTTGTTGCTCACTTAGGTGTTTTAAGGCTGATTTACCAACGTTTAGTAGATCCATCGGCACTATTTTGGGATATTGATTTCCCACAAGGAACCGTGACTGTTGTTGAAAAAAAAGAAACATATTTTACTGCATATCTTTTAGGAAAAGAGGTTGTAGATGGTAAAAACAATTCATGATGCCGTACAAATTACGGATTACATTCACACTAGAAATCGAGTGGTGCTGGCTCCCATGACCTTGAGTGTTTGTCAACCGGGAGGCTATGTGTCACAAGATGATATTGATTTTTATGCTCGTCGTGCTGGCCAAGTAGGTATGGTCATTACAGGTAGTGCCTATGTCCATGCACAAGGTCAGGCGTTCAGGGATAGCTTTAGCGTCGCGGAAGATGATAAGATTGAAGGTTTGTCCCGCTTGGCTCACGCCATCAAGGAAAAAGGAGCTTTGGCAATCTTACAAATCTATCATGGTGGCCGCATGGTTCCTCCAGTCCTGATTGAAGGAAAACCCGTAGCCCCTAGTGCCATTATTGGTTCTCATGGCAATGTAGTGGAGCCACGTTCCCTGAAGCATTTGGAAGTAGATGAGATCTTACAAGCCTTCCTTGATGCAACTAGGAGGGCCATAAAAGCAGGTTTCGATGGGGTAGAGTTACATGGAGCTAACACCTATTTAATCCAGCAATTCCTTTCTCCCCATTCCAATCGACGGCAAGATAAGTGGGGAGGCAGTCTGAATAACCGTATGCGGTTTGCCAAGACCTTAGTTAAGCAGGTGAAAAAACTAGTCAAAGAAGAGGCAGATAGACCATTTTTGGTTGGTTATCGTTTCTCCCCAGAAGAGATTGAAGATCCAGGGATTGAATTATGGGATAGTTTACAGCTGATAGAGCAGCTAATTGCAATGGGGGTAGATTATCTTCATCTCTCCTTAAGTCATGTTTTCCGACCTTCCCTGCGGAATCCTGAAGCACCAGAGCCGATCATTCACTCAGTCATTAAAAAAATCAATGGACGGGTTCCTTTGATTGCAGTTGGTGGGGTTCAGACTAGTCAAGATGTGGAAGAAATTCTCGCAGAAGATATCCCACTCTTCTCTGTTGGTAAGGCCATGTTACTAGATCCCGACTGGCCAATCAAGGTTTCTCAAGGACGGGAGTATGACATCATTACCCGCTATCGAGATGAACTGCAAGAAGAGCTGAAACTTCCAACAGCATTTGTCAATTCCTTACGGGATTATTTGGAAGGCAACCAATGACTATTTAGAATTGGTCATCTTTTGTCTTAGAAAACTATCATAAAGGAGTAAAAGGTGAAAAAAACATTTGAAACACGCAAGCTATATTTCGGATTCCCAGTATTCTTTCTGGGATATAAAGATGATGTTCATGGATACAATATAACAACCTCAAGTTCTGCTTATTCTTTGGGCAGTATGATGGTTATTGGCATGAGGACAAAGGGAAATGCAGTAACTGAAATCAGTAAACATGGTCACTTTACTGTCAATATTCCTAGAGAAGAGTTGATTGAGGAAGTGGAACTTGCTGGTTTTAATAGCCGAAAAGATAAATTTTCCTTGACTGGTTTGACTTACACAGTTGGTGAAACAGTCGATGCTCCTTTAGTAAATGAGTGCCCAATTTCTATTGAGTGCGAAGTTGTTGAACTTGTGGAATGTGGTAAGTTGACCAACATTATTGGAAAAGTGACGCGCAGAGTAGTAGAAGAAGACTTGCTTGATGAAAATGGTGATTTTAAGGGCCATGAATTTTCGCCGATCAGCTATATCGGTGATGGTTCAGGTCGGGACTATCGTTTCTATAATGAAAAATCCTTACGAATGGGGACTCTGATCAAAAAACGAAGAGAAGCAGAAGCAAAGTCGGATTAGAACAAGAAAAAACCACCTTTGAAAAATCAAGGGTGGTTTGTAGTTTATGTTAAGAAAGCATTTATACATCTTTGTATAGTCTGTTAAGCATCATTGATTAACTGTGGCTTTCCCGATTATCGGCCCTGCTCCGTTGCAGTAAGGTAGTTTTTCTACCTTTAGAAAATGAAAGGTACTTCACGTAGAGCCAATAATGGAAAATACCGCAGTAGATGCGCTATCCAAACTGACATCACACCTTACATCGAGGCGTGAGATCTACTAAAATTTGAAACCAAAGACCTGACTTAAAGCAAAGCTTATCACAGTGGCGGGACCGCGTTGGATTTGCACCAAACTTCCATGTTTTCAAAAGTACTAAAATCAATTCCTAGCATCATCATTATAACTTATCTTCGCTAGTTTGACAACTAATTTGTATCAAAATGATGGAAATTGAGAAGCTCTCTCCATCCATAACTCGCTTTGCTATAGGAGAGCATTTTGTCGTTCATCAAGGCAGATTTTGATGGAAATATAAAAAAGAAGATGAATGCTGGGTAGCTTGAAAACTAGTCATAGATAGAAGTACTGAACGAGGGGCACAGGTTCATAGGTAGTCATTTAGGTAAGGGTGCAAGGGCAAAAAAGTTAATAAAAATATCAAGAAAAATCATTATTTCTGTTGATATGTTAATGGCTTTATGTTATAATTTTTTCGTGGTACAAAGGCGTACTAATCAATAAGCAATGTAGCTATATGAAACGACTATAACTTAATGGAGAGTTCTAGTCTGGTTTTCATATGGCTTATTTTTATGGAAAAGTTACATAGAAAGGAGAAGAAATGTACAAGATTTTCTATAAAACAGAATTGTGCATAGGTGAGGGTGCTCTAGAACAGCTAAGAAGTTATAAGAATGAGCACATCTTGGTTGTTGCAGATCCCTTCCTAAAACAAACTGGTCAGTTGGACAGTGTATTAAGTTATCTGGATTCAAGCAATCAGTGTCATGTTTTTGATGATATTGTACCAGACCCACCGATTGAAACCATAATTGCTGGTATTCAGTCTGTGGGTGGTCAACAAATCAGTATCATCCTTGCGATTGGCGGTGGTTCAGCTCTTGATGCAGCCAAGGCAATTTACTACTTTGGTAAAAAAATGGCTGTGTTTACAGATGTGACTTTAATTGCTATCCCAACAACCAGCGGTACTGGTTCGGAAGTGACGGAATTTGCCGTCATTACTGACAGGCAAAAAGAAATCAAGTATCCTTTGGTTTCAAGAGAAATACTACCCGATGTAGCCATTTTAGATTCCTGTTTAGTATCATCTCTACCAGGAAACATTACAGCAGATACGGGGATGGATGTCCTGACCCACGCTATTGAAGCCTATGTTTCGACCAAGGCAACAGATTTTTCAGATGCTCTAGCAGAAAAAGCCATTAAATTAGTTTTCGAATACCTACCTAAAGCCTACAAAAATGGAAACGATTCAGTGGCTCGTGAAAAAATGCATGTTGCGTCAACTCTGGCAGGCATGGCCTTCAATACCGCATCCTTGGGGATCAACCATGGCTTAGCCCATGCTACAGGAGCAAAATTCCATATCCCTCATGGACGAGTAAACAGTATTCTAATGCCATACGTCATCCAGTATAATGCCAATATCAGTGCTCGTGGACTAGGTGACGGTGATAGAGCAACAGCTATCCGATACCAAGAGATTGCTAAACTAATTGGTTGCAGTGCTACTAGTCCTGTTTTGGGTGTTCGACAGCTGATTGACGCTGTGAAAAAATTGCAACGAAAACTGGATTTGCCGATGACCTTACGGGAGTATGGTGTTTCTGTTAGTGATTTTAATCAGTACAAGGAAGAAATTGCAGCAGCAGCGGTAGTAGATAAGTGTACTGCTACAAATCCACGACAACCGAGCACGGAAGAAGCTTTGGTAGTTTTGGAAAATGCTTTCTAGAATTATGTTGATAATTACCCTACTTCATGTTATAATATACTAACTAGGGTGTTATCCAAACTTCTATTTGAGGGAAGGTGGACAAACTGGAAGAAAAACAGAGAATGATACAAGAGTATGTACCAGGGAAACAGATAACCCTGGCCCATCTCATTGCAAATCCTGATGAAGTTATTTATGAAAAACTTGGTTTGCTGGTCGATAAAAAAGGAGCTATTGGCATACTGACGATTACTCCTAGTGAAGCTTCCATCATTGCGGTAGATCTTGCGACCAAGGCGGCAGATGTTCAGATCGGCTTTGTTGATCGATTTAGTGGCTCTGTTGTCATGACAGGAGATGTTTCATCTGTTGAGGCTGCTCTAGTAGCTGTGTTACAAGGCTTGGAGGAAATTCTTCATTTTTCAAGTACAGTTGTAACGCGGACATAAGCTTTCAGAAGAGGTAGGTATGAAAGGTAGAATACTAATAGCAGACAAGGATCCAATGGTTAGACGTGAAGTTAGAGAACTATTGGAAAAGGCTGATTTCGAAGTTGTGGCAGAGGCTAGTGATGGCTTTGAAGCAATAGAATTAAGTCAAAAATACCGTTCGGATTTAGTTGTGATGTCTATCCAGCTACCTCTATTAGACGGTTTGACAGCCTGTAAAAAAATATTGGATGACAATCTGGCCTATAGTGTTCTCTTGTTAACTACCCAAAGTGATGAACAGTATATCGAGAAAGCCAAAAGATATGGTGTTAGTGGTTACTTAGTAAAACCTCTTGATGCTAAATCATTGATTCCTATGGTGGAAGTATGTATAGCAAGAGGTAGACAATTTCAGCACTTGACCAGTGAAATGGCTAAATTGACGAAGAAAATCAATGACCGTATCATCATTGAAAAAGCAAAAGGCTTATTGATGTCCCGTGATCATCTATCAGAATCAGCAGCCTTTAAGCATATTCGAACCATCAGTATGCAAAAGCGAGTTCCCATGGTGGAAATTGCTAAATTGTTGGTTATGCATGATGAGTTTTAATAATAGATATACAATACAGTGAACCAAGTCCTGTGATAGTAAGCAGTATTACAGGATGCTAATCGAATAGAAGAGGCTGACAATGATGTAAGCCTAAAAGCAATGACGCTTGAAGAGTGGTAATAGACGAGTTCTATTAGCATTTCTTTAAGTGTCTTTTTTTGGAGGTAAGGTGATGTCCGATAAGATTTTAAGTGTTGGCATTGATATTGGTACTGCTACGACCCAACTGGTGTTATCTGAATTGACTGTGGAGAATATTGCCTCCGTTTTCACTATTCCACGTGTCTATATAACAGATAAGAAGGTTCTATATAGGAGTGAAATTATCTTTACTCCCATCTTTGAAAATCTTTTGATAGATGTTGAGTCTATAAAAGAATTTGTCCGCTTGGAATACCAAAAAGCAGGTATTTCTAAAGATATGATTCAGATGGGGGCTGTCATCATAACGGGTGAAACAGCTAGAAAGGATAATGCTAGTCAAGTCTTAGAGGCTTTGAGTGGCTATGCTGGTGATTTTGTTGTTGCTACTGCTGGTCCAGACTTAGAGAGTATTATCTCTGGAAAGGGAGCTGGTAGCTATCAGTACTCTCAGGAACATCACACTTCTGTAGCAAATATTGATATTGGTGGTGGAACATCCAATATCTCTGTTTACCGAGAGGGTGATTTGATTGATACAGCGTGCTTTGATATTGGTGGCAGGCTTGTAAAAATTGAACCTAATAGTCACAAAATTACCTATATTGCTCCAAAACTTCAAGAAATTATTAGCCAAGAAAAATTACAATTGGCAGTAGGGGCTCAACTTAATGGTCCAGATTTAGAACGCTTAATAGGTATTTTAGTATCTGTACTGGAGCAAAGTTTGGGTCTAGATACAAATAGTCCATACTATGAGTTACTTCAGACTAATCATGGTTTGAAACTAGATTATCCTGTCAAGTGTGTTTCGTTCTCAGGGGGAGTAGCTGATGCTATTTTCCAAGCAGATCCTTCTGTTAGTGATTTTCACTATGGTGATATAGGGATACTACTTGGAAAAGCGCTAGCACAATCGAAAATATTTTCAGACAAGAAGGTAATTGAGTCAGTTGAAACCATTCGGGCTACAGTAGTTGGTGCTGGTAGTCATACGACAGAGGTAAGTGGGAGCACGATTACCTACATTTCGAAAATTTTGCCAATCAAGAATATCCCAGTTTTAAAATTATCTAGTCAAGATGAGATGGGTTCTAAGCAAATGCTGGCAGAAGCTATTAAGGAAAAAAGCCGTTGGTTCATGCTTGAAAATGAAGTGCAGGAATTAGCGCTGGCCTTAGATGGTATAAAGAGTCCAAGTTTTGTCAGGGTACAAGAATATGCTCAGGCTATTCTGGAAGGGATGAAAGATAGTATTGACCGAGGAATTCCTTTGTTGGTTGTTGTCAAGGAAGACATGGCAAAGGTACTTGGTCAAAGCTTGTTTGCATTGTTGCCTAAAGATTATCCCTTTGTTTGTATCGATTCAGTTGATGTGCAAAATGGAGATTACATTGATATTGGCAATCCGCTAATCGAAGGGTCAGTTTTACCAGTCGTTGTAAAAACCCTCGTATTTAGTTAAGTAGTCAATATCAAAAGGAGGATAAATTTAATGATATTAAAAACGAAGTTATTTGGTCGAGTCTATGAATTTCATTCTGTTAAAGAAGTCTTGGCCAAGGCTAATGAATTCAAATCAGGAGATCATTTGGCTGGCGTTGCTGCAGAGTCTGCAGAAGAACGTGTAGCAGCTAAGGTTGTCTTGGCTCAGCTCAAACTTTCTGATTTGTTTAATAACCCAGTTGTCCCTTATGAAGAGGATGAAGTAACGCGCATTATCATTGACGATGTTAATCTTCGAACCTATGAAAAAATCAAAAACTGGACGGTTGAAGAACTGCGTGAGTGGATTCTTGATAATAAAACAACAAATATTGATATTCAATGGTTGTCACGTGGTTTAACTTCAGAAATGGTTGCAGCTGTTGCTAAGCTCATGACAAACTTAGACTTGATTGTAGCAGCGCAAAAGATTGTCATTACTAAGACTGCAAATACTACCATTGGTGTTCCAGGTACCTTCTCATCTCGCTTGCAGCCTAACCACACGACGGATGATCCTGATGGAATCATGGCTTCAACAATGGAAGGCTTTGCTTATGGCTGTGGAGATGCCTTGCTTGGTTTGAACCCAGTTGATGATTCGGTAGAAAGTACCAAACGGATTTTGCATAAATTCAATGATTTTATTGAAGAGTATAAAATCCCAACTCAGCATTGTGTGCTGGCCCATGTTACAACACAGATTGAAGCCATGAATCAGGGGGCTCCAACTGGATTGGTCTTCCAGTCAATTGCAGGTTCTGAGAAAGGAAATACAGCCTTTGGTTTTGATGCTAAAATCATTCAAGAAGCTCGTGACACAGCCTTGAAAGTAGGTACAGCAGCAGGTCCAAACGTTATGTACTTTGAAACAGGTCAGGGATCAGAATTGTCCTCAGATGCCCATCATGGAGCTGACCAAGTAACTATGGAAGCACGTTGTTATGGTTTTGCCAAACGTTTTGATCCATTCCTTGTTAATACTGTAGTTGGTTTCATTGGTCCAGAGTACCTCTACGATTCCAAACAAGTTATTCGTGCGGGTTTGGAAGACCACTTCATGGGTAAATTGACAGGTATTTCAATGGGATGTGATATCTGTTACACCAACCATATGAAAGCTGATCAAAATGATGCTGAAAACCTACTTGTTCTCCTTGGTGCTGCAGGTGTCAACTATATTATGGCTATTCCACATGGTGATGATATCATGTTGAACTACCAAACAACTGGTTATCATGAAACCGCTACCATGCGTGACTTGTTAGGCAAGCGTCCAATCAAGGAATTTGAAATTTGGATGGAAAATATGGGCTTGATGAAAGATGGTCATCTGACTGAAATTGGTGGTGACGGATCAGTCTTTATGAAGTCAAAAATATAGGAGGAAGTTACTGTGAATGAACTAGAATTAAAAGAAATGATTCGTTCCATTTTGAATGAAATAACTGAAACGCCAGTTGTACCAGAAAAAATGGACACGCCTTCCTCTTCACATCAACCGAAGCAAGAAGATAGCCAAATTGAAGATGGAATCATTCCTGATATTACCGAGGTGGATATTCAGAAACAATTCCTTATTCCAAACGCGATCAATGAAGAGGCTTATCGCAAGATTAAACAATTCACTCCAGCTCGTTTAGGTTTGTGGAGAGCAGGAAATCGCTATAAAACACAAACAATTCTGCGCTTTAGAGCAGACCATGCTGCAGCTCAAGACGCAGTATTCTCCTATGTCGCAGAAGATTTTGTCAAAGAGATGGGCTTTATTCCTGTCCATACCAAGGCTTCTTCTAAGGACGAATACCTAACGCGACCTGATTTGGGAAGAATTTTCCCAGAAGATCAGCAGGAAATTATCAAAAACAGCTGTAAGAAGAATGCCAAAGTTCAAATTGTTGTAGGTGATGGATTGAGCTCGTCAGCCATTGAAGCAAACGTAAGAGATTTCCTTCCAGCTTTGAAGCAAGGTTTGAAAATGTTTGGTCTAGAATTTGATGAAGTACTCTTTATCAAACACTCTCGTGTTGGAGCTATGGATCACATTGCAGAATTAACAGGTGCAGAAGTTGTTTGTATCTTGATTGGCGAACGTCCAGGATTGGTAACAGCAGAATCTATGAGTGCATACTTGGCCTATAGACCAACGATGGGGATGCCCGAATCACGTCGGACTGTTGTATCCAATATTCACAAAGGTGGAACTCCTGCGGTAGAGGCAGGGGCATATGTTGCGGAAATCATTAAAAAGATTTTGGACAATAAAAAATCAGGTGTTGATTTGAAATAAAAAGGAGGTCCTATTGTGATAAACGAACGTTTGGGAGCATCTGTTCTTAGTGCTCTACTTATTTCCAATGTTGATGCCAGTCTGGCTGCTTCTTTGGAGTTAAAACCTCATCATCGAAGTTTGGGAATTATTACTTCAGATTGTGATGACGTAACCTATGTTGCACTGGATGAAGCAACCAAGTCTGCAGATGTTGAAGTGGTTTACGCTAGAAGTATGTACGCGGGTGCTGGGAATGCATCAACTAAATTGGCTGGTGAAGTCATTGGTATCTTAGCAGGTCCAACTCCGGAAGAAGTTCGGAGTGGCTTGGATGTTGCCATTTATGAAATTGAAAATGGCGCAAGCTTCTATAGTGCTAATGATGACAATACTATCCCATATTTTGCTCATTGTGTTTCCCGTGCGGGTTCATATCTTTCACAAGGTGCAAATGCCGACGAGGGAACTGCTATTGCCTACTTGATTGCACCGCCAGCCGAAGCCATGGTTGGACTTGATGCAGCTTTGAAAGCTTCAGATGTGACCATTGGTGCTTTCTACGGTCCACCAAGTGAAACAAACTTTGCTGGAGGTCTATTGGTGGGTTCTCAATCAGCTTGTAGGGCTGCCTGTGATGCCTTTGCAAGAACAGTTATCTCTATTGCAAGCAATCCTAAGAATTATTAAAAGGGGGATTAGATGGCTAAAAGAGCACTAGGACTAATTGAAGTAAGAGGGTATCTAGGTGCTGTTGTAGCTGCCGATATAGCTGTAAAAGCAGCCAATGTCTCCATTATCAATATTGAGAAAATCAAATCTGGTTTGAATACCGTACATATTACAGGAGATGTTGGCGCTGTAAAAGCAGCAGTAGCTGCTGCAGTCGCAGAACTCGAAAATAAATCTTTTTATCGTGGTAGCCATGTCATTGCTAGCATGGATGAGCAGACTGAAAAATTGATCAGGGCTGAGAAGAAACTCAAAAAAGAAGAGCCTCTTCCAGTCGAAGAGCGAGCTATTGCCGTAGAGCAAGCTGTGCCTCTCGCACAATCGAAGGAAGAGGTTGCTATTTCTGCAAATCTTGTAGCTAGCCCTGAGCCATCAGAAAGGACAGAGCTAGTTAATGAAGAAGCTACTGAAACTACGGAAATAGCGGAAATGCCTACAAGCATAGAAGTGGAAGCGATCGAAACACCTTTTGTTCCTAAGTTTTCACAAACAGAGCTGGAAAAATTAAAAGTTGTCAAACTCAGAAGCATTGCCTACCGTGAAAAAGATATTCAATTAAGCAAAAAAGAAATAAAATTTGCTAACAAGCGTCAGCTTGTCCAAGCCTTGATGGAACTCTCAAGAAAGGAGTAATACTGAATGTACTTAGAAGATAAGGATTTAGTATCAATACAGGAAGTTCGCAACCTTGTTCGCCAAGCAAAAAATGCTCAACGTGAACTAGCGCAGATGTCCCAAGAACAGATTGATACGATTGTCAAAGTCGTTGCAAAAGCTTGTTACGATGAGCGTGAACGACTGGCTAAGATGGCTGTTGAAGAAACTGGATTTGGTCGCTGGCAGGATAAAGTTATCAAAAATACAGTGGCTTCAAAGGTGCTTCTGGAGCATATCAAGAATATGAAGACTGTAGGTATCTTGCGCGAAGATACAGAGAAAAAGATTATCGAAGTTGGTGTACCAGTTGGTGTGATTGCTGGTCTGATTCCTTCGACAAACCCGACCTCTACTGTCATGTATAAAGCCCTCATCTCCTTGAAGGCTGGAAACAGTATTGTATTTTCTCCACACCCAAGCGCCTTGAAGTGTATTGTTGAAACAGTGGAAATTATTAAACGCGCTGCTAAAACAGCTGGCTGTCCAGATGGAGCCATCAGTGTTATCGAAAAAACTTCCATTGCGGCAACTAATGAGCTCATGCGCCACAAAGATACAAATCTTATTTTGGCAACGGGTGGTACAGCTATGGTAAAAGCAGCTTATTCATCTGGAACTCCTGCGATTGGTGTAGGACCTGGTAATGGACCAGCCTTTATCGAACGGAGTGCGGATATTCCAACAGCTGTTCGTCATATTATTGAGTCTAAAACCTTTGATAATGGTGTGATTTGTGCCTCTGAGCAATCTGTCATTGTTGAAGAGGACATGAAAGACATTGTCATCGCAGAATTTAAAAAGCAAGGTGCTTACTTCTTACCACCTGCTGATGCTAAAAAATTGGGAGAATTTATCATCCTTCCAAGCGGTGCAATGAATCCGAAAATGGTTGGTAAGACACCTCAAATCATCGCTGAGCGGGCAGGTATCTCTGTACCGGCTGACGCAAGAGTCTTGATTGCAGAAGAGTGTAGAGTTGGAAAAGATGCACCATATTCTATGGAAAAATTGGCTCCAATTCTTGGTTTCTATACTGTTAAAACATGGGAAGAGGCTTGTGATTTAAGTATTAAAATTCTGCATCATGAAGGGGTTGGACATACCCTATCCATCCACTCTAAGAATGATGAGATTATTCGTGAGTTCGCCCTGAAAAAACCAGTTTCCCGTCTATTAGTCAATACACCTGCAGCTCTTGGTGGTGTTGGTGGCACAACAGGTTTGTTCCCAGCCTTTACCTTAGGCTGTGGGGCAGTCGGAGGAAGTGCCACATCTGATAACGTTAGTCCACACAATCTTTATAATATCCGTCGTGTTGCTTACGGAACATCTGAATACACAGATTTCTTAAAAGCTGAAAATCTAATGGATAGTTATAGAGGGACAACAACTGATACAAATATAAGCTCAGGTCCAACTTCAAGTACCAACGAAGATGAGCTTGTTGAATTACTTGTAAAACAAGTATTAGCTAAATTAGGTCAATAAAAAATAATTTTTGGAGGTCATAACAATGGCAAGTGCAAATGCATTAGGAATGGTAGAAACACGCGGCTTGGTTGGCGCAATCGAAGCAGCAGATGCAATGGTCAAAGCAGCAAACGTTACCCTTGTAGGTAAAGAACAAGTTGGTGGTGGTTTGGTGACTGTCTTGGTTCGTGGTGATGTTGGTGCGGTTAAAGCTGCGACAGATGCAGGTGCAGCAGCAGCAGAAAATGTTGGTGAATTAGTATCTGTACACGTTATCCCACGTCCACATTCAGAAGTAGAAGTAATTTTACCTCAAGCTAAAAAAGAAGAAGAATAAAAAATCGGAGGAAATAACAATGGCAAACGCAAACGCATTAGGAATGGTAGAAACACGCGGCTTGGTTGGCGCAATCGAAGCAGCAGATGCAATGGTCAAAGCAGCAAACGTTACCCTTGTAGGTAAAGAACAAGTTGGTGGTGGTTTGGTGACTGTCTTGGTTCGTGGTGATGTTGGTGCGGTTAAAGCTGCGACAGATGCAGGTGCAGCAGCAGCAGAAAATGTTGGTGAATTAGTATCTGTACACGTCATTCCACGTCCACATTCAGAAGTAGAAGTAATTTTACCAAAATAGCGAATAAGTGTACTGGCTACCTAGATGTGTAAAAGGATTTGGGTAGCCAGTTGATTAAAAAATCGTTAAAGGATGTGAGTGTATGTCGGTTTTTACAGAAGTAAAGATTAGAAAGCTGCTCAAGGAGCTTTCTATTGCTGACGGAGGAGTTTTCCAGTTAGGTGAACATGAAAAACTGACTCCATCAGCAAGAAGTTACTTGAATGACCATCATATTCGAGTGGTCCAAACGCGTTCCAATAATCAGCAACTTACGACATCTCCACAAGCGATACATCAAAAAGTAACTACTTTAGAAGATTCAGCAATCTATCCAATATTGTTTCGTCTGACGACACTTTATCCACATTTTCTTAAAAGTAAACGTGAACTCTATCTTTCATTCGAACAATCAAAATTTGAGAAAGTTAGCAAAGTATTGACAATGATTGAAGGTATGGTATCTGGTCAGATACTGGATGAACTTCACGATTATGATGAACTATTCCCGTCGGTGACAGAACTAGAAGAATATAGTCAGCAAAGGGAACTGGATTTTACAAAGCTTTCCTTAACCTGTGCTGTAACTAACTGGAAACTAGCTCTGTACGAAACTTACATAGCCTTAGCTACGCTTGAACAGGAGCTATCGCTGATAGGTTCTCGAGAAAATGATGTATATTTGGCTAAGCTAACTCATTTATTGCATTCTACTCAGATTTTCCTATGGATGACAATGGATGAGTGAAAGGTAAGGTGTGATTAGAATGGAAATAAAAGAGCTAATTGATAAGATTGCTACAAGAGTTCAGGATGAATTAGAAGGAAGTTTTGAAATTGAGGCGAGTGGACGCCATATCCACCTTTCTCAAGAAGATTTAGAAACCTTATTTGGAAAAGATTATTCTCTAACCAAAGCTAAAGATTTATCCCAACCTGGACAATTTGCTTGTAAAGAACGTTTGACAATTTTAGGTCCAAAAGGTTCCTTCCAAAATGTGGTGATACTCGGTCCTGTTCGTGGTGCTACACAAGTTGAAGTATCGTTGACAGATTGCTTGAAGCTAGGTGTCAATGCTCCTATTCGAGAGAGCGGACAGATTGAGGATACTCCAGGAATTGTCTTGATAAATGGAAGTAAGGTAGTATCTCTGGATAAGGGATTGATTGTTGCTAAACGTCATATTCATATGACCCCAGAAGATGCTGCTAAAGCTAATGTAGTGAATAAGGAAATTGTGCAAGTACAAGTAGGGGGAGAAAGAGGGCTGATTTTTGATGATGTAGTCATCCGAGTTCACCCTAAGTTTGCAACTTATATGCACATTGACTATGATGAAGCCAATGCTTGTGGATATAAAAAAGGAATGCGTGGTCGCATTATCAAAAAAGGATAGAGATGGTTTAGAAAGGATTAAAAATGGATAACTTAGAATTTTTAGTTCAAGAGATTACCAATCGCCTTCTAGACCGTCTGAATAGTAGTTCCCATCAAATCAGTCTGTATCTTATCGGTGATAAATCAGTAGGCGGTTTCTTAGATGGAGAGTATCGTATTGTAGAAGGTATTGATGAGGCAGAGCATATCATTGCAAATGGTTTGCCCTTAGAGTCCCTCTTGCGAATTGCTCAGCTTTGTCCCAATAGTTTAGAGGAGATGGAAGTTGTTACTAGTTTGTTAGCAGGTAGAAAGGTCTTGGTTTCAAAGGAATCATTTGCCATAGACTGCTATAGACAGTCAGCTAAGAACTTACTCTTCCAAGAACTACTTCAAAGAAAATTGAAACTGGAGCAATATGGTGTGCAGTTTTACTCACAGAAAGACTTGCCAGCCTTATTGAAACAAGAACATATGGAGGTTCAATCCACTCATCAAACTCCTGAGAAAAATGTTTCAAAGAAGGTCAAACTCATTACAGAATCTAGGCTGAGAGCTTTAGAATTGGAAGATGATGGAGTATTTCATGTTGAAAAGGGAACCATTATAACAGCCTTGGCGCGCGACTATCTAAATCGTCGTAGAATAACAATCATAGAATAAAAGGAGAGAGAGTATGTTTGTTGGAACAGTAAAAGGGAGTCTTTGGGCTACTAGAAAAGATGAGAACTTAAATGGATTGAAGTTTTTAGTGGTCGAGCGCCAACTAAATGAACAACAAACAGATCCATCTTTGGTTGTTGTCGCAGATTGCATCGGTGCTGGGGAAGGTGATCAGGTAATGGTGACTACAGGCAGTGCAGCTAGAGTTAGCTTGAATAGAGAAAATGTTCCTGTTGATATGGTCGTTGTCGCAATTATCGACAAAGTTGAGTACACAGCTGATGCAGAATAAATTCACTAGAAAGTGAGAAGGGGAATTATGAGTATAAATGAAATCATCATCTACATCATGGTCCTATTTATGTTGGCCGGTGCAGTTGATAAATGTATCGGAGGGAAATTAGGACTTAGTGAAAAATTTGAGGAAGGTATCATGGCCATGGGGGCTTTGGCACTTTCGATGGCCGGTATTATGGTTGTTGCACCATTATTAGCGGATATTCTCAAACCAATTATTGTCCCACTATATGGCATGGTTGGAGCAGACCCATCTATTTTTGCTACAACGTTCATTGCTAACGATATGGGTGGAGCACCATTAGCTCTTAGTCTAGCTGATGATCCAGTAGTTGGAAACTTTGCTGCCTATGTATTAGGTTCTATGATGGGGCCAACTATCGTATTTACTATCCCAGTTGCCTTGGGAATCATCGAGAAAGATGATCGTCCACTATTAGCTAGGGGTATTTTATACGGCTTAGTGACAGTTCCGGTGGGTTGTTTAGTTGGAGGATTCTTGGTTCCAGGCTTATCTGCAGGAACATTAATGATTAACCTCATTCCAATAGTGATTGTTTCTGCATTGATTTTTGTCGGTCTATTATTAGCACCAAATGGAATGATAAAAGGATTTGAGATTTTTGGTCATATCATTGTAGTGATTGCAACTCTCGGTTTGGCCTTTGGTGCAGCACAGCTATTGACAGGCAATGAATGGTTAAATAGCCTTTATCCGAGTGGAGCTGAAACTCTTATGGAAGCCTTTGGTGTAGTTGGTTCCATTGCAGTGACCTTAGCAGGAGCCTTTGGTTTAGTAGCTATCTTTACAAAGGTTGCCAACAAACCACTCTCAGCAATTGGTAAATCTCTTGGTATGAATGAAGTCGGTGCAGCAGGTCTAGTCGCATCTTTGGCCAACAATATTGCCATGTTCCAAATGATGAAAGACATGGACAAACGAGGTAAGATTATTAACGTTGCCTTTGCTGTATCAGCATCATTTGTTATCGGCGATCACTTGGGCTTCACAGCAGGTCAAAATCCAGATATGATTCTTCCGATGATGGTCGGAAAATTGGTTGGTGGTGTAACAGCAGTCCTACTTGCTTTTGTGCTCACTAAAAAAGAAGCTGAGTAGAGGAGGACTTTATGAGTGACATCAATCGTAGCCAGATAGAAGAACTGGTTAGAAAAATTTTATTAGAAAGTTTTGTAGCTGGAGATGCCTTTAAAAAGTCTAGTTCGACAGGTATTATTTCACTAAGCCTGCCTCATATTGAGGTTAGACCTGAGGATCGTTTAGACACAGGCAATAGCAAGGATGTGGTCTATACCCGTGACCTCCTAACTTTGGAAGAAAGTCCTCGTCTGGGACTTGGCTTAATGACAATGGAAAAAACAACATTCCCATGGCATCTTGACTATGATGAAGTGGATTATGTCATTGAAGGACAATTGGATATTATTACTGGCAATGAGGTGATGACCGCGGGTCCTGGTGAAATTCTCTTTATTCCTAAGGGAAGTGATATTCAATTTTCTGTCAAAGATATGGCAAGGTTTATCTATGTAACCTATCCTGCGGATTGGCAAAATCAATAAAAATTTTTAAAACAAAATGTAAGCGTTATCGCATTAGGCGATGTAAATGAAAACAAAAAAATAGAGGAAGATTATTATGGCAAACAAATGTAATGTTACCGAATTTATTGGTTCAAACCCTATTGGTGATACTATTGGATTGGTGATTGCAAATGTCGATCAACAAGTACTCAGTGCGATGAAGTTGGAAAAATCTTACCGTTCACTTGGTGTGGTAGGTGCTCGTACTGGTGCTGGTCCTCACATTATGGCTGCAGATGAAGCAGTAAAAGCAACCAACACAGAAATTGTTAAAATTGAATTACCACGTGATACCAAAGGTGGTGCTGGTCACGGTAGCTTGATTATCTTTGGTGGTGATGATGTTTCAGACGTGAAACGGGCGGTAGAAGTAACTCTTGGTGATATTGCTCGTACATTCGGTGATGTCTATGCCAATGAAGCAGGGCATATCGAATTGCAATATACTGCTCGTGCTAGCCATGCTTGTCAAGCGGCTTTCGGTGCAGAAGTTGGTCGTGCCTTTGGTCTCATTGTAGGTGCACCAGCAGCAATTGGTGTTGTAATGGCTGATACAGCTGTAAAAGCTGCAGATGTTGATGTAATCGGATATGCTTCTCCAGGAAATGGAACAAGTAATTCAAATGAAACCATTCTCTTCATCAGTGGTGATTCTGGTGCTGTTCGTCAAGCTGTGATTTCTGCACGTGAAATCGGTAAAGAATTATTAGGTACGCTTGGTGATACTCCAGTTAACTCTCAACCTTCATACATCTGATAGATAGGGAGAAAGAAATATGAAATCAAAACGTTTTGAGGCATTAAGTAACCGCCCAATCAACCAAGACGGATTTGTAACAGAGTGGGTTGAAGAAGGTCTTATTGCAATGGAAAGCCCCAACGATCCAAAACCAAGTATCAAAATTGTCAATGGTAAAGTGGTTGAATTGGATGGGAAGCCAAAAGAAGAATTTGACTTGATTGATCAGTTTATTGCAAACTACGGTATTGATTTGGCTCATGCAGAAGAAGTAGTGAAGATGGACTCGAAAGAAATTGCCAATATGATTTTGACTCCTTCTGTACCTCGTTCTGAAATTGTTAAATTGACCAAGGCTATGACTCCAGCTAAAATTGTTGAAGTTGTCAGCCACATGAACGTAGTTGAAATTATGATGGCTGTTCAGAAAATGCGTACCCGCAAACAGACAGCTACTCAATCACACGTTACTAACGTAAACGATAACCCTGTTCAAATTGCAGCGGATGCGGCAGAAGGTGCCCTTCGTGGATTTGCAGAGCAAGAAACAACAGTTGCGGTTGCTCGCTACGCCCCATTCAACGCCCTAGGGATTATGATTGGTTCTCAAGTTGGTCGTCCAGGCGTATTGACCCAATGTGCCCTGGAAGAAGCAACTGAGCTGGACCTTGGTATGAGAGGATTTACAGCCTACGCTGAAACCATTTCTGTTTATGGTACTGAAGATGTCTTTACAGACGGTGACGATACTCCGTGGTCTAAAGCCTTCTTGGCATCTGCCTATGCTTCTCGTGGTCTGAAGATGCGTTTCACATCAGGTACTGGTGCCGAAGTGCAGATGGGGCAAGCAGAAGGCAAATCCATGCTCTATCTTGAAGCTCGTTGCTTGTATATTACAAAAGCAGCTGGTGTACAAGGTACCCAAAACGGTTCTGTATCTTGTATCGGTATTCCTGCGGCCGTTCCAAGTGGTATCCGTGCAGTCATTGCTGAAAACTTGATTGCTACCATGCTTGACTTGGAATGTGCTTCTTCAAATGACCAAACCTTTACTCACTCAGACCTTCGTCGCTCTGTCCGCACCTTGATGCAATTGGCACCAGGTACAGACTTTATTAACTCAGGTTACTCTTCTACACCAAACTACGACAATATGTTTGCTGGCTCTAACTGGGATGCAGAAGACTACGATGATTATAATATCTTGCAACGTGACTTGCGTGTTGATGGTGGTTTGCGTCCAGCTCGCGAAGAGGAAGTTGTTCAAGTTCGCCGTAAAGCAGCCAAAGTTATGCAAGCCCTCTTCAAAGGTCTTGGTTTACCAGCTATTACAGATGAGGAAGTTGAAGCAGCTACCTACGCCCATGGTTCAAAAGATATGCCAGAGCGTGACAAGGTTGAAGACATCAAGGCAGCTGTTAATCTCTTAGAACGCGGTGTACAAGGCGTAGACCTCATTAAAGCCCTTGCCAATAATGGTTTCCCAGATGTTGCCAATGAGCTTGTAAATCTCTTCAAACAACGTGTTGCTGGAGATTTCTTGCAAACATCAGCAATCTTTGACCGCAATTGGAATGTTATCTCTGCAATCAACTCACCAAATGACTATGTCGGTGTCGGCACAGGTCACCGTCTGGTTGGAGAAGAGTGGGAAAAAGTGAAGAACATTCCAAATGCCATTGATCCACGTGATATCTAGGAGGTAATCATTATGACAACCATCAATGAGGACGTACTACGTTCCATTATTGCAGAAGTAATCAAGGAAGTTGGCCTGACAAATCCTACTCCTGCAACTCAAACTACTACAACTACCAAGAAAGAAGTCCTGCCAGAAAAGGCTGTTGTTCGCACCATTGGCGTTGCCAAACCAAGTCAATCTGTTGATGAAGTGGTTATTGCAGTTGGTCCTGCTTTTGGCACACAACAAACCAAGACCATGGTTGATATCCCTCATACCGAAGTGTTACGACAAGTGATTGCAGGTATTGAAGAAGAAGGGCTGAAAGCGCGTGTTGTCAAGGTTTATCGCTCATCAGACGTTGCCTTTGTGGCAGTAGAAGGCGACCACCTATCTGGTTCAGGCATTTCAATCGGTATTCAGTCTAAGGGAACAACAGTTATTCACCAAAGAGATTTACCACCATTGAGTAACCTAGAACTCTTCCCACAAGCACCACTCTTGACAGCTGATACCTATCGTTTAATTGGTAAAAATGCTGCTAAATATGCCAAAGGTGAAACACCAAACCCAGTTCCAACCTTGAATGACCAAATGGCTCGTCCTAAGTACCAAGCCTATTCAGCCTTGCTTCATATCAAAGAAACCAAGCTTGTTGAAAAAGGTCGTCCAGCTGATGAAATTGAATTGATTTAAGAAAATCTTCAAGGAGAAATCGAAATGAGTGAATCAGTAGAACTATTAGTAAGAAAAATCTTAGAAGAGATGAATGGACACGACAAACCTGTAACCAGTGGTCTACCAAAAGGTACAGAAGCTACTGCAGCAGACTATCCGATTGCACAAAAACACCCAGACTGGATTGTTGTTGGTGATAACAAGAAATTTGAAGACATTACCTTGGAAAATATTGTCAATGGTAGTATCACTTCAAAAGACTTGCGGATTAAGCCAGAAATCCTCTTAAAACAAGGTGAAATCGCACGTAATGCAGGTCGTGAAGCTATCGAATACAATTTCTCACGCGCGGCAGAATTGACCAAGGTACCAGATGAACGTGTATTGGAAATCTATAATGCCCTTCGTCCGTACCGTTCTTCTAAGCAAGAACTATTAGACATCGCAAATGAACTTGAAAATGTCTATGGCGCGAAAATCTGTTCAGGATTTGTCCGTGAAGCAGCAGAACACTATGAACGCCGTAAGAAACTAAAAGGTGATAACTAATCTGAAAATCGAAAGGAGGAAGAAGGAATGAAGTATATTATCGGTATTGACATTGGAAATTCATCAACTGAGTCTGCCTTAGCTCAGCTATACGATAATGGAACCGTCCAGTTTCTGTCCTCTGCGATTGCAGATACAACTGGTATCAAGGGAACAAAAGAAAATGTTCATGGCATATATCAGTCCCTGAAATTACTCTTAGAACCAACCAATCTTAGTATCAAAGATATTTCTTTAATCCGTATCAATGAAGCAACTCCCGTAATTGGAGATGTTGCTATGGAAACCATTACGGAAACTGTCATTACAGAATCTACCATGATTGGCCACAACCCAAGGACACCAGGTGGACTTGGGTTGGGGGTTGGTTATACCGTTGACATCTTGGACTTGATCAATAAGCCAATGACAGATAGCTATATCGTTGTGGCTTCTAAGCAAGTGGATTTTGATGCAGTTGCTCAACTTATCAATGCCTATGTTTCAAGAGGATATAAGATTGTCGGTGCAGTCTTGCAGGCTGATGACGGTGTCTTAGTTAATAATCGCTTGGAGAAAAAGATACCGATTGTAGATGAAATTTCCTATATAGATAAGGTGCCTTTAGGAATGTTGGCGGCGGTTGAGGTTGCAGAAGTTGGTAAAGTTATTTCCCAACTCTCCAATCCTTATGGTATTGCGACGGTCTTTCAGCTTGATGCACAAGATACTAAGCAGGTCGTTCCGATTGCCCGTGCCCTGATTGGAAATCGTTCAGCCGTTGTCATCAAAACACCAAAAGGAGATGTTCAAGCAAGGACAATTCCTGCAGGGACTATCAAGATTATTGGTCAGCAACAGAACACCAGCGTGGATATTTCAAAAGGTGCAGAAGCCATTATGGACCATGTTTCCCGTATTCAACATATCGAAAATGTTCTGGGTGAAGCAGGCACAAATGTGGGTGGTATGCTTGAGAAAGTCCGGCTTACCATGGCAAATTTAACTGAGAAACAACTGGATCAGATTAAGATTCAGGATATTCTGGCAGTGGATACTTTTGCTCCTATCACCGTAAAAGGCGGTCTTGCCGGAGAATTTTCAATGGAGCAGGCCGTTGGAATTGCCTCCATGGTTAACTCTGACAGATTACAGATGTCCCTTATTGCTCAGGAAGTTGAAAAGGAATTGGGTGTCCCTGTTGAAATCGGGGGAGCTGAGGCCCACTCAGCTATTCTTGGAGCTTTAACAACACCAGGTACTAGTCAACCAATGGCTATTCTAGACCTTGGGGCTGGTTCCACAGATGCCTCCATTATTAACCAAAAAGGGGATATCCAAGCTGTTCACCTAGCTGGTGCTGGTGATATGGTCACCATGCTCATCAATACGGAGTTAGGTCTTGAAGATAGGCATTTGGCAGAGGATATTAAAAAATACCCCCTTGCCAAGGTAGAAAGTATTTTCCATATTCGTCACGAGGATGGTAGTGTCCAATTCTTTGACAAGCCTTTGAGCGGAGATTTATTTGCCCGAGTAGTCATCGTCAAAGACACCGGAGAATTAGTACCTCTTGACACAGACTATTCTATCGAAAAAATCAAGATTGTTCGCCAGACAGCCAAAGAAAGAGTCTTTGTGACCAATGCCATTCGGGCCTTAAAGACAGTCAGTCCGACGCAGGACATCAGGGACATTCCATTTGTGGTTATAGTAGGTGGTTCAGCCTTAGACTTTGAAGTACCGCAGTTGATAACCGATGCCCTATCTCAGAGCAATATCGTGGCAGGTCGAGGAAATATCCGAGGAGCTTCTGGACCAAGAAATGCAGTAGCAACAGGTTTGGTACTTTCATACTGTAAAGAAGAGTGGGGTGATGCTTATGTTCTATCAAGCAACTAAGCCAGTTATTCTTATTTACAAGTTGGGAAAGGTGCCTGAAGACAAGTTGACTCAGTTAGAGCTTGGTATGGAGGAAGAAGGAATTCCATTTTTAAAAGAAACTATAGAACTTTCTTCGGAAAGTATCGTTTCTCTGGCCCATCAAGCTGCTCAGTCCTCACCACTCTCGGTTGGTTTAGCTATCAATGAAAGAGAAATTGTTCTCCATTATCGAAATTTACAAACGGAACAGTTTTTCTATCGTTTAAGTGACTATCCAAACCAGTCTAATCGTGTCTTAAGGATTTTAGGGACTAATGCAGCTAAACTTGTTAAAGGAACTCCATTGATACAGGATTCTGCCTTGGAAACATCCTTTTAGAAATAGGTAATCGGAGAGAAAAGATGACACAAAATCAAATCGATGAAATCCTGCTTCAAAGAATCATTCAAAAATGTCAAGAGCTCTTAGAAAAAAAAGATGATTTACACAGCATAAATCTCTATGACCTAGCTTTTGATATTGTAAATCGTGCCAGAGAAAAAGCACAGGAATTGAAAGTACCTGTTGTGATTACCCTGGTGGATGCAGGTGCTCATGTAATCCTATCCTATCGCATGGAAGATTCCCTTTTGGTTAGCTACGATATGGCCTATAAAAAAGCCTACACAGCTGTTGGCATGAAAATGCAGTCAAAAGACCTAGCTCTATTAACAAAACCCAACCATTGGCTCTTTCAACTAGAAACAATGTCAGAAGGTCAGATTGTTAGTTTAGCAGGTGGAATTCCTATTTATTCCAAGGGACGGATTATCGGAGCAATTGGTATCAGTGGCGGCAACGCCATAGAAGATCAAACAATTGCCGAGTATGCAATTGAAGAAATAAATCTAAAATAATATTAGAAGGAGATTCTCACGATGGAGAAATACATTGGTGAATTTTTAGGAACAATGGTTCTGATAGCCTTTGGTACAGGCTTCGGATCCTCAATTAGTTTAAAACACGCCCTATCCAAAAATATGTCCCCTAGTTTCCTAACTGTAATCTTTGCCTGGGGCTTTGCCGTAATGTGCGGTGTTTATGTGGCGGGCTTCTTTGAAACAGGTGGGCACCTAAATCCCGCAGTCACAATCGCTTTTGCCTTAGGTGGCTTGTTTGACTGGAGTATGGTGGCAGGTTACATCATTGCACAAATTCTCGGTGCCTTTACTGGTGCAGCAATCGTTGTTTTGCATTACTATCCACATTTCCAAGCAACAACAGCTGAGGAAGGGAATTCAGTCGGTATTTTTGCCACTGGTCCAGCTATTCCAAACACAACCTTTAACTTCTTGAGTGAAGTAATCGCGACCTTCTTCTTCATTTTCGTTTTGTTATTGATGAATACTGCAGGTTTTGCAGTAGGTCTTGCTCCTGTTGTAGTTGCTTTCCTAGTTATGGCCATCGGTCTTTCATTTGGTTCAACAACGGGTTATGCCATCAACCCTGCGCGTGATTTCGGTCCTCGTTTGGCCTATGCCCTCTTACCTATTCCAAATAAGGGCGGAGCGAATTGGGGCTATGCTTGGATTCCAATTGTAGCACCAACTGTCGGTGCAACTCTAGCTGTATTCGTATTTAAAGCCTTGGGAATGGGCTAATCCCTCTCTCATTGTAAAATGTGATTAAAGAAAGGACGAGTAATGAGGAAAATTTTTGCAATCAATGCTGGTAGTTCATCTTTAAAATTTCAATTATTAGCCATGCCTGCTGAGGAAATCATCGCTAAAGGTATATTTGAAAGAATTGGAGAACCGGAATCGGCATTTACTTTGGTTTACCAAGGACAAAAGGAGACAGAAAAACTAGTTCTTTCAAGTTATAAAGAGGCAGTAAACTATCTATTAAAAAGATTAGATGAAAAAGGTATTATACAATCTTTAGCAGATATTGCTGGAATTGGGCATCGTGTGGCCCATGGTGGTGATTATTTTAAGGCATCGGCTTTGGTTGACGAAAGTGTCTTGACAAAGATTGATGAATTGTCCTTCTTAGCTCCAAGTCATAATCCAGCAAACTTAGAGGTTATTAAAGCCTTCAAGGAGCTTTTGCCAAATACTCCAAATGTGGCAGTTTTTGATACAGCCTTTCATCAAACCTTAAGCGAGGAATACTACCTTTACCCTCTACCTAGAAAGTATTATGACAAATACCGTTTACGCAAATACGGTTTCCATGGCACCAGCCATAAATACATTTCTTTAATTACCAAGGAAGTATATAGACAGCAAGCTCTTGATACGGATCAGTTGAAGGTCATCAGTTGTCATCTTGGCAATGGAGCAAGTATCTGTGCCATTAAGGGGCAACAATCCATCAATACTTCCATGGGCTTCACTCCTTTAGCAGGGCTGATGATGGGCTCCCGAAGTGGTGATATTGACCCAGCCATTCTTCCTTTCCTAATGGAAGAAGAAGGCTTGACCCCTAGTCAAATCACAGCCATTCTGAATAAAGAGTCTGGACTATTAGCTGTTTCCGAAATTAGTAATGATTTGCGAGATATCGAGGAAGCGTATCATAAAGGCTATTCTCAAGCCATCACAGCAATTGAAATGTTTACCAATCGAATTGCTCATACCATTGCGACCTATATGGTAGATTTAGGTGGAGCAGATGCCATTGTTTTCACAGCAGGAATAGGTGAAAATTCCAGATTGATACGTGAGAAAGTCGCAGAAAAACTTTCTGTTTTCGGTGTGAAACTTGATCATGAAGCAAATGAAAGTAGTAAAAAACTGATTAGTAAAGACGATTCCAGTATCAAGTTATTTGTGCTTCCAACCAATGAAGAACTAATGATTGCAAGAGATACAATGGAATTGATCTCATAAAATTACATATTTCCTCCATTCTAGCCCTAATGAAAGGGCTAGAATTTTTTTGTTTGAATAAAAAATAAAAAAATCGCATAAAAATACAAAATAATTGTTGACAAGTGTATAAAATTACTATATACTAGATATATCTTTTGAAAAGAGGAAGAAAATATGGAGAAAATTACTTTCAAGGTCCGATGATTCATTAGGAAAAATGACATCGTTTCAATAAAGAAGGAAAAAGAGGATAAAAAATGAAAAAACTATTTACTTTAGCAGCTACCTTGTTAGCTGGATTTACACTAGCAGCTTGTTCTTCAACTAGCTCATCTTCAAGCCAATCAACACTCGAGAAAATTAAAGAAAAAGGAACCTTGGTTGTAGCGACAAGTCCTGACTATGCACCATTTGAATTCCAAACGCTTGTTGATGGCAAAAACGAAGTTGTTGGAGCAGATATTATGCTGGCACAAAAAATTGCGGATGAGCTCGGTGTGAAGTTGGAAGTATCAGCCATGAGCTTTGACAACGTTTTGAACAGTGTCCAATCTGGCAAGGCTGACATTGCAATCGCTGGTCTATCTTACTCTGAAGAACGTGCAAAAGTTTTTGACTTCTCAGAAAGCTATTACCAAATCGCTGACGTCCTACTTGTTAAGAAAGAAAATGCTGAAACCATCTCAAGTGTTGATGCTCTTGCAGGAAAATCCTTGGCTGTTCAAAAAGGTTCTACCCAAGAAACCTATGCTAAAGAAAAAATGGCAGATGCAAAAATTATTTCATTGACACAAATGGGTGAAGCGGTTAATGAATTGAAGACAGGTAAGGTAGAAGCTGTCTTGATGGATTCACCAGTTGCGGCAGGTTATGTTTCACAAAACAGTGACCTTGCTATTGCATCAGCACAGTTTCCAACCATTGATGAGAACTCAAAAGTTATCGCCCTTCCAAAAGGAAGTGCAGATTTAAAAACTGAAATTGACAAGGTAATTGCAGAAGTAAAAGCAAGTGGCGAATTTGATACCTTCCTTGAAAAAGCAGCAACCTATACAGCTGTTGAATAAGTCAGACAAACAATCATCGGAAACGGTGGTTGTTTTTTCATGCAAAAAAGAATGAAGTTTTTGAACTCCATTCTTACATGCTTTTATTTCACCCGTTCTAGATAGAAACTTGTCAAGCGTGGAACGGTTATTGTAGCCCCATTTTCATCTGGATAGAGGCTGAATGTTTCCATTGGAATGGCATTAGAAGAGAAGACCAGTTTGTATTCGCTATCAGTAGGCAAATCCAAGTGGACGTCAAATAATTCTTGGTCGTTAAAATTATGAATGGTCAAGATTTCTTGGTCATCACTCATGCGTGAAAAGGCATATAGACTAGCTTCGCTATCAATTTTCACCCACTTAAATCCTTTATCGTAGGCTTGATAATCATACTTCCAAAAAGCGTCATGTTCGCGATAGAAAGTAGACAGGGTCTTCATCATCTGGTAGAAACTAGAGTGAGTTGGATAAGTTAGTAAATTCCAATCCATTTCAGTGTATTCATGCCATTCACGGATGTGGCCCCATTCATTGCCCATAAAGAGTAATTTCTTACCTGGATGAGCAAAATAGAAGCTGTAGTAAACACGTGCCAAATGAAACTTGTCTTCGTAATCTCCATTCATTTTATCAATGATAGATAGTTTTCCATGAACCACTTCATCATGGGACAATGGCAAGAGAAATTGTTCATTCTGGTTGTAGTACATGCCGAAAGTGATTTCATTTGAATGGTATTTACGATAGACGGACGGACGTTCAACAAATTTCAAGGTATCATTCATCCAGCCCAAATCCCATTTCATATCAAAACCGATACCACCTTCTTCAAGAGGATGGGTGACTTTAGGATAACTTGATGAATCTTCCGCAATCATCATGACACCCTTATAGTCGGTGTGAACCATGGCATTGACACGCTTGATAAAATCAATCGCCCCATGGTTAATCTTGTCATCTTCCGTTTCCCCACGCCAGTAGAGCAGGTAGGACAGGGCATCCACCCGAATGCCGTCAAAATGGAAGTTTTCCAACCAGTATTTGAGATTAGATAGAAGGAAAGAACGCGTCAAGCCCTTACCTAAATCAAAGTTTGCTGTTCCCCACTGGTGATTTTCGCGGTCTTGCTCATTCGGATATTCATATAGCCAACTACCGTCAAACTGATAAAGACCATGGGCATCCTTACAGAAATGAAGTGGAACCCAATCCAGAATGACCCCAATTCCAGCCTGGTGACATTGGTCAACCAAATACTTGAGTTCATCTGGCTTGCCATAGCGACTGGTAGGGCTGTAATAACCTGTAACCTGATAGCCCCAAGATGCATCTAGCGGATGCTCAGTGATTGGCAAGAGTTCAATGTGAGTGTAGTTATTTTCCTTGACGTGTTCAATGAGAAGCGGAGCAATTTCCTTATAGTTATAAAAGGCTTCTAGTGGTGCACCACCCTCATTTTTATTGACAAATTTCTGTTTCCAGGAACCCAAGTGAACTTCATAGATAGAAACAGGTTGCTCCTTGAAATCGTAATCGACGCGATGGTACATCCAAAGATCGTCTTTAAACTTGTATCGCGGATTGTAGGTTGTAGAGGCAGTATTGGGACGTTCTTGGCTGAAAAATGCATAAGGATCAGCCTTGTAGATTTCCCGACCATCGTGGGTGATAATCACATACTTGTAGTCCTCGAAAGATTTCAAACCTTCAACATAAAGCTGATATACACCGTCAATTTCATGCTGTAGGGGATGGGTTCGTTGCCAGTCATTAAAGTTTCCAACCAAGAAAACTTCTCTAGCATTTGGAGCATAGACACGGAATTGAGTGCCAAGGATTTTATTGCGCTCCTTCACCAAATGAGCACCCATTTTTTCATAAAGAGTAGTATGCTCACCGGAATTCATATAGTATAAATCCAAATCAGTAAATTCTGTCATAGCAATCTCCCTTGTGGAAAAGGAGTGGACCTTGGTCGCACTCCCCTTCAGTTTGTTACAAATCTTATCTAGCCACTGATTTCACGGTAGAGCCAGATGTATTTTTCAGCAGAAGCAGTCCAACTGAAATCACGTTCCATGGCCTGTTTGACCATAGTGTACCAGTCTTCTGGACGGTCATAGTAGGTCTGTAGAGCCAAATCATAGACTTGACGCATATTGTAGGCATCCCGACCACCAAATGTAAAGCCGGTACCTTCTTTGCTGTCAATATGATAAGGTGTCACCGTATCTACCAAACCACCTGTTTCACGAACCAATGGAAGTGTACCATAGTGCATAGAAATTAACTGGCTGATACCACATGGTTCAAACATAGATGGCATGAGGAAAAGGTCACTTGCTGCATAAATTTGGTGGGCAAGCGGTTCATTATAGCCACGGTAGAAGGCAAATTTTTCAGGATAGGCATGTTTGAAATGGTTAAAGGCATTTTCAACATCCGCTTCACCATTCCCCAAGATAACAAATTGGACATGGGCTTGAAGAAGATGGCTGAGTACCTCAGTCAAGAGGTAGAAGCCTTTCTGCCAGGTCAAACGAGAAACGATACCAATCATCAGGACATGTTCATCCTGTGGAAGTCCGAATTGCGCTTGTAAAGCCAATTTATTGGCTTTCTTATCTCCGATTGTTTCAAGGTTATAGTTCTTCACAAGATAGTGGTCTGTCTGACTGTCCCAGCTATCGTAATCAATCCCATTGACAATACCGACCAAATCATGCTTGCGAAGCTCTAGGACGTGTTGCATATTTTCGCCAAATTCTTCGGTCAAAATTTCACGCGCATAGGTATCTGAAACAGTTGTGACCTTGTCAGCATACAAGATACCCAATTTCATAAAGGAAATGCACTCGTCATGGAAACGAGCAATCCCATCTAAGTAGTAGCTGTAGTCCATTCCCAGAGCAGACCAAAGGGCTTGTTTATGGAAAATGCCTTGGAAAGCTAGATTATGGATGGTGAAGACATGCTTGATAGCACGGAATTCCTCACGGTAGCTGTAGAAAGTACGGCAGAGGAATGGAAGTGCAGCAGTATGCCAGTCATGTGTATGAATGACATCTGGGAAGAAATCCAAGGCTTCCAATAGACGACAGGTTGCATGCTGGAAAAATCCGAAACGCATAGCATCATCGTCATAGCCATAAAGCTCATCTCGCTCAAAGAAATCACGGTGTTCAATGAAATAGAAAGTAACACCATCGATTACTTGGCTGTAAACATTAGCCATGGACTGAATGTCGCCTGCACGAACATCAAAACTGGACACATAGTCAAAATCAGCATGGTTATTGATAGCAATTTTCTTATAGAGTGGTAGAACCACACGGACATCCAACCCCTGTTTTACCAATTCTTTTGGCAAGGATCCGATAACATCGGCCAAACCACCAGTCTTGATGAATGGAAGTCCTTCAGATGCAACAAAGAGAACAGATTTTCTTGTCATGATTTCTCCTAGATGATTTGATGTGCTTTGATGTAGGCTGGATTTGCTTCACTGCCCTTAATATCTGTAGAATGAACAATCTTTGTCGACTTGTCAATGATGGCATTTTCAATGGTAGTACCGTTCTTGATAGTTACACCATTGAGAATGATAGAGTTTTTAACGACAACCCCTTCTTCAATAATCACATCACGGTCAATGACGGAGTTTTCTACCTGACCATTGATGTTGGCACCGTTGGCAATTAGGCTACGTTTGACTTCTGCCAGAGGGCCATAGAGAGTAGGTGAAGAATCGCTTGTTTGCGTATGAATTGGCCAGTCATTCTTGAAAAGAAGTTTACGAGTATCACGGTCAATCAAATCAATCTGTGTTTTGAAGAAAGATTCCACATTGTTGATACAAGCTACAAAGTCACGGTGTGCATAGCCCATGATTTTGTATTGATCCACTGTATCACGAAGAATATCTTTCAACCAATAGAGTGATGAAACCTTGTTGGCACGTTTGATCAACTCGATAAAGGTCGTGCGTTTCATGATGTAAGCTTCTAATGAAACAGGACGGTTTTTGTACTTGCCGTGGTTTTCTTCAAAAGCAACGACACGTTTGTTATCGTCAAATTTCAGGGTTTGGCAACCGATGAAGTTTTCTTTAGCATCGGTGATATTCTTGTAGAGAACTGTAATATCCGCCCCTGTTTTCTCATGCTCTTCCATGACGTTGGTAAAATCTTGGCTGTAGATGAAGTAAGAAGGTGCAATCAACACATATTCTTTGGTTGAATTTTCAATGAAATGAAGGTTGTCAGAAAAGGCATTGATATCATGTTGATAAACAGAGTTTGGATCTGTCACACTGTTGAGCAAACGAAGAGAGCCACGTTTACTGTTGATGTTGTAGTGTTTACCTGTACCAACGTGCTGGATAGTTGAGCGCATACGAACAGGCATATAAACTTGGAACTCTGTAATACCTGAGTTTGACATGTTTGATAGAACGAAGTCAATTAGTCGATAGCGTCCCAAAAAACCAAAGGCTTGTACGCCACGATGTTCCATTACGTCACCAAAGTGTACATTGTTTCCTTCAATATTTACAATTCCTAGAGTATTTCTTAACATAGCAGTCCTTTCTTACTTGGTTACATTCTTATCGATCAAGAGGATATTATCAGCGTCACCAGAGAGTTTGGTTCCATCCGCAATCTTAATGTTTTCAGCAACGATGACATAGTCTAGCTCAACTCCCTCACCGATGACAGCACCAGGAAGAAGGACGGAGTTTTTCACAACAGCTTCTTTATGAACCTGAACATCAGTTGAAATAACAGAGTGTTCTACATAGCCGTCAATGATAGCCCCTTTGTCAATGTAGGCTGACTTAACAGTTGCGGTAGCACCGATTACTTGAGCTGGAGAGCCCTTGTCTTCTGAGTAAATTCTCCATGAACGGTCTGAAAGATCCAAGTCACCTGCGTGGTCAATCAAGTCCATGTTTGATTCCCAAAGGCTGTTCACAGTACCAACGTCCTTCCAGTAGCCACGGAATGGATGGGCGATAAGGGTACGACCGTCTTCCAAGTATTTAGGAATGATGTCATGACCAAAGTCGTGTGAAGATGTTTCAGATTTATCATCCTCTTGGAGATACTTTTTCAAGGTCTTCCAAGTGAAGATATAGATACCCATGGATGCCAAGTTGCTCTTAGGATTTGCAGGTTTTTCTTCAAATTCTTCGATACGGTAGTCCTCATCCGTATTCATGATACCAAAGCGAGAAGCTTCTTTAATTGGCACTTCAATAACAGCAATAGTTGCGTCGGCTTTTTTCTGAATGTGGGTATCAAGGAGCTTGTCGTAGTTCATCTTGTAGATGTGGTCACCTGACAAAATCAAGACATATTCAGGATCGTTCAAATCAATGAAATCGATGTTTTGTGTAATAGCATCAGCAGTACCTTTGTACAGACCAAAGCCTTCAATCTTCTCACTTGGAGGAAGGACAAAGACACCAGAACCTTGCACATCCAAGCCCCAACGTTGTGATTGAGCAACGTAAGAGTTCAAGAGGACAGGTTCATATTGGGTCAAAACTCCGACAATATCGATACCTGAGTTGGCACAGTTACTGAGAGGGAAATCGATAATACGATATTTTCCTCCAAATGCGACCGCTGGTTTAGCGACTTTCTTGGTCAAACCTTCTAGACGTGTTCCACGTCCACCAGCAAGAATCATAGCTAACATTTTATTTTGAGCCATCTAACCACTCCTTAATATATATTATAAGCAAATTATAACATAGATATAAAAAAAATGAAAGCGTTTCCTAGACAAAAATTGAAATATTTCAATTTTCTTTTCAGAAAGCTTTCATGAATATATTATAACATATTGTTTTTGGATTTGTCTATATAAATCTGTATTTACTTCTTGCCAAATTTAACTTCTTCCAGAAGGTGGTTAATAAATTTTTCGCCCATGTCTGATAGCATAGCTTTTTCATGCTGGATATAGACCAATTCTATTTTATCATCAAATTCTAAAGGAATTGAAACAATGTTATCTCCATTGAGATTAGAATTGAGGATACCGGTTGCAATGGTATAGCCATCTAGACCAATCAGTAGATTAAAAAGGGTAGCACGGTCAGAAACGACAATCGATTTCTTGTGGTGCTCTTGTGCCAATATTTCTTCAGCAAAATAGAAGGAGTTGTGGATACCTTGCTCGTAGCTAAGATAAGGGAAATCAGCTAATTCGTCCAAAGTTATCGATTTCTTCTGTGCCAGTGGATTTGTCTTGCTGACAAAAACGTGGGGCTTGGCAGTAAAAAGATGGGTGTAGGATAGACGATTATCGTCTAGCAGTTTTAAGAGAACATCACGGTTGAAGTGATTAAGGAAAAGCACGCCTATCTCTGAACGGAAGTTTTTGACGTCATCAATGATTTCCCAGGTCCGTGTTTCCCTTAGAAAGAGCTCATAATCTTCCAAGTCCGTATCTTTTAAGAGGGACACGAAGGCATTAACTACAAAGGCGTAATGTTGGGAAGATACGCTGAAGAGTTGGCGTTTAGCACTTGGATTTTTATAACGATCCTCGAGGAGTTCCGTCTGTTCAACGATCTGGCGGGCGTAGGAAAGAAATTCAATACCATCCTTGGTCAGGGTAATCCCCTTGGAATTGCGGAAGAAGATCTTGATGCTAAGTTCCTTTTCCAAGTCGCGTACGGCATTGGAAAGACTGGGCTGAGTGATGAAGAGTTGTTTGGCAGCCTCGTTCATACTGCCAGTTTCTGCGATTTTAATAATATAGTATAATTGTTGAATTCTCATATCTCTATTGTATCATGATTTGACAAATAATTCTAAAAAATGTATAATGCTGAAAATATATCCTTTAACTGAGTCCAGAGAGGCGAAGAAGGGAACGTGATAAATAGGGCAGATACTGCCTTCTTTTCGTGTAACCTTGCTAGCCAGCAAGGTTTTTCTCTTATATCGACTTTCTTGTTTTCTGCATTTGCATAGAATAGGAGAAAAGATGATTTTAAAAGAACAAATGTTGCTTGTTGAACAAGTCCAACTTGCCCCACGTATTTTTGCTATGACCTTACAGGGGGAGATGGTCCAGGATATGAAGATGGGGCAGTTTGTCCATATTCGTGTTCCTGATGATTCCATGCTTTTGAGAAGACCAATTTCTATTTCCGAGATTGATAAGGTCAACTCTCAATGCAGGCTCATTTATCGAGTGGAAGGTCAGGGTACGGAAGTCTTTTCTAAGATGACTGTCGGACAACATTTAGATGTCATGGGACCGCTTGGGAAAGGTTTTGAAGTGGACTTTCTTACAGCAGGTGACCATATTCTCATTATTGGAGGGGGCATCGGTGTTCCACCCCTGGTGGAAGTAGCCAAACAGGCTGCGAAACGTGGCGCCAAAGTCACGTCAGTCATTGGCTTCGCCACAAAAGAGGCAGTCATTTTGGAAGAAGAATTAGCCCAATTCGGTCAGGTCTATGTCACAACGGATGACGGTTCCTACGGACAAAAAGGAACGGTGGCAAGTGTGGTTGAACAGTTAACAGACGGCTATGCAGCCATTTATTCCTGTGGAGCACCTGCTATGATGAACTATGTTGATCAACGCTTTCAGGATCATCCTCATGCCTACATCTCCCTTGAGGCGCGCATGGCTTGCGGAATGGGGGCTTGCTATGCCTGTGTTGTCAAACCAAAGCAGGGACAAGAACACGAGAATAAGCGTGTCTGCAAAGAAGGTCCAGTCTTTACGACCGGCAGTCTGATGTTATAGGAGGTTGAGATGAAGAAACGATTAGCCATTTCCTTGCCAGGCTTGGACTTGAAAAATCCAATCATTCCAGCCTCTGGTTGCTTTGGTTTTGGTCAGGAGTATGCGGACTATTATGACCTCAACCAGTTGGGCTCCATTATGATTAAGGCTACTACTCGGTATCCTCGTTATGGCAATGCGACTCCCCGTGTGGCCGAGACACCGGCAGGTATGCTCAATGCTATTGGACTTCAAAATCCGGGTGTTGAGGCGGTCTTATCTGAAAAGTTGCCATGGCTAGCGCAGCATTTCCCAGACTTGCCCATCATTGCCAATGTGGCAGGTTTTTCCAATGAAGAATATGCCTATGTGTCAGGGAAAATTTCACAAGCTCCAAATGTAAAAGCCATTGAACTAAATATTTCCTGTCCAAACGTGGACCATGGCAACAATGGATTGCTGATTGGACAGGTGCCAGAATTGGCCTACGATGCTGTAAAGGCTGCGGTAGAAGCTTCCTCTGTGCCTGTCTATGTCAAATTAACACCGAGTGTGGCAGATATTACCCTCTTGGCAAAGGCGGCTGAAGATGCTGGTGCCAGCGGTTTGACTATGATTAACACCTTGGTTGGTATGCGTTTCAATCTTAAAAATCGCCAGCCAATCTTGGCAAATGGTACAGGAGGAATGTCAGGTCCAGCGGTCTTTCCAGTTGCCCTAAAACTCATTCGTCAGGTGGCACAGATGACCAAGCTACCAATCATCGGCATGGGTGGTGTGAATTCGGCTGACAAGGCTTTAGAGATGATGATTGCTGGAGCTTCAGCCATTGGGGTTGGAACGGCCAACTTTACAGACCCATTTGCCTGTCCAACCATTATCAAGGATTTACCAAAACGTATGGATGTTTATGGGATTGACACCTTAGAAAATTTACGCCAAGAAGTTAGAGAAAGCTTGGGTAAGCGTTGACAAAAATAAAATAAAATAGTATTATTAGAGTAACATCGTCCTTTAACCAAGTCCAGAGAGGCTGAAAAGGTAGCATAATATAGCTTGAAAGTTGATTTTCAGGCTGATTTCGTCTACCTCCCTGTCCAATCTGGCAGGGTTTTTGTGTCGATTTGGAAAGGAATTTATGAAAGAGAAACGTCCAATTATCGCCTTAGACTTTGCGAGTAAGGGAGAAGTTCAGTCCTTCCTGGAACAATTCCCAGCCCATGAAAAACTGTATGTGAAAGTGGGAATGGAACTCTACTATGCAGAAGGTCCGAGCATTATTTCTTATCTAAAAGACTGCGGACACAGCATTTTTCTAGATATAAAATTGCACGACATTCCCAATACAGTCGAATCCGCCATGCGGGTTCTGGCAAAACTAGGTGTGGATATGACTAATGTTCACGCTGCAGGTGGGGTTGAGATGATGAAGGCTGCCCGCAGAGGATTAGGTTCAGAGGCTGTATTGATTGCAGTCACTCAGCTGACCTCTACTTCTGAAGAGCAAATGCGAGCTGACCAAAATATCCAGACCAGTTTGCAGGATGCGGTTGTTCACTATGCGCAAAAGGCGGCACAAGCTGGTCTTGACGGAGTCGTTTGTTCAGCACATGAAGTTGCATTGATTAAAGGTGCTACGAGGTCGGATTTTGTCTGCTTGACACCAGGTATTCGACCAGCTGGGGACGATCTAGGTGATCAAAAACGAGTTATGACACCGGCTGAGGCAGCCAGAATTGGAAGTAACTATATCGTGGTTGGTCGTCCCGTTACACGAGCTGAAAATCCTTACCAGGCCTATCTGGCTATTAAGGAGGAATGGGCACAGCATTCCTAGAAATAGAAATTCTATAGATAAACATGTACAAATCTGTTTGGCGAAATAGGTTTGAAATTCTTTACGCACTTTAAGGAGGTCTATTATGACACTAGCAACAGAAATCGCATCACACTTGTTGGACATTAAGGCAGTTCACCTGCGTCCAGAAAAGCCATTTACATGGGCATCAGGTATTAAATCTCCGATTTATACAGACAACCGCATTACCCTATCTTATCCTGAAACACGGAACTTGATTGAAGATGGCTTTGTTCAGCGTATTGAAGAAGAATTTCCAGAAGTCGAAGTTATTGCAGGTACTGCCACAGCAGGTATTCCCCACGGTGCTATTATTGCTGACCGTATGAATTTGCCCTTTGCCTATATTCGTAGCAAACCAAAAGAACATGGGGTTGGTAATCAGTTGGAAGGTCGCATTGTCAAGGGACAAAAAATGGTGGTCATTGAAGATTTGATTTCAACAGGTGGTTCTGTACTGGATGCTGTTGCAGCGGCAGAGCGTGAAGGTGCAGATGTTATCGGTGTGGTGGCTATTTTCACTTACGAATTGCCAAAAGCAGAGCGCAATTTTGACAATGCTGGTGTCAAATTGGTAACGCTCAGCAATTACTCCGAACTTATCAAGGTCGCAAAAGTACAGGGCTATATCAATGCTGATGGCTTGACCTTGCTCAAGAAGTTTCGCCAAAATCAAGAAACGTGGTTAGAAGATTAAGTAGTCATGTTTAAACGCACGATTTCTGGGAACTTATCTTCTAAAATGGTATAATGGTACCTACAGTATGTTTGACATACAATTTTTGACCGTATGAGGAGAAATACATGATTTCAGTTATCGTGCCTTGTTTTAATGAAGAAGAGGCAATTCCCTATTTTTACGAGGCTATGGAAAAGGTTCGTAAGGAAATGGGGGAAAAATTTGAATATATTTTTGTTAATGATGGTTCCAAGGATGGCACTTTAAAAGTCTTGCGTCACTTGTCTGGTCAAGACAAAGTCGTCCGCTATCTATCGTTTTCAAGAAATTTTGGTAAAGAAGCAGCCCTCTATGCTGGTTTACAGGCGGCTAAGGGCGACTTAGTAACGGTTATGGACGTTGACTTACAAGATCCGCCTGCGATGTTGGTCGAGATGAAAGCCATGCTTGAGGCCAATGCAGATTTAGACTGTGTGGGAACCCGTCGTGTCAGTCGTGAGGGTGAACCTCCTATTCGTAGTTTTTTTGCTAAATTATTCTATAAATTGATGAATAAGATTAGCCAAGTTGAAGTAGTTGACGGTGCCCGTGATTTCCGACTTATGCGTCGTCACATGGTCGATGCCATTCTCTCTGTGTCTGAATACAATCGTTTTTCAAAAGGTATTTTTGCCTGGGTTGGTTTTGAAACGGAGTATCTTCCATACAAGAATGTTGAGCGCGTGGCTGGTCAAACAAGTTGGTCATTCTGGAAATTGCTTTCCTACTCGATTGAAGGGATAATCAACTTTTCAGATACACCGCTAAATATTGCTTCCTATACTGGATTTTTCACCTTCTTGCTGTCCTTGGTCTTGATGGTGATTGTAGTGGTTAAAACCTTGGTATTTGGCGATCCGACCATCGGTTGGCCCTCAACCATCTGTATCATCCTATTTTTGGGTGGCTTGCAGTTGATGACTATCGGTATTCTTGGTAAATATTTGGCCAAAGTCTTCTTAGAAACCAAGAAACGCCCTGTTTATATTGTCAAAGAAAAAAGTTCAAACTAGGAGTTGTGTATGGAACATTCAGCCTGGCATGAATTGATCAAGGAACAGTTGCCTGAACATTATTTCGGTAAAATCAATCAATTTTTGGATAAAGCTTATGCAAGTGGGACCGTTTACCCGCCTCGCGAGAAGGTATTTGCAGCCATTCAGACGACGGCATTAGAAACGGTTAAGGTGGTTATTTTGGGACAGGATCCCTATCACGGACCTGGTCAGGCACAGGGCTTGTCCTTCTCTGTACCCAATTCGGTACCAGCTCCGCCATCTCTGCAAAATATTTTAAAAGAATTGGCAGATGATATTGGGGTCAAACAGGACCATGATTTGACAGCCTGGGCGGAAGAGGGTGTTCTTTTACTCAATGCTTGTTTGACTGTTCCAGCTGGTCAGGCCAATGGGCATGCAGGGCAAATCTGGGAGCCTTTTACAGATGCTGTTATTAAGGTGGTCAATAGCTTAGACCAGCCAGTCGTCTACATTCTTTGGGGAGCTTATGCTCGCAAGAAAAAGGCACTGATTACCAATCCCAACCATTTGATTGTCGAATCAGCTCACCCAAGCCCTCTATCAGCCTACCGAGGATTTTTCGGAAGTAAGCCATTTTCAAAAGCAAATGCCTTTTTACATTCAAAAGGAAGTTCAGAAATTGACTGGCTGCGTTAGGTGAAGTTGGCTACACAAAGGAGATTGTAAATGTTATTAGTAAAAAATGGTCGTGTTGTCGATCCACATTCGGGATTAGACGAAATTTGTGATGTCTTAATTGACGGAAAGAAAATTGTCAAGATTGCTGAATCGATTTCTGAAGATGTGGAGCAGGTTATTGATGCGACTGGCTTGGTGGTTGCTCCAGGCTTGGTCGATGTTCATGTGCATTTCCGTGAACCCGGTCAGACCCACAAGGAAGATATTCATACTGGAGCTCTTTCAGCAGCTGCTGGTGGTTTTACTTCTGTGGTCATGATGGCCAATACCGCTCCGACAATTTCCACTGTCGAAACTCTGAATGAAGTCTTGGAATCTGCCAAAAAAGAAGCCATACACATTTACAGCGTGGCAACTATTACCAATCAATTCGACGGGCAACATCTGACCGATTTCCCTGCCTTACTAGAAGCTGGAGCAGTCGCCTTTTCGGATGACGGTATTCCTTTGACAAATGCTGGCGTGGTTAGAAAGGCTATGAAATTAGCCAAGGAACACGACTGTCTCATCAGTCTGCATGAAGAAGACCCTGATTTGAATGGTATTTTGGGGCTCAACGAGCAAGTGGCTGAAAAATATTTTCATGTCTGTGGCGCGACAGGTGTGGCAGAATACAGCATGGTGGCTCGTGATGTCATGCTTGCCTATGAAACGGGTGCTCGTGTTCATATCCAGCATTTATCCAAGGCTGAATCTGTAAAGGTCGTTGAATTTGCTCAAGGTTTGGGAGCAAAGGTCTCAGCAGAAGTAGCACCCCAACATTTTTCACGGACAGAGGACTTACTGCTAACAAAAGGTGCCAATGCCAAGATGAATCCGCCGTTACGCTTGGAAAGTGATCGCTTGGCTGTGATTGAGGGATTGAAATCTGGCATAATCTCCGTCATTGCAACAGACCATGCCCCTCACCATGCCGATGAGAAAAACGTAGAGGACCTCACTCAAGCACCGTCAGGAATGACAGGTTTAGAAACATCGCTTTCACTGGGTCTGACTCACTTGGTGGAAGAAGGCCACCTAACTCTCTTGCAACTGCTGGAGAAGATGACCATTAACCCTGCCAAGCTCTATGGCCTTGATGCTGGTTATCTTGCTGAAAATGGACCTGCCGACTTGGTCATTTTTGATCCGACTGTAAATCGTTTGGTCACAGCAGACTTTGCTTCAAAGTCAGCCAATTCTCCATTTGTTGGTGATCGATTGAAGGGCGAGGTTCGTTTTACAATATCGGATGGCAAAATTGTTTTTGAGAAATAAGCAGTAAGCGGATTGGGTAACTAATCCGCTTTTCTCGAACATTTTTTCTATAAAAACGATTTCAATGTTTCTATTTATGTTGAAAAAGTGTATAATAGTCTTGTGAATTCTGCACAAGAAAGGTTTGTTTATGAAAAAGAAAGATTTCTTATTACCAGTTATGTCTACTCTCTTGTTGGCTCCATTCGTCTTAGCTCAACAAGTGCAGGCTGCTGAAACTACGCCATCGAGTACTACGGCAAGTACCACAGCTGCTAGCCAAGAAGTAGCTCCGACATCAGCTTCAACCGAAACAGCTACCACTGGAAGTGAGGAAGCGGGTGTAACAAGTCAAACTTCAGAAACAGTTGAAGCAGTTATCATCCACACAAACGATGTTCATGGTCGTATTCTTGAAGATACCCGTTCTGGCGTTATCGGTGATGCCAAGGCTGCTGCTGTTATTGAGGAAGAACGTGCAAAGGTTGAAAATACCATCGTTGTAGATGCTGGAGATGCCTTCCAAGGTTTGCCAATTTCTAACTCGACCAAGGGTGAAGATCGTGCCAATATCATGAATGAGGTTGGATACGATGCTATGGCTGTTGGTAACCATGAATTCGACTTTGGTATGGAACAGGCTATCAAGTACAAAGAAACCTTGAATTTCCCACTCCTTAGTGCCAATACCTATGTTGATGGCGCGCGTGTCTTTGAAGCTTCAACCATTGTTGATAAAACTCCAACAGTTGTTGGTGATGAGTTTGTTGTGATTGGTGTTACAACACCTGAAACAGCGACTAAAACGCACCCTAAAAATGTTGAGGGCGTTACTTTTGCGGACCCAATCACTGAAGTCAATAAAGTAATTGACGAGGTAGAAGCGCGTGCCTTAGCTGATAACCGAGTTTATAACAACTATATCATCCTTGCTCACTTAGGTGTTGATACAACAACTCCTGTTGAGTGGAGAGGTTCTACCTTGGCACAGGCTCTTTCTGAAAACAGCAAGTTGGCTGGCAAACGTGTCATTGTGATTGACGGACATTCTCATACAGTCGAATCAACAACCTATGGCAACAACGTAACCTACAACCAAACAGGTTCATACTTGAACAACATTGGTAAGGTAACCTTGAAATCTAACCAGTTGCTAGCTGAAGCAGGTCTGATTTCTGCAGCCGATGCTAAGAATGTGACACCAAATGCGAAAATTGAGGCTCTAGTTGCTGAGATCAAAGCCAAGTACGAAGCTGAAAATGTTCAAGTTGTTATTGCCAACAATCCAGTTGAATTGAATGGTGAACGTTCAAACGTCCGTGTCCGTGAAACAAACTTGGGGAATGCGGTGACAGATGCCATTTACGCTTATGGTCAAACAGGTTTCTCTAATAAAACTAGCCTTGCTGTGACAAACGGCGGTGGTATTCGTGCAACTATTGCTAAAGACCAGCCTGTCACAAAAGGTGATATTATTGCTGTCTTGCCATTCGGTAATATTGTTTCTCAAATCACTGTGACTGGTCAACAAATTGCCGATATGTTTGCCAAGTCCTTGTCTGCAACCTTGCAGGCTGATAAGGAAACTGGTGCTCCTGTATTAGATGAAAATGGTCGTCCACTTTTGGAAGCAAGTGGTGGTTTCTTACATGTTTCCGGTGCTAAAGTTTTTTACGATACAACCCTACCAGCTGAAAAGCGTGTTCTCTTGGTGGGTATTTTCAACCCAGAAACGGGTCTTTATGAGGATTTAGATTCTGCTAAGACTTATTACTTAGCAACAAATGACTTCCTGGCTGCTGGTGGTGATGGCTACACTATGTTAGGTGGCGCTCGTGAAGAAGGTCCTTCAATGGATAGTGTTTTTGCGGATTATTTGAAGGTTGCCAATTTGTCAGTCTATAATGAGGTCAATCCAAATTCACGTTTGGTTTCTGTGGACTCAACCTTGGATACAGATAAAGATAAATATTTGGATTTTGTTGAAGTCTATCATTCAACAAATCCTAATGATTCCTTATCATATCCTGGGAAATTGCTCGTATCAGATTGGCCATTTATTTCAGAAAATACAATTCCTGTTACCATTAAAGATTTAACTGATGCAGGTAAAACAAGTCTTTCAGAATTAGAAGTATCAACGCCAGTTAACCAGACTGAGTTAACTCAGCAGGCTAGCTCATCTCCTATTCTTAGTCAAGCTGTGGAAGTTAACTCTGAACAGTCTCAACCAGAATTGGTGCAGAATGTAGAAAGCTCGCTTGTTAGCTCAGAATCTATTTCTCAACCTGTAGTTAAACCAGCCTTGGCTGCTAGCACTCCAGTTGCTACTTCTAAAACAACTACTAGCTCAGCAGCTAGCCTGCCAAATACCGGTGATCAATCAAGCCTAGCACTTAGTCTATTTGGCCTTGGTCTTGCTGGACTTGCAGTGACCGTTCGTCGCCGTAAAACAAACTAATCAAATGACAGAAACAGGGTCTTAGGGCTCTGTTTTTGACTGGAGGAAATATGCAAACTGTATTTGACTATCAAAAAGAAGGGAGTCAACCAATCCTTACTTCCTATGTTTTGCTCAGTAATTCGCCTAGACGCAAGCAATTATTGGAGTTTCTAGATCCTCGCATCCAATCCGTTGAAGTCGATGAACGGGGGATTGAAGAGTATTTTATGGAAAAATTTGCTAGCGATGATTTTCTTACTCGAGCAGCAAAAACATGCTGTGAAATTTCCAAGGCCAAGTCGGATATGGAACTAGAACAAGGCTATCTCTATATCTCGGCTGATACGATTGTGGTGGCAGACGGACAGATTTTCAACAAACCTCGGGATTTGGCTGAGGCGGAAGCCATGTTTCGTTCCTATTTTGGCAAGAGTCATTATGTAGTGACTTCTGTTTGTCTTCGAAGTTCTCAGTCATTAGATGTTTTTTATACGCTGGCACAGATTGATTTTGTTGACTATTATCCAGCGCTTGAGGAACACATCCAAGCTTATATTCATGAAAAACAGCCACTCGATAAGGCAGGTGCCTACGGTATTCAAGAGCTGGATCCACGCTTTGTGGCGGGCATTTCAGGGGATATTCATACCATCATCGGTCTGCCCGTGGCTGAAGTTTCTCGCAGGATTTTCGCCCATAATCCTTTTGAAAAATAGCAGAGCTGAAAAGTTTGTTTGTGGTATAATAGAGGTCGAAAAGGAGAGTTTATGACTGTAGATATCGAAAAATACAAGCAGCTGGCCCAGCAGAAACAGGGAGAACATCGAAAATTTCTAGCCAACCTCAAGAAGAAAGCACCCAAAAATCTGGACAGAATTGTTCAAGATATCCATGCGGAAGTTTTTTCGGAAATCGACTGTACAGAATGTGCTAACTGCTGTAAGACCTTGGGACCGCTTTTTACAGAAGCTGATATTACTCGAATTGCTAAGCATTTGCGTATGAAATTACCTGTTTTTGAGGATATGTATTTGCGCGTGGATGAGGATGGCGATAAGGTTTTTCAATCCATGCCCTGTCCCTTCCTTGGAGGTGATAATCTCTGTAGCATCTATGATGCTCGTCCTAAGGCCTGCCGAGAATTTCCGCATACTGACCGGAAGAAGATATACCAAATCAACAATTTAACTATAAAGAATACCTTAATCTGCCCTGCGGCCTACCTCTTTGTTGAGAAATTGCGTGAGCGGATTTAATCAATATAAAAAGGGAGTGGGAAAGACATCCATGATGGCTTCGCCCTCAGCCGCAGAATAATGAAAACGAACATAAAGCCCTCACTAGGTGTAACATCTTAGTGAGGGCTTTGTGGTTGACGATTTAATGATAGAAGTGGCGCAGGACTTGAGCCCAGCCTCTTTTTACTAGCTAGATTTGGACTTGATCCAAGCCCTTTTCGCTTAATCTGTATATTTTTCGGCAAACTTCTTTCAAAAAACGCCTATCATGTGATACGCATACTAAGCCACCTGGATAATCGGCAAATAGTTGACGAATATATGGCTGAGAAGTGGGAGAGAAGTTTCGACTAGGTTCATCTAATAAGAGAAAATTGGCTTGATCAAGAACCATTTTTAACAAGAGTAACTTGGCTTTTTGTCCCCCTGAAAGTTCACAGATCCTGTGATGAACTTCTTGTCGTGTAAACTGAAGACTGGCTAGATGTGTCAAGATTAGTTGTTCCTGCTCACGATTGCCATTTTCCAATAAAAAATTAAGTGGAGTTTTAGACTCATCAAGGACTTCTGAATAGCGCTGGGGCATGTATCCCAAGTTTATATCTGCTCGTTGCCTGAGTTCTTGATAGATTAGCTTTAGAAAACTGGATTTACCAATTCCATTTTGTCCAATGATACCAATCTTATCTTGCCCATTTATGTTGAAATGGATGTTTTGAACGAGTAGTCGTTCGTCAACCATTAATTGAAAGTTTTCTAAGTGAAGTACTTGCTTTCTAGCTGGTAGTGGTGAAATGTCTGAGAAGAAGAGGGAAATGGCATCTTCATGAAAAGGAACTTCTGTGAGGTTTTCCTTCATTCTTTCATAGCGTTTTTCACGTGATAAGACATTCTTCATTTTCTTGGCAATGAGGCGTCCCATAGTAGCATCATGTGTATTGAGCAAGGTATTGCGCACCTGTGATTTTTGTCGTAGGTGCTTATTCATGGCTTTGTCAAATTCTTTTTGGTCATTCCGAGCTTGTTGGACTTGTTTCTGATAAGCTTGTAGGCGCTGTTGAGCATAATCGCTGTAATCCAGTTCTTGAACAGTTGTTTGAGCAAGTGTTTTCTTTTTAACCGATTCTAGGTGAATGATTTTTGTGGCTGTTTTACTGAGGAAATCTTCATCGTGAGAAACAAATAGAATGGTGTTAGGGCTCGTGATGATATAGTTTTCAAGCCAAAGTAAGGTATCCAAATCTAAATCATTTGATGGTTCATCTAGAAAGATGATGTCAGATGGAATAGACAGTAATTTGATCAACTGAATTTTTAGTTTTTCACCACCTGACAGGCTTTTAATCAATTGTTGACTGGAAAATCGCTCGCTGTCAAACTGGAGCTGGTCAGCATAGAGGTAGAGTAGGCCGTAATCAATGTCGATGTCTAAGTCAGCGAAGAAGTAGTCGTTCAAGGTTAGCTCTGCTATTTCCAGTGGAAGACTTTGAGGAATATAGACTGGTGAGTGAAAATATCGGTGAATACTGCCTGATTGAAGCAGGTAGTTGGCGACAAGTGTTGAATCCATCAAGGTTAGTAATAGACTGGATTTTCCATTTCCTTCTTCGCCGATGATGGCTATTTTATCGCCGGGGTTGACAATGAGGTTTAGGTCCTGAACCAAGGTTCTTAAATCTTTTTGATGGTCGAGAGATAAATGTTGAGTGCTTAGTAGCATAAGGCCTCCTTTACAAGAAAAAACACACTACCTATTTAGTAGTGTGTCGAAATCAGCCCAAAAAGACCCTATTCATGGAACAGAGAAACAGAAAAATGGACGCAAGAAAACTACTAAATAAGCATAGAACTTAGTTTGAGTTTACTTCTTATTGTCCATTTCTCCCTACCTCGCTTGCTACATTTGTTTTAGTATAGCATATCGATAAAAACTTGTCAATATACTGTTCTTGTACGGAAAACTTATCGAAGAGTGAAGAAAAAATGAATTTTCTTTCATCAGGAGAGCAAACAATCGTATTTTTGGCTAGGCTTAGGTTATAATAAGAGAAGCTGTGTTTAGACAGGACTCTAATGCAATAGCTTAAAAATAAGGAAATGAAAATGTTATGGATATTTTATTGAGTGTATTTCCAATTGTTCTCTTGATATTTTTGATGATCAAGATGCGTTTGGCAGCCAGTTATGCCTTGCCAGCGATTGCAGGTTTGGTTTATTTGATTTTGTTGATGTATTTTAAGACGGATTTTGCCTTGTTAAATTCAGGCTTGGTCACAGGTTTTTTGGCTACCCTAACGCCGATAACAGTGATTATGGGAGCAGTGCTATTTAATAACTTTCAACGAAAAACAGGAAACCAAGCTATCATCAACAGATGGATGTCTAGTTTGACACCCAATCCTGTTGCTCAGATGATGATTATCGGTTACGCCTTCGCCTTCATGATTGAAGGGGCATCTGGTTTTGGAACTCCCGCAGCAATTGCAGCCCCCATCTTGATTGCTTTGGGATTTGAACCCATCAAGGTTGTGCTAGCAGTATTGATTTTTAATTCGATTCCTGTATCTTTTGGTGCTGTCGGTACGCCGACTTGGTTTGGATTTGGTTCTTTAGGTTTGACCAGTCAGCAGATTGGAGAGCTGGGCTTAAAGGCAGCTCTAATTCATTTAACCGCAGGCTTGCTCATTCCCTTGATTGCCCTTCGTTATGTCTTTTCTTGGTCACAAATCAAGGCCAATCTGCTCTATATTTATTTGACAGTCTTTGCTTGCGCCTTGCCCATGACCCTTTTGGCCACTATCAACTATGAATTCCCATCTCTTTTGGGAGGAGCAATCGGTTTTCTTATTTCAATCTGGTTAGCCAAAAAACAGATTGGCTTGAATTCGGTCGAAAACAAGAAAAATTTTGTGGAACAAGTTACAGCAAAAGAACTCTTTATGGCTACCCTTCCCTTGATTTGCTTGGTTTTGATACTGGTGATAACCCGTGTTCCTCAGCTAGGGATTAAAGGCCTGATGCGAACGGATGCCCTGCTTTTAAGTGCAGATATTGGCTTTGCTAAGCTAGAAATTACAAAGGCTCTGAAATTCACATTAGCCAATGTATTTGGTACTAGCTCGACAGAATCTTATGAATTGCTTTACGCACCAGCATTCATTCCTTTCTTCCTCATTGTGTTGACCCTATCAAGCCTCTATCCAAGTACGAAAGGTCAAGTATGGAAGATGATTGGACAAACTGCCAAACAAGTGTCGGAACCCTTCTTTGCCCTTCTAGGTGGTGTGACCATGGTAAAATTCATGCTACTTAATGGTGAACAGTCTATGGTATCCATTATCGGGATGTCCTTGGCAGCAGCAACTGGTCCATATTGGGGTCTCTTCGCTTCCTATCTAGGTGCCATTGGAGCCTTCTTCTCAGGTTCTGCGACAATTTCCAATCTCATTTTTGGAGGCGTTCAACAATCCATCGCCACGCAAACAGGTCTGAACATGACCAGTATCTTGGCCATGCAGTCAGTTGGTGGAGCCATGGGGAATATGACCTGTGTCAACAATATCATTGCGGCCTCATCCGTTTCCGGAGTGCGTCGTCAAGAAGGATTTATCATGCAGAAAACAGCCGTGCCTATGTTTATCTACGGAATCATTACGGCTTTAGTTGGATTGTTTTTATAAAACAAGAAGCCTCGAAATGAGGCTTTTTTTTTTTTGATTTTTGCATTACTAGATGAATAGGAATGACTATTCTCATCTATTCAGATTTGTGATAAAATTGACCTACCGAGATGAACTAGTAAGGAGATATTCATGGCAATCGAAGGAGTAGAGCAGGCGGCAGTATTAGAAATTGACAATCAGATTCGGCTTCGTAGATATGATGGAATTCATGATTTTGCTTTGATATGGCATCAAGATTTGGAATTGGTCTGGCTCGTTGACGGGGATGAGGAAGTTTATAGTGCAGACTTGCTTCATCGCATGTATGAATACTTGTCAACGAATGGAGAATGTTATTTCATTGAGATAATTGAAAATGGTCAGTTTCTACCAATAGGTGATGTGACTCTTTTTAAAGATGATTTTGCCATTGCAATTGGAGACAAGCGGTATTGGAAAAAGGGAATAGGAACCAAGGTATTGCAGCGAATGATTGATCGAGCAAGGGAGTTGGGCTTTGAGGAAATACTTGTCGAAGAAATTTATGATTGGAATACGGGCTCCCGTAAACTATTTGAGAAATGTGGCTTTGAAGCTGTTGAAAAGAAAAAGAAAGGTTGGTCCTATAGGTTAACAGTATGAAGAAAGTAATGATTATTGGTTGCCCTGGTGCTGGAAAATCGACCTTTTCACTGAAATTGAAAGAAATTACAGGATTGCCCCTCTATCATTTGGATCAGTTAAACTGGTTATCGGACAAGACAACAGTTGCTAGAGAAGTTTTTCAAGCTCGTCAAGAGGAAGTATTAAGGCAAGAAGAGTGGATTATTGATGGTAATTATAGGGGGACTTATAAACTTCGAATGGCGGCCTGTGATACGATATTATTTTTAGATTACCCAGAATCAGTGTGCGTGGAAGGTCTATACAGTCGTGTTGGCAAACCGAGAGTGGATATGCCGTGGGTTTCGATGACTGTCGATGAAGAATTATTAGAGTTTGTAAAGAATTTTCGAACGCAGGTTCGCCCCAATATTTTCAATCTGCTATCCATATATAAGGACAAGAATATTTTTATATTTACCTCCAGAAAAGAGGCAAATGATTATTTGAAGCAACTCAAAAAGCCTTGACTGTTAGTCAAAGGCTTTTTGTTTAGCTTACACATTCAAGACCTTATCTAGAAAGTCTTTCAAACGTGGGTGTTGTGGGTTATCAAAGATTTGTTCTGGAGTACCATCTTCAAGGAACTCACCGCCATCTGTAAAGATAACGCGGTTAGCAACCTTGCGGGCGAAGCCCATTTCGTGGGTTACAATCAACATGGTCATACCTTGTTCTGCCAAGTCCTTCATAACATTGAGTACATCACCAACCATCTCAGGGTCAAGGGCAGAAGTAGGTTCATCAAAGAGCATGATGTCTGGGTTCATAGCCAAGGCACGAGCGATAGCAACACGTTGTTTTTGCCCACCAGATAGGCTATCAGGCATGGCGTCACGCTTGTCTGCCAAACCAACTTTTTCCAATAATTCCATACCAACTTTTTCAGCTTCTGCCCTATCCATCAACTTGTGTTCGATAGGAGCAAAAGTGATATTATCAAGGACAGTCATGTGTGGGAAGAGGTTGAAGTGCTGGAATACCATGCCAACATTGGCACGGAAGGCATCAACATCTGTCTTAGGATCTGTCAAATCATATCCATCTACTGTCACTTGACCACTTGTGATGGTTTCAAGCAAGTTCATGGTACGAAGGAAGGTTGATTTACCTGAACCAGAAGGACCGATGATACACACAACATCGCCTTCATAGAACTTAGCAGTAATACCTTTCAATACTTCGTTTTTTCCATAATACTTGTGCAAGTCATGGACGTTAATTTTCAATTGAGCCATTATTTGCCTCCTTTTTCAAGATTACGAGCCAAGCGCGTCAAGAGAGTGATAACTACCAAGTAGATAATGGCAAGGATTGCGTACATACGGAAGGACTGATAGTTACGAGCGATAATGATTTTACCTGCTTGGAAGAGCTCCACCAAACCAATCGCAGAGATGATAGTTGTATCTTTCAAAGTGATAACGAATTGGTTAATGAAGTTTGGCAACATGATTTTACCAGCCTGTGGCAAGATAATCTTACGCATGGTTGTTCCGTAGGAAATACCCAAACTGCGTGAGGCTTCCATTTGACCAGCAGGAACGGCTTGAATACCACCGCGAACAATCTCAGCGATATAAGCACCAGAGTTGAGGGACAGGGCAATGGTACCAGCAACGAAGTCGTTGATTGGAGATTGCTGACCTGTGATAGATTCGATTAAGTTAGGAATACCCCAGAAGATGAAGGCAGCTACAATCATCAAAGGAATTCCACGAACCACATCAACAAACACAGATGCAGTTACACGGAGGGCTTTGATTGGACTAACCGCGAACATACCGAAGATAATACCAATAACAATAGCGATTGCAAATGAAAGAAGTGCAAGACCGATTGTGATACCAAGACCAGAGAGTAACTGACCGTAGTTGTTTTTCAAAAGACCCGCAATGGTTGTTTCATCAACAGTAGATGTAGTAGAGCTTGTTTTCTCAGTAGAATTGAAGTACTTGTTCAAAATTTCATCGTACTTACCAGATTGGACAAGAGCAGCCATACCGTTGTTGAACATTTCAATCAACTCTGGGTTTGTACCTTTTTTAACAGCGAAACCGTACTCACCAGATTTTTCGCCAGGGATTGGAGTTGCAAAGTCGCGACCTTGTTGGATGGCGTAGAGAAGCACAGCTTCGTCATCCATGAGGGCATCAATAGAACCTGAATTCAAGCTGTCATACATGCCAGAAGCTTCATCGAAAGGTTTAAGAGTATACCCGTACTTGTCTTTGTTACTTTCTAAGAAAGTATAAGAAGCCGTACCGTTTTTAGCACCGACAGTTTTGCCTTTCAAGCCTTCGTAGGAAGTAATATCGCTACCATTTTTAACAGCAAGAAGAATATTTGATGAATAATAGGCATCTGAGAAATCAAAAATCTCTTTACGAGCGTCTGTGATAGACATACCAGCGATAACTGCATCAGCTTGTCCAGCTTGTACAGCGTTCAAGGCTGCATCAAAGCCAGGGTTTTGGATGGTAATAGTAAAGCCTTGGTTTTCTGCAATTGCCTTAATCAATTCCATGTCAATGCCGACATATTTACCAGTTTCGTCCTGGTATTCAAATGGAGCAAATGATGAGTCGGAAACGATTGTGTAACTTGCTTTTACAGGCGTTGCTTTTGCAGTAGCACTACCAGTCAAGCTAAGGCGTGAAGAGTAGTCAGTTGTTTCAGCAGAAGCAGTTGTTGTTCCCAACCACTTGTTCATGATTGTTTCATATGTGCCATCTTCTTTCATGGCTGCAAGTGCCTTGTTAAAATCTTCTACAAGGTACTCATATTGGCTGCCTTTTTTAACAGAGAAACCAAAGGAACCAATGGCTTCACCAGCGATGTCGATGCTGAGGTCTTGACCTTGTTGGATAGCATATTGGATAACTGCTTCATCGTCCATAACTGCATCAACAGCACCAGCTGAAAGGCTGTTGTACATCAAATCGCCTGTATCAAAGGTTTTAAGAGTATAGCCGTACTTTTCCTTGTTTTCCTCCAGAAAGGCTTGGGCAGCGGTACCGTTTTTTACACCGACAGTTTTACCTTTGAGGTCTTCGTATTTAGAAATCGTGTTTGACTTGGTTGTAGCAATAACGATTTTTGTATCGAAGTAGGGATCTGAGAAAGTAAAGACTTTCTTGCGAGCCTCTGTAATGGTTGTACCTGCCATAAGGGCATCGGCAGAACCGGCTTGAACAGCGTTAACGGCAGCATCGAAGCCTGGGAAAGATTGGTTAACTTTCCAGCCAGAGCGCTTGATAACTTCGTTGATGATATCAACATCTAATCCTTTGTAAACTTGGTCTGAGTCTTTAAACTCGAATGGTGCGTAGGCATTATCGAAGACAATATCAATGGTATCGTCAGCCTTAACACTGGTAAAAATAAAGAATACTGGCAGTATGCTTGCCAATAACATGAATAGTTTTTTCTTCATTTTCATACTCCTTCTATATAAAATAACTTTGCTAGTATACCATATTCTGAAAATTTTTGCAAAATCTATCAATTCCTTATGTTAGAAAATATAACATTCCAAGTCATTAAATTGTGAGAAAATTTAATGTTTTTTTGAGAAGATGTCTAGTGTTCCATTGATTAAACTTGTGTTACAATAGTTTTATGAACGATTTAATCAAGCACAAGTTGGAGTTGCTGCCGGATAGTCCGGGTTGTTACCTCCACAAAAACAAGCACGGTAAGATTATCTATGTGGGCAAGGCCAAAAACCTGCGAAATCGGGTGCGGTCTTATTTTCGTGGTGCCCATGATACCAAGACAGAAGCCTTAGTAGCTGAAATTGCCGATTTTGAATTTATCGTGACAGACTCCAATATTGAGGCACTTCTGTTGGAAATCAATCTCATTCAGGAAAACAAGCCACGCTACAATATCATGCTCAAGGACGACAAGTCCTATCCTTTCATCAAGATCACTAAGGAACGCCATCCGCGGCTAATCATTACACGGCAGATAAAAAAGGATGGTGGTCAGTATTTTGGTCCTTATCCTGACGTTAGTGCGGCCAATCAAACCCTTAAACTATTGGAGCGCCTCTATCCTTTCCGCAAGTGTAAATTGCCTGAGAACAAGTATTGTCTTTATTATCATTTGGGGCAATGTTTGGCACACGGGGAAAACCTGCCCAGCCTGTCTGACTATGACAAGATGGCTAAGGAAGTGGCCCAGTTCTTGACAGGTCATGATGATAAGATTGTCAAGGAAGTCCAGGACAAGATGAAAGTTGCTGCTGGCAATCTGGAATTTGAAAAGGCTGCGGAATACCGAGATGTCCTCCAATCCATTTCAACCCTGCGGACCAAGCAGCGTGTGATGGCCCATGACTTGCAGAATCGAGATGTCTTTGGCTACTATGTAGATAAGGGCTGGATGTGTGTACAGGTTTTCTTTGTTCGTCAGGGAAAACTAATTGAGCGGAATGTCAATCTCTTTCCCTACTATAATGATGCGGACGAAGACTTTTTGACCTACATCGGTCAGTTTTACAGGGACCAGCAGCATTTAATTCCATCTGAAGTGTTGATACCGCAGGATATTGACCAAGAAGCCGTAGAAGCTCTGGTGGCGACCAAGGTGCTTAAACCCCAGCGTGGTGAGAAGAAGCAACTCATAGCTCTGGCCACCAAGAATGCCCGTGTCAGTCTGGAGCAGAAGTTTAATCTCCTGGAGAAAAATCTGAAGAAGACCTATGGTGCAGTCGAGAATATCGGTCAGCTTTTGGGAATTCCGACGCCTGTGCGGATTGAGGCCTTTGACAACTCCAACATCATGGGGACCAGTCCTGTGTCGGCCATGGTGGTTTTTGAAAATGGGGTGCCCAATAAAAAAGAATACCGCAAGTACAAGATTAAGACGGTTGAGGGGCCGGATGATTACGCCTCTATGCGTGAAGTGCTGCAACGCCGTTATAGTCGGGTCTTGCGGGACGATTTGACACCGCCTGATTTGATTATCATTGACGGTGGTCAAGGTCAGGTAAATGTCGCCAAGCAGGTCATCGAGCAGGAGCTAGGCATGTCCATTCCTATTGCAGGTTTGCAGAAGAATGACAAGCACCAGACCCACGAATTGCTTTTTGGCAATCCCTTAGAGGTGGTTGAACTACCCCGTAATTCTCAGGAATTTTTCCTTCTTCATCGAATTCAAGATGAAGTGCACCGCTTTGCCATTGAGTTTCATCGTCAGGTTCGGTCAAAAAATTCCTTTTCATCTAAATTGGATGGCATAGAGGGTCTGGGACCAAAACGCAAGCAGACCCTGATGAAGTATTTCAAGTCCATTGGCAATATCCAGTCGGCCAGTCTGCAGGAAATCGCAGAAGCTGGTCTACCTTATAAGGTGGCGGAGAAGGTGAAGGAAAGTTTATCAGATAGAGGTGAGAATTGAAAAAATGGTTCAATTATGGTAGAATAAAATGATATTGCAAAAATAAGGAGAAAGCCATGGCTTTTGGAGAAGTAAAACATAAGAAAACATTTTTTGAGAAGGTGACAATTATCATCGTTATTGTGATGGTGCTAATAACCTTGGCTGGTTTGATTTTACCAGCTATCAATGCATTGATGAATTAAGAACCTGTACACACTTCAGCACTTCTATGGTAAGGTTAGCTTTCAGTTCCTCATTGTTAGTTTTTTTTTCAAAATACAACTGTATTTCCCTAAAAACTGCTTTGTTTAACTTGAAAAGAATTCTTATATTTGAATTTTGCTTGTGATACAGATTATAAAACGCTTCTAAGCGTTTTTTTCTAGGAAAGAATAGGTAAATTATGAGTATGTTTTTAGATACAGCCAAGATTACGGTCAAGGCTGGTAAGGGTGGCGATGGCATGGTAGCCTTCCGCCGTGAAAAATATGTACCCAATGGCGGTCCTTGGGGTGGCGACGGTGGTCGTGGTGGTAATGTGGTCTTTGTCGTGGATGAGGGCTTGCGCACCTTGATGGACTTCCGTTACAACCGTCGTTTTAAGGCTGACGATGGCGAAAAAGGCATGACAAAGGGAATGCATGGGCGTGGCGCAGAAGATATGTTGGTCCGTGTCCCTCAGGGAACTACTGTGCGCGATGCGGAAACTGGCAAGGTTATTACTGACTTGGTGGAGCATGGCCAAGAATTTATCATTGCCCATGGCGGACGTGGTGGTCGTGGTAATATCCGTTTTGCGACACCTAAAAATCCTGCACCAGAAATTTCTGAAAATGGGGAACCAGGTGAAGAACGCCAATTGGAATTAGAATTGAAAGTCCTTGCTGATGTTGGGCTTGTTGGTTTTCCATCGGTTGGTAAATCAACCCTGCTCAGCGTGATTACGGCAGCCAAGCCAAAAATTGGTGCCTATCATTTTACTACTATTGTTCCAAACTTGGGAATGGTTCGGACTAAATCTGGTGAATCCTTTGCAGTTGCAGACTTACCAGGTTTGATTGAAGGGGCTAGTCAAGGTGTCGGTCTAGGTACCCAATTCCTTCGCCATATCGAGCGGACACGTGTTATTTTGCATGTCTTGGATATGTCAGCAAGTGAAGGTCGTGATCCTTATGAGGACTATGTAGCTATCAACAATGAATTGGAAACCTACAATCTTCGACTCATGGAACGCCCACAGATTATTGTCGCCAATAAGATGGACATGCCGGAAGCAGCTGACAATCTGAAAGAATTTAAGAAAAAATTGGCAGCAAACTATGATGAATTTGACGAACTGCCACAGATTTTCCCAATTTCAGGGATTGCTCACCAAGGTTTGGAAAATCTCTTGGAGGCAACAGCAGAATTGCTAGAGAAAACACCAGAATTCTTGCTTTATGATGAATCAGATTTCCAAGAAGAAGAGGCTTACTACGGCTTCAACCCAGATGAACCAGAATTTGATATCAGCCGTTCAGATGATGCCAGCTGGATTCTATCTGGTGATAAGCTAGAAAAACTCTTTACTATGACCAACTTTGACCGTGACGAATCAGTCATGAAATTTGCCCGCCAGTTGCGAGGAATGGGTGTCGATGAAGCCCTCCGCGCGCGCGGAGCAAAAGACGGAGACACCGTCCGCATCGGCAAGTTTGAATTCGAGTTTGTTGATTAACGTAGCAGTTTGACTGCAAGTTAACTTGCAAGTCAAACTACGCCAAGTCCTAGGGGACCTTAGCTAGCTACCTTACTAACTTCCCCCAAATGGTAGTATCGACCATTTGGGTTCCGTTTCGTAACTTTGGATCACATCTAAGTCCTAAAGGACTTGATGTAGTACGGTAGCCGCTATGGCGGTCTACTTACCAACCTTACTAATTCCGTACAGGCAGTAACATCGACTGCCTGTACTCCATGTCGTAACTTGTCCAGTGGAGTGAAACAGTTTGGGGAACTGTTTCAGCTGGTCGCCTTGAAATATGAAAGCGACCACAGAAGCTCGAGCTTAAAAATTCGAAAGCGAGTTAAGCATTTTGACTGCAAGTTAACTTGCTAGTCAAACTACGCCAAGTCCTAGGGGACCTTGGCTAGCTACCTTACTAACTTCACCCAAATGGTAGTATCGACCATTTGGGTTCCGTTTCGTAACTTTGGGATCACATCTAAGTCCTAAAGGACTTGATGTAGTACGATAGCCGCTATGGCGGACTACCTACCAACCTTATTAATTCCGTATAGGCAGTAACATCGACTGCCTGTACTCCATGTCGTAATACATCCGATAAGTTGGCACGGTTTTAACTGGGGAACTCGAAGGCGAGGTAGTCTTGGAATAGACTGTTTCAGTTGCTTTAAACTTGGACGAGTAGAAAATAAGTAATGATAGAAATTTGGAGGTGTCTATGGGTGATAAACCGATATCCTTCAAGGATAAGGATGGAAATTTCGTTTCTGCAGCAGATGTTTGGAATGCTGAGAAATTGGAAGAACTTTTTAACACGCTCAATCCCAATCGTAAATTGCGCTTGGAAAGAGAGCGTATAGCCAAAGAGAAAGAAAATGAGTAAAGTTAGAATCTGCTGGTGTATTGCATGACTGGCAGATTCTATTTTTTTTGTTCAGATGTTAACCAAATTTTGCTATACTAGACATAGAATATTTTAAGAAAGCGTGGTGGCCGAATGAAATTAGTCTATACAGATATTCGTAATCCTCTGACACAGTATCTGACAGAGCAGGCGGCAGTATTTGCCAAACAAGGGAAGCGTGTTTTTTATATTGCTCCTAACTCCCTATCATTTGAAATGGAACGCAAGGTTTTGGAATACTTGCCAGAGCAAGCAACTTTTGACATCATCGTGACACGTTTCGGTCAATTAGGACGTTATTTGTTGATTGATAAGATAGAGGAAAGGCAGTCGCTTGATGATGTAGGCTTGGCCATGGTTTTTTTCCGTGTCTTATCACAGTTTAAAGATGGTGATTTGAAAGTCTATGGGCGTTTAAAGACAGATTTTGGTTTTATCAATCAACTAGTAGCACTATATAAAGAGTTGCAAGGGGCCAATATGTCTGTCTTAGACTTGGAAGCCATGGATTCTCCTGACAAACAGGCTGATTTGACCAAGATAATTCTGGCAGTAACTGATGTTTTGGTCAAAGAAGGCTTTGAGCACCGATCCAAGTTAGCACAGCTGATTAGTATGATTGAAACAGGTCAGTTAGATCAGCAGTTAAAAGAAATAGTCCTTGTTATAGATGGCTTTTCTCGTTTCTCAGCAGAAGAGGAGGCCTTGGTAAGCGCCTTAAATGAACGGGTATCGGAGATTCTGATAGGTGTTTATGCTAGTAAAAAGGCTGTAAAGGCAGCTTATATTGAAGGAAACGTTTATCAGGCCAATGTTGATTTTTTGCGTCACTTATCTGCCCACTTTAGCAGCAAAATTGACTACATTGGTCAGGAGCCTGTTTTGGATAGTCTAGGTAAAATTTCCAAGAATCTGGAATGTCATTACGATTATAGTGGTTCTCAGCTCGCCCTAACGGAGGCAGATCAAAGCAAGATTGAGATTTGGAAAGTTATCAATCAAAAAGCTGAAGTGGAGCAGGTTGCAATCGCCATTCGTCATCTACTTAGCAAGGGTGTTCGTTACAAGGATATTCTTTTGTTGGTTGGCGATGTTGATAGCTATCATTTACAAATTGGCAAGGTGTTTGATAGATTTGACATCCCCTACTATTTGGGGAAGGCAGAAGAGATGAGTCACCATCCTCTCGTGCATTTTGTTGAGTCACTCCAACGCTTGCGTCGCAATCGTTTCAGACCAGAGGACCTGCTCAACCTTCTCAAATCAGGCTTGTACGCCAGTATTTCTCCAAAGGAACTGGATCTTTTTGAATCTTATGTGCAATTTGCAGATATGAAGGGCCAGGCTGCTTTTTCACGGCCCTTTTTGGTCAATAGCAGAGCAGACTATGATGTGGAGATAATTAAAGAGAAGGGTCTTATCTATGATTTGAATGTCTTAGAACCTCTGCGGGCCAAGATTATGGAGCCTTTGCTGACCTTGTTTAAGGCTGGTCCGCAAAAGGCTAGTAGTCTACTAGAGAAATTTATGGTCTTTTTAGAGGCTGTTCAGCTAACTCAAAATATGGAAGTGCTCACTAAAGGGCTAGGTGAAGCAGAGCAGGATAAGGCGAAACAAGTCTGGAATAGCTTTATCCATACTCTTCATTCTCTTCGTCAGATTTTTGGTAATGAAAAAATGAAGTTGGATGATTTTCTGGCTATTTTACAGGCTGGAATGCAGGCCAGTCAGTATAGGACTGTTCCAGCAACAGTCGATGTGGTCAATGTAAAATCCTATGATTTGATTATGCCTCATACTGCCAAGTACGTTTTTGCTATCGGTATGGGACAGGCTAATTTCCCAAAAGTTGCTAAGAATACCAGTCTGTTGACCGAAGAAGAGATGGCCAAGGTCAATCTGGTATCAGCTAGCTCCTCTCGTTTTGACTTGGTCAGTCGTGACAATATTAAGAAAAACCACGCTACCATGATATCCTTACTAAATGCGGCTACGGAACACTTGGTTCTTTCTGCACCTCAGATATACAATGAAGGTGAAGATCCTCAATCCCCTTATATAGGCCTTCTCGTCGAGCTGATGAAGTTTCAAGTGATACCGCATGGTCGAATACTCAGTCCAAATCCTCAAGATGTCGGTTACTATAAAGGCTTGCTCTCTCAGCTAAAAGAGCCAGCCCTCTCAAGCCTTGAACAAGATTGGCAAGGTCAATCAGCTTTTTGGACGACTTTGGTATCCGAGCTAAAAGAAAAATTTGCAGCAAAAGATCTTTCTATTCCTGAAATCAAGGATGATATCAGTCCAGTCGCCTTAAGTGAAGATACTCGAGCAGTTCTCTATCCAGCAGATAAGCCTTTAAAACTATCGGCCTCTAGTTTGACCAATTTTTACAATAACCAGTATCTCTACTTTATTCGCAATATCCTACGCTTGCGGGAGCAGGAAACCATTCATCCGACAGTGACCCAGCACGGGCTCTTTCTACATCGTGTCATGGAACGCTTTGCTATGGACAAATCTAGTGATAGTTTTGAGCAGAAGTTGGATAAGGCTATTTCTGACACTCACAATGAAGCGGAGTTTAAGATGTTTTATAGTCAGGATGCCGAAGCGGAGTTCACGGGGCAAGTTTTAGATACGATTGCTCGCTCTACAGCGACTGTTCTAAGGGATAATGATTTGGTCGCTATTGATGGTCAGGAAAAGAGTTTCCGTGAGGAACAAGCTATTAAAATCCTAGATACTCAGGTCAATCGGCCAATTCATATCAATGGTACCATTGACCGCTTGGATACTTTATTGATAAATAATGCTGTAGGTATCGTAGATTACAAGTCCAGTGATCAGACCTTCTCATTGGCTGATTTTTACAATGGTTTGAAACCCCAATTGGTCACTTATTTGGAAGCTGTGCGCCATCTGAAAGAAACAAAAGAAAAGGCTGCTTTTGGAGCTATGTATCTACATTTACAAAATCCTCTTATCCGATTAAAGGATACGAAGAATATGGAAGACATAGAGCAGCTTGCCAATACCAGTTTAGTCTACAAGGGTTTATTTATTAAAGGGGAAAGTCAAGGTCTTTCATCCCTTTATAAGACAGAGAAGCAGACCTATGAGAAAGAGGAATGTGATATTCTACTGGAGCATAATCGACATCTCTATCAGAAGGCTGCTGAGGAAATTCTCAATGGTCGCTTTGCTATTAACCCTTATACAAAAGATGGACGTTCGGTTGCTGGTGAGCAACTGAAGGCCATTACTGGTTTTGAGGCCGATCGACATATGGGAATGGCTCGTCGTTTGGTCAAAGAAACAAAACGAGAGAATTGGCTAGAGAGAATGAAAGGAGAAGAGGACTAATGGCTTTTGAACCATTTTTAAGTGCAGAAGAAATTCGTGCTATTCAGTTGGAGGAGGCTGCTTCTGCAAAGAAGCCCAAGCGGACACCTGAGCAGATTGAAGCCATTTATAGTCATAGTCAGAACATACTTGTTTCAGCGTCAGCTGGTTCTGGCAAGACCTTTGTCATGGTGGAGAGGATACTGGACAAGCTACAACGTGGTGTGGGGATTGAAGAGCTTTTTATCTCTACTTTTACAGTTAAGGCAGCAGGTCAGCTAAAGGATCGGATTGAGGAAAATCTTAATAAAACCATTGCTGCGACTAGCGATATGGACTTGAGGCGACACCTATCAGCTCAGTTGGCTGATTTGACCAAGGCTGATATCGGGACCATGGATTCTTTCACGCAGAAATTAGTCACGACCTATGGCTATAGTCTGGGTATTTCGCCCCAGTTTCGTATCCTACAAGATGAGGTTGAAAAATCTAGTTTCAAAAAAGAAATTTTTAGTCAGATTTTTGCAACCTATTTAGAAAATGACAAATCAGGGGACTTTCGGAAGCTGGTCAGCAATTTTTCAGGTAGTCGGAAAGACAATAGCGGTTTTCGCACGGTTGTCTACCAGATTTATGATTTTAGCCAATCAACTAGCAATCCGACCCAATGGCTAAAAGAAAAGGCTGTTCAGTCAGAACTTTATAGCCAGGAAAAAATTGACCAGATGCTTGAGCAAGACTATAAGCAAACTGTTTTGGACCAACTCCATCAATCAGGGGACTTTTTCCGTCATCATATAGAGTGGGGCAAAAAAGATTTTGGCTCTGCTCCATATTTTGCTAATGTTGAAGAGGTTGTGGGTCTTTTGACAGATTTAGATGGCTTGGGGCTAAAGGACTTGACGGAACGGGTTGAAAAAATTCTACTCATCAATAGCCAGTCCAATGGCAGGGGGTTGACAAATGCTAAGCGTCCTAAGGATGAGCATTTACTAGCTTTTAAGGAAGAATATAATGCTGGTAAGAAACAAATTATTGAAGGCTTGCGGGAGTTAGGGCAGGAAGCCTATGAATTGAACTTGCTTAAAGACTACCAGCTTCAAGCTCTGCCTTTGTTGGAGCTTCTGCGTGATTTTGTTTTGGATTTTTCACAAGCCTATTTGGAGTTGAAAATCAGGGAAGCTGCCTTTGAATTTTCGGATATTGGGCATTTTGCCATTCGGATTTTAGAGGAAAACGAGGACATTCGCCAGTATTTCCAAGACAAGTACCATGAGGTAATGGTGGACGAGTACCAAGACAATAACCACAGTCAAGAGCGAATGTTGGATTTGCTGTCTAATGGGCACAATCGCTTCATGGTAGGGGATATCAAACAATCAATCTATCGCTTCCGTCAGGCTGATCCGATGATTTTCCAAGAGAAATTTGAACTTTATCAGTCTAATCCAGAGGCAGGAAAATTGATATTACTCAAGGAGAATTTCCGCAGCAGTATCGAGGTTGTAGAAGCGACTAATGCGATTTTTACTCGCCTTTTGGATAAACAGGTGGGTGAAATTAACTATGATGGCAGCCACCGCCTAGTCTTTGGTAATAGTGAAAAACCTACTTATAAGCCAGAAAATCAGATGGAGTACTGGCTCTATAGTCAGAAGGAAGATAAGTCTGATACAGAGGATAGGGAAGAAGAGGTGGCCATATCAGCTGGCGAAGTTGAAATGGTGGCTAAGGAAATCTTACGTCTGCATAAGGAGAAGAACGTAAAATTTGAAGACATTACACTATTAGTCCAAAAACGAACCCACAATCATCTGATTACAAGCATTTTTGACCGGTATGGTATTCCCTTAGTGGCTGATGGTGGGTTAACATCCTATCTGAAATCCTTGGAAGTCATGGTCATGCTAGATACCTTGCGGGTAATTAACAATCCGCTCAATGATTATGCCCTAGTAGCCCTTCTCAAATCTCCTATGTTTCGATTTGATGAGGATGAATTGACCCGCATTTCCCTACAGGCTAATACAGGATTTTTCTATCAAAAGATGGAAGAAGCGAAACAAATAGAAGGTATCAAAGATGATGCGGACCAAGAGAATTGTGCTAGGAAAAGCTTGATTACAAAAGGTTTGCAAACTAAGATTAGTCATTTTTTGTCAGTATTGGATAGCTGGCGTTCTTTTGCCAAGCTACATTCTATCCATGATTTGATTTGGAAGATTTTCAATGAAAAATTCTACTACGACTATGTAGCTACTTTGCCAAATGCCAGCAAGCGACAAGCTAATCTTTACGCCCTGGGTTTGCGTGCTCATCAATTTGAAAAGACTGGTTACAAGGGATTATCTCGCTTTATTGCCATGATTGATCGTGCCTTAGCCAACGACAAAGACTTGGCAGATGTTCAAGAATTTGTTCCGGAAAACGCAGTGCAACTCATGACTATTCATAAGTCAAAGGGGTTGGAGTTCAAGTATGTATTTCTTATGAATATTGATAAGAAATTTAACTTAGAGGACCATTACCAGTCTGTTATTATCAGTCGAAAAAATGGACTTGGGGTTCAGTATCTGGCAGACATGAAAAATCGAGTAAGGAGTTCATTACCCCAGGTGCGCGTGCTGATGAATACTCTTCCCTATCGTCGTAACTTGCAAGAGCTGAAAATTGCCAATCTATCTGAACAAATGCGCTTGCTCTATGTAGCCCTGACCCGAGCCGAGGTAAAACTCTACTTGGTTGGAAAAGGGGACAAAGAAAAACTATCTGTCAGGTATGATGGCAAACAAGAAAATGGTGTCTTGGCTAAATCAACAAGAGAAAATATGGTCAGCTTTCAAGATTGGATACTAGCCATTGATGCTGCCTTTACTGGTCAAGACCTTCACTTCAAGAAAAGATTTGTGACGGATGAGGACATGGTAGAAGACAGTGAACAGGGGGGAGGCCACCAAGAACAGACAGAGCAAGAAACTGTGGAAGAAAGTACGAAAGTAGCAACTGAAACCGTAGAGGTTACTGTGTCTGAACAGTTACTACTAGAGCAAGCTGACCCAACTGATCAAGCCAAAGAAGTGAAGTCAGATCGAATAGAAAAAATCCAGTTAAAAGACATTGAGATTGGTTTGAAATTATTGTCTTCTGTCCAAGAGTTGAACGAAGGCTATAAGGCTGCTATAGAATTACCAAGTTTACGCACTCCAAGTCAAATCAAGAAACTCTATGAGCCTATTTTGGAACAAGAAGGAATGGAAATCATGGATAAGTCCGATACAAGGCAGGGCTTGGCAAAATCCAAAACAAAACGGACTTTCAACTTGCCAGATTTCTCCAAGAAACCAAAAATTACTGGAGCTCAAGTCGGTTCAGCAGTCCATGAACTCATGCAACGCTTGGACTTGTCTTGGTTGGTGACAGAAGATACGGTAAGAGAAGCTCTAGAAGCTGTTCATGCAGATCAGGCTGTTAAGGACAAGATTGATATTCAAAAGATCTTGGATTTCTTTGATACAGACTTGGGTCAGGGAATTCTAGCCAATACCGACAAACTACACCGAGAAGCTCCATTTGCAAGTTTGCAGATAGATCCTGTATCACAGGAACAATTTGTCCTTCGCGGGATTATCGATGGCTACCTACTCTATGATGATCACATTGTCCTCTTTGATTACAAGACAGACAAGTATGACCAGCCAAGCCAACTTAGCCAACGTTACCAAGCTCAAATGCAACTCTACGCAGAAGCATTGAAAAAAGCCTACAAGATAGATCGTGTAGACTGTCATTTGATTTTGCTTGGTGGGGAGAAGATTGAAGTGGTAGAGGTCAAGGTAAATTAAAAGCGAGTGATTAAACTCGCTTTTTCTGTTTGGTTAGATTGAGGCCGAATGGAACTAAATTTTCTTCTTTTTTCAAAATCCGCTGGATATTTTCCTTGTGTCGAACGATGACAAAGAGCCCCAAAAAGACGATGATAATGGTAAAGAGCCAGTCGTAGCTAGGTAGGATAAATTTTAGTGCTGGAAATAGCAGAGCTCCTAAGATGGCTAAGGCTGCTGCCAAAACACTAGAGAATGACACCATGGATGTCAAGTAGAGGGAGCTGGCAAAGATTAGAATGAGATAGAGGCAGAAAGCAGGTGCAACCCCTAAAAGCATACCAGCAGATGTGGCAACAGCCTTTCCGCCTTTGAATTGGGCAAAGATGGGGAAAGTATGTCCTAAAACAGCCATCAATCCAAAGACAATCGGAGAAATTCCTTGGGCATGAAAAATAATTGGGAGCAGTGCTGCCAAGGTTCCCTTGAGGAAATCAATCAGAAAGACGACAGTGCCCGCCTTCTTACCGAGAATACGGAAGGTATTGGTGGTTCCTGTATTGCCTGAACCATGTTCGCGGATATTGATCTTGAAAAAAGCCTGACCAATCCAAAGTCCTGATGGAATAGAACCTAATAAATATGCGACGAATAATAAAATAAGATTGACTAACATGCTTCCATTATAGCACAATTTCCTTTGAATTCTCCTCAAATGCGTTTTCTTAGCTGTTCCAGCCGAAAGTTAGCAGAAAAATTTTGCAAAAATGCTCAAAAACTTGTAATATAGTAAGGATGACAAGTATGGAGGTCAGTTTTGACTAAGAAAGAGATTAACATAAATAATTATAATGACGATGCCATTCAGGTATTAGAAGGGCTAGATGCTGTTCGCAAACGCCCTGGTATGTACATCGGCTCCACAGACGGAAATGGTCTGCACCACATGGTCTGGGAGATTGTCGATAATGCTGTCGACGAGGCCTTGTCTGGTTTCGGTGACCGAATTGACGTGACCATTAACAAGGACGGTAGTCTGTCCGTTTCCGACCGTGGACGTGGAATGCCTGTCGGTATGCACGCAACAGGCAAGCCAACCGTTGAAGTTATCTTCACCGTTCTCCACGCAGGTGGTAAGTTCGGTCAAGGTGGCTACAAGACTTCAGGTGGTCTGCACGGGGTTGGTTCTTCGGTGGTCAATGCCCTGTCCAGTTGGTTGGAAGTGGAAATTACCCGTGACGGTGCTGTTTACAAGCAACGGTTTGAGCAGGGTGGAAAGCCAGTCACGACCTTAGAGAAGATTGGTACCGCTCCAAAATCAAAAACAGGTACAAAAGTTACCTTTATGCCTGATGATACCATCTTTTCAACGACTGATTTCAAGTTCAACACCATTGCCGAACGTTTGAAAGAGTCAGCCTTCTTGCTCAAACAAGTCACCATGACCTTGACAGATGAGCGGACGGGCGAGCAGGAGGAGTATCACTATGAAAATGGCGTTCAAGACTTTGTATCCTACCTCAACGAAGACAAGGAAACCCTGACGCCAGTCCTCTATTTTGAAGGAGAAGATGCAGGTTTCCAGGTTCAAGTGGCCATGCAGTACAACGATGGTTATTCAGACAACATTCTCTCCTTCGTTAACAACGTTCGGACCAAGGATGGCGGTACCCACGAAACAGGTCTCAAACTAGCCATTACCAAGGCCATGAACGACTATGCTCGTAAGACTAATTTGCTCAAGGAAAAGGACAAGAACTTAGAAGGCTCAGATTACCGTGAAGGTTTGTCTGCGGTCCTCTCTATCCTTGTGCCAGAAGAGCATTTGCAGTTTGAAGGACAGACCAAGGACAAGCTGGGCAGCCCGCTTGCTCGTCCTGTGGTGGACGGCATTGTATCGGACAAGCTGACTTTCTTCCTTTTGGAAAATGGCGAGCTAGCATCTAATCTAGTTCGTAAAGCCATTAAGGCGCGTGACGCCCGCGAGGCTGCGCGTAAGGCGCGTGACGAATCCCGAAACGGTAAGAAAAACAAGAAGGACAAGGGGCTTTTATCAGGAAAATTAACCCCAGCCCAGTCCAAAAATCCAGCCAAAAACGAACTCTATCTGGTCGAGGGAGATTCGGCCGGAGGCTCTGCCAAACAAGGCCGTGATCGTAAATTCCAAGCCATCCTACCTTTGCGTGGTAAGGTTATCAACACTGCCAAGGCTAAAATGGCGGACATCCTCAAAAACGAAGAAATCAACACCATGATTTACACCATCGGTGCAGGTGTTGGTTCAGACTTTACGCTGGAAGATGTCAACTATGACAAGATTATAATCATGACCGATGCGGATACGGACGGTGCCCACATTCAGACTCTCTTGCTGACCTTCTTCTATCGCTATATGCGACCGCTAGTAGAAGCAGGCCGGGTTTATATCGCCCTTCCGCCCCTCTACAAGATGTCAAAAGGTAAGGGCAAGACAGAAAAGATTGCTTATGCTTGGTCTGATGGGGAATTAGAAGATCTCCGCAAGGATTTTGGCAAGGGCTTTATCCTCCAACGCTACAAGGGTCTTGGTGAGATGAATGCCGATCAGCTCTGGGAAACGACTATGAACCCTGAAACTCGTACCCTTATCCGTGTCACCATTGAAGATTTAGCCCGTGCTGAACGCCGTGTATCTGTCCTTATGGGCGACAAGGTCGAGCCACGCCGCAAGTGGATTGAGGACAATGTTAAGTTTACATTGGAAGAGGCGACAGCTTTTACTAAATAATCTCAGGGAAGTTGAGGTGCAGTATGGTTTTAGAAAATAAATTGGGGATTGAAAATTCGGCTGAATTAGCCCGTCTTGAAGAACAAATCAGCAAGAAAAAAGCAGCTCAACTGTTCGAAACTGGGCAATTGTTCCAGATAGAAGTTGGAACCTTTGCAGGTTTGGCACAAATTCATCAGGCTTTATTTGAGGATATTTACGACTTTGCAGGTAAAATTCGTGATGTAAACATTGCCAAGGATAACTTTCAATTTGCCCCTCGTATTTTTCTGGAGCAGTCATTGGCTTATATTGACAAGCTACCACATGAAACCTTTGATGAGATTATTGACAAGTATGCAGATATGAACATTGCACACCCATTCCGTGAAGGAAATGGTCGCAGTATGCGTATCTGGTTGGATTGTATGCTACGGGATAGGTTGGGCAAGGTAGTTGATTGGAATAGCATTGATAAAGATGAGTATTTCAATGCCATGGTTAGAAGCCATGTGTCAACAGGCGAACTCAAATATTTGTTGTTACACGCTTTGACTGACGATCTTGGGCAAGCAACCTATTTTAAAGGTATCGACCATTCCTATTACTATGAAGGATACAACCTCTATCGGACAGAGGATTTGTAAGTCTAGCACAAGCAAACTATGTGAGGTGTTTTATGCCACTAAGAGTAAAATTAACTGACCGTTTTCAAAAACAGCTGACTGAATGGGCTCGAAAGCGTAAGCCATTTAAAAACAAACAGGAATTAGAGGAAAAGTTTGACCAGGCGCTTGAAACTTGGAAATCGTCCAAGACTAGAGAACGGGCAGAGGCCTTGTTGTCTGATCAAGGGAAATTGGAACATTTTCTACAAGATATCGAGAAGAAATTGGCGCGACTACCATTTGGCGGGGACAAGTTTTCAGCCATTCCGGGGATGATTTCCATGGTTAGAAGCTATGTTAAGCGAGAATATACAACCTTACCAAAAGGAGCTATTTTGGCTACAATTGGTGCCTTAATTTACTTTTTCAGCCCACTGGATGCTTTGCCTGATTTCCTATTCGGACCAGGTTTGCTAGATGATGCCTTTGTCCTTAATGCCTGCCTCAAATTAGTTAAGTCAGATGTGGATGATTTCAGAAACTGGCAAGCAAGGAAGCGGACGGTGGAAGAGTAGCTCTGCTATTTTCAAAAAATTTAGAAAAGAAAATACTCACTTTTAAAATAATTATTTCAATTAAATCAGTGAGTATATGAAATTACTTTTTTGAATTAATCAAGTATTTTATTGATGTATCAAAAACGGTTTAGTAATCGAATAAGGAAATTATTCTGACTTAATTAGGAGTAAAAATGAAAAATATTTTAAGTGAAAAAATTGAACAAAGCTTAGTGAAGAATGACAGAGTTTATTTATCAGGGAAATTAAAGTCGGATAATTCTGTTGAACACTTTGATTTTCAAAAATATGAGATGGGAATATCTGATTATAAGGAATTTAAGGCAGATGCGCCTCATGTTCATTTGAATAATTATGAATATAACTATGTTTTAGAGGGTCGAATAAAAGTGTTGCTTGTTGAGGAAGGTAAAGAATATACTTTTCATAAGGGAGATATTTTTTTAATTGAGCCTAATATGAAATATGCTACAAAGTGTTTGGGAGGAACAAGAATACTATTCACAAAAGTTCCTGGCGGAAATGATAAAGTTTTGCTTGAGTTGTCGGATGATTTGAAAAGATGGCAGGGAGGATGGTAATGTTTAAATTTTTAATTAATGTGTTATCATTCTCGCTTACAGATATGATAAGAATTTTAACTTTTTACATTACTGTATGGGGGGTTGCTACTACTATTTTTGATTTTAAAGAATTTAAGTTTTATTATTTAATTTTTATTGTTTCATTATTTATTGTGTTAATTACTTTATTAATAAAAAACTTCTTTAAACTGAAATCCAAAAAGCTCCACTTTGATTTTAATTCAACAAGAAAATTTTCAATTTTACTCGGTGACTATCTTGAAAATATGCAATATATTAGCGACAAAAAAGTTAATGCTGAGCAAAATACCTTGTTCGTTGTTGGCTTGGATCAAAGTGGATTATTAGAAAATGCATCCAACGGTAGTGTACTGTCCGATCTTTTAAAACTGTTAGAGCAAGAAGGGATAAATAGGTCGGATTTACAGAATCAATTAAATGAATGTGTGAAAAGTCAGCTAAATATAGATTTAAATGATTCAACACAAAAATTGGCTCTCGGTGATATAGTTTTGGTGAAATTCAAAGCTTCTTTAAAATTTAGAACAAGTAATATTTTACCTATTTTATTTGTAGTAAATTCTTTTAAAACCGCTGAGGGATTAAAATACAATGACTTGGATAATATAAAAGGTATTGATTCAAGAAAAATTATCATTGATATTTATTCAAAATTTCATGAATTAAAACAATTTGATAGATTATTTTTAGGAGCTATTGGAACAAATAAACTTAAATTTCCCTATTCAATTTTAATTAATGAAGTGATTACAGGATTTGCGTTTGCTGTTGCAAATAATTTTGAGATTAAGCAAGTTTATTTTTCAATAAGAGAAATTGACATGGAAAATCAATTTCTTGATAGAGGAAATCTTATTAATCAAGCGACTTCGTTGTTGAAATATTATAGCAATAACATCTCTTAATGTTTAAAGGATTATTATGAGCAACATTCAAAACATGTCCCTTGAGGACATCATGGGAGAGCGTTTTGGTCGCTACTCCAAATACATTATTCAGGAGCGGGCTCTACCGGACATTCGGGATGGTCTGAAACCTGTTCAGCGCCGTATCCTCTACTCTATGAATAAGGACGGCAACACCTTTGACAAGGGCTACCGTAAGTCTGCTAAGTCAGTCGGAAATATCATGGGGAATTTCCACCCACACGGTGATTCCTCTATTTATGATGCCATGGTCCGCATGAGTCAGGACTGGAAGAACCGCGAGATTTTGGTGGAGATGCACGGGAACAACGGTTCCATGGACGGCGATCCGCCAGCGGCTATGCGTTACACCGAGGCTCGCCTGTCAGAAATGGCTGGTTATCTGCTGGCCGACATCGAGAAAAAGACCGTGCCATTTGCTTGGAACTTTGACGATACGGAAAAAGAACCCACGGTGCTACCAGCTGCCTTCCCTAATCTCTTGGTCAATGGAGCGACAGGAATTTCAGCTGGGTACGCGACTGACATCCCGCCGCATAATCTGGCGGAGGTCATCGATGCCGTTGTCTACATGATTGATCATCCGACAGCTAAATTAGAAAAGCTGATGGAGTTCTTGCCTGGACCAGACTTCCCAACAGGTGCCATTATCCAAGGGGCTGACGAAATCAAGAAGGCCTATGAAACTGGAAAGGGCCGTGTCGTAGTCCGTAGCCGTTGTGACATTGAACAACTTAAGGGTGGAAAGAAACAGATCATTGTGACGGAGATTCCGTACGAAGTAAATAAGGCTGTTCTGGTTAAAAAGATTGATGATGTCCGTGTCAACAACAAGGTTCCTGGTATTGCTGAGGTACGTGACGAGTCAGACCGTACAGGTCTGCGGATTGCCATTGAGCTGAAAAAAGACAGCGACGAGCAAACCATTCTCAACTACCTTTACAAATACACCGATCTGCAAATCAATTATAACTTCAACATGGTGGCCATTGATAATTTCACACCGCGTCAGGTCGGCTTGCAGAAGATTCTGTCCAGCTACATCGGCCACCGCCGTGAGATTATCATTGCTCGGTCTAAGTTTGATAAGGAAAAGGCTGAAAAACGCCTCCACATCGTAGAAGGTTTGATTCGTGTCATTTCCATCTTGGACGAAGTTATCGCCCTTATCCGTGCTTCTGAAAACAAGGCTGATGCCAAGGAAAACCTGAAAATCAGCTATGATTTCAGCGAGGAGCAGGCAGAAGCAATCGTGACCTTGCAACTCTACCGCTTGACCAATACCGATATTGTGACCTTGGAGAATGAAGAAGCAGCTCTACGCGAGCAGATTCAGACCTTGTCAGCCATTATCGGCGACGAACGGACCATGTTCAATCTCATGAAGAAAGAACTGCGTGAGGTCAAGAAACAGTTTGGCAATCCTCGTTTGAGTGAATTGCAAGATCAGGCAGAAGCGATTGAGATTGACACCGCTAGCTTGATTGTCGAGGAAGAAACTTTTGTCAGCGTGACCAAGGCAGGTTACATCAAACGGACAAGTCCGCGTTCTTTCAATGCCTCAACGCTTGAAGAAATGGGCAAGCGGGATGACGATCAGCTGATTTTCTTGCAGAATGCCAAGACAACTCAGCACCTCTTGCTCTTTACTAATCTTGGAAATGTCATCTACCGACCTGTCCATGAACTGACAGATATTCGTTGGAAGGATATTGGCGAACACCTGAGCCAAACTCTTATGAACTTTGATACCGATGAAGAGATTATCTTCGCTGAATTGGTGGAGAATTTTGATGAGGGAACTTATTTCGCGGTGACCAAATACGGTCAAATCAAGCGTGTGGAGCGGAAGGAGTTCACGCCATGGCGGACTTACAAGTCCAAGTCAACCAAGTATGCCAAACTCAAAGATGCCGAAGATGTGGTTATTACTGTATCGCCTGTGGTCTTGGACGACATCATGCTCATGACAGAAAAGGGCTACGCTCTGCGATTTAACATCGAAGAAGTGCCGATTATCGGCGCCAAGGCGGCTGGTGTCAAGGCGGTCAACCTTAAGGATGGGGATGTGGTGGCTGCGGCCTTTATCAGCAACACCAGCTCCGTCTATCTCCTGACCCAGCGTGGTAGCCTCAAGCGGATGGCGACGGAGGAAATCCCTGTGACCAGTCGTGCCAAGCGTGGTCTGCAGGTCCTTCGTGAACTCAAGGCTAAGCCTCACCGTGTCTTTGCGGCGGGTCCAGTCTTGACGGATCAGGGCGATTTTGACCTCTTTAGCACGGCAAATGAAGATGAAACGACTAGTCAAGTTCTTCATGTCCAGTCCAAAACTGGTAAACTCTATGATGTTGATGTGACCCAGCTCAGCCTGTCTGAACGCACCAGCAATGGTAGCTTTATCTCGGATACCATTTCTGATGAGGAAGTGTTTAGGACTTGGATAGATTAGATATTTAGAATGAAAAAGAAATTCCTTATTTTGTTCACTATCTTAGTACTGATAGTCCTTGCCATGAAAGTCTTTCCTACCTTTGAGGAATGGCTGCATCAGCTGATTGGTTGGTACTAACGGATATAGAACGAACCCGCTCCGGCGGGTTTTTTCTAATGTTGCAAAATATTCTGAATTTTTCTTGTAAATCACTTTCAAAAGTAGTAAAATAATAAAAAACACCTTTGGAGAAACTATATGACAGTAAACATCGACTGGGAAAACCTTGGTTTTGCCTACATGAAACTACCTTACCGCTTCATCGCTCATTTCAAGAACGGCCAGTGGTCTGAGGGGCAGCTGACAGAAGATGCGGAACTTCATATTTCAGAAAGCTCACCAGCCCTCCACTACGGGCAACAAGCTTTTGAAGGATTAAAAGCTTATCGTACAAAAGCTGGTAAATTACAACTTTTCCGTCCAGACCAAAACGCTGAGCGCCTGCAACGAACAGCTGACCGCTTGCTCATGGAACCTGTACCGACTGATCTGTTCATCAAGGCCTGTAAAGAGGTGGTCAAGGCAAATGCAGACTATGTTCCTCCTTATGGAACTGGTGGCACCCTCTATCTCCGTCCGCTCCTGATCGGTGTTGGCGATATCATCGGCGTAAAACCAGCGGAAGAGTATATTTTCACCGTTTTTGCCATGCCAGTTGGCAATTACTTCAAGGGTGGTTTGGCTCCAACCAACTTCCTCATTCAGGACAAGTACGACCGTGCGGCGCCAAATGGTACAGGGGCAGCCAAGGTCGGCGGTAACTACGCGGCATCGCTCTTACCGGGCCAATATGCCAAAAAGCAGGGCTTCTCAGATGTGATTTACCTGGACCCAGCTACCCACACCAAGATTGAAGAAGTAGGGTCTGCAAACTTCTTTGGCATCACAGCTGATAATGAATTTGTCACACCTATTTCACCGTCAATCTTGCCGTCCATTACCAAGTATTCACTTTTGTATTTGGCAGAGCATCGTCTGGGGATGAGGGCTGTGGAACGTGAAGTCCTTGTCGAAGAATTAGACCAGTTTGTCGAAGCAGGTGCCTGCGGAACGGCAGCTGTTATCTCGCCAATCGGTGGTGTCCAAATCGCAGACAAATTCCATGTTTTCCATAGCGAAACAGAAGTAGGACCAGTGACTAGAAAACTCTATGAAGAATTAACAGGCATCCAGTTTGGTGATATTGAAGCACCAGAAGGATGGATTGTTGAAGTGGACTAATTCTAGTAGTGTGAATGGAATAGACATAAGATCTAGGAATGCTTTTGCAGTATATCTAGGTCTTTTATATTTTCCTTTGTGGACATTGTTATTCTGTAAGAATATATATAAATACCTCAGTATGATATTGTAAGGTCTTTTAACTACTAATTATAAACAATTTTGATATAATGGAATGTAGAGCAAAATTATTTTCCTGAATGGAGAGAGGAATAACACAAATGGATAGAAAAAACGATGATATAATGAATTTTTTAGAGCTCATTCATCTCTTTAAGAAAAATATAGTCTTGATTGCGATTTGTGCTTCGATAGGAGGCTTATCTATGGGCCTCTATGCACAATTTGGAATCACTCCGCAGTATGAATCAAGTGCCCAGCTATTGGTTGCTCAAGATCCAATCGAAATGGGGAATACCAATACTTACGCGCAGGCTGCAACATCTATTCGAACGAATTTAGAAATGATTCCAACCTATCGGGATATTTTATATGGTGTTCCGGTATTGGGAAAAGTTTCTGAGACTTTTGGTAACGAGTATTCTGCTGCCTACTTGAAAGAACGTTTAAGCTTTGTTCAAACTGAGGATTCACAAGCATTTGTTGTCAAACTCCGATTGGATGATGCAACAGAAGCCCAAGCAATTTTAGAAGAAATTACGACTGTATTTAGTAAAACGTTACAAGAAATTTATAGCGAAGGATTTGGTAAAGTGGTCGTTCTTTCTCCTGCTTCATATAGTAGTAGTAAGGTATCACCAAGTCTTATTAAAAATATTGTTTCTGGTATATTAGCAGGTATATTTCTTTCTTTTGGTTTTGTCATTGCTAGACATTTATTGGATCGAACAGTCAAGAATGATGCAATTTTACAAAGCTATAATTTGACACTTTTGACTGAATTATATGACATGAGTGCAAAAGAAATTGGTAATGCACACTACCAATCGAAACAATCATCTTAGAAAGAGAGCTGTTTTATGTTTTTTGGAAAAAAGAAGAGACAAAAAGTATTACATAAACAACAATTACAAGGTTCTCCACTCTATTCTGCAACACAGCCAACGAGTTTGAATGCAGAGCAGATTCGCGTGCTGCGAACCAATCTTGAATATGCTCAATTAAATGGGAAAGTAAAATCCATCGGAGTTACCTCCTCTATTCCAGGCGAAGGAAAATCGACAGTATCTGCGAACCTGGCACATAGTTTAGCCTCGGCAGGGAAGAAAGTACTAATCGTTGATGCAGATTTAAGAAAACCCACCGTCCATCGTACTTTTAAGGTCTCTAATGTGAAAGGTTTGACGGACCTAGTTATTAGCAAAGAGGGACAATTTGTACAGTGTGTCAACTACTTGGCAGATTTGGACCTGTACATATTAACTTCTGGACCGATTCCACCAAATCCATCGGAGTTGCTTCAGTCAGAAAATATGACCAAATTGATGGAAGAATTAGTAGCTTACTTTGACTATATCATTTATGATTTACCCCCAGTAAATAGTGTAACAGATGCACAGATCATGTCCAGAAAAGTAGACGGTATGATTCTAGTAGTCCGCCAAGAGTATGTTCTGAAAGCTGAACTTGAGAAGAGTTTACGCAATCTTAATAACGTTGAGGCACATATATTAGGCTATGTGATGAATGATGTAGCAACTAGTCAGAAAGATTCCTACTATTATTATGGTTCAGGACCTGATACTCCCAAGTAAGCCAATTATTATTCAACCGACAATCAAAAAGGAGCTGATATGATTCAGCTCCTTTTATGGATTATCTAGAGACTATGGATGATAGCAGGCGAGCGATGGTATAGTTCGATGGTAGAATATATACTTTTATAAAGTAGCGATGAAGTGGTAGGGAATCCTTGTAAAATGTTTTAATGAATGGATTACTTAAATAATCTAATGAATCTAGATAATTTTTGGATGTACGATAAGCTGTTTTATCTCCTATTTTTACAGCATTAGCTATCATTTGAAGTAAATCTTCAATCATTTTAAAGGTAAAATAATCCTTATAATCTGGGTTTCTTTCCCCCATTATGCGATTATTCTCCATTGATTTTAGATTGTTTTCAGGCTTAGGTGTAGTACTTAGAGAGCCTTCCCTAGAGCGATAGATATATAGTTTTTCGTGTACAGTAGTAATGTTTTCTGCATGAATCATCAATTCAAAATAGATGCCTTCACCCATTCCTGGTAAAAAACGGAAGTTGATTTTATCAATTAATTCTTTAGCCACCATCCGGGCAGTTGGTTGAGTATTATGAAAAATATCTTTCAGTTGCGCTTTACCGTAAATCGGTTTATACCAGACAGATTTTTCTCTTCCATCAGAAGAGAAGGTTCCTGTGTCACAAAGTACCAAATCTGCTTTATCAGTCAAGGCTTTTTGATAAAGTTTCTCAAACATATCTTTTTTAAGAAAGTCATCAGAGTCAACAAATGAAATGTACTGACCTGATGCACGTTCAATTCCTTTGTTGCGTGCTTCACCAACACCAGTTTTGGATATTGAATCGATAATGTGAATTCGAGAGTCTATTTGCTCATATTTTCTCAAAATGTCCAAGGATCTGTCTGTAGAACAATCGTTAACTAATATTAGTTCAATGTCTGTTAGGCTTTGGTTTAAGATAGATTCAATACATTCACCAATGTAATCTTCAGTATTATACACTGGAACGATGATAGAAACTTTTGGCATGGTAATCTTCCTTTCCTTTGAGAATTATACCATAAAAATCGTAAAATAAGCCAATTACTAATATTGGAATGGCTGTTGACCCAATTATTTTCATTTTATACCTCCAAGTGTTATAATGGAGTGTTAGTATGAATGAAAATAAATACAAAGGATGTACAAATTGATTAGAAAGTGGTATAAAGAGTTGTTTATGACTACATCAAGTGGTCTACCTCCGATTGTTCAGTTAACACGGTTAAGGTGGCTAGCAAATCAAAGGTTGGTGGCTTATAATGTGCAATAAATTATTTAATAAGTGGAGTGTATCCTTTTTATATGTTTCGATAGTGATTTTTCCACTCAATATGTTGTTGTCCCTCCTTCTTCAAAAGATAGGATTTGCATTTCTTGCTGCAAGAAGTATCTATATTTGCTATGCAGTAGTCTATTTATTAGCATTGGTCATATTTACTCGCTTTGGAGTATCTATAAAGAGATTGGTGGTACTTTATGGTATTTATTTCCTATATTTTATATTGTATCTAACTGCTGATCCCTTTGTAAAAGATATTTTTTCCGGGGTAGTGATGACAATGATCTACCTTTACTATCTTCCCTACTCTATTTTGATCTTATCGAGAATAGATGATTTTTCTTTATTGTTTTCAAGTAAGTGGATAGAATATACAAATTATTTTGTCATCTGTATTGCTTTCATTGTCAAGTATGTTTTTAATGATGTGACCAATTACATGACCTATTCCTATAACTTATTGCCGATTTGGGTTTTATTTACTCTGAATTTTATCCATCGTCCTACCTTAATCAAAGCTGGAATCGCAGTCGTAATGCTTTTGGAAGGTGTTATTTATGGAGCACGTGGTCCTTTAATTTGGTTAGCAGTGGGAGGCATCTTGGGTTTGCTTCTTGAATTGATTGAAAACAAGATCATTCGTCGTCTAACACTTAAGAAATTCTCACGTTTCATTTTTAGCGTTGGAATTTTTGCTGGAATCTTCTTTCTAGTAAGACAACGATTGGGAACCATAGAAATTGAAGGTTCCTATATCCTGAGTCGTTTACAGCAAGGAGATTTGGGAGATAGTACAGGTAGGGTTGTCATGATTGACACTGCACTTTCGTATTTGAAGTTCATGGGCGGTGAAATTAATGGCCTATTCTTTGACAGAACCATTATGCCTGAAAAAATTTACGTCCACAATTTTATTCTGGAAACCTTACTCGCCTTTGGTTGGATGCTAGGTGGCTTGGTTTTAGTGTCCTTACTATTTTTTGTCTGTAAGATCTTCCTTATGTCAAATTATATCAATAAAAAAATGGTTATCTTTGCAGTGTCTTCCTTCTTTCTAAAGTATTTTTTATCAGGAAGTATGTACGAAGGGGAAAGTTTTATTATTTTTGTAGCAATCCTATTTGCTATTTATCAGCAAGAAACTTCTAGAAAATCTAATTTATGATTCATAAAAACTCCGTCAATTTCAAGTAATCTTACTTGATAATTGAGGGAGTTTTCTTATTTCTTAAAATGAAGAAGATTCTTGTTCAAAACGATCCTATTCAAGATGTAGCTGATAAAAGTTGTCAAGAAAATGCTGATAAATCCAAAGAAAATCCAGGAGATGAATGATTCAATTTTGTTGACTCGTGGCAATAGTAAAAGATTCGATAAGAGAAATACACCTGCATCCACCAGCAGCTGTTTATTCAGTAGACGTAAGTCGGTTTTTAATATATGGGAATAAGAGTACCACATGTAGTAAATCAAGCTGAAGAAAAGGGCAACCGCAGTGCCAATTGCAACCCCGACGATCTGCCATTCGAAAACCAAGGCGAGAGACAGGCCAAGATTCAATACAGCTTCGAAATAGGTACCAAATTGGGTATTTTTGAAGTCTCCTTTGGAAAAAACCAGGGTCCGGTAGGGCAAGCGTAAGGCATAGAACAGAATAGCAAGTGTCATAAGATAGCCAAAAAGAGGTTGATTGTAATTGGCATCGGTAATTTTTTTTGTATAAAGAACAACAAAAGGAGTGACTAGTTGAAAGGCACTACTGATAAAAATGGTAGAGCTAGTGTGTAAGAGCCATTCCATTTTATGGAATTGTCTTTGCAATAGCTTCTGTTCCTCCATGTGTAGAGCACGTCCTAAAAATGGGCGAAGGCCACTTGTTGCTGCATTTAAAAATGTCTTAATTCCCTGAAAAACGGTATTGTAAACGGCATAGACTGAAACTTGTGACAGGCTGGCAAACATGGACAAAATGACAATATCCGTGCTCTCTTGGATGGTGTAAGCAATGTGTTGACCGATTCCATACCATTGTTGCTGGATCTGGTAAGTCCGATCCCGAAGAGTTTTGGAAATCTTATAACTACGACGGACATAGAAGCTGATAAAAAGAGGTGGAAGGATAAAAATCAGTGCGGAAGCAAACTTTACCATAAGAACTGTCTGTCCCGACTGTATCAAAACCAGGGTAAGGAGTAGGTTGAGGATATTGGCTGTGCCTTGTAGAATTTCTTTGATATAAGCTTTCTGATCTGATCCAAGGATAATTTGACTGGTAATTCCTAGGAAAAATTGCAATAAATGAGATAGGGAAAGAACCAGAATCAATCCTATAATTTGCCCTGGAGTAAATTGTCCAGAAAGGTGGGCAGGTAAGAAAAGACATAGACCAGCTATATAAAATAATAGGGCAAATCCGATTCGGTTAAAAAAAGCCTGCGATTTATAATAGATAGTCGAGAGGAGTGCTGTATCTTTATCTAATAATGGTTTGTACATACTAGCTTGAATAATGGCTCCCATCCCCAAATCTAAGAGACTGATTAGTGTTAGATATTGAGTGATACTGGACATGAGGCCGTTGACCTCAGAGCCATAAGCGGTAATAAATAGTCTGGGGAGAATAAGGCTACAGATGATTGAGATAACCTTATTCAAAAGAGAAATAAGTCCATTTAGTTTAAGAGATTTTGTATTCACTAAGTTCTTCTTTCAGTTGGAAGTATTATTTCAATATCTTTGATATATCGAAGGATTTTTGATACAATGAATTGGTTGAAAAGGAAATATTGACAACAACTCATATTTTAAGCTCTAATGAAGAGATATTTGAATTTTAGAAATATTTTAAAGGCTGAATATCCTAATAGGGACACCATCCAATAAAGTATTGGAACTGGTCTCGGGCTAATTAGAATGGATTTTCGGAGATGCTTGCGAGTTTGTTTGATATTTTCCAATTTAAAGTATCGCATAGCTAGATAGTACTCATGATAGGCTTTCAATTCTTTTGGTTGAATCAATTGTAGTTGCTCGTTGATCAAGGTCGCTCTTTTTGAAACGATAGTGTAGCCTTGTATGACCTTATTGGCATTTTTAGAGATACTATCTGTTTGAACTTCGTAGATGACAAGATCTTCTTCGATTTTGTATCCCTTACTAATCTGTAATAATTTCAGAAAAAGGTCCCAGTCTTGACAGCTGAGAAGTTCCTGATCTAGCCCACTAACTTGGAGGAAGAGAGTTTTTCGAACCATTAAGGTAGAAAAACCACCAAGATCATTTTGTCTTAGTGTTCCTTGAATGGGGATGATCCCCCCAGGTAGCTTATGGATCGCTTTGGCCCCAAAACCAGTCACTACAAAACCGATGTCTTTCTGTTCTTGCAGGATATTCATTTGTTTTTCAAGTTTCGTAGGTAGAAAGAAGTCATCTGAATCGAGAAATGCTATGAAGTCACCTTTGGCATGATCGACACCGATATTACGACAAGCATTGGCACCACTATTCTTCTCCAGAGCGATGAGTCTTATATTATTTTGATTAGCTTGTAAAGCTTGGATAGTGTTGATAGAGTAATCTGTTGAACAATCATCTACAATAATGATTTCAACTGTGGAATAGGTTTGTTGATTTACACTATCAATGACTTTTTCAATCATATGACCACGATTATAGTTTGGAATAACGACGGATATTAATGGATTCATCTTATCTTCTTTCTAATTCAGTTCGAACTTTATCTTACTACATATTTAATTATTTTTCAAATAATACTCTATAAAGGATTTAGAATGACCAAAATAAAAGAAATGCCACTTGTTAGTGTTATTATTCCTATGTATAATGCGGCGCAGTTTATTCAAGAGACTATTCAGTCAGTGCTTGCACAAACCTATCAAGCATTTGAGATTCTTGTAGTAGATGATCAATCTAACGATAATTCTATGGCGATTGTACAGTCATTAATGGGTAAAGATAATCGCATTACTCTGCTACAAAATAAGGTCAATGCTGGTGTTGCTGTAGCCAGAAATGCTGGAGTAGCAAAAGCGCGTGGTCGTTTTATTAGTTTTCTTGATGCAGACGATCTCTGGTTACCAGATAAATTAGAGACACAAGTGAAGTTTATGTTAGAGAATGCCTATGCCTTTACATTTACTTCCTACCAGTTTGCTAATGAAAAGGGTGTTGCAATAAAATCACCTATTCATGTGCCTGGTCGATTAACTTATAAAGAAGCTCTGAGGAAGCATACTATTTGGACTTCTACAGTTATGTTGGACTTAGAACAGTTAACTAAACAACAAATTGAGATGCCCGATGTGCGCAGGGGACAAGACACTGCAACATGGTGGAAAATTTTAAAAGTGACAGACTATGCATACAGCATTGATGAGGTTCTATCATTGTATAGAAGGACCTCTGACTCCCTGTCAGCAAATAAATTTGCGGCTATTAGGAGAACCTGGAATCTATTCAGAAATGTTGAAGGACTATCATTTTGGGAGACCATTCTACCGTTTTGCAGCTATGCCTACAACGCAATTAAAAGAAGAATATGAGATAAGGAGAACTTATGGTTGTACTTGTTGCGACATTGGATCATGAAAATGTCGATCAGCTGTTAGAAGAAATGAATTTGCAAACAGTTGAGACTATCGTAATCAATCAATCTCGTTCAGCTAGGGAAGAGACAATTGTCGAACAAAGAGAGCATGCAACCATTGTTCATAGTTGTGATCTTGGTTTAAGTGCTAGTCGAAATGAGGCACTATCTTATGCGGGAAGTGATGATATTTGTCAAGTTGCAGATGATGATTTGGTGTTTGTAGACAATTATCAAGAAATTGTGAACAAAGCCTATCATGAGTATCCAGATGCTGATATTATCATTTTTTATGTTGATTTTGAAAATCATGCTATAAAAAGACCTAAACTTTCTCAAGGCGAAATGTCTTATCTAGATGCCATGCGAGCTTCATCTGTTCAGATTAGCTTCAAAAAATCTAGTTTGGACAAGGTTGGTATATTGTTTGATGAGCGATTTGGAATAGGTGCTCAATATGGATCAGGGGAAGAGACAATTTTGTTGTTTGATGCCCTTAGGAAAGGCCTTAAACTCTATAGTTACCCAGAAAAAATTGCCAGCCTAAAGGAGAGGGAATCACATTGGGATCGTTCCAACACACCCGAAAATTGCCGAAAACGCGGTGCAATTTACAAACGTATGTCTCCTAACTGGTATTGGCTGCTCATTTTTCAATTCGCTATTCGTAAACGTAAATTGATGTTGCCAGAAATTTCTATGTTTCAAAACATGAAATATATGCTGCAAGGTGCAAAAGATTTTCGAAATTTCGATAAATTTAACCCTTTAAGAGGGGCAGATTAGTTTAAAAGATGATAAAATTTAGAAATAATAGTCAGAAGTCAAACTTCAAATTCAAAACAAAGCAAAATAATCGATATGTTCCTTTGCACAAAAATTATGGGGGGGGGACGTTATCAATGCTAGAAAAAAATAGCTTTTGGTCTAATATCATTTATACGTTAGAGGCCGCTTTGATGTTAGTTGCTGTCTACATAGTCCTTAAACCGAATCATTCATTTGATCTATCACCCGAAGGATTAGAACACTTTATTACCGTTGTTCCGTGGCTCATCCTAACTTATGTTTTGATCAATAATGCCTTTGATACCAATGTTTATTATAATCAAACCAAGTCGAATATTTTATTTAATACATTCATCGTTCAATTTATCTTCTCCATAATTCTATGTGTTATCTGTACTATTTATATTGAGCATTTTTTCTTCGATATTGGTTTTATTTTTGCTTATTTCATTTTCGGGGTGATTATATCTTCTATCATCCATGTCGGGATATTTACTTATTTTTCAAAAATTGTAGATACAAGACGTGTCTTAATTATTGGGAAACCTAAGGCAGTTTATTTGGCACTAGAAAATTTTGAACGATCTAGTGAATCTCTCCATAGAGTAACTCATGTTGTGATGGGAAATTACTTAGAAAATTTAAAAAAGGTCGCTGAAGAAGTAGATGTAATTTTTATTGCAGGTGTAGTTGATCCGATATTAACCCAGGAAATATACAACTATCTCATTCGCAAAGACAAGATGATTTATCTAACATCTACTGTAGAGAATTCGGTGTCGATCAATGCCCATTTACTTAATATTTCAGATGAGAGTATCATTCAAGTTTCTCCCTATTATTTGACGAGAGAGCAAGCTGCTGTTAAGCGTGTAATGGATATTGTTATTTCAATCATTATGCTCGTTTTGTTCTCACCAGTGATTTTCCTGACAGTGATTGCTCTGAGAGTAGAAAGTAAGGGACCGGTTTTTTACAAACAAGAACGGGTTACTCTTGGGAATCGAGTATTCCAAATTTTGAAATTCCGCTCTATGGTTGTTGATGCAGAAGAGAAGACAGGACCAGTATTGGCTAAGAAGAATGATAGCCGAGTTACAAAAGTTGGTCAATTCATTCGAGCAACTAGAATAGATGAAATCCCACAATTGATAAATGTATTGAAGGGCGAAATGTCTATTATCGGACCTAGACCCGAACGCCCGAATTTTGTAGATACTTTCTCGGCAACAAATCCATTTTATCATTTGAGACACAATGTCCGAGCAGGAATAACAGGCTATGCTCAAGTATATGGAAAATACACATCAAATTTTGAAAGTAAATTAAAGTTTGATTTACTTTATATAAAAAAATATAGTTTCTTACTGGATATAAAATTGTTGCTAAAGACAATTCTTACGGTCTTTAACAAATTAAGCTCACAAGGCGAGAGTAATGAGAAGCAAGATGGACATACTAGATCGATCGATGAATCTATTACGATTTTAAAGTAGAAATGTAATAATAGCTAGGTAGCAGCTTTGACTTGCAAGCTGTTACCTTTTTTTGTAAAATGATGGAAGTAGTTTGAATCTATAGGAGGATATTATGACAAAAAAAGATAGAAAAATTGAAATTCAAATTGAAGATAGCAAGGTGATCGTAAATGGACAAACTTATCCTGGCTATCAATTAACTATCGGAAAAAAGTTGATTGGTGAGATTGCAGAATTGGCAGAAAATAATTTTGCTGTGGTAAAAAATGGAAATGCCGAAAGCTTTTATAAACAATTAGAAAAAGCAGTCGGAAATATCATAGAAAATTATAATTTAAGTCACTAAAAGGCTTGAAATAGTCACTATTTTATGTTAGAATAGTGACTGTTGGTGCTATGGAAAGATAGCGAAGAGGCTAAACGAGGCGGACTGTAAATCCGCTCCTTCGGGTTCGGGGGTTCAAATCCCTCTCTTTCCATTGAACAGGATACAAAGGACGTTAAGAAATCCGTATGAAAATAGGAAACTGACGCAGTGTGCCACACACAAGGAAGTTTATCTTTTTCATTAGGATCTTAGTCCGTGTTCAACTAAGATACGAAGCCCTTAAAAACGCTCAGTGTTTAGAATGAATTGTATCTATATTTTGGGGTATCGCCAAGCGGTAAGGCAAGGGACTTTGACTCCCTCATGCGTTGGTTCGAATCCAGCTACCCCAGTCAAGGTACTAGATAAAGTCTAGTTCGTCAAAGATGTCTAATTGTTGTTGTCCTTGCGTGTGCCTTAAATAAAATATATTTTATGTTGGGTCGAAAGACCTGATTGTCGGAGGTTTTTTTATAATGAACGAATTTGAAGATTTGTTGAACAGTGTAAGTGAAGTTACACCTGGTGATGTGGTAACTGCAGAAGTATTGACAGTTGATGCTGGTCAAGCTAACGTAGCTATTTCAGGTACTGGTGTAGAAGGCGTATTGACTCTTCGTGAGTTGACAAACGACCGTGATGCTGACATCAACGACCTTGTTAAAGTTGGTGAAACGCTTGAGTTGCTTGTACTTCGCCAAGTTGTTGGTAAAGATACAGACACTGTTACATATCTTGTATCTAAAAAACGTTTGGAAGCACGCAAAGCATGGGACAAACTTGTTGGTCGTGAAGAAGAAGTTGTTACAGTTAAAGTAACTCGCGCTGTTAAAGGTGGTCTTGCAGTTGAATTTGAAGGTCTTCGTGGATTTATCCCAGCTTCAATGATCGACAGCCGTTTCACTCGTAACACTGAGCGTTTCGTAGGTCAAGAATTTGATGCTAAAATCAAAGAAGTTGATCCAGCTGAGAACCGCTTCATCTTGTCACGTCGTGAAGTTGTTGAAGCTGCAGCAGCGTCAGCACGTGCAGAAGTATTCGGTAAATTGGCAGTTGGTGAAGTTGTAACTGGTAAAGTTGCACGTATCACAAGCTTCGGTGCCTTCATCGACCTTGGTGGTGTTGATGGTTTGGTTCACTTGACTGAATTGTCACACGAGCGTAACGTATCTCCTAAATCAGCTGTAACTGTTGGTGAAGAAGTAGAAGTTAAAGTTCTTGCAATCGACGAAGTCGAAGGTCGCGTATCATTGTCATTGAAAGCTACACAGCCTGGTCCATGGGATGGCGTTGAGCAAAAATTGGCAGCTGGCGACGTGATCGAAGGTAAAGTAAAACGTTTGACTGACTTCGGTGCATTTGTTGAAGTATTGCCAGGTATCGATGGTTTGGTACACATTTCACAAATTTCACACAAACGTGTTGAAAATCCAAAAGATGCTTTGTCAGTAGGTCAAGAAGTAACTGTTAAAGTTCTTGAAGTAAATGCAGCTGATGAGCGTGTATCACTTTCTATCAAAGCTTTGGAAGAGCGTCCAGCAGCTGCTGAAGGCGAAGAAAAAGCTGAAAAACGTGCTCCACGTCCACGTCGTCAAAAACGTGAAGAAAAACGTGATTACGAATTGCCAGAAACACAATCTGGTTTCTCAATGGCTGACCTTTTCGGTGACATTGAATTGTAATTCATATAAAAACTTGCCTTGTGCAAGTTTTTCCTTTCCACCCTTAGTGTAATGGATATCACGTAAGATTCCGGTTCTTGAGATGGGGGTTCGATTCCCTCAGGGTGGATAAGTTTTAAGCCTGAATGAACAGGCTTTTTTGTTTTATTAATTACGGAGGTTGTGAGATGTTACATTTTGAAAATGATTACAACAAAGGTGCTCACCCAGTCCTGCTTGAAGCCTTGGTTGCTAGCAACCAAGAAGGTTTATCTGGCTATGGAACGGATAAATATACCCAATCTGCTATCGAAAAAATTAGACTTGCGACTAACTGTCCTCACGCACAGGTTACTTTTTTTGCAGGTGGTACGCAGACCAATCAAATCCTTATTTCTTCAATGTTAGCTTCTTATGAGGGTGTGATTGCCGCAGATACAGGCCATATTTCTACACATGAGGCTGGCGCCATTGAATTTTCTGGACACAAGGTGTTGACACTGCCGCATCATGAAGGGAAAATAACGGCAAGTGAGGTTGATAACTTCATCAAGGATTTCTATGCCGATGCTAATCATGCCCATATGGTTCATCCAGGTATGGTTTATATTTCCCACCCGACTGAATATGGTACACTTTATAGCAAATCAGAGATGGAAGACTTGTCCCAAGTTTGCCGGCAGCACAATATTCCGCTCTTTTTAGACGGTGCTCGCTTGGGTTATGGTCTTGCTGCACGCGATACGGATCTTGATTTGCAGGCCATAGCAGAGCTGACAGATGTCTTCTACATCGGAGGGACAAAACTTGGTGCCTTGTTGGGAGAAGCTCTTGTATTTACAAAGAATAATCAGCCAAAGAATTTTGTATCTATTGTCAAACATCACGGTGCCTTGTTAGCTAAGGGACGATTGATTGGGGTCCAGTTTGATCGATTGTTCACTGATGACTTGTATCTTGAATTGGGGCGTCATGCTATCTCAATGGCAGAGCAACTCACACAGATTTTGGAAGATAAAGGATTTCAATTCTACTTCAAATCACCAACCAATCAGCAGTTTGTCATCGTCAAAAATGAAGAGTTGCCAAAACTGACTGAAGCAGGAATTGTTTACAGTTTCTGGGAAAAATACGATAATAACCAAAGTATCATCCGCTTTGCAACCAGCTGGTCAACCAGTCAAGAGGATATAGATGAATTAAGAAAAATACTTTAGAAAGCTAAAAAGAGGCTGGGACAAAAGTCCTGGCCTCACTGTTTTTTCTAAATAGTTAAACTTGATGCAGTGGTTGAGTGGGCTCTAATTCGCTGATGTTATCAGCTTTTATAGCCCTACTCAACTGTGCAGAGCTGGGCTAACGGCTCATCGAACCCTTCGGGTTACCGATTTTTGTCCCACTCTCTTTTCGTCTGTAAATAGTGATAGCGATAGACGGTATAGCGCTCAATAAGGCGGTAGCCTATTCCACCCAAAATAGCTTTGATGATAAAGACAAGGTGTTTTGATAGGGGTGCCTGGACAGTCAATCCGAAAAGGATACCCAAGATAATCCAAGCAAGTACCGCCCACCATAACTCTTTGAATGGAGTGTATTGTCCATCTCTTTCTTTGACTTCGTTCGATACTCTAACTGCACAGCTAGATAAGATAACTATGGGAAGAAGAGAATTGGTGTTAAACGGTTCTGGTAAAAATGATGCTAGCAGGAAGATTTCAATGAATGAAAATAACAATAACCAAACTAAAATAGGTATTCTAAGAATAAAATATTTCATACAGCACCTCCTAGATTGAGTATATCAAACCAAGAGCAGTTGTGCAAATATTTATCTGGTTATTCTTGGGAAGAACTTGTGGATGCTTCAGTAGAGTTTTCTGTACTACTCGTTGTATCTGTTATACTTGTTTGGATTTCTTGACTAGATGAAGTTTCTGTAGTTGTTGACGAACTGCTGTGATCTACTGTAGAGCTAGTTTCAGTTTGGCTAGGAGCAGTCGTTTCAGTACTTGAACTTGTTGGTGCTTGTATATTGATGGTTGGGCTAACTGCTGAAGATGTATTAGTGTTAGTAGAACTGGATGAGCTTATCGAGCTACTAGGACTAGTACTGACTACTGTTGATTTTGCAGTGAAGGTATAAATGGTAATACAAGCAGTAATAATTCCTAAAATCGAACCGATGAAGGTTAAAAACTTTTGTAGTTTTGTTAAGGCAGAACCATGTTCTTTTCTATTTGTTGATTTCATGTGCTATCCTCCAAGTCCGTCATAAAAAACCAAGTTTAAAACTATCTTAAAGATTGGCGAAAGGCATGAAAACGTGATAAAATAGGACTATTGCAAACAAAGGAATGAAGAAATGATTTATTTTGACAACGCAGCCACGACCCAGGTATACCCAGAAGTGTTGAAGACCTATACGGAAGTGGCGACAAAAATTTGGGGCAACCCCTCTAGTCTGCACAACCTGGGTAGCCAGGCGACACGGATTTTAGAGGCATCTCGCAAGCAAATAGGAGAGCTTCTCGGCAAGGACAGCAAGGAAATCTTTTTCACCTCAGGTGGTACAGAAGGTGATAACTGGGTCATCAAGGGCGTGGCTTTTGAAAAGGCACATCTGGGCAAGCACATCATTGTGTCAGCTATTGAGCATCCAGCGGTAAAGGAGTCAGCTCTATGGCTCAAAACCCAAGGTTTTGAGGTGGATTTGGCTCCGGTCAATGCCCAAGGTTTTGTGGATGTTTCAGCCTTAGAAAGCTTGATTCGTCCAGATACCACATTGGTTTCTGTCATGGCCGTCAACAATGAAATTGGTGCCATTCAGCCCATTCAGGAAATCTCCCAGCTCTTAGCTGATAAACCGACCATCTCCTTCCACGTGGATGCGGTGCAGGCAATCGGCAAGGTGCCAACGGAACAGTATCTGACAGACCGAGTTGATTTTGCTAGTTTTTCAGGTCACAAATTCCACTCTGTCAGAGGAGTAGGCTTCGTCTATGTCAAAGCAGGCAAGAAAATTGCTCCGCTATTGACAGGAGGGGGACAGGAAAGCGACAAACGCTCAACCACGGAAAATGTGGCTGCTATCGCTGCAACGGCTAAGGCGCTCCGCTTGACCTTGGACAAAGCAGTAGAAAGCCAGAAGCGACTGACAGCTATGAAGCAGATCCTGGTGGATGAATTGGGGAAGTATGCTGATGTGACAGTCTTTTCTGGACTAGAGGACTTCGTGCCCAACATTGTGACCTTCGGGATTAAAAACATTCGTGGCGAAGTCATCGTCCATGCCTTTGAAGACCACCAGATTTATATTTCGACCACGTCGGCCTGCTCGTCTAAGGCAGGGAAACCTGCGGGTACACTAATTGCCATGGGTGTTCCGCAGAAGTTGGCTCAAACTGCCGTCCGTATCAGCTTAGACGATGATAACGACATGGGGCAAATCGAGCAATTTCTCACCATTTTCAAGCAAATTTATCACAATACACAGAAAGTAAGGTAGTATGAACTATTCAGAAATTATGATTCGCTATGGCGAATTGTCAACCAAAGGGAAAAACAAGATGCGGTTTGTCAACAAACTCCGCAATAATATCAAGCATGTCCTTTCAGTCTATCCAGAAGTGACCGTTTATTTTGACCGTGACCGTGGTCATGTCTATTTGAATGGGGCGGATTATCAGGAAGTGTCAGCTTCTTTGAAGAAGATTTTTGGTATCCAAAATTTTGCACCGTCTTATAAGATTGAAAAGTCAGTTCCAGCCTTGAAAGAAGCGGTTGTGGAGATTATGCAGTCTATTTACAAGGAAGGGATGACCTTCAAGATTGCGGCACGTCGTAGCGACCACAGTTTTGAATTGGACAGTCGTGACCTCAACCAAGTTCTTGGGGATGCGGTTTTTACAGCCATTCCTAATGTACAGGTGCAGATGAAGTCGCCAGATATTACGCTGCGAGTGGAAATTCGTCCTGATGCAGCCTATATTTCCCATGAAGAAATCAAGGGAGCAGGTGGTCTGCCAGTTGGAACATCTGGAAAAGGAACGCTTATGTTATCAGGTGGTATTGATTCGCCTGTTGCGGGTTATTTGGCCCTAAAACGTGGTGTGGAAATTGAAGCGCTTCACTTTGCTAGCCCTCCATATACCAGCCCAGGTGCCCTTAAAAAAGCCCATGATTTGACCCGTAAACTGACAGCCTTTGGTGGCAATATCACCTTTATCGAAGTGCCGTTTACAGAAATTCAAGAGGAAATCAAGGAAAAGGCCCCTGAAGCCTACTTGATGACCTTGACCCGTCGTTTCATGATGCGAATTACAGACCGAGTTCGTGAAGAGCGTGGTGCTATGGTTATTATCAATGGCGAAAGTCTAGGACAGGTGGCAAGTCAGACCTTGGAATCTATGCAGGCCATCAATGCAGTAACTAGTACGCCTGTTATCCGCCCTGTCGTTACCATGGACAAGTTGGAAATCATAGACATTGCTCAAGAAATTGATACCTTCGATATTTCCATCCAGCCATTTGAGGATTGCTGTACCATCTTTGCACCAGACCGTCCAAAGACTAATCCTAAGATTAAAAATGTCGAGCAATACGAAGCCCGCATGGATGTAGAAGGTTTGGTAGAACGAGCTGTGGCTGGGATTATCGTCACTGAAATCACACCGAAAGAAGAAGTGCAGGATGAAGTGGATAGTTTGATTGCTGATTTATTGTAAGGAAACAAAAATATTTTTCAAAAATATAATGAAAATCTAGCGAAAGCTGGATTTTTTGCAACTTGCTCGGAAAAGCAAGATTTGTATGGTATAATAGTTTTTCACAAATATTTTTTCTAACAAAGGAGGAGTTATGAAAAAAGGAGCCTTAACAGGTCTACTCCTGTTTGGTATGTTTTTTGGTGCAGGAAACTTGATTTTTCCGCCTGCACTTGGTGTCTTATCTGGTGAGAATTTCTGGCCAGCTATTTTAGGATTTGTTGTATCGGGTGTCGGTATTGCCGTCATTGCCTTGATTGTCGGAACATTGAACCCCAAAGGCTATGCACATGAGATTTCACGCAAGATTTCGCCTGCCTTTGCAACGGTTTATCTTGTTGCCTTGTATTTGTCCATCGGTCCTTTCTTTGCCATTCCGCGTACGGCTACAACGTCCTTTGAAATTGGTATTGCGCCATTGTTGGGCGAAGCAAACCTTGGAATTTGGTTATTTGGTTTTACGGCTCTCTACTTTGTGGCAGCCTACCTGATTGCCCTCAATCCATCTCAGATTTTGAATAGTATTGGTCGTATTTTGACACCAGTATTCGCTATTTTGATTGTTATTTTGGTTGTTCTAGGAGCTATCAAGTATGGTTCGACCAGTCCTCTGCCAGCAGCAGAAGCTTACTCAGCTGGACAGGCTTTTGGTACAGGATTTATTGAAGGCTATAACACTTTGGATGCTCTTGCGGCGGTTGCCTTTAGTGTGGTAGCTGTCAATACCTTGAAACAACTTGGTTTTTCAAGTAAAAAGGAATACATATCTACCATTTGGTCAGTAGGCCTTATTGTAGCCTTGGCTTTCTCAGCGCTTTATGTTGGTTTGGCCTTCCTTGGAAATCACTTCCCAGTCCCAGCAGATGTTTTGGCATCAGATACGAACAAGGGTGTCTATGTTTTATCTCAAGCAACTCAAGCTATTTTTGGACCAAGTGCTCAAATTTTCTTAGCCGCTATGGTTATCGTAACCTGCTTCACTACAACAGCTGGTTTGATTGTGTCTTCTGGTGAATTTTTCGCTGAGCGTTTTCCACGTTTTAGCTACAAAGTATATGCGACTGCCTTTACCTTGATTGGTTTTGGGATTGCCAATCTTGGTTTGAGTAAGATTATTGCCTTCTCTATTCCAGTTCTTTTGATTCTCTATCCAATTACCATCTGTATCGTTTTAATTACCATTGTCAACAAATTTGTACCGCTTTCAAAATATGGTATGCAGTTGACAGTTGGTCTAGTAACAGCTTTGTCATTGGTAGAAGTTTTGGCTGGCCAATTTGGTTGGAAAGCTATTTCAACAATCATTTCAGCTCTGCCATTAGCCGGACAATCATTAGCCTGGTTATTGCCTGCTCTTGTCGGAATCGTTCTTTCAGTTTTCTTGCCAAACAAGCAGGAGAGCGAAGTTTTTGAAATGTAAAAAAATGATACAAAACACTTGCATTTGCAGGTGTTTTTGTTATAATAGGAGTGTTGACTATGCACACCCTGTGCAACCGCACGAATGCCGTTGCTTCTTTGGGAGCAAGATAAAGTGGTTCGTCCCACGGTACTAGGCGAGTCTTCACATCAAATTCGGGCAAGGCCCTAAAATCCATAGGAGGTGCATAATGAGCACATACGCAATCATTAAAACTGGCGGCAAACAAGTTAAAGTTGAAGTCGGTCAAGCTATCTACGTTGAAAAATTGAACGTTGAAGCAGGTCAAGAAGTTACTTTCGAAGAAGTAGTTCTTGTTGGTGGTGAGAAAACTGTTGTGGGTACTCCACTTGTAGCAGGCGCTACTGTTGTTGGTACTGTTGAAAAACAAGGTAAACAGAAAAAAGTTGTTACCTTCAAGTACAAACCTAAAAAAGGTAGCCACCGCAAACAAGGTCACCGTCAACCTTACACAAAAGTTGTTATCAACGCTATCAACGCTTAATCGCGTAGCTTGAAGCAATCATTACAGAAATTCGGAGGAATAACATATGTTAAACTTGAATCTTGCTAACTTGCAATTTATGGCCCACAAAAAAGGTGGAGGTTCAACGTCAAACGGTCGTGATTCACAAGCGAAACGCCTTGGTGCGAAAGCTGCTGACGGCCAAACTGTATCAGGTGGTTCAATCCTTTACCGCCAACGTGGTACTAAAATCTACCCAGGAGCTAACGTAGGTCGTGGTGGAGATGACACTCTTTACGCTAAAGTAGAAGGCGTTGTACGCTTTGAACGTAAAGGTCGCGATAAGAAACAAGTATCTGTTTACCCAATCGCAAAATAAGTCTGAAAATGGCTTAACAGTAGCTCTTTGTCAACTGTAGTGGGTAGACGAAAAGCTAACACCTAGAGAGGACGAAATTCGTTCTCTCATTTTTTGTTGTTTAAAGCAATATAAAGGCGGTAAGAAATATCAATTGGATGGTCGTAATGTTGTGCTAGATAATAGTCTAAAAGAAAAGGAGACAGCACAATGGCTGTCTGAGCTTTTAGGTCGCCATGTTGAAATAGTTCCAAGGGTCAATTATCCTAAAAATATCCCTACCCCTGATTATCTAGTTGATGGTGTAAAGTTTGATTTGAAAAAAATTTCAGGAAGTGGTAAAAATGTCTTTGATAACGCTTCAAAAAAAGCCAAGGAACAAGCTGAAAACATTGTATTTGACATTACAAACACTCCATTATCCGAAGCTGAAATCTTTGGGCTGCTTGATAAGGTTTATAAATCAGGACGTCGCGGATTGAATACAGCATTGATCAAAAAGTCGGATAAAGTTATTGATATTATTAAACCCAAAGAAAAATAAAGGTGTCCCACCTCCTACCGCAGCAAGCTGTTTCAAGGGGAGATGGAAAACCTCTATTTCTTACTTAAATTATAACTCAAATAATCATTATTATCAATAAAAGAGGTAAAGAATGAACAGAGATAAGAAGCCAGGTATGGAAACTGTCAAAATTGGCGGTATAGTTTATGAAGTCGGCAAGAAACCAGACCTACAAGGTAAATCTGGTGAATGAGGGCATATTGAGTACAAGACAGGTAAGATTGTGCTAAAAACCTTACATTACAAGGCTTTCCGAGTTTTCGGAAGGCCTGTTTTTTTGTTTTGGTACCCAAGAACATTATAGTAGACGTATTGCCCAGTAAATTGACACTAGGAATCGTGAGACTAATGGAATTTACTCATCGTGTTGCATCTAATCTGTGTTATAATAGAAAGATAAGAATTGAGAAAGGACATGACAATGAATATTCAACAATTACGGTACGTTGTTGCCATTGCCAACAGTGGTACATTTCGAGAGGCGGCAGAGAAAATGTATGTGTCCCAGCCTAGTCTGTCCATTTCCATTCGTGACTTGGAAAAAGAGATTGGTTTTCAAATTTTTAACCGAACAAGTTCGGGAACCTTTCTGACCAAAGAGGGCATGGATTTTTACGAAAAAGCTCAAGCTTTGGTTAAGGGCTTTGACCAATTTGAAAATCGTTATTTGCAACCTGAAGAAGGGGAAAAGATTTTTTCCATTTCCAGTCAGCACTATGACTTTTTACCACCGTTGATAACAGAATTCTCAAAGGAACATCCTCAGTACAAAAATCTCCGAATTTTTGAATCAACAACGGTTCAAATTTTAGATGAAGTGGCCCAAGGATATAGCGAACTAGGGATTATTTATCTGAATGGTCGCAATACAAAAGGCATTATGCAGAAATTGGAAAAGCTCAAGTTAGAAGTGGAGGACCTGATAGCCTTTCAAACACATATCTATATTCGGAAAGACCATCCTTTGACAAGCAAGTCTGAGGTTGAGTTGAATGATTTAGTTGGTCTTCCGACAGTGCGATTCACTCAGGAAAAAGAAGCTTATCTTTATTACTCTGAAAATCTAATTGATACGTCAGACTCGTCTGTTACTTTTGATGTAACAGATCGTGCCACTTTGAATGGTATTTTGGAGCGGACCGATGCCTATGCGACAGGCTCTGGCTTCCTAGATAGTGAAAGTGTGAACGGGATTACGGTCATTCCAATTAAAGATCAAATTGATAATCGCATGGTCTATGTTAAACGAGCTGATGGAGAATTAAGCCAATGTGCTTTAGATTTTATTGAAATGATGCATCAATATTTTGATGCGAAGAAAGGTTAGTATGAGAAAGTTTGGATTTCCAATTCTGGCAGTTGTTTTGATAGGTCTTGACCAGCTTGTCAAGGCTTGGACAGTTGCCAATATTGAATTAGATACGGTTGAGCCATTTCTTCCAGGATTTATGAGTTTAGCCTATTTGCGAAATTATGGAGCGGCTTGGTCTATCTTACAAAATCAGCAGTGGTTTTTCACGATTGTAACAATCGCAGCTGTGACCGGTTTGATTTGGTATTATGTGAAGCAAATCAAGGGTAACCTGTGGACCTTGTTTAGCTTGGCTTTGATGATTTCTGGGGCCTTGGGGAATTTTATTGATCGAATTCGTCTTGGTTATGTAGTGGATATGTTCCACTTGGATTTTATCAGTTTCCCAGTATTTAATGTGGCGGATATGTGTTTGTCTGTCGGTGTAGGAATTTTGTTTATTTGTATCATGAAAGAAGAGAGTAATGGAAGTAAGAGTTGAGATTGGTGGTATTCGTTTGGACAAGGCCTTGGCGGATTTGACAGATTTGTCCCGTTCAGTTGCCAATGAACAGATTAAAAATGGTCAGGTTTTGGTTAATGGCCAGCCTAAAAAAGCCAAATACAGTGTGCAGGCTGGTGATATCCTAACCTATCAGGTGCCAGAAGTAGAAGAAATTGACTATGTAGCAGAAGACATTCCCTTAGAAATTGTCTATCAGGATGCGGATGTGGCTGTGGTCAATAAACCTCAAGGGATGGTTGTTCACCCATCTGCGGGTCACACATCTGGTACACTGGTCAATGCGCTTTTGTATCATGTTAAGGATTTGTCAGGTATCAATGGTGTTCTTAGACCTGGAATTGTCCATCGGATTGACAAGGATACATCTGGCTTACTCATGATTGCCAAAAATGATGATGCCCATACAAAGCTGGCTGCTGAATTAAAAGACAAAAAGTCGCTTCGTAAATATTGGGCGATTGTTCATGGCAATCTGCCAAATGACCGTGGAATGATTGAAGCACCGATTGGGCGTTCTGAGAAAGACCGCAAGAAACAGGCTGTGACAGCCAAAGGGAAAGAAGCTGTGACACGTTTTCAAGTTTTGGAGCGTTTTGGGGATTACACCTTGCTAGAATTGACCTTGGAAACTGGACGGACACATCAAATCCGTGTCCATATGGCTTATATCGGTCATCCAGTAGCAGGGGATGAGGCCTACGGTCCTAGAAAGACACTAAAGGGACATGGTCAGTTTCTCCATGCCAGAACGCTTGGATTTACCCATCCGAGAACTGGGGAAGTAGTGGAGTTTACGGCAGAAGCGCCAGCTATTTTCCAGGAAACACTTGAAAAACTACGCAAGTCAAATGGCTGATGAAAACCTGTTCATCTTGCCCATTTCCCCAAGAAATGCTATACTAGTAGACGATAAAAATGTAAGGAGTATGAAAAAATATGGAAACTTTACCAAATTGTCCAAAATGTCATTCTGAATATGTTTATGAAGACGGCGCCCTATTGGTTTGCCCTGAGTGTGCTTATGAGTGGAACCCAGCAGATGTAGCTGAGGAAGAAAGTGGACCTGTTGCAATTGATGCGAACGGTAATCGTTTGGCGGATGGCGACACGGTAACTCTGATTAAGGACTTGAAAGTCAAGGGTGCGCCTAAAGACTTGAAACAAGGTACACGCGTGAAGGGTATCCGTATCGTTGAGGGTGACCACAATATCGACTGTAAGATTGATGGTTTTGGTGCCATGAAGTTAAAATCAGAATTTGTGAAAAAAATCTAAGAGAAAGGACTGGTCCATCCAGTCTTTTGTCATTTTTGAAAGGATAATATGAAGAATCAAACTATTTTATTCTATAGTCGGTGCTTGTTGGCAGTTTTGGCTATTACAGGAACTGTCTTGGAAATTGTAAAGTACGGTATCGGTATGCTTATGTACTATACGGTGCTTTCAAACCTCTTGGTATCTATCTTTGCGGTTTATATGGTGCTTGCCATGAAGAAGGGTGAGGATTTACAGGCTCCTTGTTTTCTTCGTATAAAGGCTGCGGTAACCATGTCTATTATGATTACCTGTGTGGTCTATCACTTGATGTTGGCACCTCTTGCAGATGATTTTTGGCGAGTGGAAAATATGCTATGCCACTATATTGTTCCGATTTATTTCTTGTTAGATACCCTACTTGTCGACCGTCAGCAACAGTACAAGTGGTTTGACCCGATTTGGTGGACACTTTTACCAGTTCTCTACATGATTTTTGGGCTTGTTAATGGTCTTTTTATCAAAATTCCTATCCCTGATGCTAAGGACAGTCCCTTTGCTTATTTCTTCCTCAATGTTCCCAAATATGGATGGCCTTATGTACTGACCTATGCAGGCACGATTTTCGTGGCCTATCTGGTTTTTGGCTTTGTTTTGACTGGTGTAAAATCCGTCACTGTCCGTCGTAATCTGCTAAACAGGTAACATTCTCAGCAAAATCCGAAGATTTTCGAAATTTTTACAGAAAGAATTTGTCCGGGTAGAAAAATTGTGCTATACTTTGCTTAATCAATCCTTTAAATCCTGTCCAGAGAGGCAGACAAGGAGTAGTGTGTTAAGCAGGTTAGTCTAAATACTGGCCTATATTTTCATGGTCTCCTTGTAAAAGGGGACTTTTTCTATATTTTTTGGAGGTCTTTATGAAGACAAAAGAAATCGTTGACGATATGACCATGAAACGGGCCATCACCCGTATCACCTATGAAATTATCGAGCGGAACAAAAATTTGGATAATATTGTTCTGGCAGGTATAAAAACCCGCGGGGTGTTCATTGCTAAACGTATTCAGGAAAGGCTGAAACAGTTAGAGGGGATTGATGTTCCACTGGGTGAATTGGATACCAAGCCTTTCCGTGATGATGTAAAAGTCAAAGAAGATACGACAAACATGACTGCTGATGTGAATGATCGTGATGTTATTTTGGTGGATGATGTGCTTTATACTGGGCGAACAATTCGTGCGGCTATTGACAACGTAGTTTCCTTGGGGCGACCAGCTCGTGTTAGTCTGGCTGTTCTGGTTGACCGTGGTCACAGAGAACTACCTATTCGAGCGGACTATGTTGGAAAGAACATTCCGACTAGCCGTTCGGAAGAAATCATCGTTCACATGGCTGAAATCGATGGTCAGGATTCTGTCCTCCTAGTCGAGGGAGCTTAGTCGTTTATTTTTCAACTCAATATTCTACATCTATATCATAAAGGCAGGTATCGTCATGACAATTACAAATGGTAAAGTTTCACTCAAACACTTGGTTACTATGGAAACTCTTTCAAATGAGGAAGTGCTCGGGCTTATTCAGAGAGGAATTGCTTTCAAAAATGGGGAGCGGGTAGAGTTGGATAGGAAGTATTATGCTTCCAACCTATTTTTTGAGGATTCGACTAGGACCCATAAGTCTTTTGAAATGGCAGAGCTTCGTTTGGATATGGGCATGATTGACTTTGATGCGCGTACCAGTTCGGTCAATAAGGGTGAAACCTTGTATGATACGATTTTGACTATGTCAGCTCTGGGAGTTGATATTTGTGTTATTCGCCACTCTGAAGTAGATTACTACAAGCAGTTGATTGATAGCCCTACCATTCAGACTTCAATCGTCAATGGTGGTGATGGTTCTGGGCAACATCCAAGCCAGTCCTTGCTAGATTTGATGACCATTTATGAGGAATTTGGAACCTTTGAAGGTTTGAAGATTGCCATTGCTGGTGATATTACGCATTCACGAGTGGCTAAGTCAAATATGCAAATCTTGAAGCGTTTGGGCGCTGAAATTTACTTTGCTGGGCCAGAAGAGTGGTATGCAGAGGAATTTGATGTTTATGGTCAACATTTGAATATTGATGATATTGTTGAGAAAGTAGATGTCTTGATGTTGCTTCGTGTGCAACACGAGCGCCATGATGGTGATGGTGGTTTTTCGAAAGAAACCTATAATCGCTTGCATGGCTTGACTGAAGAACGCTACAAGCGCTTGAAAGACAGGGCTATTGTCATGCATCCTGCCCCTGTCAATCGTGATGTAGAAATTGATGACCATTTAGTAGAGGCACCAAAATCACGCATCGTCAGACAAATGCAGAATGGTGTATTTGTCCGAATGGCGATTTTGGAAGCTATTGTTAATGGTAAGGCTTAAAAGTAAGCTGTTAAGGTATCTTAGAACTGAGCAGTTAGAAATTTGTTAGACTTATCTTATTTAATGTCGCCCAGAGAGGCGACGAATAGAAAGGAGAAGGGGTGTTCTGTTGCTCGGATTTGTAACTGAATTCGGGCTACGGACTGGGTCAAAAAGATAGTTTTTCCTCGAACGCAAACGTTCTTGGTCAAACTCCTATTTTGACTGTGTCCGTTTAACGCCCTTAATATCTTATTATTATGTCAAAAAGACGTTTAATTTTGGAAGATGGTACTATTTTTGAAGGTGAGGCCTTTGGTGCTGATATTGATGTGACTGGTGAGTTGGTTTTCTCGACTGGAATGACTGGTTATCAGGAATCAATCACAGACCAGTCCTATAATGGTCAGATTTTAACCTTTACCTATCCTTTAGTTGGAAATTACGGGATCAATCGAGATGATTATGAATCCATTAATCCGACCTGTAAGGGGGTTGTGGTTAGTGAATGGGCTCGTCGGGCAAGTAACTGGCGTAACCAGATGAACTTGGATGAATTTTTAAAGGCTAAGAAAATTCCAGCTATTTCTGGAATTGACACACGCGCCTTGACTAAAATTATTCGCAAACACGGTACCATGAAGGCCACCTTAGCAAATGTTGGTGATTCCGTTGAGCATTTGACGGATCAGCTGAGAGCGACTGTTTTGCCAACTAATAACATTCAGCAAGTATCTACCAAAACAGCCTATCCTGCGCCTGGAATTGGACGTAGTGTTGTGCTGGTTGATTTTGGCTTGAAGCATTCTATTCTTCGTGAATTAGCAAAACGCGATTGCAATGTGACGGTTGTTCCTTACGATACGACAGCAGAAGAAATATTGGCTCTTAATCCAGACGGTGTCATGCTGTCAAACGGTCCTGGTAACCCAGATGATGTTCCAGAAGCTTTGGACATGATTCGGGGCATTCTTGGAAAAATTCCAATTTTTGGTATCTGTATGGGGCACCAACTCTTTGCCAAGGCCAATGGTGCTACAACTTATAAGATGAAGTTCGGACATCGTGGTTTTAACCATGCTGTTCGTGAAATCGCGACTGGTCGAGTAGATTTTACCAGTCAGAACCACGGTTATGCTGTGGCTCGTGAAGATTTGCCAGAGTGTTTGATGATTACACATGAGGAAATCAATGACAAATCAGTGGAAGGGGTACGCCATAAGTACCATCCAGGTTTCTCTGTTCAATTCCATCCGGATGCAGCACCTGGTCCACATGATGCTAGCTATCTCTTTGATGAATTTATGGATTTGATGGATGGCTTCCAGGCAAGATAATAAATCTATTGTTTACAATTTAGAAAACACTTTATTGCCGAATGTCAGTTATTTAATGTCAACCTGTGAGTTGACGAATAGAAAGGCAAGGGACAGGTCAATGGTTGCAAGCAACTCATTTCCCTACGCCTGCCTCTATGGAGGTCAGGCTATCCCTTGCACTAGCAGTAAGGTTTACCTAATATCGAGCTAAACCTTACTGCGTCGGACTTATCTTATTTAATGTCAACCTGTGAGTTGACGAATAGAAAGGAGAAGATACAGGTTCGAATTTTCCTATTCGAACACGCCCTAAGGACTGTGCGAAAAAGATAAACGTCGTCTGGATGCTTGAAGCATCAGCGTCGCGTTTCCTATTTTCGCTTTGTCCTCTTAACGGGCTTTGTATCATACATTATGCCAAAACGTACGGATATTAAGAAAATTATGGTGATTGGGTCTGGTCCGATTATTATCGGTCAGGCTGCGGAGTTTGATTATGCTGGAACTCAGGCTTGTTTGGCCTTGAAAGAAGAAGGTTATAGCGTTGTCCTGGTCAATTCAAACCCTGCGACCATCATGACAGATAAGGAAATTGCGGATAAGGTTTATATTGAGCCGATTACGCTTGAATTTGTCACACGGATTTTACGGAAGGAGCGTCCAGATGCTCTCTTGCCAACCCTGGGTGGTCAGACAGGTCTTAATATGGCCATGGAATTGTCCAAGGCTGGTATTTTAGATGAGCTTGGAGTTGAGCTGTTGGGAACTAAACTGTCTGCAATTGATCAGGCAGAGGACCGCGACCTCTTCAAACAACTCATGGAAGACCTCAATCAGCCTATTCCTGAGTCAACGATTGTGACGACAGTTGACGAGGCTTTGGCATTTGCCAAGGAAATCGGCTATCCTGTCATCGTTCGTCCAGCCTTCACGCTGGGTGGAACTGGTGGTGGTATGTGTGCCAATGAAGAAGAACTGCAAGAAATTGCAGAAAATGGTCTAAAATTGTCACCAGTGACCCAGTGTTTGATTGAGCGTTCCATTGCTGGTTTCAAGGAAATCGAATACGAAGTGATGCGCGATGCGGCTGATAATGCCTTGGTCGTATGTAACATGGAAAACTTTGACCCTGTGGGAATTCATACAGGAGATTCTATCGTATTTGCCCCAACGCAGACGCTTTCGGATATTGAAAACCAGATGCTGCGTGATGCCAGCCTCAGCATTATTCGTGCCCTCAAAATCGAGGGTGGCTGTAATGTGCAGTTGGCACTAGATCCACATAGTTTCAAATATTATGTCATTGAAGTAAACCCACGTGTGTCCCGTTCCTCTGCCTTGGCATCGAAAGCGACAGGTTATCCTATCGCCAAATTGGCAGCAAAAATTGCGGTTGGCTTGACCTTGGATGAAATGGTCAACCCTGTTACAGGAACAACCTATGCCATGTTTGAGCCTGCACTTGACTACGTTGTGGCAAAAATTCCACGTTTCCCATTTGACAAGTTTGAAAAAGGGGAGCGTCGCCTTGGAACCCAGATGAAGGCAACTGGCGAGGTCATGGCCATAGGTCGTAACATCGAAGAAAGTCTGCTCAAGGCCTGCCGTTCTTTGGAAATTGGTGTTTATCACAATGAAATGCCAGAACTCAGCCAAGTGACAGATGACCAATTGGTTGAAAAGATTGTCAAGGCTCAAGATGACCGACTCTTCTATCTTTCAGAAGCCCTTCGCCGTGGCTATACAGTAGAAGAATTGGCTCAATTGACAAAAATTGATGTTTTCTTTCTTGACAAGCTATTGCACATCTTGGAAATCGAGCAGGAATTGGCAATCAATCACGATAATATCGACTTATTGAAAAAAGCCAAGAAATACGGTTTTGCAGACCGCAAGATTGCGGAACTCTGGGGACGGACAGAATCCTACATCCGTCAACTGAGAGCAGACCACAAGATTGTACCCGTTTACAAGATGGTGGACACTTGTGCGGCTGAGTTTGAAAGTGCTACGCCATATTTCTATTCAACTTATGAGTGGGAAAATGAATCCATCCGTTCGGAGAAAGAATCTGTTTTGGTGCTGGGTTCTGGTCCAATTCGTATCGGTCAGGGTGTAGAGTTTGACTATGCGACGGTACATTCTGTAAAAGCTATTCAGGCCGCTGGCTACGAAGCCATCATTATGAACTCAAACCCTGAAACGGTGTCTACTGACTTTTCAGTTTCGGACAAGCTTTATTTTGAGCCATTGACCTTGGAAGATGTCTTGAATGTCATCGATTTGGAACAGCCTAAAGGGGTTATCGTTCAGTTTGGTGGACAGACAGCCATCAATTTGGCAGAGCCATTGGCAAAAGCAGGCATTCCAATCTTGGGTACGCAAGTAGCGGATTTGGATAGAGCTGAAGACAGGGATTTATTTGAAAAAGCCCTGAAAGACCTTGGTATTCCACAGCCACCAGGTCAAACCGCAACCAACGAAGAGGAAGCACTAGAAGCGGCCCGCAAAATTGGTTTCCCAGTACTTGTTCGTCCCTCTTATGTCTTGGGCGGTCGTGCTATGGAAATTGTCGAAAATGAAGCAGACCTACGTTCTTATATGAGAACGGCGGTCAAGGCTTCGCCAGAGCACCCAGTTTTGGTGGATTCTTACATCATCGGTCGTGAGTGTGAAGTGGATGCCATTTCAGATGGTAAGGATGTCTTGATTCCAGGTATTATGGAGCATATCGAGCGCGCAGGGGTTCACTCAGGTGACTCTATGGCAGTTTATCCCCCACAAACCTTGTCTAAAGAGGTACAGGCGACCATTGCAGACTACACTAAACGATTAGCAATCGGTCTTAACTGCATCGGTATGATGAATATCCAGTTTGTTATTAAGGATGAAACAGTCTATGTCATTGAGGTCAATCCACGCGCCAGTCGTACGGTGCCATTCTTGTCCAAAGTCACAGACATTCCAATGGCTCAGGTTGCAACCAAATTGATTTTGGGACAAAGCCTTGCGGAACTGGGTTACCAAGACGGTCTTTATCCTGAGAGCAAGCAAGTGCACGTCAAAGCACCAGTATTCTCATTTACAAAATTGGCTAAAGTTGACAGTTTGTTAGGACCAGAGATGAAGTCAACCGGTGAGATTATGGGATCAGACTTGACGTTGGAAAAAGCACTGTATAAGGCTTTTGAAGCAAGCTATCAACATCTGTCTGAGTTTGGTAATGTAGTCTTTACCATTGCGGATGAAGACAAGGAAGAAGCTCTTGGACTTGCCCAACGCTTCCATGAACTAGGCTATGGTCTGCTGGCCACGGCAGGTACAGCTACCTATCTGGCTGCTAAGGGACTATCCGTGACAACTGTTGGCAAATTGGGCGATGCAGCTTATCAAGATATTCCAAGTCTTGTTCGAGCAGGTAAGGTTCAGGCGATTATCAATACGGTTGGTAAAAAACGGGTAGCGGATGGCGATGGTCAGGTCATTCGAAGCTCTGCTATTGAAGGAGGAATCCCACTCTTTACAGCCCTTGATACAGCAGAAGCCATGATTAAGGTGTTGGAAAGCCGTAGCTTTATGACACAGGCTATATAGAAGATAATGCAAATTTGCAGCATAGACGACTTCGCAAGAGGTCGTCTTTTTGATATAATAGAGTTGTAATTATAACTAGTAGGATCGGCAAGGTAAATAAGGGAATAAAATGAAAATGGAAAAAATGACAGTAGAAGAGTTTTTACAACTGAAGAAGGATGCTCAGGTATCCTTGATTCTATTTATTGTTTTTGGACTTGTCTTGTTTTCAAGCATGTTTTATATCACAGTGATTGGGGCGAGAACACAAATGTACAATTCACTTGTGACGATGGTGTTTCTATCTGTATTGATGAGTGCAGTCAGACCCTATGTTTTTTCCAAAAATATCTTAGAGAAAAAACAACCTGAGCTGAAACAGTATTCGACAAAGGGCTACTCAGTTTCTAGTGCCTTTCTAAAAAGGGTTTTTCTAGTTTATTCGGTTGCGATTATTGTGGTTGTTTTCGGTTTTGCCTCTGCCTACGCAACTCGGGTTGAGACCATCCTTCCCGATGATACTTTACCAAGTCTGGAACAGAAGTCTATTATTGAATTAGAGCTTGAGGAAGATCAATGACAAAGCAAGAATTACTGAATTTTGTGGAAGCTCACCAATCTGAAATAGGGGCATTTACAATTATGCCAGGAAGAAAATTTGGTGGGCAATTTACTCTGGGCTACTATTTTGATGAGGAATCACAAAAATATAAAGTATATGAGGTGAGTGAGCGTCAAGAATTCTGGGTATGGGATGAATTTGATATGGAATCTGAGGCAATAGATAGACTATATCGAAAAATAGTTTTTAGTTTTAATTTAAATGAAAAGCATATTTAGATTTATCCATCGACTCTCTTGGAATTGTAGAGGGCTCTGTTAAGGGACTCCAAAGCCAACTTTCTCACATTGAAGTCTCAAGCCCAAGCCAAAATCAGCTCAACGCTCGTCAGGGTCAGGACTTTGTGGACTTGCAAACGGTTGAGTTTGGTAAAATCGCCAGCAAGGTCGAGAATAACATCACAATCAAGATGACGGTTGATGGCGTTGAGCAGAAAATCCGAGTGGATGCGATTGGTTTTGACGAGGCAGGCAACATCCGCATCCAGGAATACACAACTGCCCAGAATGGTTTGAAAATCAGCCGTCAGAACCTCTTGGAGGATCTGTCCAAGTACGGCGGCACCATTGTCGGCGCAGGCAAGGGTGACTTTGTCGGCGGTGTTGAGATACCTAAGGGCACACGGATTGATGTCGTGTCGCAGAAGACGGGGAATGTGACGATAGGATCTCCGGATACCGTTTATTCTGTAAAAGACTTTAAAGCTGAAATGGAGCAATTGCCTCATATCAATCTTTCAAAACAGGTTGAAGATGGCTTGGTTAGTACGAAGAACGGGAGCCGTCCGTCACCTCACCATGTTTATTCAGTAGAAGAAATTGCAACTCATCTTGCTATGTTCGATGATGGAGCAGTGAAAGTTATGAGCTTTGAAACATATGATTATGGGTTGCAAAATTATGGTGCGACGATAGGCCATCCTGACGGTCATTATGTAATGCCTAAATTTGTTTATGAAAAAGCTGTAAGGGCATCTAATGGTAATCCAAGAGTTCTAGAGGAACTATTGGGATTAGAACAGGGGTACTAGGAGATAATCCAGTTGTTATTGATATTCAGCGCTTAAAAAACCTCCGGATGCCTTCTGGTAACGAGCCTGGAGCTTGGCAAGGTTTGTGGGAACCTGGAGGCTACACACAGGGAGGGATTCCTGAGGCAGTGATTGATCAACTTAGTGAGTCGGATTATACAATAGACGAAGTATTCCAATAGAAAGGTCAGATATATATGAAAGTGTTACGAGGGACTGACTTTATAATATATGAATTAAATGGGCAATATAGCATTAATTGGTATCGTGGGCGAGAACGTTTCTCTTATCCAATAGATGAAGATTTAGTAAAAAAAGCTCTGTTAACATCTAAAGACGGGAAAGAGGTCATGTTTTATGTAGAGCATGGGCGCTGGCCAGAAGAGGATGAGTTAGAGCATTATAATGAATCTAACGTAATTACACATAGAGGGAATGATTTTATTGTCTATGAAGAAAATGGCAAATATGAGATGCACTTTATGACTGGCGGATTTCAAGACCGAGAGGTCATCTATCCTATTTCTAAAGAACTTATGGAAAGAGCTTTTGAGTCGCCTCAAGATGCCTATGAAGTAAAAATTTACTTAATGACAGGCCATTGGCCAGATAAGAGTCAAGAAGAATTGGATAGAAATTTCTTAAGACAGTTTCCAGAGCAAATTCTTAAGACCCCGACTATTTCAAAGACTCTCTTTTCAGAGTATGAGTTTACGAAATTATTGAAACAAGCAATTGAAACAGTATTACAGACTAGTAAAATTGACAGCTTAGGAATAGTTGAAGAACATTTGGAACTCTTGCTTCTAGACCCAATCAAGTGGCAGGAAGAAACAGAAATTATTCATTTACAGTTATTGCAAGAAAAGCTGAACAACTACATTCACTTTATCGAAAGCAAGCAGTATGTGGACAGCTACGGGAATGACTTTACAGAAAAAGTTATCAATCTTACTTTCCAGTATGCCCCATCAGATAATGGTCTTGCTTTCCTTGTGCAAGTTCAAAAAGTATTACAGCCAACAGATATTCGCTTGAAGGTTGTTGTGCCAAAGTAGAGTTTTAAGTCCAGACAGGGCCAACTTGTCTGGATTTTTTGGTATAATGGGAGGGTAGAAATATTCTTCATTGATATATAAGAAGCTAGGCTAGGATTGGTTTAAAGCGGAGCCTAGGAGTGGGAATGAGATTGGAGTTGTTATCTCTCACGTCCATTTTGAAACAAGTTGAGTAGCTCTGCTATTAACCACTCCGCCAGACCGACCAACTAACGGATAAACAAATCAAAGAGTTGGAGTCAAAGAGTGATGCGGAGTTGGTTCAGGAGTTCTATCCGACTCTGGAGTCAGACTATAGTCAAATCAAAAATAGTACTTGGCAGGAGGAGAACAAGGAAGCCTTAGGCTTGGTTGACAATGGTCTCAAATTTCTAGCAATAGCGGCATTTTCAGCCGGAACTCTTATGACAGGAGGTGCTGCCCTCCCACTTGCGCTAGCAGGTGGCGCTTACCTCTTTGCGGATGGGGCCCACTCTGCGATTACAGGCAACACCCTGATTACTGGTACTCAGTTGAGCACGGAAGATCGTATCTGGGCTGGAGCTGAGGCTGTAGTAACCTTGGCTACTTTCGGTAGCTTTGCGGCAGGTCAGAGTGCCTTGCGAGCAGGAAAAGAGATTCCGACAACCGTTCAGACCATTGGTAAGTTGGCTGGCTATGCGGATGAGGGTGTGGAAGCCTTACAATGGGGTAGCGGAGTTTTGCAGGGTGATGCAGCGAATGCGACCTTGAATTACATCGGAGGTAAAGCATTTGAAGGCATTGTAGAGGGCTCTGTTAAGGGACTCCAAAGCCAACTTTCTCACATTGAAGTCTCAAGCCCAAGCCAAATTCAGCTCAACGCTCGTCAGGGTCAGGACTTTGTGGACTTACAAACGGTCGAGTTTGGTAAAATCGCCAGCAAGGTCGAGAATAACATCACGATCAAGATGACGGTTGATGGCGTTGAGCAGAAAATCCGAGTGGATGCGATTGGTTTTGACGAGGCAGGCAACATCCGCATTCAGGAATACACGACTGCTCAGAGTGGTTTGAAGTCTAGTCGCCAGAACCTCTTGGAAGACTTGTCCAAGTACGGCGGCACCATTGTCGGCGCAGGCAAGGGTGACTTTGTCGGCGGTGTTGAGATACCCAAGGGCACACGGATTGATGTCGTGTCGCAGAAGACGGGGAATGTGACGATTGAACATGTTACACCAGAAATTAAGCAGTCCGCATTTGACAAGTTTGATGAGTTAACATCTCAACCTAACAATAGTTGGATCACCTCAGAGACCTCGTCTGAATTCAAAAATTCATTTGATGCCTATGCAGAACGTGCTGTTCAAGAAGGGGCTGTGTCTTCTAAAGAGGAGTTCTACCAAATGTATGAAAGCCGCCAGTACGCATACACATCTGAATATCAGCAGAAAATTTTAGAACCATATCGTCAAAGTGGTGCTTCTTCGGTTGTAAATGGATATGTTATTCAAGAATATACCTTTTCAAAAAACCCTAATTACCCTCCTATGATAGGACGTGTTGATAATGGAGTAGGTGTTGGAAATTTTGTAACTAGTGGCGCAGAAGATGGAGCCTTGTTATATAATTTGGATGGGAGCCTCAAATCTGGTGAAGAAATTGCAACGGTTAAAGGGGTGTCTAGCAGTACCTATAGTTCAGGTATCTATCAATATGAATATACACCCGAATGGGTTCAAAATGTTATAGATAATGACTTGGTATCATTTGTCAATGGTGATACGCCAGGTTCGAATCCACTTAATATTCCAGGGGCTAAAACTTGGTCAGGGGCTGATATGACAAATTCTGAGAGTGAGCTACTTATGCCTACTATTGATATGCGAGGGCATTCATATGAAGACTTCCAAGCTTCAATTGCAGAAAAGGGATATTATGAAATAAAAAATCCTAATGTTTTTATTCCTAATGTTACTACAAGTCAGACTTATCCAACAGAGGGGATTGTCCGGATAAACCAATGGGTAGGAGGTAATAATTAATGAAAGACTATCAGCCAGTTAAAACAGGTTGGGAACTTGAGAAATATAAGCAAGCCATAAGAGAAGGTAAAGAGGATGAAGTGTTTCTTGGTGATGGCGAATTTATGATTCGTCATCGAGAATCTTTCTTTGAAGGTATTACAGATATGGAGGTTTTGATAAGATACTGTTTGTTTCCTTTGTATGAAGAGGGAGATAGAGATATCGTTCGCCGCACAGAAAATATTCTAAAAGATTTTGTAGCAAGTGGTGAGATAAATAAATTGTATCAGGTCTCTCAATATTTTAAAATTCAGAAATGGTTATTAAGTAGCTACAATAACCTTCCTTTTATTATTGAACTTGAACAATTTGTTCCGATTTTTTTTGAAAAAGTTGTCAAGATGCCTTTGGAAACAGAATCGGTTCGATATGGAGCGGTTTGTGCTTGGATGAGTGAAACACCAGAATTTCTTGAGTATGACAAAACAACAATTGATAGGATTATGAATAAGCTTAAGGAATTAGCCAACAAACCCCAAGTAGTCCCATCTCTTGAAGAAATTTTTCCGATTGAACTTGATCCAACCAAAATTGATTCTATAGGAGTTATAGAAAATCATTTGGAAATGTTATTGCTAGATAGCAACAAATGGCGAAAACCACTAGAAAAACAACACCTCCTCAAACTCCAAGAAAAGCTGAACAACTACATTCACTTTATCGAAAGCAAGCAGTATGTGGACAGCTACGGGGATGACTTTACAGAAAAAGTTATCAACCTGACTTTTCAGTATGCCCCATCAGACAATGGTCTTGCTTTCCTTGTGCAAGTTCAAAAAGTATTACAGCCGACAGATATTTGCTTGAAGGTTGTTGTGCCAAAGTAGAGTTATTTCTACAAAATGAAGACTACATTTTCAGTATTTCTGGTACAATAGACTTATGAAAATAATCGTCACAACCAGTCTTCGTATGAACCAAAACCTGATTTTACAGGCTAGGGAAATAGCAGCGCAGCTCAATCTAGACTATCAAGACCGTCGTAAGAGGTCAGTCCAGTCCATTCTAGCAAAAACAGAAGCTAACGCGGTGCTTGTGGTCTATCAAGGCCAATTAGTTTTGGAAGAAAAAAATGGACAACGCTTCTTTTTCCACCCTGACACAGCTATTTTGCGTATCAAGTCTGGAAGGGATCCGCTCTTGGAATTGATAGGACCTTATAAACATACCGTCCTGGACTGTACCATGGGGCTGGCTTCTGATAGTATTGTCCTAGCTAGTGCGGGTCATCAGGTGACTGCCTTGGAGAGTTCTCAGCTTATTCATTTTATGGTGAGTCAAGGTCTGAAAGAGTTTGATAGTGGCAATGACGCAGTTAATCAAGCCATGCGCTCTATTCAGACGATTTGGACGGACAGTTTGACTTACTTACAGTCACAAGCAGACCAGTCAGTCGATGTGATTTATGTTGACCCCATGTTCTCGCAGGAGATAAAGGAATCGGATAATCTTGACGGACTAAAACCCTTTGCCAATTATTCGGCCCTGTCTGAAGATTTTTTGAAAGAATGCAGGCGTGTGGCCAGAAGAAAAATCATTATCAAGGCTCATTTTAGAGATGAAGTTTTTGAAGAATTCGGCTTTGAACGTCATGTCAGACCTAATCAAAAATTTCATTATGGAGAAATCATTTTGGAGGGAAACGATGAAAATTTTAGTAACAGGTTTTGATCCCTTTGGTGGTGAGGCCATCAATCCAGCTTTAGAAACCATCAAGTCCTTACCTCGTACCATAGCAGGCGCAGAGATTATGATTGTCGAAGTTCCGACTGTTTTTGATAAGGCTGCTCGTGTTTTGGAAGAGAAGATGACAGAATATCAACCCGATGCAGTGCTTTGCATTGGACAAGCTGGGGGACGTGTTGATTTGACACCTGAGCGTGTGGCCATCAACCAGGATGATGCTCGCATTCCTGACAATGAGGGGCAACAACCCATTGACAAGACCATTCGTTCAGATGGACCAGCAGCATATTTTTCAACCCTACCTATCAAGGCCATGGTCGAAGCCATTCGTTCTGCTGGCATTCCAGCATCGGTTTCTAACACTGCAGGCACCTTTGTCTGCAACCATCTCATGTATCAGGCCCTATATCTGGCTGAAAAATCCTTTCCTAATACTAAGGCAGGCTTCCTCCATATTCCCTATCTTCCTGAGCAGGTATTGGACAAGCCAGGTGTTCCGTCCATGTCCCTTGAGGTGATTGTCAAAGGGATAGAAGCGGCCATTTCAGCCATTGTAGCCTATGCGGACAAGGAAGATATCAAAACTGTTGGAGGGGCGACGCATTGATGGATGGAAAATGGCAGAGCAGACAGCGTGTTGAGCAGATGGAAAGCATATTTCATTCCCAACTCCAGCTCGTTTCAGCATTGCAATCCCTTCTAGAACAGGTCGAAACAAGCCAGCCAGCATATCTGGAATTACTGGACTATTACCAAAGTCCGACCTTCCTAGAAGATATGGACTTGGCTGATAGAGGGGAATTTAAACATCTTACCTGCGGTGTCTTGAGTGAAGATGGTGTCTATAATCTGCTTATAGATAGAAAAGAATTAGCAGCCAAGCTAAGAGAATGTGCAGACTTACTGGATGTGTAAGATTGGAGAGAAATGGCAAATAGGATTGAGAACGTATTGGAATTATATAAGCAAGCTGTCTTGGAAAAGGATTTGGATCTCATGTTGTCCTTGTATTGTGACGATGTTTTGATTTACGATGTGGCTGGGCAGTGGTCTTTGTCTGGTAAGAAGGACTTGGCAGATATGGTGACTTCTTGGTTTCAAGAAATTGCGACGGATAGGGTAGAAGTGAGCTATTCAAATCTGGAAATTCAGTCTTCCCAGACCTGTGCCTTTGCCTATTTTGATGCCAGCTTTTCAAAAATTGGAAAGGAACAGTCTGTCACAGACCGTTTCACACTAGGCTTTATTTATGACCAAGGTTGGAAAATCAAGCACCAACACTCTAGTCACCCTGTATAAACCAAACAGTATTTATTTGCATAAAAAATATTACGCAAACAAAAACTACCTTCATCTCTATGAGAGTAGTTTTTGTATTTTCACGCCATTTTCTGATATACTGGATAGGTATTAAAATTTAGAAAGGTTCTGTTTTGGGTCATTCCCAAACGGTAGCCAGTCTTCTGGCTAGAGGTATTAGTTTCATGTCTCAAACCCACATTAATGTTATCGGAGCTGGCTTAGCTGGCTCAGAAGCTGCTTATCAGATTGCCAAGCGTGGCATTCCTGTCAAACTTTACGAGATGCGTGGTGTCAAACCGACTCCTCAGCACAAGACCGACAAGTTTGCCGAGTTGGTTTGTTCTAATTCTTTCCGTGGTGATAGTTTGACCAACGCTGTCGGTTTGCTCAAGGAAGAAATGCGTCGCTTGGATTCCATCATCATGCGTGCTGGTGAGGCTCATCGTGTGCCTGCTGGTGGCGCCATGGCCATGGACCGTGAGAACTTCTCTCAAGCAGTCACAGATGAAATTCACAATCACCCACTGATTGAAGTCATTCGTGGTGAGATTACTGAGATTCCCGAAGATGCTATTACAGTCATTGCGACGGGGCCTTTGACGTCTGACGCCTTGGCAGAAAAAATTCACGCACTCAATGGTGGCGACGGTTTTTACTTCTACGATGCGGCAGCACCGATTGTCGACAGCTCGACCATTAACATGGACTTGGTTTATCTTAAGTCCCGTTATGACAAGGGAGAGGCTGCCTATCTCAATGCTCCCATGAATAAGGAACAGTTTACCGCTTTCTATGAGGCCTTGATTTCAGCCGAGGAAGCACCGCTCAATTCCTTTGAAAAAGAAAAATACTTTGAAGGCTGTATGCCGATTGAAGTCATGGCTAAACGTGGTATCAAAACCATGTTATATGGTCCGATGAAGCCAGTTGGTCTGGAATATCCAGATGATTACAAGGGGCCACGTGATGGCGAATACAAGACACCTTACGCAGTTGTCCAGCTCCGTCAGGATAACGCAGCAGGTAGCCTTTACAATATTGTTGGCTTCCAGACTCACCTTAAGTGGGGTGAGCAGAAGCGGGTCTTCCAGATGATTCCAGGGCTTGAAAATGCGGAGTTTGTCCGCTACGGCGTTATGCACCGCAATTCCTACATGGATTCGCCAAACTTATTGGAACAGACCTTTGCGACCAAGAAAAATCCAAATCTGTTCTTTGCAGGTCAAATGACAGGAGTAGAAGGCTATGTTGAGTCTGCCGCCTCTGGCTTAGTGGCCGGTATCAACGCTGTTCGCCGTTTCCGAGGCGAGGAGCCGGTCATCTTCCCACAGACCACAGCCATCGGAGCTCTGCCATTCTACATCACCCACACCGAAAGCAAGCACTTCCAGCCTATGAATGTCAACTTTGGCATCATCAAGGAGCTAGACGGTCCGCGGATCCGTGATAAGAAGGAGCGTTATGAGGCAATAGCAGAACGTTCCCTCAAGGACTTGGAAGAGTTTTTGGCTTACTAAGATAATCAGCTATCTCCAGACACCTCCGGGTGTCTTTTGTGTTATACTGGGGTTAGAAAACCGAAGGAGAAACACGATGAATCACGATACTTGGAAGGGGATTATCTTGCAGAAGCAGGGCTTATTAGCCCCCCAGTCTGTCCAGCAGATTTGCCAAAATCTCAATGGCTTACAGGCTCAGTTCCAGCCCTATGTTCATGTCGGATTTCGCAACCGTATGACAGCAGAGGATTTTCATGAGGGGAGCTGGCAGGAGGAGCTGACACGTCAGTGGTCCATTCGGCGAACGGTTCATGCCTATCTCAAGTCGGAAATTCCTCTCTATATCCACGAGGGGCGGATGGCTAGTACCGACTATCTTCAAACCGTCGGTCGCGATGATTTTTCACCTCAAACCAAGCAGAAGTATCATCGGCTAATCCTAGAAGCCTTGGAACAAGCCCCTATGACCCGCGAAGAGCTGAAAATCCTCTGTCGTGCGGAAAAGATGACGCAGGAAGAGGAGAAGCAGGTTTTCAACGCTTGGGGCGGCCTTTTTCGCTACATGGTCGAGCGTGGGGAAGTTTATCAGGAGTACGGTGCCAAACGTTTTCACCTTCTGACAGACTTTCAGCCACTTTCACGGGAAAAAGCAGAGCTGGAAATCGCACGGCGGTATTTTTCAGGTTTTGGTCCTGTCAGCTTAGCGGATGCTCGTTATTACTTCAAGGAAAATAAATCTACGGTCCTAAATTGGATGAAACAATTGGATTTGAAAACTATAGAAGTAGCAGGGGAAGAACGCTTCTATCTAGGAAAATTAGAAGAAGCAGAAGTACCAGACTGCCTCTTCATTGCAGGTTTTGACCAACTTTTGCTAGGTTACGAAAAGAAAGCCAATCCCTTCTTTGATCCCAAGCATATTCGGCAGATTTATACGCTGACAGGCATTGTCAAACCAGTTGTTTTCTACAAGGGACGACTGGTTGCGACCTGGCGACGTGATAAGGACAGGATTGAATTAGCTATATTTGAAAATCTGACCAATCGTGAACTGAAAGAACTGGAACGTTACCGTCGAGTCTACGAGGAACGCTTGAAAACTTAGCAAAAATTGTTCGGATAATCCGAAAAATGACGTAATATAACTAAATTTTCTGAATATTTCAGAAAATCTATGGTATAATACTAAAAACACTGTTTAGAAAGAGATGTCTATGAACAAGTCCTACTTTTATCTAGATATGAAAACGCACGAATTGGAAGTGCCCTTTACTGCTAGAAAACGCCGTGTCCGTGTTTTATTGCCAAAAGGATATGAGGAAGATACGGATAAAACCTACCCTGTTGTCTATTTCCATGACGGGCAAAATGTCCTGTACAGTAAAGAAGCTTTTTCAGGTCATTCTTGGAAAGTCATTCCGACCATCAAGCGAAATCCTGATATTGCTAAGATGATTATTGTAGCCATTGACAATGATGGTGCTGAGCGTATGCATGAATACGCTGCCTGGAAGTTTAGCGAGATGGGTATTCCAGGTGTTCAGTTTGGTGGCAAGGGTACCTTATATGCCGAATTTGTTATGGATGTGGTCAAACCTTTTATTGACAATACCTATCGCACCAAGTCTGACAAGAGCCACACAGCCATGATTGGCTCATCACTTGGTGGCAACATCACTCAGTTTATGGGATTAGCCTATAAGGACCAAATTGGCTGTTTGGGAGTATTTTCATCAGCTAACTGGCTCCATCAAGAAGCCTTTGACCGTTACATTGAGCGAAAAGCACTGGATAAGGACCAACGAGTTTATATCTACGTTGGAACAGAAGAAGCGGATGATACAGATAAAACCCTGATGGCAGGTAATATCAAGCAATCTTATATCAATTCCTCGCTAACTTACTACCGTCAATTGATAGCGGGAGGCGTTGATTTGGACAATATCGCCTTGGAAGTTGTTTCTGGTGCCGTCCATAATGAGGAAGCCTGGGCAGCTTATTTGCCAGATTGCTTGCGCTTTTTAAGCGAAAAGTGGTAATGTAAAGAATTAGTTAGGAGAATGAATATGCATGTAGAATTTTTAAGTCACTGGTCTGGCCATCTTGGTCGTGAAATGAATGTCAACCGTTATGGACACGCAGGTATTCCTGTGGTTGTTTTTGCCTCATCAGGCGGTTCGTACAATGAATACGCAGATTTTGGGATGATTGAAGCCTGCCGTGGCTCGATTGAGGCTGGTAATGTCCAATTTTTCACCCTAACCAGTCACGATAAGGAAAGTTGGTTGGCGGACTGGAAGTCTATTCATGATAAAGCTGAAGCTCACCGTGCCTATGAACGTTATGTGATTGAAGAAGCGATTCCATTTATTAAACATAAAACTGGCTGGTTTGATGGTATGATGACAACTGGTTGCTCAATGGGGGCCTACCACGCGCTGAATTTCTTCCTCCAGCATCCAGATGTATTTACAAAAGTTATCGCCCTTTCAGGTGTCTATGATGCTCGTTTCTTTAACAACAACCACGACTACGGGCATGATGATGTGGTCTATCAAAACTCACCGTCTGATTACATCTGGAACCAAAATGATGGTTGGTTCATCGACAAATATCGCCAAGCAGATATCATCGTCTGCACAGGTTTGGGTGATTGGGAGCAAGATGGTTTAGACTCTTTCTACAATCTGAAACGTGCATTCGAAGAGAAAAATATCCCAGCTTGGTTTGACACTTGGGGCACCGATGTGGCTCACGACTGGTTATGGTGGAGAAAACAAATGCCATTCTTCCTTCACTCCATCGGACTATAAAAAATTAGAAAGGACTGCCTATGAATTATCTCGTTATTTCCCCTTTTTATCCAGAAAATTTCCAACCCTTCACCATTGAATTGGCTAAAAAAGAAGGTGTTACCGTTCTAGGTATTGGACAAGAACCCTATGAACAATTACCAGAAGAACTCCGCAATGCTTTGACAGAATATTTCCGTGTGGAAGATTTGGAAAATATCGATGAAGTCAAGCGTGCAGCGGCTTTCTTGATTTATAAACATGGTCCAATTGACCGTGTAGAATCCCACAATGAGCATTGGTTGGAAAATGATGCAGCCCTCCGAGAACAATTTAACATCTTCGGAGCCAAACCCAAACACCTGAAAAAGACTAAATTTAAGTCGGAAATGAAAAAATATTTCAAAAAAGCAGGAGTTCCTGTCGTTCCAGGTGTGGTGGTTAAAACGGAACGCGACTTTGGTAGAGCTTTGAAGAATGTTGGTTTCCCAATGATTGCTAAGCCAGACAATGGTGTCGGTGCATCTGGGACTTTCAAAATCGAAAATAAGGAAGATTTTGATCGATTTGTTGACACTTGGGATAGAAGCACCGTCTATTTCTTAGAAAAATTTGTTAATTCAAGCATCATCACAACATATGACGGATTGGTCGATCATGAAGGCAATGTTGTTTTTGAAACAGGTTTGACCTACGTTCATACACCGTTTGAATTGATACAAACCAAGAAGGACAACGCCTACTTTATTGAGAAAGAACTAGATCCTAAGTTAGTTGAATATGGCAGGGCAATTATCAAGGCCTTTGGTATGAGGGAGCGTTTCTTCCATATTGAATTTTTCAAGGAAGGTGATGACTATATCGCTATCGAGTACAATAATCGTATGGCAGGTGGTTTCACAGTTGAAGCCTACAACTATGCCCATTCCATTGATCTCTTCCGTGACTATGCTAATATCGCAACAGGTGGAGGAGTTGAGGAGCGGACATACACCCCTCAATATTGCTTGGTGGCAACTCGTCGTGATACAACAGACTATGTTCACTCAGCAGATGACATTCATCAGGAATTTGCTGATAAGATTAAGACAGTTAAACGCATGCCAGACGCCTTTGCGGAATTGCAAGGAAATGATGCCTACCTCCTTGTGACAGAGAGCAAGGAAGTGTTGGATGACATGATTGCCTATATTGGTTTAACAAAATAGAATGAATTGAAAGATGCCTAAAATGGTGTCTTTTTTTCTTTCCTTACAAAGCTGTAAGTTTTCAGTTCAGAACTGTAAGGTAGCGAGGTAGTAATATTTTCTATAATAGACTCATAAGAAAACGAAAGAAGGAAATCATATGTCATTCAAATTTTTACAAGCCAAGCAAGTGTTTGATAAATCACAAGCAAGCAAACAGCCAGAAGAGCAAGAAAAAGAAGCCCAATTTTTATTTGAGCTGAAACATGAATTGTTGCACCGCAACTGGATGTACTAGAAGGAGGTTATCTTGAAATCTTACAATGCTTATCAACTGAAACTCGCTATGGCTGGCTTAATGGTTTTGGATCATCTGAAAATCATACCAGATTTTATCCCAGACCAACTTAGCATGGTCTTTCACATGGTCACTCGATGTGTTGCAGTCTTCTTTGCTTACATGTTAGTGGAGGGGTTTCTTCATACGAGAAATGTCAAAGCCTATCTTCTACGACTGTATGGTGCAGCAGGACTGATGGCCACTGGAAATGTTATGATAAACAGTCTTTACCAATCAAAAGATATTTACATCACTAATAATATCTTTCTAACATTGGCCGTTGGACTAACCATGCTTATTTGTTTGAAGGAGTTTAAAAATAATAGTAGAACTCGACAAGTGATTCAAGTTGTCCTAGCTGGTTTGTGCTTGATAGTCGGGGCAGCATTCACAGAAGGAGGGCAGTTGTCTTACCATTTATTCTCATTACTTACTTAGGTCGTAAGATGCCATTCAAAAGAAATATTGCCTATGTATTGTTAGCTTTGCTTTTGCTTTTATCATCCTATCATCCTTATGAGACTATTGAAATGACCATTCAGATGATGCTCTTCAATGCAGACTGGTTATTTATTTTAGTCCTGCCAATTCTGAGTCTTTATAATGGACAAGCAGGGCCTCGCACAGCATTTTCACGCTATTTCTTTTACATTTTTTATCCGCTTCATTTGTGGCTACTAGCAACTTTCGCCTATTTTCTCTAAACTTACAATCTTGTAAGTTTACATGTCAGAACTGTAAGGGAGCGAGGTAGTAATATTTTCTATAATAAACTCATAAGTAAACGAAAGAAGGAAATCATATGTCATTCAAATTTTTACAAGCAAAGAGAATAGAAGAAAAGGTATTCTCTGAAAAAGAGAAGATTGAACTCATGGAACAAGCTGCATTCTTGGAAGAGCTTGCCCATGATTTGCAAAGTATGCGATTTATGGCATACTAGAGGGAGGAAACTATGAAAAAGAAAGTATTTGGCTTGCTGGCTTTGGGCAGTATAATGCTAACTGCTTGTTCTTCCTCTTCAGCAGGTCTTAGCTTTGATGAGGGCTATCAAACTTTCCATTACAAGGGAAAAGATTATGCCGTTAGCAAACAGGAAGTTACCGAAGATAGTATTCAAGAGGTAGAAGTCAAGTTTATGGATTGGCCTGTTGTTAAAGAGGAAGGGGCAGTGAAAACGACGGTATCCTTGAATAATCTCTATGTAACCACTAGCAAGGATTGGGCCATTGGTGTCCAAGATGGTTATTATAAAGTGGACTTAGAAGACAATATTGCTGAGTCAGATCGTATCAATTATCAAGAAGTGCTTGATCAAGCAGATGAATAAAAAAAGAAAAGTAGGAGTAACTATGTTATTAGAAATCAATCATTTAGAAAAAGTTTACCGCACGCGCTTTTCAAAAGAGGAAACTCGTGCCTTGCAAGATGTGGACTTCAAAGTCGATAAGGGGGAATTTATCGCGATTATGGGTGAAAGTGGTTCAGGTAAGACGACTTTGCTCAACATTTTGGCGACCTTGGACAAGCCAACGCGTGGCTCTGTTATCTTAAATAATCAAGACATCACCAAAATCAAGGAAAGCAAGCTGGCAGATTTCCGTTTGCGTAACCTAGGTTTTGTTTTCCAAGATTTTAATCTCTTGGATACCCTGTCCATCCAAGACAATATCTTTTTACCTCTGGTATTGGCACGTACTAGCTATGAGGAAATGGAAAAACGGTTGAAAGTTTTGGCGCCAAAACTGCGGATTCAAGATTTGCTGAAAAAACGTCCCTTTGAACTTTCTGGTGGACAAAAGCAGCGCGTGGCCATTGCTCGTAGTTTGATTACCCAGCCACAGATTGTTCTAGCGGACGAACCGACAGCTGCCCTAGATTACCGCAATTCAGAAGACTTGCTGAATTTGTTTGAAGAAATTAACCGTGACGGTCAAACCATTCTCATGGTGACCCACTCGGCCAACGCAGCCAGCCACGCCAAACGTGTCTTGTTTATCAAAGATGGTCGCATTTTCCATCAACTGTACAAGGCAGACAAGAGCAATCAAGACTTTGCCAAGGAGATTTCGCTCAATATGTCTGCACTTTTAGGGGGTGAGTAGATGTTTTACCTCAAACTTGCTGGGCAAAATATCCGAAAATCCATGGGTGTGTTTGCTCCCTTCGTTTTAGCCAGTCTTGTGCTATTTACTCTGATTTGTTCCATGTTCTTACTCATGCTCAGTCCAGTTATAAAGACCATGGGCTCTGGTGCCGTTTCTATCGGTCTTGGTGTTGTTGTTCTGACCATTTTCTCGGTCATTATGGAGATTTATAGTTTTAATTTCCTTATGAAACAACGGGCGAGGGAATTTGGTCTCTATAACATGCTGGGGATGAACAAGAAAAAGGTAGCCTTGATAGCTAGCCTCGAATTGATGATGATATTCTTTCTGGTTGTAGTTCTTGGTTCTGTCTTAGCTGGTGTGTTCGCAAATGTTCTCTACTTGATTTTTGTCAATCTAACACATTATAGCGATTTGCATTTTGGAATAGACCCTCTGGCCTTTGTCATGACCGCCTTTCTCTTTGCTGGTATCTTCTTTCTCTTGGAATTGCTAGCCATTCGGACCATTGGTAAGACCAGTCCGCTGATTTTGTTCCGAGCTAGTGAAAAAGGGGAGAAGGAGCCACGTGGGAATCTTCTCTTGGCTGCTCTTGGTGTCCTTAGCCTAGGCGTTGGCTACTACCTGTCACTTTCTTCTCAATCTGCAGGAGTTGCTGTCATCTATCGTTTCTTTATCGCTGTTCTCTTTGTCATTGCGGGGACATATCTGTTCTACATCAGCTTTATGACTTGGTATTTGAAGGCTCGGCGGAAAAACAAACGCTATTTTTACACGCCAGAGCATTTCATTACCACATCGCAGATGATTTTTCGGATGAAGCAACATGCAACAGGTTTGGCCAATATTACACTGCTTGCGGTCATGGCCTTTGTTACCATTGCGACAACTACTTCTCTCTATACAGGCATGACCAATATGACCAGTGGACTTTATCCAAAGGAAACATCCATTACCTATCACGTTGCGAATAGAAGTCAGGGTGAAATGGCCTTCCAGCAATCGGTGCTCAGCCATTTTCCAGAAAAAGCAAATGACAGCTTATCTTATCTGACCTATCAAGCTGGTCTAGTCTATGATGGTGGTAGTGAGATTGTCATTAGTCCGGAAACCATTGCCAATCCAGACTTTAGCAAAATGGCTTATACTTACTTCATCACTCAAGATGACTTCAGGAAGTTGGGCAATGACTTGCCAGAGCTGGCTGTCAATCAAGTAGCCTTTATCCGTCCAAGTGAAATGCCATCGCTAGAGAAAGTCACTTTGGGAGATAGTACTTTCGAGAATGTAGTAAATCTTGATACAGCTATTTTCCCTGATATTACTAATACGCTCAATGCTGCCGTCATGGTGGTTAGCGATGATAGTGTTCTACAAACTATTCGTAGCTATTATGAATCAAATAATCCTCAAGGCTATCAGGTTAGTCTGGACTACCGTATCTTTACCGACCTGACCAATGAAGAAGTGCTCTCTCTTGGAGAGCAGGCAGGCGATATGTATCATATTCTGGATGAAAATGGAGAATACCTAGGAAATGCCATGCAGAAAACAGACTTCAATAATATGATCATGGGTTTCACAGGTGGTTTCCTCTTTACAGGCTTTTTGTTGGGCATTAGTTTCTTGCTGGGTGCTGCCCTGATTATCTACTACAAGCAGTATTCGGAGGGGCATGAGGACAAGAAATCCTACAAGATTTTACAGGAAGTGGGGATGAGCCAGCAGGCTGTCAAGAAAACTATCAACTCTCAAACGCTTTTGGTCTTCTTTATGCCACTGGCTATGGCAACCCTGCACTTTGTCGTCGCCCTAGTCATGCTCAAACAAATGTTGATGATGTTCGGTGTGGTTTCTTCCAGCATGATTTACACGGTTAGTGGAATTACATTGTTGGCAGTCGCCTTGATCTACTTTGTCATCTACAAGTGGACCAGTCGGACTTATTACCGTATTATTGAACGATAGCAGAAGTCTCGCTTATGCGGGATTTCTTGATTTTTTTAGGAAATGGTGTTACAATAGTAATACCAAAGGAATACCAGAAGAGGTGAGAAAATGGCAGCTATTACATTAAAAGTTTCTGAGCAAGACAAGCTCTTTATGCAGGCTATGGCAAAATTTGAAGGTGTGAGTTTGTCAGAACTCATTCGGACTAAAACACTTGAAGCCCTTGAAGACGAGTACGATGCGCGTGTGGCTGATATTGCTTGGGCAGAATACCAAGCTGACTTGGCGAATGGAATTGAGCCGATAACACTAGAACAAATGGCTGAGGAGTTGGGCATTGAGTTATAAGGTTATTTTGTCTGCTAAGGCCCAAAAGCAAATTCGAAAGATGGATAAAACCGCTGCAAGTTTGATTTTGCGCTATCTTTATAAGCATATTGACGGGTGTGACAACCCCAGACAATACGGAAAAGCTTTGACTGCCAATCGTTCTGGCCAATGGCGCTATCGTATCGGCAACTACAGGGTTATCGTCAGTATTGAAGATGACAAATTGATTGTAACGGCCCTTGAAGTCGGGCATCGGAAAGAAATATATAAATAGAAAGCCAAGACCTGTGTCCTGGCTTTTGCAGAATGAAGAAGATGAAAAAAGAGAAGATTTATATTGTTGAAGACGATGAGATGATTGTCCAGCTCTTGAAGCAGCATCTGGGAAAATCATATCAGGTGGAAAGTGTGCAGAATTTCCGAGCTGTCAGTCAGGAGGTTGCAGAACTCAAACCAGACTTAGTGCTGATGGATATTAGCCTGCCTTATTACAACGGCTTTTACTGGACGACAGAAATCCGTAAAACCATGACCATGCCCATTATCTTTATCTCCTCTAGCGATGATGAGATGAATGCAGTCATGGCTATGAACATGGGTGGTGATGATTTTGTGTCCAAGCCATTTTCACTAGGGATTTTGGATGCCAAAATCGGTGCCTTTCTGCGTCGGGTTAATCAATTCAGCAAATCAACCGATTTGTCTATCGACCAATTCCAGCTTAGTTTGGATGGGCGATTTTCAAATGAATCGGAACAGGTTCAATTGTCTCCAACAGAAACCAAGATTTTGTCTGCCTTACTAGAAAGACAGGGGCAGATTGTCAGCAAGGATGAACTCTTGGAAAAACTCTGGGAAAATGAAGAATTTATCGACCAGAACACGCTCAATGTAAACATGACCAGACTGCGTAAGAAGGTGAGCGAAGTCGGGTTTGAACGAATTCATACGGTTCGTGGCGTGGGGTACTTGGTCAAATGATAGCAAAATTTATCCGTGAATACAGGAGTTTTTACTTCTCCTACATTGTTCTGGCTACTAGTTTTATCTTGCTTTTCTTTCTCTATCAACTGCCCACCGAATTCCTGCAAAACGCTCTGCTATTGTCCCTAACCCTTTTAATCCTACTGACTGTAGGGTTTTTCTGGAAGTTTCGCAACCGCATGAGAGCCTTGGAAGACTATGTCCATGAAGAAGCTCTGCCCCTGCTTAATAAGCCTGTGGACTTGGCCTATCTCAACTTGATTGAGGCAGAGAAGGAGGCGACACGAGAGCAGCTTTTGGTCTATAAGTCACGAGAAGAAGACCTGCAAGCTATGGTAAAAATGTGGTCCCACCAGATGAAAGTGCCGCTGGCTGCCCTGTCTTTGATGAGCCAGACTGACAATCTCAATCAGAAAGAAGTCGATCACCAGCTCTTGCGCTTGGATAATTATATGGCAAATCTCCTCAACTACCTCAAACTGACCAACCATGCCAGCGATTTTCGCTTTGAGCAGGTGGAAGTGAGAGAAGTAGTGGTCGATTTGGTCAAAAAATACCGTAATCAGTTCTTGCAAAAAGACATTTCAGTGACCATCAATGGAAATTGGCTACTGAAAACCGACAGAAAGTGGCTTAGTTTTGCCCTATCACAGATTATCGACAACGCCCTCAAGTACAATAAGACTGGTGGAAAGGTGGCCATTGAATTGAATGAGGGGATTTCCATTTCCGATACGGGAATTGGCATTTTGGCAGAAGACATTCCTCGCCTGTTTGATGAAGGATTTACAGGTTTTAATGGGCGTGAACACCAAAAAGCGACAGGTTTTGGGCTTTATTTGACAAAGCGTGTTTTAAGTCAATTAGATTTAAGCATTAAAGTGGAAAGCCGAGTAGACGTCGGCACCACTGTAACCATCACCAAAGTACAGTAGAAGCTGTACTTTTTCCTTTTGAAAGCGCTTTGATTTTGTGATATACTGAAGCTACTAGATAAATCAGGAGGTTACTATGTCACATCATCATGTTTTGCAAAACGGATCGGATATTCGTGGAATTGCCATCGCTACAGACGAATATGCTGTCAATCTCACTCCACAGGCCACCAAGGAAGTGGTTCGCGGACTTATTCATTGGCTAACTCAGAAGCCAGAACTGGCGCAGGCCTATCAGGAAGGACAACTCAAGATTGGTATTGGTCGAGATAGTCGTCTCAGCGGTCCAGACTTGGTTGCCGCCTTCACAGAAGAAGCGGTGCGTTTGGGCGTTCAGTTGTTCGACTTCGGCATGGCCACTACGCCAGCCCTCTTCATGAGCACCCAGTACCCGCAGTTCAAGTGCCACGCTGGTGTCATGATTACCGCCAGCCACCTGCCTTATTACTTCAACGGCATTAAGATTTTTTCGGAAAATGGCGGAGCAGAACATGAAGATATTGACTTCATCCTCTCGCATAGTGAAGACTTGCCAGCTTCTTCCCTTGGAAGTGTGACCCAAGCAGACTTGATTACGCCTTATGCCCAAGACTTGGTTGGTAAAATTCGTACCGCCTGTGGTGGACAAGAAAAACCACTGATAGGTCTTAATATAATCGTTGATGCTGGAAATGGTGCAGGAGGCTTCTTTGCTGAGAAAGTTTTGGCAGAGCTAGGAGCAGACACTACAGGCTCACAATTCCTAGACCCCGACGGCACTTTCCCAAATCACGTTCCAAACCCAGATAACAAGGAAGCGATGGAAAGCATTCGTCAGGCTGTCTTGAAGCAAGGTGCAGATCTTGGTATTATCTTTGATACCGACGTTGACCGTGCCGCCCTGGTTACCAAGTCAGGTCAAATTCTCAATCGTAACAACCTGATTGCCGTTCTCAGCCAGATTACCCTGGCAGAACATCCAGGAACCAGTATTGTGACCAACTCTCCAACCTCTGAACACCTGAAAGTCTTTATCGAAAGCTTGGGTGGCAAACAAATTCGCTATATTTCAGGCTACCGTAATGTCATTAACCGTGCTATTTCAGCAAACCAAGAGGGAGTTGATTGCCAGTTGGCTATCGAAACCTCTGGACATGCTGCCTTTAAGGAAAATTACTTCCTCGATGACGGGACCTATGTGGCGGCTAAGATTCTCATGCTCTTACCAAAACTGCAAGCGGAAGGCAAGTCCTTGGACGACTTGATTGCCCAGCTTAAACAACCGCTGGAAACCCAAGAAGTACGGTTCAAACTAGAAGCGGCAGATTATCGAGCACTTGGTGAACAGGTGATTGCTGACCTCCGCCAAACCAGCCTCGAAGGCTTTGCTTTTAACCCAGAAAACGAAGAAGGAGTGCGGTTTGACCTGACTGCTCCTTATGGTGATGGCTGGCTCTTGCTCCGTATGAGCCTACATGAACCCCTCTTGGTCTTGCAGGTGGAAAACGACCAGACAGGCCATATTCCAGCTGTTTTACGAACCCTCTCAGCCTTTTTGGACCAGTACCCAGCTGTCAATCAGGAAAAGTTGAAAGAATTGCTATAATTGAAAACACGAGTAAGTTTGAGCTTACTCGTGTTGTTTTGCATAATTAATATTACGTAAATTTATAATTTATCCAGAGCATTTTTTTGCTCATCGTTAACGATATGGGTGTAGAGATCGGTGACCTGGGTATTGGCATGACCCAGCTGGTGACTGACCAGAACTTGCGACTTGGTGGCGTCGTAGAGACGAGTTGCCAATGTGTGACGGAGTTTGTGGGGTGTGACACGTATCTTGAAGTCCGCAGAATACTTAGCAACCATTTTCTCAATGGAAGAAGCGTCGATGCGGTTAGGCAGACCACGGTACTCAGACAGGAAGAAGGCCGTATCCGTTTTCTCAGCCTTGTAGCGTTGCTGACGGATGCTCATGTAGGCTTCTAAGTAAGGCTTAGCAAATCCTGCCACATTGACCGAGTCCCGCTTGCCACCTTTACGGGTCACCTCGATGATCATCATCTTGAGGTTGACATCACGGAGGTCCAGATTGACCGCCTCAGACAGACGAACGCCAGATGCCAAGAGAAGCGCCAAAATCGCCAAGTCGCGTTCCTTGTTTTTTTGGAAGGAGGAGAGGGCACGTTTGGAGAGATTGACCTGGTATTCCTTGTCCACATAGTCCAAAAACTCCATGGTTTCATCGCCCAAAAAGAGCTTCTGCTTGATGTTCTCCGCCCGAGCCGCCAAGGTTTCCTTCTTCTTCTTGGTGGATACCTTCTTCATGACATTGCGGTAGAAGTAGGGCTCACCCTGATCATTTTCCACTTCTTCGGTTAAATACTTGAAGAGACTAGAAAGTGCCGATAGGGTACGGTTAATGGTGGTCTGCGACACACCATTCTGTGTGGTATTGGCATTCAGCAAGGGACGCTCCCGCAGATAAAGAATAAAGGCCTCCATATCTTTTTTTGTCAAATGTTCCAGAACATCAAGAGAAATGTCAGCAATCCGTTCCACAGATACCAAATCCGAATCCTGCAACCATTCAAAAAAACGACGGTATTCTTTCAAGTATTCATATAAGGTTGTGAAACTGTAAGGCACAGCCAACTTTGATTGGTAATATTCCAAGACATACCAAGGCATGATTTCTTTTAGCTGTTCAATTTTTTCTAATAATAATTCGCGTCTCATCATTTTCTCCTGATTTTCGTTATATGAGTAGTATAGCATAATCTTATATAAGTTTCAAGAAAATTATAGTTTTTCGGAAAGATGTACGTAAGTATAGTTCACCAAACCCACATATGCTATAATACAAACAAATACGAAAGGATGTTTTATGCTAGATTTTGTTCCTGTTAACCCTGATAATTGGCGAATTCCGTTATCAGTTTCGCCTGACCAAGCTGAGTTTGTCGCCGATAAGGTAACAACCTTGGCACGTGCCTTTGCTTATCGGATGTTTGATAGCCAGGCTTATTTGATTTACCAGCAAGATTGTCCTGTTGGTCTAGTTTTATACCATGATTTTCCTGAACGACAAGCCTATCTCATCTCTGAATTCTTCATTGATGCCAACTACCAGCGACAAGGTTTGGGTCGTCAGGCTATGACACAGTTACTGGAAAAATTCCGCTCAGAAAGAAAATTTCCAGCTGTTCAGCTCTGCATTTTATCCCAAAACACCCCAGCCAAAGCCTTGTACCAATTGCTTGGCTTTGTTGAAACGGGCGAATATGATGAAGATGAAATTATATTGCGATTAGAATTCTAAAAACAATTTACACAATATAAATTATGTAAACAACATTAACTTCTTTGACTGAGCTGCAGAATTAAATCCATAGCTGTTTTTCGATTTCGGAAATAAAGTTTTATTCCACTGGACTTCAAGCGTTTGGTAAAGGCACTTTGGCTCAGTTTCATCTTCTCGGCAATTGGCTTTTGCTTAAATTCTTCCTGATAGATTTTATTGCTGATTAAGACTTCAAACAAGTCTGTTTGTGAACTATTCCAAGTAGCTTTGATAAAATCACTTGAAGTAAGTAAAGGATTGATAACACGGTCGATTTGCTTGTATTCAGAAGAAAAAGCAACTAGGCTACTACCATAATCATCCTTATCTTGAATGACCTTTATCGCTTTTTGCGCTTCCCAATAAGCAGGTCCGTCCACTCCAATGCTTTGTTTGGGGTCGATGGCTGTTAAAATTTTCCCCAAGCCAATACCAAATTTAATTTCTAGCTGATCACGAAAAGCCAGTTGAATTTGGTCAATCATCAAAAAAATATGAGGGTTAGGCTTACATAAGGCTTGAAACTCATCTCCCTTTGTAAGGGTAAATGGCGATGCCAAGTTCTGGGAAAAAGAATAATTGATACTATTCAGCTGTTGCTTTAGAACTTCTATAGTGTTTGAACGCTGGGAAACTTGTTTTGAATGGATAATATTTCCTATTATTGCGATATAATTCATGACTTGTCCTTTGATTATCGTTATTTTTCTATTGTAACGGACATCACGGAAAATGTCTAGCATGAGGGACTTTTTTAAAACTTTCCTTTATAACGGAAATTATGAATGCGAAATAGCGCTCTTTCTGCCATCCTACTCCTATTTTCTATTGCTACAACATAACCACTTTGAACAAAAAAGTAAAAAGAAGAGATTATTTTCTCTTCTTTTTGGCTTTCTTGATTTTATTGGCTTGGCGTTTCATGGCTTGTTTCATAGCAAACTCACCAATTTTACCTTTCAGACCGCCTCCAAACATTTGGGACATGTCTGGCATGCCAGCTCCCCCCATCAGTTGGCTCATATCAGGCATTCCTGCACCGCCCATCATGTCTTCAAGAGCAGACATATCCATACCATTCATATTTGGCATATTTTTAGGAAGATTATTTGGGTTAATACCCATTTGCTTCATCATCTTGCCCATATCACCAGACATGACGCCTTGCATCATTGTTTTGGCTTGGTTGAAATCTTTGATAAATTTATTAACTTCTACAAAGCTATTTCCTGAACCGTTAGCAATACGACGACGACGGCTAGGTGTTAACAAGTCAGGATTTTCCCGTTCGGCAGGTGTCATAGAAGATACAATAGCTCGTTTTCGTGCAATTTCTCGCTCGTCAACTTTCAAGTTGGCAAGGGCTGGGTTACCAGCCATACCTGGAATCATCTTCAGCAGGTCTTCCATAGGTCCCATATTTTGAACTTGGTCCAGCTGATCGATGAAATCGTTGAAATCAAAGGTATTCTCACGCATTTTTTCAGCGAGTTCTAATGATTTCTTCTCATCATATTCCTTGCTCGCCTTCTCAATCAAGGTCAGCATGTCACCCATACCTAAGATACGAGAAGACATACGGTCTGGGTGGAAGGTTTCAATATCTGTGATTTTTTCACCAGTACCGGTGAATTTGATTGGCTGACCAGTGATGTGGCGGACAGACAAAGCAGCACCACCACGTGTATCGCCGTCAATCTTGGTCAAAATCACACCAGTAATAGCCAGTTGATCATTGAACTCACGCGCAACGTTGGCAGCTTCCTGACCAATCATGGCATCGACAACCAAGAGAATTTCATTTGGTTGGGCAAAGTCTTTGATTTCTCTTAATTCAGCCATAAGGGCTTGGTCAATTTGTAAACGACCGGCCGTATCAATCAAGACATAGTCATTGTGGTTGGCTTTGGCTTGTTCTAAACCTTGGCGTACAATCTCCAGGGCAGGGACTTGATTACCCAACTCGAATACAGGTACATCAATTTGTTGACCAAGGGTTTTCAACTGGTCAATGGCAGCTGGACGATAAATATCGGCCGCAATCAAGAGAGGACGAGCATTCTCTTCCTGCTTGAGTTTGTTGGCCAGCTTACCTGTGAAAGTCGTTTTACCAGCCCCCTGCAAACCAGCCATCATAATGATAGTTGGAATTTTTGGTGACTTGATAATGTCAGACGTTTCAGACCCCAATACAGCCGTCAATTCTTCATCAACGATTTTGATAATTTGTTGAGCGGGGTTCAGGGTTTCAATGACTTCATGACCGATAGCACGTTCACGTACTTTTTTGATGAAATCTTTTACAACTGGCAAGGCAACGTCGGCTTCTAGTAAGGCCAGACGGATTTCCTTGGTGGCTTCTTGGATATCACTCTCAGAAATTTTCCCCTTACGACGTAGGTTTTTAAAAACACTCTGCAAACGTTCTGTTAAGCTTTCAAAAGCCATATACTTCTCCTCTTACTCTCTATTATCAATACTGGTTAAAATGGCGATTTTCTCCTTCAAATAAGCATCTTCTGGATACTTAGTGAGTATTTCATCGAAAATCTGACTACGCACTACATAGTCAGAATACATATGTAGTTTCATCTCATAATCTTCCAGTAATTTTTCTGTTCGTTTAATGTTATCATAGACCGCCTGACGGCTAACTTGAAATTCCTCAGCAATCTCAGCCAAGCTATAATCATCTGCATAATATAGCTCAATGTAGTTCATTTGCTTATCTGTCAGCAAGGCTGCATAGAATTCAAACAAGGCGTTCATTCGGTTGGTTTTTTCAATTTCCATAAGCTTTATTATATCAAAAATTCCGTCTTAAATAAATAGAAACATCTGCTTCCGTACCTAGAAAACAGATGTTGTTTACATAATTTATGTTATGTTGCAAAAATAGGAAAACATATACTAATTATTCTCCAGATAAAACTCGAATCGTTCACCAACATACTGGCTATTGACATACTCAAAGGCTTGACCGTCTTCCAGATAAGAAACCTGTCTTAAAGCTAGAATAGCTTGATTTTTCGAAATCTCTAAATATTTGGCAACCTTTTCATTAGCCAGTCGGGCAAAAATGGTTTGTTTACTTGTTCCGATCCGATAGCCATTATCAATAAGGGTTTTGAAGAAATGGTTAGTCACATCTTCCTTGGGAACGTTCTTAATCAAGCGTTCGGGAATGCTGGCTACCTCATAGACCACAGGGACATTATCAGCATAGCGAACCCGCTCCATCCGAATAACGTATTCTCCCTTGCCTAAAGCAAGTTGCTCAACTTCTTTCTCATTTGGTTTGGTACGAGTATAAGACAACAACTGACTGCTCGGCATTTTCCCTTGGAGTTGTACCAATTCAGTAAAAGAGGTTGTTCCACGCATCTTTTCTTGGACCCGTGTGCTGGCTACATAGGTTCCAGACCCCACCTTACGTTGAAGAACTCCTTCTTCGACCAGTAGGGTAATGCCCTGGCGCAAGGTCATCCGTGAAACGCCAAACTCGTCAGCCAAATCGCGCTCACTGGGTAAGCGTTGTCCAACTGCCCAAACTCCCTTGTCAATCTGTTCTTTTAATTTATCATGAATGGTAATATATGCTGCTTTCATCTGATTAGCCTTTCTTACTCCTAGTTTATCAAAATATCCGAAATTTGACCAATCTAGACCGATTTTTATCTGCAAAAACTTGCTAGACAAACAATCATCTGAATTTCCCTATAACAAAATCAGTAAAAAACAGAAAAAAACGAACGCTGTTTTTTCTAAAATCCACCATAGTTTGCAAAACAGATATTTAACAAATATAGTTTGGAAAATGTTCGTTTTTATGATAAAATAAGTAACAGTATTTGAATTATTTTCAAAACGAAAGGGAAAAACATGACAAAACAAGATGTCCAAAAAATTATTGTATTGGATTATGGTAGCCAGTACAATCAGCTCATCTCACGCCGCATTCGTGAGTTTGGTGTCTTTTCTGAATTGAAAAATCACAAGATTACTGCTGAAGAAGTCCGTGCCATCAATCCGATTGGTATTGTTCTCTCTGGTGGTCCAAACTCTGTTTACGCTGAAAATGCCTTTGATATTGATCCAAAAATCTTTGAATTAGGAATTCCTGTCTTGGGAATTTGCTACGGTATGCAGTTGATCACGCATAAATTGGGTGGTAAGGTACTACCTGCTGGCGAGGCTGGAAACCGTGAATATGGTCAATCAAACTTGCAATTGAAAGTTGAATCAGCCTTGTTTGATAACACACCTGAAGAGCAATTGGTTCTGATGAGCCACGGTGATGCCGTAACGGAAATCCCTGAAGGTTTCAACTTGGTTGGTCTATCTGCTGACTGTCCTTTTGCTGCTATTGAAAACACTGAACGCCGTATCTACGGTATCCAGTTCCACCCAGAAGTTCGTCATTCGGTTTATGGTAATGATATTTTGAAAAACTTTGCGTTTGGTATCTGTGGAGCCAAAGGCGACTGGACCATGGAAAACTTCATTGAAACTGAGATCGAAAAAATCCGTCAAACAGTTGGTGACAAGAAAGTTCTTCTTGGTCTTTCAGGCGGTGTTGACTCATCTGTTGTCGGCGTCCTTCTTCAACGCGCTATCGGTGATCAATTGACCTGTATCTTCGTTGACCACGGTCTTCTTCGCAAAAACGAAGGCGATCAGGTAATGGAGATGTTAGGCGGCAAGTTCGGTCTGAATATTATTCGCGTTGATGCTGCTAAGCGTTTCTTAGACCTACTTGCTGGCGTATCTGACCCTGAAAAGAAACGTAAAATCATCGGTAATGAATTTGTTTACGTCTTTGACGACGAAGCAAGCAAGCTGACGGATGTTGAGTTCTTGGCGCAAGGTACTCTTTATACTGATATCATCGAGTCTGGTACCGATACGGCTGAGACAATCAAATCTCACCACAACGTTGGTGGTCTTCCTGAAGATATGCAGTTTAAGTTGATTGAACCACTTAATACTCTCTTCAAAGATGAGGTACGTGCTCTTGGTACTGCTCTCGGTATGCCTGACGAAGTCGTGTGGCGTCAGCCGTTCCCAGGACCAGGTCTTGCCATTCGTGTCATGGGTGAAATTACCGAAGAAAAACTCCAGACTGTTCGTGAATCTGACGCTATCTTGCGTGAGGAAATTGCAAAAGCAGGTCTTGACCGCGATGTGTGGCAATATTTCACTGTCAATACTGGCGTTCGCTCTGTAGGTGTCATGGGTGATGGTCGTACCTACGACTACACTATCGCCATCCGTGCTATCACTTCTGTTGACGGAATGACTGCTGACTTTGCCAAACTCCCATGGGAAGTCCTTCAGAAAATCTCTGTCCGCATCGTAAACGAAGTAGACCACGTCAACCGCATCGTCTATGATATCACAAGCAAACCACCAGCAACAGTTGAGTGGGAGTAAAACAGTCTGGGGATAGACTGTTTTACCCGTCGCCTAAAAATAAAAGAGCGTCGAAGCCTGGGGATAGGCTGTTTTACCCGGCGCCTATAAATAAGGAAGTGTCGCAAGCCTGGGGATAGGCTCTATCAGCCAGTCCATCAAGACTAATTTACCCGACGCTATAGTTGAAAGAATAACTACAACCCGTAGAAAAGCAGATTTCTACGGGTTTCTTGTAACAAAAACCTTCCGATTTCCACTTGCTTCAAACAATATTATTTGAAACTATATATACATAGAAAAAGGCATTTATTATACATTCGTACGGCATTTGCTGTCCAATGGTAATAGCTAGACCAGACTTTGTCGCCTATGACCATCTTTACCAAAATAATCTTAGTCGGCGACTAATGAAGTTTGTTTTCGGCATTCCCTTGATTTGTTATACAGTCAAAAATCCTCAAAAGATGAAAATAATAAAACCCTCTTTGACTTCCAAATCTTCGAAGGTTTTGAGCCAAGGCAACTTAATAAAAAACAGGAATAATATACAAGTCATCCCCTATTGTTCTTCAAACAGGGGATATCTTCTATATAACTGTTTAACAAATTAAACTTTTGTCTGGATTTGAAATATATTTTTTGCTATACTAATCATATGAAAACTATGACACTTGGAAAATTACTGGCATTACCCCATTTTCATCATTTTTATAACCTGCCTATTAGTGAAAATTGGGAAGGTCCTGAAAATTATATAGTTGTTTTTGAACAGAATGGTCAAGCTGTATTTGTTGATTTGAATAGTGAAGTTGGTCACACTCACGAGGCACGTTTTGCTAGTCATTTTCATAAAGACAATCTTTTGGTTGGTTTGGGGGCTGTTCCTGTCAGCACCTGGCCTACTTGCCAAATCCTTACCATAGAGAAAAATAGCAATCAGAGGGGGATTGCCCTTGCTAACTTAGTTGAACATTACGGACACCTATCTGTTTTTAAGGAAATAGCAGAGCAGTATCGACTACGTGAACGTTCAACGATTTATGACCCCTATCGCTATTCCTATACCATTGATGAGAAGAAAATTGACAAGACCAGTCAATTAAATCTGGTACCCCGTAAAGAATACGAAAAAATTAGAGATTTTCATCCATTTTTACAGACAAATAGAGGAAATGTCTATGCTGTACCTTGTTACTACAAGGACAATAAAAGAAATCGAGAAACAAAAATCTATATCATGGGCTGGTATTTTTACGAGAAACAGTTAAAAATATCCTGGAAACCATCTCATTCCAGAAAAAGTCGATGGCGTTCCTCAATAGTTTCGGTAGATAAGCTGTCTGAACGCTACTTTTTCCAGGGGGAACTTTATAAGAAAGGCTCCTTCCCCATTTTCTTGGATAATCTCATCATACAAAACAAAAGCTACCAAAAACGGTTAGACACAGAATTCGCCGCCTTCCTCCGTATCATCGAAAAACAAAAGCAAGCAGCCAAATTGCGCATAAAATAAAGCTGAGCCTAATGGGCCCAGCCTTATGATTCCAAGATGTGTACCTATCCCTAGGGTTGATAGACAATCTGATAATTAGCATTGACAATCACACCATTTTGATAGACAGAATAGTGAGTGTTGTCATTGCCTTCTAAGACATTATATGGAATGGTTTCCGTCCGTGTATAATTCCCTTCTATTACTCGCCAATTATTCTCGCCAAGAATAGAATTAGCATATTCGATGGTCTTTGGACCGCTTTCTAGTTGAATACCAGTTTCTGTATTCTTGAGAGGATCTATACCCTCGCTAGACGTATTGCTGACACGGTAAAAGGCATCTACATCCAGTTCTGCTGCTCCAACCTTTGTCAAAATGCGATCTCGTGTTGTATCCGTCGGATCACTTCCAGCTGAGTAAAGTGATTGGCTAAGTAAGGTATCTTTAGGCAACATCATCAAACTCACTTCACCGATATTATTATCAATGTAGCCCGTTTCAAAAATACCATCCGTAATTTTTCCTCGTCCCAACAAATTTTGGCTTTCATCAACCAATCCTTTTATATTAAAGACGAGAGTTTCTCCACTGCTATTTTGCCAGGTTCCAATAATGCTATCATAGTTTCCTTGCATTAAAGAATCAATATCCATAGATAATATTGCATCCATCTCTACTGAAGTAGAGGTTGTGTTATCACTACTAAAAGAACTTGAAGTGCTATTTTCACTACTAGTAGTAGTCGAACTTGTCGCTGAACTAGAACTTACTTGATTTTTATTTGGACTACAGGCAAAAAGAGTAGTCAGTGTCAGAATGCTTACTAAAATTAATGGGTAGTTCTTTTTCATATTGTTCTCCTATTCTCTATGAATGGTGAAGCCAGTGGCCTGCTTAGTAGCCATAATGGTCATATCTGAAATCTGAACGTGCTGAGGCTGATTGGCTACAAATAAGGTACAATTGGCAATATCTTCAGCTTGTAGGGCATCAATCCCTTGATAGACTCCTGCTGCCCTTCCCTTGTCACCATGGAAACGAACCTGACTAAAGTCAGTTTCAACAATACCAGGTTGCAGGGTTGTAACCTTGATATTTTTATCGATTGTATCAATCCTAATACCATCAGACAGGACCTTAACCGCTGATTTTGTAGCAGCATAGACCGCTGCGCCAGCATAGGCATAAATCCCAGCAGTAGAGCCAATATTGATGATATGCCCTTCGTTGTGTGCAACCATCTGGGGCAATATCTGACGTGTAACAGTTAACAAGCCCTTTATATTGGTATCGATCATGGTCATCATATCGGTTAAGTCATAGTCTTGAAACTTATCCAAGCCTAAAGCCAGACCTGCATTGTTCACCAAGATATGAACTTGTCCCACTTCTTGCAGTATCTGTTGGCAAGAATCAATAACTTGCTCACTATTTGTCACATCAAATGAATAGATGTAAACCTGAACATCATAATTATTCTCAAGATCACATTTTATTTCATTTAATTTATCTTTTCTGCGTCCAGTAATGATGACATTGTCACCATTCTTAGCGAAAGCGTAGGCGATGGCTTTCCCAATGCCACTGGTTGCGCCAGTAACCATACAATTTCTCATATCGATCATTCCTCATTCTGTCTATATAATCATTATATCATTTTTTAGCAGGAAAATAAAAACAACCAAGAAATTTTCTCGATTGTTAAAAGATGTTCATCAAACGCATCAGGTGCATATTAAAGCGAACCTGTCTGGCGTAGTAAATATTTCCACCATTTACATAGAGTTTGCCACCGTGGAGGAGGGCAATTGGATGATAATAGGTATAGGTTTCTCCACTTGTATTTCCAAGACTAGGAGCTACTACTGTTTTTGAATATTCTTCGGCTAGAGCTAGGGTATGCTCGCCGCCGTTTTCAGCCACAAAATCAATATAAGCAGGTCCGAAATTGTAGGCTTGGACAGCAGTCCAGACCTCAACTCCTTTTTCCTCTGCTAAGCGTAAATTTTCTGATAAATAGACTATTCCTTGGCGGATACTTTCCTTACTATCTGTAATGGTATTTGTATAGCCTGTTGCAGATTCACTGGACTGCATAACATCTGCTTCTCTCCCCTTGGTTTCTGTGTAAATCATTGCCAAGACAAGTTCTTCATTGGCCCTGGTATCGTTCTCTGCTAGAACTTCTTGAACCATAGCCTGATAGGTCATAACTTGCTTGACATCCTGATAGGTCTGGAAGGTTTTTACTAGTAGAAAAACAAGGGCGATAAGGCTAATCGCTCTTATTAGTTTTTTCATTTATTTGCTCTTTATGTCTTCGATATTTTTGATTAGAATGGAATAAGTTCCATTATCATTTTGGATAAACTCTACAGATTCAGCGTCTTGATAGACGGCATTAGGAACAATCAACTCAATGCCATTTGAAAGAGATAATTTTTGATTTTCAAACTTTTTCAGTTGACGACTGTTGTCAATCTCATCGAAGGAAATCTTATCTGGAATGACTTCTTTTAATTGATCAACAAAATTCAAACGAGCAGTCAAATTGTTATCAAAAAGCTGGTCTGCCAATTTTTCAGGAGAAAGTTCATTATCTTCTTCTAAATGGTTAAAAATAGCAGACTTGACCTTGGACTGAAATTGGAAATCTCCTTGGTGAAAATTGTCCGCAATCTTTTGTGCGGTCTGTTCAACTGCTTTGATGGATTTCTTGGCAGAAATGGCTGGCGTGACCTGCAAGAGATTATCTGAAAAGTAATGAAGAAAGGCTCCATTATGCTTAATTCTCTTTTCAATCAAATAATACTTGCGTGTCTGTAGATTGATGATTAAGGCTTCATCTGGTGTAGAACCTGCTCCTGGTAGATTGTTTTGAGTGATTTTTAGCGGGCTATCACTTTCTGAACCAACGTGGGCCAGGTTTTCACGCAGGGTAATTCTTAGAAAGGCGAAATGCTCCACACCATTTCGTTCGAATTCGATGAAGATTAAATCATTGGTCTTGAGATTTTCTGAAATGGAAAATTCTTCTTTCCAAAGGCCAGCAATCTTGACAGAATTGGTCAGTAAATCCTCTTTTAAGTAATCAAGAAAAGGACTATCTGGCTCAAACTGTCCAGTTTTGGCTTCATCAGAAAACACACGCTCGATTTTCTTGCGCAGGTATTCTTCAATTTTAGGACTGACAGTCAAAAGCTGGTCGGCAAGGACCAGCTCTGTGTCATCAGGACTAAATTGATGTATAATAGCTTTTTTTACAAATATATCCATTATAAACCTTCGTAAAGTGGGAATTGTTCTGTCAAAGCACGGACTTCTTGACGGACTTCTTCAAGAACTGCTTCGTTTTCAGCATTTTCAAGTGCTTTGATAGTCAATTGAGCAACCTTACGCGCTTCTTCCACTCCAAAACCACGGGCTGTGATAGCTGCAGCACCGATACGGATACCGCTGGTCTTAAATGGCGAGAGTTTTTCGTAAGGGATTGAGTTTTTATTTAGGGTGATATTTACTTCATCTAGGAGATGTTGAGCAACCTTTCCGTTTTCAACGACTTTGGTCACATCAACTAAGAAGAGATGGTTGTCTGTGCCGCCTGTAATAACTTTGAAATTAGGGTTGGCAAGGAAGACTTCTGCCATTGCCTTGCTGTTATCAATAATCTTTTGAGCGTAATCTTTAAAGGCTGGGTCTAAGACTTCTTTGAAGGAAACAGCTTTTGCGGCGATAACATGCTCAAGTGGACCACCTTGGATACCAGGGAAGATGGCAGAATTGATTTTCTTGATAAGAGCTTCATCATTGGTCAAAATCAAACCACCACGAGGTCCACGGAGGGTTTTGTGGGTTGTAGTCGTTGTGATATGAGCATGAGGAACTGGGTTTGGATGGAGGCCAGCTGCTACAAGACCAGCGATATGGGCCATATCCACCATCAATTTAGCACCAACTGCATCTGCGATTTCACGGAATTTTGCGAAATCAATGGTACGAGCATAGGCTGAAGCACCTGCTACAATCAGTTTAGGCTGCACTTCTTTTGCCTGCTCTAAAATAGCATCATAGTCAAGCAAACCAGTTTCTTCGTCAACGTTGTAAGCCACAAAGTTATAGGTTTGTCCTGAGAAGCTTACTGCAGCACCGTGGGTTAAGTGACCACCGGCTGACAGGTCCATACCCATGACAGTGTCACCTGGCTCAATCAAGGCCATGTAAGCCGCGCAGTTGGCTTGGCTACCTGAGTGTGGTTGAACATTAGCATACTGAGCACCAAATATTTCTTTAGCACGTTCAATAGCAAGACTTTCGATGACGTCAACGCACTCTGTACCACCATAGTAACGACGACCTGGATAGCCTTCGGCATACTTGTTGGTTAAAATAGAACCTTGGGCAGCCATAACGGCTTTAGTCACTACGTTTTCAGAGGCAATCAATTCAATATTGTTTTGCTGGCGTGCTTCTTCTGCTTTGATAGCCTCCCAAACTTCTTTGTCGAATTCTTTGAAATCTACTTTGTCAAAAATCATTTACGGTACTCCTTTATAAGTGCTTGAAAAAACAATAATGCAGTTTGTTAGATTTATATCCCAAATGCTCGTAAAAACACTATGCTTACTTGCAGTTTCAGTATAATGCGACTAAATCAACTATTCAAATTCTATCTCAGGTACTTCTTTCATGATAGTTTCACGACTAATCGCTCCCTGGCGTAAAATTCGTGCTTTTGGTCCAGAAAGGTCCAAGATAGTAGAATCAATGCCCGTTAAGGCATTGTCATCAGCCACTCCTTCCAATTTTTCAGAGAATTGTGATAGAAGTTTGGTAAACTCTTTTCCACTTTCTTGACCAGAAACATTGGCTGACGGTCCGATTAGAGGTCCTGTTTCGGTAATCAAACGTAGCGTTTTTTCGTGATTTGGCAGACGAAATCCAACTGTATCCAGACCTGAATTAACCCAAAAAGGAACGTTCTTGTTCGCTTTTAGGATAATCGTTAGCGGTCCTGGCATAAAACTATTATACAATTTTTCCAGAAAAAAGGGTGGATTTTGACTGAAAAAATAGATATCGTTCAGATTTGAAACATTTAAGTTCATGGCCTTGTCCCTAGGACGTTGTTTCAACTGATAAACACGATTGACCGCATCTTCATTCAAGGCCTGGGCAAAGAGACCATAGACAGTTTCAGTCGGCAAAACAACAGCCCCACCACTTTCGAGGATTGTTCGGAGTTTATCCATTGTCATCCACTACAACCTTTCTATCCTGACCGAATTGGTCTTTTATAACGCGAACACGCTTTTCGGGAAAATGCAGGACCAGTAAGTCTGTTAAGGCCTGCCCTTGCTTGTAGCCAATTTCAAAGTAGAGTTTTCCATTTTCCTTCAAAAATGCCCCTGCCTGTTCCGCAATTTGTCGATAGATGGCCAGCCCATCTTCTTCTGCGAACAGGGCTAAATGTGGTTCCGATGTTAAAACATTGGCTCCAACTTCGTCCTTGTCGTCTGGTGAGATATAAGGTGGATTGGAAACAATGATATCAAATTGACCTGTCACAGCTTGCAAGACATCCGACTGTATGAATTGAACAGAAACCTGATTGCTTCTTGCATTTTCCTGAGCCACTGCCAAGGCATCTTCTGAAATATCTACTGCTACCACTTCCCAATCAGGTCTAGCTTTTGCAAGGGAAATTGCAATAGCACCGCTTCCTGTACCGATATCTAAGATACGCAAACCTGCTCTGCTATTTTCCTGCAAAATCAAATCGACCAATTCTTCCGTTTCTGGTCTTGGAATTAAAACCCGCTCGTCCACCGCAAACTTCAAGTCGTGAAAATCAGCCTTGCCGATAATGTACTGGGCAGGTCGGTGCTGGGAGAGTTGCTGAAAAATATGGTTTAGTAGCTCTTGGTCATCTGGACTAACGTCCTGGCGGAGCAAGAGGAGAAATTCCGTAAAATTCAGTCCTTTTAAGCCTCGAAAGGTGAAGGACAGGGACTCTGCCTCTTCACCTATTGCTACTAATTCTTCTTCGTATGCTGCAAATAATTGAGCGTAATTCATTATTTATTAAGCTCTTCCAGTTTTTGTGTTTGGTCGTAGAGTACAAGGGCATCGACAACTTCGTCCATCTTACCTGACAAGATGGTATCGAGCTTCTGCAAGGTCAAGCCGATACGGTGGTCTGTCACACGGTTTTGTGGGAAGTTGTAAGTACGGATACGCTCTGAACGGTCACCAGTACCGATAGTTGATTTACGCTCTGCATCCTGCTCATCTTGGGCAATCTGTGCAAAGTGATCAGCTACACGGGCACGGATAATCTTCATAGCTTTTTCACGGTTTTTCTGCTGGGTCCGTTCTTCCTGCATTTCCACCTTGATGTTGGTTGGCAAGTGAACGATACGCACGGCAGTCGCAACCTTGTTGACGTTCTGTCCACCAGCACCAGATGCGTGGTAGATATCAACACGGAGGTCTTTTGGATCAATGTCGTATTCTACTTCTTCTACTTCTGGCATGATGAGGACAGTTGCTGTTGAGGTGTGGACACGACCTTGGCTTTCTGTTACAGGGACACGTTGGACACGGTGAGCTCCTGACTCATACTTGAGTTTTGAATAAACGGATTGGCCAGATACCATGGCAACCACTTCCTTGATACCACCAACACCGTTATATGAAGCCTCCATGACTTCAAAACGCCAGCCTTGACCTTCTGCATATTTTTGGTACATGGTCAAAAGGTCACCAGCAAAGAGGGCAGCCTCGTCACCACCTGCAGCACCACGGATTTCCAAGATGATGTTTTTGTCATCGTTAGGGTCTTTGGGCAAGAGAAGGATTTTCAACTTTTCTTCATATGCTTCTTTGTCAGCTTTTGCTTGTTTTAGTTCTTCCTTAGCCATTTCCTCCAAGTCAGAATCGCCAGAAGATTCTTTGATCATTTCTTCTGCATCGACAATGTTTTGAAGTACATTCTTATATTCACGGTAGGCTGTTACTGTATCACGAGTTGCCGCTTCTTCTTTGGACAACTCCATAAAACGCTTGGTATCGCTGACCACATCAGGGTCAGACAACAATTCACCAAGTTCCTCATAGCGGTCCTCCACCGCCTGTAATTGATCGTAGATGTTCATAAAATTAAGATATTAAGGGCGTTAAACGAACAAAGCAAAAATAGGAGTTTTGACGAAGGACGAAAGCGTCCTAGGAAAAACTATCATTTTTGCACAGTTCGTAGCCCGAATTCAGTTCCTTTCTAAAAATTTGGAAAGAACACACTTCTAGTTAGCTTGTAGGGCGTGTGCAGTTCTATTAAGATACAAAGCCCGTTAAACAAGCACAGTCAAAATAGGAATTTCGACAAAGTGTTACAAACACTTGGAGAAATTATCTTTTTGACACAGCTTGTAGGGCGTGTTCAATTCATTTCTGTAATATATAGGTCATGAAATAGGCACAGTTTCTAGCATGTGTTCATTCTTTCGATAGATGGTTTACTTGCGCTACATCTCAATTTCCGGCGAAAAATAATGCTTGCGGCAAACTGGGATGTAGGTTTCATTTCCACCGATTTGAATTTGAGCGCCTTCATAGGTTGGTTTACCATCTTGCGTTCGCAAAACCATAGTGGCTTTCTTGGAACAATATTGGCAGATTGTTTTAATCTCATCCAACTTATCGGCCAACAGCAACAAGTGTTTGGAGCCTTCAAAGAGCTCATTTCGGAAATCATTTTTTAGACCAAAGGCCATAACTGGAACATCCAATTCATCTACCACTCGTGCCAAGTCATAGACATGGTGGCGACGAAGGAATTGGGCTTCATCAATCAAAACACAATAAGGACGAGGTTCCATTTTCTGAATGTAACCAAAGATGTCCATCTCATCATCAATTGCTACTGCTTCACGTCGCATACCAATACGACTTGAAACAACACCAAAGGCATCGCGGGTATCCAAGGCAGAAGTCATAATGACGACAGGCTTACCCTGCTCTTCATAGTTATGGGCAACTTTAAGAATTTCAATGGTTTTACCAGAATTCATCGTCCCATATTTATAGTATAATTGAGCCACTTTTCACTTTCCAATCTTAAAATTTCACTCTTTCCATTTTATCATAATTTGACCATTTAGGAAATAGAAAAACAAGCCCGATTTGAGCTTGTTTGATATTAGGACCAAGGTAATGATAAGAAATTTCCGACACACTCAAAAATAATTTTAGCAACTTTTGGTTTCCACTTGTATAGCATGACACATCCATAGATTAAGCTGAAGAAGGAGAATGTGATCAATAATGGGCCTTGCCATACACTTTTGGCAAAAACAGTTGCCACTAGATACAAAAACAGACCGGCAAGCAGGAATGAAAACACCATACGATAAACATAGTTCATAAGCCAACACCTCCTATGTACGTGTAGAATAGCACAAATTGTAAGCGATGTCAATTGTTTACTTATAGAAAGCAGGTGAAATTTATGCTATACTGAAACTAGCAAAATAAAGGAGAAACCATATGCCATTTGTACGTATTGATTTGTTTGAAGGACGCACAGAGGAACAAAAAATCGCTCTTGCCCGTGAAGTAACTGAGGTGGTATCACGCAATACCAATGCACCAAAAGAAGCCATTCATGTCTTTATCAACGATATGAAAGAAGGAACTTACTTCCCACACGGCGAAATGAAACGAAAATAAGCAGAAACCCACTCTTGCACAGTGATATACTCTCCCTATAGTGGACATTGAAATAATAAAAGATTAAACAATGGCCTTGTCCCTCGTTCAAAGAGGGGCAAGGCCATTGTTGTGTTCTTGAAAATGTTCATTATTGTAAAAATAGATGTAGCCATCAATATCTGAAACCAACTCCTCAAAGGTCCCTTTATAGTTTCTAGTGAAAATTTTTGTTTTTTCACTGTCCACTATAAGGGGAGTATATCAGGATAGTCGAGAGGTTTTTTGCATAAAAATAATGTTCATTTTCGAAAACTTTTTATATAGAATAGACAAATAACAGAAGACTAAAAAGAGTGGAAAGATTTTGCAAATCAAAAAAGGAAGCTCGTCCAAAATCAGTCGGTTGGAAGTGAGCGCTCCCTTCTCAAAACAGTTTATCTTTTCTTTAGCCGTCCAAATGCCAATTCATAGCTCAAATTTGATTTAGCTTCTTGATAAAGAAAGAGAAAACACGCTTCCTCACTATCAAAAGAACGAGTATGAGGATAACTGCTACGTTCTATGGTCTCATCAACTTTCCATACGCCTTCGTCTTGGTAAACACCCTTCATAAAATATCCGCAATCTCCACCTAATGGAGTTTGATGAATACTAAATCCTGGGCCCTCATATCGACGAAAACACTTCTCATAAATCCACCAAAACTCGTCTGCTTTCATTAGTTTCTACCTCCTAAGTGCAAGCTCATGATAAAAAGGTACACTGGACCTTTTTATTTCTTCTCATCTTCATCCATGCTGAGTACGCTGAGGAAGGCTTCCTGAGGGACTTCTACCGATCCGATAGCTTTCATACGTTTTTTACCGGCTTTTTGTTTTTCCAGGAGTTTGCGTTTACGAGAAACGTCACCACCATAACACTTGGCCAAAACGTTCTTACGAAGGGCCTTGATGTCGCTACGAGCCACGATTTTTTGACCGATAGCTGCCTGGATTGGCACTTCAAACTGCTGACGAGGGATAATTTTCTTGAGCTTATCAACGATAAGCTTCCCACGTTCGTAGGCAAATTCCTTGTGGACGATAAAGCTGAGAGCATCGACCTTGTCACCATTAAGGAGAATGTCCATTTTCACCAACTTGGATGAACGGTATTCAGAAATCTCATAGTCAAAGCTGGCGTAGCCACGAGTTGAGGACTTGAGTTTGTCAAAGAAATCAAAGACAATCTCAGCCAAGGGAATTTGATAAATAACATTGACACGGTTATCATCAATGTAATCCATGGTTACAAAGTCACCACGTTTGCGTTGAGCCAATTCCATAACTGCACCGACATACTCCTGTGGTACCATGATTTGTGCTTTAACGTAAGGTTCTTCAATGTTGGCAATCTTGGTTGGGTCTGGGAACTCTGACGGATTGGCTACATCAATCATTTCTCCGTCTGTCATATTTACATGGTAAACTACCGACGGAGCTGTCATGATCAGGTCAATGTTAAACTCACGCTCAATTCGTTCTTGGATAACATCCATGTGCAAGAGCCCCAAGAATCCACATCGGAAACCAAATCCAAGTGCCTGCGATGTTTCTGGTTCAAACTGCAAGCTGGCATCGTTGAGCTGAAGCTTTTCCAAGGCTTCCCGAAGGTCATTGTATTTGTTGGAATCAATCGGATAGATACCTGCAAAGACCATTGGGTTCATCTGCTTGTAGCCCGCTAGTGGCTCGCTGGCAGGATTTTCAGCCAAGGTCACCGTATCACCGACACGGGTATCTGCAACTGTCTTGATAGAGGCTGCAATGTAACCAACATCACCAGTCGCCAAATAATCACGACCAATTGCTTTTGGTGTGAAAATCCCCACTTCCGTCACATCGAAAGTCTTGCCATTGCTCATCATCTGGATGGTATCGCCTGGTTTTACCACACCATTAACGATACGAACTTGCAAGATAACGCCACGGTAAGGATCATAAACCGAGTCAAAAATCAAGGCTTGCAACGGTGCTGCAACATCACCAGTCGGTGCAGGGACTTTCTCTACGATTTGCTCCAAGATTTCCTCGATACCAATACCTGCCTTAGCCGATGTTGGTACAGCTTCTGAGGCGTCCAAACCAATCACATCTTCAATTTCCTGACGGACACGTTCTGGGTCTGCTGCTGGTAGGTCAATCTTGTTAATGATTGGTAGGATTTCCAAATCATTATCCAAGGCCAGATAAACGTTAGCCAAGGTCTGTGCTTCAATACCTTGAGCCGCATCCACCACCAAGATTGCTCCTTCACAAGCTGCAAGAGAACGAGATACTTCATAGGTAAAGTCCACGTGTCCTGGCGTGTCAATCAAGTGGAAAATGTAGGTTTCCCCATCTTTAGCCTTGTAATTGAGCTGAACAGCGTTCAATTTGATGGTAATCCCTCGCTCACGCTCCAAGTCCATGCTGTCGAGCAACTGAGCCTGCATTTCCCGGCTAGATACCGTTTCTGTCTTCTCAAGAATGCGGTCAGCCAGAGTTGATTTCCCATGGTCAATATGGGCAATAATGGAGAAATTACGGATTTTCTCCTGTCGTTTTTTCAATTCTTCTAAATTCATGTTTCTTCCTCTACAAGAGTATTACTCTTTATTATATCAAAAATCCTAAGAACTTGCCATAAGAAAAACACCTAGAAACTAGGTGTCCGCTCTGCTATTTCCCCAACCATAAGGCGATTTCACGGTGAGCAGCTTCTATGCTGTCAGATCCGTGAACAACATTTGCCACAATACCATCAATTGGTGCAGTGGCGAAATCTCCTCGAATGGTTCCAGGCAAGGCATTGACTGGATTGGTAGCCCCCATCATATCTCGCCAAGATTTGACGACTTCAGGTCCTTCTAAAATCCCAGCAATGACTGGTCCGCTGGTCATGTAGTCAACCAAGAGCGGAAAGAAAGGTTTGTCTGTTAAATGCTCATAATGTTTAGCGACCAAGTCCTCCGTCGCTGTCATCATATTTAGGTCGCGAATGACAAATCCACGACGTTCCACTCTGCTGAGAATTTGCCCAACCAGTCCACGTTTAATAGCGTCAGGTTTGATAATGAAAAATGTTTGTTCCATAAAAACCTCCTAAATCTCACTTAGGATAGCATCCCAAGCCTGGTCATAACCATGGCGGGTTTCGGATGAAAAGACGACAAACTGATCATTTTTATCGAAATCCAATTTCTTTTTGATAATGGATTCATGCTTGTTCCATTTACCACGTGGAATTTTATCTGCCTTGGTCGCAACGATGATGACTGGAATTTCATAGTATTTTAAAAACTCATACATTTGGACATCGTCAGCCGATGGCTCATGGCGCATATCAACCAAGCTAACTACCACACGTAAATTATCGCGACTAGTCAAGTATTCCTCAATCATCTTGCCCCATTTTGCTCGCTCAGCCTTGGAAACCTTGGCATAGCCATAGCCTGGCACATCGACGAAACGAATTTTGTCATCGATATTGTAAAAGTTTAACTGTTGGGTCTTACCTGGTTTTCCTGAAGTGCGGGCCAGATTTTTTCTTCCGAGCAAGGTATTGATGAAAGAAGATTTTCCTACATTTGAACGACCAGCCAGGGCGATTTCTGGAATATCGTCATCTGGGTATTGGGCCTTTGAAACTGCACTCAGCAGAATTTCAGCATTGTGTGTATTGATTTCCATTCTTTACCTCTCATAAATAAGGGGGAGAAAGCTAGTCGCTTATCACCCCTAATGATACTTTTTAGGCAGTTTCTAGCAATGGTTTTTCCTTACCATCAACTGCTGCTTTTGTCACTCGCACACGTTTGACTTCATCTTGACCTGGAACTTCAAACATGACATCCAACATGGTTTCTTCAATAATGGAACGAAGTCCACGCGCTCCTGTTTTCCGCTCAATCGCTTTCTCAGCAATGGCCAACAAGGCATCCTCGTCAAAATCCAACTCTACATCATCATAAGATAAGAGGGTTTGGTATTGTTTAACCAATGCATTCTTAGGCTCCGTCAAGATACGAACCAAATCCTCAGTTGTTAACTGGTCTAAAGCTGCAAATACAGGCAAGCGACCAATCAATTCTGGAATGATACCAAATTTTTGAATATCATCAGCAATGATGTGTTGCATGTAAGAATCTTTTTCATCAATGGCACGATTGTTTTGACCGAAACCGATGATTTTTTCACCTAGACGTTGCTTGACAATTTCCTCAATCCCGTCAAAAGCACCACCTACGATGAATAAAATGTTTTTGGTATCCACATGGATCATTTCTTGGTTAGGATGCTTGCGTCCGCCTTGCGGTGGAACACTGGCAACCGTTCCCTCGATAATTTTCAAAAGAGCCTGTTGGACACCTTCACCAGATACATCGCGGGTAATGGACACATTTTCACCTTTCTTGGCAATCTTATCAATTTCGTCCACATAGATAATTCCTCTCTCAGCACGATCAATGTTAAAATCCGCTGCCTGCAAGAGTTTAAGAAGGATATTTTCCACGTCTTCACCAACATAACCCGCCTCAGTAAGAGCGGTCGCATCAGCAATAGCAAACGGGACATTCAAACTTTTAGCCAAGGTCTGAGCTAGGAAGGTTTTTCCTGAACCAGTCGGACCAATCATCAGGATGTTTGATTTTTGCAGATCAACATCATTCTCATCACGGCTATCCTGGAAATTGATACGCTTGTAGTGATTGTAAACAGCTACTGCCAAGGCACGTTTAGCACGGTCTTGTCCGATAACATAATTGTTTAAAATATTGAGTAATTCCTGTGGTTTAGGAGTGTCAGCCAGGTCAGTTAATACTTCTTCTGCCAATTCCTCACGAATGATTTCCTGAGCTAATTCCACACATTCATTACAGATGAACACATTGTTTCCAGCGATAATTTTTTTAACTTCTTCTTGATTTTTCCCGCAAAATGAGCAATAAATTAACTCATGGTTATGCTTAACAGCCATTTATCTCCTCTTTCATATCTCTTATCTAAACAAAAATCCATATACAGCATGGATGCTATTGACTAAATTGGTAAAAGCGTTCAATAGAAACAAAATCGCTAAACCAAATCTTTTCTTTTTAAAGGCTTGAATTGCACAAAGAACACAGATTCCACATAGAAATGCTGTAAACAAACCGAATAAACTTCTCTCCATGCCTATTTCTCTCTTCTTTTATAGTTTTTAATGATGAAATCAACTGGATTGGCTTCATCTTTTGGACGAAATTGTTCACTTTGTAACTGGAAATCTCCCATTGGAAAAACTTCTGGAAAGAAAATATCACCGTCAAATTGCCCGTGAATATGTGTTACAATCAATTCTTCGATGTAGGGCGCAAAAGCAGTGAAAATTTGACCACCACCAATAACAAACAAGGTTCTTTCTTGCTGATTATACCAGTCTAGGACATCTTCTACACTGTGTAGGACTGTAACCCTATCACTCTCCACTTGATAGCTTTTATCGGTAGTCAGTACCAAGGAATGACGATTTGGAAGAGCACGTTTTCCCATGCCATCAAAAGTCACACGCCCCATCACCATTGCATGACCAGTAGTCGTTTCTTTAAAATGAGCTAGGTCAGCAGGCAAAGACCAGGGCAATTTATCCCCTTTTCCAATCAAACCATTTTCATCTTGAGCCCAAATTGCCACAATCTTTTTTGTCATTTTCTCTCACTTTCCGTCCTATCATTCTATCAAAAATTCATAAAAAATGCACTTACCAAGTAGGCCAAGCGCAAATTTTATAACTAGAACCAATTCCTCAATTTTATATATTCTTGATAGACGAAACTCTACTTACTACTGTTTATTAACTTAAATCGCTAAATCGAACTTCAATTGCTCCAACACCTTACCAAAGTGTTGGAGGTTGGAAAGTGAAACAGTTCGGGGAACTGTTTCAGCCCGAGCTTATAATTAAAGAAGCGAGGTAATGGAACGAAGTTCTTACTGCTAATCCAGTTAAATCGCCAAGTCAAACTTAAGTTGCGGTTTAACTGGATTGTAATCCACCAACTCAAAATCTTCTGCCTTAATATCAAAGAAATTGGTACCATCTGGAACATTGAGGACCAAACGTGGCTCAACTTCCGATGGGCTACGACGAAGCAATTCCTCAGCCTGTTCAAACTGATTATCATAGATATGAAGGTTGTTGATGAAATAGAAAAACTTCCCAACCTTCCAGCCAAAATGCTTGGCAATCATCATTTGAAGAGCGACATACTGCATGGCGTTGATATGGTGAGCCACTAACATATCATTGGAGCGCTGAGTGAGGGTTGCATCAAGATAAATCTCTCCGTCCACTCGGCGAACATCAAACATGGTCTGGAAGGCGCATGGCAAAAGACCTGCGGATTGGTCGAAGGCCTCGTAATCCCACAAAGAAATCACATTGCGACGGTTCCAGGGATTTTCTTCCAGTTGCTTGAGGATTGTTGAAATGATGTCATGTTTTTTCACAATTGCACCATAGCGTTCACCGATGGTCCCTGTTCCATCTACTTCCCAGTCATTCCAATATTGAACGCCGTATTTTTCCTGCAAGACAGACAGGTCATTGGTCTGGTCTTGGTAAATCCAGAGAATTTCCTTAATGGCTGATTTAATCGGAATTGGTCTTAGTGTGGTAATAGGAAACTCGCCCTTAGACAAATCATACTCAGCAAAGGAACCAGTAATATACTTAGAATTAGCAACGTTTCCATCCTTGTAACGTGGACGAGCATTTTCTGAAAAAACGCCCTCTTCCACAATCTTACGAATATTTTCTTTAAAAATAATATCTGCTTTAGTCATGGTCTTAGTATAGCAAATTCTAGCAAAAAACTCCAGTTTTGCACCGGAGTTCTCATTCGAAAAAAATTGAAAAGAAATCAAGTTGGAATAAACCAGATAGGGATGTTACTAGGCTGAACAGTATAAGATGGAAAGCAACCAAGGTGACGCTCAACAATATCTGACGAACATTTTTCGTATAAATAGCCGTTGGTAGAGTAGCTAGTCCTAAAAATGCAATGATATAAAATATCAGCTTAAAATTCACATTTAAAATACCAAACCACTGGCCTATTGGTAAAAATAGCATAGCAATGAGAAAAGCAGCAATGCTATAGAGGACAATATTTAGCCGTCTTAATAGGGTCATATTCATAAATAACTCCTTCTAGGGACCGAAGAGAACATAGCCCAAGCCAAAGAACAAGGGGAAAGAAATGATCAATAGAATACTGATGATACCCGTCCAAAGTTTTTTGTAATAGATTGACAAGATGAGAATGAGCGCCCCAAATATTGGCAAAATCAGCATAGTCGCTACAGAGCCCCAACTAGACGGGAAAAACCAGTCACGAATCCAGTAATCAAGGAAAAAGGCAGACAGTAAAATCAAAAGCCCGACTATAGTTAGATAGTCAATTAGTTTAGGCATACTTACTTGTTTCATACACCAACACTCCTTTCTCTTTTCAATATTATTGTACTCTTTTATCAACCGATTTTCAATATATGTATATAAAGAAAGTGTGACAGCGGAATTGAAAAAAGCAGGGGGATGCCCTGCTTTTTTCAATTTAGTTATAACCTAAAGCAAGCTTATACTGCTTTTGTACTTCCGCATAGCTGAATTTGTTGGCATAGTCAAGAATTTTATTAGACAATTGCTGCCGGTCTTCAAAAGGTAAACTTGCTAGATTTTTCAAGGCTTTAACAAGATCATCAATACTATCAAAACCACATTGTTGGTAGATTCCCAACTCTTCCAAGACTTGATTATGTCCAAAATCAACCCTGGAAAGTATTGGTATCAAGCCAAATCCAAGGCATTCTACCATAGCGTTAGCAAACATTTCACTGAGGGAGCAAGATAGATAAGCACAATAATCTGACCGTGGAATTTGTCCACTAGGGACAAAGCCTTTGAAAATCACGTTGTCAGGGATCATGTGCTGATTTTTAAAATCTTGAATTACTTCATCCCGTCCTCCATAAATATGAAGTTCTAAGTCAGGAACTTCTCTCATAGCCTGGACTGCCATAGCCACTCGTTTGTGATCATATATATTACCAACCAGAAGCAGTTTATTGCTTTTCAATCCTCTAGGCGGCTGCTGAGCTACTTGAATGGCAATAGGAGGAAGGAACTCTGCTTGAATGCCATCTTTAGCCAGTGGCTCGATAATGTAGGGACTAGCAACAAAAATTTCTTTTCCAAGTTTAATATTGTAGCCTTCGACATTTTTTTGTGAAAAGTAATGGTTGTAATGAAGGATAAAGCGATAGGTAATGCCTTGATCTTGACAAAATGTTTCTAACGTCTGGCTAATAAACTGGTCGTTTAAGACAATATCTTGATCAGGAACAATTCTGTCTGACAAAAAGTTCACAAATAGATCGATCATGGTCCATTTCTGACCTTGGAAAAAATAGTAACACTCTTTATCTTCAATTCTTCCTTGTAGGACAATATTGCCATTTTTATCGTAATAACAGAAGCTGTCATCCGAAAAATTGGTAAAAAACGGCTTTTCAAAAACTGAGGTTACTGCTTTTAATTCTAAATTTTTACTCCGTTCGATGATGGATAAAATATTTCCTTCAGCAGTTAAGTTCAGGTCAAAGTAACCCTCGTCAGTTGTGTACATAGCTGTCGTTGGAGAGAAAATTTGCTTATCCTTCCAAAGGATTTGCTTTTTAGTTAAATCGGCTTCAAAGTCATCTAGTTGATAGGAACGCAGGCAAGTGTCAATATCCGAATAAAGGTGAGGTAAGATAATGACATGATCCAGTTTATAGCCTTGTGCTTGAAGCTGTTCCTTCCAAAATGGCGTTGAATAAGGAGTTCCGAGCAAAAGGTAGTTGGCAATACCCAAGTCATTTAATACGTTTTGTCGAAAAACTTGTGTGGTTTCATAGCCAAACGTTTTGTCCGACATCCAACTTCTCAAGGTATATAGTGTCACATGTGTTCTCCCTTTTGGATATTCTAAGCTTTCACGGTTGTATGTGAAAAGTAGATATTTATCGAATTTGACCGCGGAGCTACAGAGAGACTAACTCGTTTGTAATAGTAAGTTACTACAGTTACGCCTTCCGCAACTGTACCAGTTTCAGCTGTATCAACCCTGGTGAATTCATACGGCACAGGGTTTTCTTCAAGATCAACTGGTTTGGTATAAACATAGTGCTGGACATAATAGACTTGACCATTAGCAATCTCTAGCTCAGGAGTAACAACACCTTCTTGCGTCACTATGTTAGGGATAAGAAGGGCTTGTTGCGCAGTTGAGCTTAAATCCATTGTGACAGCTTCGGATTCAACTAGTTGAGCAGTTGATCTATCAAAGCCTCTCTCACTTGCATAGCGGTCGCTCAAGAATTTACCATCCAACTGAGGATCGGTCAGAGGAATATACACATCCAAGGTTTCTGCCGCAACTTCTGCTTTTCCGTTTTCAATCGGACTTGTTTGACCTGTCAGGGTATTAAGAGCTTCTAACGGCGCAACCCTCATAGTAGCAATCCGTGAGTTGTTTAAATCCCTATCTGCAGTCGTATCGTATTGAAGATCTGTTGGTTCTGTGGTCACCTTGGTATCTATTATGTTGCCTTTGTAGTCCTTTGTTGTGGTGGTTGTTTCGATTGCTACAACCCCTTCAGCAACAGTTGAACCTGTCAAAATTTCTTGACCAGTACTTTCATCTACATAGCGTGTAATGACTTTACCAGTAATATCTCGCTTGCTCTCTTCTACGGTATTGGCAGGTTTGACGGATTCCACTGGTAGTACTTCTGGTTCAATTTTTTGGTTAATTGGTTTAACTTCTACAACTTTTGGCCTGTAATAATAGGTGATGGTCTGTACTTTTTGATTACTGCTTCCGATTTCTTGCCCTTCTACACGACTGAATTCATATTCAGCTTCAGGTACGATAGCTCTAGATGGTCTTGTATAGGAATAACTATAATCTGTATAATCCCTCGTACCATATATGGTAGTATCATTACCTCTTCCAATTTCTTCAATATTTTGAGAAGATTCATCAAATCCTTCCTTGCGAACATGATCCAATGTTTCAGCAATATTGTCAGGATCCCCTGGGTTACTTGGAGAATAGATACGAACTCGGCTAGTCAAACTATCTAATAGACCTTGGGCTGCATTATTTACAACAAGCCCAGTCTGCTTGGTCTCAGGGTTAATCCAATTTGTTGCAACAGTCCGCTTCTTAGCAATCGCTACCTCTTTGACAATCTTATCTGCTTCAGTACTGTAGTCAAAGCTAGCAGGAGTACTCGAAATTTGGGTGTCTACAGTATTGCCCAAGGCATCCTTAGTTACCGTCGTCTTCTCAAGGGCAATAACCCCTTCTTTTACAATGGTTTCAGGAAGAATTTCTTGACCTGTCACTTCATCGATATAGCGAGTAATAACTTTACCCTTGATTTCTTGTGTTGACTCTTCAGTCGTATTCGGTACTTTGCGATAGATGTAAGTTACATGGTTCTCACCCGGTAAGACCTTACCAGATACCGCTCCATTGACAGAAATATATTCGTACAATGCACCTTCAAACTCGATACGATCTGGTCTTAGATTGGTTGCATCGTAGCTTGCATTGGTTTCACGCTTGGTTTCTTCAATATTTGAGATTCCATCAGTAATCGTTTCGGTCCGTTCAGTGAAGCTTACAATCGTGTTTACTAGAATTTTTGATGGTGCCAGAACCTTACCGTCCTCATCAGAAAAGTGTACATTTACTGTACCAGTTTCAAGAAGGGGTTCGAGTTCTTTACGGGTTACGACAGGTTGAGTTACTTTGCGATAAACATAGGTAACTTTACTTTCACCAGCTACAACTTTTCCAGTTTCACTACCTTGAACAGTCACAAACTCATAGGTTGCGCCATTGTATTCCAAGCTAGTCGCCTTAACAGAGGTTGCATTATAAGTAGCGTCGCTAACTACTTTGTTTTCTTTAATTTCTTCAACACCGTCAGTGGTTACCTTGGTACGGAAGGTTGTTGAAATGATGGCATTTACCAATTCTTTCGAATCTGCAAGTTTATTGCCAGCCTCATCGACATAATGAACTGTGACCTTACCAGTTTCTTGGATTGGATCAAGCTCTTCACGAGTTACGACAGGTTGAGTCACTTTGCGGTAAACATAAGTAACTTCCGTCTCACCTGCCACAACTTTGCCTGTTTCACTACCTTGAACAGCCACAAACTCATAGGTTGCGCCATTGTATTCCAAGCTAGTTGCCTTAACTGAGGCCGCGTTGTAAGTAGCATTGCTAGCTACTGTATTTTCTTTAATTTCTTCCACACCGTCAGTGGTTACCTTGGTACGGAAAGTTGTCGAAATGATGGCATTTACCAATTCTTTAGAATCTGCTAGTTTATTGCCAGCCTCATCGACATAATGAACAGTAACCTTACCGGTTTCTTGGATTGGATCAAGCTCTTCACGAGTGACAACTGGTTGAGCAACCTTACGGTAAACATAAGTAACTTCTGTCTCGCCAGCTACTACTTTGCCAGTTTCATTTCCTTTAACAGCTACAAACTCATATGTGTCACCGTTGGATTCAATGGTATTTACTTTCAGGGCAGCAGCATTATAGTCAAGATCATTTGGTACAGTATTTTCTTTAATTTCCTCTACACCGTTTACAGTCACTTTAGTACGATAAGTAGTAGAAACAACAGCATTTACCAATTCTTTAGAAGCAGCTATTGTATTGCCCTCTTCGTCAACATAGTGAACTGTAACCTTGCCCTTATTCTCCTGTGTCTCAGTTGTCAAATCAGCTGAAGGTAGAGTGTTAGGGCTTGTAGGTGTTTCTGCAGGTACAGATGCGATTTCTGGATAATAGCCAACATATTCCCAACAAGTATCTGTTGCAGGTGTATGAGTAAAGCGAGCATTTAATTGCAGTTTGACATTTTCAACCAAATCAAGGAAGGTTGATGAATTGGCGAGAACCGGTGTAGAAACTCCGATACTTCCTGCAACCAATAGAGCAATAGCTACATGTTTGCCTGTTTTACGGTTCTTAAACAATAAGTAACCACCAAATGTCAACATACCCAACCCTGCAATAGCAATAGTTTTTGAGCTAGCAGAGCCTGTTTTTGGCAAAATAGACTGTACAGATTTCGCAGGAATACCAGTTATCCTCGATACTGTCTGAGCAACAGTTGAAGGTGTTTCCGCTTTTGGTGTGACTGTTACTACAGGAGCTACTGGAACTTGTGGTTCAACTTGAGGTGTACCAGGAACAACTGGGATTTGTGGAACTTGTGGCGTGCCAGGAACTACTGGGATTTGTGGAACTAATGATGGTGGGGTTGGTAGGATTGGTTGTATCGGCTCAGGATCCACTGGAACAACTTGGCAACTACCAGAAGGTTTATATACGGCAACAAAACCAGTAATCCACTCAAAATTCCCTGTCTCTGGATTGATCCAAGAAAGCTGTTCATCAATATTACCTGATTTAATTCGTGCCTTTTGCTCCACTGTTAAATCATTGAAATTTACTCTACTAATCGTGGCATCTACCGTGCGATTCGTTTGCACTACTGCAGAATTAGTAGTCTCATTCGCAGAAACCAATGATGAACCTGCAAGGACGCCAACTGTACCTAGTAGTGCCACTCCAAGTCCTTTGACAGCCTTATGTTTTCGAAATCCATACTTATGTTTTTTTTCCATAAATTTTTCTCCTAATATGATATCATGTCAGTTACTATAAATAGACAGTACTTACATAGTCATTTTATTACATATTTCAGATTTTTTCAAGTGATATTAAAAGATTTTTTTTGAATGTTCAGTTCTTACTGCTTATCGCATAACCTAACCAAAACCATCTACGTAGTTGATTTACAATGATAAAGAAAACGCTAAAAAAGCAGAGTTCCCCCTGCTTTAGATATTATTTCAAGACGAGTGATGCTGCACCCAATACACCTGCATCATTGCCTCGTGTTGCCAAGACAATCTGCGTGCTTTCCTTGATTTGTGGGAAACTATTTTCAGCAAAGACCTTGCGAACACCGTCTAACAAGAAGTCACCTGCTGCAGATACACCACCACCCAGGACAATGTAGGCTGGATTGAGCACAGCCGCAATATTGGCACAAGCCACACCTAAATACTCAGAGAAATGGCGGTAGACAATCAAAGCCAAATCATCGCCTTCTTTTGCCAAATCAAAGACATCCTTAGCCGTTACATCTTGCCCATCATCAATCATTTGTTTCAGTTTTGCATCGCCTGCGTATTGGTCTGCATAACGGCGGCTGAGGTTGACAATACCTGTCGCAGAAGCTACGGTTTCCAAACAACCCTTTTTACCACAGGTACAAGCAAACGGAGCTTCAAAGTCAACTGTGATGTGTCCTAACTCACCTCCTGCTCCCTTTACACCACGAATGAGGTTTCCAGCAGCGATAACACCGCCACCAACACCAGTTCCAAGGGTCATAAAGACAACGTTTGGATTGTTGTTACCAGCACCAACCCACTGCTCACCGAGGGCTGCTACGTTGGCATCATTATCGATAAAGAATGGCAAACCAAGGGCAGCCTCAAATTGTTCTTTGACCAACTGCAAGGTTTTCCAGTTAAGGTTATAGGCACCGATAACAGTACCAGCTTCGCTATCAACCACACCAGGCGAACCCATACCAACACCCAAGAAATCGTCCTTGGTTAAACCATGAGTTTCAAATCGCTGTTGAATACTGTCAATAATATCAGGAACAATGTGACTTCCCTCATCCAAAATATTGGTCTTGATAGACCATTTTTCTTGAATCTCACCTTCCGTTGTCAAAATCGCCAACTTAACTGATGTACCACCTAGGTCAATACCAATAATTTTTTTTGCCATAATGTTCTCCTTGCGTCTATATTTTCTTTATTATACCACAACGCAAAGGTTTGCGTAAAGCCTTTTCATGAACTTGTACGAACAAAAAAATTTTGCCCTATCTGAACAGATAGAGCAAAATCAAAAATTGAATATGTAAAATAAAACGACCAATGGAAAAGAGCATAACTGTCGTAAAATTGCTACCTTCCTTGGTTCCATTATAGAGAAAAAGAGTGGAGATGAAGGTAAAGCCCGTAGCAAAGCCCACCATTTGTACATCGTGATAGGCCTGACTGTAAAAATAGAGTGAAACAGCTAGCAAGAGCATGGATAAAACCGTCAAGATTAAGCGCAAAGCATTCATTTTTTTGGTCATAAAATAGCTATAGAGGGCTGCACCCAAGGTCACCAAGAGATAGATGACCATATAAGACATGACAAGAACTTTCATCTAGCCCTCCAGTTCGCTCAGATACTCATACCGCTCATATTTTTCCAAGAGCAGGTCGTTCTTCTCATCCAATTCCTTCTGCAAATCGGACAATTTTGTAAAGTCACTGCCACAGGTCAACATTTCCGCCTCGATTTCCGCAATCCGCTCCTCCAAGCCAGCAATATCCTCTTCGATGGTCGCCCATTCCTGCTTCTCAAAGTAAGACATCCGCTTCTTGGTTTCTTTTACTTTCTCGGATTTCTCCTTTGGTTTTTCCAAGGAAATGGCAGAGCTGGAAGTCAGAAAGGCCTTCTCATCCAGATAGTCTGTGTAGTTGCCAAAGAAGGTCTGAATGCCGTCGTCTTCAAAAGCCAAGATTTTGTTAGCCACCTTGTCCAAGAAATAACGGTCGTGACTGACGGTAATGACCGGACCAGCAAAGCCCTGTAAGAAATGTTCCAAGACTGTCAATGTCGCTATGTCCAAGTCGTTAGTCGGTTCGTCCAGCAAGAGAACATTGGGCCTTTGTAAAAGAATTTTCAGCAAGTAAAGTCGCTTCTTCTCCCCGCCTGATAACTTTTCAATCAAGGTCCCGTGGGTATTGCGAGGAAAGAGGAATTGCTCCAAGAGTTCTGCGATAGAAACCATACCAGAAGTCGTTTTTGCTTCTTCTGCCACTTCCTGCAAGAAATTGATGACCCGCTTGCTTTCATCTAAACCTTTAATGGTCTGAGAAAAATAACCGATACGGATGGTTTCCCCAATATCTACCTTACCGCTGTCTGCCTGTAAGTCGCCTGCAATCAGATTGAGTAAGGTTGATTTTCCTTTTCCATTATCACCAACAATACCGATGCGGTCTTTGTTTTGAATGAGCAGGTTAAAGTCTTTTAAAATGGGCTTGTCAGGATAGGAAAAGCTGACATTTTCAAAGTTAATGACCTTTTTACCGATACGAGAGGTTTCAAAATTGATTTCCAGTTCGCTATCGTCTATCTTGTTGGCTAAATCGCCCTTGAGGTCATGGAAACGATTGATACGGGCCTGCTGTTTGGTAGCACGAGCTTGAGGTTGTCTGCGCATCCAAGCCAGTTCTTGTTTGTATAGTTGTTCTTTCTTGTGACGAAGGGCAGCATCTCGCTCGTCCTGCTCTGCCTTTAAGCGAACATAGTCCTGGTAATTTCCCTGATATTCGGTCAAGCTAGCGCGGTCTAGTTCGAAAATCCGTGTCGCCACATTGTCCAAGAAATAGCGGTCGTGGGTAATAAAGAGAACAGATTTCTTGGTGTTTTTCAAGAAAGTTGTCAACCACTCAATAGTATCAATATCCAGGTGGTTTGTCGGTTCATCCAGCAAAAGCAAATCCGCATTGCCAAGGAGAACTTGGGCCAACTGCACCCGTCTGCGTAGACCACCTGACAACTCGGCAACTGTTTTGTTAAGCTCTGTTAAGCCAAGTTTGGACAGAACGGTCTTGACCTGGCTTTCAATCTCCCAAGCATTGAGAGAATCCATCTCTGCCATGACTTTCTCCAGTCTTGCTTGATTGGTTTCATCATAGTTAGACAAAAGCAATTCATATTCACGAATCAACTGGGTTTCACGAAGGTCAGAAGAAAGAACAGTGTCTAAAACTGTCTTACTTTCATCAAAATCAGGTTCCTGGGTCAGATAGGCGATTTTATAGGTATTTTTTGTATGAAAAGGTGATACATCTCCGTCAAAACCGATACGACCTGACAGAACATCCAGCAAAGTCGTCTTTCCTGTACCATTGACACCAATAATTCCGATACGGTCACCTTGGTGGATGATAAACGAAAGGTCTGCAAAAACCGTCTTATCACCAACAGACTTGGTCAAGTGTTCAACGATAAAATCACTCATTATCTAATCTCCCTTTTACAAACGCCATAATAGCTTTCTCTTCGTTTTCCAGCTGTCCTTCCACAATCTGGAATTCCACCTCTTTGAGCAAATTGCCTAAGACTGGACCTGGTTTGAGGTCAAATGCCTTCATCAGATGTCCTCCATTGACAACAATTTCATGCTTGTCATGGATAGTCAAGGCTTGGTCAATGCGGTCAATTCCCTCAAAATCTGTGACAAGACCTTGTGCCTGACGGAGTTCCTCTACCAAGTACAAGAATTCTTTGCCATACTTGAAACAGATTTGTTTGGTAACAGGTCCTGCTTGGCGAAGCTGATAAATCTCTACCAACTTGATTACAGTGCGTTGGAAATCATTACTGGTTTTCCATTTTTTCAGGAAGGACTTGATGTTATCAATACCTAGGCAGACAAAGAGCATGGCCCAGGCTTGTTCAGAAGTTGAAAATTGGAAATCTTCTGCCAGACTGGTCAACATGCTTTCAAGCTTTTCTCCCTTGTCTGCTAGGTCAGGCAAGAAATTGTAGGCCTTGGAATCAATCAGAGCACGCAAGCCTTTTCGCCAAAAATCCGCCATCAAGAGTTTATCAAACTCGATAAAGCTACGTTCCACCGAGATTTTTTCCAACAGTGGTGCCGTTTCCACCATAGCTGTGAAGGTCGTCGGCTCAATCTCAAAATCCAAGGTCGCCGCAAAGCGAAATCCACGCATGATACGGAGAGCATCTTCGTTGAAACGCTCAGCCGGGATGCCAACAGCACGCAAGGTGCGGTTATCTAAGTCAGTCATCCCATCAAAGAGATCAACGATTTGAGCCTCTTCATCAAGGGCAAAAGCATTAACCGTGAAGTCGCGACGTTTGAGATCCTCTTCCAAGGAACGCACAAAAGAAACCTGACTGGGACGACGATAATCTACATACTCTTCCTCTGTCCGAAAAGTGGTGATTTCATACTCTTTTCCGCCTTCCAAGACTAGGACAGTTCCATGCTCAATCCCCACATCAATAGTCCGCGGGAAGATTTGCTTGGTTTCTTGCGGATAGCTGGAAGTGGCAATGTCGACATCATGAATAGGTCTGCCCAGAATGGCATCCCGTACTGAACCGCCAACAAAATAAGCCTCGTAACCAGCTACTTTAATTTTCTCTAAAATCGGCAAAGCCTCCTGAAATTCAGAAGGCAGATTGGTTAATTTCATAGTAAGTGTTCCAAACCATATACGAGTTGTGAGCGTTTGACTACCTCTTTAATGCCGAGGTTGACACCGCCCATAAAGGAAATACGATCGTAAGAGTCATGACGAATGGTCAAGCCTTCACCTTGCGCACCAAAAATCACTTCCTGATGGGCAACAAGGCCTGGCAAGCGTACTGAGTGGATACGGAAGCCGTCAAATGCTGCACCGCGAGCACCAGCAATCAGTTCTTCTTCATCCGCTGCCCCTTGAACTTGTGACTGACGGACTTGGGAAATGAGTTCGGCCGTTTTGACAGCCGTACCACTCGGTGCATCCTTCTTCTTGTCATGGTGCAATTCGATGATTTCAAGATTTGGGAAATACTTGGCTGCCTGTGCTGCAAATTGCATAAGCAAGATGGCTCCAATCGCAAAGTTAGGAGCAATCAAGCCTCCCAAGCCCTTCTCAGCAGACAAGGTTGTCAATTCCTCAATTTCTTCAGGGGTAAATCCCGTTGTTCCAACCACAGGAGCAAAACCGTTTTCCAAGGCAAAACGAGTGTTTTCATAGGCAAATTTTGGCGTTGTAAAATCCACCCAGACATGAGCGTCTAGGCCAGCCACTTCTTCTTTTGTCTTGAAAACAGGAACACCATCTACTTCTGTTTCTATCGCAAATGGATCCACCAAGGCAGCCAGAGTCAGTTCTGCATCACCCTTGACCATCTCAACAGCCGTTGAGCCCATTTTCCCTTTAAAACCTGCGATAATTACCTTAATTGTCATGCAAACTCCTATTCAATGATGGGAGAAATACCAAAGGCCACTGCCCCTTCTCCCAAATGCGTACCAATGACTGAACCAAATGATACAATTGGCAAATCACTACCCACTCCGGCTTCTTCTAACTGTTGTTTAAAGTTTTCAGCTTTTTCAGGCGCATTGGCATGAATGATGGCAATTTGGTAGTGACCATTTTTCGTTTGTTCTTGAAGAATTTCTAACAAGCGCTTGATAGCCTTTTTCTCAGTCCGAACTTTTTCATAAACTTCAATCTTACCTTCATCTGTGAAGTATAAAATTGGCTTGATACTCAAGAGATTACCTAACAAGGCTGCACCATTAGACAGGCGACCACCTTTTACTAGGTGATTAAGGTCATCGACCATAATAAAGGCTGTGGTCTTGCCAATTTCTTGGTTCAATTTGCCAATAATTTCTTCAAAGCTCTGACCTTCATCGGCCCATTTGAGTACATTTTCAACCATCATACCTAAAGGTGCTGAAGTTATTTTTGTATCTGGGAAGGTAACCGTCAGGCCTTCATATTCTTCTGCCAGATACTGGATATTTTGGTAAAAACCGGAAATACCTGACGATAAGAACAAGCCTAGCGCGTGCGTATAGCCTTTTTCTTTCAAACTTGTCAAAATATCGTCTAACTCCATCAAACTTGGTTGGCTGGTCTTTGGTAAATCCTTTGATGAGGCCATTTTTTGATAAAATTCCTCAACGGTCAAATTTTGACCTTCGATATAATTGACACCATCAATGTTAACTGGAATATTTAAGACAAACAAGTCCTCGCGTTCTATCCCTAAAACAGCCGATGAGTCCGTAATAACTGCTAATTTCATATTAAAACTCCAAATTTACACCTGGTGCATCAAAAGCAATTTCTGTAACATCATAGGTCATGCGTTTCAACATATCCAATAGTGGCTCAACTAATGTCCGTTTTTCTTCCTCTGTAAATTCTGTCGGTTCATTGACGTAACGACCCTGAAGATGAACGGCTTGGCTCATAGCACCAGAAATAACAAAATGGTTCAAAACAATGATGAAACGCAAAATAGTAATCATTGATGTTTTATTTTCTTCTTCATTGCGTTCAAGTAGTTGGAAATCAACATTTAATTTCGTTTCTGGAACCCCATTTTCCTTTTCCCAAGCATGATTGCGGGCATCAAAGTGATACTGATTGACAAATTCTTTTTCGCGAATGATTTCCATGTCTAATTTCTCCTATAAACAATACTATGCTTATTATATCACAGTTCAAGGGAGAATTGGGAAAAAATAAAAGGAAGAAGGCGAAAATACTATCTTTCAACTTCTTCCCAAAAGGTAATGAGAATTGACCTCGGTCAATCTGTAAATATGGAGGAGGTAAAACTATCCGTTAATCCGACATAGGCTTTCAAAATAGCATCTTTCAAACCTTGGCGATTAAATCCTGCTTGCTTATTCTTAGCGGCCTGATAATCTTTATCAACTGCCTCCGCCATCAGCCTACTCAGCGTTTCAATATTATCTATTGTTTCAGTCTGACCATTGAAGCTAATCGTGATGGCTTTCAGTCTATCCTTCTTATCCCAGCGTTCTTTATACATAGCTTTTTTGAAGCTTGCATAATCCGTAAATTGTCCAGCAAATATTTTTTCAAAAATAAACTGATCAGATAGTAGACGACCTGCCGCCTCTGCTTCCGCTTTTAGCTTGTCTGTTGCATAAGGAATAAAGCCTTCTTCCCAACCTTTTGCTGCTAATAGCTCCAAGGCCGTCTTACGGAATTGTAAACCACCAACAGTACCACTATTATTTTGCAAGCCTGCATAAATTGGATAATAGAGCGGTACGAAATAATAGTTCTTCAAATTTTCGCGTAAATAGTCTTGTTCCAGCAAAAGTGAGGATTTAGCAACTAGTGCATGGTCAATCGCATCGTTGATAGTGGTAATGTTCAAGTTAGCCAGTTCCTCATTACTCAATTTCCTAATACGATCATGAGTATTTTGATAGCTAGGAAGCTGATTGGTAGGTGCTTCAGTGGCTGGGACCAACTCTATCTTGTTAAAGAAGTAAGGATAAGCCTCTTTCCCCTTAGTGGCAATGGCTTGGATTTCGACTGCATCCAAGAGGTAGGTCACATCAAAGACTCCTTTTAGATAGGTTTGTAAATCCTCTTTTGTTTTGAAGCGACTACTTGAAACATTGTGTGGGGTATTTGGACTATGTTCATTCATGAAATTAAAGCCATAGTAATAAATACCTCCACCAGCTGATGACTGCAACAAGCCCATAGCATAGGATTCTGCATCTTGACCAGGACGACGCTTATGACCATCTAACATGATGGTTTCATCATAGTTATGGACCAATTCATGACTCATAGTTGAATCCCCTAGATCAGATAACATGTCCCGATTTGAAAATTTCACAAAGGTTACTGTATCTGAAAAGGCACTATCTCTTGATTGTCTATGCCATTCATTCAAGGCACCTGCCAACTCCTGAACATAGCGGTATTCCTGATCATATTTACCAGCCCACCGCCGTTTATCAGCGTGGTCTTCAAATGCATTTGAATCTTTGATCCAGTAACCATCCCAAATTTCAGTTGAGCGTTGGATAAACTTATCTCTCAGATTAGAATCTGCCATTTGATACCACATATCCAAAAAGTCACCTAATCGTTTCCCGTGTTTCGGTATCCGACTTGTCTGTACTGTCTTAACTGTTTGGTAATATTGTTCTGGATTGGTCTTTTTCAAAGCCGTATCCACATATCTTCCGTAACCACCGAAGGCTACTGTTGCCATTGAGCTCATTACGAAAATATCATCCTTCTCCTTGATATTAAGCAATGGCAAGTAGTATTTTTCATAACGTGGAATACGTCCCAGATGACTATATAGACTGGTGTCAATGCTCGAGTTTGCATTGGATGGAATTTCATAAACAAAGGCATTGGTCGCTTCTTTAAACCACTTCCTTGAATCAGTTTCTCCCAAGAACAATTTCTTATTGTATTCCAAGAAATCACGAACTGTTCCAAGCTGACTAGAGAGTGCTCCAAAACGTTCCTTATGAATGGCTGCATTATTGGCAAGTGTTAATCTGTCAAAATACATATCTTCGTAGCCATTTTGTGAAACATAGAACTGATCATCATCCTTGGTGAGTTTATCCGTAAATGACCTCAACCAGCCTAGAGTATCTAATTGACGCTTATAGAAATCCGCATGATGGAGCACAATATTCTTGATATTGGTATCTCCATATTTAATGCCATATAGCCTATTGAGGTAGGCAAGAGCGAACATAATTTTTTCTTTATCTGCCAAGAATTCTTTTTTAATGACATCCCTGACAGCCTTGCTTGTGGTATCAACTACCTGTCTATTGGCCAGCAAACCTTTGATATGGACTTCGAGATTGTCTTTGACTTCTGCAAAGGATTCATCTAAGTACAAGTCTTTTAGTTTGGCGTTCTTGTCTGCAGTTTGGATATGTAAGATGTCAGCCATCTCTTGGCTGTCAAGATCAACCTGAGAAAATGCTGTCACTAGTTCATCGATGAGACTGGTTTCCAGAGATAGTAATTGTTCTGGTGTATAGAGAAGTTGTTCACCTAAGCCATATTCCACAACCTTGGTCTTACCGTACTCTCCCTTAAATACCAAAGGTAGAACTTCCGAAGTTCCATCTTCATAATGGATCAGTAATTTGGTCAAGGAAGCGTGTTGGTCATAGATATTTGTTGCTACTCCATCCTCATTCAAGGTCAGAACTGACTGGATAGGCTTGCTATAGAGATTACTTGCTTCATCAATCAAGTTACCATATTTAACAATCGTATTCCGGTCATAGAATGGCAACAACTTAGACGTGTTTTCATAGGCAGTTCTTCGTTTAGCCTGAGCATTTTGAACCTGGTTATAATCGATGGTCTGCACGGAATTCGACTGACTATTAGTATTTGCCTGCTCGGTCTTGGTAGGAGCTGTTGGAATTCCCCATGCCTTGATTTTATCTAGCACGGCTTCTTGAGAAAGGCTTGTAGACTGAATGGTAGGATTTGGTTGGCCTGTTGCATGACCTTCAACACTATAAATATTGGTTGGCATTGACCCGTGTGTAGTATATAGATTTTGTGCCGAAGCAATGATACCTCCATTGGTAACAGATACACCTGTTGCAATATTATTCAAGACAGACATCCTAGCTGTACCTACAAAACCTCCAGTATCAGCAGGTGCTGTAGCCTGGATATTTCCTTTAACATAGGCATTGGTAATCGTAGATAAAATCATATCCGAAGTGACACCACCAATTTTTTGTCCGCGGCCACTTGCTGTCTTAGCATCAATTGCCACATTAACCCTTACCTTGTCAATGGTTGAACTATTTAGTATTCCTGTAACACCACCCATATAGTAGATTTCATAGCTTGCTGTATTATTTAATCTGACATCGATGATGGAATTGCTAATGCTTGTACCATTTGTTGCTTCGTAAACCAAACCAGCAATATTTTGTTTGGCCGTAATATTTCCTGAAACAGTGACCTTATCAATGGTAGCCTTATCTGCTTTTTTTGCTAAGGCAGCTACTGCTGTTTGATCATTTACAATGGCCACATCTTTTAAGGAGATATTTTCGACCCTAGCATTCTTAAGAGTGCTGAAAAGCGGTCTATCTAACTGTAAAATCGAGTAGGCCTTTTGCCCACCTAGGCTCTTCAGACTTCCAGTAAATTCTTTGGTAACGTAGGTGTCAGTCGAAACCTCCTTATCAACAACCATATCAGCAGCTAGATAATAAGTGCCACTAGGATTGTTATTGATAGCATCTACTAATTCACTAAATTTACTGTAGGCCCCCTCTTGCAAGACAAGTTTATCAATCATAAAGGTATGATTTTTATCAAAACCATTATTATTCTGGTTAAACTTAACCAATTTCGGATGAATAATATTTACCATAATCCCCTTGTCAGCATTCTCAAAGCTATCAACTGGAAGATAAATATCTTTGTTGTTTACAGTAGAAATCTTAACAAGGTAGTTTTCTGAAGAAATTGGAGCGCTAGTCAAGGCTGTAATCCTTGTTTTCTCGCCAAATTCATCAACTTGATACAGCTCAATACTATTGTAAGATCGAAATTCCAGCAACTTATTCTCTAGTTCAAATTTTTCTGTTCTGAGCTCTTCTTCCACATCATCACTACCTAAATTATAGGTAAATCGTGTTTTTACTTCATAGTCAGTGTTCAGCAGCAAATCGGCAAATGGAACCTTGTATAGCTCTTCTTGTGTTAGAATTTCTTTTTCTGTGACTAATTCATCCCCTTTGTATAGAGATACCATAGCCCTGACAAATGTAGAATCATTGTCTATCAAAGTATAGCTTACTTCTACACTCCTATCATCTACATTTTCTTTAAGAATTGATAAAACTAACTCCGGTTTGGTTTTAATAGGTTCTTCTGGTTCTTCCGTTACTGGAAAACTTGGGACAACGGGATCTGTTGGGTCCTCGGGTAGAACCTCGTCCTCTGTTGATGGTGGAACGGGAGCTTCTGGCTGTTCAGTAACTGGGTCACTCGGAGCAATTGGGACAACGGGACCTGTTGGGTCCTCGGGTAGAACTTCATCTTCTGTTGATGGTGGGACGGGAGCTTCTGGATCTTCAGTAACTGGAGAACTTGGGACAACTGGCTCTGTTGGGTCCTCAGGTAGAACTTCATCTTCTGTTGATGGTGGGACGGGAGTTTCTGGTTCTTCCGTTACTGGGTCACTTGGAGCGACGGGATCCGTTGGAGTTTCTGGAAGAACTTCGGCCTCTGTTGATGGTGGGACGGGAGCTTCTGGCTCTTCCGTAACTGGGGCAATTGGGACAACGGGATCTGCTGGTTCCTCGGGTAGAACCTCATCTTCTGTTGATGGTGGGACGGGAGTTTCTGGAGCTTCTGGCTGTTCAGTAACTGGGTCACTCGGAGCAACTGGGACTACAGGATCTGTTGGTTCCTCGGGTAGAACTTCGTCCTCTGTTGATGGTGGAACGGGAGTGACGGGGACTTCTGGTTGTTCCGTTATTGGTTCACTTGGAACACTTGGGACTACAGGATCTGTTGGTGCCTCAGGTAGAACTTCATCTTCTGTTGATGGTGGAACGGGAGTTTTCGGTTCTTCTGGTTGTTCCGTTATTGGTTCACTTGGAACACTTGGGACTACAGGCTCTGTTGGTGCCTCGGGTAGAACTTCATCTTCTGTTGATGGTGGGATGGGAGCTTCTGGTTGTTCCGTTATTGGTTCACTTGGGGCAACAGGCTCTGTTGGTTCCTCGGGTAGAACTTCGCCCTCTGTTGATGGTGGAACGGGAGTGACGGGGACTTCTGGTTGTTCAATAACTGGAGAACTTGGGACTACGGGCGCTGTTGGTTCCTCAGGTAGAACGTCGGCTTCTGTTGATGGTGGTGCCGGAGTGACGGGAGCTTCTGGCTCGTCCGTAACTGGGGCAATTGGGACAACGGGATCTGTAGCTTCCTCATGTAGAACGTCGTCCTCTGTAACTGGTGGTGCCGGAGTGACGGGAGCTTCTGGCTGTTCAGTAACTGGAGAACTTGGGACAACGGGATCTGTTGAGTCCTCGGGTAGAACTTCGGCTTCTGTTGATGGTGGAACGGGAGCTTCTGAATGCTTAGATATTCCCTCAACCAATGTATTTGGCAATATCAATTCGCTTGGCGACTTCTGTTCACCAGCATTTGCTTCTGTTACTGTGATTGTCTCATAATTGACATCCCCTTCTAAAATAAAACCTACAAATTCATGTTGATCTATAGAAATCACTGCTTGTGGCAAAGCTTCACCTATGGCAAGGGTAAATTGTTTATCAAAACCTGAGAGGCTACCTGTAGAAATTGCAGCCACTGAAAGACTACCTGTAGCAGTTAAAATAATCAGACTTCTAACAATTCGTTTTTTCCTATCTTTTGTAAGAGATAGACCGATAATCAATAGTCCTAAACCAACCAGACTACTTGTAAAAGTCGGGATATCTCCTGTTTGAGGCAAATTTGTCTTTGGACGATAGACCATATAGTAAGTATGGGTATCCCCAACCTGCCTTGCTGGAATGGTCGCTTGAATTCGTGCCTTCTCATCTGATGTCAGTTCCGAATAAAGGACATACTTATAGGAAATCTGTTCTCTTGCTACATTTGTATGGGCGAGAGCAGTCAATTCTGCTTTCATAGCCAAATTTGGTACAAAAAATAAGGCGGCAGTCATACCAATAATGACTGATGCAACGCCTCTATTAAATGTACGAATAGAAAACTTATTTTGCTTTTCCTTCCAAAACATATGAAGCTCCTTCGTTTGTTTCTTCTTACTTAAAAGTATAGCATATTTTTCTAATAATATACTGTTGAAAAACGAATAAAATATTTCAATATACTATATGCGACGTTCTTTACATAATTATTTATATTTTAATCTAAATACAGCATTTTCCAGATAAAAAACCTTGCCCGAAGACAAGGTTTTAATCTTATTTAGCTTGACGAAGAGCTCCGTAGAGAATACCTGAAACTACTGCACCAATCAATACATAAAGGATGTAAAGCAATGGATTTGAAGTCAAAGCGATAACGAAGATTCCACCGTGTGGAGCCATCAATTGGATACCTGACAAACCTACCAAGGCACCTGCAAGGGCAGAACCTGCGATAAAGCTTGGGATTGCACGAGCTGGGTCAGCAGCACCAAATGGAATGGCACCTTCAGTGATGAATGACAGACCCATAACAATGTTTGTCAAACCTGAGTTACGCTCTTCTTGCGTGAACTTGTTCTTGAACAAGAGAGTTGCGACAAAGACTGCCAATGGTGGAACCATACCACCTGCCATAACTGCCGCCATCGCTACAGAACCACCGTCTGCAACAGTTGCTGCAAGCGTACCTGTACCGAAGACATAAGCCGCCTTGTTGACTGGACCACCCATATCGACTGCCATCATTCCACCGAGGACAAGTCCAAGGAGAATAGCAGAGCTACCTTCAAGACCTGCAAGGAAGTTGTTCATACCAGTGTTGATAGCTGCCATTGGGATGTTTACGAAGAACATCAAGAAACCAGTGATAGCTGTACCCAAAAGTGGCAAGAGCAAGATTGCATTCAAACCTTGGAGTGATTTTGGCATGTTACGCAAAGCGTTGCGAAGAACAAGAACTACACCACCAGCTAGAAAACCACCAACGAGGGCACCCAAGAAACCAGATGATACACCTGCAAGAGCAAGGGTTTCTTCACCACCAGCTGCGTAAGGGATTTTACCAAAAGCAAGACCGCTACTAGCAATTGCACCAGCTACGAAACCAGCAACCAAACCTGGTTTTTCAGCGATTGAGTAAGCAATGTAACCTGCAAGAAGTGGCAACATGAAGCCAAAGGCTGCTCCACCAATCTTCATGAACATAGCTGCGATTTCGTTGTATGAACCTAGGCTACCAAGGCTGTCGCTTGGTACACCGAGCAAATTATCAAACAAGAAAGCAAGGGCAATCAAGATACCGCCACCAATAACGAATGGCAACATTTGAGAAACACCACTCATCAAGTGTTTATAGAATGCTTTACCAAGGCTAAGTTTTTCTGAAGATTCCACAGTAGCTGCTCCTTCTGTCGCTGTATAAGTTGACGCTTTACCGTCCAAGATGATGTTAATCAATTCTTCTGCTTGTTTGATACCAGCAGCAACTGGACGAGATACCAATGGTTTCCCATTGAAACGAGGCATATCAACAGCCTTATCTGCTGCGATGATTACACCTGCTGCATTCTTAATGTCTTCAGCGGTTAGTTTGTTACCAACCCCAGACGCACCGTTTGTTTCAACCTTGATGTCAACACCCATCTCAGCAGCTTGCTTCTTAAGAGCTTCTTCTGCCATGTAGGTGTGGGCAATACCTGTTGTACATGCTGTAACTGCAACGATAAATGGACGGTCGCCACTTGGAGCGGCAACCACTTCTTCAGCCGCTTTATCTGCTGCTTCTGCTGTATCGAAGACTGCAATCACTTCTTCAGGATTTGTTGCCGCACGAAGTCTATCAGCAAAACCAGCTTTCATCAAGTATTTAGACAATTCCGCAAGGGCAGCCAAGTGGGTGTCGTTAGCACCTTCTGGAGCCGCAATCATGAAGAACAAGTCAGTTGGTTGACCGTCAAGACTTGCATAGTCAACGCCCTTGTTTGATTTAGCAAAGAGAACAGTTGCTTCTTTGACAGCCGCATTCTTAGCGTGTGGCATTGCAATACCGTCGCCAAGACCTGTTGTTGTCTGTGCTTCACGGTTCATAATACCTGTTTTGAATACATCAAAATCAGTTACGTATCCTTTTTCTACCAAGCTAGCAATCATTTCATCGATGACTGCTTCCTTGCTTGTCGCTTGCAAATCAAGCAACATGACATCTTTTTTCAAAACGTCTTGAATTTTCATAGTGTTTCTACCTCAACTTTTTCATAAGTTTCCTTAATAAATTCGATACTTGCCAAATCATCTGAAAAGGCTGTTGCCGTACCGCAAGCAACTCCCCATTTAAGGGCTTCGATTGGATCTTGTGAGCGAACGTATTCGCCAGTAAACCCTGCCACCATGGAATCTCCAGCACCGACAGAATTTTTCACCATTCCCTTGATTGGTTTGGCAAAGTAGGTTGCTGTCGGAGTAACCAACAAAGCCCCATCCCCTGCCATAGAAATGATAACGTTCTGAGCTCCCATATCTAAGATTTTCTTAGCGTAGGTTTCAATGTCAGCTATCCCCTTCAATTCAACATTGAAAATAGCTTCCAACTCGTGGTTATTTGGTTTAACCAAAAGCGGTTGGTAAGCAAGTGAATCCAGAAGAGTTTGCCCTTCAAAGTCACAAACTACTTGAGCCCCTGCTTTTTTAGCCACTGGAATTAGCTTATTATACACTTCATTTCCAAGGCTAGCTGGTGCTGAACCAGCAAAGACAACTGTGTCATCTTTAGTCAAGCCAGCCAAAACCATTTCTAGTTCTGCCAACTGTGTATCTGTCACAATCGGACCCAAACCGTTGATTTCTGTTTCTTGGTCGGCTTTGATTTTCACGTTAATCCGCGTATCTTGGTCCACCTGAACAAAATCGGTATCAATGCCTTCAGCAACCAATCCATCTTTGATGAACTGACCAGTGAATCCGCCAAGGAAACCCGTTGCTGTATTCGGATAGCCCAATCGCTTCAAAACACGACTAACGTTAATTCCCTTACCGCCGGCATACTTATCGTCGCTCTCCATACGATTGACACTGCCTGTTTCAACTCTATCAAGTCGAACAATGTAGTCAATAGCTGGATTGAGCGTAACAGTATAAATCATACCTCGATTACCCTCGTTTTCTCTTTTATGATGTCCAACAAACTGCTCTCCGAAGATTGACAGATAATATTGGCTTTTTCGATGGCTGCAACCTTGGCAAAGGAGAATTGACCAATCTTCGACGCATCTGCTAGAACATAGCTTTCTTTTGCATTGTCTATGATAGTACGTTTGATGGTCGCTTCTTCAATGTCTGGCGTTGTAAAGTAGTTTTTATCAATACCATTCATTCCCAGAAAGGCCTTATCAAAATTGAGCTGTCGAATTTGTTCCAAAGCCAAGGCACCTACTGAAGCATCGGTTGATTGTTTAACAAAACCACCTATAATAATGGTCTTTATCTTGCGTTCAACCAACTTGACAGCATGGTGAATGGAATTGGTCACGACTGTTAGATTTTCCTGTTGGAGATAGTCAATCAAGACACCGGTTGTCGTCCCTGCGTCTACAAAAATCACATCGCCGTCCATGATTAACTGTGCTGCTCTTTCAGCAATCATCCGTTTTTCTTGAACGTTTTTGACAGATTTTTCCAGAATGGATTCTTCCAGTTGCAAATTAGCTGGTGCTTCCGCACCGCCATGTACTCTTCGAAGTTTTCCTTCATTTTCTAACTCGTCCAAATCCCTACGAACAGTGGATTCAGATGTTGCTAGAATGTCAACCAATTCTTCCAAGCGGACAAATTGTTGTGCTTGAATGCGTTCTAATATGACTTGCTTGCGTTCTGATTTGAGAATGTCCAACACCTCCTGCAATCGTTTACAAAAACCATTATACACTAAAAACCATCATTGTCAATCATTTTCTGGCAAAATCTTTCAAAAAATGTCAATTTTCTTCAAAAAAGAACAATCTCTTACGAAATTGTTCCCCTCTCTATCATTGATTTGACCATCTCTTTAAGCATAGCCATCTCTTCTGGCCGGCCAATGGACAGTCGAATGTAACCTGCTAATTTCCCTGTTGGATAGTACTTGAAATTCCAATCTTTTGCCAAAGCTTGCCGGTGAAACACTTCTGCCCACAGTGCCTTAAAGGTCACAAAACTGGTCTGACTTGGCAGGACATGACAATCTTCTAATTGTTCTAAAAAAGCAATCATTTCTTGACGCAGTTTGACAATTGTTTCAACCGTTTCTGTTACTTTATCTTTGTAATCCAAGGCAACTGTAGCCATATGAGCCGTTAAATTGGATAGACTAAAAGGTGGAATGACCTTGTCCAATTCATAAATAAGCTCTTCACTTCCAACCGCAAAACCAACTCGCAAACCTGCTAGACCAAAGGCCTTGGAAAGTGTACGCAAGACCAAAACATTCTCATATCCTTCAAGGCGACTGAGAAAGCTCTCAACTTCTGCAAATTCAATATAGGCCTCGTCAATAACCAGCAATCCCTTGAAAGAAGTCGCTAACCTTTCCAAATCTTCCATGGAATAGGCAACCGATGATGGATTGTTTGGGTTGGAAAGCATGAGAATTTTCGCATTGGTTTCTTGAGCACGCGCCAACAAGTTGTCAACTGGCAAAACCAAGGTCCCATCTTTCTCTTCCAATTCAATGGCTTCAAACCGGCTACCATGCATCTGGTTATAGGTTTCATACATGAAGAAATCAGGATTGACCGTCAAGAATGTATCATCCTTCTCCATAAAGGTGGAAACAATCATATGAATGAGGTGGTCGGAGCCAACTCCCACCGTCACCTGTCTGGGATTTACTCCAAGATAGGTCGCATATTTCTCAATCAACTCTGAGTAAGTATTGTCACCGTAAAAGCTCAATTGACCAACTTCTAAGCTCTCTAAGGTCTTTTGCGGTAAAAAGGACCAATCAATAATGCGATTTTCATTATTTCCCAAGTCAAATCTAGCCTTATGTTTTATTTTATAAGGTTGGTAGTCTTCAAATACCTGACGTTTCATAATTTTCTCCTTTGAACATGAAAACACAGTCTAATCAACTGTGTCTTCTGCTTTGATTTTTTCAAAAATAGCTAACTCTTCAGCTGTAAAGTTATAATTTTCCAACAAGTCTGGACGACGTTGATAGGTTTTTCGTAGGCTTTCTTCCAGACGCCATTTTCGAATATTTTCATGGTGGCCACTCATGAGAACATCTGGCACTACCATCCCTCGATATTCGTAGGGACGAGTGTACTGAGGATATTCCAATAGCCCTGATGAAAAACTATCATCCGTATGGCTGACTTCCTTGCCAATGACCTCTGGAATTAAACGAACAGTAGCATCAATCATAGTCATGGCTGCCAATTCGCCCCCAGTCAGAACATAATCTCCAAGAGAAATCTCGTCTGTCACCAAGGTCTTAATCCGCTCATCATAGCCCTCGTAATGACCACAGATAAAAATCAACTGCTCTTCCTGTGCCAATTCTTCTGCATAGGCCTGATTAAAAGTTCTACCAGCAGGATCTAACAAGATAACACGGGGCTTGGTTTGTTCAATGCTATCCATGGTATCAAAAATCGGTTGAGCTCGGAGTAACATCCCTTGACCACCACCATAAGGCTCATCATCCACATGGCGAGCCTTTTCAGCTTTCTCACGAAAATTATGGTAGTTGATTTCCAGCAAGCCCTTGTCACGCGCCTTGCCCACAATAGAATGTTCCAGCGGAGCAAACATTTCTGGGAAGAGGGTCAAAATATCAATTCTCATCGTCCAAGCCCTCGAGCAGTTCCACATCTACGCGATTGTTTGGAATATCAATGTTTAAGACAACGGGCGGAATGTAAGGCAAAAGCAGGTCTTTCTTCCCTTTGCGTTTGACCACCCAAACATCATTAGCACCAGGTTGCAAGATTTCCTTGATTTGTCCAATCAGTTGGTCATTTTCATAAACATCCAAACCAATAATTTCATGATAATAAAACTCACCATCTTCAAGGTCGGACAAATTTTCTTCCGCAATTTTCAAACTAAAGCCCTTGTACTTCTCAATATCATTGATGTGGTACATACCCTTGAACTTGATAATATCAAAGTTCTTAGCCTTACGGTGACTAGCAATTTCAACTTCCATGACAAACTGGTCCTTGTCATTAAACAAGGCCAATTTCGCCCCTTTTTTAAAACGTTCTTCTGCAAAATCCGTTACAGATAAAACACGCATTTCTCCTTGTAAGCCTTGGGTGTTAACAATCTTACCTACGTTAAAATAATTCATAATTTCTCCATCTGATTTTCTATCCTTTTATTTTAACATGATGAGGTTATTTTCTCAATAATAAGGCAAAAAAAGAAGGAGATAGGATTGTTAACCTACCTCACTTCCATAAATACTTAATCTTGTTTATAGAAAACCTCGTTTGCAACCTCTTCTGCAGAAAGTAGTCCTTGACTGATAAATAATCTATTTTTAGTCGTATCGCTTAAATCTGTTTCCCCAGTGTATGTAAACTCAATGGCAACGCCTGCGGGAATAACTCTAAGTCCTGCACCGTACATACCAAAACTATAGCCCCCAACTGCTATACCGTTTGAATCGATTTCACGAATGGTTAGGTCGCTATCCTCCTCATTAGTAACCTTCCCTGATGAATCAATAACCAAGACAGTCCCTTTGGCATTTGCCCAAGTTCCAGCAATAGTTGAGAAATCACCAGCTAACAGCCCCTGCATATCAATAGTAGGTGCAGATGTATTTTCTTGCACTGCTACAACTTTTTCCAATTTAGTCCATGAAAGCGTGCTTAAATCGACAACTGTGGCAGATGAAGGATTGGTCGCCCCTTCTGCCTGTAGGGTCAGTTGACCTGCAGTAGAGTCATATTTATAGTTTCTAAAACTACCAGCCGTTTCTAAAGAGTAACTTCCATCTTCAAGTGGCCACAGGGTTACTTTTTCACCAATCTCTGGACCTTGCTGACGGAACTGATCAACCAGTCTTATCAACTGTCCGTCATTCCCTACAGTATATAGGTCGATGAGGACAAATTGAGAACTCGTCGATAAGGCAAGAGCTAATTCATCTACACCATCTTTATCAAAATCGTTTTGGACATAATATGCTCCAGTATAAACAGTTGGATATTGTTTAATCCCATAAAGAAGACTACTCACCTCATCACGATTTAGGGCTGAAAGCTCCAATCCCAAACTTGCCTGATAACGGTCAATAACCTTTTGATAGCTAGAATAATCCACCTCTACCGTCTTCGTTTCCGACTGACTTGAAGTTGTTGAACTCGATGTTGCTTGTGAACTTGATTGACTGGTTACAGCCTTCTCTTGCTTCACTTCACCCGATTTACACGCAGTCAAAAGCACTACAGAAAAAAGTAATAGAAATTTCTTCATTTTCATATAACCTCCAAATATAGTAGCAAATTTCCAAAGCTTGAAAAGCTACTTATCTTAAGTTTAATATTTTGGGAATATTTGTCAAGGTAAATGTTTGACTACATGCGACCTGATTTCTAACAAATTTTTTCGACAGGATTTGAACCTGCGAGTATTAGGATACTTATATTTTCATTCCTTGCCATAGAATGTGCATATTTACTTGCAGCTTCTTGGCTAGAAAAAACATGGGCTTGATTATAGTCATAAACTATGTTGTAGATATCATTAAAACTATCAATAGTACCAACAAAACTCTGTCTCTCATTTATCAAGTCAATAATTGTAATCCTATATTTTGATTGCTCTTCTGCCCATCTCTTTTCTTCATTTGCCTTTTTCATCTTAGGGTAAATGAAATATCTAAAAATAATGACGGAAGCAAATAATAAAATAGTTACAAAATCGCCCATAAATAACTCCTATAGATTGTTGAGTTGTTCACTCTGAACACGTACAGCCTCTTTATATTCTCTCATTGTTTTAGGATGTCTGATAACAGAAAAAAGTACTTGATTAGCAATTAGCAGGTATCGGACAAAAAATGTAATAATAAATGCAAAAGCAACGGTTTTTACATTCTCGGTGTAATCCCTAGAAATTTTATTTTCGTTGATTGTATAGTGGTGTTCCCTAGCTAAACTCTCTGCAGTAACATTTTTTATACCATCCTTACTAAAAATCGAGCGACGATATCTAAAAATCTTCTTGGGATCATATGGAAATTTGAAGAGTTGATAGTCCGAATACCAGAAGAATGTATACACTGATAACATCAAATAAGCAAAAAATAAAATTGTTCCTACGTTGATTTCTCCAAATAAAAATGGTAGCAAACCCCAAAAAAGATTAAAATAGAAAACATCACCTAAATAGTATTTCAAAGGTACCTTAGGTGTATCAAAATAATTTTTAAAAAATGTTGTAATTTTTTCCATAAAAAGTCTCCAAAATTAGTAGTAGATAGATTAGCATTTCCTTATGAAGCTCCTCCTTTAGCACATTTTTTTCATACAGTTCTATCTATCTCTTATATTGTACCCCCCCCCCGAACATATTTGTAAAGGTAAATGTTAAAAAATTTAAATTTAAAAAGCCGGATTGCTCCGACTTCTTCTAGTCTATTAACTCAGACAAGGACTTTTTGGTCCTGACTGTCAACTCATAAGGAAACTCCAGATAGGTTTTGCCACTTTTCTCATAGAGATAGGCAATTTTATTATAAGGTTGAAAGATTAGTTGATAATATTCCTTTACTCCGACTGGCTGGTCATGGTTGCTAGCATTTTTGAAAAGATAAGGATGAATTTGGGAAAGCTCTGACAGAAAATCGCTCATTTCACTACCTTCCAGAGTTCTTAGCTCTCCACCATCCTGATTACTAATTACAATCTGGTCAGCTTGAGGTAAACTAATTTCAGTTTTCTTCACAACTTGATAGCCAAGTAAGATGCAGATACAAGATAAAACAACAAAAATCAACCATCTCTTTTTCATATTAGCACCCAACCTTTTTTAGTAAATTATATCAAGCTCAGAAAATCTGTCAAGAGAAAACATAGAAATCTATTGAAGGCTAGCAATTTTCTGCATCCGTAATCTTAGGGCAATCCCGCAAACAAAAATACCGCTAATCAGACCAATCCAATAGGCTTCTGGTCCCAGGTGGAAAAATCTTTCCAGGAAAAAGGCAACCGGAAAGGTCATGGACCAATAAGCAACTAGGCCAAGTACAAATGGAACAGTCGTATCCTTGTACCCCCTCAAAATTCCTTGAATTGGTGCTGTATAGGCATCTGCCAATTGGAACATGAGGGCAAAGCTTAGAAAATGTGAGGTCAGTCGGACAAAGTCTGTATCATTTCCGTAGAGAAAGGCAACTTTGGAACGGAAAAAATAAAGGAAGGTTAAGGTCAGACCTGCAAAGCCTAACGCTACCAAGCGTCCCAAACGGCTGTAGGCTTTTACATCTATAGGTCGTTTTGCACCCACTTCATAGGCAACCACAATAGCCAAGGCTGAGGATACCGATGATGGAAAGGCATATAATAAGGTTGCAAAGTTCATGGCCGCCTGATGAGCCGCGATAATCTGAGCAGAAAATTTTGCCATGTAAAGGCCAACTACTGCAAAAATAGCCACTTCTGCAAAGACTTGCAAACCAATTGGCAAACCAATTTTCAAGCCTTCCTTCAATAAAGAAAGGTCAATCGGACTCCACCGCCAAATCTGATAAGAAGAAATGGTCTTATTTTTGCACATGACAAGGACAATGACTAGCAACACAGCCCAGTAAGCTAAAGCAGTGCCCAATCCAGCACCTGCTCCGCCCAGGGCTGGTAGGCCCATTTTCCCGTAAATCAAGAGATAGTTGAAGAGGCTGTTAAAGGGAACCAAGAGCAACATGAGGTACATGGAGAGTCGGGTCAAGCCCAAGGCGTCGAAAAAGGATCGACAGACACTGAACAGTAAGAGGGGCAAGATACCGATGGAGATATAGTAGAGGTACTGCCGACCGACCTGAAAGACAGCTTCGTCCAAGTCGAAACGTGCGAGGGATGGAATAGCTATAAAAATGACCGAGCACAAGAGTAAAACGGTTAATCCAATAGATAGATAGACAAACTGATGAAACTCTTGTCGAATCTTTGACTTCTCTCCTTGTCCCAAATATTGGGCAATAATCGGGACAAGTGCCGACACAATTCCTGTCAAAAATGAGAACAAGGGATTCCATAGGCTAGTTGCCATAGAAACTCCTGCCAAATCCATGGTACTGTACTGACCAGTCATCATGGTATCAATGAAGGATGCCGAGTAATTAGCAAATTGATAAATTAAAATAGGCAAAAATATTTTGATAAAGAGCCAGAGCTTCTCTTTGTTATTTCTTGTTTGGTACATACTTATTCTCTTTCAATTTTATATAAATATTGTAACAAGAAAAGGACCTGCATTGCAAGTCCTCTTTGACTAGATAGAATCCCCATTCCAGATTGAATTTTTTACAATTACATAATCAACGTGCTTCAAGCTGGTCATGTCACGACCGCCAGCATAAGAAATGGATGATTGCAAATCTTGCTCCATTTCAATCAGCGTATCTTTCAAGTGGCCTTTGGCTGGCAGGAGAATTTTTTTACCTTCTACGTTCTTATAGGCTCCTTTTTGGTATTCAGATGCAGAGCCGTAGTATTCCTTAAACTGTTTGCCGTCTACTTCTACTGTCTTTCCTGGGCTTTCGATGTGACCAGCAAAGAGCGAACCAATCATAACCATGCTAGCACCGAAACGGATGGATTTGGCAATATCTCCGTGGGTACGGATACCACCGTCCGCAATAATCGGCTTACGAGCAGCTTTTGAACACCAACGAAGGGCAGCCAGCTGCCAACCCCCTGTACCAAAACCAGTTTTGACCTTGGTGATGCAGACCTTACCTGGACCAATTCCAACTTTTGTTGCATCCGCACCGGCATTTTCCAACTCACGAACAGCCTCAGGCGTTCCCACATTTCCAGCAATGACAAAGGTATCAGGCAATTCTTTCTTGATATGCTTGATCATTTTAATCACGCTATCCGCATGACCATGCGCAATATCAATAGTAATAAACTCAGGCGCGTCAGCTTTTAAACTAGAAACAAAGTCGTATTCATAGTCTTTCACACCAACCGATATAGAAGCAATCAAGCCTTGGTCATGCATGCGTTTCACGAAGGGAATTCGCCCCTCTTCATCAAAACGGTGCATGATGTAAAAATAACCATCTTTAGCCAACATTTCCGCCACATCTTCATCCAAGATTGTCTGCATATTGGCTGGAACAACTGGCAGTTTAAAAGTGTATTTTCCGAGTGTTACAGATGTATCTGCCTCTGAACGGCTATTGATGATACATTTGTTTGGAATGAGCTGAATATCTTCGTAGTCAAAAACTGGTGTTTCATTAAACATGAGCTTCTCCTCTGTTCGTTTTTAAATGATTTTTGTATTAGGAAATACTAGTTTGTTCGTTTTTCCTTAACCGACATCTATAATTATAGTCTATCGTTTGTTTTTTGTCAATATGCTTTGCATATCATGCGTAAACGTTCGTTTATTATCGTTTTATAGAAGTAAAACGGGATTGAATATTCGTCAAATTCCGTTTTAGAAGACATTCTATTGAATATTTCAAAAAACGTTCTGATTTTACTGGTTAATTTAAAAAAGAAAACGAAAAAAATCTTCAAAAACTGAAGATTTTTAATCAAATTCATATAATTGTGGAAATTTTTCACACTCAGGATTTTTAGGATGGCAGACTTCTCGTCCAAAATAAATCATAGCCTGGTGGGCTGGCAGCCAGAGTTCTGGTGGTAAGACCTCCATGACCCGCTTTTCCGTTTCCTGAGGAGTAGCCGATTTTTTGACAATGTCGTGGTGTTTGCAGATCCGACCCACATGGGTATCGACTGCGAATGCAGGAATGCCAAAACCGACACTCAATACCACATTGGCCGTTTTTCTCCCCACACCGGCTAAGGCTTCTAATTCCTCCCGTGTCTGTGGGACAATGCCATCATGTCGGTCCAACAACTGCTGGGCACATTCTTTCAAAAACTTGGCCTTATTACGATACAAGCCCAAGCGAGAAATGTAGGGCTCGATGTCCTTCACCTCTGCTGCTGCCATGGCTTGAGGTGTTGGAAAGGCTGCAAATAGACCTGGGGTAGCCTTGTTAACAGCAGCATCCGTTGTCTGAGCTGACAAAAGTACTGCGCAGACCAATTCAAAATGGTTGCGGAAATCCAAACTAGGTTGAGCATCAGGGTAAAGGGCGATGATTTCTTCAATAACTTTTCTTGCACGTTTCTTTGATAATACCATATGTCCATTATAGCATGAAAAAGAAGAATTTTCTAAAAAGTAACTTGCGAATGTGTCCCGTTCTCATGCTATAATAATCTATAGAAAGGAGTTGACTATCATGGATTTACAAGAACTTTGTAGGCAGGTCATTCAGGAACGACCTAGGAACAGCCACAAGGGAACCTTCGGCCGTGCCTTACTGATTGGTGGACTTTACCCTTACGGTGGCGCCATCATCATGACTGCCCTAGCCACTGTCAATAGCGGAGCTGGCTTGGTTACTGTCGCTACTGAAAAAGAAAATATTCCAGCACTGCATAGTCACCTACCTGAAGCCATGGCCTTTTCAGTTGATGACAAAGACTTACTCCTAGCAAATATAAAACATGCTGACCTGGTATTGATTGGTCCGGGTTTGGGGGACAATAGCCGAGCAGAAAACCTAGTTGACCTTGTACTTGAAAATGTGTCAGAAAAACAAATTCTTGTCCTGGATGGATCTGCCTTGACCTTGATAGCCAAACAGAACAGGAAAATTTTTCCCTGCAAACAAGTTATCCTAACACCCCACCAAAAAGAATGGGAAAGATTGTCTGCCATCCCCATTGACCGACAAACAAGCCAGACCAACCTAACCGCCTTAAGAGAGTTTCAAGAACATACCATTTTAGTCGCTAAGAGTTTTATGACACAAGTACTTCAAGCAGACCCCGAACAGATTACTCCCATCAAAGCAGGTGGTCCCTATCAAGCAACTGGAGGGATGGGCGACACACTTGCTGGTATGGTAGCAGGCTTTGCCCTACAATTTCCTCATGTAGGACTATATGATAGAGTTGTGACTGCCACCTACCTTCATTCCTACATCGCTGACCAACTAGCCCAGCAATTCTATCTTGTAAAACCTACAGACATTTCGAAAGAAATTCAGAAAATGATGAAAAATTTTCAAACCAACTAGAGATGATAATAAAAGTCCTTCCCAGCAGGTATCCCATTTGCAGCATATAGATAATCAATAGAAAACAGTAAAACCACTAGTTCAGAATTGTCCTAGTGGTTTTTTGTCTTATTTCCGATACATCTTGAACTGGAGATAAAGGTCATTGTACATTCCCAGCATCTCTTGTCCGAGGTTATCATAGACTTCCATCTTCTTCATGGTTTCTTCTGAAGGATAGAAGGATTCATCGTTCTGAGTTTCTTCATCCAACATGGCTTTTGCTGCAGGAATTGGTGTTGAGTAACCAACATATTCAGCATTGCGAAGCGCATTTTCGGGACGGAGCATGAAACTCATAAAGGCATAGGCACCGTCCAAATTCTTGGCAGTTTTTGGAATGACCATGTTATCAAACCACAGGTTAGAACCTTTTGACGGCACAACATAACGCAGGTTCTCATTGCCATCCAACATTTCACTAGCTTCACCAGAGAAGGATACTGCGATAGCTGCCGCATCCTGTATCATGTAACCCTTGATTTCATCAGCAACAATGGCCTTGACATTTGGAGTTAGATTATAGAGATGTTCCGCAGCTTTTTCGATTTCAGCTGGATTTTTGGAATTTAGACTATGCCCCAGCGATTGCAAGCCAAATCCCATGACCTCACGGACACCATCAATCAACATGATATTGTCACGGTATTCTTCAGACCATAAATCTTCCCATTCCTGAGGAGTATTTTCGACCATGGTTTCATTATAAACAATTCCTAAGGTACCCCAGAAATAGGGGATGGAATAATCATTGTTCTTATCAAAACTCAAGCCCATGAATTGTGGATCAATATTTTCCAAACCTTCAATTTTCGACTTGTCCAATTTGATGAGCATATTCTCTTCGGTCATCTTGGAAATCATATACTCAGATGGAATAGTCAAATCATAGGTTGTACCACCCTGCTTTATCTTAGTGTACATGGATTCATTGGAATCAAAAGTTTGGTAATCCACCTGAATACCTGTTTCAGCAGTAAATTCTTCCAGTAATTCTGGGTCAATATAATCTCCCCAGTTATAGATAACCAACTTATCCGTCGTTCCTTGAGTTGAATCAGCTTCTAATTTACTGGAAATTCCCCAAAGAATGAGAATAATAGCAATAATTCCTAGGAAAAATGAATATAAACGTTTCATTAGTTGGCCTCCTTTTCACGCGAGATGAAATAATAACCCACTACCAATAAGATTGAGAAAAGGAAGACAAGGGTTGACAGGGCATTGATTTCCAAAGAAATCCCTTGACGAGCCCGTGAGTAAATCTCTACAGATAGGTTTGAGTAACCATTTCCCGTTACAAAGAAGGTCACGGCAAAGTCATCCAAGGAATAGGTAAAGGCCATGAAATAGCCTGCAATAATGGCTGGTGTCAAATATGGCAACATGATTTCTTTCAGCATTTGTGGCTGGGTTGCACCCAAGTCATAAGCTGCTGAAATCATATCTGCATTCATTTCCTTCAATCGAGGCAAGACCATCAAGACGACAATCGGAATGGAGAAGGCAATGTGACTCAGCAAGACAGAAACAAAGCCTAATTGAAAACCAATCATAGTAAAGAGAATCAGGAAACTTGCCCCAATCATAACGTCTGGTGCTACCATCAAGATATTATTGACAGACAGCAAGGCATTTTGGAAACGAGGTTTTGCCTGATAAATATAGATGGCACCAAATGTTCCGATAATGGTCGCAATCAATGAACTCAAAAAAGCCAAGAAAAAAGTTTGTGCCAAAATCAGCATCAGACGGCTGTCACCCAACATGGACGAAAAATGCTCCAAGGTAAAGCCTGTAAAGCCGTTCATATCTCCACCTTCATTGAAAGCGTAGAAAATCAGATAGAAAATCGGCAAATAAAGAAGAAGAAAGGCAACTGTTAAGTAGATATTTGCAAATTTCTTCATTATTTCTTCCTCTCTTTCGTCATCCACATAATCAAGAGCATGGCCAAAATCAAGACCACACCAATGGTTGAACCCATTCCCCAGTTTTGTGTAGTAAGGAAATGTTGCTCGATAGCTGTACCCAAGGTAATCACTCGGTTACCGCCAATCAAACGGGTCAACATAAAGAGGCTTAAACTCGGAATAAAAACTGCTTGAACACCTGAACGAACGCCGTTCATGGAAAGAGGAAAAATAACTTTTGTAAAGGTCTGCCAGGATGTCGCCCCTAAATCACGACTGGCATTGATGAGATTTTTATCCAAATCATCCAGGGCATTAAAAATCGGCAAAATCATAAATGGAATTTCAATATAGGCTGCAACAGCAATAAAAGAGAAATCCGTAAAAAGAATTTGCTGGGCACCCAAGCCAATAAACTCTAAGAACTGGTTGATAGAGCCATGCTGTCCAAAAATACCGATAAAGGCATAGGCTTTTAGCAAGAGATTGACCCAGGTCGGCAAGATAATCAACATGAGCCAAAGCTGTCTATGCTTGAGCTTGGTCAAGAAGTAGGCAGTTGGATAAGACACCAACAAAGTGACCAGAGTAATAATACCTGCGTAAAAAATGGAGTTAAAACTCATACGCAGATAGGTCATATTTGGCGAGTTAAAATAGGTCTGGTAATTGGCCAAAGTGAAATTGCCGTGAATATCAAAGAAAGACTTGAAGATAATCAAGGCAACGGGTGCGAGTACAAAGAGAAAGACCCATAGGGCATAAGGAATTGCAAAGAGCCTAGAGGTTTTCTTCATTACGTTCCTCCTCGATGGCGTTAATCAAACCATCTTCCACTTCTTCCACTTCCACATACTCTTCGATACGGGCATCAAATTCCTCTTCCGTTTCATTGAGGCGCATGATATGGATGTCTTCTGGCTCAAAGTCCAGACCGATGACCTCTCCCACAATAGCCTTACGGGTTGAGTGAATCATCCATTCATTGCCCAAATCATCGTAGGCAATGATTTCATAGTGAACCCCACGGAAGAGCTGGGTATCTACTTTTACTTGCAATTTGCCCTCTTCAGGAAGTGTAATCTGCAAGTCTTCTGGACGGATAACGATTTGAACTTCTTCATTTGGTCGCATACCGCCATCCACAGCTTCGAAGCGTTTGCCGTTAAATTCAACTAGGTAGTCCTTAATCATGCGACCAGACAGGATATTGGACTCGCCGATGAAGGTGGCAACAAAATGATTGATTGGCTCATCATAAATATCCACTGGTGTCCCTGACTGTACAATCTCACCTTCATTCATGACAAAAATCCAATCACTCATGGCCAGTGCTTCTTCTTGGTCATGGGTAACAAAGACAAAGGTAATCCCTAGGCGTTGTTGCAATTCACGCAGTTCATACTGCATTTCTGTCCGCAGTTTCAAGTCTAGGGCTGATAAAGGCTCGTCTAGTAAGACAACGCGGGGCTGATTGATGATGGCGCGAGCAATAGCGACACGTTGCCGTTGACCACCTGACAATTTCTGAATGGAGCGTTTCTCGTAACCAGAAAGTCGGACCATTTGAAGAGCCTCTGTCACACGGCGTTCGATTTCAGCCTTGTCAACCTTACGCAATTTAAGAGGAAAAGCCACATTCTCAAAGACAGTCATGTGCGGGAATAGGGCATAGGATTGGAAAACGGTATGGACATCCCGCTTGTTGGTCGGAACATCGTTAATCCGTTGACCATCCAGATAAATATCACCTGAACTTGCATCCAATAAACCAGCGATAATGTTCAAAATCGTTGATTTACCTGAACCAGAAGCTCCTAATAGGGTATAAAATTTACCCTCTTCCAATTCAAAACTAATATCCTTTAATACAGTTGTTCCACTGTCTTCAAAAACTTTTGAAACATGTTTAAATTCAATAATTGGCTTTTTCAATTCTCATAAATTCCTTCTTTTTAACAGAGCCAGATGGCTAGAGTTTATCAGCTGGGTCGCCGATAATACGCACTTCTCTCTCCAGCGTAACGCCTGAAGATTTTTCAACAACTTCAATCACATGGGCAATCAAATGTTCGTAGTCCATCGCTGTACCATCAGCAACATTGACCATAAAACCAGCATGTTTTTCAGATACTTCAACACCGCCAATACGGTAGCCTTTCAAGCCAGCCTCCATGATTAACTGACCTGCAAAATGACCAGGAGGGCGTTTAAAGACTGAGCCACATGATGGATATTCCAAAGGCTGTTTCAACTCACGCAAATGGGTCAAACGAGCCATTTCGTTTTGAATAACAGGGTGATTACCAGGTTTTAGGGCAAATTTAGCAGATAAAACAATGGCACCATTCTCTTGTAAAATTGACGAGCGATAGCCAAAACGCAACTCACGGTTATCCAAGGTTTCTACATAACCTGCAGGTGTCAAAATCTGAGCAGAAACCAGAATATGAGCGATTTCTCCACCGTAGGCACCGGCGTTCATATAAACCGCTCCACCTACACTACCGGGAATACCACAGGCAAATTCAAATCCTGTCAAGGAATGGAAGAGGGCAACCTTAGTTGTTTCAATCAAATTAGCCCCTGCTTCTGCTTCAATCGTGTAGCCTGAAACAGTGACAGAATTGAGTTTATCCATACGGATTACAAACCCACGAATGCCACCGTCGCGAACGATAATATTACTGGAATTGCCCAGTACCTGCCAGGGAATATTTTCTCGCTTAGCAAACTCAACAATTCGAACAATTTCATAGCGGTTACGAGGAAATGCTAGGTAATCAACAGCACCTCCTACTTTTGTATAGGTATATTCTTTTAAGGGCTCATCGAAGCGAATGTCAATCCCATCCAACTCAAGCCTAATTTTATCTTTCATCATCTTCTCATTTCAATTTAAAATATACAGGTCATATTATACCAAAAAACAGCTCAAAAAACGAATATAAATCCAGTTTCTAGGCAGAAATTTTTACAGAAAAAATCAGCTCCCGTGGAGCTGAATATTATATCACTTGAATACCCTTTGTATCCACCTGAAGAGGATGCACCGTTCCATCCAAGTCTAATTGCTCAAGGGCTGTTACAAGGGCAGCTTCCTTATCCTTTGAAGTCAAAACCATGACAGTTGGACCTGCACCTGATAGATAGGTTGCGTAGGCTCCCAGTTCTTGCGCTGTTTGCTTGATTGGACAAAATTCCTTAACTAACAATTGGCGGAAGGGTTCGTGGAACATATCTGACTGAATGGCTTTCCCAGCCTTCTCCAAATCACCAGCCATCAAACTAGCAACAGCCACATTGGAAATGGCGCTGGCAGCTACCGCTTTTTTGTAGCCCATTTGTGAAGGTAGAACTCCACGACTTTCAACTGTGCGCAATGGGTAGTTTGGAATGAAGGCTACAAAACTTGCCTCAGGGAAATTAGTTACGACTGCCTGTACCTTTTTGTTGACATAGCTAGCAATAACCAAATTACCGTAAATAGCAGGTGCTACATTATCAGGATGACCTTCAATTTCAGTTGCTTTGAGCAATTTTTCATCTGCAGTCATATTCAAACCAGCCAGTTGGTTGGCCAACTCAATACCTGCTACAATAACTGAACTTGAGGAGCCTAACCCACGCGCTAAAGGAATATCACTAAACATTTTAATCCGATGAGGCTGGAGGTTTTTAGCTACCTTCAAAGCAGTTTTGATAAGAAGATTGTTCTTATCTGACGGCACATGGTCAAGATTGTGTTCGATGACCCACTCATCCGTCTGCTCTAAAACTTCAATGGTCAAGTATTTTGAAAGGGCAACACCAACTGAATCAAATCCTGGTCCGATATTAGCAGATGTTGCAGGGATAATAATTTTCATACCTTATTCTCCCAATACCTTAAATGTATTTAAGACTGTAAAGTCTGATTCTTGAGCCAATTTAGCAGTCACATTTTCTAATTGTGTCTTGCTCATTTCATGAGTTACAATGACCAAGCGAGCAGTTTCACCATTGGCAGCTTGTTGCAGAATTTGCTTAAAGGAAATCTCCTCAGAATTGAAAATCTCTGCCAAACGAAGCATTTTTCCATTCTTATCTGGTGCAACAATTGAAAAGTAGTATTCGCTCTTAACATCGCTTGGAGCAGCTAATTGAAGCGGACGGCTGTATTCGTTAAAGGCTTTGCCGATGGTCTTATCTTTCAAACGACGAACGATACGAATAATATCTGCTGTAACACTTGTTGCGGTCGGCTTTTGACCTGCACCTGGTCCATAGTACATAGATTGGCCGATACCGATTGATTCCACAAAAACAGCGTTCATCACACCATTTACGCTAGCCAGTGGATGATTTTTCGGTAGGAATGTTGGGGATACCTCGGCAGAAATACCTGTGGTGGTTTCTTGAATATCTCCCACTAGTTTGATGACATAGCCCAATTCTTGCGCCACTGCCACATCTTCTGGCGTAATGTTGGAAATCCCTTTGTGAGCTACATGGTCAAAATCAACTGTCATACCAAAGGCAAATTGACTGAGGATAACTGCCTTGTAGGCTGCATCAATACCCTCAACGTCATTGGTTGGATCTGATTCTGCATAACCAAGTTCCTGAGCTGTTTGAAGGGCTTTTTCATAGGTCCAGCCTTCATCCACCATCTTGGTCAACATGAAGTTTGATGTACCATTCAAAACACCAAGGATACGTGTGACCTTGTCAGCTGCCAAAGAGTTGACCAAGGTACGCAAGATTGGAATACCGCCCGCTACAGCAGCCTCATAATAAAGTGCCAAGCCCTTTTCTTCAGCCAAGGCACGCAATTCGCTCCCATGAACCGCCAACAAATCCTTATTGGCTGTAACGATATGTTTGCCAGCTTCCAAGGCACGGGTAATAAAGGTTTTAGCTGGCTCGATACGCCCCATCAATTCAACGACAATGGCAATGTCCTCATCCGCTAAAATCTCATCAATATTTGTAACAAAATTGTAGTCATGACCTGCAGCCAACAAGCGTTCTTTTTCTGCATCATCTTTTACTAGAACCTTTGCTACTTCAATGCTGTCCTGGGCAGCCTTTTCAATCTTTTCTGCATTCTCTGCTAACAAAAATGGTACGCCACTTGCAACTGTACCAAATCCTAATAATCCAATCTTAACTACCATGTGATCTCCTTTAGAAAGTATTTCTCCCATTATATCAAATAGACTAACTTTTTGGCAAAAAATTTGGTATAATCATTCTAAGCATATTTATGAGGAGAATGGTTTATGAAACATTCCAGATTGATCACTCTGAATAGAAAACAAAAACGTAAAAGACGGACAAGAATTGAACGATTCTTAGACCTAGTTCCCCTAGCTATTCTGTCCCTTATTCTATTTCTCCTCTTGTCTAACATCACTCAATCAAGTAAGCAATCAGATGGACAGAATGGGGCAGCAATTTCTCAAACCAGCAAGGAGTTTACACAGGCAAGTACATCATCCCCCCTTCAGACCGACATCACTTGGGAAGTACAGGCTGAACCTGTCAAACTACCTATCCTCATGTACCATGCCATTCATGTCATGGCGCCTGAGGAAGCTGCAAATGCAAATTTGATTGTAGATCCAGCAACCTTTGAAAGTCATTTAAAAGCCTTACAGGACGCGGGTTATTACACGCTTTCACCTGAAGAGGCCTATAAGGTGCTCACTGAAAACGTCCTACCAGCTGGGAAAAAGGTAGTCTGGCTAACCTTTGATGATAGCCTCTGGGATTTCTATAGCCACGCCTACCCCCTGCTCAAGCAGTATCAGATGAAGGGCACCAATAATGTCATCACAGGTTTTACAGAATATGAACAAGCTGGTCATCTGACCATCGAGCAAATCAAGGAAATGCAGGCCGCTGGTCTTTCTTTCCAAGGTCATACTGTCAACCATCCAGACTTGGAATACAGTACCATTGAAACACAAACCGAAGAACTGACTACATCTAAGGCCTATCTAGATAGTCAGCTACAGCAAAACACCATCGCCATTGCCTATCCTGGTGGTCGCTATTCAGCTGATACAGTTGCCTTGACTGAACAAGCAGGCTACAAACTAGGTGTCACAACCAACAACGGTTTGGCTTCTGCTAGTGACGGCCTGCTCACTCTCAACCGAGTTCGCATCCTCCCAACCACTACGGCTGAAAATCTTCTTTCAGAAATTGCCTATTAAATGTTACAAACATGTATATGAGAAAACTCCCCTGTCTTCACTGACAAGGGAGTTTTCTCATATACTAGTATAGAAAATCTACCTAAAATTTCACTTTGTTATTTACCATACCAAGCAATACCTTCATATTTCCAACCACGTCCTTGAAGAATTTTCACCTCGTTCTCATCGGTAGTATAATGATGTGAGCCCGATGTAAGACTGCTATGGAATAATCGGTGAACATGCGTATCACCACCTGAATACCAAGCAATACCCTCATTTATCCAATTATACTGACTAGTTAAAATATCCACCTCATGTGTGTCTATTGTATAGTGGTGATCCTTCAATATTGGATTATAAAGGCGATATACAGCTTGACCTGATGCAGGTGACAACCAAGAGATTCCCTCATAAGAACCCCAACCTATTTTGATTAGGAAATCTCGCTCATCAACTGACCCTGTGTAAAAATGCTCTTTATTATTGGGATTGTAAAAACGATACATTGGTCTGCCATCAAAAAAATCTGCTTCTACAACCTTAACTTCCCAACCAACCTTCACCTCATTAACTATTAATTTTAACGGTGACTTGGCCAATTCTTCTTGAAACTTTTTAGCCTGTATACTATCACCACTCGGAAAATTTGGAATGACTTCTGTTTTTCCAACTTTTAGCGCCTCCCAATTCCCCTGCTCATCAAATGAGATGATAGATGGATCCCTTACCGTCATTTCAAATGAATAACGAAAATCTTTCAATGGGGAATTCTGAGGACGAAGAATTTGTCCTTTTTCACCCACTTTTAATGTCATTCTAAAGGTTCCTGGTTCATATTCTGAAGCACCATGACTGATAAATTCAACTAAATGTTCATCAGTTGAACTTATTTTTTCAACGACTGTACTATCATTTTCTAAAGCAGAAACACCTAGATTTCCAGATGGTTCTAATAATAAAACTGAAATAAGCAAAATAAATAGACCAATTATTTTTTTCATTGCTATCCTCCACAGTACCGTATCTTGCGACAACCCTTTTAAATTAAAACGTAAATCATTTTATTTATGTTAATAGGTACAACTCCATCGCCTTCCTTCACGCTAATACTTAGTTTAATGGTAATATGGTTAGCCGAATCAAGTATCGTTCCGACACTTTATGCTTCATATATTGATACATTTATTATAGAACTAATTATTGATACTGTCAATCAAAACAAAAATTCATTATAGGGACTCCCTGCCTTCTACTGAAGAGAAAAACCTTCAAGTAGAAATTACCAATAAATTTTTACAAAAAATTATATGAAAAAACTCCCTGTCACTGACAAGGGAGTTCATTTTTTATTTGGATTCACTAAACTGGCTTTGATAGAGATTATAATAGAAACCTTTGTCCGCCAAAAGACTGTCGTGGTTGCCTTGTTCGATAATCTGTCCATCTTTCAAGACCAAAATCTTATCAGCTTCCTGAATGGTTGATAAGCGATGGGCAATGACGAAACTTGTCCGTCCTTTCATCAATCGCTTCATGGCCTTTTGAATCAAGAGTTCCAAACGGGTATCAACTGAAGAAGTCGCTTCGTCAAGAATCAGAATAGCAGGATCTGCCAACAAAGCACGCGCAATGGTCAAGAGCTGTTTTTGACCTTGGGAAATATTGCTGGATTCCTGGTTCATTTCCATATTATAACCGCCAGGCAGTGTGCGGATAAAGTGGTCAACGTTGGCAGCTTTGGCAGCCTCAACAATTTCTTCATCCGTCGCATCCAGACGACCAAAACGTAAGTTTTCTTTGATAGTCCCTTCATAGAGCCAAGCATCCTGCAAGACCATACCAAATTGACTACGGTAGGATTGACGGGAAATCTTTCGAATGTCCTGACCATCCACCTTGATAGCACCGGATGTGACATCATAGAAACGCATGAGCAGGTTGATGAGGGTTGTCTTACCAGCCCCTGTTGGTCCTACGATAGCCACCATTTCACCTGGCTTAACATCAAGATTAAAGTTACGGATAAGCGGCTTGTCTTCTGAATAGCCAAATTCGACTTGTTCAAAGCTGACTTGTCCGGTCAGACTAGCTGTCAACTCTAGCGCATTGGCGTCTTCTTCGTCAAGCTCATCTAGGACTGAAAAAATGCGTTCAAGGGAGGATTTGGCAGACTGCAACTGGGGTGCCAACTGGGTCAAGGTTTGGACAGGCTGAGAAATCTGCCAGACGTATTGGACGAAGGCCTGCATATTACCCACCGTCAATGTACCTGCAAGGACTTTCAGACCAGATAGCAGAGCCACGACGACGTAGGCAATGTTTGACAAGCCGTGTACCAGGGGCATGAGCAAGCCAGACATGAAACTAGCCTTGAAACCAACTTCCTGTAAGTCAGCAGTTATCTGGCGAAATTCTTGCGTGGACAATTCTTCACGACCGTAGAGCTTGAGGACGTTAAAACCAGTGAGGTTTTCTTGGACAAAGCCATTCAAACGACCAAGCGCATCAGCTTGTTGCTTGAAATAAGGCTGGGATTTGCCCATGACAAACTTGGAACCAAAATAGGTCACTGGAACCAAGGTTACGACTACAAGTGCTAGGGATACATCCAACCAGAAACACATGAAAATGGCTAGAGAGAGAGTCAGAACAGCATTGACTAACTGAAGGAAACTTTGTTGCAGGGCGTTTGAAACAGTCTCCACATCGCTTGTAAAACGTCCAAGTAAATCACCATACTGGTGCTTGTCAAAATAAGAAACAGGAATTTTGTTAATCTTATGGCTCAAGTCCTGACGCAGCTCCTTGGTCGCCCCCTGCACTGCCTTGGTCATAAAATAGGTAGAACCATAGGCACCGATTTCATACATCAGGGCACGCAGGGCGTAGATGGCAAGCATGATGGCAATATAGGAATAGTTTAGTTGAGCTCCTGCTACTCCATTTGCCATGTCCAGCAAATTCTTGGTCAATTCTGTGATGATAAGCCCCAACACAAAGGGTTCCAAGGCATTCATGACTGCACTGATGGTCTTCAGAAAAACAGCTAAATAGACAGAAGATTGGTAACGACGTAGGTAGCCCCAAACACGGGTAAATACTGATGAATTCTTCATACATTCCTCCTATTCTTCTGTCAAGGATTGACGGTTAAGCTGGGAGTTGGCAATTTCACGGTAAATCTCATTGCTTTCCATCAATTCATTGTGGGTGCCACGACCAACGATTTCACCCTCATTTAGCACGATAATCTGGTCGGCATCCATAATAGTTCCGACCCGTTGGGCAACAATCAGCACCGTCGCATGTTCCGTTACTTCCTTCAAACGAGCTCTCAAAATGGCATCCGTCTTATAGTCCAAGGCTGAGAAGGAATCATCAAAAATATAAATGTCTGGCTGTTTGACAATAGCACGTGCAATAGACAGACGCTGTTTCTGACCACCAGACAAGTTACTTCCCCCTTCTGCTAGATGGGTGTCGAATTTTTCTTCCTTACTCTCAATAAAGTCCTTGGCCTGAGCAACATCCGTCGCTTCCTGCAACTCCGCCAAACTCGCATCTAGCTTCCCGTACTTGAGGTTTTCTGCGATGGTTCCGGTAAATAGCAGAGCTTTCTGCGGAATAAATCCAATCTTACTACGGAGTGCCTTTAGATTGTAGCGTCTGACATCCACGCCATCCACCAAGATACGACCAAGGGTCACATCATAGAAACGTGGAATTAACTGCACCAAAGAAGACTTACCAGAACCAGTCGAACCAATAAAGGCAATGGTTTCCCCAGGCTTAGCCTGAAATGAAATATTGTGAAGAACAGGAGATTCCGTTTCACCTGGGTAGGCAAAGGTTACATTTTCAAATTCCAAATAACCACGAGTATCTGTTTCAGTAATCCCATCTTCATTCTTAGAAATGGAAATGGGCATGTCCAAGACTTCCTGAATCCGTTGGCTCGATACCGACATCCGTGGATACATGTTAAACAAGTTGGCAAAGAGCAAGAATGAGAAAAGCGCGTGGAAACTATATTCTATAAAGGCTACCAAATCACCAATTTGTAGACTGCCTGTTTTCAAGGGTTCCAAAGCGAACCAGACAATGGCCACAATCATAGCAATGATAATCTGGACAAAGAGCGGTTCTGTCAAACCAGTCAGATTAAAGAGTTTTTTGGATGTTTCTGTGTAATCTTCATTGACTGCCGCAAAACGCTCCTCTTGAAATTCTTCCCGCGTAAATGCCCGAATAACCCGTAAGCCCATGAGATTTTCACGAACATACTGGTTGATAGTATCCAAGCGTTTTTGCTGTGTTTCTGATAGAGGGCGGGTTTTGGTTGCTACATAGAAAATAACGATAACAAGAAACGGCATGGCTACTGCGACTGTCCAAGCTAGACTCGGACTGGTTACCAAGGTCATAATGACAGAAGCAATCATCATCAAGGGAGTGATAATTCCCAGCTTCAATACCATCTCCGCAAACTGCATCAAGACAAAAGCATCATTAGTCATACGAGCAACCAGAGAAGAAACACCAATCTGCTCATACTCGTGATGAGAATAGTCCTGAATTTTCTCGTACAAATCATTTCGAATATCTTTTACGATGTTGGTTGTCAACTGCCCAGCCGCATAGGCAAGCGTTATTCGTCCAACAATTCCAAGCAAGACGATTAAGCCCATCATTCCCGCCCAATAATAGAGCTGACCAACATCATTTTTTGTAATTCCTTGGTCAATCATTCTAGCCAAAAAAGTCGGCAAGCCCAAGTTTACCACTACAAACAAGAAGGCACCCAACAAGTCCAAGGCAATCCACTTAGGGTATTTTTTCAAATAGGTCCAAATCAGATTCATCTTTTCACCCTTTCTATATGTTACAGTCTTTTAGTTTACTTTTAGTACTCGCTTCAAAGGTTTGGGGAACCTTTGAAGGCTGAAGATAGTGCGAACCAAGTTCGCCTCAAAAAATGCAGGCATAACTCAATGCTTTCTTGTTTCTAGGCATTGACTTGAAACAGTCCCCCAGACTGTTTCAATCAGGCAAGGCGAGTTCAAATAATGATGAAATTATTTGAAGTTGGAGATAAGGAAACGAAGTTTCATCATTCGTCGACGTAATAAAAGATAAACTAAATGACGATAAAAAGGGGCACAGCCCCTTTGTCTAAGTTAAAAGCCACCAAATGGTGACTTTCTATTCTTTCTCGTCAATCACTAAACGAACTTTTTTATCACTTGTTGGAACAGAGTAGACAATCGTTCTGATTGCAGAAATTGTGCGTCCTTTTTTCCCAATGATACGGCCAATATCAGATTTATCCAAATCCAAATGATATTCTAAAAATTCAGGTGTATCAACAATTTTAATTGTCAAGCTATCAGGCTGTGAAATCAAAGGTTTCACAATCGCAATAATGAGATTTTCAATCATGTCCATAAGTGTTCTCGCTTACTGTTCTTATTTAGAGAATTTTTGCTCGTGGAATTTCTTCAATACGCCAGCGTTTGAAAGAAGTGCACGAACTGTATCAGATGGTTGTGCACCTTTTGCCAACCACTCAAGTACACGCTCTTCTTTAAGAGTTACTGAGTTTTCAGCCAAAAGTGGGTTGTAAGTACCAACTGTTTCGATGAAACGACCATCGCGTGGTGCGCGTGAGTCTGCAACGTTAATACGGTAGAAAGGTTTCTTTTTAGAACCCATACGAGTCAAACGGATTTTTACTGCCATTTTAAAATGTTCTCTTTTCTTTATTTTTTATTTCGGTGAAATAGCAGAGCTATTTAGCACATGTTCTATTATAACACACTTTGACCAGCTGTCAAGAAAAAAACTTGACAGGATTTAAAAAAATTCAATTCAACTTAAAATTGATGAGAACATAGTATCACTCTTTACTAGTATGGCGCTTTCCTAGACTAAGTGCTTGCTCCTCTGACATCTCAACCACCTTAGAGAAATGAGTGTTTGCTGGCATGTTTTCCTTCTAGTACCAATAAACATCCGCATTCCCATTTCTAGCAATATATACTACTGGCGCAAGTTGTCTAGCAGGTTGAGGGACTTGAGAGCTATTGCTTGGTTGCGTTCCAGTAGCCGAGCTAGAAGATAGAACTGGACTACTTTCGTCAGTCGGCACCAAAGAAAAAACCACTACTCCGAAGAATAGCAGTTTTTCCGAATGTTTAGGCTACTTGAGTAGTCGCTCTATTATTTAAGAGTAACTGAAGCTCCAGCTTCTTCCAATTTAGCTTTGATTTCTTCAGCTTGAGCTGTTGGAACACCTTCTTTAACAAGTGCTGGTGCACCGTCAACAAGTTCTTTAGCTTCTTTAAGACCAAGACCTGTGATTTCACGTACAACTTTGATAACGCCAACTTTTTTGTCGCCAGCAGATGTCAATTCAACGTCAAATGAGTCTTTAGCTTCTTCAGCAGCAGCACCAGCTGCAGCAACAGCTACAGGAGCAGCTGCAGTTACACCAAATTCTTCTTCGATAGCTTTAACAAGGTCGTTAAGCTCAAGGATAGTAGCTTCTTTAATTTCAGCAATAATGTTTTCAATGTTCAATGCCATTGTGATATTCCTCCAATTTAGGTTTTTAAATAGTTTGTAGCACTAAGCAGCTACGCTCTGACGCATTAAGCAGCGTCTTCTTTTTCTGCAACAGCTTTGACAGCGTATGCAACGTTGCGAACTGGCGCTTGAAGTACAGAAAGCAACATAGAAAGCATGCCTTCGCGGTTTGGCAATGTAGCAAGTGCTTCGATTTCTTCTTTTGAAGAAACTTTGCCTTCTACAGCTCCACCTTTGATTTCAAGAGCATTTGCTGTTTTCGCGAAATCGTAAATTGTTTTAGCTGGGGCAACTGCATCGTTTGAGAATGCAACTGCTGATGGACCTACAAACAATTCTGCAAGACCTTCAAGACCAGCTTGCTCAGCAGCACGACGCAAGATTGAGTTTTTGATAACTTTGTACTCAACTTCTGCACCACGCAAGTTACGACGAAGAACTGTATCTTGTTCTACTGTCAAACCACGAGCGTCTACAACAACGATAGATGTTGCAGCTTTCATTTGCTCAGCAACGGCATTTACTAATTCCGCTTTTTTAGCGATAATAGCTTCACTCATTTTTTTACCTCCGTTTTTATTTTGGGCTAGGCACAAAAAAATCGCACCTAAACCTAGACACGAAAGTACAAATACGTTTATCTCAATAATCGTTTTGTGCCTCGGTAGGATGTTTATGAGTCCAGCTCCCCTACTGTCTTAGGTCAGTTTTTTCAAACCTTAATCATCATAACACAGTATTTTATAGAATGCAAGACTTTTTTATTATTTTTTTAACTTTTTTTCCAGATTTTTCCTGCTAGGCTAAAAACAACTGCCATTCCCTTGAGAATAGCAGTCTTATCTTATTTAATTTTATCTTCCTCATAGTCACCATTTGGACAGACAACTTGTTTACCACCACCACGAACTTTTTTCTCAACGAGATAGTGGTCACATTTTGGACAGGCACGACCAACAGGTTTGTCCCATGAGGTAAATTCACACTCTGGATAACGGTCACAACCATAGAAAAGCCGATTGCGTTTGCTCTTGCGCTCAATGACCTGGCCTTGTTGACAAACTGGACAAGTCACGCCGATTTCCTTGGTAATTTGCTTGGTATTGCGGCAATCAGGGAAATTGCTACATGCGTAGAATTTTCCAAAACGACCAAGTTTAATAACCATTTCATGTCCACAAACTTCACAATCAAAACCAGCTGGTTCATCTTTGATTTGGATTTTTTCCATCTGGTCTTCTGCTTTAGACAGTTCTACCTTAAATGGTTGGTAAAATCCATCGATGACCTTCTGCCACTGCTCCTTACCGATTTCAACATCATCTAGTTTTTGCTCCATTTCAGCCGTAAAGGTGACATTGACGATATCAGGGAAAAATTCGACAATGAGTTTGTTGACAATCTCGCCCAACTCTGTCGGCTCAAATCGTTTGGCAGCAAGCTTGACATAATAGCGTTTCTGAATAGTTTCAATAGTGGGTGCATAGGTTGATGGACGACCAACACCATTCTCTTCCAAGGTCTTAATCAAGGTTGCTTCCGAATAGCGAGCAGGTGGTTGAGTGAAATGTTGTTCAGGATTGGTTGAACTACGGATAACGATATCCCCTTGCTCCATGTCTGGTAACATCTTATTCTTATCAGAGTCGTTGTAAACCGCCATGTAACCATCAAACTTGACTTGGCTACCATTGGCTGCGAAAATCACCCCATTCTGACCTAGGCGGACACTCATGGTATCAAAGATTGCCGCAGTCATCTGACTGGCTACAAAACGATTCCAAATCAAGGTATAGAGACGAAGTTGGTCCTTATCCAAATACTTGGCAATGGACTCTGGTGTCAAATGAACATTTGACGGACGAATAGCCTCGTGGGCATCTTGGGCACCGGTCGCATTCTTGACCTTGCTAGAATGTTTGGAATACTTTTCTCCAAAACGTTCTGTGATAAACTCCGCTGCCTGAGCCTGAGCAACTGGACTGATACGGGTAGAATCCGTACGCATATAAGTAATCAAACCTTGCGTCCCACCAGTCCCCAAACTCACCCCTTCATAGAGCTGCTGGGCAACCATCATAGTTTTACGGGTACGGAAGTTGATTTTATTGGCCGCATCCATCTGCATGGTTGAGGTTGTGTAAGGAAGTGGTGCATTGCGCTTGCGTTCTTTACGCTCCACCTGGTCAACCAAGAAATCATCGCTATTTAAACGAGCCAGAATTTCCTTGACCTGTTCATTGTTTTCAACCTTGACTTTTTTTCCATCTAAGCCATAAAAGCTGGCTTGGAATTTCTTAGTACCCTTTTTAAAGCTGGCATCAATTGTCCAATATTCCTCTGGCTTGAAATTATTAATTTCATTTTCACGGTCAATAATGAGCTTGAGGGCAACGGATTGTACTCGCCCTGCTGACAGTCCTTTTTTGACTTTCTTCCAAAGAATGGGTGAAATCGAATAGCCAACGATACGGTCTAAAACACGACGAGCCTGTTGGGCATCAACCAAATCGTGATTAATAGCACGTGGTTCCTTGAAGGCATTTTTAACAGCATCTTTGGTGATTTCATTGAAAACAACCCGGTTTTTATCCTTTTCGTCTAGTCCCAAAATATGAGCCAGATGCCAAGAAATTGCTTCTCCTTCACGGTCCGGGTCACTTGCCAAAAAGACTTGTTTGGCATTTTTCGCCTCTTTCTTCAAAGAATTGATAAGCGGACCTTTACCACGGATATTGATATACTCTGGCGCATAGTTATTATCAAAGTCAATAGACATACTTGATTTTTTCAAATCACGAATGTGTCCGACTGAGGCAACAACCTTATAATTTTTACCAAGATACTTCTCGATGGTCTTTGCCTTTGCAGGCGATTCTACAATGACAAGATTTTTCTTGGTTGTCGTTTTTTTCTTACTAACTGATTTTGTAGCCATTCTCATACCTTACAATTATTTTTAACCTCACAAAGAATAAACTATTTTTCAGTCAGTGTCAAGATTTTTATTTTCCTATAGGAGAACTTAATTTAAAATTGATAGTCTGAAAGGATGTCAATGCCTGATGTAATGCACTTTGCCCCTTCTTGAATCAAATGATGGCAACCATCTGATTTTCCATCCAAAATGGAACCAGGAATGGCATAGACTTCTCTTCCTCCTTCCAAGGCACGTTCGCAGGTAATGAGGCTACCAGACCGCATCTTAGCTTCGCAGACTACCAATCCTTCCACCAAACCAGCTATAATGCGATTGCGTTCTGGAAAATGATATTTGAGAGGGTCTGCACCTGGTTCGTATTCAGTCAAAACTAAATGGTGTTTTCCGATATAGGTCTGTAATTCTCTGTTTTCTTTGGGATAAATCTTATCCAAACCCGTTCCAATGACGGCAATGGTTTGTCCACCATTTTTCAGGCTAGCAATATGGGCAGCTGTATCAATTCCCCTTGCCAGACCACTAACAATGACAAAACGATTGCTCAATTCCTTGATAATTTTCTGAACAGACTGAATACCATTTTTACTTGCATTTCGTGTACCAACGACTGCCAGCTTGGATTTTTCCAGCAATTCTAAATCCCCTTGATAAAACAAAAGTACAGGTGGATTATAAATTTGCTTCAATGCTAGTGGATAGACATCATCCAAAATCGAAAAGGATGGAAACTTGTTAAATTCTTCCCGACAAGATTTGATATCCAAATTCTTATAGTTTTCCATGAATAACACTGGATTTTTACATTCAGAAACGACAGCGATATTTCGCAAAGTCAATTTTTTACCATGTAAATCTTGATAGGCCAAAACCTTATTAATATTAAGATTTGTCAGACCTGCTTTTTTCCATTTAAACAATTCAAAATTATTCATTTTCTTCACCTCACTTACTCTATTCGCAAGGCAAAGAAAAAATTCTCCCGAAGAAGAATTATTTTTTAGGTATTTCTTTGATAACACGCGCAGGATTGCCCGCTAAAACGACATTATCACCAAAAGACTTAGTCACAACAGAACCAGCACCAACAACCACGTTGTTGCCCAAGGTCACGCCAGGTAAGATTGTCACACCACCACCAGCCCAAAAATTATCACCAATGGTAATTGGAGCTCCATATTCCAAACCAGAATTTCGTTCATCAGGATCTAGTGGATGAAGTGGAGTTAGCAACTGTACATTTGGACCAAGCATGGCATTTTTGCCAATGGTAATGGGACAAACATCCAACATGGTACAGTTAAAATTTGCGTAAAAATCCTCTCCGACATGAATATTACTTCCGTAGTCACAGTAGAAATTTGGCTCCATGTAGATACGTTGGCCTGTAGTTCCAAACCAGTTCTTCAATTGATCCGAACGAACCTTACCATCAAGTTCATCGTTAAATCGTTTCATATTTTGACGAGCTAAAATCCGCATCTGAACCAATTCTGGATCACCAGCCTGATAAAACTGACCTGTAATCATTTTTTCTCTTTCTGTCGACATACCCCTACTCCTATTTTTTAATGATTAGATTGATGGCTTGAGCAAGACGAGCTTCTTGTTCTTCAGGGTTTTCAGACGGATGAGCAATACAGTCTTGGACCTTCTGAGCAATGACCATTCCCATCATACTATTGATACTGGAACGAACAGCACTCAACTGAGTTACAATATCGATACACTCTTGATCTTCTTCAATCATTTTCTGGATGCCTCTGAGCTGACCTTCGGCCCGTTTCAAACGGTTAATCATCTTTTTCTTATCAGTATTCATACCCTATATGGTACTGCTTGAAGTGAAAAATGTCAATTTTTTACCTTGACATCTTTTGAATTCCTTGATATATTTTAGATACCCCTAAGGGTATAAAAAGGAGTAACAATGTTTAAACAACTATTATCTGGAATTTTTTCAAACTCTGACAGTCTTCCGATAACTGATGTAGAACAAGCAATACAATCATCGAATGCTGTTTTGCTTGATGTCCGCGAAATTGACGAATTTGCTAGTGGTCATATTCCACAAGCTATCAACCAGCCCTTAAGTCAGCTTGACCAATTTAAAGGCGACAAAACCAAGAACTATCTTATCATTTGTCAATCTGGCATGCGTAGCCAACGGGCGACAGAATATCTAAAATCCCAAGGCTATCAAGCAATCAACGTTAAAGGCGGTATGAATGCCTGGACAGGAGGAATAGCATGAAAATAATTATTGTAGGTGGTGTCGCTGGTGGTATGTCAGCAGCTACTCGTCTCCGTCGTCTGATGGAAGATGCTGAAATCATCGTTTTTGAGAAAGGACCTTATGTTTCCTTTGCCAACTGCGGTTTACCTTATCATATTTCTGGAGAAATAGCAGAGCATGATAGCTTATTGCTTCAAACGCCAGAAAGTTTGAAACAACGCTTCAATCTAGATGTCCGCCCCTTTCATGAAGTCATTAGTATCGATGCTGACAAGCAGACTGTCACAGTGAATACTCCAAGTGGACAAATCACAGAAAACTATGACAAATTGATTTTATCACCCGGCGCCAAACCTATCATTCCAAATCTATCTGGTATTGAAGAAGCAAACAATCTCTTTACTCTTCGGAATGTACCTGATTTGGACAAGATTATGATTAAACTAGACCAGATCAAGTCTGGTCATGCTGTGGTAATTGGTGCTGGATTTATCGGTCTAGAGATGGCTGAAAACTTAGCTTTAAAAGGCTTGAAGGTGACACTTGTCGAACAGGCTCCCCATGTTTTGCCAACATTTGACCTAGAGATGGCTCGATATGTGGAAGCAGAGTTAACAAGTAAGGGTGTCGAGGTTATCACTGGGCAGTCTGTCACTGCTTTTCATGAAAAAGGACAGGTTCTAGAATTGTCAAATGGCCAACACTTGGCATCTGATGTGACCATTCTCTCAGTTGGAGTTGCCCCAGATAGTCAACTGGCTAAAAATACTGGGATTGAGTTAGGACTACGAGGAGGTATCCTTGTTGATCAGAACTACCAAACCAGTCAAAAAAATATTTACGCCGTTGGGGATGCTATTGTCGTCAAGCAAGAAATTACTGGTCAAGACACCTTGATTTCTCTGGCTTCTCCTGCCAATCGTCAGGGACGACAGGTAGCGGATGTCATTGCTGGACTTGCTAGAAAAAATAAAGGTTCTATTGGAACAGCTATCGTTAAAGTCTTTGACCTAGCTGCCGCGTCAACTGGTTTAAGTGAACGTACTGTTCAATCACTCGGATATGAGCATGCCGTTATTCATACTACTGGAAAAGACCATGCTGGTTATTATCCTGGTGCGACTGATATTGTGCTGAAACTCATTTTCTCTCCAACTGACGGCAAAATTTTCGGTGCCCAGGCAGTCGGTCAAAAGGGAGTAGATAAGCGGATAGATGTCCTTGCCACTGCTATCAAGGCTGGACTAACGATTTTTGATTTGCCTGAGCTTGAATTGACTTACGCTACGCCATTTGGCTCAGCCAAAGACCCTGTCAATATGATTGGCTACGCTGCTATGAACATCGCAGAAGGGATTAGCCAAAACATCCAGTGGCACCAGTTAGATGAGGAGCTAGCAAACGGAAAAATCTTGCTTGATGTTCGTAATCCTGGCGAGGTAGCAAAGGGCCAGTTCAAGGAATTCATTCATATTCCTTTAGACCAACTCCGTGAGCGAATTGGAGAACTGGATGCTTCAAAAGAATACATTGTCAGCTGCCATAGTGGACTTCGTTCTTATATTGCCGAACGCATCTTGAAAGAAAAGGGTTTTGACGTTAAAAACCTAGATGGTGCCTATTCACTCTATAAGATGGCATTGCCTGAAAATATAATCCATCCATAAGCAACTAACCTTCTGTGATTTTGGGTCCAGAAGGTTTTTTCTTGACTTTTAATATGCAATATCTTACAATCTAGTTATTATTACTAGATATAAGAAGGTTGATAATCTATGAAACATTCCCTCCCCTACTGGCATGAATTACCTGATTTGGACCTCTATTTAGACCAAGTTCTGCTCTATGTTAATCAAGTAGTCAATTCTCAGGAAAGCCTTGAACAGAAAAGTTTATACTCAATGAAAATCAACAGTAGCCTAGAAAACGAAGCCGATGATAGAACTGGGGTTCATCAAGGCAAGTTGACAACGGATAATGTTGATATTCGAAGAGTATTAACGGCTGCCATGATCAATAACTATGTCAAACACAAGCAGCTCGAAAAACCTGTTAAGAAAAAATACCAGAAGCAGCAAGTGGCGCGCTTGATTGCCCTCACTATCTTAAAAAATGTCTTTTCCATTCAAGAAATCAGTCAGACCTTACATCTTCTTCTCCAGACAAACAGTTCTGAAACACTATACAATCATTTTGTTGACTGTATGCGAAACGAGGAAAATGAAGAAACACCTGACATCATTCGCTACGCTTGTCAATCCGTCAAACTCTACTACAAAACCCGTCAACTCACTGTTGAATTAGAAAGGAAATTTCATGAATCCTAGTTTGAAATTAAGTCTAAAACTTTCATTTGGTGAAGAAGTCGCAAATAGTGTCACACATGCAGTTGGGGCCTTGCTTATGCTGATTTTACTCCCTATTACTGCTATTCATTCTTTTCAAGATTATAATGTGACAGCGGTAGTCGGCATGTCCATCTTTGTTATTAGCCTCTTCCTCATGTTCCTATCCTCTTCCATCTACCACTCCATGCCCTATGCTTCTACTCACAAGTACATCCTGAGGATTATCGACCATAGCATGATTTACATTGCCATCGCTGGGAGCTACACACCTGTTGCCCTTTCCTTGGTCGGTGGTTGGTTGGGGTATCTAATTGTTGGTCTACAATGGGGATTAACTATTTTTGGTATTCTATACAAAATATTTGCCAAAAAAATCAATGAGAAATTCAGCCTCTTTCTCTATCTCTTTATGGGCTGGTTGGTTGTCTTTATCTTGCCAGCCATTCTTCAAAAGACTGGACTTGTTTTCGGCATTCTTATGCTGGCTGGTGGATTATCTTATACTATTGGAGCCCTCTTCTACGCCAAGAAAAAGCCCTACTTCCACATGATTTGGCATCTCTTTATTCTACTGGCTTCCGCACTACAATATATGGCCATTGTCTATTTTATGCTATAAGAAAACAGCGTCTAGATTGTTCTAGAGGCTGTTTTTACTACATTAAACTAACTATCATACCAAGCAAGTAAAGGACTGACACGATTCCCAAAAATACCAAATGCGCCTTTCGGCTCATGACCACATAACCTACAAATTCACGAATGAAGGCATTAAGGCTAAAGTAAAATTTGGTTTTGGCGCCATAGCCGATACACTTGATTTTCAATTGTCGGGCCAATAGCAGAGCTCTGAAAACGTGATAGTAATTGGTTACAAGGGCAAATCGGCTGCCTGGTTTCATCAAGGCATAGGAGAATTTCAAATTTTCTTCTGTATTGGTCGATTGGTTTTCAATAATGATATCTCCCGCAGGGATACCCTGTTCCATAGCATAATTTGCCATTGCCTGTCCTTCTGCTATGATTTCATCAGGACCTTGTCCGCCTGACATGATCAGCTTGCTGCCAGGATGTTTCTGGTAAACCGCTATGCCTTTATCAATCCGAGAAGCCAAAAGTGGCGTCACCTTGTCACCAATCAAACCAGCTCCAAGAACCACCACATAATCAAGCTTCCCAGGGAAAAGATTGACCAAGTTGACAAAGCTAGATGTCGTATAAAGCATACTGATGATAATGGCATAGGACACTAAAAATCCAACATAGACAAACACTATATTGAAAAAACTGATAGCAGAAAGGGTGCTTGCTACAGACGGCGCGATAAAGAAATAGAAAGTTAAGCTGATAGCTAATCCTAACGATAAAAAGTTATGAAAACGGACACCTTCTCGCTTCAAAATCCGAAAACCGTTCAGATAGAGGGTAATCAGCAAGACAAATGGACCACTCAAGAAGGCTAGAGCCAATACCATTGCCAGAGCGATTGCCAACAACCGCAAGATTTCATTCGTTTCTAAAATACCTGTTGAAACAATCCAAGCCAAAGCCCAGACGAGGATGTTCAAGACAAAAAGAGAGATAAAAATCGACCGTCGCTCCCGGAAATAAAGAAGAGCAAACAATCCTACGGAAGCTAATAAAAGCCAGAAAAAGACTGTCACGACGATTTCCCTCCTGCTAGCATGGACTTAATAGGCTCAAAGGTCTTACGGTGAATAGGCGTAATTCCTTGCTTGTTCAAGCCTTCCAAATGCTCTGCTGTTCCATAACCTGCGTTTTTAGCAAAACCATAGCCAGAAAACTCCTTGTCATAGTCCGCCATCATCTTGTCCCGCGTCACCTTGGCAACGATTGAGGCTGCTGCGATAGACAGGCTATTGGCATCTCCCTTGATGATGGAAGTTTGCGAAATAGGCGTATCCAGCTTCATGGCATCGATGAGCAGGTGGTCAGGTTTCTGGCTTAATTTCCCCAAAGCCTCCAACATGGCTAACTTGGTCGCCTCGTAGATGTTGACCTGGTCGATAACAGCAGCATCTTTTATTCCCACACCGACTGCCACCGCTCGCTCCATGACCTCTTGGTAAATGGCCTCGTGCTTGGACTTAGGGATTTTTTTGGAGTCGTTGAGGTAGCGGATTTTACAACCCTTGGGCAAGATGACCGCCGCTGCCACCACAGGACCTGCTAGAGGCCCCCGACCGACTTCGTCGATTCCAGCGATAAACTCCATCCCATTTTCATAAAGGGCTTTTTCGTAACATAGCATAGCTTCTAAGCGGGCATCTTCTGCCGCTTCTTTTTCCAGCTCCTTTTGGCGTTTCTTGATGGCGGTCTGGACCCCTGCTCGCTCATCCTGAGATAGTTGGTCCCAGACTGGACTGTCCAGACTGTCTACCTGAGCCAGCAGAGCAGTCACTTCCTTAATCGTTGCCATCTAAGTCACTCACCCTGTCTAATGTATAAGTGCCCAAGCGACCGTCCCGAACCTCCTTGACAAAGAGATTGTAAAAACGGTCATAATCATCACGGAAACCTAGTTTTCTTGTCCAGTCCATGATGAGTTCAGGCGTTTCCTGCTCCAAATCCATACCCTTAAACCGCTCTTCTAGGCGTTCTGGATAGTTTGCCTTGAAATAGTCCAGACCAAAAATGGTCACTTCATCCATTGGCAAGAGTTGGTCCTTGATAGCCCCAGTCAGAGCCAACTTGAGACCGACTTCTTGGTCTTCAAACTTAGGCCAGAGAATCCCTGGTGTATCAAGGATTTCGAGGTCTTTGTTGGACTTGAGCCACTGTTGGCCTTTGGTTACACCTGGTTTGTTACCGACAACGGCAATCTTCTTCCCAGCCAGACGGTTCATGAGGGTGGATTTGCCTGCATTTGGAATACCGATAATCATGGTCCGCAAGGTTTCTTTTTGAATACCTCTCTCTCGGAGGCGTTCAATCTTGTCTTTCATCAGACTCTTGGCTGCGTCGGTCACCTTTTTCACCGTCGCTTGTTCCTTTGAGTTGATTGCAAGGGTGCGAATTCCTTGACCTTCAAAGTAGCTCTGCCATTCTTTTGTACGAACAGGGTCTGCCAAATCAACCTTATTTAAAATCATAAGCTTGGGCTTATCACCAACAATTTTGGTCAACATGGGGTTTTGGCTGGATAGGGGCAGACGGGCATCGACTAAAATAGTCACGAAATCAACGTGCTTGATGTTCTCCTGTACCTGTCGACGAGCCTTGGACATGTGGCCCGGAAACCATTGAATAATTGCCATGTAAAACCTCCTTTGTATTACTTCATTGAAAAAAGCCGTCAAACGGCTTGTTTTGTCCTATTATAGCAAAATTAAGACAGTTTGTCATATTCATTGATAAATGAATATGAATAGTTGCTTATTAGGGGAACAAAAATAAAAATACCTACAATCTTCGTTTACATACTTAATTGTAGGTATTTAAATTCTAAAATCTATTGGTTAAAACAATTCTTTATAAAAAGCGATGGTTTCTTCCAATGTTGGCATGAATGGGTTACCCGGTGCGCAGGCATCAATCAAGGCATTCTTAGATAGGTATTCAAAGTCAAACTCTTCTTCCTTGATGTCCAACTCTGTCAATTTCTTAGGAATACCAACTTTAGCCGACAATTCTTCAATTTGTGCAATAGCGTAGTCTGCACATTCCTCATCAGATTTACCTGCAATATCAAGTCCCAGTGCTTTAGCAACATCACGGAAGGCTGCAGGCACACGTTTGGCATTCTCACGTTCGATGATTGGCAAAATCATAGCGCAGCAAACACCATGCGGCAGGTCATAAACAGCACCCAACTGGTGAGCCATTGAATGAACATAGCCTAAGCCAGCATTATTGAAACTCATACCTCCAAGGAAAATAGCATGAACCATAGCTTCTCGAGCTTCGATATCCTGTCCATTCTCAACTGCACGAGGTAAGTACTCTTTAATAAGCTCAATCGCACCCATAGAGAGTTTCTTAGTCACGCCATAAGCACCCGGTGTTACCAAAGCTTCAATAGCATGAGTTAGAGCATCCATACCTGTCGCTGCTGTCAGAGCCGCTGGTTTAGAGAGCATGAGTTCAGGGTCATTGACTGACATGACAGCCAAGCTATTTTTGTCTACCATAACCATTTTTACCTTACGTTCTTCATCGGTAATAACATAGTTAATGGTAATTTCAGCAGAGGTGCCCGCTGTTGTGTTGATAGCCACAACAGGCAAGCCAAGTTTTTCAGACTTATGCAAACCTTCATAGTCTTGTGGCTTACCACCATTGGTTGCCATAATAGAAATACAGCTTGCCGCATCTTGAGGGGATCCGCCACCAACTGAGATGATGAAATCACAGTCATTTTCTTGAAGAGTAGCTAGTCCATCATAAACATTTTTACAGGTTGGGTTTGGATCAACCTGACTGAATACTACATAGTTTACTCCTGCTTCATCCAGAGGCTTGGTTACCTTAGGAAGAATATCGCTAGTGCGGATAAATTCATCCGTTACAAGCAGAGCCTTCTTATAACCCAAATCCTTAACGTAACCACCGATTTCATTGACACAACCGCGACCAATCAAGTTGACCGCTGGGACGTAAAATGTTGCCATAGACAACCTCCTGTAAGATTTATAGTAGTTAATGACATTGTTTTCTTTATGTTATTATACTATAAACATCAGATATATTCAACTATTATGTGACGTTTTTAACAAAATAAAATGATATCTAAAACTCCTAATCTTGCTTGCAATCACATCAAATTTCATTCTGATTTACTCAGCTGGCAATTTGAAATATCCCTGTCCAGTTTGCAAAGGCTTCCTTACGCATTTTTTCAATTTCTACTCGGAAAGCTTGGACAAGACTGGCACGATTGAAGGATGGAGCTATTTTGTGTCTATCTGTCATCACTTTTTGAACTAGAATTTCTACCTCTTCCCCATCCCTAATTCCTATATTCCAAAGTTCTTGTAGAACACTTGTATGAAACTGTTTCTCGTATTCTTTCATAGCCTCAATAGTCCAGTAATATTCACTACTTTCATCTTTTAACCATTTCCAAACCAAATCAGCTTTCTTAGACTTTGGCTTTTCTACTTCACAGGCCTGACACAACAATAACTGGTTGGACATGCTTTCTACATGAAACCATTTCCCTGAAACAATCGGAACATTTTTTACTCCACAAGTGCTGTGGCAGCGCCAGCAAAAAGGATTTAATGTTTCAGTATTCTTTAAAATACCTAAGTCCAGCAATTGGTCCGACCAATATTCTACAACTGACAAGAGGTTTGTCGTTTTCTTATTCCAAATAAACATGTTCATATCTACCTTTCTACATTCTTTCCAGCATCTGGGCTTGAACTAAACTAGCTTGTATCATTGCTAATTCTACAAGACAAGCAAGATTGGTTAGGTCTGCATTTTCAAACATTCGGTGAGAGATAAATAACTTTGGTTGCAATCTCGTGAGCGGTTTTGCCCAGGCTTGAACACAGACATCAAACTGTTTGACCGACTGAAAATAAACTTGACTAACCAACATATAGGCTCGGCTATTTAACAAATAAGCATAATCCTGCATTAAATCACGACAAAATGAGGCTAGCCATACTGCTGCATACTTTTCTTCATCCTCTAGATAATGATTTAATAGCTGAAAAGTTAGCAGACTACCTCTGCTCATTTCAGGACTAACTACTTGAAACTTGCTTTCCTTGCTCATCAAGGGATGCAAATGGAAATGTTCTGCATAGACTTCCCATTCTCTGTAAATATCTGCCCAAGTAATCTCAAGATTATTTTTCATTTTTACACGCTCCAACTAGGATTTGATACCATCATAACACCATTTTTTATTTTTGTCAAACATGTTAAACAATATTTGTCAAAAAAATAGTCTTATGGTATAATATGTTAAACAAAGCGAGGTACAAGCATGATTTTGGGTGATATCTTAAAAGAATTTCGAACTAAAAACAAACTATCTATGGATAGGTTTGCAGAACTTTCTGGTTTAACAAAGGGATATATTTCTATGTTAGAAAAAAATCAGCATCCTAAAACAAAAAAAGCTCTTCTTCCTACCATGGAAACACTGGAGAAGGTTGCAAAAGGCATGAACATAGCTGTTTCTGATTTGGTTCAGAAACTTGATGACGACCAAGCTATAGCCCTGACGCTTACCCCTGCCCAATTTGGACAATTTAAACAATCTATTTCTCAGCAAGCGCAGTCCTTAGATCAAACACTGAAGGGTGAATTTCATGACAGGTGGATTGCTTTCGGGCAAGAACAAGTAGCAGCAATGCAAACCTCTAATTCTAAATCAGCAACTGTACTTCATCTAGATGACTACCGTGAACGAACGGAATTGGCTGTTCCTGGCAAGGTTTCAGCTGGTACTGGCTACTGGCAGGATACAGACTTTGACAACATGGTGTCCTTTTATATCGAAGATATCCCTGAAAATTATCAATATGATACAATTGCTCAGGTTGTCGGAGATTCCATGGCACCTAGTATTCAGGATGGGGACTACCTCTTTATTCGTCTGACGCCAGACATTCCTCTGAACTCAATTGGGATTTTCTCAGTTAATGGGGAAAATTTTGTTAAAAAATACAAGGGTTCTTACTTACAATCCCTCAACCCTGACTATGAGGATATTGATTTAAACCAGGAAGATGACATCCGTCCTATCGGTAGAGTAATTGATGTCTATAGTCAATCCTAACATATAGGAAAGCCAAACATAACAATAGCGAAAAGGAGGCCTTTCAGCCTCCCTTTTGTCTTTTAAATTGGAAAAGTCCATTACCAAAGTTACACGACAATTAGTTAATGATTAAGTAATTATTCTGCTACCCTTATGTCTTTGATTGTCCTCTTATTTTGTTGTCTAAGTGTGGAGATTGCTTATTATGATGAAAATCACTAGAGGTTTTCTGATTTTCTTGGTTGCTAGCCAAGGATCTACCTTGACCATACAGTATTTACGACACGAATAAGGATTAGCCTACTTTTGATTGAACTGGGTAGCAAGGCTAAGTGTGAGTGAATGCTAAGCATTTTGCCAACAGATGCCTTCAGGCACCAAAGTAGGGATAACGGACTTTTCCCCTATTAGCCATCGTCCTTTGGAGAAAATGGCTAGTAGTTAGCTTGATTAAATGAACGCTTGAATACTCCTTTCAACCAAAATAGATGGCGTTCAACATCTCATCTTCATTATCTGATTTCTTCTAAGAATAGTATACCACTTTTAGAAAACGCTATCAAACAATTATGTGCTCGAATGTTATTTTTTATTGCTCCATTTTTTTAACATATGCTTCCCACATCTTCTGCTGGGGTTTGGCAAAGGGATAGATAGGAAAGTCTTCTACGGAAACCCATTTTAATTCTTTGGTTCCTAGAAGTTTGGTTGTTTCTGCAACTCCTTCGACCAATTCTATCTGCCATTTGCGGTGACTGAAAATGTGCTGAACGGTATCAAATTCTTGCTTCTGCCAATCAACAGCCATATCATAATATTCTGTAAAGCTCTGTCGTATATCTAGCTGAACAACTTCTTCTGCAACTTCAAAGAGCGAAACTTGTTTGTCAACGACTGCCCCTTTTTCCAAAAGCGGAAAGGACCAAAAACCTGATAAGAGTCCCGCTTCATTATTTTTTTCCAATAAAAATTGATTATCTTTATTGCGGATAATAAAGCCTTGATAGGCAACTGGAACTGGCTTTTTCTTTGGTGCTTTGATAGGGTATTTGTCCATGGTGCCATTTAAATAAGCTGCGCTAAAGTCTTTGACTGGACTGTCCTGGGGGCGTGGGTTGACTGGTGATTCTATATCAGAACCCAAATCCATCAGGGCTTGGTTGAAATCTCCGGGTCTATCTGGGTCAATCAAAATCTCCATCATGGCTTGAAAAATCTTGCGATTAGTCGGTAAGCCTATGTCATAATCCACTTCAAATAGACGACTGAGAACACGCATAACGTTGCCATCTACTGCTGGCTCTGGCAAATTAAAGGCTATACTTGAAATGGCTCCTGCAGTATAGGGGCCTATGCCTTTCAAACTGGAAATTTCCGCATGCGTGGTCGGAAATTGCCCTGCAAAGTCGTCCACCATTTGTTGAGCTGCCTGTTGCATATTGCGAACACGGGAATAATAACCCAGTCCTTCCCATAGTTTGAGAATGACCTCCTCTGGAGCTTTAGCCAAATCAGCAATAGTCGGCAAGTGATGAAGAAAACGTTCGTAGTAAGGAATAACAGTATCCACCCGTGTCTGTTGGAGCATGATTTCGGACACCCAAATTGCATACGGATCCCTGGTTCTTCTCCACGGTAAATCTCTTTTATTGGCATCATACCAGTCCAAAAGTGCCTTACGAAAAGCTTGAACCTTTTCTTTCGGCCACATATCAATTCCATATTCTTTCAAATCTAACATGAATCTAGTATAACACAAAGAAAAGGGAGTGAGAAAGAACTCATCTGATAAAAAGAGTTCGTCAACAAGTCCTTATTTCCAGTTGTTGATACGAACTCTGAGAAATGGCGTTGGACTTTATACGAAAACTCAAAAGAATGCAAAAACTCCCTCCCTATGATATAATCAAAGTGAAAAAATTTTTTATGTTAGGCTACTAGCTCGTCCCTAGTAGTCTTTTTCTGTGCTAAAAATTCAGGATACGTTATCTGCTCTTGTAAGAGGATATAAGCTATTTTTAATAATTGATGTGCGAGTGCAATTGTTGCTTTTTGTGAACCACGCCGACTTTGAATCTGATAAAATCGGTCTGCTAAAGGACTTCCTTTTTGTTTTTTGACAGCAAAAGCGGCTTGGCATAAACATTTCTTCAAATAAGAATTTCCGTGTCGAATCTTAGTACTTCGTTTTTTACCAGCACTCTCATTATTACCTGGACAAAGTCCAGCCCAAGAAGCTAAATGTCCAGCAGTGGGAAACTGACTCATGTCAACACCAACCTCAGAAATGATAACAGAAGCTGTAATGACATCAATGCCTGGGATGGAATCCAATATTTCTACATGGTTTTCATATTGTGATAGATAAACATTAATTCGCTCTTCCAACAACTCAATCTGCTTCTGATAAAAATCATAAATCTCTAAGGATTGCTTTAACATGAAGCGATGATGGTCAGAAAAATAGCCATCCAAGGCTTCCAGAAGCTGCGGCACTTTCTTCTTCAAGCTGGTGTAAACTGATTGATGGACAATGCGAGGTGTGATAGGCGTCCCATCAACCAGTAGCTGAAGGAGATTGCGACCAGATAGTCCCATTATATCTTCGATATAGGTTGTTAGCTTGATACCACCTGATTGAAGAATTTTATGGATACGGTTTGTTTCTCGATTGCGACTTTCCACATAATGTTTTCGTTGTCTGGTCAACTCCCTCAATTCTTGAATGGTTTCATCGGGAACGAAACTCCGAGGAAGCAGACCAATTCGTGTTAATTTGGCAATCCAGTGAGCATCCTTCTTGTCGGTTTTCTGACCTGGAATAACCTTCATGTGGGCTGGTTGAGCGAGTATCAACTTGAAGTCATCACATAGAGCATGCCAGACAGGTCGCCAATAAACACCTGTACTTTCCATACCAACAGCTTCCACATGAAATTGACTGAGAAAATCGTGGCAAGCACGTAGGCCTTTAGTCGTTGTATCAAACGTAGCCATCTCACGCTTTGGACGAGTTGAGGTGAGTGGTCCGTGTAGGATACAGACAACGATATTGGCTTGATGGACATCAATACCTGCACAAGATTGATAGAGAACATCCATGATAATTCCCTCCTTCTAAAAATTAGAGAGCTTATCTACCGAATTTTTGTCGTATTTTTATACTCATGCCTATCGCATATTTTGGGGTGCTCGTCAGTAGAGTGGATCAGTTTTGCCCTCGATTATTAGAATCATTAAGTCGTCAACCACAAAGCCCTCACTAAGATTATACACCTAGTGAGGGCTTTATGTTCGTTTTCATTATTCTGTGGGTGAGGGCGGAGCCATCATGGATGTATTGCCCAGCCTCATAAATATATCAACTAAGGATCCTATATTTGTTAATCAAACTAGATAAGGCTTTCCATACTCATCTTTCTAGCTATTTTGCATTTGGTAATAGATACCTTTTTTAGCCATTAAATCATCATGATTTCCTTGCTCAACAATTTTTCCAGCCACCATAACTAAAATCAAGTCAGCTGATTGAATGGTTGACAATCGGTGGGCAATGATGAAGCTGGTCCGCCCTTCCATCAACTTGCCAAAGGCTTCTTGTACCAAGAGTTCCGTCCGTGTATCAATGGATGAGGTTGCTTCATCTAATATCAGGATTTTAGGGATTTTAACAAAGACACGCGCTATGGACAAGAGCTGACGTTGGCCTTGTGATAAAGAAGCTCCACCATCTGATAGTACAGTATCGTACCCTTCTGGCAACTGTCGAATAAAGAAGTCTGCATTGGCTGCCCTAGCCGCTTCAACGACCAATTCCCTTGTGGCATTGGGATAGCCGTAGGCAATATTATCATGAATGGTGCCAGATTTGATCCAGGTTTCCTGTAAAACCATGCCAATCTGCCTACGAAGGTCCTCACGGCTATACTGACTAATGGGAACCCCATCTAACACAATCTGACCAGCCGTCACATCATAAAAACGCATGAGAAGGTTAATCATAGTTGATTTCCCAGCTCCTGTTGGTCCAACAATGGCAATTTTTTGACCGGATTTGACATCAATATTCAGGTCTTCAATCAAAGATTGCTCATCTCTATAAGTGAAAGACACATTTTCAAAGGAAATAGCTCCCTTTAACTCCTCTGAATCGATTTTCCGCTCTGCCTGATCGTCAATACTAGCTTGAGCCAAGATAACAAACAGCCTGTCTGCACAAGCTAAAGCGCTTTGCAATTCCGAAAGGACCGAAGAAATATCATTAAAGGGCTTACTGTACTGACTAGCATAATTGAGAAAAGTTGTCAGCGAGCCAACGGTAAAATTGCCAGCCATAATCCTCATGGCCCCCAGACCAGCTAGCAAGGCATAGATGAGTGCATTGACAAAGCGGGTACTTGGATTGACCGTTGATGAGGAAAAAATGGCTTTTTGAGAATAGGTCGCATACTGGTCATTGACTGCTTGAAAATGCGCTGTAAATTGCTCCTGAGCATTGAAAGACTGAATCAAGGTCAACTGACTGATGGATTCCTCAAGCAACTGGGACTGTTGACCACGCGCCTGAGTTTGCTTTCTATAATAACCATAGGACTTCTTGGCGATATAGCGTGCTATAATCAGCGAAAGCGGGGTCAAGGCTACGACGACCAACATCATGGTCATATCTAGCCTAGCCATTGTAAAAATGGTTAGGAATATGGTTAACAGACCAATGAAAAATTGGTTAAAAATCATTAGCAAGCCATTGGTCAACTGCTCACTATCACTAGAAAAACGAGCGACCAAGTCACCAACAGACTGACGGTCTAAATAAGATAAGGGCAGCTGATGCAACTTGATATAGACCTGCTCACGCAAATCTGCAACCATACCATAGACCAAACGATTGGTTTCAAGGGGGAGATAGGATTGCACCAAGGTATTGAGTACGATAACAAGACCCATTTTCCCCAGTAAAACAAGCAAAATCTGCCTATCTGCTAGCAACACCGCATCAACAGCTTGACCAATCAATATTGGTAGATAGACTGTTAACAAGACCTGTGCCAAGGTTCCCACCAGCATGAAACTTATTCTAAGAGGCTGCTTGCAAACCAATCGAATCAGTTGCTTAAAACTAGATTGCTTCATGGCTATCCTCCTCCCTATGTTGAGATTGGTCGATTTCTTGGTAAATAGCAGAGCTTCTCAGCAAATCTTCATGGCGACCAAGTCCAACTTGGTGACCTTGATCCAAAACTAAAATCTGATCTGCCCTACGCAAACTATTGGTTCTTTGTGACACCATAATCAAGGTCTGCTCAGGAAATTCTTGACGAATTGCTGCCAATAAGCGACTTTCCGTCAAATAATCCAGAGCGGATGTTGCATCATCCAAAATCAATATTGGAGCCTTCTGTAAAATAGCACGCGCAATGGTCAAGCGTTGTCTTTGTCCGCCAGAAAAATTCTTCCCAAAGGCTTCTACAGGACTATCCAGACCACCTTTTTCCTCAACGAAAGATTTAGCCTGTGCAATTTCCAATGCAGACCACAAGTCGCTATCCGCCACAGTGTCTAAGCCCAATGAGAGATTGGAACGAATGGTTCCGGCGAAGAGTTGAGCCTCTTGAGGAACTATCGCTATTTGTTGCCGCCAAGTTTTCAAATTCCGAGGACTTTTCCCGTCAATAGAGTGAGAAAGCTGTTGTATCGGTAAGGAATAAAGTGCTTGTAACAAATCCACCAAGGTCGATTTACCAGAACCTGTACCACCAATTATTCCCATAAACTGTCCCTTAGGCAGTTCAAAGGTTATATCCAATAGGACCTTCTCTGCAGATTTTGGGTAAGCAAAAGAAAGATGGTTGACAGAAAAAATCAGCTCTTTATCCTTACTAAGTCCTTCTGGCAAATCAGCTTCCACATCCTCAGATTCTTGTTCAAAAACCTCTTGGATACGCTGGGCTGAAATATAGGTCTGATTAAGGGTAGAAACAACCATAATCATCTTAACCAGCTCAACCAGAATTTGCAAAAGATAGTTGATGAGGGCAACCAACATCCCTTGTTCAAGTAAGTTTTGTGAAACTGCACCATTTCCCTGCCAGATGAGAATGAGCAAGGTGGTATTAACAATAAGAAAAGTCAGGGGAGATAGGAGGCTAGACCAAAAACCAGCCTGCAACTGGTGTTTCTTGTAGGTCTGATTGATGCCCTGGAAAGTCTTGATCTCACGCGCTTTTTGTCCGAATGCACGAATAACCCTCCAACCCATAACCGTATCTCCTACCTGCCCTACCAGACTATCTACATCCTTGCGGATGGATTGATACATGCGGCTAGTAATAATGGAAATTCCTGTCACTATGATAAGTAAGAGGATAATCATTCCTAGAAAATAGACAGACAAACTAGGACTAATGTAGAAGGCCATCATCAGCGAACCAAATACAACAATCGGCGCCCGTAAAAATAAGCGTAAAAATGTATTGATGCCTGTCTGAATTTGCAAGGTATCACTGGTCAGTCTGGTCAATAGACTTGAAGACGAAAGAATATCCCGACTAGATTTTGGAAGCGAAAGAACCTTCTGGTACAAGTCATTGGTCAAAGCTTTTGTCACTCCAACTGCTGCCTTGGCCGAGAAATACTGGGCAGTAAGTGAAACGAGAATACCGACACAAGATAGACCGACCAATAATAAAAGCATGGCAACCAGGTCCCCCTGATTGCCATTTGGAATGATTGTATCAACAATGAAAGCGATAATTAAAGGGACTAGGAGCTCAAAACTAGCTTCTAATAGTTTAAAAACCGGACCTAGAATCGCTTCCTTCTGATAGGGTTTAAAATATCTAAAAAATCTTTTCATCCGTTTATTCAGCAGCAATTGCTTGTGCAGCTGTGATGATACCAAGCTTGTAAACATCTTCTGAACTGCATCCACGTGAAAGATCGTTCACAGGCTTATTCAAACCTTGCAAGACCGGACCTACCGCTTCGTAACCACCAAGACGCTCAACTACTTTGTAAGTAATGTTGCCTGCTTCAATAGCTGGGAAGACAAAGACATTGGCTTGACCTGCTACTGGACTTCCAGGTGCTTTCAAACGTGCTGTATCAGGAACCAAGGCAGCATCCATCTGCAGTTCACCGTCAATCAAGAGGTCCGGACGAAGTTCTTGAGCCAAGCGAGTTGCTTCTACAACCTTGTCAACGCGCGGACCTGAACCTGAACCTTTTGTTGAGTATGAAATCATAGCTACTTTTGGATCGATACCAAATGTTTTAGCAGTTTCTGCTGATTGGATTGCAATCTCTGCCAAGGTTTCTGCATCTGGTTCAATGTTGATTGCACAGTCACCAAAGACAAACTTGTGCTGGTCTTTAACCATCAAGAAGACACCTGAAGTACGTTTTACACCTGGTTTTGTCTTAATAATTTGAAGGGCAGGACGTACAGTATCTGCTGTTGAGTGGATAGCACCTGACACCATACCTTCTGCTAATCCCATTTGCACCAACATAACACCAAAGTAGTTGACATCACGCAAAATTTCATCTGCCTGCGCCTCATCAACCTTGCCTTTACGAAGAGTAACAAATTCATGTTTCATGGCATCAAAGTTTCCGTAGTTATTAGGGTCAATAACTGTGATACCAGGGTTTGAGAAACCAAAATCTGTCAACAAAGTATGGACAGCTTCCGGCACACCGAGGATAATTGGCTCTACCAAACCTTCAAATTTCAAACGAGCTGCCGCACGCACAACGCGCTCATCTGTACCTTCTGGGAAAACGATACGTAGTCTTTTACCTACGATTTTTTGCTTCATTTCACCAAATAAATTCCGAATTTCCATCTAAATTCTCCTTAAAATTTTATTTATTAGTTAACATTTTGATAACAGCCTGAAAATCGTCTGGAAGACCTGCTTCCAAGTCAATCCTTTGGGCTGAGAAAGGATTGTCAAAGGCCAAGTTGTGACAATGTAAGGCCTGACGTTGAATACCACATTCTAAACTGCCACCATACATATCATCTCCCAATAAAGGAAATCCAATATGTGAAAAATGAACACGAATCTGGTGGGTTCGACCTGTGTGCAACTGAATATCCACTAGATGAATATTGCCCCAAGATTGAACAAGTCGATAGGAAGTATGGGCATATTTACCCGTCTTGGTCACACAGCGTGTGATAATACTATCTTCTGGACGACCAATTGGAGCAATGATATCCCCCTCAGCTTCCAAAACACCATCTCCCTTAACCAGAGCATAATAGCGTTTGTGAATGAGCTTGGCCTGCAACTGCTTGTCCAGTCGAGCATGGGCATAACCATGCTTGGCAAAGAGCATGACCCCCGATGTATCCCTATCCAAGCGCGTGACAATATGAACCTGTTTGTTTTCATAAGCTTGATCGACCAGATAGCCCTTGACAAAATTGGCAATGGTAGAAGAATGGAGTGCTGAGGGTATCGAAGCATATCCAACTGGCTTATTGATAGCAAGAAAGTGGTCATCTTCATAGATAATATCCAGCGGAAAAGAAATCGGTTTCAAACTTCCGGTCAAATCCTCCTCAGCTGGTATGTCAATTGTAACCCTATCTCCAATATCAAGCAAGTAAGTTGCATTGCGTTCTATATCATTAACCCAAATATTGCCACCTGTGTACTTGATTTTTGCCAACAAGCCCTTGGAAACACCATGTTTCTTCAGAAAGGTTTTAATCTTGGTATGCTGGTCAGCTATAAATTCAAACCGCATTACTCCACCTCTCCAATGAAGGCATCTTTGACCCGATTCCAGAAACTGGTGTGGCTAGGGGTAGCAAGAAAATGAATTTTATGCTGGTCAATCTGGTACTCTATCTTTTCGATATTATCATAAACATAGGTCTTGTTATCAACGGCAATAGAATAGCGGTCACTATGTTTGGGCTCAATGACTATCTTGTCTTTTTTGGGAACCACAATAGAAGAACCCAAGGTCCGATAAACGCGGTTATTTAGACTGGCTACTTCTGCAATCTGCAAGGCCTCAATGGTCGGATGCAAAACAGCACCACCTAAAGATTTATTGTAGGCCGTCGAACCAGTTGGAGTAGATACTGAGATGCCATCTCCCCTAAAGCGTTCAAACGGTACATTGTTGATAATGACATCCGCCACCATGGTTTTGGATAAACGCTTGATGGTCGCCTCATTCAGAGCACGCGCCTCCACAACCCGACCATCCAGTAGTTTGACCTTGACATTCAAAATGGGATAGGACACCCTTGCACCTGTATCTAATTTAAGGTTTTCAATCAGTTTATCTACTTCAAAGTCACGGTAATCCGTATAAAATCCTAGATGGCCTGTATGAATACCGACAAAACGCACACGGTCAATCAACTTTTCATACTTATGAAAGGCCGACAGGAGCATACCATCACCACCGATTGAAATCACAATATCAGGATTTTTAGGTGTCAGTATGAAATTTGCTTCTTTCAATTTTGTCCAAAGTTCTTTGGAAACTGCCTCACTCTTTGGATTTCGGCTAGCGAGCAGAGCGATTTTTTTTCTACCTGTATTCTTCATCTGTATCATCACTATTTCCGACACCGTCATTCAGCTTCCTATGTGCAGGATCGAATAAGGCCTGGGCCTCCTGAATGTCGTTACGGATTTTTCGCATCTCCTCATCTAATTCATAGGCAATCTTTGCTGTTACTTCCAAGCGTTTCTTGATTTCTTCAGGAAAATTTCCCTTATACTTATAGTTGAGGGAATGCTCAATAGTCGCCCAGAAGTTCATGGAAAGAGTACGGATTTGGATTTCTGCCAGTACCGTTTCATTGCCATTTATGGTGTCCACGGGGTATGAAATAACTACATGATAGGACCGGTAGCCAGAAGCCTTTCGGTAGTTAATATAATCCCTTTCGTGGACAATCTGCATATCCTTGCGCTTGCGTAAAATCGCCAAGACTTCCTCAATATCGTCCACAAATTGAACCATAATTCGAAGCCCAGCAATATCCTGCATATCTTGAGCAAGATTTTCTAACTTAATCTGTCGTAGGGCCATCTTTTCCTTAATGGATTCAATAGGCTTTACCCGACCAGTCACGAACTCTATAGGAGAGTGGCGATTGGCTTTCCGGTACTGCTTGCGAATACCACGCAGTTTGATTTTCAACTCACCTACTGTCTGGATATAGGGGTCTAAAAATTCTTCCCAGTTAAAGTCCATACTGCCCCTTTCTTGTCAAAATTTTTAAATTGTATTAGAATAACACAAAGACTATTCTATTATAACACATTGAAAGGGTTTACTGCATGAAAAACCACCTTGAAATTGAGTATAAAACCTTATTAACCAAATCCGAGTACCTACGCCTTCTCTCTGATTTTTCAGACGTAAGCCCTGTTCTTCAAACCAACCACTATATTGACACTCCTGATTTAGATATGAAGAACCACCGTTTTTCACTCCGTATACGGACTTTTAAGGAAATAGCAGAGCTGACCTTAAAAATTCCCCAGGAAATTGGCAATCAAGAGTACAATCAAGTTCTAGACATCCAGACTGCTCATCAGTTAATCGAAAACTTCCAACTGCCCGCAGGACACATTGCCGACATCATCTCAGCCACAGATGTTCCGATTGACAAACTGGCTGTCTGGGGGAGCCTGACTACCAAACGTCATGAAAAAGAAACCTCCATCGGACTTATGGCTCTAGATGAAAATGAATATGCCGGGCAAGTGGATTACGAACTGGAAGTTGAAGTAACTGATGCCCACCAAGGAAAAATTCTCTTTGAAGACTTTCTCAAGAAGAACTCCATCCAATTTAAATATGCCCGTAGTAAGGTTGCACGAACTGCTAGCCATCGAAAATCAGTCCAATAAGGCTGATTTTTTTACTTGAATACTGAAAAAATTTCTTTTTTTTGATAGAATAGAACCATCTATTGTAAAATTTTCTTTTATGTTTCTCATAAAAGCTTAGTGTGTAAAAGGAGTTACTTGAAAATGGGTCAACCACTCGGTGAAAATAACATTAAAATCTTCTCACTCAATAGCAATCGTGCCATCGCTGAAAAAATTGCCGCATCAGCTGGTCTTCCACTAGGAAAATTATCCTCACGCCAATTCTCAGACGGTGAAATCCAAATCAACATTGAAGAATCTGTCCGCGGTGTAGATGTTTATATCATCCAATCTACTAGCTACCCAGTCAACAACCACTTGTGGGAATTGCTGATTATGATTGATGCCTGCAAACGTGCAAGTGCAAACACTATTACTGCTGTTATGCCTTATTTTGGCTATGCTCGTCAGGACCGTACCGCATCTCCACGCGAACCAATCACTGCTAAACTTGTTGCCAATATGTTGGTCAAAGCAGGTGTTGACCGTGTCCTAACACTCGATTTACACGCTTCTCAAATTCAAGGTTTCTTTGATATTCCAGTTGATAATCTTCTTACAGAACCTCTTTTCGCGTCTTATTACATGGAAAAAGGACTCTGTGGTGAAGACGTTGTCATCGTTAGTCCAAAAAATTCTGGTATCAAACGTGCGCGTAATATCGCGGAATTCTTGAATGCTCCTATTGCTATTATCGACTACGCTCAAGATGATTCTGAGCGTTCAGAAGGTTACATCATCGGGGATGTTGCTGGTAAAAAAGCTATCTTGGTTGATGATATCCTAAATACTGGTCGGACCTTCTCACAAGCCTCAAAAATCGTTCAAGAGGGCGGAGCTACTGAAATTTACGCTGTTGCCAGCCATGGTCTGTTCGCGGGTAGTGCGGCGGAACTTCTGGACGCTTCTCCAATCAAAGAAATCCTTGTAACCGATTCAGTCGCAAGTAAGGAACAAGAGCCTAAAAATATCGCCTTCATCACTGCTAGTGACTTGATTGCTGATGCCATCCATCGTATTCAAGAACACCAACCACTTAGCCCACTCTTTAAGTTTACAAATCCTGAAAAAAATAACTAGGAGTACCTTATTTGATTTATTTAGATAATGCAGCCACCACTGCCCTATCTCCCACTGCTCTCCAACGGATGTTGGAAGTAGCGCAAGAAACCTATGGCAACCCTTCCAGTATTCACCAGGCTGGTCGCAAAGCCAACCAAATTTTACGCCAAGCCAGACAGGATATCGCCCAAGTTCTCGATGTCCCAGCAGATCATATCATTTTTACAGCTGGAGGGTCTGAGGCTGATAATTTGGCTATTCAGGGCTATGCCCTTGCCAATCAAGCCAAAGGCAAGCACCTGATTACTACTGCTATCGAGCACCATGCAGTTCTTCATACCATGCAGTATCTTGAGGAGCGTTTTGGATTTGAAGTAACCTATATTCAGCCGATCAATCATGTCATCACTGCCCAGCAAATCCAAGAAGCCCTACGCCCAGATACCATCTTGGTTAGCACCATGTTTGCCAACAATGAAACTGGTCAACTGCTTCCCATTAAAGAAATTGGTCAACTATTGGCCGACCATCAGGCAGTCTTCCATGTAGATGCTGTGCAGGCAATCGGAAAAATGGATGTGAAGCCCGCTGACTATGGGATTGATTTTCTAGCTGCTTCTGCCCATAAATTCCACGGACCAAAGGGAGTTGGTTTTCTATATAGTCGCTTGCAAGGATTTGACGCACTTATTCATGGAGGTAAGCAAGAGCGACAACACCGAGCAGGCACAGAGAACCTACCAGGAATAGCTGCCATGGCACTTGCCCTCAAGGAACAAATCCAGTTACTTGAGCTACATACAGCCCATATCGAAAGTTTGAAAGAACATCTCATTTCCGGACTAGATGGGGCTACATTTTATATCAATCAAGCTGGTTCCCATCTCCCTCATGTCATCAACATAGGTTTCCCAGACAAGCTCAATGAGCAAGTTCTGATGAGATTAGACCTGGCTGGAATTGCAGTTTCAAGTGGGTCAGCTTGTACTGCTGGCGTTGTTCAGAACAGTCATGTACTTGAAGCCATGTACGGAACAAATTCCCATCGGCTAAAAGAATCCATCCGTATCAGCCTATCTGAAACAAATACTCTAGAAGAGATTGATATTCTTCTTACAGAATTACAAAAAATCATTGGAGGATAAAATGGCCTTTCAACAATCAGTTAACCTAAAAGATTGCGCATTTACCTATCACATTAGCTCTAACATCAAAAAATACACCCTGAGAGATACCACTTTTGAACAAACAAAAGCAGGGCACTACCAACTCACGCGCCTCTTGGAAGAAGTTCCTAACTCAAATCAGGGTTTTCTTTTAAAGATTATTGTCAATAAAGAGTTGAACGGTTTTAAAATCAACATCACAGACAAATCTGGCTTGCACTTGGTCAATATCTTTAAAGAAAATGGAAACAAGGTCATCCAGGAAAAATTCTACTTCTTGATGGATAGCTTAGTGGACCGTGACCTATTTACCAAGGAAGGTTAAGCATGATTATTATTCACTATCAAGATGCTTACAAAATAGACAGAAAACAGGAATTTGACAATCTGGATGCAGCCAAACTGGCCTTCTCAGGTTGCCTCACTCTTCCTGATTACTATCCTGTAACCAAACTAACACGAGATGGTCACGAGTTAGATTATAAAGGAACCATTGGTGACCTCTACCGCTACTTTCAAACACTAGACTAGGCAAGATTTCATGCTTAGTCTTTTTCAATCCAATCTGTTGATTTTTTCACAATCTTGGACTAGAATAGAAGAAAGAATTGAAAATGAATGAAAAATTGGTAGGCCTATACTCAAGTAAAATAAGCATTAGACCAGTCAGCTAGTATAGTATTGTCGCCAACCATATTTAAGGAGGTCATTGTGAAAAACGAAAAAAAAGCAGATATCCCGCGCGCAACTGCCAAGCGCCTTTCGCTCTACTATCGTATCTTTAAACGCTTTTATGCCGGAAATATTGAAAAAGCTAGCTCCAAGGAAATTGCAGAAGCCATCGGTATCGACTCCGCAACCGTGCGCCGTGACTTCTCCTACTTCGGTGAACTAGGTCGCCGTGGCTTTGGCTACAATGTAAAAGAATTGATGGATTTCTTTGCGGAAATTCTCAATGACAATTCGATTACAAATGTTATGCTTGTCGGTGTCGGAAATATGGGCCGTGCCCTACTCCACTACCGCTTCCATGAGCGCAATAAAATGAAAATTGTCATGGCCTTTGAAGCGGATGACAATCCAGCGGTTGGAACCGTTGATGAAAATATTCCCATCCATGCTATTTCTGAAATCAAGGAACGTATTTTGGAAGCAGGTGCCCAAACAGCTATTCTGACTGTCCCAAGTATCAAGGCTCAAGAGGTAACCGATATATTAGTAGAAGCTGGTGTCAAAGGCATTCTCAGTTTCTCTCCGGTCAATTTATCGGTTCCCAAAGATGTAGTCGTTCAGTATGTTGACCTGACCAGCGAGTTGCAAACCCTTCTCTATTTCATGCGCAAGGGTGAATAATGAACAGAGGAACCGAATTCCCGGCTCCTCTCTTTTTATCCTCTAAAATAGCTCACTTTCTTCCCTAAAAGAATAATAATCCTTATTGCCTACAATCAAATGATCCAACAAGACCAGTCCTAGTGTTTCGCAGGACTTTTTTAAATTCTCGGTAAACAATAAATCGTTCCTACTTGGCTCAACGGATCCCGACGGATGATTATGAACAATGATAATGGATGTTGCCATGCATTTTACCGCGTAATGCAAGATCTCTCTTGGCTCAGCAATACTCCGGTTGACACTTCCTATAAAAATAGTCTTTTGGCAGATAATCTGATTTTGCGTATTGAGATAGAGGGCAACTAGATGTTCTTGTTTTTTATCTCCAAGTTCTTGGATCATCTTTCGACCCAATTTCTCACTGCCTAAAATTCGTTCATTCAATAATAGCTCCGACTGGTTAATCCGTTTTCCTAGCTCAATCATGGCCTTGATTTCAATCGCTTTAACACGACCGATGCCCGTCAAGCTCTGCAATTCTTCAATGGAGAGCTCCCTTAGGGCGGCCAGACTTTCCAAGCGATTGAGTAGATTATTGGACAGGATAGAAACAGGCTCATTTTTGGTTCCAGTTCGGATGAAAATAGCCAATAATTCCTGATTACTTAATTTTTCTGCCCCAACTTCTAACAATCTTTCTCGTGGCAAAAGTGCCTCTTCCTTAAAATCAATTTGGTACATAAAATCCTCCTCACTTATTTTATTCGTAAACAAGCAAGAAAATGAAAAAAGACTGAGAAAATTCTCAGTCTTAAACCTTACTGACCATAATCATATTGGTTATATGATTTGTTAAATGAATCAAGTATATCTTGTGAGGTTTCAGTATAAGGCGTTGTTGATTCTAGCACACCTTTTACGATAATCCGTGCAGTCGCATCATAGTCTGTACAAGTTACCAATGTTACTTCTGTACGTCCTTCTACATCATCAATGACATAGACACTCTCAGGTGTAACTGTCTGCACACTGTCAATCACATAAGTATAGACATTGGTCTTGTCAGTGATATAGATTTTCATACCATTCTGGGCCCTATCCAATGGAGAGAAGAGAACATCCGCCGCACCGGCTACACCAAAAATGTGGTGACTAGCCAAAGCATAATTCCCTTTCCCCATTTCCTGGGTTTCCTTCATGGTTCCAGCACCGTACATTAGAGATGTGTTCCCCACACCTTTGAAAATAGGTAAATTGATTCCAAGTTCTGGGATTGAAATACCACCAATTACTGGCAACCGTTGCGCTTCCCATTGGGCCGCCAATATGGCTTCCGTTGAAATTGCCTGAACCTGTTCAAAATCAAAAGTAGTTTCTGCCTCTTTGTTTTTTTCAATGTCCTCAGCAGTCACTTTTGAAATTTGGTATTTATTGGTATTCCATCCAATTATAAAATTACGGATAGAGGTGTTAAAGATGAGAGCTAGAGAAATCAAAACCAGCAGCAAAGCTAGAAGATTACGCCAAATCCCACTTTTTCCTTTTTTACTTTTAGCACGTTTTGACATAGAACTACTCCTGCTCTTCTTCAGTCTTAGCATCTGCAGCATCTACCAGTGCAAATGTCATAATTTTTGCCTCATCATTTAGACGCATGACCTTGACACCCATGGTTGAACGACCAGTTTGGGAAATATTGGCAACACTTGTACGAATAATCACACCTGTATCGGTAATGACCATAATGTCCTCATCACCAGATACCGTTGTCAAACCAGCCAGAGATCCATTTTTCTCAGCAACTTTGAGGGTCCTAATCCCCTTACCACCACGGCCTTTGGTAGGATATTCGCTGGCTGGTGTTCGCTTACCAAAACCTTTTTCTGTCAAGACAAGGACTTCTTGTTCATCTGAAATCATGGTCGCACCAACCAACTGATCTCCCTCACGTAAATTGATACCACGAACACCCGTTGCAGTACGCCCCATATTTCGAACATCTGTTTCTGTAAAGCGAACAGAGTAACCAAATTTGGTTCCCATGATAATATCCGCCTGACCATTTGTCAAGAAGACGTTAATCAATTCATCATCTTCTTTCAAGTTCAAGGCCTTAAGACCACTTTGACGGATATTGCCAAATTCTGAAACACTGGTCCGTTTGACAACACCCTGACGGGTTGCGAAGAAGAGATAACTGTCTGCTTCCTGGTCCTTGGTCACGTTGATGATGGTCTGGATTGCTTCATTTTCTTCTAGCTTGAGCAAGTTGACAACTGGCAATCCCTTAGCCGTACGGCCATACTCTGGGATTTCATACCCCTTCAAACGATAAACACGACCTTTATTGGTAAAGAACAAGAGGCGGTCATGGGTGCTAGTCGAAACCAACTCACGCACAAAATCATCGTCCTTGACACCTGTTCCTTGAACACCACGTCCTCCGCGTTTCTGAGCCTGGAATTCATCCTGAGCCAAACGTTTTATGTATCCTTGATTTGACAGGGTAATCAAGACATCTGTTTCCTCAATCAAGTCCTCATCTTCAAGAGAAAGAACTTCTCCGACCATCAATTCTGTACGACGTGGGTCAGCGTATTTGCGTTTGACCTCATCTAATTCTTCCTTGATAATGGTCACAACACGCTCTGGTTTGGCCAAAATATCAGCCAAATCAGCAATCAAGGCAATCAGCTCATCATATTCAGACTGAATTTTGTCACGTTCCAAGCCTGTCAATCGACGGAGGCGCATATCAAGAATAGCCTGGCTCTGACGTTCAGAAAGCTCAAATTTCTCCATCAACTCAGCCTGGGCAATAGCATCTGTTTCTGAATTACGGATAATGCGAATGACCTCATCAATGTGGTCAAGGGCAATCAGCAAGCCTTCCAAGATATGAGCACGCGCTTCTGCTTTTTCTTTATCGAATTGCGTACGACGAGTGACTACTTCCTTCTGGTGTTCAATATAGGATTCTAAAATCTGACGGACAGAAAGAATTTTCGGCACCCCGTTTTGGATGGCCAACATATTGAAACTGAAATTAGTCTGCAACTGAGTTTGCTTGAAGAGATTATTCAAAATAACATTGGCAGAAGCATCGCGACGAACTTCGATGACAAATCGCACACCCTCGCGGTTGGATTCATCACGAACAGCTGTAATCCCATCGATACGCTTCTCTTGCACCAATTTGACAATATGCTCTTGTACCTTGGACTTGTTAACCATGTATGGAAACTCAGTAACGACAATGCGCTCACGGCCGTTTCCATACTCTTCAATCTCCGTACGAGAACGAAGGGTAATAGAGCCTTTCCCTGTTTCATAGGCACGGTGAATACCAGATTTGCCCATGACCAAGGCACCAGTCGGAAAGTCTGGCCCAGGAAGGACTTCCATGATTTCACGAGTTGTTACCTCTGGATTGTCCATCACCAGCTTCACAGCTTCGATGGTTTCGCCCAGGTTATGTGGCGGAATATTGGTTGCCATACCAACGGCAATACCAGTCGTACCATTGACCAAAAGGTTAGGGAAGCGAGCCGGTAGAACTTCTGGCTCACGCTCACTGGCATCATAGTTGTCCGCAAAGTTTACCGTGTTCTTGTTAATATCACGGAGCATTTCCAGAGCAATCTTGCTCATACGAGCCTCTGTATAACGCTGAGCAGCAGCTCCGTCACCGTCCATAGAACCGAAGTTTCCGTGGCCATCAACTAGCATATGGCGGTAGCTCCACCACTGCGCCATACGTACCATAGCTTCATATATGGCACTATCCCCGTGCGGATGGTATTTACCCATAACATCCCCTGTAATACGGGCAGATTTCTTATGGGGTTTATCTGGTGTAATCCCTAACTCATTCATTCCGTACAAAATACGGCGATGAACAGGCTTGAGACCATCACGCACATCTGGCAAAGCACGTGAAACGATAACACTCATCGCATAGTCGATGAAGGAAGATTTCATCTCATTGGTCAGGTTTACCGTTACTAAGTTTTTATCTTGCATCTTATGCCTCTTTCAACAGTCATTGTGCCTCTATTATACCATATTTTACGACAAAACTCTTTATTGAAAACTATCATGTAAACATTTTCAAAGTCCCTTTCACAAGTGACAAAATGTATAAAAAGTGCTAGAATGGTAGATGGTTGGGATGATATCATCCCCAAATAAAACTAAGGAGATGTTTAGAATGACTGCAACTAAACAACACAAAAAAGTTATCCTTGTCGGTGATGGTGCCGTAGGTTCAGCTTATGCTTATGCCCTTGTTAACCAAGGTATCGGTCAAGAATTGGGTATCATCGATATCAATAAAGACCGTACACAAGGTGACGCAGAAGATTTGAGCCACGCATTGGCCTTCACTTCACCTAAAAAAATCTACTCTGCTGAGTACTCAGATGCTCACGATGCAGACCTAGTTGTTTTGACAGCTGGTTTGCCACAAAAACCAGGTGAAACTCGTCTTGAATTGGTAGAGAAAAACCTTCGTATCAACCAACAAATCGTTTCTGAAATCGTTAAATCTGGTTTCAACGGTATCTTCCTTGTTGCTGCTAACCCAGTTGACGTATTGACTTACTCAACTTGGAAATTCTCAGGATTCCCTAAAGAGCGCGTTATCGGTTCAGGTACTTCTCTTGACTCAGCTCGCTTCCGTCATGCTTTGGCTGAAAAAATCGGTATCGACGCACGTTCTGTCCATGCTTACATCATGGGTGAACACGGTGACTCTGAATTTGCGGTATGGTCACACGCTAACGTTGCTGGTGTGAAATTGTATGATTGGTTGCAAGACAACCGCGACATCGATGAGCAAGGTCTTGTTGACTTGTTCGTATCTGTCCGTGATGCTGCTTACTCTATCATCAACAAAAAAGGTGCTACTTACTACGGTATCGGTGTTGCTCTTGCTCGTATCACAAAAGCAATCTTTGACGATGAAAATGCAGTTCTTCCATTGTCAGTATACCAAGCTGGTCAATATAAGGGTGTTGAAGATGTCTTCATCGGTCAACCAGCTATCATCGGTGCACACGGTATCGTTCGTCCAGTAAACATTCCATTGAACGACTCAGAATTGCAAAAAATGCAAGCTTCTGCTAAGCAATTGAAAGACATCATTGATGATGCCTTTGCTAATCCAGAAATTGCTGCTGGTGTTAAAAACTAAGTAGACTAAAAAGGTGAACCATTGGTCCACCTTTTTTCTATTTTCGTATATCATACCGTAACATGGCAATGCCATCGGTTACTGTAGACTCTACTAAAATCAATTTCTGCTCTTTAGTCAGGCCATCAAAAAGTGAAATACCCTCACCTAAGATTATTGGAATAATCCCAATAATGAAATGGTCAATCACTCCAGCTTCTAGACAGGTTTGAACCAAGCTAGCACCACCAAAAAGCCAGATATCACCACCTTCTTCTGCTCGCAATTGCTCGATTTCTGCAACAATGTCCTTTACAAATCGTACATTGTTATAGTTAGCATATTCAGAACGACTGGCAATAATAAACTGCTTTTCCTGATATCCCTCAATCATCTCCAGAGGGCAATCTTCCAATGATTTTCGCCCCATGATGACCGTATCACAGCTACTGAAAAATGCAGGATTATCGAATTGCAAGGTAGTGTCATATTTATCTGTACCATGCCCCTCTATCCAATCATAACTCCCGTCTGTTCGAGCGATATAACCGTCTAAACTCATTGCAATATTCAAAACTAGGTGTCTAGCCATAACTTTCCTCCTCACATATTCTCGAGTAACCAAGTATAACATAAAAATCTATATTAGGCAGAAGATGGATTTTAATTTCGAGCAAAAAGTGTCATCTATGCTGCCAGACTAGTTTGCCTTATGATTTTCAAGCTCATGATAAAAAGGTCCACTGGACCTTTACTCGCCTTCGAATTTTCATGCTCGTGAAAAAACAACCCGTCGGGGTTGTTATTCGCTCTCCAGTTTTCAAGCTCATGATAAAAAGGTCCACTGGACCTTTACTCGCCTTCGAATTTTCATGCTCGTGAAAAAACAACCCGTCGGGGTTGTTTTTTGGCTCTATAATTTCTGTAGTGGGTAAAACCACCATGGAGATTGTGGAGCCTTTTGGAGTGTAGAAAAAAGTCCCATATGACCTATAATGAAAAGCGACTAAACAACTCATTAGAAAGGGTTCATATGGAACAACTAAATCTTATCACAAATTTTCTCAGAATTAAAGACAAAAATATTACTATCTCTAATGAATATGACCTGGGAACTCACTTAGAACTCCACGGTCACTTGGATTACACAGCCCCTAAATGTCCCTCCTGTAAGGGACAAATGGCAAAATACGATTTCCAGAAAGCCTCTAAGATCCCCTACCTAGAAACAGCTGGTTTCCCACTGCTTATCCGTCTTCGAAAGCGTCGCTTCAAGTGTAAAGATTGCGGAAAAATAGCGGTCGCTGAAACTCCTCTTGTCAAGAAGAACCACCAAATCTCCGTCGCTGTTAACCAGAAGATTGCTCAATTACTCATCGAAAATCAAGCAATGACACATATTGCACACAGGCTATCTATCTCAACCTCATCAGTTATGAGAAAGCTTAATGAGTTCAAGTTTGAAACAGATTGGAATACCTTACCTGAGGTGATGAGCTGGGATGAATATGACTTCAAGAAGGGGAAAATGAGCTTTATCGCTCAAGATTTCAACTCCCTAAATGTCATAACTATTCTGGACGGAAGAGCACAAGCAACCATCCGAAACCACTTTCTACGCTATCCTAGAAAGGTTAGAAATCAAGTCAAAGTCATTACCATAGATATGTTTAGTCCTTACTACAAATTGGCTAGACAGCTATTTCAAAACGCCAAGATTGTTCTGGACCGCTTTCACATTGTGCAGCACTTTAGCCGTGCTATGAACCGCGTTCGTATTCTAATTATGAATCAATTCGACAGAAAATCGCAGGAATACCGATCCTTGAAACGCTACTGGAAACCTCGCTTTCTTATTTCTAGGCTCAGGCTAAATCAGTCCACCGGACTGATTTACTTCAATAAGATAGCCGTAAACTCAGCGATAAATGATTCTATCGCCCTATGTTTCGCATGCACTTGACTAACAAGGAAATTCTAGAAAAACTCAGTTCATTTCTTTGACCTTATCGAACAGGAAATAGCCAATGTTGATCCTATTTCCAGACGGTATTTAAGACATTTCTAAAGGATAAAGAAAAGGTTTTAAACGCCATGGAATTGCCTTATTCCAACGCCAAACTGGAAGCTACCAACAATCTCATCAAAATCATTAAGAGAAATGCTTTTGGTTTCAGGAACTTTGAAAACTTTAAAAAACGGATTTTGATTGCTTTGAACATAAAGAAAGAGAGAACGAATTTCGTCCTCTCTAGGTGTTAGCTTTTCATCTACCCACTACAGTTGACAAAGAGCCTGTTTTTTTACTTCGATTTAATATAGTTAACGCCGTCGGCTTTTGGTGCTACTGCTTTTCCGAAGAAGGCAGAGAGGGCAACGACTGTGATTAGATAAGGCGCGATTTGTAGATATACTGTCGGAATATCTTTCAAACCTGGAAGCTGACTTCCAACTACTGCCAAACTTTGAGATAATCCAAAGAAAAGACTAGCTAACATGGCACCAATTGGGTTCCACTTACCAAAGATAACGGCAGCCAAGGCAATGAAACCTGAGCCAACGATTGTTGTTGCTGAGAAGTTGATGTTTACGGATTGGGCACTTACTGCACCACCAACACCACCAAGGAAACCAGCAATCAGTACACCTGCGTAACGCATAGCATAAACATTGATACCAAGTGTATCAGCTGCTTGTGGGTGCTCACCAACTGAGCGAAGACGAAGTCCAAACTTAGTTTTATAAAGAATAAACCATGCAAGGAATGCAGTTGCGATAGCAACATAGCCCATCAAACTCGTATTCTTAAAGAAAATATCTCCAATAACCGGAATATCAGCCAATACTGGAAATGAAAACTTACCAAATGACTGAGTAATACTGTCAGTTTGTCCCTTGTTATAGATAACTTTGACAAGGAAGACACCCAAGGCTGGAGCTAGAAGGTTCAACACTGTACCAGATACGACGTGGTCTGCACGGAAGTTAATGGTAGCCATAGCATGAACTGCTGCAAATAGAACTCCAGCTAAACCACCAACTAGAATTGCTAACAAAGGAGTTGCTTTTCCAAAGGTTTCAGCAAATTCAATGTTGAAAACAACGCCAGCAAAGGCACCGATAACCATAATTCCCTCCAAACCAACGTTTACGATACCGCCACGTTCAGAGAAGACACCACCAAGACTGGTAAAAATCAGGGGTGCTGAGTAGATTAACATCTGCGAAATGAGTAAGGCAAGAATGGAAATATTCATCTTATTTCGCTCCTTTCGCTTTATTTTTTGCTTTAAGCAATTGCTCAAAGATAAATTTCACACCGATAAAGAAGATGATAGACGCTGTAACAACGTTAATCAATTCAGGTGGAATTTGGGCACGAACCATACCTGGTGCCCCAACAGAGAGAACACCAAATAGGAAGGCTGCCAATGGGATACCAAGCGGTGAGTTTGAAGCCAAGAGGGCAACAGACATACCGTTGAAACCAATATCCAAATTACCACTTTGAATGTAGACATTTTGGAAGGTACCAAGACCCTGGATAGCACCAGCAAGACCCGCAAGGGCACCTGAGATAACCATTGAAAGAATGATGGTACGTTTAGCTGACATACCTGCGTAGTCGGAGGCCGTTGGATTCAAACCAACCGAACGGATTTCAAAACCGAGAGTTGTTTTAGTTAACAAGAACCAGATTACAAGGACGGCAATGATGGCAAAGAAGATACCCAAGTTCATCCGTGAATTGTCAGTCAAAGCGCGAAGCCATTCTGTCTGGTAAGAAGCATTGGCTGAAACGTTGATCGTCGAATCCGTATTCTTCATCAAATCATCGGCAAATATTTCACGAATGATATAGTTACATGAGTAAAGCAAGATGTAGTTCATCATGATTGTGACGATAACTTCACTGGTACCAAGATAGGCACGCAAGATACCTGGAATGGAACCAGCTATACCACCGGCAATCATAGCGATGATGACTGTCGCTAAAATAAGAACTGGACGGGGCAAATCTGGATTTGACAAGGCAAACCAGCCTGCGAATACCCAGCCCACATAGGCTTGACCAGGCAAACCGACGTTGAAGAAACCAGCACGGCTAGCCACTGCGAAACCTAAAGCGGTAAAAATCAGTGGTGCCATAGCACGGAAAATCTCACCGATTGATTTTACATTACCAAAAGCTGAATAGAATAGTTCTTCGTAGCCCCAAATTGGGTCATAACCGAAGACAAGCATGATAATGGCACCTAACAACAGACCAGAAAATACTGCCAAAAATGGAAGGGCCACATTGTGATATTTCTTAGGCATGACTTTCTCCCTTCTCTAATTTTCCACCTGCCATCAAGACACCCAACTCCTGCTTGTTTGTCGTCGCAGGATCGACGATACCATGGATAGTACCGTCATGGATAACAGCAATGCGGTCTGAAACATCCAAAATTTCATCCAATTCAAAGCTGACAACAAGAACTGCCTTGCCCTTGTCACGCTCTGCAATCAAACGTTTACGAATGTACTCGATAGCGCCAACGTCCAAACCACGAGTTGGTTGGCTAACGATGAGAAGATCTGGGTTACGGTCAATTTCACGGGCGATAATGGCTTTCTGCTGGTTACCACCTGACAAGGCCTTAGAAGGAACTAATTCACTAGCACCACGCACATCGAACTCTTCCATTAGCTGACGTGCCTTTTCATTGATAATATTGTAATTCAGAATACCATTCTTAGAGTTTGGCTCTTTATAATATGTCTGCAAAGCAATATTTTCTGCAACAGACATTTGCAAAACCAAACCATCACGATGACGGTCTTCAGGAACGTGGCTGACCTGCATCTCAGTGATTTTACGAGGTGTTTTACCAACAACTTCCTCACCCTTGATGGTAATGGAACCTGATTTAACCTTACGCAAACCTGTAATGGCTTGGATAAGCTCACTCTGTCCATTTCCATCGATACCAGCAATACCAACTACTTCTCCAGCTCGAACTTCAAGATTAAGACCTTTAACTGCCGGAATGCCACGGTTTTCGTTTACTACCAAATCCTTGATAGATAGGATAACCTCCTTTGGATTTGAGGCGATTTTTTCTGTTTTGAAAGATACAGAACGTCCAACCATCCACTCAGCCAAGTCTTCATTGGTTGCACCCGCGACATCAACTGTTTCAATAGATTTACCACGACGAATAACGGTTACACGATCCGCAACGGCACGAATTTCATCCAGTTTGTGAGTAATCAGGATGATGGACTTGCCTTCTTCAATCAATTTCTTCATGATTTTGAGAAGCTCTGCTATTTCCGCAGGAGTCAAAACAGCCGTTGGCTCGTCAAAAATCAAGAGGTCTGCACCACGATAGAGGGTCTTCAAAATCTCTACGCGCTGTTGAGCTCCGACAGAAATATCTGCTACTTTAGCTGTCGGATCAACTTCTAGGCCGTAACGCTCGGACAATTCTTTGATTTCAGCAATGGCTTTTTTGAGGTCAATCACACCTGCCTTGGTTGTTTCTGAACCAAGAATGATATTTTCAGCAACTGTGAAAGCATCAACCAGCATAAAGTGCTGGTGCACCATACCAATACCTAAATGGGCAGCTTTAGAAGGTGAGTCAATTGATACAACCTCACCGTTAATTGCAATTTCTCCGCTGGTAGGCTCCAAAAGACCTGCCAACATATTCATAAGAGTTGATTTACCAGCACCATTTTCACCGAGAAGGGCGTGGATTTCACCTCGTCTGACATGTAAGTTGATGTGGTCATTTGCTACAAATTCACCAAAAATCTTGGTAATATTGCGCATTTCAATGACATTATCCCTAGTCATAATCTTCTTCCTTTCTGACGATCATTTTTGTCAGTAAAACCTACCAGCTTCTGATAGGCTTTACTGAGAAAAATTCTCAGCTCCGAAAAGGGCGACCGATTTCAGCCGCCGCTTCGGAAAATGCTAATTCAAAAGATTAGTTTTCTGGAGTTTCTGGAACTTCAACCTTACCATCGATGATTGCTTGTTTCGCTTCAGCGATAGCTTTTGAAGCATCTTCTGAAAGGTTGGTTTCAGCCAATTCTACACCTTTATCCGCAAGCGAGAATTGAACTACAGTACCACCAGGGAATTCTCCTGCAACAGCTTTTGTTGCGATATCTTTAACAGCAGTACCAACCTCTTTGATTGTAGAAGCCAATACGAAGTTAGAAGCTTTGCCATCTTTAGATGTGTACTCACCCTCTGCAGATTGGTCACGGTCAACACCGATTACCCAAACTTTATCAGCTTCGTTACGAGTTTCGTTTTCAGCTTTTGCAGCAGCAAATACACCGTTACCTGTACCACCTGATGCGTGGAAGATTACGTCAGCACCTGCAGCGTATTGAGCAGCAGCAAGTGTTTGACCCTTAGCAGCATCACCAAATGAGCCAGCGTAGTCAACTGTTACTTTGATAGATGGGTTAACAGATTTAGCACCTGCTACGAAACCAGCTTCAAAGCGGTCGATTACGACACCTTCCATACCACCGATGAAACCAACGTGGTTAGATTTTGTTGATTTAGCAGCTGCAACACCTGCCAAGTATGATGCTTGGTGGTCAGCAAAACCAACGCTAACAACGTTGTCAAGGTCTGGTACAACAGAGTCAACGATTACATAATGAGTATCTGTGTTGTTTGGAGCAACTTCAGCAATTGCAGATTCCAAGGCGAAACCGATACCAAATACAAGGTTGTATCCACCTGAAACAGCTGAATCAAGGTTCGTTACATAGTCAGATTCGCTAGCTGATTGGAAATAGTCATAGCCATTACCTTTTTCAAGACCAGCTTCTTTACCCCATGCAGTCAAACCTTCCCAAGCTGATTGGTTGAATGAACGGTCATCAACACCACCGATATCAGTAACGATCGCAGCTTTTACTGATGACTCAGCAGTTTCGCTACTTGATGAGCTATTTGATGTACGGCTACCGCAGGCAGCAAGAGTAAGTGCTGCAAGTGATACAACACCCAAACCAACAAGTTTCTTGTTCATTTCTGAACCCTCCTAAAAAATTCTTTGGCAACATTTCGTTGCAATGATAAATGGTTTCAGTCTAACGACTGGCTTACAAACTTAGGTCAAGTCTGTAAAAGAATATGGAAGTAATTCCCCGACTGTCATCTCGACTGTCGATTTATCTTTAGCGACCAAGGTCACTTTTAGATCCTGTTCAAAAAATTCTGCCATCACTTGACGACAAGCCCCACAAGGGGAGATTGGCTTTTCTGTTTCACCATAAATGACGATTTCAGAAAAATCAAGAACCCCCTCGGAAACAGCCTTAAAGATTGCTGTTCTTTCCGCACAATTGGTAAGACCAAAGCTAGCGTTTTCGATATTTACTCCTGTAAATATTTGACCATCTTTAGCAACCAAGACTGCACTTACTGGGAAGTGGGAATAGGGAACATAGGCCTGACGGCTATTTTCTACAACCAAATCAATCAGTTTAGTAGTCGCCATCCGCCTTTTCTCCCTTCATGATTGCAACACCTGATGAAGCACCAATACGAGTTGCACCTGCTTCAATGAAGGCAATTGCATCTTCATAAGAACGAGCACCACCTGAAGCCTTGACACCCATATCTGGTCCAACCGTTTTTCTCATGAGTGCAACGTCTTCAACAGTTGCACCACCTGTTGAGAAGCCTGTTGAAGTTTTGACAAAATCTGCACCCGCTTCTTTTGACAATTGGCAAGCTTTTACTTTTTCCTCTTCTGTCAAGAGGCAGGTTTCGATAATCACTTTGACCAGCTTATCACCGCTAGCAGCCACTACAGCCTGAATATCTTCTAAGACCAATTCATCGTTTTTAGACTTCAAAGCACCGATATTGATGACCATATCAATTTCATCAGCACCGTTTTCAATAGCATCTTTGGTTTCAAAGGCTTTAACAGCTGGTGTGTTTGCACCCAAAGGGAAGCCGATGACGGTACAAACTTTTACGTCACTATCCTTCAATTCTTGGGCTGCGTAGGCTACCCAAGTTGGATTGACACAGACACTAGCAAAGTCATATTCTTTGGCTTCTGCCAAAATCTGAGCAACCTGTTCTTTAGTGGTTTCTGGCTTTAAAATGGTATGATCGATATATTTATTAAGTTTCATACTTTCTCCGTACATTATGAAATAATCTCGATGATTTCTTTCGTTTTTACACTTACTTTATCTATTTTAACATTTTTCTTGAAATTTGTAAGCATATTTTCCGAAATATTTTCATTTGCGTAAATTGTTGCGATTTTTTCACCCTCGGCAATCGCTTCTCCGACTTTCTTATGGAAGACAATTCCTGTTTCATAGTCCAAATCGTCTGTCTTAACAGCCCGACCAGCACCAATTCTCATAGCAAATAGTCCGAATTCCAAAGCAGGAAGTCCAACGATGTAACCATCTTCATCAGAGAGTACGTCAACCTGATTAGAAACTTGAACCGGACGGTACAAGTCTTCCAAATCTCCGCCCTGAGCTACAACCATTTCTTCAAATTTCTTGAGGGCTGCTCCGTTTTCAATATGCTGGCAAACTTCTTCAACCGTTTTTTCAACGTTTGCTAAACTGAGCATGATTTGAGCCAATTCACAGATAAATTCTGTCACATCTGCTCTGCCATTTCCCTGAAGAATTTCCAAGGCTTCCAAAATTTCCAAGCGATTACCAATTGAGGTACCTACTGGCTGGGACATATCCGTCAAGACGGCTACTGTCTTGCGACCAACAGCTTTTCCAAGGTCAACCATGGTTCGTGCCAGAACACGCGCATCTTCGATGTTTTTCATGAAGGCACCTTCGCCAACCGTTACATCGAGAAGAATAGCGTCCGCACCAGCCGCAATCTTTTTAGACATGACCGAACTTGCAATCAAAGGAATGATATCCACAGTTGCCGTCACATCGCGCAGGGCATAAAGTAATTTATCAGCCTTAACCAGATTGTCCGATTGACCGATAACAGCCACACCCGTTTCCTGAACTTGCTTGATAAAGTCTTCTTGACTTATTTCGATTTGGTATCCTTTAATGGATTCCAACTTATCAAGTGTTCCACCTGTGTGGCCCAGACCTCGACCGCTCATCTTTGCAACAGGAACACCAAAACTTGCCACAAGCGGTGCCAAAATCAAGGTAACCTTATCACCTACACCACCAGTTGAGTGCTTATCAACCTTAACACCTGCAATCGCTGAAAGATCAATTTCCTCACCCGAATGCACCATAGCCATGGTCAAGTCTGAAATCTCTCTGGTAGACATTCCTTTAAAGTAGATAGCCATAGCCAAGGCTGACATTTGGTAATCAGGTACACTGCCATCCACATAACCATCAATCAACCACTGGATTTCCTCTGTAGTCAACTCTAAACCATCTCGTTTTTTCTGAATTAAATCAACTGCTCTCATTCTTTCACACTTTCAAGGATATAGTATCCCTTATCCTTTTTAATAATCTGGCAATTTCCAAACACTTCTTCCATCCGTTTTTTAGCGCTCGGTGCCCCTTGTTTTTTCTGGATAACTATTGTTAAGCTCCCACCGTCAACCAAGTGTTCCTTGGCACCTGTAATCACTTCATGCACAACTGATTTGCCAGCTCGAATGGGAGGGTTAGAAATCACATAATCAAAACTACCCTCAACTGCTTCATAGACATCGGATTGGAAAATCGTCGCAGAAACACCATTTTTCTCAGCATTTTTCTCGGCTAGCTCTAAAGCTCTGCTATTGACATCAATCATGGTAACATTTAGGTCATAAACTTTTGCTAAGGTCAATCCCAGAGGTCCGTAGCCACAGCCTACATCCAAGAGAGTTTTTCCCTTCGCTAGTTCTAGGGAATTCAAAAGCACCTGACTTCCATAATCAACCATTTTCTTACTAAATACACCAGCATCTGTTAAGAAAGTCATAGGAGTATCCAGCAAGCTGACACGGAGTTCATGAATATCATGTGCTGCACTTGGATTCTTTTCATAATACATATTAGACATACTCCGATTATACCATTTCTTAAAAACGTTTTCAAGAGTTTTGCAAGATTGGAAAATATGATAAAATGTAAGTATTATGTAAAACGCTTACTTCTATTAGAAAGAGTAAACTATGAAGAATGAATTTTTAAATTTTGAAGAAATCGACCGAAAAACCTGGCAACAGCTCCATCGTAAGACCACTATTCCCCTGAGCCAAAAAGAGCTCAATTCAATCAAGAGTTTCAATGACCGTATCCAACTGCATGAAGTATCTGATATCTATCTACCCCTTATCAACCTTATTCATATTTATCGGAAGGCTCGAAAGGACCTCAATTTCACCAAGAGCCTCTTCCTGCAAAAATCCATCAAACCTCAGCCTTTTATTATCGGTGTTTCTGGTAGTGTGGCCGTAGGAAAATCCACCACCAGCCGCCTGCTTCAAATCCTAATCGCCCGTACCTTTAAACACGCCAAAGTTGAATTGGTCACAACAGATGGATTCCTCTATCCAAATGCCATTCTGGAAGAGCGCCAGATATTGAACAAAAAAGGATTTCCAGAGTCCTATGATATGGAAAAATTGATTGATTTCGTGGACAAGATTAAAAACGGCTACGATTGTCAAATCCCTGTCTATTCTCATGAGATTTATGACATCGTACCGGATCAGCTTCAGGAAATTAAGGCCCCTGACTTTCTGATTGTGGAGGGTATCAATGTGTTTCAAAATCCACAAAACCAACGACTTTATGTCAGTGATTATTTCGACCTGTCCATTTACGTTGATGCCGATGTGGAACATATTGAAACCTGGTACCTAGAACGTTTCCAAAAATTATTAACTCTGGCAAAGAATGATCCCAACAACTACTACCATCGTTTTACTCAGATGACCTATCCAGAAATCATTGCCATTGCCCAAAATACTTGGAAAAATATAAACCTAGCTAATTTGGAAAAGTTCATCGAACCTACCCGAAACCGTGCAGACATTATTCTCCATAAGGCTGATAACCATGAGATTGATAAAATTTATCTAAAAAAATAAATTTCACTTGTCAAAACCTATCTTTTCAGATATAATGGTATAGTTAGTACAAGAAAGGGTGGAGGTGAAACCATTGGCAAACATTAAGTCAGCTATCAAACGCGCTGAATTGAACGTTAAACAAAACGAAAAAAACTCAGCACAAAAATCAGCTATGCGTACGGCAATCAAAGCATTTGAAGCTAACCCATCTGAAGAGCTTTTCCGCGCTGCTAGCTCAGCAATCGATAAAGCAGAAACTAAAGGTTTGATTCACAAAAACAAAGCAAGCCGCGACAAAGCACGTCTTGCATCAAAACTTGCTTAATAAAAAAAGAAACCTTCGGGTTTCCTTTTTTTTTATTCTCTCATACTCACCAACCTGTCACTTCAAACGTATAGGTCTGGTTATTATAATAGTACTGATAGGTATAGACATAACCCAGGGCATCAAAGAGGGAATTGTTGTCAGTTCCAGCTAGGTTTACCATTTCCTGCAAAGCTTGCTGGTTTGAAAATTGCAGAAAAATCCTCTCTGCTCCCTGCTCTTTCTGCTGACGAACACTTTCTAAGATAGCTAGCTCATCAAAGCTTGGGAAATAGGCTCCCATCTGCATATAATAATTAAGGGAATTGTCTTGAGCAGATGGATAGGCCAAGGGCCTTGACTGAAAAGGGTATTCCTTGCCCCAGTAAGCCAGTAAATCACTATCAGCCTTTCTACTTCTATTTAAAAATTCATCCGTAACACAGAGATAGTCATAAGAAATATCTGATTTCGCTTGACCACCCATGGCTTCTTCAAAGACAGGATCACCCCAGGTCGTGTCAATACCGTAGTACTGACCGCCAATCTGAACCAGGTTCCATGCATGGCCGATTTGGTTTCCCTGCTCACTATTGGCCATTCCACTCACATAGATACAATCTATACCAGCTAATTTACATAAATACTGAAAGGTTCGACTATAGCCTGCACATACAGATTTCTGTTCAAGAAGAACACTGGTAATGCCTTGTTCTTTCCAAGAAAGACTGTCATTGGACAGGGCCTCTAAATCATAGTCAGTTTGTTTGATAATAGTTTCGTAGAAAAACTTGACCATCTCATAATCTGAACCTTTAGGAGCTTGTTCTATAATAGTTCGGGCAAGATTTTCAAGTTGCCGACTGACTTGCTCAACATCATCAGGATAGGTAGGATTTGATAAGTCTGAAAAACCAATGCCATCAACCATGGCATCCGTTAACCAATAGTATTCTGGGAAATCATTGGCAACAGAAAAATAGACACGAGTATAGGTTTCCTGGTTGACCGAATCAATCTCAATCCTGCTTTCTCTTTTTCTCAAGCCATTGACAAATTGGAGATAGGCACGCCGTTCCCTATCTGTATCCAACTCTTGAAAATAAAAATTCCCCGCTACTTCTTCCCTTAGCGCAGACAATTCTGCCTCACGTTCTTTTTTCTCCTGAACAAATTCAAATTGCAGGTCTTTTAGTTTGTCTGCAACTTGGTCAGTTGAACAAGCAGTCAAAGTGATTACCGAAAGACTGAGCAGAGTAAGTAGGGATAGTTTGCGTGCATAGAGATTGTCTTTCATGGCTCACTCCTAACAACTATTGGCTCTTGAACTAGTAAAAAGACAGATTCCAGAGCTCTTACAAATTAGTATATCATACTTGACAAAAAAGAGGAGTAGGGAAACCTGTTTAAAGGTTACCCTACTCCTCCTAGTTTATCTCATTTATTCAAGAACCAATCTTGCTTGTATTATTTAGGAAGATGAACTTCAAAAATACTCCCTTTTGGTTGATTATCTTTGACAAGAATTTGACCATTGAGGGATTTGATAATCTGTTGAGCCAAAGAAAGTCCCAGACCAAAACCACCTTTTTGGCGTGTCCGTGCCTTATCAACCCTATAAAAGCGGTCAAATATTTTCTTCTTATCTGCATCTGAGATACCTAGACCATTATCAGCTACAGCGATGGAAACATGGCGCTCCTTCATAGTAGCCGTAATGTGAATGTCACCATTCTCATCCGTGTATTTCATTGCATTATCAAATAATATCGTTAATAATTGCTTCAACAGAACCCTGTCCGTTCGGAAGGACTTTTGAATGAGATTGTTACACTTAAATTTCTTGCCATTTTCCTCAGCAATGATACGGTAGTTTTCAAACACTTCATCCAAGTAGGCAGGGCTCACCTCTACCATATCTAGCTTAAATCCATCATCACGCCGAGCAAGATTGAGCAGATTGGTCGTCAGTAGGCGCATATTTCGTACTTCTTCCAGACTAGAACCAATACTCTCACTACTGTCCAAAATCGTTGCTTCTGGATGACGGAATAGACTTTCCAAGCGATTTTGCAATACTGCTAGTGGTGTACGCAATTCGTGGCTAGCATTCTCAACAAAATCCTTTTGCTTTTGATAGCTAATTAAAATTGGTTTCATGCTGAGATTAGCCAAGTAAATACTAGCGACAATCGAAATCAACCAAGCTGAAATCATAACTACAGCTACGGTTGATTCATAAGTTCCAATAGAAGACTTTATCTGACTGACATTGACCAAAATCGTTGCGCAGGTAATATCATAGTTAGAATAATAGCCCAAATCCTCTGCGGATAATTCAACCGTGATATAACGGTAATGTTCCTCGGAACCAAATGGAGTTTCAACCGTCAACTCCTTGATTTCCCCCAACTTTTCTTTATCGACTTTCAAATCGGATAAACCTGTAAAATTATCTGGGTTCAAAAGCGCACCACTCTTGCTGTAGAGCAAAACATGGGTATTGGTGCCCAACCTCATTGGTTGATCACCTTTCTTATCCTTTGGTTGTGGATCCTCCGATGAAGCAGTAGTTGAAGAGGAATTTGTTGCAGAAGGTTGCTCACCTTCATCATGGATAATAAATTCAGAATCTGGCTCATAGGTCCGCGCAATTGCAAAACCAATCATCATAGAGGGTTCATCCTTAATCCGACTTAGTGTATCATCTGTCGTCTGATACATAGTGGAGCGCATGAGCTGAAAGATGATGGCTGTCATCAAACCAAATATCAGGGTAAATACAGCAAAATAGCGAATAAAGAAGGAAAAACTTTCCGTATTGACAATCTTTTTATATCTCTTAAACATTCTTTAGAATGTAGCCAACACTGCGAAGGGTTTGCAGATTTTCTCCGAAGGCCGTTCCTTTCAATTTTTTACGAACTTTTGACACATAAACTTCCACTACTGAAATGGTCGTATCGCTGTCAAATCCCCACAAGCGATCGAAAATCTGTGTCTTAGGTAGGATAACATTTTGATTTTGTAGGAAATAGACCAATAGTTCAAACTCTTTGCCCAGTAGTTCAACTTCTTTACCATCTACCTTTGTGGAATTAGTCGCAAGATCAACTGTCACATCACCGTAGGTCAATTGATTGTCGTTGAATTTACCTGAACGTTTAAGGAGGGCTTGAATACGCATTTTCAACTCTTCCAAATAGAAAGGCTTGGTCAAATAATCGTCCGCACCCAATTCAAATCCATGACCTTTATCTTCAAGACTTTCCTTGGCTGTTGTAATCAGAACAGGGGTTGTCACTCCTTTTTCACGCAATTCTTTCAATACTTGGAAGCCATCCTTCTCAGGCAACATCAAGTCCAAGAGAATAAGGTCATATACACCTGACTCAGCCTCGTAAATTCCTTCTTCTCCATCAAAAACCTGCATGACATCTGCAAAGTCATCCAGGAAATCAAAAACAGAGTTAGATAGACTTAAATCATCTTCTACCAACAAAATCTTTATCATATTTTTCACCTTTTTCTACTATGTAAAATCGTTCAAGGAACTAAGGAAGAACTTGAACTTTGATTTTCTGTCACTTTTATCGAGCTCACTCTGTATGACCAACAAAGCTGGGTCAATTATACCACTTTTTTCTTATTTTTCCTATTGGTTTGATGTTACGGAACTACCTGAAATTTGTGCTTTTATTTCTTTATTTTTCTCTTTTAGGGCATTGACTTCATCAGAGGAAGTATTCGACTGACTAGAACCACTTGTAACATCGGGTGGTATTGTAGCTTGATTAGGTGACATTCTATTGGTATTAGCATTGTGATCGGACGGCACTCCTCGCATTGCTCCATTTTTTCCAGGAGGCATACCTCGTAAACGACCATTAGGTGCTGGAGGTGTTTGGTTTCCAAGGATTGAATGATCTTGGTTTTGCGCCAAAGTGGCATGGCTTTGACTAGTCGCTATTCCTACACTTTTTGCAACGGACATCCCACCAGCAAATCCTACAGTGGCCGCAGTTATAGCAACCACTGCCAATACTGTTTTCGATTGCGACTTTAATAGATTGATGATTGACATGAAATCCCTCTTTTCAATTTATATTTATCAGAATAATGGTAACCATCTGATGATAAAAATAGTATAAAATGAAAAACTTAAAGCAAACTAAAGGTAGGTAGCACATTCTTATTCCATAAAAAAAGAAGTCCTTTCGGACTTCCATCTTACAATTCAGTGATGTCGCCTGTTCGTAGGTAAACAACCCACTCACAGATATTTTTAGCATAGTCACCAACACGTTCCAAGTAAGTCAACACTTGGAAATAGTCACGACCAGCAACCAAAGAATCTGGATTTTTCTTGATTTCCTCAGTTGTCAATTCTTGGATAGATGAGTAAAAACCATTGACCACTTCGTCACGTGCCGCTACTTCATAAGCACGCTCCATGTCCGCATCACCAAGGTAAAGTTCCAAGGTTTGCTCTACTAGTTGACGAACCTCGCGACCCATTTTCTTGATTTCTTCTTCAACAACAGGAATGCGAACTTCCCCCTTCATACGAATCGCAGCCTTGGCAACTGAAACAGCATGGTCACCCATACGCTCCAAGTCACTAGTAGCCTTCAAAACAGTGATAACACGACGAAGGTCTGTTGAAACAGGTTGTTGTAGGGCAATGATTTCAAGTGATTTTTTCTCTAGTTTCACTTCAAAAGCATTGATTTTCTTATCCGCTTCAATCACTTCTTTTGCTAACTCACGATCATGAGTGGTGAAAGCACGAACGGCATTATTGATTTGTGCCAACACTTCGTTACCCATGGCATAAAATTGATTATGGAGTTTGCCTAATTCTTCTTCAAACTGAGCTCTTAACATACGAACCTCTTTTCTATTTCTTACGGCCTAGCCGAATTTACCTGTGATGTAGTCCTCTGTTTCTTTACGTTTCGGACTGAGGAACATTTCTTTGGTCAAGTCATACTCGATCAAATCTCCGTCCAAGAAGAAACCAGTTCTATCTGAAATACGTGACGCTTGTTGCATCGAACGCGTTACCAAGACCATGGTATATTTGTCCTTCAAACCATAAAGCGTATCTTCAATCTTACCAGCTGAAATTGGATCAAGGGCTGATGTTGGTTCATCCAGCAAGATAATCTTTGGACTGGTTGCCAGTACACGGGCTACACAGACACGCTGCTGCTGACCACCTGACAAACCAACGGCTGAATCATGCAAGCGATCCTTAACCTCGTTCCAAATAGATGCTCCAGTCAAAGCGCGTTCAACTGTTTCATCAAGAATTTGCTTATCCTTAATACCGTTAATACGAAGACCGTAAACAACATTCTCATAGATAGACATAGGGAATGGGTTTGGTTGTTGGAAAACCATACCGATTTCCTTGCGAAGATCTACTGTATCTGTACGAGGACTGTAGATATTTTTCCCATTGTAATCAATAGCACCAGTCAAGGTCACTTCTGGGTTCAAATCGCCCATGCGGTTAATAGCACGCAAGAGAGTTGACTTACCAGAACCTGACGGACCAATCAAGGCTGTAATTTCATTTGGATAGAAATCAATTGAAACGCTATTCAAGGCCTTTTTCTTATTGTAGTAAACAGATAAATCTTTTACTTGTAAAATAGGTGATGTCATAGTTTTCCTTTCTATCCAAAGTGACCAGAAACATAGTCGTTAGTTGACTTGAGTTTTGCATTTTGGAAGATATTAGCTGTCTTGTCGTACTCGATTAAGTCGCCGAGATAGAAGAAAGCTGTGTAATCACTTGCACGGGCTGCCTGTTGCATGTTGTGCGTTACGATGATAATGGTGTAGTCTTTCTTCAACTCAAACATGGTTTCTTCCAATTGCATAGTCGCGATTGGGTCCAAGGCTGAAGCAGGTTCATCCATAAGCAAGATTTGCGGTTTTACAGAAATCGCACGAGCGATACACAAACGTTGCTGTTGTCCACCTGACAAGGTAAAGGCTGACTTGTGCAAATCATCTTTCACCTGATCCCAGAGGGCTGCTTGTTTAAGAGAAGTTTCAACGATCTCATCCAAAACTTTTTTATCTTTCACACCTGCACGCTCATGGGCAAAGGTGATGTTGCGATAAATTGATTTTGCAAATGGGTTGGGACGTTGAAATACCATTCCGATATGCTTACGAATTTCGTAAACGTTCATCTCTGGTCTGTTGATATCAATACCTTCATAAAGGATTTGGCCTGTTACCTTAGCAATGTCAATCGTATCATTCATACGATTTAGACTGCGAAGATAGGTTGATTTACCACAACCCGATGGACCAATCAAGGCTGTGATTTTATTTTTTTCGAACTGCATATCAATGCCCTTGATAGCTTCATTTTTACCATAGTAAACATGAACATCTTTTGTCGAAAGGGCAATATTTTCTTCTGGGAAAGTAATGATATGGCGTTCATTCCAGTTATAATCTGCCATTTTTTCTCCTTATAAGTCAGACTTCTAAGCTGCTGAAGTCATTTTCGCATGAAGTTTCTTACCGATATAACGAGCAGAAAGGTTGAAAATCAAGATGAATACCAAGAGGATGGCTGCTGAACCAGCTGACACTTGAGTTGCATCTGGGATTGTCCCTTCGCTGTTGACCTTCCAAATGTGAACCGCAAGGGTTTCAGATTGACGGAAGATAGAAATCGGACTCGTAACACTCAATGGATTCCAGTTTGACCAGTCAAGGGCTGGTGCTGATTGACCTGCTGTATAGATGAGGGCTGCTGCTTCACCAAAGATACGACCAGATGCCAATACAATACCTGTTACAATACCTGGAAGAGCTTCAGGAATAACTACGTGAAGAACCGTTTCCCAACGTGATAAACCAAGGGCCAAACCAGCTTCACGTTGCGTATGGTGAACGTGACGAAGGCTATCCTCAACGTTACGGGTCATCTGTGGCAGGTTAAAGACTGTCAGAGCCAAGGCTCCTGATAAGATGGAGAAACCATACTCAAACTGTACAACGAAAATCAAGTAACCAAACAAACCAACGACAACGGATGGCAGTGATGACAAAATCTCAATACAGGTACGGATGAAGTTTGTCAAAGGACCTTTCTTTGCATATTCTGCCAAGTAAATGCCTGCTCCTGTTGACAAGGGAACAGAAATCAAGAGCGTTACAACCAATAGGAAGAATGAGTTGTAGAGCTGAATTCCGATACCACCACCAGCTTTATATGAAGATGATTTGCTGGTCAAGAAATGCCAGTCAACATGTGGCAAACCACGGAGCAAGATATAGAGAATAAGTGATGTCAAAATAACAACAATCACCGTAGCGATGGAGTAAAGAATACCAGTCGCCAATTTATCAAATTTTTTAGCGTGCATAGTTTTTCTTACCCTCTCTCGTAATAAATTTCATAATCATGTTAAAGATAAGGCTCATCAAGAGCAAGACAAGGGCCAATGACCAAAGAACATTGTTTTGAACTGTTCCCATAACCGTATTACCAATACCCATGGTCAATACAGAAGTCAAGGTCGCTGCAGGCGTTGTGAGAGAAGTTGGGATAACCGCTGAGTTACCAACTACCATCTGAATCGCCAAGGCTTCACCGAAGGCACGCGCCATTCCGAAGATTACGGCCGTGAAAATACCTGGTTTAGCGGCATTCAAGATAACGCGCCAAATTGTCTGCCAACGAGTTGCACCCATTGCCAAACTTGCTTCACGGTAGTGACGAGGCACCGCACGCAAACTATCGACCGTCATAAAGGTTACTGTTGGTAAAATCATGACAAAGAGGACAAATACCCCTGACAAGATGCCAAAACCAGTACCACCGAAGATAGAACGGACAAAAGGCACAACCACTTGCAAACCAATGAAACCATATACTACTGACGGAATTCCGACTAGAAGCTCGATAACAGGTTGCAAGATCTTAGCACCACGCTTAGGTGAAATTTCTGTCATGAAAACTGCTGCACCGATAGCAATTGGTGTTGCTACGATAGCTGACAAAATCGTAACAATGAAAGAACCTGAAATCATCGGCAAAGCCCCAAAGATTTTAGAGCTTGGTTCCCACTTGCTTCCAAACAAGAAATCAGTGATGCTCACACCATCCACAAAGAAAGTCGATAAACCACGTTGCGCAACGAAAATCAAAATCATGGCAACGATAAAGACAATCAGCGATAGGCATAGGAAGGTAATGACCTTACCAAACTTCTCCAAGCGGGAGTTCTTAGACGGAGAAGATAATTCTTTAGCTAGTTGTTCGTTTTTCATGCTTACTCCTTCTCTGTCACTGTGCCATCAGCACTCTTTTCAACCTTCATATCATTGATAGAGATATAGCCCATGCTTTCAACGATACCATCTTGAACCTCATCAGACATCATGTAGTCCAAGAATTCCTCCGTTAATTCAGTTGGCTCACCCTTGGTGTACATATGCTCATAAGACCAGATCGGCCAAGCATTGGTTGCCACGTTTTCTGCAATTGGCTCAGCACCGTTTAGCTTGATGGTTTTTACTGAGTCATCAAGATAAGCGAATGACAAGTAGGAAATAGCACCCGGTGTTTGAGCTACGATAGACTTGACCATCCCGTTTGAATCCTGCTCTTGGCTTTGTGCCGCTGTATGACCATCCATAATAATACTATCAAATGTGGCACGGGAACCAGAACTTGCCGCACGGTTAATGATAGAAATCTCCAAATCCTTGCCACCAAGCTCCTTCCAGTTGGTAATCTCACCAGTGAAAATCTTACGAAGATCTTCTGTAGTAATATCGTCAACTGTTACCTTTTCATTAACAATAACGGCTAGACCCGCAACGGCAACCTGATGGTCGACCAATTTGCTAGCATCGATACCATCCTTCTCTTCCGCAAACACGTCCGAGTTACCAATCTGAACAGCTCCAGACTGGACCTGGGACAGACCTGTACCTGATCCACCGCCCTGTACGTTAATAGATTTTCCGATATTGACACTACCGAATTCATCTGCTGCGGCTTCAACTAGAGGTTGAAGGGCTGTAGAACCGACTGCAGTAATAGACTCTCCACGGTCAATCCATGAGGAACAACCAGCAAGAGCTACACTACTCAAAAGAAACAAAGCTGCAATTCCAAGCTTCTGCTTTTTTTTCATTTCGTTTTTTCCTTTACATTTTTCAGTGGAATCTCCTTATGATTTCCTTGTATTTTACAAGGAATTTACAAGTTATTTCCACTCATCCACTATATCATATAAAAAGACAAGTTGCAAAAAAAATCTGCTTAATTCAACTAAAATCTCAAGCCCTTAGGAAAGGCATTTTTAAGGATACCAGAAACAATTTTCGCAAATCCTAGACCATTTCCCTGAACTGCTACTTGGTACCAACCATTAGGTAGGTCCTTAGAAACTGCAACAGTTTGTCCAGAAACATAGGCTGGAAAATCATCTAAGATGATGTCAACTCTATGCTTGACTTCTGAACTGTGAAGTGCCAAACCCAAGGCGAAACTAGGTTCAAAGCGCTTCTTCTTGAAAGTGCCTAAATGAAGTCCATTCCGTGCAATCTTAACTTTAGACAAATCTGGCAATCCATCAGGCAAGAGATAGAGATTATCTCCAAAAACCTGTAACAAACCGGACAATTGAACAGCTAAATGCTTCTGCTCAAATTCTTTCCAGAGAGCTTGTTGTTCTCTATTTAAGTTTGATTTTCCTGGCTTCATTTTTTTCTGCTTGGCTTCACCTCTATATCTAAACTTGGCTACAAACTGCCCCTCTCCTGCAAAATGATGGGGATACATGCGAGCCGTTTGAGGATAGCCAATCCCTTCCGCCATGCCATTGATTTTGGGAATATCAATCAACTCTAGCTCATAATTCTCCAATAGCCAAGCGGCGATTTCTTCATTTTCCTCAGGTGACCAAGTACAGGTCGAGTAAATCAATTTTCCACCTGGCGCTAACATATCCAAGGCAGATCCTAAAATCTCTCTCTGCAGACTTGCACACTGGGCTGGATAGTCTTTGGACCAGTACTGAATGGCCGCAGGATCCTTTCTGAACATACCTTCACCAGAACAAGGAGCATCTAAAACAATCATGTCAAAATAGGCTGGAAAGACCTTGGCCAAGCGGTCGGCAGACTCATTGGTCACGACTACATTTCTTGCTCCAAACCGTTCAATGTTTTCAGCCAATATTTTTGCCCGTTTGCTTGAAATTTCATTACTCACTAGCAGTCCGGTATTGTCCAGATAAGAAAGCAGGTGGGTTGATTTTCCACCCGGTGCAGCAGCCAGATCCAAGACCTTCATTCCCTTTTCAGGACTGGCAACCTGTCCGACAACTTGGGCAGCTGGTTCTTGTGAATAGACCAAACCAGTCACGTGTTCTGGCGATTTTCCTGAAACCTTTCCATAATAGGACCAAGGCATATCTGGAATTGGTTGGTCAAAAGTGACTTGATGTTCCTTCAAGGGATTTGTCCGAAAACCTGAAATAGCTGGCTCATCAAAACTCTCAAAAAATGCTTGGGCTTCTGGACCAAGCAAATCACTATATTTATCAATAAAATCCTGTGGTAATTGCATTAGAATAAATACCTCTTCACTTCCTCTAAGTGTTGATTGGCAACGAGGACAACATGTTCTCTCTTATCAAATGAAGGGACTTCTGCTTCCAAACTCAGCAAACTAAATCCCAATCCTTGACCTAAGATACTAGCTGCGGCATAATCCCATGGATACAAATAGGAAGCGTAGGCAAATAACCTTCCTTCTAAAACATGGGTGAAACCAATACCTGCACTGCCAACTGACCGTGTGCCTAATGTTTGATTTGCTAAATCAGCCAAACCATGTTGATTGGCTGCGTAGAGTTGAGCATTCAAGCCCATCAGACTTTGCTGGAGGGGAGCAAATGTCTGTTGCTTTAACGGCTTCTCATTGCAACATACTAGAAAGTTTCCACCTCCGTGAAACAACTTGTCCTGTATCACATCATAAATCAGACCAAACTGTCCAACTCCGTTTTCAAAATAGGCGACCATAATGGCAAAATCATTTTTCTGTGCAATAAAATTGCTAGTTCCATCAATCGGATCGATGACCCATACATTTCCCTGTGAAATAGAACTGACGTCGCCACCTTCTTCACCAAAAATGAAGTCATTGGGATAATTTGTTTTAAGTTTATTAGTAAGATAATCTTGAACTTCCTTGTCCAAGTGGGTTACCAAATCCCTGGCACTAGCCTTTTCTTCAATTTCCAATTGATCATCTAAATGCTGACGTAAGAAATCACCCGCAGCCAAAACAAGTGATTGGGCTAAGCGATACTTAGTTTCCAAGACGGACAACCCCTTTCCCTTTCTCCTTGGCAACCTTGACAACTTGATAGGTAGAATAACCAGATACTTCTTCAAATTCTCGATCAATCTGGCGCTCCTGCCCCTTACTCTTTACAACATCCTTAAATTCTTTATAGCTGGTAAGGATAGCACTTGCATCCGCACCTTTTTCATAGGCTGCCTCCACCTGATTTAAAAAAGAAAGCACGGAGGAAATCTCCTCTGTGCTCCACGAAAAATCAAGTGGATATGAATAATTTTTGTTCATATCTTCTAAATCTATCTTTCTTATCCGATTTCTGCCCTCAATGTAGCATTTTTTAGTTCTTGTTTGCGGTATTTGCGTGGTAAGAATGCACGAATTTCATCCTCATTGAAACCGATTTGCATCCGTTTCTCGTCCAAAATAATGGGACGGCGCAAAAGACTTGGGTAAAGCTCAATCAGCTCAATCAACTGTTTAATGGACAACTCATCTACATCAACATTCAGCTTTTGAAAAACCTTGGAACGAGTAGAAATCAAATCATCTGTTCCATTTTCAGTCAAAGCCAATATCTTTTTCAGTTCATCCGCCGTCAAAGGGCTGGTCATGATATTGTGTTCAACAAAAGGGACTTCGTGACTGGTCAACCAAGCACGCGCCTTACGGCAACTGGTACAACTCGGTGATAAAAATAACGTAATCATCCACTAATCCCCCCTTCTACATTATCCTACAAGTCTATTATAATGCATTTTAGCTCAGTTTTCAATAGGAATTTTAGTCTAATTCTCTTAATTTTTCTAAAGCTTCTATTTTAGCTTCTAATCGCTTGATTATCTCTGTTTGTTCATCCATTTTTGAAAGCAATAAATCCAACTTGGTTTCTTTTTCTGTTTCAGAGAAAAAGCGGGTAATGGTCGAAGTCACCATACCAAAGGTACTAATTCCGACCAACATCAAGAGGATGGCGATCACTTTGGAAATGGTATCTTGAGGAACAATATCCCCATAACCCACGGTTGTCATGGTAACGATAGACCACCAAACTGCGTCAAAAAAGGATTTGCCTTCAATGGCTGATAACAGGACGCTAGCAGTCAAAACGGCCGAAACATTTAACATCAAGACTTTGGACAAACTGTTTGTATGTAAGAGCCTGTTAACCGTATTCCAAAAACGATTGGAAAGGGCAAAAATGCGAGCCACCTTGACCAACCTAAATAGCCGAGCCAAACGCCCCAAACGAAGAAAACTAAAGACGGAATCGAAAGGAATAATCGCAATCAATTCTAAAATATGGGTTTGAATGTAGTCTATACTATCATCTGCATAATAGAGGTTGACAAAGTAGTCACAGACGAAGATAAACCAAAGTAGCCAGTCTAAGGCGTTATAGCCAGCCGAACTTGCAATACTGGCATCTATCAGCTCAAGAATAATCAAAAAAACATAAACGATAGCTAGATAGGTCATCCCTTTTTCATATCGGGGATCTTGAATTATTCTTTTAATCATTTTTCCCCCATTGCAGAGCGAATACTTCATCCAACTTCATCTGTTCCATTAGGCTATCAATCCCATCAAATTTGACCATGTCGCGAATTTTTTCGAGCCAGAAAATAGTGATTTTTTCACCGTAAATAAAGCGGTCAAATCCAAAAATATGGGCCTCAATCCGCATTTCTGTTCCGTCAAAAGTGACATTTTTCCCAACGCTTGTCATGGCACGATAGCGTCTGCCATCCACTTCAACATCGGCTACATAGACCCCTTCTGATGGCAAATGTACTCGGTCAAATGGAGCCAGATTTGCTGTAGGATAGCCAATTGTGCGGCCTCTGGCATCTCCATGCACCACAATTCCTTCCGTCATAAAAGTATAGCCTAACAGACGATTGGCTAATGCAACATTTCCTGCTTGAATGGCTTGTCTGATACGGGTAGACGATACCTTTTCTCCATCTAGACAGACTTCTTCTACGATTTCAACCTGCCCATCAAATAGACTGGTCAAATCCTGGACATCTGCTCTGCAATTGCCGAAATGATAATCAAAACCAGCCACCAAGACCTGGGCATTAAGACCTCTTATGTAGCGGTCCAAAAACTGCTGTGGAGTATTGGTGGCAAATTCACTGGTAAAGTTTGTCAAAACCAGCTGATCCACACCGTATGTTTCTAGGAGGCGATAGCGTTCCTCTTGACTGGTCAAATGAAGCAAGAGCTCTGGAGCGAAACGAGCAAAGGCAAGGCGAGGGGACTCTGGAAAGGTCAGTACGGTCACCGACAAACCCTTTTCATCCGCCACCTTCCTAGCTCGGTCCAGGAGTGCCTTGTGCCCCAGATGAATGCCATCAAAATAACCTAGAACCAAAACAGTCGGCTCTTCCTGATGGAGTTCTTGATAATTTTTAATCGTTCTAATCTTCATAGTGTTTATTTTATCACAACTAGGCTAAAACTTCTTCAAGAAAAACCTTGCGAGGCTTATAGACTTGGTCACGTTTTTCTAGGATAGCCACCAGTTTCTCCTTATGAAAACCTGCCAACAAATTCGCCTGACTATCTAAGCTTATAAAACGACCAAATCTGGCATCAATAACTTGCTCAATCGTCAAATCAACAATAGGCAAATCACCAATTCCTTGTTCAATGGGACGAAGGAAGGAATAGTCAGCTTGAGCTACCTTGTCAGCAATTTCCTCGATTGTCAGGGCGTCAGCCAGGCTCATACCAGCTGAACCTGTCCGCTCCAGCTTAGACATATGGCTGGCATAGCCTAGTTTAGCTCCCAAGTCAACAGATAGGGTACGGACATAGGTTCCCTTGCCACAGCGAACTCGAAAGGTAAAACGGGCACAGTCATCTGCTAACTCAATCGGGCTGGTTCTCTCAAAACTGTATATGTCAATTTGGCGTTGAGGACGTTCGACTTCTTCACCCGCTCGTGCGTATTCGTAGAGTTTGCGGCCATTTACTTTGACGGCAGAGTACATGGGTGGAATTTGGGTAATGGTCCCTACAAAGCTAGCCATGGCCTCATCAACTGCCTGCTCTGCTATGTCCAAAACCGGTGTCCGCTCGACGATATCGCCCGAAGCATCTTCTGTCGTGGTTGAGTAGCCGAGGGTAATCTCCCCCTCGTAAATCTTGCCCTCTTCCTGCATATACTCAATCATGCGCGTGGCCTTGCCGACTGCGATGGGCAGAACGCCTGTCACATCTGGGTCCAAGGTTCCACCGTGACCAATCTTTTTCTCCTGCAAAATCTTGCGGAGCTTAAAAACAACATCATGCGAGGTCATCCCCGCCTCTTTTTTTACATTAATAATTCCTGAAATCATGTTTTCATTATAACACAAAGGACCGCTCTTGTGGGCGGTCCTGTATGATTTAGATATCCCGATGAAAATCGCTATCAATCTCAAAAAATGGTTGAATATCCTGGACATATTCCAAAACGCCTTGAAATTCTCCTTGGTCATCACGCACCGCCTTATAGACCACATAGACAAACTTGCCCATTCTCTCGGACTTGAACCACATGGTAACCTGGTCTTTTTGCCCTGTGCGGAGCAATTCAAAAATCTTCTTGACCTTGTCTACTATTTTGGGAGGATGGCAGAGCTCCACATGGCGTCCAATCTGACTGGGCGTTCGTTTGAAAATCATGTCTTCGACAGGGTGGCTGTCATTGTAATATTGGAAAATGTCATCCTTGTTGACAAAGGTTAATTCCAGCGGTAAATGATTGAGAATAAGATTGGCCTGCTCAACAGATAAATAACCGTTGCCGAAGGTCTGCGGACTGGTTCTGTCCTGAACAGTTTCTGACTTTTCCTTGGGTGTGAAGGTAATGGTAAACTGGCCTTCTGGCGTGTCGATAATCTGCTGGTTTGGGCTAGCTGGCTGCGGAGAAATGCTATCTGCGGCCTGCTCTGCTATTTCTCCAAAAACCTCCCGATGAGGCACCCACTTGGCTGTCGGCTTAACAATGGCGTAGCCGTAAGCGTCGCTGTCTGCTGCCACTTGGAGCCAGTCGTCCTGGGTGAAAATCTCCAGCAAAATCATGAGAAGTATGGCCTCTTCCTTGAACATCATCTCTTCAAATTCCTTGGCAAATGTTTCAAAATGGGCTTTTATTGCTGCTAGGTCGCCTGTTGCAAGGGTTTTGCGAGCCGTTTTGAAGAGGTCCCGAATCTCATCGTCCACACCCCACATGACCTTGGGCGGTGCATCATGACCGTAGCGCTCCATAATGGGAAAGAAGACTTTTTCCTTGCGGGTATAGTGGTTTTCAAACTGCCCCAAGAGGTCAAACTGGCGAGTCAGACCTTGCAGGAGCTGGTCTTGCAGTTCCGCATCCTCTGTCTGCTCATACTGGTCGAGGATACGACGGATGCGTAAAAGAGCCGCCCGCAGTGCTAGGTTTTCCTGCTTGAAGACATAGACAGGGTGCCCTTCCTGGTCTATATCCGCCACTTCCACATCTGCAATGGCTCCCTTGAAGAGGTTGGCGTGGATATTGCAAAGGCTCATGACGTCTTCAAAAGTGATGCCCGTATCACTGGACATGAGTTCATGCTCCATCATGGAGATTTCCAAAGCAGAAACTCCCGTGAAATGCTGATTAAACTGGTCCTGAACAGACTCTGGACTGGCACCATTGTGCAGGTCCAAGAGAATATTCTTTAAAATGTCAATCCGTTGTTCCATCATGCTTCTCCTCCTATTACCTCATAACCGTTGCATTCCAAGACCTGTTGAATACGGTCTAACGGAATCTTGGTCATCTTGGAGCCTGTCTTAAGACTGGTCACCTTACCAACTGTGTTGAGCATAGCTGGATTTGCCAAGGGCTTGAAACCAAGCTCCACCAGTATCTCCTTGACTTCTGGGTGCTGATTGATAATCTCTGCCACAGGCAGATTTAGGTCGATGGTGTTCATGAAAAGTACCTCTCTAGAAATTGCTTGATGGCTTGAGCCAATTCCGCTGGTTTATGAACATTTAATTCATGCCCTCCATCTTCGATGATAACAAGCTCAGCCTGTGGTATTAATTTGTTCAGTTCATGTGCAGGTTTCAGATTGGGTTTGTCCGTTGAGCCACAGATTAGCAAGGTGGGCCGACTGAGTTGACTAATTTCTTTCCTTAAATCAAGCTGACGCATGCTTTTCTGCAATTCTAACAACTGAGCCTTATCTAGTCCTTGTTTATTGTAAAAAGACTTGGGAAGCAAGGACATAATCGCGATTTGAAAACCAAACAACCAATTCCCCTCTAAGCGATACTGGGCCCCTGAAACAACCAGCCCTCGGCACTTAGGCAAGTGATTGGCTAGTGACAAAGCTAGAACACCACCTAGCGACAATCCAAAAAGTACAAAAGGACTGCTTTCCTGTTGCAACCTGTTCCGTAATTGACTGCAAAGGTGTTCAAAATTCTTTGCCTTTGGCAATTCCAATACATCGACCTCAACATCGGTCAAAGAGTTTTTCAAGTCATCGTAACTGGCCACAGTCTGACCTAGACCATGTAAAATAATGAGTTTCATCTGATTTTCTCCCGTATTTGCCTCATCTGCTCTTCCACAAATCGTTTTGCTAACTGCCTATCAATTACTGCCTCTAATCGTTCTCCCTTGTAAACTGCTAAAGTATCTTCTAGCAGAGTTTGGTACATAGGATGACAAACTGTGAGCACCCACTCCCCACTTTCTCTTTTTGATAGAATAATATTCTCATCAAGGTAGGCTAGCGTTCGACAAAGATTTAGTACCGCGTCAACAGGTCGTTCCAAGACTTTATTCTCGTAATCTTGAATGTCAAACCAAATACTGTCTAAGTAATCTTCTCGCCTTGGTTCTTCAAACAGTTGTTGTATATCTGGACCACATAAATTAATTCCTCTATGCCAGATAACCATAATATGTGCAGTTAAATCTTCGTCCCTTCCCTGCATATTATCACAATATTTTTCTATATTATCATGGATAGCCTGAATATGCATATTTGAAAAATGCAGTTCATATGGGACAGGATAATCACATGGTTTAAGACAACTTTTCAATACAATACTCATCTCCAACCCTTTAGGAGGAGCTTGGGGCAACAAAGTATAAAGAGATTGAATTATTCTTATTTTTTCTATCTGTGTTAAGGAATGTTCAACAACTACTAAAAAATCTACATCACTATTCTCCCAGATAAAGCTACCTGTTGCAAGAGAACCATGCAGATAGATACCAAGTAAATTCTCTCCTAATTCATTTTGGAATATGATACAAATTTCATTCAGTAATTCTTGAATATCATTCTTTCTCATCTTTCAACGCCTCAAACTTGGCCTTCATCGTTGGGTTATTGCGAGTGAGTTTTTTGACAGAAACGTCTTCCAGCTTGTTATTAGCCAGTCGGAGCTGGTTTTCGCTGGTAGTCAAGGCTGCCTTGACCGCCTCCATTCGCTTGATGGCCTTGTCGATTTCATCAATAGCCTTTTTGAAATTGGAGCTGGCTGACTGGTAGTTCTTAGCAAAGGCTGTTTTGAAGGTCGCCAAATCTTCTTCAAAATGGGTAATGTCGATATGCTGTTCTCTGACCAATGCCAACTCCTGCTTGTACTTCAAACTGTTGAGCGCAGCATTTCGCAAAAGCCCTATCAACTGAATAAAGAACTGGGGACGAACCACATACATCTTCTCGTACTTGTGGCTGACATCCACGATACCCGTGTTGTAGTAGTCGTTGTCCGCCTCCAACATGGTCACCAAAACAGCATACTCGCAGTCCTTCTCCCGACGGTCCTTATCCAGTTCCTTGAAAAAGTCCTCGTTCTTGTGCTTCTTGACCGTATCGTCCGCCTCGTTCTTCATCTCAAACATAATGGAGATGATTTCCACCCCATTCTCGTCCAGCTCCCGATAAATGTAATCGCCCTTGGAACCACGCGCCGACACCTGATTATCCTTCTCAAAGTAGGCATTGGGAAAGGCCAACTGCCGTACCTTATTAAACTCCGCCTCAGCATAGAGCTCCAAACTCTCGCCGATCGCCTTGGTCGATTGCTGGGCCTTGAAATTTTTGTAAAATTCCACCTGCTCGTCCGCCGCCTTGAGCCGCACCTCGTACTCCTGACGGGTGGTCGCCAGAGCCAATTCCTGCTTCTGCTCCTGCATAGCCAAAGCATTCTGAGCCGCGTCACGCTCCTTCTCCACCTGAGCCACCGCCTGCTGCAACTCCAAGTCCTTGGCTAGCTCGACTTGCCCCAATTGAGCCTTGAGTTCTTGGATTTCTTGGTCTTTTTTGGAAATAGCAGAGCTGATTTCAAATTCTGTCTGACTAGCCAACTTGTCCAACCTTGCAGTCAGTTCAAGGATTTCCTTGTCCTTTTGGGACATAGCAGAGCTGATTTCAAATTCTGTCTGACTAGCTAGTTTGTCCAAGCGTGCAGTCAGATCAAGAATTTCCTTGTCCTTGTCACCCAGTTTGGCCTGTAAATCATTTTCAGCCTTCTGGGACAATAATTCCCGTTCCCGCTCCAAGCGGTCGTGGATTTCCTTATCAAACTCCGCACCACGTACCTGGGCCAAAAGTTGACTGTATTCTGTTTCATTGACCGTAAAAACGGTAGCGCAATGAGGGCAAGTAATATTGTGCATAATTTTTCCTTTCATCAATCAAGCAACAACAGTTGCAACTATTTCCTCTTCCTGCGAACAAGATAGAAAATCAGTTCATATGTGACATATACAAAGCCAAGTATCCACAAAAAGTAAAAGAAGCGAGGGATATTCCGTGGATCGATAAAAAATAAGCGATAAAAAACGTAGATAGTCAAAGCTAGTATCCACCGCCAGCCCCAAGTCATTTTTCTCTTTATGAACCACTCCAACCAATCCTCACCTGAATTGTAACGTGTTTCATAATATTCTTCTCGTATTTGAGCCCACCATCTCTTCATTTGATACACCTCATTTTCTACAACTTCAATTCCTTTTCTAAGAAAGCCAACCATTTTTCCTGTAATGGTTGACCTGCAGGCAGATCATGACCTTCTAAGAGGTTTTTGATACATTCATTCTGCACCAACCAACCTGTCATATCTTTTTTGGCATCCGCATAGTCATTGCCAAAATCAACTGGGATTTCTTCCTCAAAGACAATCAACGTTCCTTGCTCCTGCTGGCTCAAGCTGAAAGAAACTTTGGCAGAGTCCCATGTGTAAGCAATTTTTTCCTGTGGTTGATAGGCTAATAAATCCATGGTTTCACGAAAGTCTTCCATTTCAAATATCAACTTGTCACCCTCAACCCTCAACTGAGGAAACCAGCGAGCAAAGCCACTATCCGTCGCCAACAAATCCCATGCCTCCGCCAAATTAGCTGGAACAGAATAGCAAATGCTGAGCAGGTAGTGCCCCGCCTCTTTCTTCACACTAATCTTCATATCATGCTCCTATTCTATCCTTCTATTATACCAAAAAACACCGGTCTATAACCGATGTTCTCCATTGTCTATAATTTTTTAATCATCAGCAAGCAGGGATTCCATTCATCCCAGAGGGTCGGAAATACCTCTAACTTGACAAAACCACAGGATTTATAAAAAGCAATGGTCTGGTCGTATTCCTTATAATGCCCTTCATCCACTGTCTTGACTTGCAAGTAGGCATAGTCCTTCCGAGCCTCTTCCTCCAAGGCTTGCATGAGCAAACGTCCAATTCCCTGGCGATGATAGGCTTTCTTGATGCCCATACAATGAACATCTCCGCAAGCCTCCGAAGAATTAGTCAGGGTCACAAAACCAACAGCTTCATCAGCATCATAGGCAGCCCAGCGGCAAGGCAGAACCATCTTGAATGTAAGCTCTGGTACTCTCAGGCAAACCAAACCATTCTGGCAAGTCCGCTAACACCTCCTCGATAATCCTTGCCTTGTCAGCGACAGTTGATACAGTTACAATCTTCATTTTTACTCCTTTTGGGAGATTAGTTTCTGATAACCTCCCCTTGATTCATTTTTTCTACAGCAATTCTATTTTTTAATACTTTCATCTCAATCGCCTCCTTTCTATTTTGTTCTATTATATAGCATTTCTTTTAGTATTTCAATCCGTCCTCTCCCGATTTGTGCTATACTAGATGTATTGGAAACAAGGAGGAATATATGATTAAATTACTCGCCCTTGATATGGACGGAACGCTCTTAAATGAGGAAAAAGAACTGATGCAACCACAGATTGATGCTATTCATAAGGCTGTAGAGGCTGGTGTAACTGTCGTTCTCTGTACAGGTCGGCCCTTGGTTGGCGTCAAACCCTTTGTTCAACAATTAGGATTTGATACTGAAGACGAATACATCATTGTTAACAATGGTTGTTCAACGCATTCAACAAAGGATTGGGCACTGATTGACTGGGAAGAACTGTCTATTGCTGATATTGACTATCTTGCTACTTTTATTGAGAATGACCATGTACAGATTTCCCTCTTCGATGAGGAAGACTATTTCGTTCTTGCGGAAAAAGCCAATGACCGAGTGAACTTGGATGCTAGTTTAGTCGGTATGACACCGCAGCCAATTGACTTGGACGAGGCAACGTCTGGTAAACACCGCTTCTTTGAAGCCATGTTTGTCGGTGAAAAAGAGCATATCGATATCTTTGAAAACCAACATAACTCTGTACTCAGTCAGAAATACTCCACCGTTCGTTCACAAGACTATCTCTTGGAAATTTTACCAAACGGTGCCAGCAAGGCAACTGGTTTGAAAAAACTGGCAGACCACCTCGGTATCCTCCCAGAAGAAATCATGGCTATGGGAGATGCCAACAACGACCTTGAAATGATTGAATTTGCTGGTTTGGGAATTGCCATGGGCAACGCCAACGAGCAGGTCAAGGCTATCGCCCAAGACATCACGGATACCAATGAGAACAACGGCGTTGCCAAGGCCATTGAAAAACATATTTTGAACAAATAAGGAGATACTATGAAATACCCAACACTCTTAGACCGTTTTTTAGTCTATGTAAAAGAAAATACCCGCTCAGATGAACACTCAACCACCACACCTTCTACTCAGAACCAAGTTGAGTTCGCACAGAACATCCTCTTGCCTGAAATGGAACGGATTGGCTTGCAGAATGTTCACTACCTGCCAAATGGTTTTGCGGTGGGAACACTCCCTGCCAACGACCCGAGTTTGACACGCAAGATTGGTTTTATCGCCCATATGGATACGGCTGATTTCAACGCAGAAGGTGTCAATCCGCAAATCATCGAAAACTACGACGGCAATCCAATTGCTTTGGGAACTTCTGGCTATGAATTGCATCCAAAAGACTTCCCACAACTGGCTAACTACCACGGTCAAACCCTGATTACGACAGATGGTACGACCTTGCTAGGTTCTGATGACAAGTCCGGAATTGCAGAAATCATGACGGCTATCGAGTACCTAGTCCAAAATCCCGACATCAAACATTGCGAAATCCGTGTCGGTTTTGGTCCTGACGAAGAAATCGGTGTCGGTGCAGACAAGTTTGATGTGGAAGACTTTGATGTGGACTTTGCCTACACCATGGACGGTGGACCTCTTGGCGAACTCCAGTACGAAACCTTCTCAGCAGCTGGTGCCAAAATTGACTTCCTTGGACGCAATGTCCACCCTGGTTCTGCTAAAGACCAGATGATTAACGCCTTCCAGATGGCTATTGATTTCCACAATGCTCTTCCTGAAGCAGACCGTCCTGAAAAAACTGAAGGTTACGAAGGTTTCTTCCATTTGATGAACATGGAAGGGAGTGTCGATACTGCTTCTACCACCTACATCATCCGTGACTTCGAGGAAGCAGACTTCCAAGCCCGCAAACAGCTCATGCTGGACATTGCAGAAAAGATGAATGCCAACTTTGATACGCCACGTGTCATTGTCAACTTACATGACCAGTACTACAACATGAAGAAAATCATCGAAAAAGACATGACCCCAATCAACATTGCCAAGGACGTCATGGAAAATCTGGATATCAAGCCACTGATTGAGCCAGTTCGCGGAGGAACTGACGGCTCTAAGATTTCCTTCATGGGCATTCCAACGCCAAACATCTTCGCTGGTGGTGAAAACATGCACGGCCGCTTCGAGTTCGTCAGCCTGCAAACCATGGAAAAAGCTGTTGATGTGATTTTAGGTATTGTAGCTTACAAATAAAAAAGAAAAGTAGGTTTTCTGAAAAAATCTACTTTTTTTGAAAATTGTTCGACATAACTATTGTATTATTTAAATAATACTGCTATAATAGAACCATCAAAAAGAAATGTAGTTTTATTATGATAGAAGAAACAGTTGCACAAGGTTTATTGGTTGGTATCTGGGGAAGTGTTGTGGTTTTCTCACTCATTTGGAATATCCTCCTTGCCATTTCCAATTAAATCCTCTTTAAAAAAGCTGGCTACGCTGGTTGGAAATCCCTCATTCCCTTCTACAACCTCTATGTTCAACAATGCATCACATTCGGGGAAGATAAAGGCTGGTTTATCTTCTTCTTGCTCATTCCACTTGCTGGACCGCTCTATGGCATCTATCTAACCTATTGCTACGGTAAAGCATTCGGTTTGTCAGATATTCAAGCCATCTTCTACGTATTGTTTACACCACTGTTCAACCTCTACATTGCCTTCAATGACGGAAGCCGTTACCAAGGTCCACAAACTTTCTTTATTGACTAATCCAAAACGAAGCAACTCCTCTGCTCACAGAAGGGTTGTTTTTTACTTGTTTAAAAAAAATATATAAAAAATTTATATAATCACTTGATTTTAGTAAAACATAGGTATATAATTTATATATAAATAATTTACATAAAGATAAAGAGGTGAGTTCATGTACTACCCCGTATCCTCTATCTTGATTGAATTTCTAGTCTTAGCCATCGTGGAAAAACAGGATTCCTATGGCTATGAAATCAGTCAGACCATCAAGATAGTTGCTGACATAAAGGAATCCACTCTCTACCCTATCTTGAAAAAATTGGAAAAGGCTGGCTACGTTACCACCTATACCCAAGAATTTCAAGGGAGAAAGCGGAAATACTATACCATCACACCTGCTGGACGTGAGCACATCCCCTTCCTGCAGGCTGAATGGAATACCTACAAAGACCATATTGACGGAATTATAGAAGGGAGCCTACGAAAATGACACGCGCAGATTATCTGAACCAACTGGAACAAGCACTATCTCAACTCCATCCAAGTGCCAGACAGGAAGCTCTGGACTACTTCAATGAATATTTCGACGAAAAAGCGGATGACGCGGCAGCTATTAACGAACTTGGAACAGCTGAAGAAGCTGCAAAGGAAATCATAGCCAACCTGCCCGAAGATGCCCTCATTGCTAAGGAAGACCAAGGCACTTCACAATCAACTAAAGCATTTGATTTCGATTTTGACTTTGACTTTCAATTTGACTGGGATGGTTTTTTCAACAATTTCAAACATTCAGCCTTTCAAGCTAGGAAAAGGATTGAATTGAAGGCGAAGATTGAAGAATTACCTAATTTTACAAGTTTACAGATTGTTCTCGAAGACCAAGCACTTAGTGTGCAAAGCTATGAAGGTGACAAGGTAGTATTACACAATCCATTTTCTGAAGAAATGTCCTATCAGGCTTTTGACCATCAACTAGTCCAAGATAGTTTGTACCTATCTAGCAAGCCACTCCCAGACCACCTCTACTTTTCCAACCAGCAAACTAGCTCTGCTATTCTCAAAATCCCTAAAAAACTCCTGCCCCTTACTAGTCTCAATCTGAAAACGACAGATAGTAGTCTGACGATGGCGGCTGTGCAGGCGAGCGAACAGCTAGTCATCAATGCAGAAGATAGCAGCATCAGCATGACGAAAGTGAGCTGTCCAAGCTCTGCCCTATGGTTAGAGGACGCTACACTAACTATCTCAGATGGACGACTGGACGAGTTGAAATTGGAAGCCAGCGATGCTGTTATCACTCTCTCAAGCATGAGCTTTTCAGATGCAAGGATAAGATTAGAAGATTGTGTCTGGAAGTTGAAGGATTTTGTCCTAGAAAAGAGCCTAAACTGTCAGGCTGAAGATTCTGTCCTAACCTTTAAACCGAATACAGACATCAGTTTGGACATCTGGGAGGAAGATTCTAGCCTTAAACTTCCAAAGGATATGGCGTTTACAATGATGAAAGAGAGGGACATCACTCATCTCAGCTACAAGCAAGAAAATAGCTCTGCTCAGCTAGCTATTCATTGTCAAGACTGCCAGCTTACTGTAGGATAAAGGAGGTTCCTATGAATCGCAAGGAATATTTACAGAAGCTTGAAAAACATCTCAAACACTTGCCTAAAGAAGATTTTCAAGATACCTTGGACTATTTCAATGAATTTTTCGATGAGAAAGAAAACGACGAAGAAGCTATTCAAGAATTAGGCAGTCCTAAAGAAGCCGCAAGTGAAATTCTAGCGACCCTCTACGAAAAAGAGCGGACGGAAAATAAGCCAAATACCCGCAATATGGTCTGGTTGACCATCCTCGCCATCCTTGCCGCACCAATAGGCATTCCCCTAGCGATTACCCTAGTTGCCCTCTTCATTATCCTACTCCTGCTCATCCTCAGCGCCTTTCTACTCCTTATCTCACTTTGGATTGTCCTCCTCAGTCTAGCAATCGCCCAGCTTCTCCTCGCCTTCGACCTCCTCACACTCTCATGGTCCTCCTCCCTCCTCTTCACAGGGCTAGCCCTCATCTGTTTGGCACTCACCCTCTTGGGTAGTAAATTCACTCTAGACCTTGGAAGCAAAACCTTCTTGCTTGTTTTACACTGGATACAAAGAACCATTCGCAAAGGAGATTATCATGAAAGAGCTTAAACCATTTACGAAAATTTGTTTGAGCCTGCTCAGTCTTGGAGCCATTCTCAGCCTTATCGGCTACCTAGCTGGCGGTTGGACAAATATGAAATTTGTAGCAGAAAACTATTTTCAGCCCCAAACTGCCAGTTTTAGTAACATTAGGGCAATAGAAGTTAATGAAAAACTGTCCATTATGCCCTCGCCCGACAACCAATTCCACCTCCACTACTATCGAAACCAGCATAAAGATATCGACCTTCTCAGTCACCAAGTTCAAGATGGAAAGTTAAGCATTTCTAGTGCCTTTCAAGGTATCATTTCTTATGATGGTTTGCTCGAACCTATCTTAAATCTTGTCAATGACCAGAATATTTCCTACTACCAACCTGTCTTACAGGTCCCTAAAAATAGCACAATCGAATCACTTTCAGGCAAGCTTGAAGGAGATCTGTATCTGGATAAAGTGACTATTCAAGATCTTGAACTCACTGTAGAAGATGGTGACATGTTGATTGAAAACAGTCACGTCAGCTTTACTCATTTATCACACCTCAATGGAGAAGTAGCAATCAATCATTCCACATTAACAAGTCCGAAAGACATTTCCAATACTGTTGGCAGTAGCCTAAGGATTGAGGATGGGGATTTTAAAGCTGAAAACCTAAAACTAGAAGGAAGACATGACATCAGTAATTACGATGGCTCAATCGACATCTCTATTCATTCACAAACAAAATCGGACCTCTACATAGATGCCAGTCAAAATAATATTAGAATGGAACTGCCAACCTATTCCAATACCCAAGCCAATAATTACCTCTTCATCTCTACACTGGACGGAGAATTGACTATTCGGTAATTGCAAAAAGCCCTCCTCAACGGAAGGCTTTTTAACTTATTTAAATAACAAAATAGAGATCAGTGCCAAGATGGCTGGTCCACCTTGGGTCAAGATAATTTTTGGACTAGATGTCACAGCTCCATAACCTGCTGCTCCAATAACAAACAAGACAAAAATAGTTGTAATTTCCAGGTTTCCTGTGAAAATTCCATATAAGAGGAAAATAGCCAACAAACCATTGTAAATACCTTGGTTTTTGAAAAGTGTCGTCACAGACTTACGTTGCAATTCATCCTTTGTCATATTAAAGACACGACTAGTAGAATCTGAATGGGTTGCAAAGGTTTCAAGATACATAATGTAAAGATGCTCAAGAGCTACGATACTGGCTAAAATAGTTGTAAAAATTGACATAGGTTTATTCTCCTTTTTCTTCAATAACTGTTTCAACTGGGAGGGTTTGAAGACCAGAAACTAATTTCTCCAGAAGATAGCTCAACTGTTCTTCTTCACTCTCGGATAAAATGTCTGCCATAGCTGCTTTCACAGCTAGGTGCTGGGCTGGCGGTTGGTCCTGTAAATCAGCCAAAGCAAGCTGGGTAGGTTGAACCAGCATTTCCCTTTGATTTTCAGGGTTACGCTCTCTACTGATATAGCCATTTTTCTCCAACACCTTTAGGTGACGGGTAATGGCCGCGCGGTCAATTTGAAGTTTTTCCTGTAATGTTTGCTGAGAACACGGATAGTCTTCCAGCAATTGCTGCAGGAGCTGGTACCTAGTTAAACTGATGCCCAAACGTTTTTCAAATAGACCTGTGACCGCTTCATCAGCTAATTTTATCTGATAAAGTAAACGAGAAAGATCTGGCATACTTTCCTCCTTTTTATTGATTTATCAATAGTTGATAAATCAATTATATCAAAAAATGAATATTCCTCAAGAATTTTGCTTGACTTTATCCAACTTTTTCATATAAAAATAAAGTTTTGGTATAATAGGATGAAATAGGGAAAAGGAGATTACCATGGAAGATACGAAGGAACTCAACTTAGCCATTGATGTGCTCATGCTAGCTGGGGCCATTCTCTTACAAAGCGGTGCTGAAATCCACCGTGTTGAAGATACCATGATTCGTATTGCTAAATCACAGGGGATTGAAGCAGTCAACGTTTTGGCTATTCCTGCTGCTATCTTCTTTTCTATTGACCATACGAATATCTCTCGGATGAAACGGATTGTCAATCCAGTGCACGATATGCAAAAAGTCTGTCAGGTCAACCAGGTTTCACGCTCCTTAACCGCTGGACAGGTCAGCTTAAACCAAGCACTAGAAGAATTAACCTCTATTCGCAACCAACCCCTCCCCTATACTCAACTTCAAACCATTCTTGCTGCTGTCCTAGCTGCACCATTTTTTACTATCATGGTAGGTGGTAATCCTTTGGAGGCTGTCGCAACCGCTTTTGTAACCCTTGTCGCCTTCCCCTGCTCCCTCCTGATTGACCGTCTAATCAGAATTGAATTTGTATCTAAATTTGTAGGCGCCTTGATCTTCTCCCTCCTAGCTTTGCTACTGGCAAACTATACAGATCTTGCCCTCAATCCTAATATGATCAATGCTGGTGCAGTCATGCCCTTTGTCCCTGGTATTGCCTTTACCAATGCCGTTCGAGATTTGATGACCAACCATCTCAATACCGGTATGACAAAAATCTTCCAAACCTTACTTGTCATCCTCTCCTTGGGAGCAGGGACAACTGTTGCGCTTTTGATTGTGGGGTAAACTATGGATAGTCTTCATTTTTTCTTACAGGCCCTGGCCTCCTATATTGCGATTACCGCCTTTCTCATTGTCCTCAATGTCCAGAAGCAACTGCTGGTTCCCGGTGGTTTATTAGGCATGGTTGTCTGGCTACTTTACCTAGTCCTCCTCGGTCCAACAAATGTTGTCATTGCAACCTTTATTGCTGCCATCGTCGGTTCTTGCATCAGCCAAATCATGAGCATCATCCTCAAAACACCATCAGTTATTTTTTCACTGGCCATCCTAGCACCTCTTGTCCCAGGCTACAGAGCCTATCTGACAACGACACAGTTTGTATCTGGAAGTTACAAAGAAGCCTTGGTCAATACCACCACTGTTCTCACATTAGCCTTAGTCATTCCTATCGGCATGGCCAGCGGAACAGTCTTGCTGCAACTCTATCGCTACCTACAAACGAAATCATCACCAGAAAAGTCTATCTAAGTTTCTTGAAACTGGGTAGACTTTTTGTTAGAATAAATGAATATGTTTAGGAGGAGCTATGAACCAACAAATTCAGAATTTAAAACTTGCCGAGCGTGGTGCCATCATTTCCATTTCAGCCTACATTATCCTCTCTGGAATTAAGTTAGCCGCAGGACATATTTTCCATTCGGACGCTTTGACCGCCGATGCCTTTAACAATATTTCGGATATTATCGGCAATGTAGCTGTCCTTATCGGACTGCGAATGGCACAAAAACCAGCTGATACAGACCATAAATTTGGACATTGGAAAATGGAAGACTTGGCCAGCCTGATTACATCTTTTATTATGTTCGTTGTTGGGTTTCAAGTTCTCTATTCTACTTTCATCAAAATCATGAGCAACCAGCCTGTCGAGATTGATATGACTGGTGCTGTAGTTGGGGTATTCTCAGCCCTTGTTATGATTGGTGTTTACCTTTATAACAAATCTCTTGCTAGGAGAGTTCATTCAAAAGCCTTAGAAGCTGCTGCAAAAGATAACCTATCTGATGCCGTGACCTCTATCGGAACATCCGTTGCCATCATCGCAGCTGCCTTCAATTTCCCCATCGTCGATAAATTCGCTGCTGTTGTCATTACCTTCTTCGTCTTAAAAACAGCCTACGATATATTCATGGAAAGTTTCTTTACCTTATCAGACGGCTTTGATGAAGAGCTCCTCCACAAATACGAAGAAGATATTCTCAAATTGCCCAAAGTAGTTGCCGTCAAATCACAACGTGGCAGAACCTATGGTGCCAACATCTATCTTGATATTGTATTGGAAATGAACCCCGATTTGTCCGTCTACGAAAGCCATGAAATTACCGAACAGGTAGAACAACTCCTTACACTGAAATACGGTGTTTTTGATGTAGATATCCATGTCGAACCTTCTGAAATCCCTCATGACGAAATCTTTGAACACGTCTTTGACAAACTCTACCGCTTCGAATCCGAAATCCAAGCGCATGAAGTTGGCTATGAAGACCTGATTGATGAGAATTACTTACTGATTGATGCCAAGGGGCGCTACCTTAATAAAATTGAAATGCTCCAAGCCCATCCTATACAATCCACCTACCTATCCAACTACCAGATGACCTCTATCAGCCAGAAATCCAAGCTGGTCACCTTTGAAATCGGTGACTATGTCCACACATCCCTCTGGCGACGCCATGAAAACTGGACAGTCATCTTCCATCAAATTTCAAAGAAACAAGCCTAGTCAGCTAGACCAGGCTTTTCATTTGGACATATAGTCATTTGAAGAGCTTTGATACATCGTCACTTTCGGCTTGCCGTACTCCACGAAAGTGACTTGCTTCGCAAGTCTTACTACCAACCTAGAACAGCCTTTAGGCTGTTCTAGCTGCCTGCACCTCAGTTCCTTGTCTGAAAGCTAATTCATTCGACTATACAAAAAGAGCACATGGCTCTTTTTCTTATATTATTAGTTTTTTACTGCATCTGTAGCAACATCTTCACCAAACCATTTTTGTGAAATTTCTTGGAAGGTTCCATCGCTATATAATTCTGTAAAGGCTTTATTGATGTTTTCAACCAGTGTCGTATCTGACTTACGAGCACCGACTGCGAAAGTCTCATTTTCAAATCCAGCATCAATAATGTTGTAATCTGCGATGATACCTTCTTGTTGCAAGTAGTAGTTGGCATACACACGGTCAATCAAGAGACCATTGATACGATCATTTTTCAAGTCAATCAAGGCTTCATTGAATGTAGCGTATTGACTAGCGTCATTGTTTTGAACAATGTCTTTCAAAATGGCAGGTTGTGATTCAAAGACTGAATAACCTGAAGAACCTGCTTGTGCGCCCAAGAGCTTGTCCTTCATATCAGATACTTGACTGATATTGGATGATTTTTTCGTCACAAGGACTTGTTGGTTATCCATGTAAGAATCTGTAAAGAGGACCTTCTCCTTACGCTCATCTGTTACAGAATAACCATTCCAAATCAAATCAATGTTTCCATTGTTCAATTCGGTTTCTTTCAAATCCCAGTCAATGGGCTGCCATTCAATAGCAATACCGTATTTATCAAATACTGCCGTTGCTAAATCAATATCAAATCCAGTGTAGCTACCATCTGTTTCTTCAAAGCCCATTGGGACAAAAGTCTTGTCAAACCCGATTGTGATGGACTTTTCAGATTCGTAAGTTGACCAATTATCAGACTTGGTCGTTGACTGGCTTGAGCCACAAGCAGCAAGGGCAAAAGTCGTTACAAGAGCCGCAGCTCCAAGCATCATTTTTTTCATATTCATCATCATATTTGTTCCTTTTCTTAGTGTTTTGGTTCAATTTTGATGATTTCATCTGCGATATTTTCAGCAAACTGCATATCGTGGGTGACCACAATTTGCGTAATTCCAGTAGCCCTATTTTCAAGAATGAGTTTTTCGACTTCTTTTCTTAATTCAGGATCTAGGGCAGAGGTTGGTTCGTCATAGCCGATAATCTCAGGATCAATCATCATAGCACGCGCCAAAGCCACACGTTGCTTTTGTCCACCCGATAGCGAAAACGGATAGGCAGTAGCATGGTTAGCTAGGCCAAGAGTATCCAAGAGTTTAAGGGCCTTGTCTTCCGCCTCTGAACGCGACATATTCTGCGTTTTCATAGGAGAGAGAACCAAGTTTTCCAATACGGATAGGTGTGGGAAAAGCTGGAAGTCTTGGAAGACAAAGCCCAGCAGATGTCGTTTACCCAACTCCTCAAGTGGCAGTTCCTGACCGTTGTAAATCAGGGTACCTGAATCAATGGTTTCCAAACCAGCCAACATCCGTAAAAGAGTTGTCTTTCCACCGCCTGATTGACCAACGATGGCAATGATTTTCCCCTCTGGAATAACCAAATCATAGTTGGAGAAAATCTGTTTATTATCAAATCGTTTGGATAGATTGCGTAGTTCTAACATGACTTCCTCCTATCTATAATAGTCAAATTTCTTTTCTACCTGCTTAGAAACAAGGGTCACAGCTCCAATCATCAAGAGATAGATAGCACCTGCGATAAACATAGGGGCTAGGCTAGCATCACGGTTGGCTGCTGTACGGCTGGCAAGCAAGAGGTCGCTAACACCCAAGGCATAGACCAAGGATGTATCCTTGACCAAGGTCATGACTTCATTGAAAACACTTGGTAGGACAATTTTCACGACCTGGGGCAATACGATATAGCGAATGGTCTGAACAGGTGTAAATTTCAAGACCTTAGCTGCTTCATACTGACCTTTGGGAATGGCCTCAATACCACCACGGAAAATTTCAGAGAAATAGGCCGCATAGTTGAGGGTAAAGGCCAGAATAACAGCAGGCATGCGGTCAAAGGTAATACCAACACTTGGCAGAACATAATAAACAAAAATCAGTTGCAAGAGCAAGGGGGTCCCACGCATAATTAAAACATAGAAATGCAAGAGCCATTGCAAGGGTTTGAACTTAATCTGCATCAAAAAGGCAAAAACAGCTCCCAGAGGCAAGGACAGTAACAATACTAGAAAAAATACTTGCAGGGAAACCACTGCACCATTTAATAGACTGGGCAGAACTTCCATAACATAATCCATAAAGTTCTCCTAAAAGAATGATTAGGTTCTAGTATAGCAGAAAATATCTTGTATTACAAAGAAAAGTTTTCAATTTTCTAATAATTTCCCTATAAATTGTATAAAATTGCAAAAGCCATCAAAATGAAAAGCGAACAAGGTTCATTTTCTGCAAAACAGAAAAACTTGTTCGCTTTAGTTCATTTGTAAACCTCCACACACTAGAGGCGCAATTTAGATGATAGCTACAATTTCTTCAATCAAGGCTGGTTCTGTCAAGCCTGTCACTTCTGCTACAACTTCTGGCAAGGATTTTTCCTGCAAAAGAGCTTGCAGTTGAACGGATTGCTCATCTGTTTCATCCTTGTAACCAAAGATATAGCTGACAGTCGCAAGGAGGTTATCATAAGACAAGCCACGTTCACGGAGTTCACGGATTGGGCGGATAAAGCGTTCGTCATAACCAAGCTTACGGATTGGCGTCCGAGCTACGCGGGCAATGTCATCCACGATATAAGGATTTTCGAAGCGGCTAATGATGACTTTATGGTAGTCCACCAAGGCTTGCTCGTCAAAGTTCCATTTGGCAATCAAAAGACTACGGATTTCTGCCAGCACAGCCTCAACCTTGCTTTTCACCTCAGGATTTTGCAAGGCTTCTAGGATAGTGGTCGCCCCAAAATGCGCACCTGTGTAGGCAGAAGTCGCATGACCTGAGTTGACAGAGAAGAGTTTACGTTCAATGAAAGGCTCCAAGTCCGCTTCATAGTGAACACCCTCTAGCTTCAAGTTTGGATTTTTCATGCCCTGGGTTTCAACCACCCACTCATTGAAAGGCTCAACTACGACAAAGAGTGGATCTTCATGACTTTGGGCTGGGACAATGCGGTCCACCGCTGCATTTGGGAAGCCGACAAACTCTGCTGCGTAAGCCAAACCTTCCTCTGACAAGTGTTTTTTGACTTCTTCGTAAAGAAAGGCAGAGCCACCAATCATATTCTCACAAGCCAAAACATCAAACGGTTGGGTATTGCCTGCTTGACGACGGGCTTCAATCCCCTCAGCAACTAAGCCAGCAATGAAAGGCAGGATGTTTGGTCCAATAGCTGTCGTTACCAAATCAGCTGTAGCAATAGCTGTGACAACTTCTTCAGGATTAAGACGGTTGTTAATCCCACGCACCCCTGAAACTGCGATATGGCGTTGACCTTCTTCTGCTATTTCAATCTCGTAAGCATGACGCTGGTTCAAGGCATCAATAATGGTTTCATTAACATCGACAAAGGCAATCTCAAAGCCGTTTTCAAATAAGATTTCTCCAATAAAGCCACGTCCGATATTTCCTGCTCCAAAGTGAACTGCTTGTTTCATCTCTTCTTCTCCCTTATCCTACACTATTTAACAGGGCGATTACTTCGTCTTCTGACTGAGCATCTGCCAATTTGACCACATTGTCCACATCCGCACAGAAAATTGAAATCTTTTGAATAATATCCAAATGCTCATCGCCCACGCCTGCAATTCCAAAGAGGACAGTCGCAATTTTCGGAGCTTCTTCTGTACCAAAGTTAACACCTGCTGGCACTTGCACTATTGTAATACCTGATGATAGGACTTCCTTTTTCGCCGCATCTGTTCCATGAGGAATGGCAATAAAATTGCCCATATAAACAGACAATTCTTGGTTCCGCTCAATCATTGCCTCGATGTAGGCTTCATTGACATGACCAGCTTGAACCAACTGACGTCCACAGTAGCGAATAGCCTCTTCTTTCGTTGTAAAGGCCTGGTTTAGTTTAATAAGGTTCTGTTGTAATTCCATGTTATTTCTCCAATTTCTTGATAGTTTCGGTAAAGATTGAATTGAGCAACTGGTAAATGATTTCCTGATTGCCCGTCCGGTAAATCTCTGTATAAAGTTTGTTTTCGATAATGGATTGACTGATGGCGGTCATCAATTCGCGGACTTCTTCCCTCTCGCCTATCGGCGTCAACATGACCAAAATGCGTTGAACTTCTTCCTGCTGATTGTTCATGGAAAGAGCAGAAACACTATTTTCCAATTCAGCGATGACAAATTGACTACGGCTCACCTGACTAGACTGAGTATGTATGAGGGCTAGATTTGTCTGAGGAATGGCTAGCGGGCTGGCAGCAAAACGTGTCAATAGTTTGTCTGCCAAGTAGGCTCTATCAGCCACATGGTCCAACTCTCCAACAGCAGCTACCACTGCCTCTTCAAAACTAGCCTGTTGACCCAGCTGGATTAAGCGAAAGGATTGCAAGACTTGGCTACTGGCTTTTAAATAGGCCTGCAGATCGTAATGATGCTCCTCTTTGATGTCTTCCCGTATCAAGACCGTGCGATTTTCTTGAATAGTTTGTAGGGTTTCCTGCAAGTCCAGAATTTCCTGGGTATTTGGGAAGGTAGAAATCAAAGCCAGTCCGTCTTGTCCGACAGGCTTGGTTGTCAGGCAATAATCATAGTGCTCCAAGTTCAACTGAGACAGATTTGTCGTACTCTGCACATCAATCCATTCCACAAAAGGTGCGATATTTTTGATTTTTGACACCAAAACACTTGTCGTCAGCGGTCTTTCGTCCGTCACCAAGAGCAAACGAATTGGATAAATGTCTGGACTTCTGCGCAAGCTTGATGCAAAGTGCAGGGTGACCAGTTCATACTCATATTCATTATGTAAGTAGGTCGGGAAGATATCCTGCATAACCAAGCTGACCAGTCGATGTAGGAAGGGATTTTTCTGGGTAGCCAGATAGGCAACATTGGTCGTGGCATGATCTGGAAAGAGCATAGGCACTGCCAAACTTAAACGAATGTGATTAAATAGCAGAGGAAAGAGAAGCCGATCCTTGATAAAATCAATTTTGGTAAAGCGTGATACCGAGTCAATCAGCTGGGAGATATTGTAGTAGAAGCTACTATCAAAGCTTTCCCGGAAGAGTGGCACCTCCTGGCGCTTGATAATCAACTCATCTAAGATACTTGCAAAGAAGATAATTTCTTGGATACTGTAAAAGCGTTTGCTGGCTTGGGCCAGACGCATGAAGACCTTCTGGGAAAAATCCAAGGCTTCCTTGGAAACGCCAACTCTATGGTCTAGCTCTCCCTGATTGTCAGCTAGGCTCAAGAGAATAATCAGCAACTGCTTAAGTTTAGAATCAATATCACCCAAAACAGTTTGGTGACTTTCAAAGGCACGACGACTTTCCTCTACTACTTCCTTGTCCAAACTTGGATAGTTGTCATAATCATCCTGCCAGAAGTCTTGAATAGCAATCGCATTGGCTAAAAGGATAGCTAAAAGTCGCCTTTTCTGACTATTTGTACCCTCTATTCCATAACCTTTGTGACGCACAAGACACAGGTCAAAATCCGCCAAGCGTTTTTCAATGACTGCAATATCCTGAATGACCGTCACATTGGAAACTAAGAACTGTTCTTGAAATTGTTCATTGGTTATCACTTCCTGACTGGTCAAGAGCTGATAGGTCATGAGTTCCAAGCGTTGACTAGGAGAATAGGAATCCAAAGTCTTGTAGTCTTCCAGAGCCGACAAATCACCAGACAAATAATACTTCTTCCCGTCCTTAACCAAATCGATTTCATGCTCGACCAAAAAATCTGTCAAATCAGACAAGGTCCGATAAACCGTTCGTGAGGACACTTGTAAAATATCAGCCATTTCTTTCAATGAAAGCTTCCCTACTTGGAGGAAAGCTTTCATCAATTGTTCTTCACGTTTTGTTAATAGCATAGCTTTATTATACTACATTGTTTCAAAAATTACTTGTGCATGCGAGCGACAATTTTGTCATACTCTGGTGTAGTCACTAGACTATCAACTACCAAGAGTTGCGCATTTGGAGCAGCCTGTTGTACTTCTGCTTGTTTGGCGATAGTAGTAACAATCAGAATGTTTTTAGCATTGTGCTCTGCTAATGTATCATAAGGAACAGTGGCAACTGGAATACCAATCCCCTTATTTTTAAAGATAGCTGCTAGAGTTGCTTGACCCATTGTAGCAGAACCTTGGGCTTGACCATAGGCAAAGACCACTTCGTCGATGTAGTTCAAATCTACTTCTGCTTCTGCTTCTAAACTTACTTGCCTGGGAGAAACCTCTTGGGCTTGACCGACTAGTTTAGCAACAATTTTATCATACTTTGGTGAGGTTAAGAAGTTATCAACTGCAACATGAATAGCGCGTGGGGTACGTTGAGCAGCACGGTCCGCCAATTCTTGCTGAGTAACAATCAAGGTATATTCTGTATCTTGCAAGTTGGCAATAGCCTTATTGGTAACAGGAATGTCCAATCCAGCTTTTTTAACTTTATCACGGAGAAGCGAAGCACCCATAGCAGAGCTACCCATACCAGCGTCACATGCGAAGATGATTTGTTTAACAGAATTTGCTGAGATTTCTGCTGCGACTGTTTCGACCGCTTGGCCTTTTGCAACAGCCTTGGCAGCTTTTGTTGCAGCCTGTGCTGCTTCTAATGATTCTCCTTCTGACTTGTCAGCTTTCAAGATGATAGAAGCTACCAAGAATGAAGCAAGAGCGCCTGCAAGAACACCTGCATATACAGCGAATACGTTTCCAAGGTAGCCATCACCTTTTGGCACCATACCAGTAATAGCAATAATTGAACCTGGAGATGCTGCTGCTGCAAGTCCTGCATTAAGAGTTTGGAAAACAAAAGTTCCAGATACACCACCAGCGATAGCCGCAAGGAAGAGAGCTGGTTTCATCATCACATATGGGAAGTAGATTTCATGGATACCACCGAGGAAGTGAATGACCATTGCACCCCATGAAGATGATTTAGCAGAGCCTTTTCCAAAGAAGGCATAAGCAAGCAAGATACCAAGACCTGGACCAGGGTTAGCTTCCAAGAGGAAGAGAACAGACTTACCGGCTTCCAATACTTGCTCTGTTCCAAGAGGGGTAAAGATACCGTGGTTAAGGGCATTGTTTAGGAAGAGAACTTTAGCTGGCTCAATGATGATATTAGCAAGTGGCAAGAGTTTCATATCGACAATAGCTTGTACACCATCACCAATCACTCCTGTCATACTTTCAACAAATGGACCAACAATCTTAAAGGTTACTAGCATCAAGGCGAAACCAATCAGACCAGCAGAGAAGTTATTAACCAACATTTCAAAACCTGGACGGATAGTTGGTTGTACTTTCTCATCAAATTTCTTGATTGCAATTGCTCCTAATGGACCAACTACCATAGCTCCGATAAACATTGGAACGCTAGAACCAGCAATCACACCCATGGTCAAGATGGCACCCATCACACCACCGCGTTGGCCATAGACATTATAACCACCTGTGTAACCAATCAAGAGTGGCAAGAGATAGGTAATCATAGGACCAACAATGGTCGCAAAGGTTTCATTTGGCAACCAACCTGTTGGAATAAAGAGTGAGGTTAAGACACCCCAAGCGATAAAGGCACCGATATTGGGCATGACCATGTTAGACAGCGTTGTCCCCAGTTTTTGAAGACGAACACGAATTGAAGTATTTTCCATATTATTTTTCCTCCTATTTTGTAAGTTTATTATACAAAACCTCTTAACACAATAAAACTCAAATCTTGTCACAATTTTTGTGACAAAGCAATCTTCAAAAATAAAAAAGACCAATGCATTGGCAAGAAGCCAGCTACATTCGTCTTTATATCTATCTATTATTCAACCGTAACTGCTTTTGCAAGGTTACGAGGTTTATCGACATCCAGACCACGCTGGAAGGATGCATAGTAGGCAATCAACTGAGTTGGGATCACCATAGAGATGCTTGACAAGAATGGATGCACCTTGTTAACAACAATATCATCACCTTCACGGTCCAAGCCTTCTTCCACCACGACCAAAGTGTTAGCACCACGGGAAACTACCTCTGCGATATTACCACGCGTGTGAGCGGCAACTTTTTCATTGGCAGAAAGCAGAGCGATAACTGGAGTACCGTCTTCAATCAAGGAGATGGTTCCGTGTTTCAATTCTCCAGCCGCAAAACCTTCTGTTTGAATGTAAGAAATTTCTTTTAACTTTAGAGCTGCTTCAAGAGTTACATAGTAATCTGTACCACGTCCGATATAGAAAGCATTACGCGTCGTTGCCAAGAGTTTTTCAACCTTGTCTGCAATCAAGTCTTTCTCAGAAAGGGTCGCTTCGATAGACTGAGCAACGATGGACAACTCATGTACCAAGTCAAAGTCGATGGCTTCTTGTTTGCCATTTGCTTCACCGACAGCTTTTGACAAGAAGGCAAGAGCAGCTACCTGAGCAGTGTAGGCTTTTGTAGAAGCTACCGCAATTTCAGGACCTGCGTGGAGCAACATAGTGTAAGTCGCTTCACGTGAAAGAGTTGAGCCAGGTACGTTTGTAATAGTCAAACTTGGAATACCCATTTCATTGGCACGCACCAAGACCTGACGGCTATCTGCCGTTTCACCTGACTGGGTCAAGAGGATAAAGAGTGGCTTCTTGCTAAGAATTGGCAAATGGTAGGCCCACTCAGACGCCACGCCCAACTCAACAGGGGTATCTGTCAAGGCTTCAATCATGTTCTTAGAAGCAAAACCTGCATTGTAAGAAGTACCTGCCGCCAAGATATAGATACGGTCTGCTTCTTGCACAGCCTTCACAATCGCAGGGTCAACTGTCATCTTACCGTCCGCATCTGCATAGGTTGAAATCAACTTACGCATAACAGTTGGTTGCTCGTCAATCTCCTTGAGCATGTAGAACGGATAAGTCCCCTTACCGATGTCTGACAAGTCCAATTCAGCCGTGTAGCTGCCACGCTCAATGGCATTGCCTTCATAGTCTGTTACTTGAACACTGTCTTTGGTCACGATTACCAATTCTTTGTCATGGATTTCCATATATTCACTGGTTTCACGAATCATAGCCATGGCATCTGAGCAGACCATGTTGTATCCGTCGCCCAAACCAATCAAAAGTGGAGATTTGTTTTTGGCAACGTAGATGACATCAGGATTTTCAGCATCAATCAAGGCAAAGGCATAAGAACCTTGGATGATATGAAGAGCTTTTTTGAAGGCTTCCAATACAGACAAGCCGTCTTCTTCTACGAATTTCCCAATCAAATGAACAGCAATTTCTGTATCTGTCTGACCTTTGAAATCATGACCAGCCAAGTAGTCGTTTTTCATTTCGAGGTAGTTTTCGATCACACCGTTGTGAACAAGTACAAAACGACCTGTTTGTGAGGTATGTGGGTGGGCATTGTCCTCAGTTGGTTTACCGTGAGTTGCCCAGCGCGTATGACCGATTCCTGTTGTTCCCTCAGTCTTATCGCCAACTTTTGCAGATAATTCAGCAATGCGACCTACTGCTTTTACCAAGTGAGCCTGCTCCCCACCTGTTACGAAAATACCTGCTGAATCATAACCACGGTATTCTAATTTTTCAAGTCCTTGAATCAAAATATCAGTTGCGTTTGTATTTCCAACAACACCAACGATTCCACACATATCATTTCACCTACGATGTTTCTTAACATCGGCTTTCATTTTTTCATAAATTGGTCTAGTCAACTTTTTTAAGAAAAAGACCAGTGAAATCAGTATATAACAAGTCATATCTATTGTCAAGAAAAAAATTGGTCTAGTCAGATTTTGAAAATAAACCAGAAAATTGATTGAAAAAAAGACCAGTCCTACTGGACCAGTCCTGTCTTGATAAAGCCAAATTCTGAGAGGGGACTTAAACGGAAGGTCAGTCGCCCAATAATCTGTTTTTCAGCAATTAAACCAAAGCTACGGCTGTCCTGTCTATTTGTCCGAACGTCGTTCAGAACCAGATAATGCTTTTTGGGAATACTGATATGTTGGCCACCAGTCAGGGTTGTGAGATTGAAATCTTCTGTATAACTCTCTTGAGAAGACGGAGTATGCAAATAATTCTCTGCAACAATCACATCGTTTTTATATAAGACATCATCCATATATGTAACTGTTTCGTCTTCTATGGCTATAATGCGACTGACATATTCTTTACCTTCATGCCTATAGAGAACGAAATCCCCATGTGTTAAGTCAGCCTTGCGAACAGTTACAATAAAGTCGCCTTCTTTGATATAGTCATTTGCCATCTGGGATGTGATAGTTACTGGTTCAAAAAACCATACTCTCAAACCAATCAATCCTAAAATCAACAGAATGACCAAACTTATCTGCTTTACTAAATCTCTCTTTACCATAATCTCTCCAATCAATACTATTATACCATAAACTCAGGCTATCCATTGATAAGATGATGGTATATTTCCTCTGCAATGACTTGATTTCCAAGAGGTGTCAAGTGCAAGCCATCGCTATAATATTCCAAATGCCCCTTGGTTAAGGGATAGAGGTTGATAACTGGCACATCCAATTCCTGACCAATTGCTGCAATAATGACTTGTAATTCGTCTTCAATAATCTGATTATTGAGCCCGAAGCGACTGGTTGGCACGAATGGTGGAATGACCAAGTAAAGATCTGGTTGACTAGGTAAACTCAAGTACCGCTCTGCCATTTCCTTGTATTCGCTAATAAATCGCTCCTTATTCCAGTAAGGACCACGGCTGTCATTACTGCCAATCATGATAATGACAATGTCCGCCTCGCTCTCAAGGGACAACTGGGCATTTTTCTCTTTAAAATAGGGATAATCCGACGTCGACTGAAGCGAACGGCCGCTCAAACCGAAATTAGACACCTGATAAAGATGCCCCAGCTTCTCTGCTAAAATACAAGGATAGGCATCTTTTTCACGGTTCTCCAGTCCGTAACCGTAGGTCAGGCTATCGCCAACTGTTGCAACTTTTATGGCCCCACTTCCGACTGTCAGGACCTCTGGATACATAATATCTGACACGTGAACTCCTCTGTTTTTCTTATTTATCTATTGTACCATCTTGAAAAAAATAAATAAACCCATGAATTTGTGATATAATGAACATATGAAAAACGTGATGATTATAGGCGGAGGGATTGTCGGCTCAACAGCCGCCTTCTACCTCTCCCAAGATGAAACTGTCAACCTCACCCTCATTGACCACGGTGTCGGCACCGCTACCCGTGCTGCTGCTGGGATTATCTGCCCTTGGATGGCTCAAAAGAAAAATAAAGATTGGTATAAACTGACTTCCGAAGGCGCAGTCTTCTATCGCAAATTAGTCGCAGATTTAGAGGCTACTGGAGCCAAGGATATTCCTTTCAAGCAAACTGGAACAATCGGCTTGAAGAGCAAGCCAGAATTGCTAGAAAAAATCCAAAAGATTGCGGAAGACCGCCGTGTCGATACTCCCACCATTGGTCAAATTACAAGCTTGCAAGGCGAAGAAATCAGCGATTATCTCCCTCTCCTCAAACCTGACTTTTACGGCATTCATTTAGAAGGAGGCGGCCGTATCGATGGTGGGCGTTTGATTGACATTTTGCAAGAAGAAGTTTTGAAAAATGGCGGAGCGCGTCTACAAGGACAGGCAAAATTGCTAGACGCTCACACTATCGAACTAGATGGACAAGAGCTGACAGCCGACCACATCATCCTAGCTACAGGTGCCTGGCTACCACATATCCTAGAACCTCTTGGTTATCAGGTTGATGTTCGTCCACAAAAAGGACAATTGTTAGAATTAGATACCCAATACGACACTAATAACTGGCCAGTCTGTATGCCCTATGGGCAAATTGACATCTTGCCTTTCGAAAATGGCAAAATCATCATTGGAGCTACACACGAGGATAAGATGGACTACGACCTGACACTTGACCCGGAAAAAGTCCAAGCTATGCAAGATAAGGCTGCTGAATTTATGCCAGACCTAGCCAACTATTCCGTTGCCAGAACACGGATCGGAACCCGTGCCTACACTTCAAACTATGCACCATTTTATGGTAATATCGAAGACATGAAGAATGTCTGGGTTGCTAGCGGTCTAGGTTCCTCTGGTTTGACAAATGGTCCATTCATCGGCTGGCAGATCGCGCAAGAAATTTTAGGGAAGGAAACCAGTTTCGACCGTACTGCCTATTCACCTAATAACTATATCCAAAAACTATAATATAGCTAAAAGGCCACTCGCTATGAGTAGCCTTTTTATTTACTGTTTCCTTTTTAAAAATGATGAAGCCAATAACCAGTAACTCATTAAGCCCGTCACTAAGAGAGCAAAAACAGCCAAATAAGGCAAGGGAACATGGCTACTCTCCATTTCATCTTTTGAGTCTATCATTACTTTTACTAGTTTTTCCTGTGTAGATGTATCTTGTTGTTGGGACAGTGTACTTCCAATTTTAGCAAGGCTAGCATCTTGTTGTCCATCTACTGTTTCATTTTTGAAAATCATCTCATCATGGCTTACGAAATACCAGCCATAATTTATAAGTTCGAATCTAGTAGATTCTTGAGAGGCTGCTTCCAAATGATTTAAATGTTTTAACTGAAGAGAAGGAAATTCATTATCATTAACACTAGTTATCACATGAACCGTCTCCGCCATCCTATTCCTTGATTCACTTACATTTTCTATTTTTGTATCTTTCTCTTTGATAGTACTGCTAAAAATTGAAATGTATCCTACTTGAAAATCATGTCGAACTGAATCACCATGAATGGATAGATGACCTAAAGGCAAATCATGTCGAACTGAATCACCATGAATGGATAGATGACCTAAAGGCAAATCATGTCGAACTGAATCACCATGAATAGATAGATGACCTAAGGGCAAATCATATTTAACTGAATCACCATGAATAGATAGATGACCTGAGTGCAATTCGTATCGAACTGAATTACCATGTATAGATAGATGACCTGAGGGCAATTCGTGTCGAACTGAATCACCATGTATAGATAGATGACCTAAAGGCAAGTCATATTTAACTGAGTCACCATGAATAGATAGATGAGCTAAAGGCAAATCATGTCGAACTGAATCACCATGAATGGATAGATGACCTAAAGGCAAATCATGTCGAACTGAGTCACCATGAATAGATAGATGACCTAAAGGCAAATCATATCTAACTGAATCACCATGAATGGATAGATGAGCTAAAGGCAAGTCATATTTAACTGAGTCACCATGAATAGATAGATGACCTAAGGGCAAGTCATATTTAACTGAATCACCATGAATAGATAGATGACCTGAGGGCAATTCGTGTCGAACTGAGTTTCCATGAACAATAAGATTCCCAAACGGTCTATCGTAAGCTAGAGCTTGCCCAACAGATTTCATGGGAATCCGTAAACTTTGCAGAGCGGATTGCAAGATTTCTGATAGTTCCTGCTTTTCCCTAACTTGATTGATTTGCTCCAGACCCTCAAGATATGTTTCTTTGATTAGGGCAATATAAGACCTTTCTTCCTTCTCCGAAAAACCCTCTTGATCACGAATAGCTTGGTGTAAGACTAATTTAGCTTCAGAAAGCTTCTGTCTAGCAGTCTGTTTTTCATCTTCCAATCCATTGAAATAAGTTTCCCAGTGCTTCCTACCAAGATTGATGGTATGAACGTAGTCCAAGTGTGAACCAAAAGAATTTCTGACAACATTATTATTCAGACGAGGATTTCCAGAAGTATCACGGGTAATACCCATTCGTTTCAAACCAATGGGACCATGCTGATCATCAGAATCCGTAATGTAGACCGCACGAATTTGCCCCTTATCATCATACTCTGCTCCCCATACCGTTACAATATGAGTAGTCGTCCCAAAGGTTCTATAGGACAGGCCAAGCAAGCTTTGATTTTCTAAGTTGGTTCGAACCAAATTCCCAAAATAGCGGTAATCTCCACTATACATTCGGTCAGTCAGCTTTTTCTCGTGAAAGACCTCATGGAAAAAACCACCCCGTTTATCTGGCACTAAATCTGGATTTTCTAAATTGACCCCTCCATGATTTTTAGGGGAGTAGCCATTGATAAATAAGTCCACCAAAGCATCAGACACAAAACCATTCAAGCGGTGCCCATAGTAGGTCTTGAAAAGGTTAAAAATACGGCTATTTTGTTGGTCTTCAAAAGAATTTGGATAGCGTCGTACATCCGTCAAAGGATAATCTTGCTGATTTTCTGCTGAACTATATTTTTCCTCAATGAAACGCTGAACATACGGACCATTCTGTTCCAACCACCAATGCAACATATTAGAAGAAACGGCAGCAAAACACAAGTTCAAATCTTCTAAGGAAGCATCCAAGCTCTTATTTGCATCATAATAACCCTTTCCGGCTATATAAGGCATGGTATACTCAATGAATTCTCCCGTTACTTCTTTTTTAAAATCACCACCTTGCCCCATGCTAGGAGGCGTTATACCTTGTGCCCAAATAATTTCTCTGTACTGACCATCTTCGCTAGTATAAAAACTGATAGGCTGTTCAACCACATCTTTCTGAACTGCTACTGGTAGATTAGAAGGGAGGCTACTATCTTCGTGCTCAGGGATGACCATCGTCTCCAAGTCTGCATGGATTTCGATACTAGTAGGATCTAAAAGCTGATCAACATTCGGTTCAAGCAACTCATTTTCCTGCTCAGAAGGGGCTACTTCATTCTCACTAGCTTGAGCTAGGTTGTCACTTTCCACTAAAATATTCAGACCTGTAAGCGCGCCAGCATTCTCTTGCTCTTCTGCCTCCTCTATGATTTCAAGCGACTGTGGTACCAAAGCTCCCTCCACCTGGATAGCTTCTCCTTCCAAAGCAGAAATCATTTCTGCCTTGGCAGATAGAGTAAATTGATTGGTAAGAAAAAGAAAAGCTACTGGAACTAAACCAACTGCTAGTTTTCTCAACGAAAAACGAATGTGAATGCCCATATGTCCATCTCTTTCAACTTATTCACCTCATATTATATCAATACAATTTGAATTTTGCAAAATCATACCATATATTCAAACAAAAAGCCTATCATTCAAACTAAGGAGCTTGATTGAATAGGCTTTTTCTTTATACATTATTTTACAGTGCGGATACGCATAGTGTTTGTTGAACCAGCAACACCTACTGGAACACCTGCAACGATAACAATATCATCGCCTGCTTCAACCAAACCTTGCTCTTTAGCAACACGCTCAGCCAAGTCAAACATATCATCAGTTGAAGCTGGTTTTTCAGTCACAACTGGAATGACACCCCAGTTCAACATCATTGATTTTTGAACTTTTTCAGTGAAGGTTACAGCCAAGATGTCTGAATCTGGACGGTATTTAGAGATAGCACGTGCTGAATAACCAGTTTCAGTAACAGTAACAATCAACTTGATGTTCATTGAATGGCAAGCATCCTTAACAGCTGATGCAACAACCTCTGTCTTAGAAGCACGATTGAAGTTATCTGAATTCAAACGACCGTATTCGTTCAAAAGAGTTTGTGCATTCTTAGCGATTGCTGCCATTGTACGAACAGACTCAACTGGGTATTTACCGTTTGCAGACTCACCAGAAAGCATTGTAGCATCAGTACCGTCGATAACAGCGTTAAATACGTCTGAAACTTCTGAACGAGTTGCACGTGGTTTTTCAGTCATTGTTTCCAACATGTTTGTCGCTGTGATCACTGCTTTACCAGCTGCATTCACTTTCGTGATAATCATTTTTTGGTAAACTGGAACCATTTCAAATGGAACTTCGATACCCATGTCACCACGAGCAATCATGATACCATCTGAAGCTTCAATGATTTCATCAATGTTGTCGATACCTTGTTGGTTTTCGATTTTTGAGAAGAGTTGAACGTGCTCATTACCTGTTTCTTTAAGGATGTTACGCACTTCTTCTACGTCTTTTGCAGAACGAACGAATGAAATAGCGATAAAGTTCAAACCTTGCTCCAAACCGAAGCGGATGTCTGCGTTATCACGATCTGCAAGCGCTGGGAAAGGAATTTTAGTGTAAGGAATGTTTACACCTTTTTGTTTAGCAATAACGCCGTCGTTTTCAACAACTACTACAAATTCACGTTTTTCAGCATCTTTTTCAACAACAGTCAAGCCAAGCTTACCATCGTCAACAAGAACTTGTTTACCAACTTCAACATCATCAAAGACATCCAAGCCACCAGCAACGTTCAAAGCGATGACTTCACGAGTTGACTTGATACCTTGCTTAGTTGCAACACGGATTTTCTCACCAGTTGTGTAAGCAAACTCTTTAGCTTCACCTTCAAACAATTCTGTACGGATTTCTGGACCTTTTGTATCCAACAAGAAACCAACTTTTTTACCAGCGATTTCTTCTGCACGACGTACAGTCGCCATACGATCACCTTGCTCTTGGTGGTCACCATGTGAGAAGTTGAAACGGAATACGTTAGCACCTTCAGTAATCAATTGGGCAATATTTTTTGCTGAAGCTTCAACATCTAGTTTTTCACCCCAGTAACCATCTTCACCGAATTTTTTACCGCCACGGATTTCTACCGCAGGACCAAGGGTTGCAACGATTTTTACACGTTTATTCATCTAACAAAAACTCCTTTTAAATATACTGGTCTTATGACCCTAGTTAACAAATGTATTCAGAAATTAGAACGAGATTTCTCTGTTCAAGGTAGCAAGACCCAAGTCAGCCTTGTGTGGGTTGTTGACAATGATCTTACCATCTTCTGTCAAGCTGAACAAGGCTCCTTCTTCAGCTGTACCAAGGATTGGGTTTTCAACCATTTGCTCATTTCGGATACCAACAGCAAGACCACCGCGACCTTCTTTGAGCAATTTAACAGCATGAGCACCCATGCGTGAAGCAAGGACACGGTCACGCGCAGTTGGTGAACCACCACGTTGGATGTGACCTAGTTCCGTTACACGAAGATCACTCACATCACCAGCAGCCTTCAATTCTTCAGCGAATTGGGTAACAGGCATAACACCCTCAGCCAAAACAACAATACTGTGTTTCTTACCAGTTTCATAGCCTTGCTTGATTTTAGCAACTACATCTTTGATATCAAAGTCTTCCTCTGGAACAACGATAACATCTGCACCAGCAGCGATACCAGACCAAAGAGCGATATCACCTGCATGACGACCCATTACTTCGATAACGAAAGTACGACGGTGACTAGATGATGTATCACGGATCTTATCAATAGCATCCATAGCAGTTGTAACAGCTGTATCAAAACCGATTGTGAAATCTGTACCAACGATATCGTTGTCGATTGTACCAGGTACACCGATTGCAGGGAAACCATGTTCTGTCAAACGCATAGCACCGTGGTAAGAACCATCACCACCGATAACAACAACACCTTCAATACCGTGTTTTTTCAACTGCTCAATCCCTTTCAGTTGGCCTTCCAACTTGGCAAATTCTGGGTAACGAGCAGAACCAAGGAAAGTACCACCACGAGAAATGATGTCACCAACTGAACGGATTGTCAATGGGTGAATATCACCGGCTACCATACCAGCGTAGCCTTCGTTGATACCATAGACCTCCATCCCTTCTGAAATTGCTTGGCGAACAACTGCACGGATGGCAGCATTCATACCAGGGGCATCGCCACCACTGGTCAAAACACCAATACGCTTCATTTCATTTGCTCCTTTTACTTTTCAATTTAACTGCCTTATTATAACACACTTAGGCAGAACTTGCTTGACTTTTTGCCATTTTTTAACGAAAAACCGTTTTCATGACAAATTCTCTCAACTCTTCCTCTAATTGAGGCGTTTTCATAACCTTATAATGCTCCGCTTGAATAGTCTGATTGGTATCTTGATAGTGGAGAATGACCGGAATACTTCCCTTATATTTTTCCAAAATCCGAGCAACTGCATGGTCATGCTCCCTGTTTTCCAACAAAATCCAAAATTTTTCCAGACTGACTGGCTCCATTTGTTCTAAAACCAGTTGCATTTGTCCATCTCGCTCCTGTACCCTTCCTGTCATGTAGGCAATTGTCCCTTCTCTCAGGTCTTGAGAAAATTGACGATAACTTTCTGGAAAGAGCGTCACATCCAGCTTTCTCTTGGTATCGGTTACCTGAAGAAAGGCCATCTGTTCACCCGTTTTCTTAGTCCGAATCAAGCGGATGGATTGAATTTGTACTAGGATGGTCACCCGACTAGCAGCCACCAAATCAGTTAGGTCTGTAAGAGCTCGCTTGGACTCACGGCAGATGTTGACCAAGGGATGTGGACTAATACCAACTCCCAACAAGCCCTGTTCCAATTCGAATTTTTCAGCCTCACTAAAATCCTCTGCCTCCGTCCAGCTATAATTTTCCTCCGCAAAAAAGGTCCCAAATGCCTCAGCAAAGACAAAGAGATTGTCTAGGTTTTCTAGAATTTTCTTTCTATTGCTTTCAAACTCATCAAACAAACCGATTTGAATAAGAGGGAGCAAGAGTTCTTTCTTCTTATAATTGTCAGGAAGTTTCAAGACAAAATCTTCCACAGACTTGTATGGCCGTTGATCCAGTATCCAGAGGGCAAAATCCTTAGGCAGACCTTTCAAGGTTTTCAAGCCCAGAAAAATCTGATCCTTGTCAAACTTATCATAGTAGGGTACGGTATTGATAGATAACTTGGCAACTTTAAAGTCAAATTGCAAGGCATCCTCGATGTAAGCACTGCTTGAATGATTGAGCATGACGTCAAAGAAGACATCTGGATAATGGCTCTTAAAGTAGGCCATCTGAAAGGCTAGGGCCGAATAGGCATAGGCATGACTGCGGTTGAAACCGTAACCTGCAAACTTGGCCATCATGGCAAAAATTTCTCGGGCTTTTCCTTCCTCATGCCCCCGCTCACGCGCACCTGCCAGAAACTCGTTTTCCATGGCCTGCATTTCTTGGACATTTTTCTTGGACATGGCCCTACGAAGCAAGTCGGCTTTCCCCAATGTAAAACCTGCATAGACCTGAGCTATCTGCATAACCTGCTCCTGATAGAGCATGATGCCGTAGGTCCCTTCCAAAATCGGTGCAATGGATAGATCCAGCAGGTCAATTCTTTCCTGCCCATGTTTGCGTTTGACAAAATTATCCGAGTAATCACTGGCACCAGGTCGGTTCAAACTGGTAGTGGCTACCACATCCTCAAATCGCTCTGGGCGAACCCGTTGTAACAGGCTAATGGCACCCGGTTGTTCAAACTGGAAAATCCCCTTGGTCTTTCCCGCTGCAAAGAGTTCCAAGGTTTTTCTATCTTCTAAATCAATCTGGGCAATGTCAATTTCTTTCTGGTAGCGTTCTCGAACCCCTTCTGCCATTTTTTGTACAAAGGTCAGATTTCGCAGACCAAGAAAGTCCATCTTGAGCAAGCCATTGGCCTCTACTGCATGGGCGTCATACTGGGTCACCAGCATATCATCCCCTATTTTCAAGGGAATGGTATTTGTCAATTCCTCGTCACTCATGACCACACCGGCTGCGTGAATGGAAGTCTGACGGGGTTGGCCCTCGATTTGCTGAGCAATGGCAAAGGCTTTTTGGTACTCGACTTTACTGTTGATAATCTGCCGGAAGGCTGCGTTACGTTGATATGCTGATGAAAGATTATCCTTAAATGAGATTTTCTTGGTAATATTGGTCAACTCATACTCAGGAGTTCCAAAGCGTTTGAAAACATCGCGAATGGCCTGCTTAGCACCAAAGGTTGAATAGGTCACGATCTGGGCAGCGTGAGTCCTACCATAGCGATCCCGTACATAACGAATAAAGTCAGGGCGATGAATATCTGGAATATCGATATCAATATCCGGCATGCTATAGCGTTCATTATTTAAAAAGCGTTCAAAGAGCAGCTGGTGTTTAACGGGGTCAATACCTGTAATATTCAAGGAATAGGCAACCAAGCTCCCCACCGCAGAACCACGTCCCATCCCCATATAGTAGCCTTGACTACGTCCAAAGCGGAGCAGGTCCCAGACAATCAAAAAATAATCATCAAAGCCCATCTCGTGAATAATGGACAACTCTCTTTCCAGGCGTTCCTGATAGACAGCCCCCGTCAATCCTTTTTCTTCCAAGCCCTGATAGGCTTTCTCCTGCAATTCTTCCACCGCAGGTCGTTCACGGTTGAAACGAGGTAACTTCAAGTCAGTGTTTAATTGGTAGGAAATACCTGCTACCAAATCACGCAGATTGTCTAGCGCCTGAGGAAAGCGACTGGAAAATAGACTGGTTAAACTATCCGCAGATAAAAGAATTTGTCGCTTGTCTATATCCGCCACTTGATTGAGTGGCACATTATCCCGAATGGCATGAAGAAACTGCAAGCTCTCCAACTGTTCCTCTTCAAAGAAACGAACGGTATGCATAGGAAAAATCGGGCCATGAAAATCTTGAACAGGTGTATCCCTTGTCACTCCGACATAATAATCCAGCCCAATATCCAGCTCTTCAATCCCTGAAAAGTAGGGAATGATGATAGCGATATCCACTAAATACTGGCGAATATCTTCAAAGTTATCCTGTCCAGTCATTTTTGCAGTCGATATTTTCAAGAGATTTCGATAGCCCTTGGTGGTCAAGGCAATCAACTGAGTTGTCACTTCTCGCTCCTGCCCCTCCAACTGCCAGTCCAATTCACAACCGATGATTGGCTGTATTCCTGCCTTCTGACAAGTTTCCATAAAACTGTAAGCCGCATATAGACTATTCTTATCCATCATCCCCAAGGCTTGGTAGCCCAGCGACTTGGCTCTACTTACATATTCTTCAATGGTCACCATGCTATCCATAAAGGTATAGACGGTTTTTGTATCTAGTTGTGCCAGCATGGTCTTCTCCTTTTTATTTCTTCTATTATACCAAATATTCTAGGAAAATTTTTTCAAGAAATGCAATCAAAAGACTTGCAATTTATCATGTTTTATTGTATTATTTTGTTAGAACATAGGTATTGGCGAAAAATGCCTAGAAAGGAAAGAATAATGGCTTGGAAATTTGACAACAATATGCCCATATATATTCAAATCAGTAATACTATAAAATTACAGATTGTGACCAATCAATTGAAATCGGGAGATAAATTGCCAACCGTGCGTGACTTGGCTGAAATAGCTGGCGTCAATCCAAACACGGTGCAACGGGCCCTGTCTGATTTGGAAACGGAAGGATTTGTTTACTCGGTTCGTACAACAGGACGTTTCGTCACAGACAATCAAGAATTGATTTCACAGACCCGCCTGCATTTGGCACAGAAAGAACTTGAAAACTTTGTGACCAATATGCTGGACTTGGGCTTCAATCAAGATGAATTAACCCACCAGTTAGATGATTATTTGAAAGGAGTGTCTTATGAATAACGCATATACCCTGGTCGAATTACAACAGGTTTCAAAATCCTATGGCGGTGCTGTAGCTCTCAATAATGTTAACTTGAAATTGACTGCTGGTAAGATTATTGGACTTTTGGGACCAAATGGTTCTGGTAAGACGACGTTAATCAAACTCATCAATGGACTATTGCAACCTGAGTATGGTCAAGTCCTTATCAACGGTCGCACTCCATCACCTGAAACCAAGGCAATCGTATCCTATTTGCCAGATACGACCTATCTTGATGAAAGCATGAAGGTTTCTGATGCTATCACCTTCTTTACAGATTTCTATGCAGACTTTGACAAGGAACGTGCCCTCCATCTCTTGCAAGACTTGGGAATTGACTTGAACAGCCGTATGAAACACCTGTCAAAAGGGAACAAGGAAAAGGTTCAGCTGATCTTGGTAATGAGCCGTCAGGCACAACTCTATGTCTTAGATGAGCCAATTGGTGGTGTTGACCCTGCTGCTCGTGATTATATTTTAAAAACCATCGTCAACAACTATTCGCCTACTGCCTCTGTTATCATCTCCACGCATTTGATTTCAGATGTTGAACAAATTCTGGACGAAGTAATTTTCCTTCAATATGGTAGCGTTATTCGCCATGAAAACGTGGATGACCTTCGTATTGAAAGTGGCGAGTCCATTGACGAACTCTTCCGCCAAGACTTTAAGGCTTAGTTAGAAGGAGATTGCTATGTTTAAGAAATTAGTCAAATATGAATTTCAATCCGTTGGAAAATGGTATTTAGGAATTTATGCTGGGGCTTTAACCCTATCTGCCATCCTTGGATTCTGGTTACAAGCTTTGAACCTACGAACACAAGCTGGAACCACTGAACCTGGAGGTGCTGAAATGGTCCTTTTCGGTACATTCTCAATGACCTTCGGTATCTTAATTGCAGCACTTGGTTTATCCACCTTTTTCATGGTCATCAATCGTTTTAGAAAAAATGTCTATGGCCGTCAGGGCTATTTGACCATGACCTTGCCTGTCTCCAGCCACCATATTATTTTAAGTAAACTCTTGGCATCTTTAGTTTGGTACTTTTTAGCAGGAGTTACCATTATTCTTTCTATCGGGATTGTTTTAGCGGTGCTCATGCTCGGAACTGAGGAAATCATGATTCCTGAATTGCATACTGTTGTACAAGCATTAGACTGGTCTGTGATTTTTGCTCATTTATTTTATTCACTTATCGAGTCAACAATGGGAATCTTGCTCATCTACTTCTCCATCTCTGTCGGTCAACTGTTTAAAGACCACCGACTACTGTTTGCCATTTTAACCTATATCGGCATTTCAATTGTAGTTGGTGTGTTTGGAACTCTCGTTTTTACCAACAACCTTGAGAACCTTTATAATGCAGCACAACCATTATACCCAAGTCCTATCTTAGCCTTGATCAATATTATTCTGGCCTTTGCCTACTATTTTGGTACACACTATATCATGACTAAGAAATTGAATTTGCAATAAGAAAAAGCTCTTTGCCTGTCGTTCTGACATGGCCTAGAGCTTTCTTTTTACAAATTATACTTTTGAGCTAGGACATCAAGTAAGTTTGCCTTTTCTTCCTCACTGGCAAAGCTTGCTTGGATAGCATTTCTATTGAATTGATAAAATTCGTCCTTGGTCGTTCCAAAATACTCTACAAATAGCTGATATTCTTTATTTAGGTTTGTATTGGAAACCGTTCGATTATCAGTATTGATGGTAATATTTGCTCCCGCTTGAACCAGCTGTTCATAGGGGAAGTCTGCTAGAGTTTGAGCTGCTCCGGTCTGGAGATTTGAAGTCAGGCACATCTCAAGCGTTGCTCCGCTATTGACAAAAGCCTGAATAACCTCAGTTTGACCACTAAGAGCCGTTCCGTGTCCAATCCGCTTGATACCCAAGGCCAGAGCTTGGGCTACATTGGTCACGCAACCACACTCACCAGCATGGAAGGTCATGGGGTAGCCTAGAGATTGTGTGTAGTCAATCAACTCAGCCAACTCTTGAGTTGGGTAGTCTGCTTCATTTCCAGCAAAATCAAAGCCAACCAATCCTTTCGGTGCCAAATCAGCAATAACCGAAAAGATTTCTCTGGTCTGACTTGGATCAGTTTGTTTCAGGCCACAGACCAAGAGCTTGGCAACTATACCAAAATCATTCTGAGCCTTTTCCATCCCACGCAAGACTGCATTCACAGCTTCCAGGATAGTCAAACCCTTGTCAGTCGATAATTCTGGTGCAAAACGTAGCTCAATATAAATAACCCCATCCTCTGCTGCTTGACGTAACACATCGTAGGTAGCTAATTCTAATGCTTCTACGGTTTGTAAAAGCGGACGGATAAAGTCAAAGGTTTTCAAATAGGTCATCAAGCTATCAACCTTGCCCTCTATACTGACCAATTTTCTGAGTTCCTCATCCTTGTCTGGAATGGAAATTTCTGCCAGTTGGGAAAGTTGTCGGATTACCGATAAAGATAGGGAACCATCCAAATGGCAATGTAATTCTGTCTTGGATAATTCTTGTACATTCAACATCAACACTTCCTCTTTCGTAAGTATATTGTTAACTATCATATCACATTTTTGACAAATTACAAGACAATTTCTACAAAAAATGAACATTATACTTATTAGATAATTTCAAGTGCAAGAAAAAAAGAACGATTTCCATCGTTCTTGCCATACGGAAGACATGGGATTCGAACCCACGCACGCTGTTACACGCCTACCGCGTTTCCAACACGGCCTCTTGAGCCTCTTGAGTAATCTTCCATATATGGAGCTGGTGGGAGTCGAACCCACGTCCAAACACCTGCTAACTTATTCGTCTACAACCATAGGTTATGTCTTGCTTTAACTTGGGCTCGATACATAACTCAAATCCAGACCAAGCGAGTTAGTATATCTCTTTTGGGACAGCCTAACTCAGCCCCAACGTAGCTTGTTATTTTAAGACCAATCAGCAAACACAAGCAATTCGCGACTGGTCACGCAGGCAGGTTATTAAGCTGCTAATGCGTAAGTGTTTGTATTTTTTGCAGTTATATTTAACTGGCATTTTTACATCTGCCGATGGGTTGCAGAACAAGCCTCATAATGCCTGTCGAATCCGTAACAACCCCTTAGGTTTGATACGAGAATTATTATAGCAGATTTTTTCATAAATAGCAAAGCTATTTTTTACAATTTTAAAATTTTTTGAAATATGGTACAATGTTATTATGTATAAATTTTGGCAAAAAACGATCCAAGTATTAAGTGTTGTTACACTTATCGGGACATTTGTTTTTCTTTTTTGGTTATATAAAATTGGTATTTTAAACGATCAGAATGTCTTGTCCGATTGGATTAAACATCAAGGTGCCTTTGGTAGCTTGTTTTTCCTAATCCTACAAATTATTCAAGTTATTTTCCCAATCATACCAGGCGGGGTCACTACCGTCGTTGGATTTCTTGTTTTCAATTTCTGGTGGGGATTTTTCTTAAATTATGTTGGCATATCCGTCGGTAGTATTATTCTCTTCTGGTTGGCTCGTCGTTATGGAAAAAAATTCTGTTTACTGTTTATGAGTGAAGAAACTTTTTTCAAATATGAGAGTAAAATAGATAATAAACGTGGTTATGAAATTTTCTTCATTCTATGTATGCTCTCACCCATTTCACCTGCTGATATTGTTGTCATGATTTCAGGCTTAACCAGTATGAGCTATCGAAAATTTATCACTATTACACTTCTCTGTCGTCCATTTTCCATTGTTGCCTACAGCTTCTTTTGGATTTATGGAAGCCAATTTTTGCAACAAATCCTTAAATAATAGACGAAATAGCCTTATCATCTGACAAGGCTATTTTGTTTATTCCGAAATACGTCGATACATATGTGGTCTACGGTCTCTAAAGAGTCCCCAGTCTAAGCGCTCACACGCACCCTTATCCAAGTCATAAGTAGCTAGCAAGACTGTTTCGTCCTCCCGTCCAGCCTTGGTCAAAATGTCTCCTGTCTCATCTGTCAAGAAAGAGGAACCGTAGAAACGCAAGCTAGAAGACTGTCCACCATTTTCTGCAGAAGGTTGTACTTCTTCCAAGCCAATCCGATTGGCCGCAATGACCGGGGTGATATTGGCCGCCGCATGGCCCTGCATGGTCCGCTGCCAATGACCTTGGCTATCCGTGTCCAAAATCGGCTCCGAACCAATGGCTGTTGGATAAAAGAGCAATTCCGCCCCATTCAAAGCTAGGCAGCGGGCGGTTTCTGGAAACCATTGATCCCAGCATATTCCGATACCAATCTTGGCATAACGAGTTTCCCAGACTTTAAATCCAGTATTTCCAGGTGTGAAGTAAAATTTCTCCTGGTAATAATGGTCGTCAGGAATATGGGTCTTGCGGTAAACTCCCAAAACTGTCCCATCCGCATCAATAACTGCAATCGAGTTATACAGGCTATTTCCATCTTTTTCATAGAAGGAAATAGGCAAGACCACCTGTAACTCCTTGGCAATAGGAATAAAGTGCTGAACAGCATCATTTTCCTCTACAGACTTGGCGTAGTTGTAATAATCATACTGGCGTTCCTGACAAAAATAAGGACGCTCAAAGAGTTCAGGCAGGAGAATAATCTGCGCGCCCTGCCCAGCAGCCTGTCTGACCAAACGCTCTGCGGTCGCCAGATTTTCGCTAAGATTCTGACTACACTGCATCTGGACAGCTGCTACAGTAACATTTCTCATAATTTCAATCCTTTTCGTAAGTTCTTTATGGGCGATACAATGGCTCTGAGACAAGGAAGACCGGAGCCGGCTATACTGGAGTATGCCAATCCGGCTTGACGCTGTATCAGAGTCATTTAGCCCCATAAAGGGGAATCTGCTGGGTGATACAGTGAATATTCCCACCCCCAAGCAGGATGTCACGGGCTGGTATACCGACGACTTTTCTGGTAGGAAAAAGCTGCGCGAGGAGCTCAAGTGCCTGCGCATCATGCTCATCAGTAAACTGAGGTACCAGAACCGCACCGTTGCTGACGTAGAAATTCACATAGGAAGCCGCCAAGCGTTCGCCTGCAGTTCGTTCTTCTTCCCCCTCTTCATAAACATAGCCTGGCAAATCCTCTTCTGTCACCAAAATGGGATTTTGGGGAATTGGCAGTTTGTGGACGGTCAACTTTCTGCCCTTGGCATCAACCTCTTTTTCCAAATAGTCCAAATCGGCCTTGGACATGGCATATTGGGGATCTGCCTCATCATCTGTCCAGGCTAAAACTATCTCAGCTGGACCAACAAAGGCCGCAACATTATCTACATGCTCATTGGTTTCATCGTTGAAAATGCCGTAAGGAAGCCAGAGAACCTTTTCAGCACCTAGACTATCTAGAAGCACTTGCTCAATCTGGTCCTTGGTCAGATGGGGATTACGACCTGGGCTGAGCAGGCAGGATTCGGTCACCATGATGGTTCCTTCGCCGTCACTATGGATGGCTCCACCTTCTAGGACAAAGGGATGGACATCATGGACTGGCAGACCGATGGCCTGACTAAATCGACTAGCCACCTGATCATCTGCTTCGTAGTCCTGATAAAGACCATCATAGCTTCCGCCCCAAGCGTTAAAGGCCCAATCGACAGACAAAGCTCTGCCATTTTCATGGACCAAGACCGTCGGACCTGTATCACGCGCCCAAGCGTCGTTGGTGGGGATGTCCAGGTAGGTTACACCATCACCCAGCATGGATTGTGCCTCCTCACGGTGTGCCTCGTCCACCAAGAGATAGACCTGCTCGCTTTCAGCAATGGTTTTAATGACCTGACTAAAGGCTTTTTTTGCCCCCTGACCATCAAAGGGCCAGGATCCTGGGCGAGTCGGCCACACCATGAGGGTACCATGATGGGGCTCATACTCAGCTGGCATGCGGTAGCCAGCAGCTTTTGGACTTTCTATCATGACAACCTCCCCTTGAAATCTCCATAGCCAAATTCTTTGATAATACGGCAGTCGCCTGTCTGATCCATCAAGACCAGACTTGGCAGACCGATGCCGTTGAAGGTATTGTTTTTAACAAAAGAATAGATGGCCATGTCCTCAAAATAGAGTTTGTCACCAATCTCCACAGGCTTTTCAAAGGAATAATCGCCGATGATGTCCCCCGTCAGACAGGTATTGGAAGATAGTCGGTAAGTATAGGCCTTTTCACCAGCCTCAAAGCCATGGCGAAGCGGTGGGCGATAGGGCATTTCCAAGACATCCGGCATATGGCAGGTAGCCGATGCATCCAGAACCAGGGTTTCAATGCCATTTTCAACGATGTCTAAGACCTCAGTCACCAGATAGCCTGCATTGAGGGCAATGGCTTCTCCTGGCTCGATATAGACTTCCAGCCCATAAGTTTCCTGCATGTGTTGGATTGAGGAAATCAGCAATTCTACATCATAATCTGCTCTGGTCACATGATGGCCTCCGCCCATATTGAGCCATTTAATACGGTGTAGATAGGGGCCGAATTTGTCCTCAACAGCATCCAAAGTGGTTTTCAAATCATCCGAATTTTGCTCACAGAGGGTATGGAAATGCAGGCCATCCACCAAGTCCAGCAGGTCTTCTGAAAACTGGTCAATGCGAACACCAAAACGAGAGCCTGTTGCACAGGGATCATAGAGGGCATGTTCACCTTGGGTGGAACATTCTGGATTGATCCGCAGGCCGACACTAACTCCAGCTGCTCTGCATTTGTCCGCATGCTTGCGGAGCTGGCGCGCTGAGTTAAAAACGATATGGTCTGCAATTTCCAAGATTTCATCCAAATCCGCATCCTTAAAGGCTGGGGCAAAGACATGGACTTCGCCCCCAAATTCCTCACGACCCAGCTTGGCTTCATAGAGACCTGATGCGGTGGTTCCAGCTAGGTATTGGCTAATCAGCGGATAGGTGGCATACATGGAGAAGGCTTTTTGAGCCAAGAGTACCTTACAGCCTGTACGGTCTTGAACAGACTTGAGAATTTCTAAATTGTTGACCAGCTTGGCTTCATCAATGACATAGGCTGGTGTTGGAACTTGTTCAATTCTCATCTAGTCCACCAAAACAGGATTTTCTACTACCTGCCAAGGCAGACCATATTGATTGAGCAAGTCCATGAATGGATCTGGATCCAATTCCTCCAAGTTGTAAACGCCTGGCTTCTTCCAAGTTCCGTCCATGACAAGCTTGGTTCCAATCATAGCTGGCACGCCAGTTGTGTAGGAAATAGCCTGTGAACCAACTTCCTTATAGCACTCTTGGTGGTCACATACATTGTAGATGTAAATAGTCTTCTCTACACCGTCCTTGATGCCTGTGAAAATACAGCCGATGTTGGTTTTCCCAACAGTACGTGGACCAAGGCTAGCTGGGTCTGGTAATAATGCCTTGAGGAATTGGATTGGCACCACTTCTTGTCCGTTGAAATTGATTGGGTCTGTCCGCAAAAGACCAACATTTTCCAAGCACTTCATGTGGGTCAAGTAGGATTGACCGAAGGTCATGAAGAAGCGGATGCGTTTGACACCTGGAATATTCTTAGCCAGCGACTCGATTTCTTCGTGATGGAGGAGGTACATGTCTTTTTGACCCACTTCTGGGAAATCGTACTCTCGCTTGATAGACATGGCTTCAACTTCCACCCATTTGCCATTTTCCCAGTAGGAACCTGGTGCTGAAACCTCACGCAAGTTGATTTCTGGGTTGAAGTTGGTCGCAAATGGATAACCGTGGTCTCCACCGTTACAATCTAAGATGTCGATGTAATGAATTTCATCAAAATAGTGCTTGAGTGCGTAGGCTGAGAAAACGCTGGTCACCCCTGGATCAAATCCGGATCCCAAAAGAGCTGTCAGGCCTGCTTTTTCAAAACGCTCCTTATAAGCCCACTGCCATGAGTAGTCAAAGTAAGCCGTAAATCCTTCTTCTGCACAGCGTTTTTCGTAAATAGCCCTCCATTCTGGATCCTCGGTGTCCTCGCACTCGTAGTTGGCCGTGTCGATGTAGTCCACACCTGTCGCCAAGCAGGCATCCATGATGGTCAAGTCTTGGTAGGGAAGGGCCACATTCAAGACTGCCTTTGGCTGGTAGCTTTCAATCAAGGCAATCACTTCTTCTACCTTGTCCGCATCCACTTGGGCAGTTTCAATTTTTACGGACGTTTTTTCTTCCAAAACAGCCTTCAAATCATCACACTTGGACTTGGTCCGGCTGGCAATCATGACTTCCTTGAAGGTATCTTCTGCCTGGCAAACCTTGCTGATGGCAACTTGGGCAACTCCGCCACAACCAATAACTAACAAACGACTCATTATTTTTTCTCCTCTTCTTCTAAAATGTCTTCCACGTATCGAGGCAAGAGAAATGCTCCGATGTGGAGGTTAGCGGTATAGTATTCTGTGAAAAGCTGGCGCGCTTTCCATTTTTCCTTGTCAAAATCTTCTATAGGATGGTATTTTTTAGAGGCAAAGCCAAATAACCAATAACCCGCCGCAGATGTCGGAATATGGGCCTGATAAACACGGCTGATAGGGAAGGATTGAGTCGCCTTCCGATGCATGGAACGAAAGGCAGACTCATCTTCGTCATAAAATGGTGAGCCATGTTGGTAAACCATGATGCCATCTTCCTTCAAAGCTCGGTAGGCGTTTCCATAAAATTCCTTAGTAAATAGCCCTTCCGTATGTCCAAATGGATCAGTCGCATCATTGATGATGATGTCATATTCGTTTTCACAGTTGCGCAAGAAACGCAGACCATCCTGTAAATAAACCTCGACCCGCTCATCTTCCAAGCCAGAGGCATAGTCTGGGAAATACTGACGACACACTTCAACCAACAACTCATCTGGCTCTACTACATCAATGCGTTCGATTTCAGGATACATACTGAGAACTTGGGCTACACCACCATCTCCTCCACCCAAAATCAAGATTTTCTTAGGATTGGGATGAACTGCCATGGGCACATGGACAGCCATCTCATTGTAGACAAAGTCATCTGCATCCGAGAATAAAACACGACCATTGAGGGTTAATATTTTTCCAAAGGCTGGTGAATCCAGTACAGCAATATCCTGAAATTCACTCTTGCCAGCGTAGAGCTGCTGGCTGGTCCGAATGGATAACTTGACATCTGGTGTTTGGACTTCTGAAAACCACATTTCCATCTTTAGCCCTCCTTTATAACGTTGATGTAGTTGACATCTGGATCTTCCGTACCTTGGACGGAGCAACCGCGCTCCTTGGCAAAGATGATGTAGTCAACAATTTCTTGGGTCACTCGTTCACCTGGTGCTAAAAGCGGAATACCAGGCGGGTAGCACATGACAAATTCCCCACAGACCTGACCAACTGCTTCTTGCAGGGAACGGCTTTCACGCTCTGCATAAAAAGCCTGCTGCGGTGACAATACCAGCTGCGGCTGGATGTATTCACCTGAAATCAGGTCCGAACCATCTCGTGAATAGAGACGCTTGATGTCAGCCAAAGCACCCACCAGCCGCTCAATGTCCTGCAAGCGGTCACCGATGGAGATATAGGCCAAGATATTGCCAATGTCGCCAAATTCAATCTGGATGTCATACTCATCCCGCAACAAATCATAGACTTCAATCCCTGTCAGACCAATGCCCTGCGTATAGATGGAGAGCTTGGTCACATCAAAATCATGCACCGTTTTACCATCAATCAATTCCTTAGAATAGGCATAGTAGCCACCGATTGCATTGATTTCACGACGAGCATACTCAGACATTTCAATGACTTTTTCAAAAGACTCTTTCCCTCGAAGGGCCAAATTTCTCCGTGAAATATCCAGACTAGCCAGCAAGAGATAGGAAGCGGATGTAGACTGGGTCAGATTGATAATCTGGCGGACATACTCCACATTCATATCAGGACCGACCAAGAGGAGCGAGCTCTGGGTCAGGCTGCCGCCTGATTTGTGCATGGAAACAGCTGCCATATCAGCTCCCACATCCATAGCTGCCTCTGGCAATTGGTCCGAAAAATGCAAATGAGCTCCGTGGGCCTCATCTACCAAAACTTTCATACCCGCTGCGTGAGCTTTCTCAGTCAAGGTACGCAGGTCCGAGCAGATACCATAGTAGGTCGGATTGTTGATCAAGACAGCAACCGCATCAGGATGCTCAGAAATCGCCCGTTCAAAAGCATCATTTTCCAAGGCAAGAGCAATACCAATCCGTGGCTCCACGCTCATATCCACATAGACCGGGATGGCACCACATAGAACCAGGGCATTGAGGGCTGACTTGTGGACATTTCGAGGGAGGATAATCTTATCGCCTGCCTTACAAGTCGCCAAAATCATTGTCTGGACAGAAGAGGTTGTCCCTCCAACCATGAGAAAGGCATGGCTGGCACCAAAGGCTTCTGCCGCCAATTCCTCGGCCTCCCGGATAATGGACACAGGATGCCCTAAGTTATCCAAGGGTTTCATGGAATTGACATCAATCCCCACGCATTTTTCGCCAAGTAGTTCTACTAATTCAGGATTTCCCCGCCCCCGTTTGTGTCCAGGCACATCAAAGGGAACAATCCGTTTTCGGCGTAACTGTACCAATCCCTGATAAATAGGGGCTTGGTGTTGATTTTTCATATCGAAAAACTCCTTTGCTTGATGGACTCCTACCCTTTTTAACAAAGCAAAAAGAGCAGGGTTCATCCTGCTCTACAATCCAAATTGACGTTTTTTATTCTTCTCTTGAGTTTATGTGCCTACCGTTTCCTACTCTCCAGTGCAAATATATACGTACTTTATTGACCGTTTCACAAGATGACGTGTGCTTTCACCACACTGACAAAATTAGAAATTAGGAAAAACTTCCCAACATCAACTTATAAAATGTAGGCTTTTAACCCTATCAATAATGTGGCTTACGCCACGCTTCGGCATTCGACCCGCCTGTCCGTAGGCTTTGGTTATGATAAATAGCAGAGCTACCCATCCCATATAGGTCTGATATTTGCTAGAATAGGTATAATAACTTTTCCTAGGCACGTTTATTGTAACACGAATATTCTGATTTGACAAGTGGAAAATTGATATATTTTTCAACAAAATAATGAACAATTCTAAAAAAATGACTTCGAATATTCGAAATCATCTTTTTTGAAACTATTTAATTCCTAAAGCAATTCGAGCGTAACGGCTCATTTTTTGAACTGTCCAGGCCGGTGACCAAACCAAGCGAACATCTACTTCCGTTACCTCTGGAACATCTTTTAAGACATCATGAATTTGATCGGTAATCAAGTCAGCCAAGGGACAACCCATGGTTGTCAGAGTCATATCAATCTCGGCCTTACCTTCAATAAAACGAATTTCATAAATGAGCCCCAAATTGATAATATCAATCCCTAGCTCAGGGTCAATCACGTCTTCTAGAGCATGAAAAATACGCTCTTGAATTTCTTTTACCTGTTCTTCTGTATAAGCCATTTTTCTCTCTTTCTTTTTCACTATTGCATTGTCATCTAAAGGAACAAAAATTTCATCCAAATGAGCCATGAACTATTGAAGGTTGGAAATGAAACAAACCAAGTCACTGGACGTTACGCTCGTTTCTAGTTTTTAGCGAGCGGTTGATTTTGTCTCCCAGACTCTCGCTTGTTGCCAATTTTTAGCAAGCGACCTGATAAGTGCCACAGGACTTTGTCCGCTTTCGGATTTCTAGGCGGACGTTGAGAAAGCCTATCCGTAGGCTTATGCCTCGCTTTCCTATTTCTAGGCTCGGGTTAAAACACCACGGGGTTAGCCTGCTCTCTTATTTTCAAGCAGGCGTTAAAAACCTCCCCCGGAGGTTTTTAATCCTCAATAAAATCTCTGAGTGGTTTGCTGCGGGATGGGTGGCGGAGTTTACGAAGGGCTTTGGCTTCGATCTGGCGGATACGTTCACGAGTTACGTTGAAGACTTTACCTACATCTTCAAGAGTTCGCATTTTTCCGTCGTCCAAGCCAAAACGAAGGCGGAGAACATTCTCTTCACGGTCTGTCAGAGTATCTAGCACTTCATCCAATTGCTCACGAAGGACAACACGAGTGGTATAGTCAACTGGGTTCTCAATTACTTCATCTTCAATGAAATCTCCCAAATGGCTATCATCTTCTTCACCGATTGGGGTTTCCAAAGACACTGGCTCTTGAGCAATCTTAAGGATTTCACGGACTTTTTCAGGTGTCATATCCATACGCTCTGCAATTTGTTCTGGCGTTGGATCCTGTCCTAACTCTTGCAAGAGATTGCGTTGTTCGCGAACCAATTTATTGATGGTTTCAACCATGTGAACAGGGATACGAATCGTACGAGCTTGGTCTGCAATAGCACGGGTAATGGCCTGACGAATCCACCAAGTCGCATAAGTTGAAAATTTGAAACCTTTTGAGTAGTCAAACTTGTCAACGGCCTTCATCAAGCCCATGTTTCCTTCTTGGATAAGATCAAGGAACTGCATACCACGCCCCACATAGCGTTTAGCAATAGAAACAACCAAACGCAAGTTAGCTTCAGCCAAACGTTGTTTTGCTTCAGGATCGCCAGCTTCAACCGCCAAGGCTAATTCTTGCTCTTCTTCGTTGGTCAAGAGTGGCACAACACCGATTTCTTTCAAGTACATGCGGACGGGATCATTAACCTTTGCGGACGTGCTTCCTAGCAATTCTTCGTCAGATAATTCTGGTTCTTCTTCAACCTGCAAAGCACGCGCAGATGGGTTACCTTCCTTATCCACAATCGAAATTCCTGCATCCTGAATTCGTTGAAGCAAGTCATCAATCCCATCAGCATCAAGTGTAAACGGAATAACCAGCTGGTCATTGATTTCATCATCGGTTGCCGAACCTTGTTTCTTGTGATTACGAATAAATTCAGCAACTTGCACATCAAAGGTCGTTACTTCTGTCTTTTTATCTTTTTTGTTTGTCATATTTACTCCATTTGTTTTCTTTTCTCGAGCAATTTTTGTAACTCATCGAGGGCAATATCAGCATTTCCTACATGGGAATGTTCACGGATTTTCCGTGTTAGGTGTTGATTTTCCTTTCGTAACAATTCCTTGTCACGGCGAAATTCCAATTCTTCAATTTCATTTTGCGCCACTTCCTTTGGCAGACGCTCTTCCAAAATCCGATACCAGGCTTGTTGGACGATATCATCTAACTGGGATAAGCCAAAACTACTAATCTCACCTTGATTTTTCAGTAATTCATACAATACCTGCAATTCCGGTGTCGCAAAATAAAAATCTTCTCGCAAACGAAATTCATTTAAAATATAAGGGTGCTCGACCATACGGTAAAGCAGGTGATTTTCAGTTCGGATAAGACCTGTCAGCCGGGAAATAGCCTGAACAGGCGGTGCATAGACCTGTTCCTTCTGTTGATGATAGGCTTGCTGACTTCGTTCCTGTCGCTGATGTAAGCGAACAGCATTCACAGCCTGCTCCACCTGACCATAGTCAAAATCGGATAGGACTTCCGCAACCTTATAAATATAAGAATTTTGCGCTGTAATCGACGAAACCCTTGCGATAATCGGAGCAATCCTATCCACAAATTCTATCTGCATTTGTAGATTATCTGGGTTTTCTGGCTTCAGATAGTGGATTAAAAATTCCACATCACTAATGCGGGATTTTGTCAAAACCTCTCGCAAGGCTTCTTCAGAATTTCTTTGTAAAAATTCATCAGGGTCCATATTGTCAGGCAGACTGACAATATCCACCTGAAAATCTCCTAATTCGTCCAAAGCCTTCATGGTAGCTGCCTGTCCGGCCCTGTCACCATCGTAGGTCAGAACGATCTTCTTGCAAAACTTGGCCAGATGACCAACGTGCTCTCTAGTCAGAGCAGTTCCCATAGAAGCAACCGCATTTTCAATACCAGCACGGTGGGCCGCAATAACATCCAGAAACCCCTCCATCAGATAGACTTCCCGCTGTTTCTTGATGACCGCCTTGGCCTTATCCAAATGATATAGTTCGTAACTTTTATTGAAAATAGCTGTGCTACGAGAATTCTTATACTTGGCTAATTGCTTGTTCTGCAGGTCTTTTTCTGTCCAAATCCGACCTGAAAAGGCAATCACTCGACCATATTCATCGGTTAGCGGAAACATGATCCGCCCTTGAAAAGCATCGAAAATCATATTCTGCTCACTGGGATTGAAAAGACCCGAATGAAGCAGGCTTTCTTCATCGTAGTTCTGGGAAAGTTTCTGATAAAGAATATTTTGCCCATCAGGTGCTAAACCTAGTTGAAAATTCTTAATAACTTCATCCGTTAAACCACGCTGATGGAGATATTTTCTAGCTTCCTCGCCCATCTTTGTCGTCATCAACAAGGCATGGTAAAACTTTGTCGCATCTTGATGGATATCATAAAGAGCTTGATGTGGATTTTCCTTCTTAGGCTGAAAATGATTGGTGGATACTTCTACCTGAAACCCAGCTTTTTCTGCCAAAATGGCTACCGCGTCAGTGAAAGAAACACCACGGGTTTCCTCTATAAATTTAAAAACATCTCCAGACTTACCACAACCAAAACAATGATAGAACTGTTTATCCTCAATGACATTAAAGGAAGGAGTTTTTTCTCCATGAAAGGGACAAAGACCAAGAAAATTGCGTCCAGCCTTGGTCAAAGCAACTGTTTCACCAATCACATCCACGATATTGAGGGCTTGTTTGATTTCTGTTATTTTATCTTTTGACAGCATATATCCTCCTCAACATCCTATTTGCTAATTGAAAAGTGGACACTCTTCCCTTAGTTTAACATATTCTATTTTATACCAAAACTTGAAAAATGTAAAATTTCTGAAACAAATTGCTTGTAAAATATTTTTTTATGGTTATAATAGATAGAGTAAAATTTTTTATGAAAGGACATATTTAGGATATGTTGAAAGATTTAAAAGCGTTTTTGTTCCAAGGTAATGTTATTGACCTTGCAGTTGCAGTAATTTTTGGTGCTGCCTTCAAAGCCATCATCGATTCATTCGTTGCTGACTTGATTACACCATTGTTGCTTACACCAGCTTTGAAAGCTGCTGGCGCAGATAAAATTGCTGACTTGAGCTGGAATGGTGTTACTTATGGTAACTTCTTGAGCGCTGTTATCAACTTCTTGATCATCGGTACTGTTTTGTTCTTCATCGTTAAGGCTGCTGAAAAAGCAATGCCTAAGAAAGAAGCAGCTCCTGCTGGTCCAACTCAAGAAGAATTGCTTGCAGAAATCCGCGACTTGTTGAAAAAATAATCAATAAGATAGTGAAACAGGCCCTGTGCCTGTTTTTCTTTTGCACTATGACAAAAATAAGATGTGAGCCAATACTCACATCTTTTCTTATCCTTCATATCCATTTGGATTTTTAGACTGCCAGTTCCATGTGTCGCGGCACATATCCTCAATCGTTTTCTCTGTTTTCCAGTTGAGTTCTGCTAAAGCCTTGTCTGCATTAGCATAGCAGGTCGCTACATCACCAGGACGACGGTCAACGATTTTATAAGGTACCGGTACACCATTCACTTTTTCAAAAGCCTGAACCAGTTCTAAAACACTGGTTCCTTGACCGGAACCAAGGTTATAGGTATGGACACCTGCTGTCGTTGAGATTTTTTCCAGCGCCTTGATGTGACCAAGAGCCAAGTCAATGACGTGGATATAGTCACGAACACCTGTTCCATCCACTGTATCATAGTCATTACCAAAGACGCTGAGTTCTGGACGTTTGCCAACAGCAACTTGAGCCACAAACGGCATAAGGTTGTTTGGAATACCAGCTGGATCTTCACCGATTAGACCTGATTCATGGGCACCGATTGGGTTGAAATAACGGAGAAGAGCAATGCTCCATTCCTTGTCTGCCACTTCTACATCACGCAGGATTTGTTCCAACATGACTTTTGTATAACCATAAGGGTTAGTTGCGCTGGTTGGCATGGTTTCAACTAAAGGCGATGGGTTGTTAAGGCCATAAACCGTTGCGCTGGATGAGAAGACAATCTTCTTGACACCAAACTCTGCCATAACTTCCACCAAAGCCAAAGTGGACATGATATTATTTTCATAATACATGACTGGTTTTTCAACAGATTCACCAACCGCCTTGTAGCCAGCAAAGTGAATTGCTGCCTCAATACTTTCTTTTTCAAAAACCTCACGCAAGGCAACCTTATTTGCTACATCCAATTCATAGAAAGTTGGACGTTTGCCAGTGATGGTTTCGATACGATCCAAAACCAAAATACTTGAGTTGGAGAGATTATCTACGATGACAACGTCTTTTCCCAACTTCAACAACTCCACAACGGTGTGACTACCAATATAGCCAGCTCCACCTGTAACCAAGATACTCATATAGAACTCCTTTTCACCTGGACAATATTTTATATACTTATTATAAGTTAGACAGGCTGAAAAGTAAACAAAAAAACAGCCCTCAGGCTGTTCAAATTCAATTAGAATTTTTTACGCTTGCGAGCTGCTTCTGATTTACGTTTACGTTTTACAGATGGTTTCTCGTAGAATTCGCGTTTGCGTGTTTCTTGAAGAGTACCAGCTTTAGTAACCGCACGTTTGAAACGACGAAGAGCATCATCAAGTGATTCGTTCTTGCGTACTACTGTTTTTGACATTATTTTCACTCCCCTCAATTTCAAAGTCTTACTTATTTTACTGTAAATTCACCACATTGTCAAGAGGTTTTTCTTGGCTAATGTTATTTTTTAACCATCCTAAGCCACAGCAAAGAGAGCACTTCATATAGGATGAAAAAGAGAATAAAGCAATGAAGGAAAAAATCCTGTGGAAGTATATAAATAACCGGATCTTTCAGCGGGTCAAAGAGCCAGGTCGAATCACCAGGAAAGAGCAGATGATGGAAGAGGACAAAAAAGCTATCAAAACCAATCAGCATGCCCATCACTGCAATCATCACTGGAGCAAGAGCCATCCACATAAAAACAGTTCGATAGAGTTTTCCATATCCTTTTCGCACCACTTCTTTCCAAAAATAGAAAACCGCAGGCAAACTAATCAGGAAAATAACCTGTGCCAGATGAAAGAGACCTTTCACATCCGCAAAATGTTTCAGACCATCAGCTGAAGAGGAAAAATTTGGCATGTCTAAAACACTTGCAAATGGATTGGTCAGATAGTTCATCAAGATATTAAAATTATAGGAAATATCTGATGACTTCATGTAAACAACTTTTTCCAACCCTAAAAAAGAAATCTCAAGCGGATAAACTAGCCAAGCTAGATAGATGGTTCCTAGAACTGCTGCCGACAAGACAAATAAAATCGTTCCGATAATCTGTAACTTAGTTCTCATCAAAACTCCATTCATCTAGGCTGTTGAGGACATGGGTCGGAGCAAGGGGCAAGCCTTCTACTTCTTCTGGCTTGGTAAATCCAGTCAAGACTAAAAGAGTTGGAAATCCATTGTCAATCCCTGCACGAATATCCGTCAGGTAGTTATCCCCCACCATAACCGTTTGACTGCGTTCTGTTCCTAAAATCTCCAGAGCTTTGTCCATGATAATGGCTTCAGGCTTGCCAATAAAGATCGGCTCAACACGGGTAGCAGCTTTCAAGAGTGCAATCAATGAACCAGCACCCGGCAGGTGACCTCGCTCCGTCGGAATGTTCAAATCAGGATTGGTACCAATAAAGGTCGCCCCCTTTTGAATAGCCAAGGTAGCAATAGTCAGTTTTTCATAGGTTAACTGAGTATCCAAACCGACAACAACATAGGCTGGATTTTCCGTATCTTCCACATAACCTGCCTCAAAAATAGCAGATTTGAGCCCGTCCTCGCCGATAACATAGGCGGTCTTTTCCCGCCCCAAGTCATTCATGTAGTCCACAGTAGCCAGACTGGCTGTATAGATGGCTTCAAGCGGTGTCTCAATGTTAAAATTCTCCGCCAACATAGCTTGTACCGTTTCAGGACGACGGGTGGTATTGTTGGTCACAAATAGATAGGGAATGTTGCGCTCCTGCAATCCATGAATAAACCGTTCACCAGCTGGAATTCGTTTCTTCCCCTCATAAATCGTTCCGTCTAAATCAATCAAATAGCCTTGATAGGTCATGCTTTCTCCTTAATCAAATCGTGTTTCCCAGTGCTCAGATCGACTGGCTTCCAAGCAAAGCGCTAATTGTTCTGGTGTATTTTTCCCAAGCGAGAGCGGTGGTAAGTCATCCAGACTGAAAAAGCCACTGGCAACTGTTTCCGAATTGGGCTGAAACTTCCCGCCAAGAAGACGACATAGAATGAAGACCTTGGTCACGCGGTGGGCAGACTTGGCAGGATTGTTCTTGTGCTTGTCCAAAATCGCAACGACTCGCAGAGCCTCCACATCCAGCCCCGCTTCTTCCTTGACTTCCTTGACTACATTGTCCTTGACAGACTGGTCCACATCGCACCAACCACCTGGTAAAGACCAGAGCCCATCGTTTTCCTGGACAAGTAGGATTTTATCCTCTTGGAAAATAGCTGCGCGGGTATCCAACTTAGGTGTCTGATAGCCTGTTTCATTGCAAAACAAGTCATTCACCACTTCCAAGGGCTGCCCAGACGGCTCCACCAACATTTCTGCCGCAATCTGTCTGATTTCTTCGAAACGCTCCATGTCATAAACATCTTTTCCATAGGCCAAACCTGTCTGAGCCAAGGCCTGTAAACGTACGGCCCATTCCAACCACTTATCCTGCGACATGATCTTCCCTCCATTCTATGACAGCTTGCGCATGGATATGCCCATCTACCACGATCTCATGCTGGCTGATGCCATCTACTGCCACCATGCGTGAACTCACCAAGCTAGTCGCCTCTACCTCCTTGAGATACTTGAGTTGGATTTTTTTAGGGACATGGCAGAGCAGAAAATCATAGCCCAGTGCTTCATACATCCATTCCAGATACTTGCCATTATTGACATGCCCATTCATATCCAAGTCAAAATAGCGAACAGGAAATTCTTGAACAGATGGATTTTCCAAGAGCTGATACTTAGGAGCCCGAGGCAATTTCTTGACCTGCTCAGACTGATAGGGTGCAATCAAGGCTTCTGGCACAGGCGCCACCTTGCGAGTTTCAAAATCAATCAGAACAAAATAACAAAGAATATCCAACAAGAGATTGCCGGCCTCATCATAGATATAAAACATCCGATGACAGAAAAACTTGTTATAGGCAACCGCTTCTGTTTTAATGGTAATGGATTCATTGTACTTGGGTAGGGCTTGAATAGTCAGTTCATAGTCTGTCACCACCCAAATCAAGCCAAATTCCTGAAAAACATAGAGATCACTGCGACCCAGTTCCTCTGACTGTCGCCCTGACACGCCAAGACAGTAGGAAATCAAGTCGGGCAGTTTGATGTCTTGTTTAACATCCACCATATCAAAAGGAATGGTGAACTCTTCTTGGTAGCTTAGTCCCATTGTGTCCTCTTTCTAATCTTCTATAATGAAACGCTCAGCAACTGTGTCGCCTAGGAACAACCCTTTTTTGGTCATCCGAAGCCAACGGTCTTCCTCTTGTAAGAGACCTTCATTTTTCAAGTCCCTGACCACCTGACCATAGCGGTCTTCAAAGGAGATACCAAACTTTTCCTCAAATCGCTCGATGGACACGCCAGTTTTTTTCCGTAGCCCTAAAAACATCTCTTCTTCCATCTGCTCGGTCTGGCTGAGGAATTCTTCATGCAAACGAGAATGACCTTTTTCGCGGATGGATTTGAGGTAGTGCTGGATAGGGCCGCGATTGCGGTAGCGCATGCCGTCGATGTAGCCCGAAGCCCCTGCTCCCAAGCCGTAATACTCGGAGTTGTCCCAGTACATGAGGTTGTGGCGGCTTTCAAAGCCGGGCTTGGTGAAGTTGGAAATCTCATAATGCTCGAAGCCGTTTTTCTCCAACTCCTGAAGAATATAGTCGAACATATCGGACTCCACATCTTCGTTGGGTAGATGAAGATTGCCACGACGCTGACGGTTCATGAAGACCGTATGATTTTCCAAAATCAAGCTATAGAGGCTCATGTGGGGAATGCCCAGCTCCAAGGCCTTGGCGACATTATCGACCACCTGCTCCATGGTCTGACCAGGCAGGGCATAAATCAGGTCAATGGAAATGTTGTGGAACCCAGCTTCCTTGAGGGCAGCAATGGTTTCATAAATCTGGGCCTGATTATGGCTACGACCGATTTTTTTCAACATCCGATCGTCAAAGGTCTGGACACCTAGCGACACCCGATTGCACTTGGATTTTTTTAGTACTGCAATCTTGTCTGCCGTCAAGTCACCAGGATTGGCCTCAATGGTAAATTCTTCTAGCTCCGACAAGTCCAGCAAGTCCTCCAGATTGGTCAAAAGGTAATCCAACTGGTCTGCCGAGAGAGCCGACGGTGTTCCGCCTCCGATGTAGAGGGTCTTAAGGGCTGGCAGGTCGTAAAACTTGACCTCTTCCATAAGGGCTGCCAAATACTCATCAACAGGCTGGTTCTTGATAAATACCTTGGAAAAGTCACAGTAGTAACAAATTTGGGTACAAAATGGAATGTGGATATAGGCAGATGTCGGTCGTTTTTTCATAAGAACTATTATAGCATACTGTCAGTGAAATTATTTTCTAGATACTTTATCCTCCCCCTCAAATAATGATATAATGAAATAAAAAGGAGGCCCTCTATGAGAAAAGAAGCTATCTATGACTGTATTAACCTGATCCTGTCATTTCTGCTCTGTCGCTGGCTCTTCATGACCTTTCTCTTTTACCAGTTCACGGCCATATTCATGACGATTGATTTTTGGCCGACACTTGCCGCAATCCTGTTAATGACCGGGTTTTGCTTTACCCTATTTCGACTTGTCTATAAGCCCCACATTTCGCGACTGACACTTTGGTTTTTCTACGCTTGCTACGGGCTTCTGCTAGTCTATCTTCTCTTTTTCAAAAGCATGGGCATCCAAGGTGTCAACTTGGATCTCCTTAGCACCTTCTCTCAAGACCTATTTCTCAATCCTGCTATATTGGTCTTTAATCTCTTACTCTTTTTACCACTTGGGTTGCTCTTTTCATTTTCTTGGAAAAAACTTTCTCTCTTTGTTGGGGCCATATTGCTAGTTGAAGCATGTCAATTCTTCTTTTCACTGGGCTTCTTTGACCTTGGTGACATCTTGCTCAACACCTCTGGTTTTGCCCTTGGAAACTTCCTGGGACAATCCGCAATCTCTCAATCTTTTAAAAATAGAATACAGAAAAAATGACCCCGCAAGGTCATTTTTAATTTATATTATTTACTTAGCTTCCAAATGCCAGATATCTTCATTGTACTGTTGGATAGTACGGTCAGATGAGAAGAATCCTGCTTTGGCGATGTTAACGATGACTTTGTCCAACCAGCTGTCACGGTCTTCGTAATCTGCCAACATTCTTTCCTTAGTTTCAATGTAGTCTTCTAAGTCTAGCAAGGTCATGAAGTGGTCATTATGCTTGAGGTTGTCCTGCAAGCGCCATAGACGTTCATCAATACCACCAGCATGACGAATGGTATCAGATGTGATGAAATCAATCAATGGACGGATAGCATCTCGTTCGTAGAATGCATATGGATGGTAAGTTCCATTTGCATAGTGGTCAATAACAGTTTGGCTATCTTGACCGAAAATATAGATATTTTCATCACCGACCAACTCATGAATTTCCACGTTTGCACCGTCGTCTGTACCGATAGTTAAGGCGCCGTTGAGCATGAATTTCATATTACCAGTACCTGATGCTTCTTTAGACGCAAGAGAAATCTGTTCTGAAATATCTGCCGCTGGGATGATGAAGCTTGCTTCGGTTACATTGTAGTTTTCAATCATAACCAGCTGCAAGTGTGGTGCCACTTCTGGATCATTTTTAATAACCTGTGACAAGACCAAAATCAAGTGAATGATGTCTTGGGCAGTTGTGTAGGCTGGAGCTGCCTTTCCACCGAAGAAGACAGTCAGTGGACGAGTTGGAATATTGCCAGCCTTGATATCCAGATACTTATGGATCACATAGAGGACATTCATCTGTTGACGCTTGTACTCGTGCATGCGCTTGATTTGTACATCAAAGATGGACTCTGGATTGACATGTACACCTTGAGTTTTGGCAATATGACGTTGTAGTTTACGCTTGTTGTGCTGCTTGGTTTCTTCCAACCATTTCTTCAATTCTTTACTATCTTTGTGGTCCAAGAGTTTTTCCAACTCGCTAGCATCGTGGTGGTATCCATGTCCAAGCAAACCATCCAGGTAGCTAGCTAGGCTTGGGTTAGCATGCATGAGCCAACGGCGGAAGGTAATACCATTTGTCTTGTTGTTAAACTTCTCTGGATAGAGCTCGTAGAAGGCTTTCAACTCAGAAGTTTTCAAAATCTCTGTATGGAGGGCTGCCACACCGTTGATAGAGTATCCATAGTGAATATCCATGTGGGCCATATGGACACGACCATGCTCATCGATGATATTAACGGCTGGGTCATTTTTCACCTCTTTTGCTCGACGGTCCAATTCCTCGATAAATGGCACCAAGTGTGGCACCACACGATTCAAGAAATCAAGTGGCCATTTTTCAAGGGCTTCTGACAAGATAGTATGGTTAGTATAGGCAGTCATCTTCTTAACAATTTCGATTGCCTCATCAAAGGAAATGCCACGAAGCTCCAACAATCGAATCAATTCTGGAATAACTAGCGATGGGTGGGTATCATTGATTTGCACTACTGCATAGTCTGGCAAGTCATGGAGGTTTGAACCTTTGGCTACTGCTTCGTCAATCAAGAGTTGGGCTGCGTTTGACACCATGAAATATTGCTGGAAGATACGGAGAACTTTACCTTCATCCGTTGAATCATCTGGGTAAAGAAAGAGAGTTAAGTTGCGGAAAATGTCTTCCTTGTCAAATTCAATCCCATCGTAGATGATATTGTCATCAACAGAACCAAGGTCAAACAAGCGCAGACGATTCTTACGCTCTGTCTTATAACCAGGTACATCGATATCGTACAACTTAGACGTCAAAGTAAAGTTAGCGAAAGGTACTTGATAAGAAATTGGTGACTCGGTCAACCAAGAGCGTGGCGTAATCCATTCATTTGGCACTGCCGATTGTTGGTGGTATTCAAACAACTGACGGAAAAGACCGAAGTGGTAGTTAAGACCAACACCATCTCCGTTAAGACCAAGACTAGCAATGGAATCAAGGAAGCAGGCTGCCAAACGACCCAAACCACCGTTACCAAGAGATGGCTCCATCTCCACATCTTCAATGGCAATCAAGTCCTTACCTGCAGCTGCTAACTGGCTTTTCACCTCATCATAAACACCCAAGTTAATCAAGTTGTTAGACAAGAGTTTACCAATCAAGAATTCCGCAGAAATGTAGTAGACTTTTTTCTTCTGCTCATTGGTGTATTTTGCTTCACTCTGTTGCTTTGTAAATGCGAGCAAAGCATAATAAAGTTCATGGTCGGAACAGTCCTCGATACGCTTGGCATACATGGATTGGACAAAATTTTGTAAGTTAATCACTGCTTATCTCCTTTTGTATATGTTAATGTAATCATTCAGAAACGTTTCTTATTTTTTTGTAAACGTTTTCTATATGATAATTATACCCTATTTAACGAAAAAAGGCAAGCTATTATACCATCCTGTATATAGTTCGCCTTTTTATTTTATAGCATTCAGAATGGACTGATTAGCCCTGTCCCTTATTTTTTGCGATTATCTTTAAATTTTACAACCACACGAAGTTGACGCTCAGGGTGTTCAGTCAAATCAATCATTTGAACGCGGGCTTCAAGAATGTCACCATGTCCATAGAATAACATACGACTAATCAAACTATTCTTGTGCTTTGGAATGTAACCTAACTTTTTCCCTTGATACAGAATTACAACAGCCTCTGAATCATAGGGGTTAGTTGGCTCCGCAAGCATTTCCAAAGAAGTTCCCAGCTTCAACTCTTTTAACCATCGCTCCCTTCTCGTTTTCAAGGAGCGAGCTCAGACAGTCCACTGGACTGTCTGACTAGTAAGCAAATCCTGCCAAATGAAAATCTTCAACATGCCGTGTCGGTTCAAAGTTGGCAAATGTCATAAGTAGCCTCCTTAATAAAATCGTTCAGCTTATTCTGCAATCAGAGTTTCCAAGCCGACCTTCATCATGTCTGTGAAGGTGTTTTGACGTTCTTCTGCTGTGGTGTCTTCTTCTGGATTGACCAAGCTATCTGAAATGGTCATAATAGCAAGTGTTTCAACGCCAAATTTAGCACCCAAATAGTAAAGAGCTGCCGCTTCCATTTCAACTGCTTTAACACCGATTTGCCCCAGTTCCAAGTTACGACTGAAGAGTTTTGGTGAGTAGAAACTATCTGAAGATAGAACATTGCCCACATGAGTAGTAATATCGAGTTCCTTAGCAATATGGTAGGCCTTGTCCAAGAGATTGAAGCTAGCAATCTGTGGCAGGTCATATTCTGGCCAATCAATGTTCATCATTTTAGAGTTGGTTGCTGCTGCCTGAGCCAAGACCAATTCCCGAACATGGACATCCTTGTTAAGCGAACCTGCTGTTCCCACACGGATAAGCTTCTTAACGCCGTAGTCGTTGATAAGCTCATGGGCGTAGATAGAAATGGAAGGCATTCCCATACCTGTTCCCATGACAGATACGCGATGACCTTTGTAAGTACCAGTATAGCCAAACATATTGCGGACTTCATTGAAGCAAACTGCGTCTTCAAGAAAGTTTTCCGCGATAAATTTAGCACGAAGTGGATCACCAGGAAGCAAAATCTTATCGGCAATTTCACCTGGTTTAGCAGAAATATGAATAGACATGTATTGTACCTCTTTGTTCTATTTTCGATTGCTTACAATTCAGCCAAGATAGCTTTCACCAATCCCTTGAAGTTGCCCTTGATTTGCTCGGTTACTTCTACGACTTCCTCGTGGTTGAGTTCCGATTGGAAACCAGCCGCAAAGTTGGTGATGGCAGAAATTCCCAAGACTTTCATACCTGAGTGGGCCGCCACGATAACTTCTGGCACTGTTGACATACCGACTGCGTGGGCACCCATGGTCTTGAAGGCCAAGATTTCAGCTGGCGTTTCGTAGGTAGGACCTGTCACACCAAGGTAGACACCATTGTCCAACTTGATACCCAGTTTTTCCGCAACAGCATGGGCTTTCTCACGGTATTCTTTGGTGTAGGCGTTGGACATATCTGGGAAACGTGGACCAAATTCTTCCAAGTTTTCACCAATCAATGGGTTTTGACCTGTCATGTTGATGTGGTCTGTAATGGCCATGAGGGTACCTGGACCGTAACCGATACCACCTGCGGCATTGGTGACAATCACGCCTTCACAACCAAGAGCTTTCATGACACGAACTGGGAAAGTCACAACTTCCATCGGATTTCCTTCATAAAAGTGGAAACGACCTTGCAAAGCCAAAACCTTGCGACCAGCCAAATCACCGTAAACCAACTTACCAGCGTGCCCAACAACTGTTGATTTACCCCAGTTTGGAATATCTGCATAGTCGATGACAATGGCATTTTCAACTTCTTGGGCCAATTCACCCAAGCCAGAACCCAAAATCAAACCGAATTCAGGTTTAATCATTCCTTTTTCTTCTAAGAAATTTTTTGTTTCATAAATTTTTGCAAGTAAACTCATTTTTTCTCCTTTTATAAATAAGTTGACCAGTCATATTCTGGCATGTTTTCTTCGATAATGTCAAGGGGACGGCAGAGAAAGGCTGTCTGTTCTCGCTCGATAATAGGACGGTTGAGCAAGGCAGGTTCTGCAACTAGACGTTGAAAAATGTCTGTTTCAGACAAACCTTGTCGTTCCTCCTCCGTCAACCGAACGACTGCTGAAGGTTGATTGCCCATTTTTTCCAAAAGAACTGTCAATTCTTCCGCAGTCAAGGGATTTTCTAAATAATTAATCCACTTAACATCAAAGCCCTGACTTGGCAGTAAGATTTGTAATTTCTTGCACTTGCTGCAGTCGGGATTGTAATAGACCGTCAGTTGTTCCATTAAACCAGTCCGTCCAAGAAACTCTCACCAATCATGGCTTTTTCGACACCGAAGTTTTCTGCGATAGTAGCGGAAATATCTGCAAAATGTCCAACTGGCAAGACTCCACTTCCCTTGAATGACTTGCTGTAAGCCAAGAGTGGCACATACTCACGAGTATGGTCCGTACCTGCATAGGCAGGGTCATTTCCGTGGTCAGCCGTAATCAAGAGCAAATCGTCCTCACGCATATTTTCGATAATTTCTGGGATACGGGCATCGAATTCCTGCAAGCAATCGCGGTAGCCTTCGATATCACGGCGGTGACCATAAACAGCATCAAAGTCCACCAAGTTGGTGAATGAGAAACCTTTCTCAAAGTCAGCTAACTGCAAGGTTTCAATCAAGACATCGACACCGTGCATATTTGACTTGGTGTGGCCCATGTCATTTGTGATACCTGATGCGTTGAAAATGTCGCTGATTTTGCCGACAGAGTAGGTTGGCACGCCTGCATCAGCAAGTTTGTTGAGGACAGTTGCTTCAAATGGTGACACGGCATAGTCATGACGATTGGCAGTCCGAGAGAAATTGCCTGGCTCACCGACGTATGGACGGGCGATGATACGACCAAGAAGAGCTGGGCGTTCAAGGGTGATGGAACGAGCATATTCACAGATACGGTACAATTCATCCAGTGGAATAATGTCTTCGTGGGCTGCAATCTGAAGGACAGGGTCTGCGGAAGTATAGACGATTAACTCCCCAGTTTCCATTTGGCGAGGACCAAAGTCATCAATGACAGCTGTACCTGAATAGGGCTTGTTTGCCTCGCGGATGATTTTACGACCTGAGAACTCTTCGATTTTTGTCAAAATTTCCTCAGGGAAACCGTCCCAGAAAGTGTCGAATGGCTCAGTGATATTAAGACCCATGATTTCCCAGTGACCTGTCATAGTGTCCTTGCCGAGCGATACTTCTTCCAACTTAGTCACATAGCCAGTTGGACTTTCCTCAGCTGGAACAGTGGCAAGAGCTGTGTCACGAGGGATATTTCCAAGACCGATTTTAGCCATATTGGGCACTGCTAACCCTGCCTTCTCAGAGATATGACCTAGTGTATCAGACTCTGTGTCGTTGACACCAGCATTGAAAAACTTGTCTGCATCTGGTGCCGCACCGATTCCAACAGAATCCATAACCACCAGATGAATACGTTTAAATTTAGACATAAGAACTCCTTTTTCTAAGAACTTGTATTGATAAGCGAGGTGCTGAATAGTGAATACAGGTTCTATTGTTCGTCTTTTCATTATACCACAAAAACGCCTCTCATAGTTACTTTAATGAGAAGCGTTTTCACTTTATTTCTTTTCAAGAATTTTTGGTCCCTGCGGTGTGCCGACAATGACCTTAGAAATCAAGCCTATAAAGAGCCCATGCTCTACGACACCAACTGTTCTATCCAATTCATCAGCCAAGGCGTAGCTGTCTTCAATCCGTTGCAAATCAAGGTCAATGATGAAATTTTTCATATCAGTCACATGTTTCTGACCATCCTTCATCCGAAAACTTGGACGATAACCCTTTTTCTCGAAGAGGCGGAAAAGATTTTCAGAACCATATTGCACCACTTCCACTGGCAACTTGAAGGCGCCAAGGGTATCGACCACCTTAGATTCATCCACAATCCAGATGCTATCCTTGCTGTTGACCGCAACCACCTTCTCCATAAGCAGGGCGGCACCTCCACCCTTGATACCATTGAAGGCTCCGTCAACTTCATCAGCTCCGTCAACTGTCAAGTCTACATAGTCAACTTCATCTATATTCTTTAAAGGAATTCCTAAAGAGGCTGCGTGGTCTGCAGTAGCATGAGAGGTCGTTACACCTGTAATCTGCAAACCTTCTTCCTGCACCCGACGTCCGATTTCTTGTACAAAATAGTAGGCTGTCGAACCTGTCCCCAAGCCAACAATCATACCATCCGTCACAAACTCCGCCGCCTTAATCCCAACTTGTTCCTTTAAATTTGTCATGAATTGCTCCTTTCAGCTAAACCGTTTACATTCATTATAGCATGGATAGAAAATTCTGCCTACTGATTTCTACAAGAAGGCTAATAAAACCTACCCCATCTATAATTTTTCCACATCTTTCAGCTTGACAGAAACAATCTTGGACACACCAGATTCTTGCATGGTCACCCCATACATAGCATCCGCCGCCGCCATGGTCCCTTTTCGGTGAGTCACGACGATAAACTGGCTGTCCTTATCAAAGCGGTTGAGGTAGTCCCCGAAACGCTTGACATTGGCCTCGTCCAAGGCTGCCTCCACCTCGTCCAAGATGACAAAAGGAATGGTCTTGACGCGGATAATGGAAAATAGCAGAGCGAGGGCTGAGAGGGCCTTTTCGCCACCTGACATAAGATTGAGCGATTGGATTTTCTTACCCGGAGGCTGAACTGAAATCTCCACACCCGCAGTCAAAATATCCTGCTCCGTCAATATCAAGTCCGCAGAACCACCGCCAAACATCTGTCTGAAAGTCTGCTTAAAGCTTTCGCGAATGGCTTCAAAGGTGACCTTAAAGCGTTCCTTAACTTCATCATCCATTTCATGAATGGTATTCAAGAGCAAATCACGCGCCGATAATATATCCGTCCGTTGTTCATTGAGGAAGGTCAGACGGTTATTGACCTCATCATACTGCTCAATAGCATCCAGATTGACTGGACCAAGAGCACGAATAGAACGTTCCAAGTCTTTCAAAGCTTGTTCAGCAAGAGGCAAATTCTCTACTTCGTTTGCCTGGTCCAGAGCCGCTTCAAAGCTCAATTTGAAATGCTCTGTCAAATGACCAAGTAAGGTCCGTAGCCGATCTCCAGCCTGCTCACAATCAGCTTCCAGCTTGGCCTGCTTGCGAATGAGGTCATCATTTTTCAAACGAGCCTGGTCCAAACGACCTTCCAAGTCTTCAAACTGACCGTCAATATCTTCCAACTCAAATTTCAAGCGGATTTGAATCTGATTGGTTTGGCTTTGTTTATCAGTCGCAGCCTGTAGTTGCTCTTCCAGAACTTCAATACTAGTATCTTCTAAAGCCTCAACCTTCTGGTTAATCAGGTCTTCCAGGATAGAGATTTCCTTTTCAGTAGTCCCTTTTTCTTCCTGTAAACGACCAAGGTCTGTCTGTTCAAAGCGCAGCTGACTAGAAACTTCTGCCTGCTCCAAGGTCAATTGACCTTTCTGACTTTGTAGTTTTTGCAAACTTTCTTGGATACTGTCGCGATTATCACGCACCTGATTGATTTGATTGTCTAAGGCTTGTTTTTTCTCTGTCAAGGCTTGAAGGCTGGCTTCTTCCTTGCTAGCTTCATCTTCTAACTCAGTCAAAATGCTTGGGCTGACCTGACTCATTTGTAAGTCATACTGCGCGGTCACCTGAGCTAGACGATTTTCTGCCTGTTCTTGATGAATTCTTGCACTCTGCTGGCTCAGTCTAGCCTCTTCCCCCTCAGTCTTGATGGTTTCCAAACTTTCTCTGACCTGGTCTAGACTTGTCTTCTTAGTCGCCACCAAGTTTTCTTGCTCTTTCAACTGGCTAGACAGCTCTGCTGTTTCTCCTAAAAGAGCATCGAGTTCAGGCTTAATGAAAGTGGTGCTGTTATTTCTATTGCTACCACCCGCAAAGGCGCCGCCAGGACGGATTTCAGCACCGTCCATGGTCACCATACGGACCTGAAACTTGGTCGCACGCGCCGCCTGATTGGCATGGTCAATGCTATCAAAAATCGCAATAGTGCCTAGCAAATTTTGGAAAATAGCATCTAGATTTGGTTGATAGGTCACGAGGTCGCTGGCCAGCCCCAAGAAACCATCTGAGGTTTGAAGTAGGGCAAGTTGCTGACTGGACAATTGACGCGGCTTGATAGTGGTCAAAGGTAAGAAGGTAGCCCGTCCTTGACGTTTTTCCTTCAAGAAAGCAATCGCTCGCTTGGCTGTCGCCTCGTCTTCGACGATAACGTTTTGGCTAGCTCCTCCAAGAGCAATTTCCAGAGCCGTCTGGTAACGAGTATCGAAAGTCAATTGCTCACTGACTGCCCCGATGATGCCACCCAGACTAGACGAAGCCTGCAAAACAGCCTTGACCCCTGCGTAGAAATTGGAGTGATTTTTTAAGATGGCTTCCAAACTAGACTGGCGAGCTTGTTTACCCTTCATTAAATCCAGTAAATCAAAAAGACTACTTTGCTCAGCCTGATAGACTGCCTGTGCCTGATCTAGCTCTTCTTTCTTAGTCTGATAGGCTGCCAATAATTCCTTCAAAACTTGATTGGCCTTCTCTGCAGCAAGTCGGCTCTTATCCAATTCTTCTTGAGCCTGATTTTTCTCAGCTTGCAGACGTGCTAGGTCAGCAGATTTACTTTCTGATAAGCTGATTTGATTGGCAATATCCTGCTGAATCTTGGTCAAGCGGTTTGATGCTTCAGCCTCTTCCTGCATGAGGGCGACATACTGCTCACGCAGATGGTCCAAAACCTGATCTGGATCTTCGGAGAAGTAGGAAATTTCCTTATCCACCGCAGCAATATCTTCTTTCAAGCTAGACAAAGAACGCTCCAACTGATCAATTTTCTCTTGCCTTTGCCCAATCTGTTGTTCCAAACTAGCCCGCTTCCCTAGCATACTTTCCAAACGCTCTTGAGCCTCTTGGCGACTGGATTCATTCTGACTAGATTCCAATTTATGAACCTCAATTTTTCGCTCCAAGTCACTGATCAACTTGGTCAAATCCAGCAAAATAGCCTGTTCACGCTCCATTTGCTCGGATAGGCGATGGCGTTTTTCTTTTAAGGACTGGTTTTCTTGCTCCAGCTCCGAACGCTGTTGGTAGTAGCTTGCTAATTCTAACTTGACTGCCTCAAGCTCGCTTTCCTTGGCAGTCAAAGCTTCTTTACCATTTGTCAACTGAGCAACCAAAACATCCAGATACAGTTCCTTACGTTGGCCATCAAGTTCCAAGAATTGTTTAGCCGTTAGCGCCTGTTTCTCCAAGGGTTTGACCTGATTGTCCAATTCATAGATAATATCGTCCAAACGGTCCAAATTTCCTTGAGCCTGTGCTAGCTTGCTCTCCGTTTCTTTCTTACGGGTCTTGTATTTTAAGACCCCTGCTGCCTCTTCGAATATGGCTCTGCGTTCTTCTGGCTTGGAATTAAAAATAGCCTCAACCCGTCCTTGCGAGATGATAGAAAAGGAATCACGCCCCAAACCAGTATCCATGAAGAGATCGTGAATATCCCGCAGACGAACCTTCTGACCATCTATCAAGTATTCGCTATCGCCAGACCGATAAATATGGCGTTCTACCTTGATTTCTTTATTCTTATTGGCAATAAAACCTGAACTATTATCCAAGGTTACCACTACTGAGGCATAGTTAAGAGCCTTACGGCTTTCAGTCCCCGCAAAGATAACATCCGGCATCTTGCCTCCACGCAGGCTCTTGGCAGAAGATTCTCCCAAGGCCCAACGCAGACTTTCTGTAATATTGGACTTGCCCGAACCATTTGGTCCTACAACAGCAGTCACCCCACGGTCAAAAACTACCTTAGTCTTATCTGCGAAGGACTTGAAGCCCTGCATTTCAATCGATTTAAGATACATACCTATCCTCTAGCCTCCACAGCATTTTTTGCGGCGGCTTGTTCAGCTAACTTTTTGGAACGACCACGACCACGACCAATCACATGCTGGTCTGCAGATACCTCGACTTCAAAGGTCTTATCGTGGGCAGGACCTGATTCAGCCACCACCTGATAAGAAATTGCAATCTCACCATTTACCTGCAGGATTTCCTGTAAGGCAGTCTTGTAGTCGGTCACGCGCTCAAAATTCCCCTCTTCCAGACGAGGAATCATGACCTTATGAATAAAGTCCTCCACGGTCTTTTCTCCCTTGTCCAATAGCAGAGCTCCTAAGAAAGCCTCGAAAGCATCTCCCAAAATGGTATCACGATTGCGCCCCCCAGACTTCTCTTCTCCTCTACCAAGACGAAGGAAGCTATCAAAGCCACAGGCACGCGAAAAACCAGCCAAGGACTCCTCACGAACAAAGGTCGAACGCAACTTGGACATCTCCCCTTCCGGTCTATCAGGATATTTTTTATAGAGGTACTTGGAAATCATCAACTGGAGAACAGCGTCTCCTAAAAATTCCAAGCGTTCATTATGTGAAATTTTTAGAAGGCGATGCTCATTGGCATAAGAAGTATGGGTAAAAGCCGTTTCCAACAAATTCAAATCCGAAAAATCAATCCCAAAATCCGCCAAAAGTTTTTTATGTAAATCTTTCATCATCTAACTCCTTTCTAAAGAGTAATCCTTACAAAATAGAAGTTTCAAATTCACTTCATCCTAATATTATACCACATTTCCCACAGGACTTCCCTCTGGAGCTGAACATTCAACAAATAGCCCTCTTCATCTTTTTGCAAACATTTACATATCCATCCTTTTTCGATAAAATGGAAGAAAAAAGAAGGGAGTTAACATGCAAAACAAACCAAAACCACTCAACACCTCGCTCCTCTCCCTCTTTCAATTCATGGGAGCTGTTTTAGTCATCGCCCTCCATTGCCGCAGACTATTTGAAGCAGACCAGCTCCACTTCATCCAAAAATCCATCTTTAGTCGCATGGTCGTTCCCTACTTCATGGTCACCGCCAGCTTCTTCCTCCGACGCAACTACCCTAGCCTCTCCAAACAATACCTGATCCGCTACAGCAAGCAGTACCTGACCTGGTCCGTCCTCTACCTACCCTTCTACCTCTTCTACCTAACCCTCCAAGAAATCCCCCTACTCCACTACCCCCTCGCACTCCTAGTCGGACTGACCTACACAGGCACCAGCTACCAACTCTGGTACATGCCCGCCTTCCTGCTAGGTCTTGTCCTCGTCCACTATTCTTTAAGGAAATGGGGCTGGCGCATCACAGCTTGTCTAGCCTGCCTTCTCTATCTCCTAGGCTCAGTCGAAACCTACTCCTCCTACCTGGCAGAATCGATTTTCCTGACCGCATTTGACAGCTACAAAACCTTCTTTTTCACCAGCCGCAACGGCCTCTTCTACGCACCGATTTTTGTCCTGACAGGCTTTTATCTAGCCGACAAACTCAATCAACCCATTTTCCAATACCGACAAAAAACCAAACTACTTGTCTGCATAGCCCTTTTAACTTTTGAGGCTACAATCATCTATCTCAATCAGGGCTACGACAAGAACTTTCTATTTAGCCTGATTCCATTCACAGCCTATCTAGTCGCCTGGACCCTAACCACAGACCTCTTCCGCCAAAAGAAATTCCAATTTCTCAAAGAATACGCCAGCTATTATTATTTTATCCATGTTATCCCAGTCGAAGCCAGCTTTTTCTTCCTAGAAAATCATTCCCTGACTATAATACAGCAAGGTTGGCTAGTCTTCTTTATCACCATCATCACTTGCCAACTGCTCAGCTGGTTAATCATTAAACACAAAAGAACCTTGTAAGATCTAACTTACAAGGCTTTTTTACAAATTAAAATCCTCTTTCAACTTATCAATCACCTGTTGGAGCAGGTCGCGATTGACACTGTATTTGACATCGCTATTTTTTGTATTGAAGAGAAGTAAGTCACCGTTAATCAGCTTTTGGGTGTGGAAAGACACTGCCGCCCCTGTAATAGCCAGACGTTCTGCAATGTCCTTGCTCTTGGCATGGGGCTTGGTCAGCTCCACCAAGACCTGATAACGCGTACTATCGCTGATGACTTTAAGAGCCGTTATCAAATCATCCAGATCCAGCTCGTCATTTGACAGCATCATCTGATCAATTCGACAGGATGCTAAAAGAGCGACTTTCATATAGTCAAATTGTTCATTGCCATAATAAGCAAACCAATAATTCCACGGACTGAGAACGAAGAATTGAGCATTTTCAACACCCAGAGTATCTAAGCTGGTCATGGCTAACTGCTTGGATTCTCTGTAGAGTTTTTCAATGTCAAAATCCCTAGCAAAGGCTTCCCGCTCTGCTCTTGCCCCTTCAAAATATGGCTGATAGATTGGGAGTAGCTTGTTCAGGAGATTGACAGACAGCTGAACTGTTTCTAAAGGATTGCGAATAGCCAGTGACCAGTACCACTTATCTGCTGGTTTTTTATCTGTCTTTTCCAAGAGTTCCATGAGACTGAGGGTCTTCTCACGGTGACCGTCATTTTCAGACGCCAACATGGTTCGCATGGCATCTTCTACTTCTGCTTGAGACAGCTTTAAAATCAATTGACAAGCTTCCTCAACTGTCTTTGGATCCTGCCCATCATTCAAGAGATAGAAATAAAGACTATGCAAAATGTTAAAAATATGTCCCCAAACAAAGACTTGATTGACTTCCTGACGAAAATCTGCCAACTTTTCTTCAATCTCATCACGAATGTCTAAGGCATCTTTGAGAATGTCTTTTTCTTTCTGTGAAAAATCCGCCTCAATCGGTTCCTCACGTTCTCTAACAATTAAAGGAATAAAGAATTTTTCAACAATTTCGCTTCTATAATCTCGGTAATCTAATTTCATACGCATACTTTCTAAGCTTGAACTACTTGGTTATTTGATTTACGACCTGTAAGAATAGTATAGCTTACTAGTCCCACAGAAAGCAAGAGGAAGATGAGGGAAATACTTGTCGCAGAAAGCACCGTCACCATAAGGGCAACCAAGGCTTGACCACCTACCATACCAATCTGGCAGAAACTGTCAATCCCACCACCGACAGTCGCCAATTTATCTTCTGGCAATTCATTGACAACCAAGGCATTCATTTTGGGATTGAAAATGCCCAAAGTAACTGCCGTTACAAAGATCACTGCTAGTACCACATAGATGTTGTGAAGAAAGAAACCTGAGAAAAGTAAAACAGGCATCAATGTAGAGAACTTGAGGAGGTTTATTAGACTGACATTTTTAAAGAATGCCATACCCAGACTAGAGCCCAAAATGCTACCGACTGAGAAGAGAATAGAAACCAAAGCAACGGTTGTTCCTACATTGACAATCACAAAGTCTGAGAACTCCTTCATATTTAGAATAACTAATGGTGAAAGTGCGGTAAAAATGGCATTCAGGCTGGCAATAGTAATAATTGACGCTTTGAGAACAGGAATATTCTGCACGGCTTGGTAGGAATCTTTGATACTCTGTCCAATTCCTTTGACAATACCAGCTTCAGTTTCCACTTGCTCAGCTTGCTGGATAGGATTTTCCTTCAGTAGCTTGGCAAGAGCTGGACGGAGGGTTGCCATGATGGCAAGACTGACCAAGAAGGTTCCTGCATTGAAGAAGGCGAGATTCTGGTAAGACATAAAGCCGATGAGAATGGCACCGCTAGCTTGGAAGGCGATTTGCAGAAGTGATCTCACTGTCATCTTGAAGGCCATTGCGGTTTCGCGGTCTTCCGCTGCCACAACCCGCAAGCTGACTGGCATATAAAGCCCATTTTCGTATTGACCAGCCAAGTCTGATAGGAAATTGATGACGCAGACCACCGCTACAACCCAGAGGGCAGGTGCAAATCCCATCAAGCAGCCAACAAAGGCATAGAGAACGACACGAACCAGCAGGGTTGCCAGAATGGTATCCAATTTGTTTCTGGTCTTGTCTGCCCAAATCCCGATAAAGAGGCCAGCCAAAATCGGCAAGGTTTCAGATACGGTAATCATAGCCAGGGCAAACTTGGTATCTGGAAGTAGCAAGACATAGTTCATCAGGGCTAGGTAGTAGAGTGTGTCACCAAAGTTGGAAATCAAATCCGCTACAAAGCTGGATAGAAATAATTTATTGTTGACTAGTTTCTTCATAAGCATCTCCTTAAACAGATATTAAACGTTTGTTTAATATTATTTTACACTTTATTTTAATAAAGTCAATGCTTAATTTTATAAAAATTAAATATTTTTTAAACAATTATTTAATTTTTCTTCTATCTGGCTTTTTCTTGACAAGATAAGCACAGTTTGTTATAGTATTGTTCGGGCACCTCTTTTGAGAGGTCGGAGAAAAGGCTCCCTAGTTTTAGGGAGCTATTTTTTGTTTTTCCCGAAGTTTAGTACATCATCGGAGGACTTATTGGATGAAAAAAATCGCATTTGATTCAACTAAATACTTGAATTTGCAACGTGATCACATTTTAGAGCGTATTGCCCAATTTGAAGGCAAGCTCTATATGGAATTTGGTGGAAAAATGTTGGAAGATTTCCACGCAGCCCGTGTTTTGCCAGGTTATGAACCAGATAACAAAATCAAACTCCTCCAAGAGTTAAAAGACCAAGTAGAGATTGTCATCGCCATCAATGCCAGCAATATCGAACATTCTAAGGCACGCGGTGACTTGGGTATTTCTTACGACCAAGAAGTCTTCCGCTTGATTGATACATTCAATGATATTGATATCTATGTTGGTTCTGTGGTCATTACCCAGTACCGCAACCAACCAGCAGCAGATGCCTTCCGCAAACAGTTGGAAAAACATGGCATCAAATCCTATCTCCACTATCCAATCAAGGGCTATCCTTCTGATATCGACCACATCATTTCACCAGAAGGCATGGGCAAAAATGACTACATTGAAACCAGTCGCAATCTCGTCGTTGTCACCGCACCTGGACCAGGTTCAGGAAAATTGGCGACCTGTATCTCCCAGCTCTACCATGACCAGTTAAATGGGGTAACTTCTGGCTATGCCAAGTTTGAAACCTTCCCCGTTTGGAACTTGCCACTCCACCACCCAGTAAACTTGGCTTATGAAGCAGCTACCGCAGACCTGGACGACCTCAACATGATCGACCCCTTCCACCTTCAAACTTATGGAAAAACTGCGGTCAACTACAACCGTGATATCGAGGTCTTCCCTGTCCTCAACCGAACATTTGAACGCATTTTGAACAAATCCCCTTATGCTTCACCAACTGACATGGGGGTCAACATGGTGGGCTACTCCATCGTAGACGAAGAGGCTGCAATCGAAGCATCTAAGCAAGAAATTATCCGCCGCTACTACCAAACCTTGGTTGATTTCAAAGCGGAGCGGGTGAGCGAGCAAGCAGTTAAAAAGATTGAACTCCTCATGAACGAAGTAGGCGTGACACCTGCTGACCGTAAGGTTGTTATCGCTGCGCGCGAAAAAGCAGAGCTGACTTCCAGCCCTGCCCTTGCTATTCAGTTGCCAAATGGTGAGATTGTCACAGGTAAGACCTCTGACCTCCTCAAACCAACTGCAACTGTCCTTCTCAATGCCATCAAGCAAATTGCTAAAATCGATGATGAAACACTTCTCATCGAACCAAACTACATCCGTCCAATTCAAGAATTGAAGTCAGATTATCTGGATAAGACAAATACACGACTCGATGCAAGTGAGATTCTTAACGCCCTTGCCATCACTGCTCAAGATAGCCCTCTTGCTGCACGTGCCATGAAAGAATTGGGCCAATTAAATGGTAGCGAAGCCCACTCAACCGTTATCCTATCCGATGAAGACAAGAGCGTTCTCCGCAAATTAGGCATCAATTTAACCTTTGATCCTATCTATCAGCACAATAAGTTTTATCAGAAGAACTAAAGACAAAAATAGACTTGCCCCGGCAAGTCTATTTTTTGTTATAGAAAAAAAACAAGGATATTTCTAGCCTTGTTTTTCCATTTTATCTATTAGTTGAAATCAACATACTCTTTTTGAAGTTCAAGAACTTCTTCTGCCGTTGCACATTCTGTCAAGGCACGGTGAGCATACTCTTCCATCTTAGCTGTGTCAAGTGTCTTCATGAGGCTACGTGTACGAAGGACAGAAGTTGCACTCATAGAGAACTCATCCAAGCCCATTCCGACAAGAAGTGGAACAGCTTGTTGGTCACCAGCCATCTCACCACACATACCAGCCCATTTGCCTTCTGCGTGTGCAGCCTTGATAACGTTGTTGATCAAGCGAAGAATAGATGGGTTGTAAGGTTGGTAGAGGTATGAAACTTGTTCATTCATACGGTCTGCTGCCATTGTGTACTGGATAAGGTCGTTTGTACCAATTGAGAAGAAGTCAACTTCTTTAGCAAATTGGTCAGCAATCATTGCTGCTGCAGGGATTTCAATCATGATACCCACTTGGATATCATCTGCAACTGCAACACCTTCAGCCAACAAGTTCGCTTTTTCTTCTTCAAGGATTGCTTTTGCTGCACGGAATTCTGTCAACAAGGCAACCATCGGGAACATGATACGAAGTTTACCATGTACTGATGAACGAAGAAGGGCACGCAACTGCGTACGGAACATTTGGTTACCAGTTTCAGAGATTGAGATACGAAGTGCACGGAATCCAAGGAATGGGTTCATTTCGTGTGGAAGGTCGAAGTAAGGAAGTTCCTTATCACCACCGATATCCATAGTACGAACCACAACTGGCTTGCCATTCATACCTTCCAATACTGCTTTATAAGCTTCATACTGCTCATCTTCAGTTGGGAAGTCTTGTGAGTCCATGTACAAGAACTCTGTACGGTAAAGACCAACTGCCTCAGCACCATTATCGTTTACACCTTCAACGTCTTTTGGTGTACCGATGTTAGCTGCCAATTCAAAGTGTTTGCCGTCAGCTGTCACTGTTTGAGCATCTTTCAAGAGTGCCCACTCAGCTTTTTGTTTAGCATAGGCTTCGCCAGCTGCCTTAAATTCTGCAATCACTTCTTCAGATGGGTTGATAACAACTTCACCTGTGATACCGTTAACAGCGAGGACATCACCATCTTTCACGATTTCAGTAATATTATTTGTACCCAATACAGCTGCAATCTCAAGTGTACGAGCCATGATAGCTGAGTGGCTTGTACGTCCACCGATGTTTGTTACAAAAGCTTTAACAAACTGTTTGTTCAATTGCGCTGTATCAGATGGTGTCAAGTCGTGTGCGATAACGATAGACTCTTCATCAATTGTCGCTGGGTTTGGCAAACGAACGCCAAGCAAGTGAGCAAGGACACGTTTAGCAACGTCGCGGATATCTGCTGCACGCTCTTGCATGTATGGGTTATCTTCCATACCTTCAAAGATAGCAATGAACATATCCGTTACTTCTTTCAAACCAGTTTCAGCATTTGTTTTCTTAGCACGGATAGTTTCCTTAATCTGACCAATCATTTCTGGGTCAGCAAGAACCATCAAGTGTGCATCAAATACGGCTGCGGCTTCTTCACCAAGGCTAGCTACTGCGTTCTCACGAATAACAGAAAGCTCGTTTTGAGAGGCTGCAAGAGCAGCATCCAAACGAGCCTCTTCTGCATTTGTATCTTCAACTGTAACAGTTTCGAAGGACAAATCTGGCTGAACGAGTAGATATGCCTTAGCAACGGCAACACCATCAGATGCTGCAATTCCTTTAAGCATTTCTGTCATCTTCTTATGCCAATCCTTCTTTTTCCATTGTTTCAGTGATAGCTGCGATTGCATCGTCAGCATCTGCACCTTCAGCAGAGATTGTTACATCAGCGCCTTGACCAACACCAAGACTCATAACACCCATGATAGATTTAAGGTTAACTGATTTTTCTTTGTAGTTCAACGTGATGTCTGAAGCGAATTTGCTAGCAGTTTGAACAAGCAAAGTTGCTGGACGTGCGTGGATACCTGTTTCTGCCACGATGTGGAAGTCTTTTGAAGCCATAGTTGGATTCTCCTTTATTTTTACAAAATTTTGAGTTATTTTTGATAACCCTTACAAAAAGCATTATATCACTTTTTGAAATCATTTTCAAGAATTTTTTGCGTTTCTTTCAGTAAAACTATTTTTTATGAGATTATAAAAGTCCTGAAAACATCTTGAAAGCTTAGTTTCAAAGGATTTATGCTATTTACACAAGATATGGTGTTTGTTCGTTTTTTGTCATACTATATTTTGTGATAGTTCTGGACTTCCTTCTTGACTTTGCTCCCAAAATCTTGTATGCTAGATTGGTATATTTATTTTAAAAAGGAGAAATTGAATGGTTACCATCTATTCAAAAAATAATTGTGTTCAATGTAAAATGAGTAAAAAATTTCTTGATGAGCACAATGTGGCCTACAAAGAAATCAATCTAGACGAGCAACCTGAATTTATCGGACATGTGAAAAGCCTTGGTTTTTCAGCAGCGCCAGTTATTGAAACTGAAAATGAAGTTTTCTCAGGTTTTCAGCCAACTAAATTGAAAGCCCTAGTCTAATCCCCTACCTCCCTGTTATATAGAAAGAGATTGCGATTATGAGTTTGAAAGAATTAGGCGATGTATCCTACTTCCGTTTAAATAACGAAATCAACCGTCCAGTCAATGGACAAATTCCTCTCCACAAGGATCTAGAAGCAGTTAAAGCTTTCTTTAATGAAAATGTCCTTCCAAATACTAAGAAATTTAATAGCATTTTAGACAAGATTGCCTACTTAGTAGAAGAAAATTATCTTGAAAAAGAATTTTTAGATCAGTATAGCCCAGAATTTATCATTAAAATCCATCAATTTTTAAAGGACCAAAACTTCCGCTTCAAGTCTTTCATGGCAGCCTACAAGTTCTACAACCAGTATGCCCTTAAAACCAACGACGGTGCCTACTACTTGGAGAGCATGGAAGACCGAGTTCTCTTCAACGCCTTGTATTTTGCAGAGGGCAATGAAGAATTAGCCTTGAATTTGGCCAACGAAATGATCCATTTGCGTTATCAGCCAGCTACTCCTTCCTTCCTCAACGCAGGTCGTGCTCGTCGTGGTGAGTTGGTGTCCTGTTTCCTCATCCAAGTCACAGACGACATGAACTCTATTGGACGTTCTATCAACTCTGCTCTGCAATTGTCCCGTATCGGTGGTGGCGTCGGCATCTCCCTCAGCAACTTGCGTGAGGCAGGCGCACCAATCAAGGGCTACGAGGGAGCTGCATCTGGTGTTGTCCCTGTTATGAAACTCTTTGAGGACAGCTTCTCCTACTCCAACCAACTTGGACAACGCCAAGGGGCTGGGGTTGTTTACCTAGATGTTTTCCACCCAGACATTATCGCCTTTCTTTCGACCAAGAAGGAAAATGCCGATGAGAAAGTGCGCGTGAAGACCTTGTCACTTGGAATCACTGTTCCTGATAAGTTCTATGAGTTGGCACGTAAAAATGAAGACATGTATCTCTTCAGCCCTTACTCTGTTGAATTGGAATATGGTGTGCCTTACAGCTACCTTGATATTACTGAAAAATACGACGAGTTGGTAGCAAACCCACGCATTCGTAAGACAAAAATCAAGGCACGTGACTTGGAAACAGAGATTTCTAAACTGCAACAAGAGTCTGGTTACCCTTATGTCATCAACATCGATACCGCCAACCGCAGCAATCCTGTTGACGGCAAGATTATCATGTCCAACCTCTGTTCAGAAATTCTACAAGTCCAAACACCTAGTGTCATTAACGATTCTCAGGAATACTTAACATTGGGTACAGATGTGTCATGTAACCTTGGTTCAACCAATATTGTCAACCTCATGAAGTCACCTGACTTTGGTCTTTCTGTCCGTACCATGACACGCGCTCTTACTTACGTAACTGACCATTCGCACATTTCTGCGGTACCTTCTATCGAGGCTGGAAATGAACGTGCGCATTCTATCGGTCTTGGTGCTATGGGACTTCACTCATACTTGGCACAAAACTTGATCGACTACGGATCAAAAACAGCTGTGGAATTTACCAACATCTACTTCATGCTCCTCAACTACTGGACCTTGGTAGAATCAAATAACATTGCCCGCGAACGCAAGGCGACCTTCCACAACTATGACAAATCAAAATACGCGGACGGTACTTATTTCGACAAGTATGTGACTGGAGATTACCAACCGCAATCTGACCGTGTCAAAGAACTCTTTGAAGGAATTTTCATTCCAAGCGGGCAAGACTGGGCTGAACTACGTGAGAAAGTCATGGCAGATGGTCTTTACCACCAAAACCGCCTAGCTGTTGCACCAAATGGATCTATTTCCTATATCAATGATGTCTCTGCTTCTATTCACCCAATCACACAACGGATTGAAGAACGCCAAGAGAAGAAAATCGGTAAAATCTACTATCCAGCAGCAGGTTTGGCAACCGAGACCATTCCATTCTACAAGTCTGCCTATGATATGGATATGCGCAAGGTCATCGATGTTTATGCTGCCGCAACAGAACACGTGGACCAAGGGTTGTCCCTCACTCTCTTCCTACGCAGTGAGCTTCCAAAAGCCCTTTACGAATGGAAAAAAGAGAACAAACAAACAACGCGTGACCTCTCTATCCTCCGTAACTACGCCTTCAACAAAGGTATCAAGTCAATCTACTACATCCGTACCTTTACCGATGACGGTGAAGAAGTCGGTGCAAACCAATGTGAAAGTTGTGTAATCTAACGTAGCAAGATTAGCTGTTGGCAAGCCAACTATCTAATCTAAGCCAACCGCTATGAGCGGATTAGCTAGCTACCTCACTAACTCCGAAACTGAAGAAATATCGTCTTCAGTTTCTGCGTGTCGTAAGACACTAATGCTAAAGCACCTAATGAATGAACGGTACTGACCATCTCGTCACTACCTAAGTGGCTTACTATCGTCATTTGGTTTTTCTTTTATTACTTCGTTAACTCGCCTTGCCTAACTCCAGTTATGCCTGCAGCTCGTTGCCTAGTACTAAAAGTAAACTAAAAGACTGTACCTCGAAAAGTCGTTAAGTTCGAACGACTTTTCTCAGGTCGTAACTTGCAAGGGTTTAGCTGTTGATCAATCAACTAGCTAATCTAGGCTAACTGCTATTTGCAGATTAGCTAGCTAGCTAGCTTACGACAAATTACGCTACTTGCGAACAAAGCAATCTAATGAACGTCCTTGGGGCGTTTTTTAGCAAAAAATATGATACAATAGTGTAGATATTTCTAGAAAAGAAAGAGAGAAATATGGAAACCTACTACAAAGCCATTAACTGGAATGCCATTGAGGATGTGATTGACAAGTCAACTTGGGAAAAGTTGACAGAGCAATTCTGGCTTGATACGCGTATCCCCCTATCAAACGACTTGGATGACTGGCGCAAACTGACTGCTGAAGAAAAAGACCTGGTTGGTAAGGTCTTTGGTGGATTGACCCTCTTGGATACCCTTCAATCTGAAACAGGTGTCCAAGCTCTTCGCAATGACATTCGGACACCGCATGAAGAAGCTGTTTACAACAACATTCAATTCATGGAGTCTGTTCACGCCAAGTCTTACTCTTCTATCTTCTCAACCTTGAACACCAAGTCTGAGATTGAAGACATCTTTGAATGGACCAACAGCAACGAATACTTGCAACGCAAGGCAAAGATTATCAACGAAATCTACGAAAACGGTACTCCACTTGAAAAGAAAGTAGCCAGCGTTTTCCTAGAAACCTTCCTCTTCTACTCTGGTTTCTTTACGCCACTCTACTATCTTGGTAACAACAAGCTGGCCAACGTTGCGGAAATTATCAAGCTGATTATCCGTGACGAGTCTGTGCACGGTACCTACATCGGTTACAAGTTCCAACTTGGTTTCAATGAATTGTCCGAGGAAGAACAAGATAAGCTTCGCGACTGGATGTATGACCTCCTCTACCAACTCTACGAAAACGAAGAGGGCTACACACGCTCCCTCTATGATGCAGTTGGATGGACTGAGGAAGTCTTGACCTTCCTTCGTTACAATGCCAATAAGGCCCTCATGAACTTGGGACAGGACCCACTCTTCCCTGACTCAGCGGATGATGTCAACCCAATCATCATGAACGGTATTTCAACTGGTACATCTAACCACGACTTCTTCTCCCAAGTCGGTAACGGCTATCTTCTTGGTGAAGTGGAAGCTATGCAGGATGATGATTACCTCTACGGTTTATAATCAAAAAAAGCAGTTCATCTGAGCTGCTTTTATTATGCTAAAAATACAATCATCAAATAAGAAATGCCGTTGTTAAGCATATGTAGAGCCATTGGGTAGCGAATGTCTTGCTTCACCAAATAGAGCCAGGCAAAAGTTATCCCCATTGTAAAGTAAATCAAAAATTGTGGTAGGGTTGCTGGACCATGCACAAAACTAAAGAGGGTTCCTGAAACTAGACCATAGAGCACCACAGATTTGACATCCGATAATTTAGGGAAGAAATAGGTTGCCATGAAACCACGGAAAATCAATTCTTCAAAGATACCTGCAAAAATGACTACCAGGAAAAAGGAGTGAATAGGTGCAGACTGGATAAAGGCAACTGCATTTTTCTGATTGTCCGATTCAGGAACGGGTACTAGAAACTGGAGAATGAAGAATGCAAGATAGGCCAACAGTGGATAGGCCATATGCTTCAGCCAAGGCTTATCTAGCGTCAGCTGCATTGTTTTTCTTGGGTACAAGACTTTCCAAAGAAGGTAGGAAAAACCAATTAACAAGGGCAGACCCACAATCAGTCCAAACCAATACAAACCCTCTGCAGCACTAGCTGGAATACCCTCTACCTGCTCAGTAGCCCATGGTAACTGGAGGAACTGGGCACCGAATTGATAGGCAATGTAATAGGCTAATAATAAACCAGAATGTTTAAAAAATTTCTTCATTATGTATTCCTCCTTATTCTAAAACAGTCACATCAACAATATTATCGACCCGAACCAATTTGGTTTCCATCTCTCCTGTCGCTAATTCACGGGAAATTTTAACCCAATCCTCATCCACAGCTAAAATGCTGTATTCGTAAATGGTCATAAGTTCCTCATCGAAACGGATTTTGGCTTTACTTCCGACCAATTCTTTTAATAAAACAGACATCTGATTTTCTCCTTTTAGACCTTTTTGTAGTTTGTTCACCTTGCTTTGCAACTGCTTCACCTTTTTCCTATCTGACAGGTAAGTGAACAATAAATAAGCAAAGGCTATCCATAAAAATAGTTCCATTTTTACCTCCTAAATCAAACCCAGGCTTTTCATGACTAGCATGAGCAAAAATCCGAGAAGATTATTGAGACTGTGTAAGATGAGTGCATTGGAATAGTTACCTGAAATACGATAGACTAGACCTAAAACCAGACCCATACCTCCGTAGATAACCCAAGAACCGATATTGGTCGGACTATGTACAAGACCAAATAGAAAGCTAGACAGAAGCAGACCGACCACCGACTGCCTACCGAAGACCTTGCCCATCAGAATACCACGACAAATCAATTCCTCCAGAACTGGGGCAAAAAGTACCGCAAAGAGAAACAGGAGCACGGTCGGCATATCAGAGTTGTTGATCATTTCTTGGTTGGATGGTATTTTGCTATACCCTTCTTCCAGCGCAATCAGTTGCCCACCAATCATTTTCAGACCAAACATAACGATAAAAGCAAGGGTGACAAAGCCAATATTCGTGAAAACTCCCCACTTCTGCTCACTTTTCCATAAGCCTAATTTGCCCGTCACTATAAGTCCAAGCACCACTGCAACCAACAAGATAGCTACAGCAAGCAGTAGATTATGACCGTCAAAATTTGGTAAGGCGAAAATCGCCAACTGGGCTACCACGTTTAGTGCAACGATAGCCAGTCCCACTAAGAGAAACTTCCAATTCTTCACCACATTCCAATCTTTGACACTTCCAAGTCTATTCATAGCAATCTCCTTAATATAAACAATTATTTTTCGTTTGTTAAAAGATAAAGTCTTTTAGTTTCCTTTTAGTACTAGGCAACGAGCCGCAGGCATAACTAGAGTTAGGCAAGGCGAGTTAACGAAGTAATAAAAGAGAAACTAAATGACGACAGCAGAGCTGGCAAGCCCAAAACCATCGGCAAGAGGATGTTCAGATTTGACAAATCAATCTGCCCACTAGCCAGCCACTCTCCAAAAATATAGCCAACTGCGTAGAGACCAAGACCGATTAACAAAGCAAGATAGATTTTCTTAAAGACTTTCATTGTTCATTCCTCCATTTGCATTAGATGAATTGAATTTTCTTACGATTGGCGAAATAGAAGCTAACAAATCCTATAAAGGTCATCAGGACAACTGTCATAGGAGCGACAAACTGGAAATACTCGGCTGCAGATGTCCCGCTTTCCTGTGGAATATGTGACTGCCAGAGACCAATACTAACTAGCAGACTGTAGACGGCAATCTGTAGGGTTTGAAACAGAGTTCGTTTCATCATTTTCTTCCGAGCCAATTTCACATCAGCCTTGGCAACGAGCAATTTATCCAGACCCAACTGTTTGATAATGGCGTCCTGTTTGAATTGAGAATAAACCAGTGTCAAGAAGAGGCTAATTCCCATGACATCTTCTCCCAGCGCAAAGCTAACTAGAAAGCTGACCAGTGTCACTGTTATAAAAAGCATATACATATTGTTGCCGAAATTGGTCAAGGCCGCATAAGACACCTCGTCTAACTCACCAACGATATCATAGAAATAACGAATTGCTCGAATGTGTAGATTTTCCTTTTTCATTGCTATTACCTCTATTTGTCTATTTAAAATATTTCCGTATCATTTGTACATTGAGAATATTGATGTAAATGTGAAGAAAAGCAACAATCAAGAGTGCCAACAGCTGTTGTGTCTGGGTAATTTGCGTTACCACCATAATCAAAACGTATAAAAGTGGTAAGACCCATTGGTTCAAGTTGTGAACAATTAGATAACTTTGTTCAAAATTAGCTTGTCGTTCACCCTCATCTAGTGCATAAATATAATCTTTAATTTCGCTTGGTGTAGGAAAGGCTGACAATTTGTATTGACGAACTACCTGTGTCACCTTGAAGATTCCAATCTGAGCAGGAAGAAGAACGATAAAAGCTGCAATATCAAAGAGTTCGATTGTATAATAATCCGCTGAAATATTAGCACCTAGTATCATATTTGCCAAAACCAAACCTCCAAAAATATTGTAGAGAATCGTACCGTATTCTAAACTTCGAAAGGTTGTCTTGTAGAGCTGATCAAGAACATCATCATCTTCTTCACTTTCTTGATAACGCTTGAAGGTCGTAAAACTCTTGTACATAAGGTAGGCAAATCCAATGAAACTTGCAACCATAAATGTTCTTGTTACGAACAAAAGTGTATTGATATCATATCCCATTGCCTCAAAATAGCCCATGAAGAAGCCTGCTACAAATAGAGCTACTTCTAGCACTAAGCTGACTAAGATGAAAAAGATAATTCGCTTGCCTGTCGTTAATTGTTTCCCCTGTTTCATTCTTCTACCTCCACTAATTGAAAAACAATCTCTACATTTTCGTTAAAAATCTGTGCAATTCGCATGGCAATGACCACCGAGGGCGTATATTCGCCCCGCTCAATCAAGCTAATGGTCTGCCGTGATACTTCTGCTAATTTTGCCAACTCAGTCTGGTTGAGGCTATCCCGTGCCCGCAACTCCTTGAGCCGATTTTTTAAGACATATTCCATGATATTTCCTTTCTAGGCTTGGTAGATAATCAAGCCTGTTTCTGTGTCTTCGACAGCTATATTTCCCTCGGCAAACTTAACCAATAAAAGATAGGTATAGTAGAAATCGCCTGCACAAGCCGCTGCATGTATAGTAGCCAATATCAGATAAAGAGATACATCCATCCTCCAAAAAACTGCTACCATGGTCAAGCCCAAACTAATCACAACAAAGGGAGCCAAGCTGATTACTAGCATTTGCATCCGATTATAGAGCGAACCTGGACTGGTCGCATAGGCCATACCCGATTTCCATTTAAAACCAAACTTAACAGGATTTTCAGGACAAAAAATCTTGAAAAATAATCCATGAATAGCTTCATGTACAACTATCAAAACAGGAAATAGAACTGTTGCTAGCCATAACTCTGGTAAGGTAAGTGGCAAATTTTGATCTACATTAGCCAGCAAGGAAAACGCTAACTTACCAAATAGCAGAGCAAATGGGAAGACTAGAACAATCGCAAGAATATTCAATCCCCAGACAAATTTCTTATTTTCCATGATATTGACTTCATATAATTTCTTTTTCGCTTCCATCTTTCTTCTCCTTCATTCGCCTACAAGCTAGACTAAACTATATAGTCCTAGAGCAACTCCAATCAGTAAGCCAATAATACTTGCGCCTGCAATAATAATTGCTGCCATATCAGATGAAATGTGTCGTTTCATAAGGTTTCTCCTGTCTTTACTTAGATTTTGTTATTATTTTTTCTTTTTGTTAAATTGCAGAGCTAACACTAGTGTCGCCAACAAAGGAGGAAATAGATAACTTAACCCAGTCAAACTCATCTCAAAGCCTAGCAGATTTAGAACTTTAAAGACCAGAATATTGATCAAGAATAAGCTTAGGAAAAGTACCAACACTTTCATTCCATTTTTAACTGTCTTGTTCATTTTTCTTCTCCTTTTCTCTGCTGAGAGTGACTTCTAAAAGAAGGAGAGAATTCATCATCATCAAGAGTATCATGGTATCTATCTCCCGACCAAATACGATGTTTTTAACTAAACTATAAATCAAATATAGTGCAACTAGAACCTGCACTCCTCGCACAACGCTTGTTCCTGTAATCAAAATTCCTTTTTTATTGTTATTGTTTTTCATAACTTTCCACCACTTACTCTCGACTAATTTTAATCTTCTTCCTTCTGCTCTTTTCTGCCAGCTAGTTTCCACAAGCGCTCATCTGTCACTGCGATAGTGCAAATGGCAAGAACGACATGGGTATTATCCAACTGCTGCCACTTCATAATGTCAGCCAGTAGGACAAAAACTAGATAGATGATCGCCATAAGTTGTACAAAACGTGTGATGTCACTATTGTTTATCTTTTTCATATTTATTTCCTACTTTCTGTTTATTTACCTGATAAATTCGTTTTCATCACTTTATCTTGATATCATTGTAACACTTCTTTTTCTTTTTGACAAGTATCTTTGTCAAAAAAATAATAATTTTTGTCAAAAAGTTTATGAAATTTGTCAAAATGTAGCGAATGATGGTCAGAATGACTATAATAAGATACAAAAAAACTCTTCTACCCAAAGGATAAAAGAGTTTAGTGAGCGATTAGAGATTGTCAGCCACGCTGTTCAAGAGGGTTTGGATAGCAGAAGCATCGCTACCACCGGCCATGGCCATATCTGGCTTACCACCACCACGACCTGCTACGATTGGAGCAAGGACTTTGATGAGGTTGCCTGCATGGACATCGCTTGATTTGCTGGCTACAAGGACATTGACCTTGTCACCGATGGCTGCTACTAGCACCAAGACATCTGAGTAGTCTTTTTGCTTCCAGTTATCCGCAAAGGTACGGAGGGCGACTGCGTCTGATACTTGGACTTGACTGGCAATGTAGCGAACACCCTTGGTCTCTTTGACATCTTTGAAGACATCGCCTGCTGCCGCTGCTGCTGCTTTTTCTTTCAAGCTAGCATTTTCTTTTTGCAAGTCACGAACTTGTTCTTGAAGGTTTGCGACCTTGTTTGGCACTTCCTTGATTTGTGGTGACTTGATGGTCGCTGCTACTTCTTTGAGCGCATCTTCTTGGTCACGGTAGGCAAGGAAGGCTTCACGACCTGTTACCGCGATGATACGGCGGGTACCTGAACCGATACCTTCTTCTTTCAAGATCTTGAAAATGCCGATTTCAGCAGTGTTACCAACATGGGTACCACCACAGAGTTCAATAGAATAGTCACCGATGGTTACCACACGGACATTTTTACCATATTTTTCACCGAAGAGAGCCATGGCACCCATTTCCTTGGCTGTGTCAATATCGGTCTCAACTGTCACAACTGGAATAGCATTCCAGATTTGCTCATTGACTTCTTCTTCGATACGCCGGAGTTCTTCAGCAGTAACAGCCTCAAAGTGAGTAAAGTCAAAGCGGAGGAAATCTTGCTCATTCAAGGAACCAGCCTGAGTTGCGTGTTCACCAATGATCTTGTGAAGAGCCGCATGGAGCAAGTGAGTTGCCGTGTGGTTCTTCTCAACACCACGACGACGATGTGTATCAATTTCAAGTGTGTAAGTTTGACCAAGTGAAATGCTTGCGGACAGTTCAACTGTGTGCAATGGTTGACCATTTGGCGCTTTCTGCACATCGATGACAGTCGCTACAATATCACCAGTCGCGTTTTTGATGACACCACGGTCTGCCACCTGACCACCCATTTCAGCATAGAATGGTGTTTGGTCAAAGACAAGGAGAGCTTGACCTTCTGACACCGCTTCTGTCCGCTCATTGTCGGCGATAATGACTTCCAACTTGGCATCTAGGCTAGTTTGACCATAGACAAAGGTTGAGCTTTCAGTAATGCCTGCCAGGGTTTCATTTTGCATACCCATTGAACCGCCTTTGACAACAGCCGCACGCGCACGGTCCTGCTGCTCCTTCATGGCAGCCTTGAAGCCTTCGTGGTCAATCTTGTAGCCTGCATCCTCTGCCAATTCTTCTGTCAATTCCACAGGGAAACCATAGGTATCATAGAGTTTGAAGATGTCTTGACCTTCAAGCGTGTCCTTACCAGCCGCTTTCAACTGGGCCAATAATTGATCCAAGTGACCGCTACCAGCGTCAATGGTACGAGCAAAGGTTTCTTCCTCACGCTTGACGATTTTCTCGATGAACTCGCGTTTTTCAAGCACTTCTGGGTAATAGCTTTCCATGATGTTGCCAACTGTTTCCACCAATTTGTAGAGGAATGGTTCTGTGATACCCAAGCGACGACCGTGCATAACCGCACGACGAAGCAAGCGACGAAGGACATAACCACGGCCTTCATTTCCTGGAAGAGCACCATCACCGATAGCAAATGAAAGAGCACGGATGTGGTCTGCAATGACCTTGAAGCTCATATTGTCGCCATCTTGGTCATAGGTCTTACCAGAAATCTTTTCTACTTCACGAATGATTGGCAAGAAGAGGTCGGTTTCAAAGTTGGTCTTAGCCCCTTGGAAAATAGCTGCCAAACGCTCCAAACCTGCGCCCGTATCGATGTTTTTGTTTGGCAATTCCTTGTACTCAGAACGTGGTACCGCTGGATCTGCGTTGAATTGTGACAATACAATATTCCAAATCTCGATATAACGGTCGTTTTCAATGTCTTCTTCTAGCAAACGAATACCGATATTTTCAGGGTCAAAGTCTGTGCCACGGTCAAAGAAAATTTCCGTATCTGGACCAGAAGGACCTGCACCGATTTCCCAGAAGTTATCTTCAAGCGGAATGAGATGGCTTGGCTCAACACCAAGAGCAATCCAACGGTTGTAAGAATCCACATCGTCTGGATAGTAGGTCATGTAGAGCTTGTCTTTTGGAAAGGCAAACCATTCTGGACTAGTCAAAAGTTCAAAGCCCCACTCGATTGCTTCATCACGGAAGTAATCTCCGATAGAGAAGTTCCCAAGCATTTCAAACATGGTGTGGTGACGGGCTGTCTTACCAACGTTTTCAATATCGTTGGTACGGATTGATTTTTGAGCGTTTGTAATCCGTGGATTTTCAGGAATAACAGACCCATCAAAATATTTTTTAAGTGTTGCCACACCAGAGTTGATCCAAAGAAGTGTCGGATCGTTGACAGGTACAAGGTTTGCGGAAGGCTCAACAGAGTGGCCTTTTGATTTCCAGAAATCCAACCACATCTGGCGGATTTGTGCTGATGATAATTGTTTCATAAATATAAGATACTAAGGGCGTTTAGCGGACACCGTCAAAATAGAAACCTGACGAGGACGCTGGCGTCTAGGAAGTGTTTCTCTTTTTGACAAAGTCCCTAGCCCGAGTTCATTTCACAATAAACTCGATGCCCTTTCCTTTCGTTTTTATTAGACTGGTTCAATCTAGCAAGCTAGCCAACTAAACCATTTTTAAAAAATTTTATGTTAGGGTTAACTCGATGCATCTTCCATCATTTCGACATAGTCGATTGCGACCACTAAAGAAATGACCAAGTCTGCATAGTCATCCTCTAAAACCGTTACCGAGTAACGAGAAGTCAGATGAAAGAGTTCTTTGGAGATTTCAGCTACTAGCTGACCATCAGGTTTTTTCAGTTGAAAATCTAAATCCCAGATATTGCCTTCTAGGATCAAGCCTAGATTTTCCACGCTATAGCGGTCCTTTAAAAAGGTATATTCTTTTTGCAAGTAGAAAGAATGCCCGTCCGCCATATCAATGGTAAATTGGGGTAGGAAGGTCAAAAATTTCTTGGTAATCCGACAAACTTCTCCACCTCTGGCATTGGTCACCGTAAACCGCTTGGGAATTTCAAAGAAGGTGCCCTCTACCTGATAAGCAAGCTGTCCATGACTATCATGAATATCAAATTTTTCACCACCCAAGATAAAACGTTGTTTGACCTGAAATTGCTTCATGATTTCCTCCAAAAAAATGACAAGAAACCAAACGAAGGGCGAAAAACCGCGGTACCACCTTCATTCAATGACTTGTCATTCTCATTTCATATTCAATGATGTATTCCATTAAGTAGCAAAATACTCGGCTTAGATGGCTCGCAGCAACCGCCAATTTTCTGGACTAAGGGATCGAGTATTTATTCTTAATAGTTTTGGTCCTTATTGACCTGAAGAGCTTGATGACTCTGTAGTTGATGAGCTTTCGCTTGTAGTGCTTTCTGTTGTTGAGCTTTCTGACGTTGAAGAGCTGCTATCCTCTGTGGTCACGTATTGTGAAAGAAGGTTTTGGAAGGCAGGATCTTTAATCTTAACATTAGCTTTTGATAGGGCATCTTTCAAGACATTTGCTACCAAGGTTGGATCGTTTTGTTTTTGAGTTAAAATGATTTCCTTAAGCTTATCCTTGTAATCTTCCCAGTTAGCTGATTTTTCAGTCTTAGCTTCTAGTTTAATAACGTAGTAACTTGGTGCAAAAGTCGACTGATCTGTCACGGCAACAACAGAGGCACCTACTTGGCCAGGATTTAAAGCAAAGATCGCAGATTGAAGTTCCAATGGAACGGTTGTTGAGGTAGAATCAAACTTGATTTCCCCACCATTTTCCTTGGTTGCAGTATCTGTTGAATTATCCTTAGCCAACTGAGCGAAGTCAGCACCTTCAGCCTGAGCAGCTGCCAATACTTCCGTAGCTTTTGTCTCATCATCAAGTTTAATGATACGGGCAGTCACTTCCGGAGTGTAGGCATCATAAGCAGCCTTATAGTTCTCGTCTGTCAATTCCGCTTCGGCAGCTTGCTTGACAGCATATTCTACCAATTTGTTGGTACGGATCTGCTCTTTGTAGCTTTCAGTAGTCATACCTGCTGAAGCAAGTGCTGTCGCAAATGAATCACCATATTGAGCAGCCATTGTGTCATAGGCTTCATTCACTTCTGCATCTGTTACTTTATCACCATATTGCTCTTCAAAGACATGACCAATAACCATTGAAAGCAAGACTTGTTGAGCGCTAGCATTCGTCTTCACTTTCTCATAGAATTCAGATACTGAAATCGTGTTACCTTTCATGGTGATAATATCTTTGTCAGCTGTACTTGAACATGCTGCAAGTGTTACTGCCGCAAGGAGCGTCACTGCACCTGTAAGAATTTTTTTAGATTTCATCATTTAGAAAATTTCTCCTTTTCTTCATTAACCCTCTCATTATACCATAAAATCTTAAAAAGGGCTTAATTTTCTGCAAGCTTTAGGTCAACATTCTCTACATTTTTTCGTAGCATGAGCAGACCATCACTCATGGAAATCAAACTGGCTGTTAAATCAGGATTATCCAGGGTCGCATCAAACAAGCGTTGCAAGCCACGGTAAATCGTTCGCTGACCACGGCGAACTTCCATGATGTCTTTAGCAACATCACCGCCTTGGAAAATATCATCCAAAACAACCAAGCCACCGACCTTGACCTTTTTCAAGACCTCTGGTAAAAATACGATATATTTGGACTTGGCCGAGTCCATAAAAACAAAGTCATAGCTATCATCAGGCAGATCCGGCAGTAAATCCATCGCCTCACCTTCTAACAATTCAATTTGCTTGCGACTATCGAACTTGGCGAAATTTTCCTTGGCAAAACCAATCATCTCTTCATTGCGGTCGATGGTAGTAATCTGCGAATGCGGACTATTCTCGGCCATCAAAAGAGCAGAAAATCCAATAGCCGTTCCGATTTCCAAAATACGCTCTGGCTGTAGAGTTTGCATGAGCAAACGGAAATAAGCTACTGTTTCATGAGGGATGACGGGAATATTTTCCTGACGGGCAAAGTCCTCTAATTCCTTTAAAAATCCTGTATTTTGCGCCTGACGTGTTCGCATAAAGTCCACAATTTCTTCCTTGACAATAGGACGGCGCATATTGTGATTTGCGTTTTTAGAATATGATTCAACCATAGGGACAATTATAACACAAGTCACCAACATTTTCTTCTCTTATATACTAAAAGACAGGATTTCTCCTGCCTTTGTTTACATATTTTTTGCATAGTCTAGATGATAGCCTAGATTAGCAAAGAGTTTCTGTACACGTTTAATGGTAGCTACTTTACCGAATAACAGATGGTACTGGTCTGCATTCATCTCGACAGCAGCCAAACAAAATTGTTCACTAGCATATTTTTCATCAACTACCGCAGCCCAGTCTGGAATAGTGCCTGATAGGTTCAAGCCTGCAGAGTCCAATTTTAGTGAGATCCCTGCACTTCGTACTTGTTGCAAACGATCAAATGCAGAGGCAAAATCCAACAAAAAATCATTTCGTGGCCGAACACAGATATAATGATTGTGTTCTAGGAGAGCCAGTAAGATAAGCAAAAGATTATCCTTCTCATTCTCACCGACATGGCATAAGAATGCATCAAAAGCATCTGGTGAAAAAATACCTTCAAGCAAATCTAAAATATGGTTGGGATCGCTAGCAAAGACACATTCTTTTAATTGGATAAATAATTCCCTATCACCATTTGATAGTAGGTCTGCAATCTCAAAAATATCCTGTAAATTTTCTTCTGTCAGCATACTGCCTCCTATTCATCTTTATTTTTTAACTTGGAAACTCCCACATGATATGGGGTGCAAAAGGGTTGAGGTATTGATAAATGTCATTGAAATCAGCTCCCGAAAGATTATCAATTTTCACCTCAGCTAAAAAAGTTCCTGTTCTTCCTACAATACGCATCCGTTTTGAGTAAATATCCCGGTAAATGTAGACAATCTCATAGTGAATTTTCCCAATTTCTGCAACTGGAATGCTTATTCTATCTCCCCAAAGTTTGTTTTTATACTCTAAACACTGCTGATTGAGGACAAAGACTTGCCCTTGTTTCCGCCACAAAAAAGCATAGAAGGCAGAAGGAAGAGCTAGCAGCATGTAGCACAATCCTGATAGAATTGCAGGTTCTGGCTTAAAAATTAAGCCCATCCCAATCAATATAAATACCGTGCTAATAACCATAGGTATTACAATCGAGCGTTTGTAGGAAATCATATTAGAGATGCACTCCTTTCTCAACAAGAGCTTCCAACTCTGTCAAGCGGGCTTCAAAGACCTTGAAGGCATCGTTGAGATAGTCTTCCTTGGTCATATCCACACCAGCTTTTGCGATGACATTGAGTGGATAATCAGAGCTACCAGCCTTGAGGTAGTTGAGGTAGTTTTCCTTGTCCTCTGGGCTACCATTGACAATCTTGTCTGCCAAAGCAGACGCTGCCGCAAAGCCAGTTGCATATTGGTAAACATAGAAATTGTAATAGAAATGTGGAATACGAGCCCATTCGTACTGAATGTGTGGATTTTCTTCCGCAGACAAGCCGTAATACTTCTCATTAAGCTCCCCGTAGAGCTGGTTGAGGAAGTCTGCTGTCAAGACCTGACCTTCTTGGTCTGCTTTGTAAATAGCCTGCTCAAACTCTGCAAACTGGGTTTGACGGAAGACCGTTCCACGGAAGCCGTCTAGGTAGTGGTTGAGAATAGCAAAACGGGTCTTGTCGTCTTCTACTTCTGCCAAGAGCTTCTCTGTCAGGAGATTTTCGTTGGTAGTCGATGCAATCTCAGCCAAGAAAATCGAATAGTGACCATAGACATAAGGCTGGTTCTGACGAGTCAACATAGAATGAAGCGAATGCCCTGTTTCGTGAATGAGGGTGTACATATTGTCCAAATTGTCCTGCCAGTTGAGGAGCATAAAGGCGTTGGTGTCATAGGCACCACCTGAATAGGCTCCTGAACGCTTTCCTTCGTTTACATGAACATCAATCCAGCGGTTTTCAAAGGCTTCTTTGACAATAGCCGCGTACTCATCACCAAAGATATTCAAGGTATCCGCACAGGTCGCCAAGGCTTCCTCATAAGTAACCTTTGTGTCTGTGCTAGAAAGTGGTGTGTACATATCGTACATCTTAAGGTCATCAATACCCAAGAGTTTCTTACGCAAATTGATGTAGCGGTGCAAGAGCGGGAGGTGCTTGTTGACTGCTGACACTAATGTATCGTATACGGACTCCGGGATGAAGTTGGCTGAAAGGGCTGCGTGGCGGGCAGAGTCGTACTTGCGTAAACGAGCTTTCAGGTTATTGACCTTAACGTTAGACTGAAGGGTCTTGGCGTAAGTGTGCTGGAATTGCTCGTAGGTTTCGTAGAGAGCCTCGTAGGCTTCTTGACGCACCTCACGGTTCTGGGATTCCATAAAGTGGATGTAGTTGCCGTGAGAAAGTGGTACCAAGTGACCGTCCTCATCTGCGATTTCTGGGAAACGCAGGCTGGCATTATCCAATACCGAGAAGGTTTCAGATGGTGCTTCAAAAATCTCGCTGGTCGCTGCAAGGACTTCTTCCACTTCTTGTGACAAGATGTGGTCCTTGGCTGACAAGAGTTTTTCAAATTGGTGGCTGTACTGAACAAGGGCTGGCTCTTCTGCCTTAAAGGCTTCCAACTGCTCTTCGGTAATGGCCATAAATTCTGGCTCATAGAAAGCAAAAGTCTGAGAAAAAACTGAGTAAATGCTCAGAGCTTTAGCTTGAAATTCCTGGTACTTCCCTTCACGAGTGTCTTGGTCATTTTTCATGGACGCATAGACATAGAGTTTTTCAAGTCGACGCATAAGGCCAAGCTGGGTTTCGCTAATCTCCAAGAGACTCTTAGCAGAATCCAGCAAGTGACCTGCAAAAACCTTGGCCTTGTCTGTTTCTACCTGGATAGCCTCCAACTCAGCTTCCCAAGCCTCATCTGTTGGGAAAATTGTGGTCAAATCCCACTGGTATTTTTCTTCGATTTCATAACGTTGTTTAGACATAATGTATCCTCCGTAGCTCATATTCTACCATAAAAAAGCCCCTCTTTCCAACGGAAAGTGGAGGCCTACACTTTACTCACTACCAGTAAAGTAGGTTTTGGCATCGGCTACTGCTTCCTTGACAAAGCTATCATAGAATGCAAGATTGGGGATACCATATTTATTTAACAAACCGTCAACGTAACTGCTTCCTTCAGCCTCTTTGATACTTCCTTTTATCTCCTGATTATTAGCCTGATGGACAAAATTTCCTTGTAGGTCAATCGTTAAATCTCCATCATTTGCAAAAGCGATAGAGTAGCCACTAGCTACAAAATACTGTCCAATCTGTCCAGTAGCCTCACTTGCCTTCTCTTCGCCTTCATATTCGTCAGTCGCTACTGTATAGTCACCGCTTTCGACGAAATAGGTTACCTTACAACCACTTTGGTAGGAAAGCATATAATATTCATCAGTGTAAAGATATTCCGTACCATCTTCAAAGACTATGAGTGTTCCTCCGTCATCTCCTACTTCTTTAGATGCTACTTTCTGACTATGTTGGGAGGTAAATTTCTGTGCCTCTTCCTCATTGATTGTTTGCACTTGCTGACTCGAGGCAGTGCTGGTTTGTCCTTCCTTATACTTTACAGCACAGGCTGATAGGCATGCCAATAAGAGTAAAGAAGCACTTATTATAGTTACTCGACTCCGTTTCATCACAAGACCTCCTTGTAAACCTTTTCTTTTATTATATCATTATTTACACATATCGTCTATAAATTATAGGTGGATACAAGACTTGTTTTCTCTGATTTTCCACTTTGTCGTAAAACTGGTCAAATGCCTGGTAAATCGGTGTCAGGTCTTGCTTGATCTGGGCAAAGCCAATGGCAGAGCGGGGCAGGCGGATTTGGGGATAGAAGTCTAATGCTGTCTTGGTCAGTAGATTTTCTCCACGTCCATAAGCCTCTGCTTGCAGGGCAAGCCATTTAGGGGATTTGTAATAAAGCTGTTGAGCAATGTAGCGAGGCAAATCCTCATCCATTGGGCAAGTCATGCTAGATAGGGTTTGCTTGGCAAATGGTAATCGTAATATATCCAGTAATTTTCCCTGACCAAAAGGAAAGACTTTCGTTAGACAGTGGATCTTGCCACGCAGGTCTTCATGAATGAGGTAGCGAAGTCGTAACTCCTTCTTCTCGTCATCCAATTCCCAGAGATGAAAACCCATATTCATACTAAAGGAGAGAAACTGCTTATGCAATTTGGTCAACCTATCCTTGAGCCACAAATCCTTGCCTAACAACCAGAGAACCTGGTAACCAGCATTACAATAGGCTTGCGTCCGTTCCTGCAAACGAGAAATCGGCAGACTGGAACATTGGACTTCTAAGGCTAGACTATTATTGACCAATAAATCTGCTAGTTGGTTAATCTCTGGTAGGTATTTTTCCAACTCAACCGGCTCCTTTTCCACCAGCCAGCTGTAAAGCTCTGATTTGAGGGAGAGGTGCTGGGCAGATTCATTCTCCGTAAAAAATGGGCACTCTTTACGACTAACATGGGCAAAGTGTGGTCGCAGGATTTTACCAGAACGGTAGCGGACTGGACTAGAACACTGGGGACAATAAAAGTCTTCATCTCTCAAATCCTGAAGTTCTAGGAGATTGAACAAGTGATTGGTTTTATTTTTTACGATAAACATATTTCCTCCTCATCCTATGTATTCGTAAAAGCAGTCAAGATGCTCATTCTATTTCAGTAGAAATCATTTCTAAACATTATAATATATCATTTGTTTCCCTTATATTTTTTTGTTATAGTAGATACAAGAACGAATGGAGGCGCTTACTTATGACGCGTTTATCTTGTTTGCTATTTGGAACTCCGACTATCTTAGTCAATCAGGCGGAAATCACACCATCCTACGCAAAGATCAGTGCCCTGATCTATTATCTTATGTTAAAAGGTGAAGCTAGTCGTGAAGAGGTAGCTACACTCTTGTGGGGGGATAAGAATTCCGAGAAGGCTAGAAAAAACTTACGTAATACTATTTATCAGACCAACAGAGAGCTAGGATGTGAAGCTATTGTCAGTCCCAGCAGGTCCATGCTTGCTATCAATCCCCGTATTGCTATTTCCTGTGATGTGCAACTATTCTTGTCAGACCCTATGCACCAGCTCCATCTCTTCAAGGGTGTGTTTCTGGAAAATTTTTATATCAAGAATTGCCAGGAGTTTGACTTTTGGATAGAAAAAATCAAGTCCCAACTGGAAAAGACCTATCTGACAGCCTGTCAGCAGTTGCTGGAAAAACAAGAGCGCTTGTCTGACCTAGAGGGAGCTGAGCACCTCATCCTTCGGATGATTAGCATGGATGAATTTAATGAAGAGCATTATCTTAGCTTGATGAAACTCTATTTGGAGGAAGGACAGACTCGAAAGATTATTGAAACCTATCATCGCTTGGCACAACTATTGGATAAGGAGCTCGGAATCGGACCTGGTGAATCGATAAAAAACCTCTATTATCAAGTCGTCAGGGACCATGCAGAGAAAAAAGACTCCCAGCTAGCTCCCAAAACCGACTATTTTTTTGGAAGAATTGAAGAAATTCATGCTCTCGAACATTTCCTAGTCTCTGTCTTAGAAACTGGTAGTCGTGCCTTTTTCCTCCACGGTGAGGTTGGTTCGGGAAAACGAAGCCTGGTCCGTCAGGTCTTGGCTAACCAGGGGCAACGGTTTTCTATCATTCAGATCAACTGTTTACCAGAGGACCTCTACAAACCATACTCCATTTGGCGAAAGATAAGTCATAACTATCAATGGATTTTCCAAGAGACATTGGATACAAGACTGTCTTTGGAAGAAACTAGGAACCGTGAAGACTTGATTGATGGTTTGGAAAAGACTTGTCAGAAACAAGCTCTACTGTTCTTGATTGAGGATGCCCATTGGATGGATAAAGAGAGTTTACAAGTAGTGCTGGACTGTATTCATGCTCTTAGCCGTGCTCCTCTAGCATTTCTATTCACCAGAAACTTACGGCAAAATAAGGAAATGGATTATCTTGAGCATTACCTGTATAACCATCAGCTTGCAGAAAACCTTTGTTTGAAAAATTTATCCCTCGCTGACAGTCAAGACTTCTTAAAAGAACTGAGCCAGCAGGATGCTCTTTCTGATTTAGAGCAGATTTATCATTTTAGTCAAGGCAATCTCTTTCTCCTTGACCAATACGCCCAGCAAATCAGGGAGGGACGTGAATTCCATCCTCTAACGGCAGCTATTCGGTCAAAAATGGCTTTGCAGGTCCATGCCCTTGATACAAAAGAAGAGGAGTTACTCAACTACCTTTCGACCTGTAGTGCTGGAAGTGATGTTGGTTTATTGGCTGATTTAATGGGACTAAGCCATCATGAAATGGCTGTATTGGTGGATCAGCTAACCAGCAAATCCCTTATCCTGCAAAAAGAGGTTGATGATCGACTGGAAGTGCAATTTCGTCAAGCTGTCTTAGGAGAATTTCTCTACGATCAGCTACCTCTATCAAAAAGAAGAATTTTGCATGAACAAATTGCCTTTCATCTCATCCAAAAATTACAACTTCAACCCAACAACAGCGTCTTATTGCTAAAGATTGCAAGGCATTTTACTGCTGCCAAGCAACCTATAATGGCTCTGGAATATCGTTTACAACACTTAAATCTGGCAATCAAGTCACACTACGATCTTTTTCCTTTGGACTCTAATAATGACCAACTAAGTGGGGGCAAGGAAGAAGAGAATGTGCTCTGGATCCAGGAACAGTTGGCTGAGGTGCGGGAAAACATGGCCCATCTCGAAAAGCTTTATGGCGACCAGCGTCAGTTCCAGCTTCTTCAAGTTCGATTTGAATTTTATGAAGGTCGTTACCATATTCGGACTGGAAACTATCAGAAAGGTGTCGGCAGTATCCGTAAGGTGATTGCCAGAGCCCACGCCCTCCATGAACAAGATTATCTATTGAAAGGCTATCGACAGTTTATCCATTACTGCATCCAGATTGAAAACATTAGTGACCTGGGCTACTATGCTGAATTAGGTCTGGAAACTGCTATAGAGGCTAATGATCACCAAGCCATCGGAATGTTTCTACGCTTTAAGGGACTTTTTAATCTCATGTTAGGGGATGAGGAGAAGGCTAGTCGTCTTCTCTACGAAGCCATTGATTGCTTTAGTCTGACAGCTTCTATGCGGAAGAAATACGCCATTCAGATTGCTGCTGCCCTAGATTACTTGGCGGAGATGGCTCAGATTCGCAGAGATTTTCTGACTGCCATCCACCTGCAAAAAGACGCTATCGAATTGGTGCAAGGCCAGGCTCCCCAGTCATCTACTCTTGGTTTTTATATCGGCTTGGGGACTTCCTATTACCATTTACAAGATTTTGCAGAAGCTCATTCCATCTTCCAGGCGGCTATGCAAGAAGTCAATCAACAGATTTATCCTTGGAAAGAAGTGCAACTCAAGCTTTACTTGGCACTACTAGGTTGCCAGCAACAAGACTACACAGGAGTTCATGACCTGCTCGACAGGAAGGAAGCCTTGATTTCTCGCTATTCTAACCCACGAGATAAGGGCATGATTTATTACCTAATGGCAAAATTAAAGAATGAAATGAGGGACAATCCCCTACTAGAAGCTACATTTGCTCAAAAATTAGACGAGGACTTGAGCCACTACTACCACATCGCCAAACAATTCTTGAACCCTTATCGCGACCGTTTACTTCTGGAAGATTTGGAGAATTTCATGAAAGAAAACTAAATAAGTTCAACTACAAATACAACCAAAAAGGAAGGACCATCAGTGAATAGGTCCTTCCTTTTTTCTAGTTATCCTAGGAAAAGTCTTTATTTTCTGTCGTGTGTTTGAACCAAAATCCGTGTCAGATAGAAAATAAGCGTTGCTGCTAAGTTGGCCGTATGGTTGTCAATATCATGAGGTGGAGAGGTTTCAACAATATCGATACCAACAATTTTATCGCTAGCAGCTAAATACTGTAAGAGTAGAACGGCTAGGTTTGGATCAATCCCAAGAGACTGAATGGCGCTGACACCTGGTGCAGATCCCACTGAAAAACAATCCATATCAATGGTCAGATGGATAGCCTGCTGACGCTGAACAAACTCATCCAGGTAAGAGCAAATTTTTTCATAGCCCATTACATAGAGATTTTGCCCGGTTAAAAAGGAAATATCTGCTGATTTAGCAACAAAGTCAAAGAGAAAGAGATTGGTATTGTGTTCTTGAATTCCTAAGGCTAAGTAAGAAAATTCGTAACCCCTTGCCCTACAATCATCATAAATCTGCCGAAAACCAGTACCAGAATTTGGACCTGTTTGGTCATAAGGACGAAGGTCAAAATGAGCGTCGAAATTGATAACAGCAATCGGCTCTTCCTGCTCTAAGCCAGCCTGCAAACCCTTGTAATGTCCATAGGCCGTTTCATGTCCTCCACCCAGGACAATCGGAAAGAGGTTCAAGTCCAGCATACGCTGAACAGCTACAGCCAGACTGTCCTGTAATTCCGCCAAGCTGCAATTAGGCCCATCTATGTCCCCCACATCGTAAATCTTGACTTCGTTGCCCAAATGCCAAGGTAGTTTGGCTAGTTGGGTTCGGATACTACTGGCCCCCTCTACTGCTCCAACACGTCCATGATTGATATAGACACCTTTATCACTCTTAAATCCAATGATTCCAAAATGCTTGCCCTCTAAGCGTTCAAGTGTTTGGTCATTGAGATCGATAAATTCCATCACCATGCCCCATTTGGCAGTATAGAGATCATCATCAACCCCTCTTTGATAGTAGGAATAGGTCGTTGGATAATAGTTACTTAGCATGTTTTCTCCTAGTTATCGTCTTCATCATAAAACTCTGACAGAATAGGAGGTCTTGTTCCTTGATAAGACCTCCTATTTAGTATAGCTATCTTACTACTTCCTGTCAAATTCTGATCAGGCTGGCTTATTCATATTGGATAGTCAGAGAAACTGCCTCTTCCACTGCAGCCAAGAACTCCGGACTTTCAATCACAAGCGAAGCTTTATTGAGCTCATCGTAGATTTCAATGTCTTTGTCATTTTCGATGAAGTCAACCTGCTGTCTAAAGACTGTATAGGCTGGCTTGGTTCCCTTACCAAGTTGAGTACTGTTCCCTTTCAAATCCAGAGCTTGACAAGCAGCCATGATTTCTGTTGCAAGGACACGGCGAGCATTTTTCAGTATTTCCCCTGCCTTACGGGCTGCAATTGTTCCCATGCTGACAAAGTCTTCTTGGTTTTCACAAGATGGAATAGAATCCACACTGGCTGGATGAGAAAGAACCTTGTTCTCGGAAACTAGGGCTGCACAGGCATATTGGGTAATCATAAAGCCTGAATTACAGCCAGGGTGTTTAACCAAGAAGGACGGCAATTTGCTGAGCTGGCTATTGACCAAACGTTCGACACGGCGTTCAGACACATTTCCGATTTCTGCAATCGCGATACCCAATAAATCAAATGGCTGAGCCATCGGTTCTCCGTGGAAGTTACCACCTGAAATAACGTGGCCATTCTTACAAATGATGGGATTATCCGTTACAGAGTTGATTTCAATCTCTACTTTTTCCTTGACATAGGCAATCGAATCCTTGCTAGCACCATGAATTTGTGGGATACAGCGTAAGGTATACGGATCCTGCACGCGCTGAATGGTCGCCACTGTCGTGTTACCACTGTCTTCTAAGAGATGACGAATATTTCTTGCCGTCGCAAGTTGACCACTTTGAGGACGGATAAGATGCAATTCTTCTTCAAATGGACTGGTAATACCATTATGAACTTCCAGTGAAAGTGCTCCAGCAATATCTGACAGTTTCAAAAGCTGGATGGCATCGTAGGTCACTAGTACACCGATAGCCGTCAAGACTGTTGTGCCGTTGATCAAGGCCAAGCCCTCTTTTGCTGCTAGGTGAATAATGTCGATACCTGCTTGCTCCATCGCTTCCTTACCTGAAAGCAACTGTCCCTTGTAATAAGCTTTACCCAAACCTAGCATAGGTAAAACCATATGAGAAAGTGGAGCAAGGTCACCTGATGCACCCAAGGAGCCTTTTTCAGGAATAAATGGATGAACCCCCTTGTTCAACATCTCCAGCAATTTTTCAACGGTTTCAAGGCGAATACCTGAATACCCTTTGACCAGAGAGTTGATCCGAATTAACATAATAGCCCGAACCACATCCTCTGGTAAGGGATTGCCAAAACCGCTAGAATGGGTGCGAATCAAATTTTCTTGCAGTTGGATGGTATCTTCCGTAGGGATGCTTACCTTACAAAGGGAACCAAAACCAGTAGTTACCCCGTAGACTACCCTTTCTTCTCTGACAATATCATCTACAATTTTACGCGAAGCCAGGACATCTTCCTTAGCCTCTTCTGAAATCAAGCACTGCTGACCATCTCTGGCAACAGCTACAACATCTTCTAAAGTCAAACTTTTTCCATCTAATACAAGTGGTTTTGTCATAACTTTCATCCTTTCGTTTTTCAGGAGTGTTCCATTACACTTTCTTTCGTCCATGCATGAAGAAGTAAATCGCACTAGAAATCAGTAAACCGATGGCTCCATATACAAAGTTCATTGGGTTATCTCCCCAAATCATAATCAAACTAATAACTACTGCAATAGTTGGAATAACTGGACCAAATGGCAGACGGAAAACTACCTGTGCATTCGGCTCATCTTTGCGTAATTTATTGACAGCCAGTGCTGTTGGAATGTATTGGAAGAAACGGAAGACAACACTGAGGGTAGCAAGAATTTCAAATGAACCTGATAACAATAGTATACAAGCAATGACACAAGAAATAATAATGGCTACAACTGGTGCATCATTGCCATTTTTACGAGCAATGGCAGCTGGCAAAAGTCCTTCTTCTGCAATGGCAGCACCGAAACGTGGCACCATAATGGATTCACCCATGTTCAGACCGGTGATGGAAATGAGAGCCCCAATAGATACCAACCAGTAGCCAGCAGGACCGATCATCTTAACAAGAGCATCTTGCACAGGAGCCTTTGTATCCATTATACCAGAACCTAGCATGGCAATGGTACCACCAATAATGAGCATATACAAAATTGAAACAATACTAATGGAACCTAATATAGCTCGAGGAACATTTTTTTCTGGATTTCGCATCTCACCAGCTACGATAGAGAGGGTTTCAAAACCGATAAAGCCATAGAAAATATAGATGGCGGTACCTGAAATCGCTCCGAGCAAGGTTTGTCCTTCAGATAATTGAACAAAAGGACTAAAGTTAGACAAACCTTGAGGGATAAAGATAAGAGCACAAAGGGAGAAGAGTATAATCGGAATTAACTTGGCAATGGTTGCTGTAATGGTAAAGACTTTGGAGGTTCTCAAACCAGCAATGTTCATCAAGGACAAGAGAATGACCAAGCCGATACTAAGTGGAATATTCATTCCCTCAAAGGCTGGGAAAGTGATGATGAACATCTTAGCAAAACCTGCTGCCATAGCCGCCCAGGCAAACATGGTCACCATCCAGCCTAAGATGCCGACATTAAAACCAATAAAGTCACCAAAAGCACGTTTAGAATATTGAAAGGCACCGCCGTTTTTTCCAAAGTACCCTGCTACCTCAGCAAAACAGACCGCCAACATGATGGTCAAGATAGCCGTTCCTAGCATAACAGCGATGGAAGCTGGACCTAGGTCCCGATAAATATTTTGCGGCAAGAGAAAGATACCAGACCCAATAACAGCATTGATACCGTATAAGGTCGCTCCTGTCAGGGAGAATTTTGCACTCTCCTGCGTAGATAACTGTGTCTGTTTGTTTTCCATGATATGATCTCCTAAATCTTCTTCTAGATCATGTTTCTACTTAGGTCAGTTGACCTAAGTCTAGCAATAAGCGCCTTAGGCTTTTGGCAAGCTTGACAAGCAGTTAGATGAAGGTGCAGAGGAGGCAACTCATTGGTCTCAACTACCAGCAATTCCTTTGCTGCTAGATGACCACTTCCCCACCCTTCTATATGGAAATCCAAATTGACTAAGGCATAAATAAATTGAAAATCACCCTCACACTCTACCACCCACTTGTTCTCATCCATCACCTGTAAATCAGCTTGCACACTATCGTCAAATATAATATTAAAATCCTGTGCTTTTCCTACGCATTGGATGGATTGTTCCCCCTCAAACCGATGGATGTGATAAGGAGCCAGAGTTACTTGTTCGCCACTATTCATATCCTGCAAGACAATGGTTTGGTCTAAACTTAATAGAATGCGGTGATATGAAGGTAGCGAGGTAAAGGTAGATTGTTCCGTGTCCATACTTGCTGTGGACAATCGAAATTGAAAATTTCTTTCACCATAGGAAGACTGAGCAGGAAAGAGATAGAGTTGAGTGGTTCGTCCACCTGACCAGGAGGTTTCTTGGTAATCACTTGTTTTATACTTTTCAACTCTAATCATCCTTCCACCTCTCTTAGAAAAGACCTGTGATATTGCCCTGGTTGTCAATATCAATTTTTTCACTCGCAGGGACCTTTGGCAAACCTGGCATGGTCATAATATTGCCCGTCAAGGCGACGATAAAGCCAGCACCTGCTGAAACTTTGACATTACTGATGCTTACAGTAAAGTCTGTCGGAGCTCCTAAGAGATTAGGGTTATCTGAGAATGAATACTGGGTCTTGGCCATACAGATTGGATAGGAACCAAAACCTAGTCTTTCCAGTTCTGCTATTTCTTTTTTAGCAACTGCTGAGAGTTTAACCCCTTGACCACCATAGACTTTTGTAACAATTTTATGTAATTTGGTTTCAATACTGTCTTCTACATCATAGACAAATTGGAAATGATTTTCTTCTTGAGCAAGTTGGACGACTTTCTCTGCAAGTTGACGCCCTCCTTGACCACCATGTGCCCAAACATCAGACAGTACTATATCAACACCACGTTTGGCACAAGCAGTAGAAACTGCCTCTAATTCTGCCTCTGTGTCTAGTGGGAATTTATTGATGGCAACAACCGCAGGCAAACCATAGACTTCCTGTATATTCTCCAGATGTTTTTCAAGGTTTGGTAAACCTGCAAGCACTGCTTCTACATTTTCTTGAGCCAGGTCAGACTTGGCAACTCCACCGTGCATTTTAAGGGCACGAATAGTAGCTACGAGTACAACTGCGGATGGTCGTAAACCACTTAGACGACACTTGATATCTATGAATTTTTCAGCGCCTAAATCTGCCCCAAAGCCAGCTTCTGTAACCACATAGTCTGCATATTTTAAGGCTAATTTAGTAGCAAGAACACTATTACAACCGTGAGCAATATTGGCAAATGGACCGCCGTGTATAAGGGCTGGGGAGTGTTCCAGGGTTTGAACAAGGTTAGGGTGAATGGCTTCTTTCAAGAGTGCTGCCATTGCCCCAGCTGCCTTAAGATCTCCAGCTGTAACTGGTTGACCTTGGAAATTATAGCCGATAATAATTTTTTCCAGTCGTGCCTTCAAATCAGCTATATTTTCAGATAGGCACAGAATAGCCATTATTTCTGAAGCAACGGTAATATCGTAGCCATCTTCCCTAGGTACTCCATTTACCTTACCATGCAGGCCATCGACAATATGGCGGAGCTGGCGGTCATTCATGTCTACTACTCGCTTCCAGGTAATCCGACGACTATCAATTCCCAAGGCATTTCCATGATGAATATGATTATCAATCAAGGCTGCCAGCAGGTTATTAGCTACACCGATGGCATGAAAATCTCCAGTAAAATGCAAGTTAATATCTTCCATTGGAACAACTTGAGCATATCCACCACCTGCTGCACCACCTTTAACCCCAAAGACAGGTCCTAAAGACGGCTCACGCAGGGCGATAATAGCCTTTTTACCAATAGCAGTCAATGCATCGACCAAACCGACGGAAGTTGTTGTTTTTCCTTCCCCTGCTGGAGTTGGTGAAATAGCTGTTACCAAAATCAATTTCCCATCTGGTTGATCTTTCAAGGCTTCTAACTGGCGACTGTCAATTTTAGCCTTGTATCTACCATATAAGGATAAACTTTCTTCTGGAATACCTAAACGGTCTGCTACCTGTCCAATGGGTTCCATTTGGACGGAATTCGCAATGTCAATATCTGATAAAACCATAGCTCCCTCCTTTACACAATCTGGAGAATGTCTTCATATACCTGGTCTGCTAGGCTAGAACCAGCTTCCAAAATAGTCTGGCCTTGTTGGCGATAGGTTGCAACAAATTCTTCATCCTTGATACCAGATAGATTGATGAGAACATTGAGCCATGCCCCCTGCAAACCTGCCTTGAGCGAGAGGGCTGCCACCCCCAAATCACTGGCTGCATTGGTATTGGACTTGCCGACTGCCTCTGCTGTTACCTGAAGTGCCTGCAACATCGTTTCCATCATGCCAAACGGAGAGAGCGTTGCTGCCTTCAAGGCTACCTGCATAGCCTGCCTGCGCGCTTCTTTATCTTCCTCTGTTTCCTTGGGCATATCAAAGACAGCTGAAACCTGATTGAAAGCTTCAGTGTCCTCATCTATTGCCCGCAATAAACGCTCTTGCAAGTCACCAGCTACGTTATGAATGTCTTCAATAGCAGCCTGATAGTCAGCATACTTTTTCTTCCCAAGAGTCAACTCGCACACCATTTTTGTCAATGAAATACCATTGACAGCCGAGAGAGCTGCTGCTGAGCCTCCGCCTGGTGCTGGGGCATCTGAACCCAGTAATTGAGCAAATTCTGTAAGGGTTAAATCAACTAATGCCATCGGTCATACTCCTTATCCCAACAAATGATTTTCTAGTACCTGCTTGCTGTAATCAAACTCTTCCAATTGCAAGTAGTATTCTGCCACATCAACCAAGGCTTTTGCAGGTGCCAATCCAACGATTTCAGAACCAATAATCGACACACCATATCTCTTAGCCTCAAAACGAATGGTTTCAAAGGTACGATAAAGTGAGCATTTTTCCAAGTTCACCATGTTCATTGAAACCTGGGCAATATTTCTTCCTTCCAACATGACACCGATAGCTTTACAATACTTGTAGCCACCACCTGAACCACGGATGATTTTGGCAATCTTGTTGGCAATCTCTAAATTGTCTGTATCCAAATTGACATTAAAAGCAACCAGAGGCATCCGAGCGCCGACTGCTGTAACACCTGCTGTTGGATGAATCTTCCTTTCACCGAAATCAGGCGCCCAGTCTTCTTCCAATAATTTTTCAGGCATGCCTTCAAACTGACCCTTGCGGACCTTAGCCAGATTTTGTCGTTCTGGTCTGCTTGCTGCTTCTTCATAGAGGAAGACTGGAATAGCCAATTCTTTATTGATACGCTCAGCGACTTTCTTAGCCAGTTGAACACATTCTTCCATGCTGATGTCTTTTACAGGGACGAATGGAAGTACATCTGTCGCTCCCATCCTTGGGTGTTCACCTGTGTGCTTGGTCATATCAATCTTTTCACTAGCATATTTGACCAGTTGAAAAGCTCCTTCCTGAATACTTTCTTCATCTCCCACCAAAGTAAACACACTGCGGTTATGACTTTGGTCTGAAGAATAATCCAGCAAGGTCACACCCGGAACACTCTTAG